>NZ_JAMJWE010000025.1 GCF_023554105.1 Brucella sp. 21LCYQ03
TGTAAGCAATCCGATTGAATCATAACCTACTGAAATCGCTCAATCCTTTTTGGAACAGGCTCTTAGATAGAATTGACACTCTTACTAATATGATGTTATTTTAATGTATACAACTATTATATATGTCTATTTTTAATAATAAATTAATATAATATGCTATATTTTTTCTTATGACGCCTTTTAAATAAAAAATTGTATTTTTAGATAAAATTATATGAAATTATTGTCATGTAATTTTTTATATTTTCATTTTAAGTATACGTCAAAACTCTGAATTTTAATTGGTGTGGACATTCAGCGGGCTAAAGAAAGTTATTTTTGCTTCAAAAAGCTTCTGTTACTCAATGAAGATCACAATTTTTATACGAATCATAATAGTTGTGTTGAAAACGTTTCATCAAAGATGATTTTGAAATCTTTGGAGCTTTTAAGCTGCTGAGTATTCTCGACGCTCAAAACTCGCCATTGGGAAAAGTCTGTCATCCTTCTTCGTGTTCATTGGTAGCTGGCTTATAATCAAAGCTTGCTCAATATGAAGAAAATGATGACGCGGCGCTATGTTGATCTGCATCATTCCGCTGTTCACTGCTGGGTCATTTACTTCAGTCCCAAACTACTCAAACGTTTCACTTTGAATTTTTGCGACACGACCTTTGATATTGCTTGCAGCCCACTTGATATTTGCGACGCCGCAAACGACATGACGCAGACAATCGCACCCCAAGCGATACAGGCCAACGAAAGCCTGGTTTCAGAGCTAACGATTGATCCAGTGCAGTTGGCAGAGTCGATCGTTTATATGGTAAGCTTTCAATTGAACGCGAATGTGTCGACGATGACTGTCACGGCAAAGAAGATGCCGTGCTGGCCAAGGATGAGCCCTATCTCGGTCCCTGCAGCAATGCGCGGGCAACACCTTCATTTGTAACCAGACGATTGACATACCCCCCGCGCAGAATAGCTCGGATAATAGGAATTTTATTAAGCCCACCGGAGACAAGAACTGAGGCAGGCTTAAGCTTGAGCTTATCTGGTGGTAAGGCAATGATGGAGTCATTTAGAAAATGATCGATGGGCTTACCCTGAGCATCCAGAAAATATCCGAGAAATTCGCCGACAGCTCCCAATTTGAGCACGGCGTCGAGATTATCTTTCACCACCCGGATATGTGTCAGAGACGTTTCAGAGTTGAGCGGCCCACACGATACAAGCCCAATATCGGCGATTTCTGTTCGCGCCAGCACATCTGTTAACTCGTCACTCAATAGGATTGCTTCGCGGCTTTCTTTATTGGCACAATAGATAGGCGCGGTCAGATAGTGGCATTCGACGCCCAGAGCGCGTGCAAGCGCTGTGGCAACCTCGAATGTATTGGTCGATGAACCGCTAGTGACACCACCTGTCAAACCCACGACCCAGCTTTCAGGTTTTGGTCGCGCGCGCAGACTGCGAACCGCAAAGCTCAACGTCCTGCCCGATGCGATCCCCACGCCCATGTCGCGGCCCGCGATAAGCTCGCTCGTCATTGTACCGGCAGCTTCACCTACAACACGCTTTTGCTCAAGATAATCGTCAATATCCGGTACAATGACAGCTTCAGCAAGGCCGTAGCGCGTGGCAACTTTTTCCCCGAGCTCAATGCAGTCAACGAGCGGAAGACTCACATTAACGTGCACCTGCCCGGACTCGCGGACTTGTCCAATGATCTTGTTGACCTTCAAACGGGTTATATTGAGCTGCTGCGCAATTTCCTGCTGGGTCTGGCCGCCGATGAAATAGAGCCAGGCAACGCGCGCGCGTTCCAGACTTTCATCGACAGATGCCCAATTCTCGTTCATTAACTGGCCTTTAGCATGCATAGTGGTTGCGAGAGATTCTTGCAGGAAGTTTGCTATCGCTCAACTCATTTCACGAATTGCCATAATGCTGCAACGGCTTTTTGAGCGTATCCCAAAAACTGCGAAATGGTTTTTGGAAAAACTACATCAAACTAGGAAACCGGGAAACCAGATCAAACTCTCATTCGGTGAACCCGCAAGCAATTCAGATCAGGGACCAATATTGTGAACCCCGAAAAATCAGGTGATACGACATAATTAAACTTGACTAATAGTATCATGTTAAATAGTGGGTGGCTGGGAGAATTTTTCGCATGGCGAGTATAGCGATGTGTAGCAAAAACAATCTGAGAATGACATTCACGCGCTTCATTGACAGCGATATGTTCTGGGTCGCATATGCGGGCGCATTTGCCGTGATTATAGCCATCGGCAATTTCTACGCTACTTGAAATAAGTCGCTGGTCGGGTGTTCAGCAGACACAAGCAATTTGTCTATACGGCGTCCATCCAGATCAACGACTTCGAAAATCCAGCCACCTCTGATGAAGATTTCACCTACTTCGGGAAGGTGCTTGAACTCTTCGAGTGCAAGGCCGGCAACCGTGTTATATTCGGCGTCTTCATCAGTTTCAAAGTTGAGAAATGCAGAGAATTCGTCAATTGGCATCCAACCTGATACCAGATAAGAACCATCAGCGCGGCGAACTATCGCCTTTTCCTCAAAGTGATCTTCCTGCATAGCGCCGATAATGGCTTCCATTACGTCACCCGCAGTTATTACGCCTTCGAAATGGCCATATTCATCATAGACCAGAACCATGTGGGTTGGGGTGCCACGAATAGCTTCGACCACATCCAGCGCATCTGAAAAGTCTGAAACGACGGGTACGTCTTTCACGATCTCGCGAATGCTGACGCTGCCTTTTATTGAAAGCTGGTTGAAGAAGTCTCGAGCCTGCAACACACCAATGATCTCATCGGAATTTTCGCCGCGTACAGGCAGGCGGGAGCGGCTGCTCCGTTGCAATTGCTCCCGAATTTCCTCCATATTATCATCAATATCGATCAATTCTACATCAAGACGTGGTGTCATCAATCCACGAGCAGTACGATCAGCCAGCCGCATGACGCCTGCGATCATCCGGGATTCTTCTGTTTCAATAACGCCCGTGCTATGCGCTTCTGCCAGCAGAGACTTGATTTCTTCATCGGTCACGCCGTCGCCGGTTTTTCCTGACTGTCCAAGCAGCTTGAGGACAAGACGACCAGACGTATCCAATAACCATACAAGCGGCGCAGCCATTTTAGAAAGCATCTTCATTGTCGGTGCGACGCGGCTTGCGATAACCTCGGGTTCACGCAGGGCAATTTGTTTTGGAACCAGTTCACCGACAATCAGCGACAAATAGGTGATCACAACAACCACTGAACCGACACCAAGTGCATCGGCGAATGTTGGAGATACACCCTGACTGAGCAACCAGCCGGTCAGACGCGCACCAAGTGTAGCACCAGAAAATGCACCGGAAAGAACCCCAACCAGCGTAATTCCGATCTGGACAGTTGAAAGAAAGCGGCCAGGATTTTCAGTAAGTTCAATTGCAATGCTTGCGCCCGCACTGCCTTTGTCGGCCAAAACACGCAATCGTGCAGGACGAGAGGAAACAACTGCGAGTTCTGACATCGCCAGGACACCGTTGAGGACAGTCAGCAGTATCACTGTAATGATTTCAAATAACAAAGTCGTCCCCAGAGCGTTACGTTTAAAGCACTATGATAGAAACTAACGCAGTCTCTTTCCAGAGGAGATTGGATAGAATTTACCGTGGATTCCGAAAGGCGTCAGCGCCATAGCCTTATTAGAACTGCGTTGGCTTATGCGTGCAGTCTCGGCATCGCCGTCAAGCCGATGCTTATTGACGAATGCGTCTGCCAAAAAAACCAAGGACTTTGTAAAAATCTGCAAAGCGATCAACCTAACGCACATTCAATCCAGAACATATGAGCGAAATAACATCGGCAAGACTGAGTGCGTCTCTCAAGCTGTGATGTACTACGGGAGTGAGCCATGCACACGAATACCCATACCCAAAATACGTAAAACACATCTGCAAAACTGGATAGATATATAGAATATGCGTCAACCGCATGGCGGATCAACATCAAAAACGCCAATCAGCCGCTTGGACCTCAAGCCATACAAGCTCTTAAGGCTCCACAGCTATAGCGGCAAGATCGGCGCTCTAAAACTGCTAATTTGCTCCACAACAAAGAACTCTCCCTGCCTATTGGTATGTATCAACACCAATAAAACTCTTCTTTGAAGAGGGTATCGGGCAGGTCGAAGTGAGAAATTATACAACAGGCTATTGCGCCAAAACATATGGCGAAACGGAGCTACAAAACTCACCGTTAGAATTGGCCAGCGTGAAACAAATCAATTCAGCACGTTGGCTGGCTTTATTCTTTAGCTCACTGCTGACGATCATCTTTTTCACTTTTAATGCCAATTCCGCCGATTTGCAAAAATACCTTCCCGCTTTGGAAGTCTCGCAGGTATTCCCCGGAGCAGAAAGTGTTGGCCAACCTGTTGGTGAACCACCGATTGCGCCTGTGACGAAGGGCGGAGAACTCCTCGGCTACGTGTATCTCAATTCCGATTTCACCAGTTCGATTGGTTATTCCGGTAAGCCGATCCGCATCCTTGTTGGAATAGATACCAAAGGTGTCATTCGCGGCATCAAACTGGTGGATCACAAAGAGCCCATCGTCCTGATCGGCATCCCCGAAGCCAAGGTTGTTGCAGCCCTTAATTCTCTCGTGAACAGCGATCTGGCTGCGGTCTCAGCAGGCAAGGCAAAGCCGCCACAGGTTGAGATCGTCAGTGGTGCCACGGTCACGGTTCTTGTGATGGGTGATAGTATTGTGCGCTCGGCTGTGGGTCTTATTCGCAGCGGACGGTTGGGAAATACGCCTGTGTTTGCCGCAAGCGTTGATGCGCCGCGGGCCGTTAATATGGAACTGCGCGAACCGCAAGATTGGCAGACGCTCATTGGTGACGGATCGGTTCGCAGCCTTAAACTCAATGTCGGCGAGGTCAGCCAAGCCTTTCGCGACGCCAATCATGAACAGGCTGCAAACAACGCAGAGACTTCCAACCCTGAAGACAACTTCATTGAACTTTATGCCGCTCCTGTTTCCGTGCCCGGCATCGGGATTAGCCTGCTTGGTAAGGACGGTTATGAACGGTTAGAAAAACAGCTGAAACCTGGTGAGCAGGCCATTCTGGTTGCCGGTGACGGCGCCTATTCCTTCAAGGGATCAGGCTACGTGCGCGGCGGAATTTTCGATCGCATAGAACTTTTGCAGGACGGACAAGGCGTTCGCTTCCGCGACAAAAATCACACGCGTCTTGGTGACATTGAAGCAGATGGCGCACCGCAATTGCGCGAAATTGCGCTCTTCCGCGTGCCAGCAGGTTTTGCCTTCGATGTCACAAAGCCATGGGATTTACAGCTTCTCGTTCAGCGCGGATTTGGTGCGCGTGACAAAGCTAATCTGAGCTATGATTTGGGCTATAGCCTGCCGGAACGCTATCTGCTCGCCAGGCCAGCTCCTGTACCCGTGCAGCCAGCATCTGCCTCCGATGCACCGCGCCATCCGCAGCCGGTGGGAGAGGCAACAGCATCCGATATTTTTGGCAACAGTAGCCCGCTTTGGGTAAAAATGTGGGAGATGAACCGCGTCAATGTAGTAATCGCCGGATTGGCAATCTTCATTCTGGTCGCAATCTTCTTCTTCCAAAATAGTCTTGTCGCGCGTCCTCGCATTTTCGTCTGGGTCAGACGCAGCTATCTGCTTTTCATTCTGCTCTGGCTTGGATTTTACAACAACGCGCAATTGTCGGTGGTCAATGTTCTGACTTTTACCAATTCGCTGATTACCGGTTTTAACTGGGAATTTTTCCTCACATCACCGTTGATCTTCATTCTGTGGGCATCAGTCGCTGCGGGACTCTTATTCTGGGGCCGTGGGCCATTTTGTGGCTGGCTTTGCCCGTTCGGTGCCTTGCAGGAACTCAGCAACAATGTCGCGCAATGGCTGAAAATACCACAGGTCAAACTGCCATGGGGACTGCATGAGCGCCTGTGGCCCATCAAATACATCATATTCTTGGGGCTGTTCGGACTTTCACTCTACTCGGTGGCACTCGCAGAAGTCTTCGCTGAAGTAGAGCCTTTCAAAACCTCCATCATTCTCAAGTTCTCACGCGAATGGCCGTTTGTGATCTATGCTCTGACGCTGCTTTCAGCCGGCCTTTTCATCGAGCGTTTCTACTGTCGCTACATGTGCCCACTTGGAGCTGCCCTCGCGATCCCCGGACGCATCCGCATGTTCGAGTGGCTCAAGCGCTGGCCCGAATGTGGCTCACCTTGCCAGCGTTGTGCCAAGGAATGTCCAGTCGAAGCCATTCATCCCGAAGGCCAGATCAATGTGAATGAATGTATTTACTGCATGCATTGTCAGGAGCTTTATCAGGACGACCAGCGCTGCCCACATATGATTCAGGTACGTGTGAAACGGGAAAAATTCGCCGCGCGCAATGCACCGCTTTCTGCGGCTGCTGAACGCGGCGGCGGTCCTGCCAAGCCGGTGATTTCCATCAAAGGTCAACCGTTGGATGCCCAACTGGGCTCCGGTTCGCCAACGTAATTTCTTAAGGAGAGAAATATGACAGAAGAAATCTCAAAATCCCGTTTCAACAGGCGGCAATTGCTGGGTACATCAGCATTTGTAGCAGCCGCAGGCGCAAGTGGCATCGGTGGTGCTCTTCTTGCCGGAACAAGCACACCAGCACTTGCAGCTGGCAGCGGACATGCAGCCCGCGTTGAGGTCAAGCCTGGTGAACTTGACGAATATTATGTCTTCTTCTCCAGCGGACAGTCAGGCGAGGTGCGTATTGTCGGGCTTCCTTCGATGCGCGAACTGATGCGTATCCCGGTCTTCAATCGCGACAGCGCGACGGGCTGGGGGCAGACCAATGAGAGCCTGAAGATCATCCGTGACGGAATGTTGCCGGAAGATCGCGAATTCATGAAGGACCGCGGCGGCGTGTTCCAGAATGGCGATCTGCATCACCCGCATCTGTCCTTCACCGATGGCACTTATGATGGCCGTTATCTCTATGCCAATGACAAGGCAAATACGCGCGTGTGTCGTATCCGTCTGGATGTGATGAAATGCGATAAAATTATCCAGTTGCCGAACCAGCACACGGTTCACGGTTTGCGCGTGCAGAAATATCCACGCACGGGCTATGTCTTCTGTAACGGTGAAGATCGCGTGCCAATTCCTAACAACGGCAGCAATCTCACAGATACCAAACAATATCATGCGATTTTCACCGCCGTCGATGGCGATACAATGAAAGTCGCATGGCAGGTAATGGTTGATGGCAATCTCGACAACGTCGATTGCGATTACCAGGGCAAATATGCTTTTGCGACCTGCTACAATTCAGAAGAAGGCGTAACACTTGCCGAGATGATGAGCAGCGAGCAGGATTGGCTTGTTGTATTTGATTTGAAGCGCATTGAAGATGCAGTCGCAAAGGGCGAATTCAAGGAAATGAATGGCGTGCCGGTTGTGGACGGCCGTCATGGCTCCCGCTTCACCCGTTACATTCCGGTACCAAACAGCCCGCATGGTATCAATACGGCTCCTGACGGCATTCATATTGTCGCCAATGGTAAACTGTCACCAACCGTTACGGTGTTCGACGTCAGAAAATTCGATGATCTTTTCAACGACAAGATCGAACCACGCGATGCCGTTGTTGCAGAACCGGAACTGGGACTTGGGCCGTTGCATACCGCTTATGACGGCAAGGGCAATGCCTATACAACGCTGTTCATCGACAGCCAGATATGCAAGTGGAACATCGAAGATGCAAAGCGCGCCTTTGCGGGCGAGAAGGTCGATCCGATCCGTCAGAAGCTCGATGTGCATTACCAGCCCGGCCACAACCACACATCAATGGGGCAGACGAAGGAAGCCGATGGACAATGGCTGATTTCGCTCAATAAGTTCTCGAAAGATCGCTATCTCAATGTCGGCCCACTCAAGCCCGAAAACGATCAGCTGATCGATATTTCCGGTGAAACCATGGAGATTGTCCATGATGGTCCAAGCTTCGCAGAACCGCATGATGCAACGATTGTTCATCGCTCCAAGATCAACCCCGTCAATCTCTGGAGCCGTGAGGATCCATTTTTTGCCGATGCGGTTAAACAGGCGGAGGCCGACGGCGTCGATCTGATGATCGATTCCGAAGTCATCCGTGATGGCAACAAGGTTCGTGTTTACATGACCTCTGCCGCTCCTGCTTTCGGGCTGGAGGAATTCACCGTCCAGCAGGGCGATGAAGTCACCGTCTACATCACCAATATCGATGAAATCGACGATCTGACACACGGCTTTTCCATCATCAATTACGGCATCAACATGGAAGTGGCACCACAGGCCACCGCCTCCGTTACCTTCGTGGCCAATAAGCCGGGTGTCTGGTGGTACTACTGCTCGTGGTTCTGCCATGCCATGCACATGGAAATGAAGGGCCGTATGCTCGTCGAACCGAAGAAGAGCTAAACACCATGACGATCCCCCGCTTGCCGTTTTCTCTGTGTATTACGACCATCCTGTCGCTTGGATTTAGTTCTGCCGTTATGGCAGCACAAATCGATGTGGCCGCAGGAGAAAGTGTGCAAGCGGCCATTAACAAGGCCGAGCCGGGTGATGTCCTCCGGCTTGGCAAAGGCACCCACAAAGGTGCTGTCGTGATTAATCAGCATATCGAGCTGATCGGAGAACCGGGTGCTGTTATAGACGGACAAGGCACAGGGAATGCGATCCTTGTGAATGCACCGAATGTTATTGTGCGAGGCATTGAGGTGCGCGGTTCTGGCAACAACATGCCAGAGCTGAACTCCGGTATTTTCGTTGCCCGCACTGCAACGGGCGCACGTGTTGAAAACAATCGCCTGATCGACAATCTCTACGGCATATATCTGCATGGTGCCGCCGACTCCATTGCTCAGGATAATGAAGTCATCGGGCGGCGCGGTGTGCGCATGAGCCAGACAGGAAGTGGCATTTCCATCTGGAATGCACCGGGCGCCAAGGTCATAGGCAACACAATCCGTTATGGCCGCGACGGTATTTACACCAATGCCAGCAAGAACAATGTTTTCCAGGGTAACCTCATGGAAAACGTGCGCTTCGCCGTGCATTACATGTACACCGACCGCAGCGAAGTCATCGGCAATATCTCGCGCAACAATTCTGTTGGCTTTGCCATCATGTACACCAATCGCCTGAAGGTGATGGACAATATTTCCGACGGCGATCGTGATCATGGTCTGCTGCTCAACTATGCCAATAGTTCGGTGGTTTCCGGCAATCAGGTGATTGGACGAATGCAGCCTATCGACCGCTGGCTCGATGCCGGCGTGCAGAAAGCCGAACATGGCCTTCCTACCGAAGAACAGCAAGTGGCGCGAGCGGGCGAAACCACGCGCCTAGGGCCGGAAAAATGCGTGTTCATCTATAATGCCAACAAGAACAAATTCACCGACAACAGTTTCGAAAATTGCAGTATTGGCATTCACTTCACGGCCGGTTCTGAAGGCAATACCATGACGGGTAATGCCTTCATCAACAACCGCAATCAGGTGAAATATGTCGGCACACGCAATCTCGACTGGTCACATGAAGGGCGTGGCAATTACTGGAGCGACAATCCCGCATTTGATCTCAATGGCGACGGCATTGCCGATAATCCTTATCGCCCGAATGATCTGATCGACCAGGTATTATGGACCTCACCTCAGGCCAAGATTCTGATCAACAGCCCCGCCGTACAGACGATCCGATGGGCACAAACACAGTTTCCTGCACTCCTGCCGGGCGGTGTCGTGGATAACCATGCCCTTATGAAGCCCCCTCAATCCAAGCCAACGGCCCTGGCAGAAGGAAACAATGATGACTGAGACCGTCATTCTTGATCAGGTCACGAAAACCTATGGCAATTTCGACGCCATAAGTAATGCCAGCTTCCAGCTCAATGCAGGCGAGAATATCGCACTTGTCGGCCATAACGGTGCTGGCAAAACCACAATGATCAAGCTTATGCTTGGCCTTATTCGCCCGACAAAAGGCAGTATCCGGGTTTTAGGTGACGATCCCGCAGCCGGAGCTTTTGCCGCCCGCCTGAAGCTCGGCTATCTCCCCGAACATGTCTCCTTCAATATGGCGCTGACGGGCACAGAGACACTCAAATTTTATGCGCGGCTTAAAAATGTATCAGGAAGCCAGATTGCCGGACTGCTTGATCGCGTAGGTCTCGCGGACGCAGCCAAACGACGGGTCGGGACGTATTCCAAGGGAATGCGTCAACGATTGGGACTGGCTCAGGCGCTTTTAGGTCAACCATCGGTGCTGCTGCTCGATGAACCAACAACCGGACTAGACCCCGCGTTGCGCCAGAGCTTTTATGACATTCTCGAACATTTGCGGCAGGAAGGCACAACGATCCTGATGTCATCGCATGCGCTCACGGAACTCGAAAGCAAAGTCGGGCGTGTGATCATTGCCAATAAGGGAAATATCATCGCCGACGGATCGATCGAAGCATTGCGCCGAATCTCGCAGCTGCCTCTGCGTATCCGGGTGCAGGCAGAGAATATACTGCAGCTTCCCAGCACATGCAGACAAACTGAAATCAAGTGGCATCAACTGAATACAGGGCTTTTTGAAACCGAAGCGCCTGCAGAAGGCAAGATGGAGCTTGTCCGACATATTATCGCAAACAATAACGATCTGACGGAACTCGATGTGATCCCGCCCACACTTGATGAGCTTTATGCGCATTTTCTGAATGCAGGAGCCGCGTCGGCAAAGGAGGCGGCAGAATGAACAACATCGCGATCATCGCGTTCAAGGAAATACAGGAAGGGCTGCGCAATCGCTGGGTGCTGGCCACCACGCTTCTTTTGGCAGCTTTGGCACTCAGCATGACGTTCCTCGGCAGCGCACCAACAGGAAGCTCCGTCGGTGCGAGCCAGATGGATGTGGTAATTGTCAGCCTGTCCAGCCTGACGATCTTTCTCATTCCGCTTATTGCACTGCTCATTTCACATGACGCCATTGTCGGTGAAATGGAGCGCGGAACAATGCTGCTTTTGCTAAGCTATCCTTTAAGTCGTGCACAGGTCGTTTTGGGCAAATTTTTTGGGCAGCTTGCCATTCTCGCCTTCGCGACTTTCTTTGGTTATGGCATTGCTGCACTTGCTTTGTTGGCCAGCGGATCGGTAGCCAACGCCGAAAGCTGGGTAGCTTTTGCAACCCTCATCGGATCATCAATACTGCTCGGTGCCGTTTTCATCGCTATTGGTTTTCTGGCAAGTACACTTGTACGCGAGCGCAGCACCGCAGCCGGTATTGCCATTGGCGTCTGGCTTTTCTTTGTTCTGATCTATGATGCTGCTTTGCTCGCACTTCTGGTTTTTGATCAGGGAAGAATGATCGGAACAGGCATCCTCAACACGCTTCTCGTCATTAATCCGGCTGACTCGTATCGCCTGCTGAATTTTGGTTCAGGTCAGGCCGGGTCACTAACCGGCATGGGTGGCGTTGCTGGCAATGCAACGCTTGGACCACTCATCATGACGCTGACACTCGGTCTGTGGGTCTTGCTGCCACTCGTATTTTCAATGCTGATTTTCTCAAGGAAAGAGCTATGAAAAAATCCCTGCTTCTAATCCCCGCCGCCTTTTTCATGCTCCTTGCCGGCTGCTCGCAAGAGGAAACGACGCAGATCATTCCTCCTTTTGCCCTCACAGATCAAGCAATGGGCCGCTATTGCGGCATGAACGTGCTTGAGCATCCCGGACCAAAGGGGCAAATCATTCTTTCACCCGCCAACGAGCCGGTCTGGTTTTCGTCCGCGCGTGACACAATCGCCTTCACCATGCTGCCGGAAGAACCTAAAAGCATCGGCGCGATTTACGTGTCGGACATGGCCAAAGCTCCAAACTGGGAAGAACCCGGCGCGGAAAACTGGGTAAATGCGCGTGACGCTTTTTATGTCATTGAAAGTAAAGCCGTGGGTGGCATGGGCGCACAGGAAGCTGTGCCATTCTCCGTGCGCGATGCAGCAGATCGTTTCGTTAGCGAAAATGGTGGCCGAATTGTTGGCTTCGACGAGATACCAAAACTTTACGTGCTGGGCGATCAGGATGCTGATCTGACAGGAGACGTCAGTCATGCACATTAACCGTCGTTGGATGCTCAGTCGCGGTGCGGCAACGATAGCAGCCACGACACTCCCCATAACAGCGTTTGCTTCGGTCCACGATGAGCCAATTATCTGGAAAGGGCAGGCGCTTGGTGCGCCTGCCCAGATTATCCTTTATCACGATGACAGGATTTTAGCGGACCGACTTTTGCGCGAGAGTTTGCGGGAAGCCCAACGGCTTGAAAATATATTCAGCCTTTACCGCGATGGTTCGGAACTCTCACGACTAAACCGCAATGGCGCGCTTGCACTACCATCGCCAGAGTTCATCGAACTACTCAAAATATCTCAGCAATGTTGGACGCTAAGCAATGGCATGTTTGATCCGACCATCCAGCCACTTTGGGAATGCCTTTACAAGCATTTTTCACAGCTTAGTCCTGATCCGGGCGGACCAGCGCGTGCTGACTGGGAAAAGGCTCTGCAAAAAATTGGATTTCAACATCTCCGCTTCAATCCGACCCGAATTGCCTTTGGTCAATCAGGTATGGCGCTATCCCTGAACGGTATTGCTCAGGGCTTTGTAACTGACAAAGTGGTAGCTATTCTCAGAAATGGCGGCATCAACCACGCGCTTGTCGATATGGGTGAGTACCGTGCAATTGGTACAAAGCCAGATGGATCACCGTGGAAAGTTGGCCTTGCAGAATTAGAGACGGATCGAGAGCAGATTGAGCACATTAATATCAACGATCAGGCTCTTGCCACTTCCAGTTTCTCCGGCTTTCGATTTGAAAAAACGGGGCATTTCAATCATTTGCTTAATCCAAAAACCGGATATTCGGCTCAACTCTACAGCCGCGTTACGGTTGT
Source organism: Brucella sp. 21LCYQ03 (assembly GCF_023554105.1). Taxonomy (GTDB): domain Bacteria; phylum Pseudomonadota; class Alphaproteobacteria; order Rhizobiales; family Rhizobiaceae; genus Brucella. Next base: position 13,009 of record NZ_JAMJWE010000025.1, read on the forward strand.
TGCACCCACAGCTGCGGAGGCGGATGCATGGGCGACCGCATTTAATCTGATGGAACAACCAGAAATAGAAACCATTCAGCGCAACTTACCCGGCGTCTTAGTCAACGTGAAGAATAAGCACTAGCCATCGTTGTTTCTGGGCCGCAATCATTCATTCGATAAACACTTTGACACTGGCAGCGCGTCCGCCTGCATCAACAACGGTCAGTGTGGAATAGCCGGTGCCATCCGGCAGCCATGTGGCCGTGCGGCGGCGGTTGGGTTCGGCAATGGGTTTGCCATTGGCAAGCCAGCGAAACGGTGCGCGTCCGCCCTGTAATTTCAGCACCAGCGGCGAGGCATTATCGGTCAGGGCTTTCAATTCGACATGCGCGCCGTCGGGCGGAAACACGATGCGCGGTGCAGGCTCGATCGTGGCTTTGAGAACCGGCAGAGGATCGCTCGCAGACGAAAAACGTATCTGCGTCACAGGAAGATCAGCGCGCGCCGTGCGAAATGCGCCAGCAGGCGCACGCGGTAACGGCACTGACGCGATGCCCGAACGTACAAAGGCTTCAAACAGGATGGGCGCTGCCGAAACATAGCCGGCAAGGCCCGGCACCGAGCCGCCATCGGCACGCCCGACCCAGACACCCAGCACATAACGCCCGTCATAACCGACCGACCAAGCATCGCGATAGCCATAGGACGTGCCGGTTTTATAAGCGAGACCGAGGCGTTTAGCACCCTGCGGCGGCACGACACCGGCCAGAATATCGCCAATCTGCCATGTGGCCTGTTCGCTGAGAATTGCGGCTGACGGCTGCACCGGCTCGGTGCCTTCGGTGCCGTCACGCAGCGCTGCCCCTCGCCCACCATTAGCAAGGCCAGTATAAAGCTGCACCAGATCGCGCAGGCTGATGCCCGCGCCACCAAGGCCGATAGCCAGTCCCGGCGCTTCACCTTTCGGCAATTGCAGATTAACCGCCGCCTGTCGAATACGCGTGGTGAGCCGCGCAGGGCCAATTGCATCAAGCAGGCTGATGGTCGGCACATTCAGCGACATTTGCAGCGCCTGACGGATGCTGACATCGCCCTGATAGCTCATATCGAAATTGCGCGGACGATAGCCTGCAAAATCCTGCGGTCGGTCCTCGATGATGGTTTCCTGCGCAATAAGTCCCTGCTCGAAGGCCAGCCCATAGATGAAAGGCTTGAGCGTGGAACCGGGCGAGCGCACGGCGCGGGTCATATCGATCCAGCCCTGCCGCTTGCCATCGAAGTAATCAGCGGAGCCAACCTCACCCAGAATATTGCCGTTGCGACTGTCGGCCAGCACCATGGCGACCGATACTTTTGGCCCAAGCTTGGCAGCAGCTTCGCGTGCCACAACTTCAAGCCCAGCCTGCACCGACTTTTTAAGCGTCAGCTGATGCCGGGCCTCGGTCGGTGCCTGCTTCAAAGCGAGATCGGCAAAGTGAGCGGCCAATGAAGGCAAGGGATGACGCGTCGCGGATATGCGCTCACGCGATGCACGCTCGGTTTCTTCGCTCGTGAAAACATCAGACGAAACCATACGTTTTAGAACGCGATCCCGCGCGGCAACCGCGTTTTCCATCGCGCGATCCGGGCGGCGGCGCTCCGGCAATTGCGGCAAAGCCACGAGAAGCGCTGCTTCAGACGTGGTAAGGCGCAGCGGCTCTTTGCCAAAATAGGCTAACGATGCCGACCTCACACCTTCCAGATTGCCACCATAGGGCGCGAGTGTGAGATAACGTTCGAGAATCTCAGACTTGCTCAGCCGTCGCTCAATTTGAACTGCACGCGCCAGCTGCCGGAACTTGGAACCAAAGCTGCGGCTTTCGCGCGGCTCTATCAGGCGGGCAAGCTGCATCGACAATGTGGAGCCGCCGGACACGATGCGGCCACTACCTGCAAGCTGATAGGCGGCGCGCAATAGCGCCCAGCCATCAATGCCGCCATGATCATAGAACCGCTTGTCCTCATAGGCGATCAGCATTTTTACGAATTTTGGATCAACATCTTCAATTCGTGTGTTCAAACGCCAATAGCCGTCCGGCGTTGCATAGGCACGCAGCAAAGCGCCGTCGCGATCCATAACTTCGGTGGAAATGGTCAGCCGTTCCGGCAAAGGCGGAGGATAGGCGCGGTCGAGCCAGTCAAGCCCGACCACGGTTCCGAGTGCAGCGATGCCGAGAAACGCGGCACCGCCAATCGCTATTTTCCAACGCCTTTTCATTTGTTTGGCCATGATCTTGTCCGAAAACCGGTTCCCACTTTCGGGATCATGGCTTACGGGGCAGCCACCTCCATCATGCTTGTCGCCGTGCGCGCTGCAAATTGCGGACGATACATGTCCTCAACCGTTGCTGCCGGATGGGTGTAAAGACCCGGCGTCACCGCACGCACCACATAAGCAAGCGTGATCGGCTGCTTCTCGCCTGCTGAGCGGTCGAAAGCGGCCACAAAACGATCATTGCGGAATTCAAGGTGTGCGGCCTGTGTGCTGGTCAGCCATGGGAAATTGCCAAGATCGGCACTGGAAACAAGGCCCGGATTGTCGATCTCGAAACCGGCTGGCAAGAGATCAGTCACCAGCAGACGCGACTGCCATTGCTGCAAATCATCGATTTTCAGAACAACCACATAGCGCTCATTCTGATTGACCCCGGTGACATTGGCCGGTTCGCCATCCAGCGTATAATAGGTGCGCTCGATTGCGAAGCCTTCGCCACCCGCAGGCAGCGATTGCGCAGGCGGTGCAACCGCTGTCACCACGGCATCAACCGAACCCTGACCCTTGTTGGTGACGACCAGCGTCTGTGCTTCAAGGGTTGCACCGTTGAGACGTTCAGAGAACGCGCCTTGATGCGCTGTGCCATTGATGTCGAGGCTGATTGCGCCATTGTCATCCTGAAGCCCGCGTGCTGCAAGCAGCATCCATGCCTGATCCTGCGTGCTGAGATAACGTGCCTTTTCGCGCTGGAACTCGACCAGCGTAATCAGCGATGGCAGCACTTTCGGCGCAGGCTTGGTCTCCGACGCAAGAGCCAGCATTGCCGCGCCATCACGCAGCGGCGAACCGTAATCGGAGCGATTATAGTCATAGCTGGACTGGCTGGTTGCAAGCTGGAGCGACGCATTGAACACGCGTTCAGAGCGCGGCTGATCACCATAAAGAGCAAGTGCTGCACCAAGCTGGGCAACGGCCATCGGGCTTGCAAAGTTTTCAAGCTGGGTATCGGCAAAGTAACGCAGATCGCCAACTGAAGCCTTCTTGTTGCGTGCCAGAACATAGAGCGCATAGGCAATGTCGTTGCCACGTTCCTTGACGTCGGTGGTATAACCGAGCGCATTTTGCAGATTAGAAAGTGCAGACAGCATCGCTTGCTGCGGCACGTCATAGCCCTTTTCGCGGGCACGCGTCAGGAAGTCGGTCACATAGGCGTCCATCCAGAGATCACCCGATCCCGGCGACCAGAGGCCAAACGAACCGCTCGAAGACTGGTTGTTGAGCACGCGGAAGATGGAATCCTGTACGCGCTTTTTAAGTTCTTCCTGACTTTCCAGACCCGCTGCCGCTTCCGTACCTGCAGCCATTTCGCTCAAATAAAGCAGCGGTAAGGCGCGGCTGGTGGTCTGCTCGGTGCAGCCATACGGATAACGGTCGAGTGCCATCAGAAGCGCTGGCACATCAAATGCCGCACTGCGCGTCACACCAACGCTGACAAAAGCGCCATCAAGCAGGCTTTCAGACAGAAGGCCGCCATCGACTCTCACACTTCCGCCATTGGCCGCAAGATTGACGACATGACGGCTCGTGACCGGCAGATCGACCGGACGCACGGGCAAGGCCAATGCCTGTTCAACATTGAGACCAGCATCGTTGGAAAGCCGGATCGTCACACCACCAGCACCCGTGGCCACCGCATTGAGCGGTACGGTGATCGACTGCCGCTTGCCACCGGTAAGCGCAATGCTTTCAGGGTAGGAGCCAACCTCAACACCGAGATTATCAGTGGTCTCAAGGCTCACACGATAATCGCCGTCCGGTGCATCCGTATTGGCAATATCGAAGCGGATATTGGCCTGATCGCCAGGGGCCATGAAGCGTGGCAGACCAGCGGTGATCACCACAGGATCACGGATGATGACATCGGTCACCGCATGGCCAACAGCCTTCTTGGTCCATGCCACCGCCATGACGCGCGCGGTGCCGTTGAACTGCGGTATGTCGAAAGTGATTGTTGCCTTGCCGTCGCTGTCGAGTTCAACCGGACCGGAGAACAGTGCAACCAACTTTTCGGTGGGCGGACTGCCTTCCGCTGCCATATTGCCACCATCGCCACCTGTGCGCAGCTTGCCGGTAACACCCAGCGAACCGTCAATCAGGCGACCATACATATCGCGCATTTCAAGGCCCAGCTGACGCTGGCCGAAGAACCAGTTTTCAGGGTTCGGCGGCTGATAGCGTGTCAGATTAAGAATGCCGACATCGACTGCCGCGACCATGACATAGGCCTGTTCGCCACCCGCATTTTCAACCGAAACCGGGATGGAAAATGTGGAACGCGGTGTGATCTTTTCAGGCGGGGTCAGCTTGACTGCAAGCTGCTTGTCGGCAGGATCGACCTTCAGCCATTTAAGACCAATCGCACGCCCAGGCATACGGCTTTCAATAGCCTCACCCGGACGGAACAGCGTTGCTGTTACATAGACGCCCGCACCCCAATCCTCACCCACCGGAATATCGATGGTCGTGCCACCTTCCGGCACGCTTGCGGTGATTGTCTTAAGCAGCTTCTCCGCACCAATGGTAATGAGCAACTCACCCGCAAAACGCGGGGAGATTTTCAGTTCTGCCGTGTCACCTGCCGCATAATGTTCCTTGTCGAGCGCGATTTCGAGCCCGTCCGGCGTTTCGGTCGAGGTTGAACTGACAAACCAGCCTGCATCGAATTCATAGCTTGTGGCCGGGCCCGAAGCATCAGCTGTTTCGATTTCCAGACGGTAACGACCCCAATCAACCGGCAGACTGATGTCAGCCTCGCTACCGGTTGTAAGGTCAATCTTGCCGTTGGCAATCGCCTTGGTGAAAGTCACTGGTTCGTAGTTCCAGCTGTTGCCACTGCGATACCACTGATAATTACGCTCGATCTTGACCAGCGACCATTGTGCGCCATCAAGCGCCTTGCGATCACCCTTGCTGTCAGAGGCGATCAGGCTAAACTTTGCAGTGCCACCCTGCGGAACTTCATCGCCAGCAAAATCCGGGCGAATGCCGATGAGATCGGTTTCCGGCTGAATGGCAACATCGATCTTGCGCTCAACGGCACGACCACCGGTTTCGCGCATACGAACGGTCACGGCTGCGTTTACGAGACGCGTCGTTGACGGCATTTCATCGACTGTAACCGGGAAAGTCGCCTTGCCATTGTCATCGACTTTTGACAGGCCATCGAGCGGCAGGCGCGTAGCTTCGCCCTGTTCTTCATCGGCGAGGCCGAAATAATAGCCCTTGAAGCGGTCCCACTGACGCTTGGTCGAAAGCGTGACTTCGCCTTCAAGCGCAAGACCGGCGGCAGGCGCGCCATAGAGGAAACGACCGTCCACGGTGATATTGGCGGTTTCGCCAACAGCGATTTCCGGCTTGTCGGACGTCAGATCGAACTCGATCCGGTCCGGCACGAAATCTTCAACCAGGAACATCTGCGTGGCAATCGCTGGCTGCTTGGGATCGGTATAGACCGAAACGTTCCAGGTGCCGCGCATGGCGTTCGACGGCAAGGTCAGGTCGATGGCATGACCACCGGCCAGTTTGCTATCGGAAACAAGACGGCGATCTTCCACGCCATCGGGACGCGTAAAGATGAAGGTGAGCGGCAGATCATCAATTGCGTCAGCACGATCGTCACGCGCAAGCGCTCCTACATGCACAACTTCGCCCGCGCGATAAATGCCGCGCTCTGTCCATGCATAAAGATCAAGCGCTTTCGGCACGGCACGGCCCGTCACACCACGATCGGAAAGATCGAAACCGGCGCGCGTCATATCGAGGAATGTGAAATCCTCATCATCGCTACTTGCCATCAGCACCGCTGGAACCATGCCGTCTGTGCCGCGTGTCAGTCCCGGCGTAAACGTCGCCCGACCATCGCTGTCGGTGGTCGCTTCGCCCAGCACTTCATTGTTGCGTGCAAGCAACGTCAGCTTCACGCCTTTAAGCGGCTCTGCGCTTTCCAGCGAACGGGTAAACACATTAATGCCGTCCTGTCCGGTATAGGTTGAAAGGCCGATGTCGGAAACGACAAACCACTGCGTTGCCTTGGTGCCATATTCCTCGTCAGACTTCTGGACCAGCGGCTCGGCAGTCAGCACATAGACGCCGGGCTTGCGTTCCGGCAGCGCTTCATCAACCGGGAAGCTGGTTGTCGCTTCCTTGTTCAGCTCATTGCCTGCAACCTCAATTTCGCCTTCCCAGACAGGCGCACCCATCTGTTCGGAAACCGTGCTGATATCATAGCCGTCCAACTGGCGCAGGAACTGATAGCCGGAGAGAAGCTGTGCCAGCGAACGGTCGCCAACGCGGTAGAGCTTAACTTTGGCTGCATCCAGATTAACGCTGACCAGCGGAATGCCGCGACGGGCTTTCGCAGGCAGCACAAAGCTGTCGCCGGTAAAGCGCACGGATGGCGCACGATCCTGCACATAAATCGATAACGTGACCGGCGCTGGCAGCACTTCGCCAATCGACGATGGCAGACCCTGACGGAACGTCACCGTATAATTGCGGCCATGTTCCAGACCCTCGACGCAAATCTGGCGGTCCTTGGCGTCAACAGCTTTTGGCGCGCCATTATCGAGTGTAACGAAGCTCGAATAATCGACACCGCTTTTGACCAGATCTTCTGAGAACTGCGCGCAGATGCGCGGTGCTGCGTTGTCATTATCAACGGTGTTGTTAACGATGCGGAAGCCTTTGCGGGCTTTCAGATCTTCATAGGCAGCACGCACGGAAGCGGAATTGAACAGATCAAGGCTCGCTTCATAGGCCTGCAAGGCCGGACGCGATGCATCGCGCTTTTCCAGTGCCTGCGCCATTGCGGCGAGCGCCTGCGCACGATCATCCGTGGTGCGTGAGGTCTGATAGGCAAACCACGCGGCAGAGGTTGCATCGCGCTGGAATTTCGCGCGTTCCTGTCCGTTGGACGGTTCGGTCAAAAGCGCTGACAGCGCATAGCCGGCCCAGAGCTGGCTTTCATCCGGCGACATACTGGCAGCCAGACGGAATTTTTCCATTGCGGTACGCGGATCGCCATTCAGGCCCGCAGCGCCCGCTTCATTGCGCAAAGTGCGCAGGCTTTCAGAGCTTTCCAAGCCCGCCATTTCGCGCTTAAGACGACGGGCTTCGTCAATCAGATTGGCAGAAAAGAACGAGATTGCAGGTGGCGCACCAATATCTTCAACGGCAACAGCAGCGGCTTCCTCTGTCACAACCCGTCCGGCAATCGAGCCGACAGATTCATTTAACCTATTGAAATCAGATTTCAGGAAGCACCACTTGACCTTGGGATTATAGGTGAAGGCCAGACAGGCATTATCGCCAAGACAAGTGCTTTTGCACTGTGCCAGCGAGACATTCTTTTCAGTCCGCAGATCAAAGCCGAAATAATCGGCGTCCTGCGTGGTCTCGATTTTCCGGGTTTCTGCGGCATGAGCGCCTAATGATGTCGCAAAGCAGAACGCAGTCGTAAAGGCCAATAAAAGGCGATTAAACCGAACAGACATGAATGTCACTCTTCTGTAGTTGTCCCTCATCCCGCACGGTAGTCGTCCACCCGCACGCTCGTAAATCAGACATTACCAATTTATCCGCAAACGGATAGCTGGATTTTAGTCTGAACTCAGAGTCACCCAGATACAGAACCACCCGGATCAAACAAGCATTCTTTTAGCGCTCACTCAAATATCTCGCAAAAATAGACGTTTTGAAGTGAACGAAGACCTATCTATGAGCAACGTATGTTGATCTCACGGCAAAAATTGCCTAGCTGTTAGACAAGTTATATTACAGTGGGAGACTTGGGGTGGTGATTGAATGGGTATCGAATAATACGCCTGTAAATCGAAGAAACGCGGCTGAAATCGTGTTTGAAGATATTCGCTCAGCCATTACTACGGGAAGTCTGCACGTCGGCATACGACTCCCCTCGGAAGCTAAGCTCGCTGAGAAATACAGCGTCAGCCGCCCAATTATACGCGAAGCACTCCGCTCACTGCAAACACTAGGATTGACCCAGACGCGCACCGGCAGCGGCACATATGTAATCAAGTCTGCGCCGGGTCCGGAACTCAACTTTGGCGGCTATTCAGCAAATGATCTGATCGAAGCTCGCCCCTTCATTGAAATTCCGGCAGCGGGTTGGGCGGCAATTCGCCATACAAACGATCAAATTGTTCATCTTCTTGATTTATGCGACCGTATGGATCGGCAGCGCGATCCACATAAATGGGTATTGCTCGACGGAGAATTCCACAGCATGATTGCATCCGCCTCCGGCAATGCTGTTTTCGCAAATATTGTAGCGGATGCCCGCGATGCATTGTGGCGGCAGTCGGAACTTGTCAACCTGATGGCGGGACGTCGTACTGCATCAAATATTGAGCATCGGCAGATTGCTGAAGCTATCAAATCTCGTTCCGAAGAACAGGCTCGGTTTGCAATGCAGAACCATCTTGGTCAGGTAAAACGAGCCGTAACAACGATTATTTCGAAATAAAAAATACTACCTAATACCCAATTCTGCATAGTTTTTAAGCCATTAATCTCTGCGCAAAGCAGGGACGAAAACGCCTATAAAATTTTGAATCTACTCAATAATAATTCTAAGAATTACCAACAATGACTTCATATCAACGGTCTCTTATTATCAATCCTTGCCCGGAATCTCATCTCCAGAGCGAACTTGACTGGCTATTTCTGATGTGCGTTATGGCTTTCGAAATATTTGTCTTACAGCTTTACAGAAATACAAAATATACGGTGAGATAGGTTAAGACGGTTTTGTTAACGCGCATTGCCGGGTGATTTCATCAAAGCCGAGTTGCGGCTTTTCACCCAAGGCATAGCTCAGCTCACAACCGGTTCATTGTCCAAGCATCTCATCGCTTTTGTTAAACACTCGAACCCCAGCTCTCAGGGAGGAGCGATGACAACTGAATTTGTTAAGGCCACACCAGCGGAACGTGAAATTTTCAAAGAAGAAGATCAGGGCTATCACAAGGCTTTAAAGCCGCGCCAAATCCAGATGATCGCCATTGGTGGTGCAATCGGTACGGGCTTATTTCTGGGTGCCGGCGGGCGTCTGGCGCAGGCTGGTCCATCATTGGTTCTGGTGTATGCGATATGCGGTTTTTTCGCATTTCTGGTTTTGCGCGCTCTTGGCGAACTAATCATGCATCGCCCAAGCTCAGGTTCGTTCGTCTCTTATGCGCGCGAATTCTACGGCGAGAAAATGGCTTTCGCGGCAGGTTGGATGTATTGGCTAAACTGGGCGATGACCTCAATTGCCGACGTAACAGCCGTCGCGATTTATATGAATTTCTTTAAGCATTATGTTCCCTGGCTTCAGGGTATCGACCAATGGATGTTCGCGATGACAGCACTCGTTCTGGTGCTTTCGATGAACCTGCTTTCGGTCAAAGTTTTTGGTGAGCTTGAATTTTGGTTCAGTCTCATCAAGGTGCTGTCGCTGGTAATCTTTCTGGCCGTTGGCATCTATTTTGTCATATCAGGAACACCAATTGACGGCCATCAACCAGGCTTCCACCTTATTCGTGAAAGTGGGGGCTTCTTTCCAAACGGCATATTGCCTGCGCTTGTCATTATTCAAGGTGTCGTCTTTGCCTATGCATCTATTGAGCTAATTGGCACCACAGCCGGCGAAACCGAAGATCCGCGCAAAATCATGCCCGGCGCAATTCGTACCGTTGTTTTCCGTTTGCTGGTTTTTTATGTCGGTTCGGTTCTGCTCCTCACAATGCTTCTACCACATACGCTTTATTCGGGTGCTGAAAGCCCGTTTGTGACTTTCTTCAGCAAGATCGGCATTGAAGGCGCTGACGTGATTATGAATCTCGTTGTGTTAACGGCAGTCCTGTCCTCACTGAATGCTGGTCTTTATTCGACCGGGCGCATTCTGCACTCAATGGCAGCATCTGGTTCGGCACCTGCAGCTCTTGGCAAAATGAACAAGAATGGCGTGCCATACATGGGCATCGCCGTTACGGCTGTTGTAACTGCAATTGGCGTCGCCCTGAATGCGATTGTGCCTGCAGCAGCGTTTGAGATTGCCCTCAACCTGGCATCATTGGGGATTATCACAGCCTGGGGCGTGATTATTCTATGTCAGCTCAAGCTCTGGTATCTTGCACGCAAAGGTAAGATTGCCCGTCCTGACTTCCAAATGTTCGGTGCACCCTATACCGGTATTCTCACACTGCTGTTTTTGTTTGGTGTTCTGGTTCTGATGGCTGTTGATTATCCTGTTGGTTCCTACACGATTGGTTCACTGATAATCATTATTCCGGCTCTGGTTGTTGGCTGGTATTGTCTGCGCGACCGAATCTATCGTCTGGCGAAAGAACGTGAGACGTCAAACTAACAAGCATGGATTGAGGGGACAGCGTGAATAGAGCGCAGCTAAAACCACTGGTGGCGGTCATCACTACCGGTGGAACCATCGCAAGTAAACGCGGCGATAATGGCGCAAGCACACCATCGCTCAACGGCGAGGATTTGCTTTCGACGTTGAGCAACGTCAACGCCAAACTGCGCGTTATCGATCTGATGGCCAAGGATTCATCCAGCCTGACTCTACTTGATATGCAAACCATAAGCGACGCCGTTGCAACACAGCTTACTGATCCAGATGTGAACGGCATCATCGTGCTGCATGGCACAGACTCGATGGAAGAAACTGCCCTCCTTGTTCATCTGCAACATAAATCTTCCAAGCCAATTATTTTCACAGGCGCGCAGTTTACCGCTGACCATCCCGATTCAGACGGTCCTTCCAATCTGAAAGCGGCTATCGTTATGGCGGCAAACCCCATGAATACTGATCAGGGCGTGGTCATTGCCTTCGGTGGCAGGGTTATCCCAGCGTGGGGTGCTTTTAAATATAGCAGCGACCATGCCGATGCTTTCAGGCCTGTATGTGATATTCGAGTGCCGGACGTGACCAGCCTGCCCGCCTCCGTTAGCGCTATGCGCATTGATGTTGTTGCTATTCACCCCGGTTGCGATGATGTGCATATTCAGGCAAGCATTAACGCGGGCGCTCATGGTATTGTGCTTGCGGCACTTGGTTCAGGCAACGCGAACGCAAAAATTGTTGATGCCGTAAAGCAATGCAGGGAGAGAAATATTCCAGTCGTGGTTTCAAGCCGCGTTCCAACTGGTATATTGGTCCCGGGTTACGGCGGCGGCGGCGGTGGTCATGATCTTGTTGCGGCCGGTGCGGTTCATTCGCAAACCCTACGTCCGGGCCAAGCGAGAATTCTGCTGGCAGCGTTGATGGCAAATAACTCTGATAGAGCCATGATCATTCGTGCTTTTGACGATCAGAGTTTTTAGAATACCTTGCGTTTAGATCCGGTTGTATCAATTCGGCGCTCTAAATTCCTTTTCTAATACGGTTCACATTATTCAGAGCGCGGGCGTGAATGCCAACTTTTAAAAAAATAATTTCGCCACGCTTGAAACAAGATATCGAGTTCCTAACTAAGCCGTGTGGACCGGGCCCCTCTGGCGGCTTCTAAGAAGCCGTGATGTCGGACCACTTCGAGTAAGCTCGAGGTCAGCCCGGTCAAATCCTCGCCGACCTTGTCAGATGAAACAGAGGTCGGAAATGGAAATTTTCACAACACTCTTTATGGGAACGCCGGTCTGGATGTGGTTGGTGTTTATTGGCATTGTTTTGGCGCTTCTCGTGCTGGATCTTGGTGTCTTTAACAAAGAAGATCACGAGATTGAAATTGGCGAGAGCCTTAAAATGTCAGCGTTTTACATAACGCTTGGCGCAGCTTTCTCCGGCTTTGTCTGGTGGCAAATGACCAGCGAAGCAACTGCTCAGTACCTGACAGCCTTTGTGGTCGAAAAAACGCTGGCATTGGATAATATCTTCGTCATTGCGTTGATTTTTAGCTTCTTTGCAATTCCCAGAAAATATCAGCACCGTGTGCTTTTCTGGGGCATTCTTGGTGTCATTATCCTGCGCGGCATTATGATTGGCCTTGGTGCCACTATTGTCGCAAATTATCACTGGGTTCTTTATATCTTTGCGGTCTTCCTCATCGTCACTGGTATTAAGATGTTGTTCTCAGGTGAAGACAAAGAGCCGGACCTGAGCCGTAATCCGTTGCTACGTTTTGCGCGCAAACGCATGCGTGTAACCGATGAATTGCATGGCAATTCGTTCTTTGTGCGTATCAAGGACGGTAAAACCGGCAAAATGGTGCGCTTTGCCACGCCACTTTTTCTCGCGCTGGTGATGATCGAATTCGCTGATTTGATCTTTGCGGTCGACTCGGTGCCTGCGGTCTTTACAATCACAACCGATCCGTTCATCGTCTACACCTCCAATATCTTCGCAATCCTTGGCCTCAGAGCCTTGTTCTTTGCTTTATCCGCGATCTTGCATCGCTTTGCCTATCTCAAATATGCATTGTCCATCCTGTTGATCTTTATCGGCTCTAAGATGTTCATTGCTGACCTGATGGGTTGGGAAAAGTTCCCACCAGCATGGTCCTTGGGTATCACTTTCGCAATTCTTGGAGCTGGCATCGTTGTTTCGCTGGTCAAAACCAAGAATGACCAAAAAACACTTAGCGATACCCAGTCCTAAATCGGCATTGGGATAAACTGCTTGATGGACGTCAGGTGCAATTCTGGCGTCCATTTTATGGTTCTGTTAAAAATTTTCCATCACAGCCATCTGTGATGGAAAGCTTTCAAGTTCCCATAGTTGCGGCCTTTTATAGCTAATAATGCCGAACCTTATCTCAACATTACAGTGCCATCGAAAGTGCCACTAGAGAAGATGATCACCTATAAAAAGCCCACTTACTCCATTCATAGCTCCTACCATCTCAAAATTACTTAGACCAAAGTCCATACGTAATCCGGATTCCTCAATTTCCTCACGAAGTTCCTTAAATATATTTGATTGATCGCTCCAACCCATTTTTTGAGCCAGATAATAATCTGCAGCTAGACCATGACAAAGACATAAAGATTGCTGCCTTTCTCCCAGGCGACGGCGAACAATCGCAATATCCTCTTCATATACAAGCTCAGAAATAAATGGCCTTAAAAATTTTCTGGAAAAACCGAAGCCGATTGTTCCATGGCACCATGAGGTGTTGCAGATGTTATTATGATCCAGATCTGGCCAGCCCATTTCATTTCTGAGCGATGTCTCACGAGCGACATTTGTCTCGATCAGACACACAGTATCTTTTTCCGCACATTCGAAATAGTTCATATAATTCGCCAAGGCAGCGGAAACACCAGCAGTCCCGTGAGCATATCCAATAAGCGTATTTTCCCGCATCAAATTAGCGGAACGTATCTTCAATATTTGATAGGCCAGGTGAGCAACACGCTGAATTGCATCTGCTATTGGATATTGTTTTAAAGATGAATGTAAGCGGATCAACATCATCAGCGTACCGGCAACGCCAGAAATTATATCCATCTGAAAATAGCTTTGATAATCTGTGACGGTCAACGCATAAGCGATCTTGGGGATTTCGGTTGCTAATGTTTTCATAATTGCAACATGATTATCTTGATTAATTTCACTAAGGCCCCAAAGTGTACCGGCTGTACCGACATAAGCACCGAGCGCCGCGGTCGGAATGTCGGTTAGCTGTCTACTGATTTGTTCTCCCAATTGAACTGAAAGATCCAGAAAATCTGTGCGCCCCAATCGACGACCAGTGATGTGGTAAGCCAACGCAATACCAGTCAGACCATCGTAAAGACTGATCTCATTAATACCAGCTCGGATAGCTTTGTTTTCTAAAGCATTGATATGGCGCCAATAAATGATCTGATTGTGTCTGCAAGCTTTCTCTTTGATAGCGTCCATCGCATAGTCTGAAAGTTCATTAAACCAGACATTATCACTCTGAGTGCTGCGCGCTAACTTTGGTGAGGCTGCAATAGGTTCACGGGAGCTATTTAGTCCCAGTCTAACCTTGTAAGCGCAAAATGAATGATTGATATCGTCTGTAATCAGCTTGACAACATCGTCAAGATTACGCGCCAATTGGTGTTCAAATTTTCTTAGTGGAGAGTGATGAATAGCAATATCCAACAAATCGCCATTTCCACCGATAACCCGGCCGCCCCTAAAATCAATTTCAAAATAGGGCACGTCATCATCTAAAAGTTGGGCGATCTCCGATGTGAGAATGCTATCGTCGTAATAATCGTCACATAGTACGTTTGCGTCCCGCTGCATTGTTCCTTTATGTAGAGAAACGGGGTGCCCCATGTTGTACAGTATTTTCATATACTCAACCGTCGCCCTGAAAAGAATGCGAATCCTTGAGTTTTGAAAAATATCAATTACTTTTTTTCGAAAAATTTCTTGATTATTATAGATTAGTTCAAGACTTTCGACACATCCGTTTATAATATCGTTTGTATATTCCTGAAAATCAACAATTTGGCCGTTAATTCTGACCTCGGTTTCATTTTTACCTGTCACGAAGGCAGTCGCTTCCATTCGGAGAGTACTGCTACGCCGCTGTGGGTTAACCTGGGTTTCCAGATCTGTCTTAAGTTCTGCGGAGGCACTTAATGGGCTTGTCTCAACCTGATCTTCATAAGCATGTGTGGGCAGAAGCAAGGAAGAATACAAATGATAATAGGTTGGATTATCTTTCTTTAACTCTGGTGTTATTGAAAACAAAGTTTCCAGATCTACAACTACAGGAAATTCTCCGTGAGCGATTACATTTTCCATGTGAAGATCGGTCGTTCCAAAGACTGATGCTAACGCGATCAGAGAGCCATAACGTCTATAATACTCATGGATTTTATCAGCGGGACACTCGAGGTGTGTGATAGTTGCGATCCAGCCGTAATCACCTTTATTTATCACCTTTGGAGCAGTATGATTAATTGCGCTCTTTTCATTCCACCAAGTAATAAACTGTGAATACCCATCGTCTATTTGAAGGTTTCTTGGTTTATAATAAACGCTGTTCGCCGATCCAGCATGTGTGAGATAATCAATGCGGTAAGCGCACTGTAAATTACGATGAAAATCTCCAAGTGGTGTAATTTTTTGTACTTCGACAAAGACATCATCCCCATTGAGTACTAAAATAGCATCGCATATATCTTCTTCAATCCGCTTAAGAAGCCTTGATATATTTGAGCATATAAGACCCCTTTGCCGTTTCCAACGAGAATTTATTCCTGGATACTTTTTATAGAAGGCGTCAAGATTATTTTTCTCTATAAATTTTGAGGAAAAATATTCAAACCGTTCCTCTTCGGTTTCCCCTTCTAACAAACCTCTTTTTTCAGCTTGGTTAAGCTCTAAGATCAGTGCACGTTCCCAAATTCGCGTGAGGATTGGAATGAAGGATAAATTTATGAGATCATCTAGAACTTTAATAGAAACCAGATTTGTCGAATAAGATCTTATTTCACGTATTTCTTCAATTAAAATATTTTTATATATAAATGAAAATGCTTGTTCAAAAAATATTTCTATATCTTTATCCACGTATAAAATACCTTATCTTTATTTTAAAAAGACATCTATATCAATCAGGAAATCCGCACAGTTTCCATTAATACTTCCGGTAAAATCAAAACTTAATTTTCGGTCATTATTAATATTGCAATTATAATTAGCATCCAGAAAAACAAGACGATTTGGCCTTATAGGGCGATGAAACTCCCAGTTTATGCGTTTAAGAAACAAAAAACGAAACAACTGCCCCTGCTCAGCCAGTAAGTATGAGCAAGTTTGTAAACCAAGGCTTTGTGTTGCACGATCAAGCAAAAGAAATGGCAAATTAAAACGATCTAGTGTCTGAAATTTAAAAACATAGGAAATTTGAGAAGCATTAATATTAGCTTTGACCAAATCAAATTTTTCAGACGCAAAATCAGTATGAAAGTAATGATACGCATGTTTATTGAGCAACTCGACTAGCGGCACTTTTAAATCCTGCAATAAATTGACCGGGGTGGCAGAAAAGTGCCACCCCGGCTACGTTCAGTTACTCATGAAGCTAAGTTTAGCAGCCTTGCCCACAGCTTGAGCATGCTGCACTTCCGCAGCTATTATCACTGCACAGGTCGGTGGAGCGCTTGAATGCAAGCTTTTCACCCACAACTTCGGAGGCAAGTTCAATATCTAGAAATGAAGTAATCATTAATAATAATCCTTTGTAAAATAACGACTAAACGTGCCATTTGGGTAAGCCAAAATGGCGACGGAATGCATCTTATTAAACCTATTTTTATCCATCTACCCCCATATCGAGGGCATCAAAATTGCTTTCCCCTAAACAACAATTATGAGTAACTGGAAAGGAAACCCAGAGTGCACGCTCTTAGTGTGGCGAGTTGAGTTTTGGGTTACCCCAGAAAAGGAGCGGAATATGACATAGGAATTTTAAGAAGCTGTGCTGTTAAAGAGAAGTTTCGTAATTTGAGTCCCAATGGGTATGGATGATATCTTCATCGCTAAACTTGTGCGTTTGGACTGCCCAGCTTTAGTTGTGCTGCATAAATTGGATTTGAACGGAGCACCGCGTAATTATTGACTTATTTATGCGATGAGAGCTTCGAATAGTTGTTTGAGCATCTTTTGAATGAGTTCAATCTCTAAGAGTTTGATGCCGGCTGAGATTTGGCTTTTGAAACTTGGCATGGCACGTGCGCGTCGTTTGATACAATGACGATCCTGCTCAGTCATATCGCCATTGCTATCAATCGGAAAAATTTTCTAATCGCCTGTTACACAATATCAAGGCATCGGTGAGGAATGACGACGTGCTAGTCTTAGCGGACAAGGGCTCTTATAATAGCATGTCCAACACCCGATCGACCTCCGTTCGCAAGGCTCATGACACCATTTTTTGCATCCGAAGCCTTATTTATGCCTGTTTTCCTCGAGGCCCCATCACTCGGTTTTTGTGACAAATCGGCGTGTTCAGAAAGAAAAACGTGTGGCGCCGATGAAAGTAACTCTTATTATAGGTCAAAACTGGTATAAAGTCCGCGTGAGGAGAACAAGAGGCGGGTTGTCATGGTACGCAAAAAGCCATCAAGTGAGCGGCGTAAAGAGGAACGGCAACAAACACGATTAAGGTCTGGTAAGATTGTTGATCTTGAAGGGCGCTTTATTATTGAATGTCAGTTCAGAGATATTGCACCGCATGGCGCCCGGTTAAGCACCGTAGATGTGCCAAACCTGCCAGAACGTTTTTGGCTATTTGACGATTTTTATGCCCGAGCATTGTTGGCACAGGTTGTTTGGCGAGCGAATTGTGAAATTGGCGTACAGTTGATTTCTGATACAACCGTAGTCGTGCTCGACGAAGAGCGTTTGCGCCAGCTCGCTGGCAAATACCACTCGCTATGAGCGGATTTTTGCTGTCTTGGCAGCTTAGCATCATCGCGCACGTTATAACTACCATAAAATTTGAGAAAAATTTTATCGCTGACAAAGAATCTTAAATCGCACTGTTAGCTTCTTACTAATTCTTGAAACAACTGTATAAACCAGTTTTATAACCATATAGCTGTTGACTGATCGCCAGGTCTTGCTCGCCATAATTATCTCGTAGTGTTGCAAATCCCAATTTGAAGCTAAGTCCAACATCGCGCTTTTTGACATTGAAATCATCCACAAGCTACGCAAACTACAAGGTATCTTTTCGGCGTCCAATACACTTTCTGTCAAATAACGGTTGTAGGAATTCACTGCATGAATCTGTGAAAACGTAAAGTTTGCTCTGCTCAAATCGAATTTTTGCAACATAACCGTTTTTAACTGGCCCAACATCATTGCAAATGCCGGCGCTTGCTACAAAGAGCACCGCTCATCAAAGATTTTACACAGAAACCACCATCTGCAGCTTTTTCGATGAGAATGCGCAGATAGCCGCTTATTGACCTGATCTCGCTATATCTCTGCAACAGATAAGCGATAGTGATTGCCGTTGTTTCTCTTCCTAATACTTTTAAAGCGAATTGATGAAGTCGGGGATCAATGCCGATAAATCCGCTTACCTTATCTGTCGTATCAATGAGATGTTGCCACTGAGAGATTGGCTGAAGAGCATAGCTCGCTATTTCTGGACACGCCCGAAGTACGAAATCGAGAGTTATGTTCTTCTCTGGTATCCGATTGATTATGAGAGAAGTCGGTTTTGTTTCCAGTTCTGCTATGCTTCTATCAGTATATGAATCTGGTTTTGATTCAATATGATGCCGCTCATTTTGAGATTCAATGCCGCTCAATTCCCGACTTTTATTATTATTTTTCAACATATTATCTATGTTCTTATAAATGTGTTGTAGTTTCAGGATTAATTCATTTAGTTCATCTTCACTGGCACGGCGTGGAATTGTGTCCACGACAGTTCTGAAAATTGTACTGATATCAGTCCATGAACCGTTGAGTTTTTGTTTAATTGCGAATTCAAGGGTTTTTGCGATGTCTCTACGCAGCAAAGTCAGCTTCTCACGTAATTCACGCAGCAAAGCTTTTTCAGATTTAACCTGTTCTGCTGCCGCTTCAATTTCATCTTTACGAATGAGCAGAGGGGTGAGGCTGAAACCAAAGGCAATTTTAATCTCACCAGTTTTGGTCCGGCGCGTGTAACGCTTGCCATTTGGGCTGTCCTGGCGCGTAATGAAACCCGCCTCGACCAGCGCTGCAAGATGTCTGCGCAATGTCGCCTCGGCCATGCCATGCGCACGCAACGACAGCTGCTTGTTGGAAGGAAAGACAACGAGACTATTTGTTTCGTTGAGTATGTTTTCCGGATAAAATGATAGCAATGCAGACAAAACTGCAAGCGTACGATCGTTGAGATCGAAGACGCTCTTTCCTTCGCAAAGCCAGCGGTGAAGCTGCCATTTATCGATAGCTGACTTTTTCGATGGTTCTTGCGCTTTTTGCTGCATTGCCAGCAAGGCATGAGTCATCTCTTGACGCCCAAAAGGCGTCAAACCAAATTGAGGTTCCATTTTCTTTCACCTTCTACAAGGCAAAAGAGGTCCAACCGCCGAAAATGACGCTTATTACACTTGACAGTGATTCGTAGATTTGCGATTCTCTAGCTGCTAAACGAATGAGAAGGGCTTCCACGCGGCGACGTTTTGGGGGCCTTTTTCTTTTGCTTCGATTTCCTTTTCCGTTGCTGTTGCAAGTGACCATCACCCACAATCGATAAGATTTACGCTTTAAACGAGCGCACGCGATGAGTTTCTCTCGCTCGTCAAGCACATTGCGTAATCATACTGCATGCAATGCGCTTTTATCCGAAGTGTCGACACATGATTAAATGGATTTCCATTTGCAGCTGTGTATCGAGCTTAATCATTTTTCCTCATCTCTGAATGAAGCATAAAGTGTATCAAGGTTACGCGAAATCCATTCAGCAAAACGTGGGCCGTTCTGTGCACCAAGTGATAGTGTTGCCGTCTTACCTGTTTTTTTAACCAGTACATTGACGCTTTTATCTTCTGGTGCCCATAAAGCCCCTGCCCGAGCGACAGCCTTCGTTACAGGCTTTTTCTGACCGGTACCTTTCAGATTACTATAAAGTTGCTCAAAACGTGCTGGGGACTGTTCTTCCTTAAAAGATACAGTTTCAATCAGCGCACGTGCTGCATCGGCTTTGCCTGGCATTTCGATGAGTTTACGCAGTTCCAGCCAGCGATCACGTCCGATGCCCTTTGCTGCACCGATCGCAATTAGCATATTCTCTGGGATGACCCGCGGGATTGTCAGCATTTTGGATAATGTTTGATAGTCGATTGATAATGCTGCCTGAATCGCCTCGCGGCTAAACCCCATTTCTTCGAGGCGGGCAGCAAACAGAACACGTTCAATAAAGCTAAGGTTTGCGCGTGCTGAATTTTCCTGACCCTGACTTAGTATGTGTTCAAGGTCTTCAATTGGCTTAACGACAGCTTTTACCTTAATGCCCAGCTCGCGCGCAACGCTGGCACGGCGATGGCCAAATACTATCATATACCGCCCGTCGGCTTTTGGATGCGGACGCACAAGTATTGGACTATCCTGGCCCCTTTCCCGGATGGCTTCGAGAAGCTCGTCATACTCTTGATCATTCGATTCTGGCAGACGATCAGCTATGAACGAGACATCAAGAATTGAAGGGTCAAGCTCAACGATAGCATCGCCGTCGAGCTTCTGTGAAGCCTGTTTTGCCAGTTCATCAATCGATGCGGAAAGAGACTTCGCAGCACCAAAGCGACGCGTCACATTATCGGCAGGTGCATCAGCTTCTACTTTGGCTGTTTGCTCACGCATGACGCTTTCAAAAATGTTCTTTCGTGCCATTCTCTTATCCTCAAACCAGGCATAAGACTGATTTTACTTCATTATTTCAAAATTAGACGGCAGTCTAACGTCCCCAGGCCTCATGAATAAGGCTGCGGATTTCAGAATTAACCAGTTCCATCGCTTCCATTGCTCTATCATAAGTTCCACGATTCATTGACGAACGCTCCACTTCATAAAGCGTTTGCTTTGTGAGACCCGCATCAGAAATTGCTGTTGATTTGAGCATTTGATGCTTGAGCATGTGTGAAGCAAGCATGCTTTGCATGAAGCCAACCATTTGTGCCTGAGGCACATCTGTTGGTTCATAGCGTGTGATGAGATAACGGAACCAGTCGAGATGCACAGCGCCACCCGCCTGACGTACAGTTTTGAGAATATCACCAAGCATCAGCAGAAACTGAGACATTGACATGAGATCAAGCATCTGAGGATGGACTGTGATCAAAACAGAGGTCGCGGCTGATAGCGCTGTGAGTGTCAGATAGCCAAGCTGGGGAGGGCAGTCGATGACGACTATATCGTAATCTTGCTCGACCTCAGCCAAAGCTAAAGCGATACGGCTGAAGAAGGTTTTACCCTCCCCGCCGTTCTGCATTGCAAGTGGAGTATCATATTCATATTCTTGAAGCTCGAGCATTGCAGGAATTATGTCGAGGCCGGGAAAATTGGTCTTACGGATAATATCCTTGATAGGCTTACGCTGGGAGTCATAGCGAATGGCTTCATAAAGCGAAGGAAAATCGTCAAGTTCTGGCTGAATACCATGTAAAGCAGACATCGAAGCCTGTGGATCAAGATCAATCGCAAGAACTCGATGCCCGGTTAGCGCGAGATGCTGCGCAAGATGCGCCGCTGTGGTTGTCTTGCCCGAACCACCTTTAAAGTTGACGACGCCAATTACCTGCAACTTTTCATCGCCGCGCCGGTGTGGGACGTAACGCTTTACCTCCGCGCGACCGTTTCGGTCCAGCCAGTTTCGAAGCTCCTGAATTTGTTCGATTGAATAGGCTCTGCGTCCTCCGGTCAGAATGGTGGGTTCGACGCCTTTACCTTCCAAATGCAATTTCTTTAGATTGCTTGGTGAAACTCCCAGAAAATAAGCAGCTTCCGCCATCGAAAACTGTCGCAAAAGTTTCCTTGCATCTGGTGGAAAGTTTTCATGACGCAGCAAATTAAGCTTGCGCGATATCTCGCGACCTTGCATCAATATCATGTCGTCGAACGACAAATGTGCTGCTGAACTTGCGCTATTCATGAACTTCGAACCCCTGGTGACGGCACTGGAACTAATACCGTCTAAATACCGTCATTATGTCCGATTCTTATTTTGTCGCAAGGGGCTCTGTTAACAAAGAGTTACCTGGTTAATTTTAGAAATGGCAGATACGCGGTTAAAGCAGTTGGATGTCATATAAGTTATTGAAAAATAATACATTTATTTGAAATAGACTGCAGTCTATACGAATTGGTGCTTTGAATGGTTTGTTTTAGGTTTTCACTCGTATTTCGACTGTTTAATACCTCAAACGGGAGCGCGTTGTTGCTATTTTCACTTAAGTCGCAGTTCGAAAGGTTATTCTCACGGCAACGGAAATGCTATTGAGTAAGTACAATGCCTTAAGTTCCATCCGAAATAATGGATTACATGCTGGGCTACAGAGGAATAGGATATCAGTGTAAGCAAAACGCAACAAGGTATGATTATGGAGCTGACAAAAGAGTAAATAATGTCGAGTTTGTAGCTGATAGCGGCATATCTAGATAGGCATTGAAATTATACAAAGGTACCGTCGCGTTCTTTGTTGGGCTGGATGAGGTTTCAGGTAATTTGCTACTGATCCAGACAGTAAAAATGAGTTGGTGGGGGACCTGAGCTTATCTCGACGCCATCTTTCAATAAAGAGGATGAGTCGAGGTGAGCTACGTTGTATACTCATTCGATGATGTGCTGGATGCGCGTGGAGATTAGTTTGACAGGTATGAGGAATTTGGGCCAGTTTTTGTCGTAACGCGTTGCTGTGCCATGATCGTGTTTGATGCGATTAAAGAAGGGCTCGACCAGATTACTTTGACGATAAACCCATAGTGAGAACGCGGAGATTTCGGGCGGTTGGATTTGGGTGGAATGTTTGCCCATGCTTTCAATTCTGCGGCTTTTTCCCTGACGCTATCGGTATAGTAAGCTTTGTCAGCGAGCAGGGTGCCACCTTTATTGATGCATTATAAGGCCCTTAGTCAGTGAACAGTTGGCAAAGTGTCCGCCAGTCAGGCAAAGATTGATCAGACGTCCTTTTGTATCAACAATTTCATGAATTTTGCTTCTGATGACACCGTGGAAACGTCCCTTGCTACCATCATCAGTATAGCCTTTTTTCCTGTGGCTCCGTACTTGTCGACAAGAACACAGGTGCTGTAGATCATCATGATGTCTCTATCATAGGCACGGAGATACAGCCTCTATCAGACGACCTCAGAAACCCGCACGTCGCCAACGAACGAACAGGTTGTAGCAGGTCATTTCAACGCCAGAGCGTTCCAAGGATTTCGGAAAAAGACGAGACAAAGCGAAAGTGCTACAGAATGCTATTGGGTAGCATGCAATCATTTACGTGTGACAGGCCACGAGATTTGCACGCCAACAGTGGCGCAGTAATCGACCACGTGCATTCTATCCGTTCATAGCGACGACGCGACATAAAACCCCGCCAGTTCAAGGATACTTTGAAGCACTAATTAATCCAGCTAACCAGCTTATTTATGAGTTCACGACCCAAATTTCTGTAGGGCTACTTGACGGTTTCTGTAATTTCGATCTCTTTCGACTAGAAGACGTTAGGTTCCAGCAAGCCTTAAGTTTGGCTAACATTTATATCAGGCATTGCAAATTAAGCTGTTTCGACAGTTTCAGATAGGCCGCATAGCTTTTATCATGATCCATACTTATCGATTCAGGCAATTTTTGCGTTCGAATCTGCCGAGAAGATTGGGTATTATTTGCGGTGGTATCGCCACTCTCTCTTAGAAATGCAGGTGGAGTTGATTCATGACGGTCGATGGTACCATTAATCCGTATGGATGTTGGCACTGCATTTGAAGGCGCGTCGGCAAATTCAAACTCGAGCAGCCGATTGTGTCTTGGACATAGTGAAAGTCAGAAGCGATTGATTTGTGGGTTTGCCTTTACGATCACCGCTCAAATCTATTTTGCTACAAATACAAATCCGCTAATAAACTCATGATTTAATTTGATTAACTTATGATGCAACTCAGCTTTTCGACCAGAAAAAATTTCAGAAATACAGGGATCGGACCGATTAAACTAAATCACGATATAATTTTCATAACGGAACTTATCTATTTAAAAACAATAATTTGTATTTTCAACTATTTCACACAATGGAGGGAAGCGCGGTACGCGGGGCAGATTTGGTGGCGGTGCCATTTTACTGGGCAATTGCACGCATTATCACACTCTATCATAATCCGGTCTGTGACAGAAGATTGCTTCCAATTGCATTTTGAAGAAGGCGCGGATGACTGAGATCGACATTGATAGTCGGGATGAGGCCCCGACAAAAGCAGGGCAGGTGGTCCCATTCTCAAAGCCTGGCCGTCGTAAGTAAGCAGGGTCAGGCTTTTGCGATAATGAGGCTTGCGAGTTCCGGAATGGCTGGCCGTTGAGCGGTCACGCCAAGCCGATCGCCGAGATAATGCCAGAAGGACTGGCCAAGCTTTTTGCATGTCTTCATAAGGCCGAGCATGGTGTCGCGGGCGACACGGCCGTCCCGGTTCAGAGTGCCACCGGAGATTTTTCGCTTTGTGACGCAACTGCGCAGATCATTCTCGGACGCATTGGCGTGCAACGGGATTTCCGGGCGTTCAAGAACTTTGAGCAATTCGTGCTTACGGCGCAGTAATCGCACCGGAAGCTTATCCAGATCTGCATAGCCCGTGCGGAAGGAAAATATCCGATCGAACCTGACTTCAAGGGCCTGAGCTGCACGAGTGTTGATTGCCGCTAAGAACTGACCCGGGATTTCCACCGAGAATTGACCCGCCTTTTAATTAA
>NZ_JAMJWE010000250.1 GCF_023554105.1 Brucella sp. 21LCYQ03
TGTCTTCCTCGATACTATTGCCAGCTACGCGATCCTGGTAATACGCTTTGCCTTTGTTGATTGCTTCTTGTTGCGTCATGTTTTCTAGGTTTATAGTTTACACAGGATAAACAACCAATTACCGTATTTGATTTTTTTAAATGCAACCTAACAAATGCCTACGCCAGTTGTTGTAATATCAAACAAATAGATTTGATATGAGTACAGAAAATCTTCACAACCAAGAAGCTATAGATAAACTAAAAGAATTGGTCGATAAAATTGATATCGGTATGTTAGGTAGTTATCCTTCGGGAAGTAGTTATGTACATGCAGTGCCGATGAGCCGCCAAGAAGTCGATGAGTCTGGAAACATTTGGTTTCTATTTTCTTCTGAAAGTGACACACATTCACATCTCGAAGCAAATGATCAGGTCAGTCTTTTATATGCTGATGTCAGCAACTATAGCTTTCTAAGTATCAACGGACATGCAGAAGTGTCAAGAGATCAAAGCCGAATCGATAAGTATTGGAATAAAATGGTCGAGGGATGGTTTGAGAAAGGAAAAGAAGATCCGCGCATACGCGTATTACGTGTAGCACCCAGTGAAGCGCACTATTGGGATAACAAGTCTAATAAACTCGTTACCTTTTTTAAAGTAGCAGCGA
>NZ_JAMJWE010000251.1 GCF_023554105.1 Brucella sp. 21LCYQ03
ATCCGCCGAATACAAACTCATGTCGTGTCGTCGAATATTCCCTCCTACTGCACTACGCGTCGCTTTCGGAGAATTAAAAAACCCAACTCCCACATTAAACATTTTCTTAGTACCTAAATAAGATCCGACTTTGAATGGCAGTAGATTGGATTCGTTGTCAAAAAACTGGTACTCTACATAGCCCGCAGTAGATAAACGGCTATTTCCATTATTATCTACTGCAATGGCTTGATCAGCGTTTACAACATCAACCGGGGTCAAATTTGTTGCAAAAGGTTTATTAACACTAAATCGATATTCCAACTGTCCATACTTACCTTTGGCAAAAAGTCCCATCTGTCGAGCAAACTGATCGGAATTCTCGATCAGAGGCCAATTGAAAATCGGCGCATCGATAGTTAGGATATTTAGCGTGGATGTCATCGTGAGTCGGGACAAGCCCATAAAGTAATGTAAACCACCACCTACAGAGAGGCTGAATTTCTTATCTTTATCGGGTAATACCACGGCGTATTCATTCCAAGCATCATGGAAAAATAAGCCTGGCTTCTTACCAGCACCGTTTGCTCCGGTACCTTGCGAACCAGCAGCACCGCCGTTTACGAAAGTCTGATTATTGATTCCTACGTGAGTAAAAATCATATAGC
>NZ_JAMJWE010000252.1 GCF_023554105.1 Brucella sp. 21LCYQ03
GGCTGGCTGAGTAGCAGATTTATGTAAAGACGACATCTTATTCATCCAATTGATATCCATATAGGTCATAATTACAAATCCTAACTTTGAAATATGGGTAGTCGAGTTGAGTTTACTCGTTAGAATGTATCGCTGTTGACTATTTAACGGATTGTACAAGGCATACCAAATATTCTGGCCATCAATAATCACCGGCGTGGTTAAGCGTGTATCTTCCAAAATATCACCATTGTCCTGACGAGAAAGGATAAAGGAGGTGCTGGTGAGAAAGCTGGTTTCTATCGCTTTGATTTTCTTAGTAGACAATGACCAGTCAAAACCATAAGTGTACGAACTTCTCACATTCGCAATGTAACTAACCGAGTTATCGTAATAGGTTTGGTACACACCGGTCTCTGTATAATTAATTTTTTCTGCCGCAGCATCATAATTAAATGCGAATTGCGGTAAGGTGATCGGATGAAATTGTCGGATCGACTGGAAACCATTTGCATTATGCTTGAAATAGCCGTTCAATCTGGAAGTGATAAATTTATCCCGATAATTAACATTAATCTCTGCCTGCATGGAGCGACTAGGTTTTAAATCGGTATTGGACAATTCGATACGTTCGGTATGCAATAGATAAAGACTGGTATTGCCATAG
>NZ_JAMJWE010000253.1 GCF_023554105.1 Brucella sp. 21LCYQ03
AAGCAGCCCTATGGTTTATTGCATGGCGGCGCATCGGTAGTGCTTGCCGAGTCGGTAGGAAGTGTAGCCACGAATCTGATCGTGGACCCGGATAAATATGTGGGTGTAGGACTCGAAGTCAATGCTAATCACCTGCGCCCTGTTTTATCAGGGGAAGTAATCGCTACGTGTACGCCATTACATATTGGCGGTAAAACGCATATCTGGGATATCAAAATACGAGATAGTAAAGGTAAGCTGACTTGTGTATCTCGCCTAACTGTTGCCATCATCCGTAAATAACAACACCAAACGCCTATTGAAACGACGTTTGGTGATTTTGAGCATTGTTATTGTTGCGTGTAGGTGCTCACACGGCCTTTACGGCCATCCACATCTGTGGTAAAAACCTGAATTTTCTCGCCCACCTTCAAGGATAAGCCTTCTGAAGGAAATGGTTTTGCTGATGTGTTTTCTCGGGTACCTACTGTATAGTGAATTGGAAAGCCTGGGTATTCGGCATTAGCCATTAACTTGCCGTCTTTCTCTTTCAAACCAACTGCTGGTAAACGGTAATGAAAGCCACCAGCAAAGCGGCGTAACTTCGGTAGCTCCGTGCTACCCACCTTGTCAATAAATTCAGCATACCTTTTATCAAACGCTTT
>NZ_JAMJWE010000254.1 GCF_023554105.1 Brucella sp. 21LCYQ03
CATTAATTTTGCAAAATCTGAAGGTCCGAAATCATCTTTGCATCGTACGACTTTATTAGTTATTGCGATCGCTTTGCATAATATCCCGGAAGGTTTGGCGGTTGGTGTGCTTTTTGGTGGCGTAGCTTATGGATTAGGTGATGCCAGTATTGCAGGAGCCGTTCTTCTAACGATTGGTATTGGCTTACAAAATTTTCCGGAAGGAATAGCCGTTTCTATGCCTTTACGCAGGATGGGATTGAGCCGTTGGAAGAGTTTTACCTATGGGCAGTTATCAGCGATCGTAGAACCGATATTTGCCGTATTAGGAGTTTTAGCGGTTGGCTTTTTTGTGCCACTTTTACCCTATGCACTAGCTTTTGCCGCTGGAGCAATGATCTTTGTCGTGATAGAGGAGGTGGTGCCGGAGACACAAGCAGAAGGGCACTCGGATGTGCCTATTTTAGGATTTGTGCTGGGTTTTGTGGTGATGATGGTGCTAGACGTAGCACTAGGTTCACACCATCAAATTTTATCTACAGTTCTTTACGTAGTCGCGCCACGGGAATATTCATGGCTTCTCTGTATTTGGCCACCGTGCGTCTAGCGATAGAATAACCCTTTTCCTTCAAGATGTCTGTCAACTTTTCGTCGGCCAGAGGCTT
>NZ_JAMJWE010000255.1 GCF_023554105.1 Brucella sp. 21LCYQ03
TGAAAAAACATACCTTATTTGCAGTTATTTATAAAACTATTTCCCGAACAAATATATAGATGCCCATGCAGAGTACGAACCATCCGAAGCCTACTTTCAATTTTTTACCGTCGATCTCTTTTGCAATGCGCGCTCCTACAAAAATACCCAGAATCGAGAGCAAAGAGAACAGTAATAATAGCGGCCAATTGATGGGATGATCATCTATCTCCCAGTAGCCCAAAAATCCGATTAAGGAATTGAAAGCCACAATAAACAATGAAGTACCTATCGCGCGCTTCATCTCCATTCTTGCCGACACCACCAAAGTAGGAATAATGAGAAATCCGCCACCGGCACCGACCATTCCGGTCACTAGACCTAACACGATCCCTTTGAGAAAAACGCTTGTATAATTAAACTTATCGTGTTGTACAAAATCTTCCTGCGGACGATTGCGAATCATGGAAAACGAGGCCAGCAGCATGACCAGAGAAAACAAGACCATCACGAAGGTTTCCTTTGATAGCGCGCATAGCGTATCTGGAAATAATACGGCCGGAATGCTCGGCATGATAAACGTGCGCGTGGCTAACACCATGAAGATAGACGGAATGCCGAAATACACAACCGTCTTGTAATCCACCATTCCTTCGACCGCTT
>NZ_JAMJWE010000256.1 GCF_023554105.1 Brucella sp. 21LCYQ03
GAAAGATCTCATCGTTATCCATAAACTCCTGAAAATTGATCTCGCCCTATTGATCCCTGTATTTCTATCGGCAGAAGATCAAAGTAAGATTGCCGAAGCTGTCTCGAAGTTCGACAAACCAAAAGTAAAGCTTAGCCCTACGGATTTAGTATTGCTCTAGCTGATAATTACATGTTATTTGTTTCAACCTAACCAATATCTCGATACAAAGAAATTTACCCGGTAAAAGTAAGTTTTTAGATCTAGGAAATTAATGATTTAAGCTGATTATAAAGAAGGGGTGATGCTGAGAAGTATATCCTTTTATTCTTTTATGGAGAATGGATTATGGATTCATCAAAGATATTTTTTTAGCAATTATCAGATGAAAAAGCATTATTCATAAGCATGGCATAATTTGATAAATAATTTGTACTTTGGAAGTATAAAACCAAATTAACTACTGAATAATGAAATTCAATTTTGAAAATCTAGATGATAAAACTAGAGAGCTCATGGTTTCAGAAATAGAATCTGATATTTCTAAAGGGCAACTTTACTATAGTAAGCGATTTAATGAAAAAGGGAACCGAAGTCTACGCCCAACTTCTTTTAGATGCTGCGTCCTCCGGAAATGAACAAAGCCTGGCAACAGCCTTGAAA
>NZ_JAMJWE010000257.1 GCF_023554105.1 Brucella sp. 21LCYQ03
TCAGTATTATTCCAGTGGAAATACCTATTGGCTAGAAAGCACGGATTATATCCGATTAAAGAATGTGGAGTTAGGCTATAATTTCCCGGTAGAATGGACCAAAAGATTTGGGATGAATAACCTAAGACTGTACACCAACGGTCTGAATCTATTCACGATCAGTAAAATGACGGCCTACGACCCCGAGTCTGTCACACAAACAGGGCAGTATTATCCACAAGCACGTGTCATTAATTTTGGCGCATCCGTCACCTTTTAACCATCGAATCATGAGCACTAAAAAAATAATATATACGCTAGTTGCCTGCATATTTATGCAATCGTTTATTTCCTGTAACGACGACTTTGTAAACACACAACCTTTAGGAGAAGTTCCTAAAGAAGTGACTTGGAGTGATCCTGCGCTAGCAGAAGCATTTGTATTCGACATATACAATGGTTTAGGCCAGGGAGGTTTTGATGAAGAAATGCAGTCGTCCTTAACAGACGAATCGATGTTTACCCATCCCGGTCGCGGTATCAATACCATTACCGAATCACGCTCTAACCCTGCTGATCAAGGAATGATCAAAGATTCTTACGGATATGGGCCACTATACGGACGTATTCGCGCATGCAATATTGCTATCGAAAACCTCAC
>NZ_JAMJWE010000258.1 GCF_023554105.1 Brucella sp. 21LCYQ03
CATCAAAAATAAGATTAAACCGGTTTCCAGCTACATGAAACAGGCAAAATGGTTTGCGGTAGATGATTTACCAGATTTGGCCTTTGACCACCTGGAGATCGTCACTAAAAGTTTGGATCGTCTAAAGAATACGATTTCTTACTCCGCATCTTTATACGAGTTGCTTCCCGAAAAGTTTACCCTTACCCAATTGCAGCAGCTGCACGAAGCTATTCTTGGAAAAACATTGGATAAACGTAATTTCCGCAAAAAAATAAATACACTGGGTTACCTAAAACCCCTGGATGAATACCAGAAAGGTGTTTCCTATCGCGCAGCCAAACTGTACAAATTGGATCGCCGCAAATTTCAGAAAGTAATCGGCCAGGGATAGATCCCGACCAGGTCTGTGTTAAGTTACTATTAACAAAGCATCTACTCAGGCGCTGATTTGTCTCACAATTGTCTTTTTTATCTTTTTTTACCCTTGATACACTTACTTTTTATATTTTTGAACAATTTTTAATAAAAGTCAAAACGTATAAATGTTCAAAAATGTCAGAGACTAAGAAAGAACAGATCATAGAAGCAGCACTGAAACGATTTTCCCACTTCGGTTTTCAGAAAACTTCTATGAACGAAATTGCGGATGATTTGCGC
>NZ_JAMJWE010000259.1 GCF_023554105.1 Brucella sp. 21LCYQ03
AAAGAGAACGTAATCGTTGGACACTTAATTCCATCTGGTACCGGTCTACGTCAGTACAGCAATATCATCGTGGGTTCCCGCGAGGAGTACGATCAGCTATTAGCATCTAAAGAAGAAGACTAGTCTTCTTCTTTAGAATTTTGTAATTATAAATTATCAAGGCCGCGCGAATTAACTTCGCGCGGCCTTTTTATGTGTTGTAACCAATCCATCCTTTCTTAGGAGGTGGATCAGTATATTAACGTTCATCTAACTCCATCAACGTGCTTACTCGGTCGATTAACCACTGATAACCATCATCACTATTGTTTGGTTTTTGAAATAGCTTAGAACCTAATCCTACAGAAAATACGCCTGCATTAAACCAGCCATCTATATTTTCCTTTTCCACATCGACACCGCCTGTTGGCATAAAATGCAGATTCGGGAATAGCGGTTTTATGGCTTTCACAAATTTTGGCCCCAGTGCATCTCCAGGGAAAAGCTTGATGAGTGATGCCCCTAATGATTCTGCTAAGGTAATTTCAGTAGGCGTCATACAACCCGGAATCCAATCGTAACCCTTCGCTAAGGTTTCCTGCGCAATATCGGCAGATACAATCGGACTGACAATAAATTCTGCTCCTAAAGCCAAGAAGT
>NZ_JAMJWE010000026.1 GCF_023554105.1 Brucella sp. 21LCYQ03
CTCCCAATTCTGGAAGAAACATCTCACGAACCTGCCCCGCATTCAGACCAAATGCGCAAGGCGAAACAGCTTGATTGGACTAAACTTCGTCACTCAAACAGTTGGTTTTGACTATCCAACATCATCTACGAACATCGACAAAGAGGTGCCGGACCTCTCATCCTTGACCAGCTTGGTGACGATATAAGTGAAATAGCGTTCAATACCGATATTGTGGTCAAGCAGCCGGTCAATCAGCCGCTGGTAAGCATCGATATCGCGCGTCATGATCATCAGAAAGTAATCGATACCACCGCCGACAGACCAGCACGAAATGATTTCAGGTATGGTTGCAATTACGCGCTCGAAGCGGTCAAAATCGCGCTGGCGATGATTGCCGAGCGTGATCTGCACCATAACATGAGCAATCGGAGCTATTTTGCGATAGGCAATACGCGCATGGTAGCCCGTGACAATACCAGCTTCTTCAAGCTTGCGCAGCCTCAGCCAGCAAGGAGTTGGGGAAAGACCAACCTTTTCCGCCAAGGCAATCTTGGTGATCCGCGCATTTTCCTGAACAGCGTCAAGAATACGAAGATCAACAGCGTCGAGCTTGAAAACGGATTTCATTCGATCCTTCCAAATACAATCGCGTCATAACAGTGGATGTTGAGCTTATGCAAAACAGCACTTACAAACGAATAGGGCACATCGCAAGATACGCGACATGCCCTATATCTATGCGTTTTGCTAGAAAGGCTAAAGCTTATTTTTTCCGTTCTGTTCTGCTTCCATTTCGGCTATATCTTGAAAGCGATCAGCTATGCGTGCATGTGCGCGTCCATTATCAGAAACACCCAAAGATACCATAATTTCGTCGGGCCCTGGCGCATCTGCGATCATAAAATTCGCAGTCAGGAAATGAGATCGCTTGCCATTTT
The DNA here is from genome assembly GCF_023554105.1 of Brucella sp. 21LCYQ03. Classification (GTDB taxonomy): domain Bacteria; phylum Pseudomonadota; class Alphaproteobacteria; order Rhizobiales; family Rhizobiaceae; genus Brucella. Next base: position 921 of record NZ_JAMJWE010000026.1, read on the forward strand.
CGCTTTTGTGCATCATTGGTAGGGACATCAAAGCACCTGGTGCATTGCGCGTGTTTGCGAATTCCAAGTAATTGGTGCCTCCAATTGCACTGCGGAACGGATTGCCAAATCGCAAAGTGTGAATTACCGCGGAAGCATGTTCAATTTCGCCGTTAATTCCAACAGCCGCGGCCTTTCCGCAAGCCTCTATTTTATCTGCTGGCATCTGCTCAAGAATCAGTTTTGTCATTTTGTGGCTGAGGTCATCAGCAACTTCAATAATCTCGGGACGCAAATTATCAACAAAGCCGCGTCCTGCCCAAGGGTTTCGAATGACTGCGGCAACGACGACGATATTTACTGGACGGCTTGAAAGTTTGCCTCCCTCTATCAACGTCTGCTCAATGAATGTGCTTATTTTCCTAATCTCTAATGTCATGATTAATTATTCCTAGTTTTAAGTGCGGCAAGATTATTAGGAAATTTGTGTACTTCTTCCTCCCTTTTGAGGAATAGAAAATATATTCATCCTTTGAAACAGAGTAGCTTTGGTTTATCTAGATCAGCATCATGTTGTAAGTTGATTGGAGCACCGGTTTGAAAAAATCTCTGCAAATTTTGGCGCTTCGTGATGTCGCAAGCCAAATCGATCGTGGTGACGACATTCACTCCATATTGCAAAATCTCATCGAATCCGCTTGTCAGCATGCAAACTGGACACTTGGTTCAATAATGAGTATCGACGCAGCCCATGGATATGCTCATGTAATCGTGCGCCACGATCCCACGCTTATTGAGCGTAATTTGCCTGATCGATGGGAACTAGCTACGAGCCCGTCCCTGATGGCGCTGCAAAAAAACGAACCAATCTATATTCGTGATGTGCGTCAGTCCGACGAGTTTCCGGGGTATCGTGCCGAAGCGTTTGAGCGTGACTATCGCACGGTACTTGTAATACCTATGAATTGTCTCGACATCGAAGATCGTCCGATGGTCCTAAGTGTAATCTCGCGTAAACTAACTGACGTAACACAAGACGATTTGGCATTTCTTGGTACTATCATTCATCTCGGAGCAATAGCAATCGCAAGAGAGCATAGACTAGAAGTCGAAAAGCGGACTGCACGACGTCTTGATAATGCACTCAAAGCGCATACGTCGTTGCTTGAGCACGTGTTGAGTGATGGTTCTGTTGCCTCACTTTCGGAAATGGTCGATAGTCTGCTCCCCAATCCGACTATCGTTGTAGATTTTACAACTAATCAAATTAATGCAGGTGCATCGCCTGATGAAAAATTGTTTGATACGACAGTTTGGCGAGAGGCTGTTTCAAATATTTTTGCACGATCACTGATGAAAACGGCACGCGACGCCATTGAGCGTAGTTCAGTGGAATCTGTAAGTTTCTTCCTTGATGATGGTAATCAACGAATAGCGATTCGTGCGCGCGTTGAAGCTTTAACTGTCGACAAACAGCTCGTGGGGGCTCTTATACTTTTTCCTACAGCGCGGGAGTTTAGCGACCTTGATCATCTGATGCTCGATAGCGTAAAATTTGCATTGAGCGTCGAAATGATGCGTAGCTTTATACGCTTTCGCTTTGAAACGCGCACACAGACGGAACTATTCTTCGAAGTTGTAGAAGCACGTTGGCGTGATGCCAATGATATATCGCAGCGGGCACATAGATTGGGACTCAATTTTTCAATCAAACGACAAATTCTACTTATAGATTTCCCAAGAAAAACTAAGGCTTTGGGTGGTACATCTATTGACGTTGACCACATGCTGTCTCGCATCATGAACAAAGCCGGAATTGAAGCTAATCTGATTGCTATCGAGGGTGGGGCGGTTTGCTTAGTCCCGTTTGAAAACAGTAAATGGCATGAGCGCATCGCGAAACTTACGAAAAAAATTGCTGAAGAACTCGGGCACTATTTTGGAGAAGAACCCATAGTTGTGAACGGCGATCTATGCGAGGGACTTGCTGATTATCCGGCAGCCTGGGAACGCTGCAATCGCATGGTTCGTATCGGTAGAGCATTCGGACTGACAGGAGCACTTTCAGCGCAGGATTTAGGTCCTTTGCCGATGCTGGTGGCAGCGTCCAAAGCCGTAGAAATACGCGGATTTGTCCAAGATAGCGTGGGAGCGATAGCTGCGCACGATCAGGAACATGGAACGCCGTATCTCGAAACCCTCTCTATCTATCTCCAACAAGGGTGTCGCAATCAAGCGTGTGCAGACATTATGGGGTTGCATGTCACCACATTGCGTTATCGTTTGACACGTATTCAAGAACTATTTGGTATTGATGTTGAAATACCCGACAAGCGATTTGCTGTGGAGCTAGCTATCCGGCTGTATGGAGTTATTGACAATCAGCGCTCATCTGCTGAGACAAAAATATATTGCTCTTAAAGAAGCCATGATCCAGCACAGAAAATTTACACATACATCTAAAAACACAGCATCTCGATGTGTAAAATCAACTACCTAGCGGTATAATCCCGCCCTGTGAAACGTAGTATATTTTCTTAATTACATCCTATAAATCATAGGAAGATGACCTTATCAACCGGAGTTAGCCTGATCTCAATGAAGATTTGAGGGAAGCTGAACATGGTTGAGATGGCGACATCGAATGACGCGACGATTGATCCAATTGCCCTGCGTCGTGCCTTTGGTACCTTTGTAACTGGCGTGACAGTCATAACCACTCGTGATGCCGATGGGACTCCTCGCGGTATGACCGCGAATTCATTTACTTCTGTGTCGCTTGATCCGGCATTGCTGCTCGTTTGCGTAGCCAAATCAGCATCGAGTTATGGTGCATTTACAAGTGCTGGATGTTTTGCAGTTAATATTCTGCATGATGGGCAGGTGGATGTTTCCAACGTTTTTGCGTCGAAATCGCCAGATAAGTTTCAAGCTGTAAATCATGAGCGTGTACATACCGGTGCGCCGGTTCTTACTGACAGCCTCACTTGGTTCGACTGTGCAACTGTCAATGCAATTGATGCTGGCGATCATACCGTTCTCATCGGCCAGGTGCGAGCGTTTGGGACAAGCCCAACTGCGCCGCTTGGCTTCTGTCGTGGCCGTTATGCAAGCGTTAAAGACCCATTGCCAAATGGTTGGTTAACTTCGTTAGGCATGATTATCGGCTATTTAATCGAGGCCGAACAAGGATTGCTTCTACGTTCAGATGGTAAGGGTGGCTGGGTTCTGCCGAGTGCGCATCGACGCAAAGCGGATAGTCAACTCGTGGTCGAGGGCGGCGAAGCTTTGCGGCTGCTTCCAGATAATACTTTCCTTTACTCGGTCTTTGACGTTGCAGACAGCGATCCTGGATACCTAGTCTATCGCGCGCGTTTGGCAGATGGCGACGCAACCACACTTCCGAATGGCCTGCAATTCTTTCCGATCCTAGAAATTCCATATGAGCAGATCGCTACACATGAATTGCGATCAATGCTGCGCCGTTATGTACGAGAACGTCAGGATCAGCGTTTCGGTATTTATATCGATTCCGATGATGGCGGGCGTGTCGCAATGATTGATGGTCAGGCTCATGCCTGGATGAAAAGCTCACACGAATAGGATTCAACCATGAAGACAACAGTCAGGACAATCGAAGGCTCACAGCAGAAACTCTTTATTGGTGGTCAGTTCGTCGAGCCTTTAAACGGCAAGTTTATTGCGAGCTATGATCCGACTACAGGCAAGCCCTGGTATGAATTCGGTCAAGGCGATGCAGACGATGTTAATGCGGCAGTTATTGCTGCAACGGAAGCATTTCAAAACCCTGAGTGGCGTCACATGACCCAAACGGATCGAGGCGCTCTCGTGCGACGCCTGGCCGAACTCGTCAGGGCTAACGCCGATGCTTTGGCTGATATTGAAACACGAGACAACGGCAAGCTGCTCAAGGAAACGCGTGCTCAGATGCGTTCGATGCCTGATAGCTATCACTATTTTGCCGGTATGGCTGATAAGCTACAAGGTGATACTATACCGATCAATCGGTCTGAGACACTTAATTTCAATCTGCGGGAACCGCTGGGTGTCATCGGTATGATTACACCGTGGAATTCGCCACTTATGTTGTTGACTGGTACACTGGCGCCCTGTCTTGCGATCGGCAACACGGTTGTGATTAAGCCATCAGAACACGCGACAGCTTCGACGCTAGCTTTAGCTGAACTGATCCATGAAGCTGGTTTTCCTGCTGGCGTAGTTAATGTCATAACCGGCACCGGTGCTAGTGCAGGCGATCCACTGACGCGCCATCCCGGAATTGCAAAATATGTCTTCACAGGCAGCACAGCTACCGGTCGACGTATCGCCGGAAATGCTGCCCAGAACCTTGTACCATGCTCCATGGAACTGGGGGGGAAATCCCCACATGTTGTTTTTTCGGATGTCGATATTGAGCATGCCGTCAATGGTGTCGTTTCAGGAGTATTTGCTGCTGCTGGTCAGACATGTGTGGCAGGTTCACGCTGTTTTGTTGAAGCCAATGTTTATGACAGGTTCATTGACGCACTCGTTGCGAGGACTAGTAAAATCCGTGTCGGACTGCCGACGGTTGATGACACGGATATTGGACCACTCGCACTCGCAGATCAGCTTACAAAGGTTGAAAGCTATGTAGCGTCAGGTATCAAAGATGGTGCAAAGGCTGCAGTTGGAGGTCGACGTCCAAAACTCGAAGGCGATGCCAATGGTGGTTGGTATTTCGAGCCGACTGTAATGATTGATGCACACAACGATATGTCGTTTATGCGGGATGAAATCTTTGGCCCCGTAGTCGGGGTGATGCCTTTCCGCGATGAAGGTGAAATGATTTCGCTCGCCAATGACACCAATTATGGCTTGGCCTCCGGTATATGGACGAAGGACATCGACAGAGCATTGCGCTTTGCCACCCGTATTGAGGCTGGAACAGTCTGGGTCAACACATATCGCTCAGCTTCCTTCATGTCGGCAAATGGTGGCTTCAAAGAAAGCGGTTACGGCAGGCGCGGTGGCTTTGAAGTCATGCATGAATTCTCACGTCTGAAAAATATTATCATCGATTATTCCGGAGCGATGCAGGACCCATTCGTTATTCGCCTTAAGTAATTTGTATTCAGCCCAGAAAGGCAATCGTTCATGAAATTTTCAGTGTCACTTACGATGGAGCGCTTTTCACCTGATGTTCCGATGGAAACGGTAAAAGGCAATCTTCTGCAGCTTGCTCGTATGGCGGATGAAGGTGGTTTTGAGACGCTTTGGACCGCCGAGCACCACACGCTTGAATGCACCATTTCTCCAAACCCATTTCAGACGCTTGTTTGGCTTGCGCAACATACAGATCGCATTCGACTGGGTACATCGACACTGGTCGCGCCGTATTGGAACCCAATACGGTTGGCAGGTGAATCCGCACTTTGCGATCATCTGACCAATGGTCGTCTGGAATTTGGAATTGCGCGTGGCTCGTACCAATATGAGTTTGATCGCATGGCCGGAGGCATGCCCCAACAGGAGGGGGTCGCATATATGAAAGAGCTTGTGCCAGCGGTCAAAAAGCTTTGGGCAGGCGATTACGCTCATGAGGGGCACTATTGGAATTTCCCTGTTACTGCCGCCGTGCCAAAGCCGCTACAGCAGCCTCATCCTCGGATATGGGTCGCAGCGCGTGATCCTGGCACCTTTGATTGGGCTGTCGCAAATGGTGCGAGCATTCTTTCTACGCCATTATCCGCGCCTGCGGCGGAAATTCATGTTCTCGGTGAAAAATTCCGAAAGGCAGTAGCGGATCATCCTGAAGTGCCGCAGCCACGTTTTATGATGCAGCGTCGTACCTGTATTTACGACAAAGCAGATGGTTGGGAACTCGCTGTCAAACACAGCATGGATTACGGACGTGCATTCGAAAACTTGATGCAGAATGTCGGAACTGTTCGTGAGGGTTTCCCCGAAGCCGTTTCCTATGAAGCAGTGAAAGGTAAGGAGAACTATAACCCGGACAACATTCGTAGAAACTTAATGTTTGGCACACCTGACGAAGCTATTGAAAAGCTTCTCGAATATGAAGCTGCGGGCGTGGATCAATACTGTCTTGGCCTGACTTTCAATCTGCCTTTTGAGCTGCAGAAGCGCACTCTTGAATTATTTTCAAAGGAAATCATGCCTTTCTTCGCTCAACGCGAAAGAGAACGCGAGCGCCAACAAGTGCGTTTGGATGCATAAGCATGACGGCAACATTTCAACATCGCGTTGGGGACGTTACCCTTAATTATCGTGTCGAGGGGGCAGGCGAACCTCTTATCTGCATTCACGGTGTGGGCTCCTATCTTGAAGCATGGGATGGGGTGGTGGAGCGCCTAAAGGATCGTTTCACGATCCTCACATTCGATCTTCGCGGACACGGGAAATCCAGTAAAGTTTTCGGTCGATACGAGATTGATGATTTTGTGAAGGAAACACTTGCATTAGCGGATAAGGTGGGATTTTCGACCTTCAACCTTGCAGGCTTTTCTCTTGGCGGTCTTATAGCTCAACGCCTTGCTTTCACTCATCTCGAACGACTGCGTAAACTAGCTCTACTTTCAACTGTAGCCGGTCGCTCTCCTAAAGAGCGCATTCGCGTGTTGGAACGTCTCGCACTGTTGCAAACGGGGACACCAACTGATCACCACAATGCGTCTTTGTCACGTTGGCTTACAGAAGGTTTTCAGGAGCGCAACCCAGAGATTATAGCGCGCTTGCGCGCTCGCGATGCCGAGAATGATCCTGCTTGTTATGCTTCAGCATATCGCGTTCTTGCAGAGACAGATTTCGGTGGCTTTCTCGATCAGATCAGGTGTCCCACTTTAATAGCCACGGGTGAAGACGATGTAGGCTCTAACCCGCGTATGGCCTACTATATGCATAATCGCATTCCGGGATCTGAAATGCATATTCTGCCGGGGCTACGCCATTCAATCCTGATTGAAGCCCCAGATGTTGTGGCTAAACTGCTAGCAGGGTTTATGGCTCCAAAGGAAGTAGCTAATGGATGAAGGTCTAAAACTTAGGGGCGAAGCAATACGTCGCAAGGTTCTTGGTGACGACTATGTCGATCAGGCAGTCAACAACGCAGACGCATTTTCTGCTCCGTTCCAAGATGTGCTTAACGAATATTGTTGGGGCGGGGTGTGGACCGATGATGCGCTCGATCTCAAGCAACGCAGTCTTCTAAACTTGGGAATGCTTGTCGCACTCAATCGTATGCATGAGTTTGGTATACATTTCCGAGGCGCTATACGCAACGGATTGACCGACGGCGAGCTACGCGCGGCATTGCAGCAAATCGCAGTTTATTGCGGCATTCCGGCTGGGGTTGAAGCATTCCGGGTGGCAAGTACGGTGCGCGATGAAATTATTAGGGAAGGGGAGGGTTAATCTCCGCGTTCTAGAGGAACAGTAATCGAAATGCTGCTCTATTTAACCGGAAGACCTTCTAACTGGGTAGCTCCACTATCTAAGTCATCGGTGAATAAAATATGCCGGATTAAACCATAATTAAGGGAACCAAAATGAAAACGTTTATCAAATCGACGGCTATCAGTGCAGTCCTTCTGCTGCCACTGTCAACAATGCAGTCTAATGCCGGTGCGGTGCTTGATAGAATTATGTCTACAAAGCAACTGAAGGTTGCGACGGATGCCAACTGGGCACCGCAATCTTTCATGAATGATAAGAACGAAATGGATGGCTTTGACATAGACGTTGCGAAGTCCATAGCTTCGCATTTAGGTGTAGATGTCGTGTTCGTTACCCCTGGCTGGGACATCATTACTGCGGGAAACTGGCAGGGGCGCTGGGACATGCATGCTGGCTCAATGACGCCAACGCAAGCTCGCGCCAAGATCTTCAACTTTCCGGCGGTTTATTACTACACACCAGCCGCCGTCGCAGTTCACAAAGACAGTAAAGCGGCCAACCTCACCGATTTGAATGACAAAACTGTAGGTGCTACGGCAACTTCTACTTTTGAAGCATATGCAAAGCATGACCTCACCTTGGATGCGGCGGGCGCTCCTCCATTCAAATATGAATTTGAACCAAAGGAAGTGCGATCTTACACGAATTCATCGACGGCATTCGATGATCTTCGTCTTGGCGATGGTGTGCGTCTTGATGCGGTTGTTTCGTCAATGCCCAGTATCGCAGATGCAATTAAGGCAGGGTATCCAATCAAGCAACTGGGAGATCCAGTTTTCTATGAGCCATTAGTCTTGGCCATCGAACATGACGATCAAGAGTTGAACGACAAACTTGCAGAAATTATCGGAGAAATGCGAAAAGACGGCACTCTCAGTAAGCTTTCGGTAAAATGGTATGGTGAGGATTATACCACGGCCAAGTAACGACAGAGGAACAGGTGGCCCGGAGTATCGGGCTGCCTCCATTGTTTAGAGGACCCCCCATGCTCTATCCTGATACGGTCGAGTCGCAAGTGCTCGTCCACAAGCCATGGTTTATTGCGGTCATTTTGATTGTAGTATTCGTGCTCATGCTTTTGTTTGATCTGACCGGAACCACCATGGGAGAGTTAATGCGCCCAGTTATAGGTGAGCCGGCAGAGAGTGCATACTATGGTCGCTTTGCTATCGCGTTTGTTATTGCTACTATGTTCACCCTCAACGTTGTGATAATCGGGTTCGCTCCTCGAAAAATTCAGATCGCAGTGGTGTGGTTAGAATTACTCGTCTTATTTCTTTTATTCTTTAATACATTTAATCTCAGCTTTCCATTCATTAAAGAAAAATTACCTTTTCTCGTCACGCAAGGCCTTGTGACTACAATTTATATTTCAGCAATTTCCATCCTTATTGCTTCCGCTATTGCCATTCTGGGCGCGGTGGCGAAATTATCTAACAATGGTTTTGCATACGCTATTGCCAGTTTCTACACGTCATTCTTTCGAGGCCTGCCACTTCTAATGCAAGTATACCTCATCTATCTCGGCTTACCGCAACTTGGAATTATTATTGATGCGGTACCAGCAGGCATTCTGGCTCTATCACTTTGCTACGGCGCATATATGACTGAAATTTTCCGCTCGGGTATTCAGAGTATTGATCGAGGACAGTGGGAGGCATCACGCTCTATTGGCTTTGGCTTTGGAATTACGATGCGAAGAGTGATCCTGCCCCAAGCTCTGCCAGTTATTATTCCACCAACAGGTAACCAGTTTATATCGATGCTGAAAGACAGCTCGCTTGTATCGGTCATTGGCGTTTGGGAGTTAATGTTCCTTGCAAGAACACTTGGTCAAAAATCATTCCAGCACATGGAGATGCTAGTCACCGCAGCCATGCTTTACTGGATACTCTCTATCTGCCTAGAGTTCATTCAGTCGCGAATAGAACGCCATTATGCTAGGAGTAAAGTTCGATGAGTGAAACGATAATTGATGTTCGCAATATTTCCAAATGGTATGGCAGCTTTCGTGTCCTTACCGATGTGAACCTTACCGTGCGCAAAGGAGAGCGAATTGTTATTTGCGGCCCATCAGGCTCCGGAAAATCAACCTTAATCCGGTGCTTCAATCGTCTAGAGGCACACCAGCAAGGTGAAATAATTGTCAACGGCATCAGCCTACACAACAAAATGACAAATGTTGCTGATGTTAGAAAAAATGTTGGAATGGTTTTCCAACACTTCAACTTGTTTCCGCATATGACAGTTCTGAAAAACTGTATGGTGGGTCCAATGTGGATTAATGGGGTATCTCAAGCAGAAGCCAAAAAGCTTGCGATGCAATTTCTAGAGCGTGTGCGAATTCCCGAGCAGGCGAACAAGTTTCCGATACAATTGTCGGGTGGCCAACAGCAGCGTGTCGCAATCGCACGCTCGCTGTGTATGCAGCCAGCTGTCATGCTCTTCGACGAGCCAACATCTGCACTTGATCCCGAGATGGTTTCTGAGGTTCTCGACACAATGACAGGCCTGGCAAAGGATGGCATGACAATGGTTTGCGTAACTCATGAAATGGGTTTTGCCCGCGCAGTTGCGGATCGTGTAATATTCATGAATTCGGGTCAGATCATTGAAGAGGCTAAACCTGATGAGTTTTTTGGCAACCCAAAACATGAGAGAACAAAGCTTTTTTTAAGTCAGATTCTTAAACATTAGTATTTTCGGTCCTGTCGCAAAATTTTCACCTCTGTTGAGCTATGTCAGCATCGACGATTACAATTGATTGAGGTGAGCAGAGATGACAATTGACTTCAAAGGTTCTCATTTCCCCAAAAGTGTCATCCTCTACGCCGTTTTCTTCTATGTCCGTTATTCGGTCTCCTATCGCGATCTTCAGGAAATCATGGCAGAACGCGGCGTAGAGATTGACCATGCAACGTTGAATCGTTGGGTTGTTAAGTATTCGCCGCAGATAGCGGCTCAGGCACAAAGACGTAAACGGCCAACCCTAGGCTCATGGCGTGTTGATGAGACCTATATAACGGTCAAAGGAAAATGGACGTATCTTTATCGGGCTGTTGATCGTGACGGGCAAACGCTCGATTTCATGCTCTCTGAACGGCGAAATCTCGGCGCTGCAAGGCGTTTCTTTAAGAAGACCATTGCAAGCAACGTCATCCCAAACAAGATTATCATTGATAAAAGTGGAGCCAATCTGGCGGGAGCGCAGGCTGTTAACAATATCCTGAAGATCACCAGTTCAAGCAAACTGATCGAAATTCTTCAAGTCAAATATCTCAATAACATCCTTGAGCAGGATCATCGTTTTATCAAGCGGATTACCAAGCCGATGATGGGCTTCAAAGCGTTTCAAAGCGCATCAGCGACAATCGCTGGCATCGAAGTCGCACATATGATCCGCAAGAAGCAATTCGCAAACGATAACCGCTCGCCATTCGAGGTCTTTGCGGAGCTCGCAGCATAAGTGCGTCCGAAGATAAGCCTCTCGTTAACCCGCTGAAAAATTTGCGACAGAGCCTGGTGAAACTCAGGCAGTATTTCGTTATAAAGTCCCATCTGATCGCTGCAGACCGGACTCCAGTCAGCCGGGTAAAATGCGAGTATCACCGGAGCGCCACGCAGATCGCTAAGCGATACCGTTTGATCCGCCGTTGTAGGTAAAGTGAACGCAGGCGCAACAGTGCCTGCAGCGAGTGCGTGTGAGGGATTGTCGCCGGGCATGATCGAACTCCTTTGCAGCTTCAATGCGCTCCAAGGCTAGGCAGCGCAGCAAGGCAGCTCAATCAGATGAACGGATAGTGTTCAGATACTTAGGTCTATTGGCGAGCAGAGTTGGGACCCAAACCTAGGTATAGGTTCGCAACCACTTAAATTGCTCTATGGTTTCGCGCAGTCGAATCTGGGGAACGACAAACGATGTCTAAATATGCAGAGGGTTTGCATAAGCAAGGGATTAATCTGGTCGCAGGTCTTTTCGCGATCGCTTTGGCGTTTGCTGTCTTTTATGTCGACACCTTCACCGATATTGAAGGCGCTGTTGCTGTTCTCTACGCCATCGCGTTGCTGCTGGCAGCCGAACTAACAGGGCGCACCGGAATCGTCTTAAGTAGCATTGGCTGCCTCGTCCTCACAATTGCATCCTATTATGCGACCCATGGCCCAGATCCGGACTTTCAAACAACCATCCGTCTCGGTGTTGCGGTCGCTGCAATTGTGATCACGGCGGTTCTTATTCTGAGAAACAAAATGGCGCGACAACAATTGCTTTTCTCGCATGGTGCGCTCAAAGATAGTGAAGCGCGTTATCGCTCAATTTTTGATCGCACGCGCGTTGCCCTTTGCGAGCGCGATTATTCGCGGCTTCGCAAGCATCTGATTCAGTTGAAGGCGCAAGGCATCACTGACATCGAAGACTATGCCCGCACGCATCCGGATTTTGTGCAGAAATGTATTGGCATGACCGATACGGTCGCGGCCAATGAAGCAGCCTATGAACTTTTAGGGGTTGATCTGGGGCAGGCGCATCGACTTGGCAGTCTCTTCGTTCCACGCGATGACCAATTCGTGCATGTGTTGCAAGCGCTGCTCGATGAACAGCGCTATTTTGAGAACAAGGTCGAGTTCCGTACAAGTACTGGTGAAGAACGACTAGTATTGCTGAGCATCAGCTTTCCAAGTGATCCTGCTGCTTTCAACCGTGTTGTGCTGAGCATGGTCGATATTACTCAGCGCGAATTGGCGCAAAAAGTGCTGGTGGAAGCACAGGCTGAACTGACCAAAGCCTCGCGGGCCGCAACCGTCGGTGCCTTGTCTGCCTCGCTTGCCCACGAACTCAACCAGCCGCTTGGCGCCATCATGCTCAATGCGCAGACAGTGCTGCGCTGGCTCGACCGCGACCCACCGGACCTGACCGCCGTGCGACGCTCTGCGGAACGGATCATTCGCGACAGTGACCGCGCAAGCGAGATTATCCAGAATACGCGCAATATGCTGAGCCAGGCCAAGCGGCGGGTGGAATCCATTGATCTCACCATGTTGGTTCGCGAAACCATTGCGCTCATGGAACATGAGCTGCAACGCAGCAGCACGCAGGTACGCATGGCACAGAACTGGCGTTCGCCCGAGATTGAGGGCGTGCGGATTGAACTTCAGCAAGTGATTATCAATCTTGTGACCAACGCCATTCAAGCGATGGAAGCATCCAGAACCCGTTCGCGTTCAATTGTGATCACCATCGGACGCACCGACAATGACCATGCCGTGATCAGCATTCGTGACAGCGGACCGGGAATAGATCAGGATACGCTCAAGCGGCTGTTCATGCCGTTTCATACAACCAAGGCTTCCGGTATGGGCATGGGGCTTTCGATCTGCCGCAGCACGGTTGAAGCAAGCGGTGGAACCCTGACCGGGACCAACCACGAAACAGGTGGCGCAGAATTTGAAATGCGCCTGCCGATCAATTGGGAAGTGCAGGATGCCTGAGATGCGCAAGTCCCAAAAGCAACCAAACGACAAGCCGGTGGTCTTCATCATCGACGACGATCCGTCGATGCGGGAATCGCTGGCCGATCTGTTTTTATCAATGCAGTTTGATGCGGAAGCATTTGAAACAGCCGCAGCCTTCATGACCAAATTCCCGGATCAATCACGAATGGAAAGACCCGGCTGCATTCTACTCGACGTTCGTTTGCCGGGTATCAGCGGCCTTGATTTCCAGAGCCAGCTTGAAAAATCAGGCATTCGCCTTCCCGTGGTTTTCATGACGGGCTTTGGCGATATTCCGATGACGGTACGTGCGATGAAGGCAGGCGCTGTCGACTTTCTCACCAAGCCGTTCAAGGAACAGGATGTGCTCGATGCAGTGAGTTCGGCTGTGCAGCGCGATAGCGTGCGCAGGCAGGAGGCAGCGCAAAATCAGGCTGTCGTCGAACTGGTGCAGACATTGACCCCACGCGAGCGGGAAGTGATGGATGCCGTTGTCACTGGCAAAATGAACAAGCAGATCGCCTTTGATCTTGGTATCAGCGAAGTGACGGTGAAGCTTCATCGCGGCAATGTCATGCGCAAGATGGATGTGCGTTCTCTTGCCGACCTGGTTCGCAAGGCCGAGTTCCTCAGCGAAACGACAAAGTGACCTGTATCTAAGTATGGTATATTTGTGCTTTGCCAGAGCGCATAAAGAGTTTCGAGTGCATCTCTGAATAAAAAACGATTTTCGGGGTGCGAGATCAGTGTATAGCGATTTAAGGTCCAATGTATTGTCTGCAGCACAAATTCATACCATAGCCATTGTTGATGACGATCAGGGTATCCGTGAAGCTCTCGATGATCTCGTCAAATCCTGCGGTTATGAAAGCCGTCTTTTCGCATCAGCCGAAGAATATCTCGCCTATGAAGCACAATCGGACATCGATTGTATGCTGGTTGATGTGAAAATGCCGGGATTAAGTGGGATCGAGCTTCAAGCCGAACTGAACACACAGACGGCCCATCCGCCGATGATCTTCATGACATCCTTTGACGACGACCGTACCCGCAATGCGGCCATGGAAGGCGGCGCTTTCGCATTTCTGGGCAAGCCGGTCGATTTGATCAAGTTGTTAAACAGCATTGAAAATGCCATTAGCTCATAAGCTATATGTCACTAACTGTATTTTTGACAAACAAATATCTTAACTATGTTAGTTTCAATTGCCACTATTCTATGTGACCAACGAACTCTTTTGTCGCGGTGACAACCAGAACATTTACTTACTACTTACGTTCACCCTATCGCGCATGTCAGAAGTGCGGTGAGTTTCATCAGCTTAGGATGCACACCGGCTTTTTGTCTACCACCAGAGTTTCATCGAGAATCTGGCAAGCCCATTCACATGGAAATCTGATGTCGAGTAAGATCGGTAAGTCCCTATTACGAGGATATTCCGGAAGCACCCTTCAGAGAAAGACCGTATGAGTTGTGGTGAACTTTCATCAACCCATTGCAGATCATCCATGAGAAGCAAGAGCGGATTATTTGTTCACGCATGCGTCTGAATAGCATTGGCAAATTGATCGCGTGCACGCGCCGGCGAGGTTACACTGCTATCATCGCGCAGTGTTGTCAGATCACTGATAGTTTCCGGTGAAACGAAATCGAATAATGCTTTCAGGATTGCGCTGTATGGGACGCCTCTCAGAGCTTCGTCAGCTTTCCCTACAGCATGATAGACGCTGTTTTCTGATATGAAAGCATTGACGACGCTCGTTTTCCCGTAGCCTGATGGTGCGCCGATGAAAACGATCTCCCCGAAACCTGTTTGCGAAACGCGGTCATAAGCGTCTTTTAGAATTTTCAGCTCGCCAACACGGCCAAAAATTTCGTATTGCGAAGCGCAATTGTCATCAGACATCCACCAATTCATTCTCTTCAATTAGCGATGGATCGGTATTCAAGATGCTGTCAAAGGCAATTCGGCTATTGATGATATTATCGAGCGAGAATATTCAAAATACCGGATTTATATACAAAAACGGTTGGTCAACCATCTTCGGTCATTTCGCTTGGTTATGCTGAACCAATTTTTTTGAAGAGGATGGAATTTTACAAGATTCCACACTTTTGGGAGTATACTGACTAAGTATTGTTTAGAGATGGTGAGGCCGACTATGGAATTGTCGCGAAGCGAAATTGAGAATAGAATAGCTATCGTAGCCGAGAATTTGCGAGTGCTTACGGAGAAGGCTGCTGCATTAAGCGGCGCAGGCGATGATGAAATAATTAATCAGCAGATTGATGAACAGCAGGCGGTCTATGATGAACTGAAGTCGAGACTGGCCTTGATCAGCTGAGGCTGATTAGGCTCTCTGTCAACATTCGTTTGATTGTCTCCAGGCGCCAGGTCTCATTCTGAAACGGTGAAGAAATACGCGACCGAAATGGGAATTATCATGGAAGCCGCAACGTATCGCGATTTTAGAGATGCTAAGAGGTGAGGAGATCATCAGCTCACACGCCAGATCGAGCCTTGCGTCTGTGATCCACTGGTATGGCGACTTGCCAAACGTTGCAGTGAAAGACCTTGTAAAGGCAGAGGTTGAAAGTGAGCATTCCTTTGCAATTTCGCCGATCGTGATATTTCGCGATAAGTGTGTTGCAATGAAATCGAGAGCAATGCGCTGAGCGGAGAGTGAAAGCGCACCATTTTTCAATAGCTTCCTTTGTTTGTCGATCCCATATGTTGTGCAAATATGATTTGCAATCGCAAGTGAGGTGCTTTCGATCAGAAGTTCATTAGAGGTATTAAGCGATATAACAGCTGCCAGCCCTCCTAAAACCGGATCCGCGGTTGCTATCGAACGTCTCAGTCCGCTGACGTTTTCCATACCTGTATCGTGGCTCATTTGTGCCAAAGCGTGAGCGTTAACTTCAATGAGAAGAAAATCGAAGCTTCCAGTCAGTTCGGCCGAGTAATCGCTGTCCAGTGTGCGTAGATAAATGTCGCCGGCGTTGAACCTGTGTGTCTCGGTATGGCTGGGGTGGCTAATTGTACGGTAATGATTGTCAGAGAGTGACACACCAATCAGGTGGTCGTTGGATGAGGCAATGCTTCTGACCCGATGTGAAAGCGAATTCGAGCCTCGTTTAAGATGCAATTTAAGTGAGTTGATCTGAAAGCTTTTGTCCACCGAGAGGTGCGACTTATCGCAGCCAAAGGAATCTTTTGCTGACTGAATTGCTGCCATTCAGAATCTGCCCTCTCGCATATTGGATGCCCCACCGTATTTTTATGGGTACAGGATTGAGATTTTGATCCGAGCTAACGTGCATGTGGCGTCAGAGAAAAGTTTTCATTTGTGAACAGTGTGTCTTCAAAATGGAGATAATGTGAAACGATGATAAACTGAATGCGCCAAAAGCCGATGGAATAAGTCGTTTTATCTAACGATAACTAATCCCGACAGCTGGGTAAATGAGCGTACCGTCTGGTTGAATGAATGCATTTTCTGTCAGATGGGCAATTTCAGGATGTCTGTCAGTAATGATATGAAAAACAACCTCTCCGTGCGCAATTAGATAATCTGCAATTATGCGCCTGTGACAGCGCCACCACACGGCTTCAGCACACATGATAGCGACGGAGCAATCCATACCACATTTAATAAGGTGATTCAGGCTAACGCGAAAATCATTCGACAGCGCATAATCAGCATAATTATGGAAACTCTTGTTTTCCCAAAAATTATTGGCATCTTCTGGAATGTTCTGATGGGGTCTCAAACCGCCAAGCCCCGAAAAATGTTTATATCTGATACCAAGTTTGGTGGCTGTGCCGGATAAATTATCTTCATTGAACTGTGGGTTTTTTCGTGAAGCAGGAATTTTTCTTACATCAGCAATCATACCGATACTATTCTTCATGAGCAGGGAAAAGAATTGTTCGGTGCTTCTGTCGGAGTGTCCTATTGTAAAGAATGGATGCGTCATCGTTCTTCCGAAATCATGCTAAGGGCTGCGTCCTTATGAGCCGCAATATGTTTAGTTTTCATACTTTTAATTTCATACTGCGGGAAAGCCTCAGACGCTTGATGGGTATGTCCTTTGAAAATGAAGTCCTTACAGTGAATTCTAATAATTTTCCCTGTAACAAACCCCGCTTCCGAGTTCCATCTAACCAAATCACCTATCTTAAATCGCATCGCCATTTTAAATTGAACCTATTGTTTCTTTCACGTTTTGCGTTGCATAGATTCAAATTATAGTCTTGAAGAATCCTACTTATATTTACTTTTCAATATGAACAAACATCTCGATTGGTAGTGTATTTAATACATACGTATAGTTCATCGTGTCAATTTCCTGGAATATCAATAGAGCCGAAACCGAAACACCAAACTTAAAAGTGGTACATCAGGAAAGGCTCTTCCATGTCGACCAAGACACCAATTGATCCAGATTCAGAATTCGCTGGACTGGCTGCCGAAACGTACAAGGCAGAGCGTGACGCTTCATCATCAAATTTCGGGCCGAGCAATGTGGGGCTTGTGAAACTGAATCCCAATGCGGATGTTCCACCACCCACAGATCACGGTGTTGTTGAACCGTTCTGGTATTCTTTCGATCTGACGCATCGCCGCGTTCAGGAAGGTGGATGGACGCATCAGGTGACATCTCGCGAATTACCAGCTTCCGACGAAATTGCTGGCGTCAATATGCGTCTTACCAAAGGCAGTTTTCGTGAGCTGCACTGGCATCTTGCTGACGAGTGGGCACTGATGCTGACGGGCAAGGCGAGGGTGACCGTCTTCACTCCGGAAGGTGAAATGTTTATCGATGATGTCTCCGCGGGTGATCTGTGGCTTTTCCCTGCGGGAGCACCACATTCTATCCAGGCCCTTGGTGATGAAGGTTGTGAATTCCTCCTCGTCTTTAATCAGGGCAACTTTTCTGAAGAAAGCACGCTTCTTCTTTCGGATTGGCTTAAACATACCCCACCGGAAATCTTGCAACAGAACTTCCGGCTTGATGCAGACGCGATTGCGAAGCTTCCAAAAGGCGAGCCTTTGTATATTTTCGCTAGCGAAGAGCCCAGGAAGTCTCTTGAAGACGAGATAGAGGACGCTGCGCGTTTTGCGAAGAAGCCAAAGCTTTCCTATACCTTCAAAGCGAGCCAGATGCAGCCAACACGCGAGAGTGATGCTGGTAATGTAAAGATCATCGACTCGCGCAACTTCCCTGCCTCGCAAAAAATAGCCTCTGCGATTGTTACAGTTAAACCGGGGTGCATCCGCGAAATGCATTGGCATCCAAACGGCAGCGAATGGCAGTATTGGCTGAGCGGAAAGGGGCGCATGACTGTATTTCCTGGTCAGGAAGCCGCGCGCACGATGGACTTTAATGCCAATGATGTCGGTTTCGTTTCAAATATGGCGGGCCATTATATCGAAAACACCGGTGATGAAGATCTGGTATTTCTGGAACTGTTCGTTGCACCAGAATTTCAGGAAATTTCTCTGAACCAGTGGTTGCGGGCATTGCCAGAACAGGCTGTGACAGCCCACACGAACCTTACCAGTGAAGAAATTCAAAAGATTCCGACGGGACAAAATCCACTGCTTCGCTGATACGCCACAATCGGCCCGCAATCGATCCATGATTGCGGGCATTCATGCTTTTCACCGTTGTTTGATTGGTTAGACTATGGCGCGATCAGCTAAGCTTTACGGGCTAACCGCAAAGCCGAAAAGTGCCTTTATTTTTGCGGCTACATTGACCTATTTGGCTGGGTTTTTAGATGTTGTTGGCTACGTAGAGTTAAATCATCTCTATGTCTCATTCATGAGTGGAAACAGCACCCATCTTGGAATGGCACTATCCAACTTTGATATGTCTGCTGTGCTGACGGTACTTTGCATCATATCAGCTTTCGTTTCCGGTGTATTTTCAGGTACACGCATCGCAGATCACGCGAGAGAACGTTTGTTGCTTGACGTTTCCATGGCCGAAGCTCTTATCCTTCTTTTATCGTATTGTCTTGCCATCGTTGGGCAGGGTTATCTGGCTCTTGTTGCGGTCGCGTTCGCGATGGGTATGCAGAACAGCCTACATCAGACCATAAGCGGAGCTGATATGGGGCGAGGTTTCATCACAGGCTCGCTGTTTAACTTAGGTCAGTCACTGGCACGGCTTCGCAATGACAGATCTCAGGCAATAACCGCATTGGCAAATCTAAGTGTCTGGATCTGCTTTGTTGCCGGATCTTGTGCGGGAGCATTCATATATCGCCGAATGGGTCTAAGCTCCGCCCTTCTTCTCGCAGTTTCATTCTTTATAGTGACGGTTGTAACAGCTCTCATTTAATCCGGTTTTGCCATCGTGATTGAGACGTTAAGCCAGACAAGTGTGAAAAAGCGAGCGACTGCACAAAGTGTTAGAGCTTATAGATTGCAAGATCTGATCGGTATTTCTAATAATAAATACAGGTCTTTTCAGAGAACAAAAAAGGTCGGCGTTAAAACAACGCCGACCTTTTTTGTTGGGGTGGCGGTGCTCAGCTAGCGGGTTTCAGATCGAACTTAACGACACCCACTGCAGCGTTGAGACCTTCTTCTCCATCGATAGCGACAGGCTGAAGCGAGAGCGCATTTTGCGAGCTTGTTAAAATATAAGCACCTGCTCCAAGGCCAAAAGAAGCGTCGGCTTCAACACCCATATACGTGCCTGCGAGGTCGTAGGATGGCTGTTCGCTGACAGCATCTACGAGCCAGACCAACCTGGCTGCTTTGATCTGACCAATGTCGAGACCAAACTCAGTAATTGTTCCGGTATATTTGACGGTTTCGCCAGGAGCAGATGGAGAAAACACGCATGACGTTGTTTCTTTAGAAGCGAGAATTGCACCGAAATTACCCGAAAGGTTGCACTCGAGCCTGCCAACTTCAAGGTGTTTAGTAGCTGCAAAGGCCGGAGCGGATACGAGTAGTGCTGCGGGAATGATTGCGTGTAGAAGTGAGCGCACAGAGTTTTCCTTATATTGTGAGATTGCCACCATTTTTCGCAGGCGTTCACGACTGGCAGCTGTTTACGATTGTGCCGTCAGTTTTGACCGCACAATATTTTGAGACGTACACGTGACTCAGATTGTCGTAGCAGTCCTATAAAGACTTCTCTTTGACAATCTATGGCGTGTCACAGCAACATACGTACTTTGAAGCCTTGCTGAATCTATCTCGATGTTTAAGCGACACATACTTAGGTGTAAGTAGCTCTGCCCCAAGCCATCGGGTTATAACTTTCGACAACGAAGCAATGCCAATGGATTGATTCCATTATCTAATTCCGTCTCAAAGGCCGGAGTCATGCTTTCGTTTCGGCAAAATCAAAAGGCTTCAGGAGTAAGCAATGACCGAGCATTTTAATATTGAGACCATTTTGCTCGATCCGATGATCGCGCTCGTAAATAAGGCGGATGGCGTGGATCAGTCTTCATTTTCTCAGTTGCTAAGCGATGCAAGACACCGTTGTGAAAGCAAAAGCGATGCAATGCTGATGCACGATTTGAGCGTCATCGATGTCTCTGATCTATCAGACATTCGAGAGGTCAGAGTACCCCAGTTTTCTCATCTTGAGGAACACATGAGAACGGACATACGAAAACTCGTCAGGCCATCTCGTGCGCGCCGGTGCTGGATATCGGTTACTGATGGGAACGTGGATCATATGGTCGTGGTCGAACACCATAGCTCACACTGATTCAATTCTCTTTGCCATGTATTTGAGTGATCGTTGATGCGGTCGCCCGGACTGTGCAATTGTTGAGCACTGGAAAACAAATGAGTGACACTAAAACTTGGCTTCGATCTGGAGCACTTTGGTTTGGTCCTGTGGCTGTAGCGGGCATTGGAGCTTGGCTTTACATGTCGGGCGGGAGCGTGATCAGTGAAGATGATGCCTATATCAGTGGGCGTAATGTCGCTGTAAATTCATCGGTACCAGGCAAGATTGTAACAGTTCAAGTTAAAGACAATCAATCTGTCTCACTTGGGGATGTGCTCTTTAGAATTGATCCTCAACCTTATTTAATATCGGTCAATCAAGCGAGAGCCCAACTTCAGAATACCAAAGACGAGCTGAATGCTCTGCTGATTACCTATAAACAGAATAATGCTGCTGTATCTCAGGCGCAAGCAGACGTGACTTACGCCGAAAGCGTATTGGCGCGGGCGCAGGCACTTCTGCGTAGTTCAGTTGGTACCCAGCAGGCGGTGGATGAGGCCACCCGAAATCTCAAAGTTTCACGCGATCAGCTGACAGCGGCCCAGGACTCTGCTCTTTCAACTCTGGCATCCCTCGGTGGAGACGTCGATAGCCCCGTCGAAAGCAGAGCGAGCTACCTTCAAAGCGAAGCAAATCTTGAGTTGGCTGAGCGAAACTTAAAGCTCACCGAGGTCAAAGCTCCCTTCTCGGGTATTGTCACGCAGGTCGATAACATTCAGGCCGGGTCGTTTTTAACGGAAGGGCAACCCGCCTTTATGCTTGTATCTAAAGATGTCTGGATTACAGCTAATCTTAAGGAGACGGATCTCGTTCATGTTGCAAAAGGGGATGCCGTCACTGTAGATGTTGATAACTATCCAGGGCACATTTTTACAGGTGTAGTTTCAAGTATAGCGCCCGCAAGTGGTACAGTTTTTTCCCTGCTACCGGCTCAAAATGCCAGTGGGAACTGGATTAAGGTTGTCCAGAGGATTCCGGTACGTATAACCGTTGATAATCTGAGAGACGCGCCGGAACTACGGGTAGGAGCGAGTACTACCGTCAACATACAGACAAACTATCATCGATCATTCAAGACACTTTGGAGTGACATCAAAGCGGTGGCAAACCTATGACGCCGAATTTGTCGCTTACGGGCAAGGTCCAACGCACTAATATCGTAGCAATTACTGCTTGCGTGATTATTGCTACATTAATGCAGGCGCTTGATACGACGATTGCGAATGTGGCTTTGCCACATATGCAAGGCTCCCTTTCCGCCACTAGCAGCCAGATTAACTGGGTGCTAACGTCATACATTGTTGCGGCCGCGATTATGACGCCCGCGACCAGTATCCTGGAGTCCTGGTTTGGTCGCCGTAAACTCTTCATGTTGTCTATCTGTGGGTTTGTGTCTGCATCAATGCTTTGCGGAATTGCAACCAGTCTTGGTGAAATAGTATTGTTTCGGCTGTTACAAGGGATTTTTGGTGCGCCTCTGGTGCCATTGGCTCAAGCGACACTACTTGACACGTACCCTGAAAGCAAACGCGGGCAGGCAATGGCTATTTTTGGGCTAGGCGTAATGCTTGGTCCCATTCTTGGGCCAACGCTTGGTGGTTGGCTTACCGAGAACTATAACTGGCGTTGGGTTTTCTATGTCAATCTACCTGTCGGCGCACTCGCCTTGATACTGGCTTTGGCTGTGCTCCCAGATTCGCCCCGTGAGGAGAAACGGCTCGACTGGCTCGGCTTTGCCAGCTTGGGAATAGCCGTTGCTGCTTTACAGATTTTTCTCGATCGGGGCGAGCAACTTGACTGGTTTGCATCTCGCGAAATAATGTTCGAATGCGCACTGTTTGTCACGGGGCTATGGATTTTTGTCGTTCATACCGCGTTTAAAAGTGATGGGTTTGTTGATCGACGGTTGTTTATGGATCGAAACTTTGTGGTCGGTATCATCCTCGCGTTCGTCGTCGGTGCGGTCTTACTCGCGACGCTGTCACTGCTTACACCATATCTCGAAAACCTCATGGATTATCCGACTATGACAGCGGGTTTAATTCTCGCACCACGCGGTTTGGGTACCATGGTTGCAATGTTGCTCGTTGGCAGGCTCATAGCATATGTGAAAAGCCGATATCTGCTAGCGTTCGGATTTGCACTGACCGCCTACGCTCTTTATGAAATGTCGTTGTTTACCCCTTCGGTGACACAGGCAATGCTTATTCGCACGGGTATTATCCAAGGCTTTGGCTTTGGGTTCGTTTTTGTACCGCTTTCGACAGTGATCTTCGCCACATTGGCGCCAGAGTTGCGAACACAGGGAACAGCGTTTTACAATCTGATGCGCAACATCGGTTCATCTGTTGGTATCTCTGTTGTTGGTTATGTTCTATTTTATAACACACAGTTAGCCCGTTCAGCGCTTGTTGGTCACATAACCCCACTCGAGCGTGGAGTTCAGTTGAACAGCGATGCGATAGACCTAAACACGCAAAGCGGCCTGCTTAGCGTTGATCAACTCGTGACTACGCAGGCGACAATTATTTCCTACGGTGATTGCTTTACATTCATGATGTACGGAGCGATCATATCGATCATGCTACTCCCGCTGCTACGTCAGGCAAAGTAAGCAAGTTTCGCTCCTTTGCTTTAGCGAGGAGACAGGATGTTTTATAGGCGACCGGTAACTGACATGATGTTTCAAAAACCGCCTTTTCCTGGCCGGAAAGGCGGTTTTTGTTATCTGGCGATATTAACTTCATTTGTCATATGCGACCAGTTCAATGGCTGATTGAAGGGCAAGGTGTTCAGTCTTCTCTGGCGCCAGACATCTCTGTAACCGCAGCAAAAAGCTCAGGGAGCCCCTCGGATAATAATCTGATTTTATCGGAATTATACCTTATCAACAAGGAGGTATATATAAGCCAGCGAGGGGGTGGCGTTGGTATTCATTTAATGCGGGCAAGGGTGAGCCGATTTTTTCGCTATTTGCTTATTGCCATTATCACGTGAAATATGGGTTGTGAATTGTAGTGTTGCAGCTTGAATTTGCACGCCGCCAATGACTGGATAATTGTGATGGAAGCTTCTTATAATGACGGAAGTTTACGACTGTTGCAAGCTCAGAACAGCACAAAGAGCGGGAGTCGCCTAGACGACTACCACCCTTATGAGACGAGTATTAAACTTATTTGGCGTCGGTGTTGCCAAATTCGTCATCGAAATCACGAGCCGAGCCATCCTGATAAACAACCGGCTTTTTGGTGGAATCTGCGCTTTTGGTGACCGAAGTCTGATCGGACACGTTGTTTTTCAGGGCATCCTGTGTATTCGGCTGTTCGAATGCTTTGTCTTCCCTTACCTGATTGGCAGGCTCGCCCTCGTAAGGGCTTTCAGCATAAGCGTAACCCATGGTGGCCAGAAGGATGGCTGCGGAAACAAGTACGTTTTTCATGGTAGCTCTCCGTTTAAATTAATTGCAGTGAGTGTTTCACCGTGAGACTAAAATAGCAATGATCATGAAAATATAATTGAACAATAATATTGATATTGAATTTGCCTATATTTAAAATGTATAATAAATACTGAAACAGTTATATATATCAATATATAACTGTTTCGTTATTGCGATAAAAAAGGCCATCTTCTTGCATCAAGAAGATGGCCTGGTGAGGCAAGTGGGGAGGGGAAGCCCAGAAAGGAGAGAGACTGGGTCGATACACTTACCTCTGGTCAAACCTCGTTGGGGGCTGTTGAGGTTATGGTTCAAAGTTACACTATAATCAAAAAATCAGAAGCTGCACTTAGGTGTAGGTTATGCAGACCATAGAATTGGGCGCGAGTAATGGAACTATTCGTATGACTCGATCAGAATATTGTTCTGAAACTGATTTGTTTTAGAAATTAGAATGCGTTATTATGTTGCTCCGGCAAAATTTTCTGGTCACATCATAGCTTTTATAGAAAGTTCGTTTATTAGCGCTTGATGAGATCTTATTGACAGCGAGAAGTTGCCAGCTGCTGCGTACTCACGACGTTCTGTTCGAAAAATATTCAGGTAGCATCGTCTGCTTCTGATTGAATGACGATCGTGCTCATGGCGAAAATGCATAATGCGGGAGCGCGAGCCCCCGGATTATGCGAGATGATGCTAACTGGCTACAATCAGCCTTTGATGAATGCCAGTAGATCGGGATTGATAACATCTGCATGTGTAGTCAGCATGCCGTGAGGGTAGCCCTCATAGATCTTTAGCACGCTTCCCTTGATGAGCTTATGCTGGAGCAGCGCCGCATCCTTGTAGGGAACAATCTGGTCGTCACTTCCCTGTGTGACGAGCGTTGGAACTTTGATGTCCTTGAGATCCTGCGTCTGATCGGTTTCAGAGAATGCTTTGATGCCGTCATAATGCGGCTTGGCGCCGCCCATCATACCCTGGCGCCACCAGTTATCGATCACTCCTTGGGAAACCTTTGCATCTGGACGGTTGAAACCATAAAACGGACCGGAAGCAACGTCGCGGTAAAACTGTGCACGATTGGCGGCAAGCGCTTCACGATAGCCATTAAACACCTCGATCGGTGTGCCATCAGGATTTGCAGCAGTTTTAAGCATCAAAGGCGGGACTGAGCTGACCAGGATTGCCTTAGCGACGCGGCCCTGTGGCTGTCCATATCGGGCGACATACCGCGCAACTTCGCCGCCGCCTGTGGAATGACCAATGTGGATTGCATCGCGCAGATCAAGATGCTCAACAACTGCAGATGCATCGGCGGCATAATGGTCCATGTCGTGCCCGCCGCTCACTTGCGACGATCGGCCATGTCCGCGGCGGTCATGCGCTACGACACGATATCCCTTATTCAGGAAATACAGCATCTGCGTGTCCCAGTCATCAGCCGATAGGGGCCAGCCGTGGTGGAAAACAATTACCTGGGCGTCACGAGGACCCCAATCCTTAAAGAAAATTTCGACGCCGTCTTTGGTCGTGACGAATTCTTCGGCCATGATACTTGCTCCTTGAGGGATATTGGTGATGGTTTTACGCTCCGTCGCTAAAGCGGGTACTGCAGCGACTAATGTCAGCCCTGCACCGGCTATCAATGCCTGACGACGGTTGAGGGAAGGATTGAATTCTTTTGTCATAACGGTCTCCATTGCAGACACTGCATTGGCTTCAAGCCCTGCCTGATGACTGGAGATTAAGAGGAGACGTCTTCTCAGGATTGAACGATCCGGCTTTATTTTGACAAATGATCATAAACTTCACACTGTGAGGTCATGCCGAAGCGCGACTTTTCGGTTTAAGCTTACGTAAAACGTTCGACTCGAGAGAATAGCCGACATTGTCTGGCGTTGTAGCCCATCTCAGAATTTGAAGATAAATGTCCTAAAATCTAATAATTTGTATGTGACGATTGCAATCATTTGTCACTATATCGCACCTTATTGACTTTTTACCTGTATGTTAGCGTTAGTTGCTGATCCCCAATGCTCTTAAGGTGAGTGAGATGAGCAACGAGCAAGAATGGTCAGGCGGTGCTGGATTAGTATCTAGCGCTCGCTCAGGGTTTCACGTTTCAAAATTACTCGAAGTTATTGTTGAATTCGGATCGGCGCAGGAAGTTGTCCTGCTAAGTGATTATGAATGCGGTTTGGTTGTGCAGGGTTACGCAGCAGCCGATAAGGTTATAAACACAGGCAGCGGACAGGACCCTCACGTTGGATGCAATCTTGCTATGATTAGCATTGTGAAGGAGGTATTGCGATCTGACCAAACTTACGAGGGAAATGATGACGCAAGCGATGCGAACATTCTTTGCCTGCCCGTTACAGTGATGCAGTCGAAGAAAGCCGCTTTGTACATCCGCTCAAGGGGATCAGAAAGTGTATTTTCTATTGCGGATAAAAGCGCTTTTGAATTGTTTAGCATTACCCTCGGCCGGGTCATTGATTTCGAGCATTATAACTCAGCAGAGGTTACAATAGCCGGTTATGATGAGAACGCGACAGTGCTCGACAAAACTGTATCAGTTGCTAACCCAAGTTATATTGATCCGTCTGATCTGGCAGAAGTTGCAAAATCGATAGCGATCGAGATTAATAACTCGCTTACCGCCATAGTGGCTCATGCAAGTGCTGCTTTACGGTGGCTGGATCAGGGCGATTCCCAGATTTACCGAGCTAAGCAGTCCCTGGACAAAATAGTGTCAGCAGCCTTTTCAGCTGGTGGCATTATTACCGTTTACAAATCTGTCGGGAAAGAGAAATGTTTTGACGCAGATCTGGTAGATATCAAAAAGGCTGTCGGACGCGCCCTGGAGGAATTGGAACATGAGTTTCTTGAATTTGATATTATCACCGACTGTAGTCTACTAGATGAAGGGCTCGTATTCGTCGAGCCAAAGCAGCTTCACCAGGCACTCGTCAATATTATTAGCGCTACCCTTGACAGCTTGAAAGCCTCATCCATGACAAAGAAACTTAGAATACAGGGAGAACAGCGTCATCATGAGTTCATCGTCAAAATATCGGATGATGCGCGCCCATCGGTGCGCAATAGGAGCGGTTTAGGTTTAAATGCCGCCAATCAGCTGACGAGGGAAATAAAACTAGCGATTGCCAATACTTTAGCGCATGTGCAGGGAGGCGGTCTCACTTTATCAACCTCTGACCAAAGCGAAAGAACCATAGAACTCAGCCTCCCTAACACGAAAAGGCAGCGATATTTATACTTTCCAAAGTAAATACAATGGAAAGCGTTTGGACTCGAACATGCACTCACTCGTTTTTTTGTCTGTTCACATTTACGAACAAGAATATTCAAGTTCTTGGAAAATATCATTACCATTGAGATTGGAGTTGAATGGAGATTAGACCGTGACGAAAAGCACAATAGCAAACAACAGTGATATGGATTATCTTATAACCCAACCAGTCCCGGAACTGTCCATTTCAGCACTTAGTGGAAAGCTTTTCTCAGCCACCAGGCTGACGAGAAGTACAGACGGTCACGGTTTGACAGATGAACATCTTCAGGAGGATGCTTTTCTTTTATCCATGCAGCTTCGTGATTACCAGGGAGCCTTATGGGTCGACGGCTCAGAGCTAGGCTTTCGGGGGGCAGGAGCTGGAAGTTTTACCGTGTATGACTACTCGCGTGTATGGTCTGCCGACCTGCAATCCAGCTTTGATTGCGTGAATTTCCATATATCGCGACGTGCTTTAATCACACTTGAACAAGAGATTGGTACTCAAAGATTCCGCGATTTCAATATAGCTCCCGGCGAAAACATGAATGATCCCGTCGTTAGTGGTATTGTAAGCTCAATGCTTCCGTTTTTCGACGGGCGCCATCAGGCCAGTCAGCTCATGCTGGACTACTTCGGCGCAGGTTTGATCGTTCATTTGTTATCTACTTACGGGAATGTGCAGCAATCTGCGGCGTTCAGAAGAGGCGGTTTGACTCATCAACAGCTCAGCCGTGCAAAAGATTTATTGGCGGCGAATATAACAGGTGACGTTTCACTTTCAGAAATTGCGAGAGAATGTGGCCTTTCGATTTCCTACTTTTCCCGCGCTTTTAAAGTTTCGACCGGACGATCCCCTTATAAATGGATGATGGATCACAAAATTGAAATTGCCACGGATCTGCTCAAAAATACATCCTTATCCATCGGAGAGATCGCCGCACGTTGCGGCTTCTCAGATCAGGCACATTTTACACGCACATTTAGGACACTAAAGGGAGGAACGCCTCTGTCGTGGCGAAAGTCAGAACAGAAGTTATGGTCGATTCCATTAACAATCACCGTATAGCCAACCGTCAAGATGTCTGGATGAGAACACTGTTATAAACATGCATTAAAGCGCCCTTAAATCTATTTTGCGGCCCGAAGCTGCGGCCGCCTTACCAGTTGGCAAACGTTTCGCTTCCTATCGAGTAGGTACTGAGGAACGTTTGAGTTCAGTATACAGGCATTCACGCATACTAAGCGCGACCAAATGCCTTCACTACACACATGTAAGTCATGCGGTGTCTCACGAAGGCCGCATGACCGACGAGTACAACGCAGGTCTTTGCTAAATGCTAATTTTCGTAATCGAGTATGCTCCGGATGAAATACTTGGGTTCCGCTCTGACTGCATATGCAAAAGCT
This sequence comes from Brucella sp. 21LCYQ03, assembly GCF_023554105.1. Taxonomy (GTDB): domain Bacteria; phylum Pseudomonadota; class Alphaproteobacteria; order Rhizobiales; family Rhizobiaceae; genus Brucella. The sequence continues at coordinate 29,781 of NZ_JAMJWE010000026.1, forward strand.
GGTATTAGCATTTTGAGAATGTCCTGATAGAGTTCGATGCGACGCTCAAAAGACAATTCAGCAAGTGGAAGTAAAAATCCAAAGTTCCGATTGTGCTCACCGGCCATTTGAATGACATACGAACAATAATAGCAGATGCGTCACAAGCCCACGCCAAGGCTACGTAGTCAGCAGAAGAAGCGTTCGTAGATGATTACGTCGTCGCAACTTCATTTGAGCAAGATAACTGAAAATAATCCCACGAACGAACGTCATACAATTCCTACGTTGAGTCTGCTTATGTGATACTCCTACTAATGCTGGGCAGCAATCGAGCTGCGAACACGATAAGCGACGAACTGAATGGCCAGCGCTACGATGGCGAGCAAACCGCCCAGCAGGCTTACATCAAGCCAGCCGCCATGTTTCCATACGAGCGTCGAGAGTGCAGCGCCCGCCGCTCCACCAAGGAACATGGCCGTCATGAAGATGGTATTGAGGCGGCTCCTTGCTTCCGGATCAAGTGCATAGATGATGTGCTGATTGGAAACCAGAGCGCTCTGGATGCCGAAATCGAGCACGATCACACCAATGACCAGCGCGATAAGCGAAGACCAGAGGCCGAAGATCACCCACGAAATCAGCGTGAGGATTGCGCCCATAAGCACGACAAAGTGCGGACCTTTGCGGTCGGCAATCCGGCCTGCAAATGGCGCTGCAAAAACACCAACTGCACCCACAATACCGAAGAGACCGGCCACATCTGCGCCCAAGCCAAATTCAGGCGTTTGCAGGTAAAGCGCGAGAATAGTCCAGAAGGCCGTGAAGGCTGCAAAAAGCGCTGCCTGCGTCAGTGCTGCAATGCGAAGGGCACTGTGTGTTTTCCAGATTTTAGCCAGCGAACGGATCGCCGTGTGATAACGCATATGCGATGTTGAACGATGGTTCGGCAGCGCAAAAAACATCAGCAAACCGGCAAAGAGCGCCAGCGGTACGCCGATCCAGAACATTTCGCGCCAGCCAGCATGTTCACCGACAAAGCCGGAAAGCGTACGGCTGAACAGAATGCCCGAAAGGACGCCCGCCATAACCGTGCCGATGGTCGCGCCGCGCTTTTCAGGCACGGCAAGCGACGCCGCAAACGGCACGATCTGCTGTGCGACTGTCGAGCTTGCACCCACGATGAGTGATGCAATCACCAGAGCCAGCGCCGATGGTGCGAGAGCCGCAATGGCAAGCGCTACTGCCAGAATTATGAATTGGCCGATAATTAGCTTGCGCCGGTGAACGATATCCCCCAACGGAAGCAGGAAGAACAAACCAGCGGCATAGCCAAGCTGCGTGGCGGTCGGGATAAGGCTCGTCATCGGATCATTTGGAAAATCGGCTTCAATGATCCCAAGCATTGGCTGATTGTAATAGATATTTGCAACCGCCACGCCGCTGGCTACGGCCATTGCGAACAGAGCCCCTTTGCCGATACCAGCGCTGGCTTGCCCGGCTTGCATTGAAGATTGGCTTTTATCGTCCATTTTGCTGCCCTCTTATGGTTGGTCCCGAGGAAAGTGGGAGGCGCTTTCCGGCGGAACGATGCGTGAAAAACTTTCGGATAGGGCGGCTATCAAAGGCACCTTGAAGTGAGAGCCGCTCTATCGCGATCGGTGCCTGACTATCTAGCTTTTTATCGATTTTCGCTTTAGTGATCTTGAATGATCTGCCTGTATAAAGAAAATCGATATAATGAATACGGATGACATTGTTGTATTTCTGGCGGCAGTGAATGCCGGAAGCCTGGCTGAAGCGGCCCGAAGGCTTGGTCTCCAACCGATGGTTGCCACACGCCGTCTCGCTGCTCTTGAAACAATGCTCGGTGTCCGGCTGCTGCATCGCACGACACGTTCGCTTTCGCTGACACCTGAAGGTGAAACCTTCCTGCCTTTTGCGCGCGCCATGATCGAAAATGAAACCGAAGCCAAAGCGCTGCTGCGGGCAGAAGCCAGAGGTGCGGCAGGTCTTTTGCGTGTTTCGGTTCCCGTCGCCTTTGGCCTTCGCTATGTCACGCCGTTTGTGCCGCAACTTCTTGAGCAGAATCCAGAATTGCGTATCGCGCTTGATCTCACGGATCACTTGCCCGATCTGGTTGCGAGCGGGACGGATCTCGCGATCCGCATTGCCCGGCTGCGCGACAGCAGCCTGATTGCGCAGAAACTCAGCGACAATCCTCGTTGCATCGTTGCAAGCCCGGACTATCTGGCCAGACGCGGCATACCGCACGCGACTGATGAAATTGCAGAGCATGACTGCCTGCCGCTCGGCTCTGCAACACACTGGACTTTCTCGACGCCCGAAGGTGAAAGGCACATTCGTCTTAACGCTCGCTTTTCCGCCAACACGATGGAGGGCTGTTATGCCACCTGTCTTGCGGGCGGTGGGCTTGCACTTCTATCGACCTGGTATGCGAGTGACGATGTGAAGGCCGGGCGTCTGGTCAGGCTCAATTTCGGTGAGGCAAGACCTGAAACGCTCAATATCTGGGCGGTCTATCCGACCACCAGACTGGTCTTGCCGAAGGTCCGGGTTTTCATTGCCGCATTGAAGGAGGCCATTGCGGCATCGGCTGAAAACTTTCACGCGTGAAATGTCAGTAGATTTCCGCGACTGCGAGTTTCGCCCTAACATTCGCCCCGATATTCGGACGTGTCTGATAACGGCGCCATGCGCTTGGTGTCGTACCGGTGATCCGGCGAAATACGCGCGACAGGTGAGCCTGATCGGAAAGGCCGCAATCAAGCGCGATTTCGCAGAGAGGCGCGTTACTGTTGAGCATCTTGTCCTTGGCAGATTCGACACGGCGCTGGATCACATAATTATGTGGTGAAACGCCAAAGCTATTCTTGAAGGCTGCCGAGAAGTAGCTGGTGCTGAGCTTGACCTGACGCGCCATTTCATCAAGCGAAATCGTGTAGGAAATGCGCTCATCGATAAAGCGGCACACACGCTTGATCTGCCAGGGCGCCAGTCCGCCGCCGACGATCCGATCCGCCACATCATTGCCGTCAACCATGCGTGTGCCGAGCAGGCTTGAAGCCTGATTGACCAGATCGATAGCGATTGTCTCATCTTCTTCGAGAAGCTTTACGGCATTCAACAACAGGGTCGAGACCTTGATTGATGTCTCGGTTGCGAACTTGTCGAGGGGAAGGCGTGGCTGCTTGTGGTCAACTGGCGTTGCGAAATGTGACATCATCGATCTCCCGTAAAATCGTTGAACTGCGTTGGATATGGGAGGATTTTGCGATGATGTCGCACTCTGCGAAACCGTACTATGAGTGCAAAACCATACACCTCAGTTTTTGCTATTCTATACTTGGGTATAGGGTGGGCGTGTTTATGCTTCACTTCGGGCGCAAACAAAAAAAGGGGCCGACGGCCCCTTCTTTTCTGTGACTGATCCTGCGATCAGCCGTTTGTACCGCGCAGCGTTTCAAACAAGAACCAGACGCGGCGTTCGCCTTCGTCGATCCAGTTTTCGAGCAGGCTTGCGGTTGCCACATCGCCATATTCGTCGCAAAGCTCGTGCAGCACTCGCATAGTTTCAACAAGCGCCTTGTTGTCGTCGCGCAGCTCGGCGAGCATTTCATGGGGATGCACAAACTCCGCATCATTATCAAGAATGCGCTGGTGGCGCGCAATATCGCCGATGGAGCGCAGCGTGTTGCCACCAAGCTTGCGGGCGCGTTCTGCCAGATCGTCGGTGATGGCAAAAATCTGATCGCCCTGTTCGTCCAGCAGCAGATGGTAATCGCGGAAATGCGCGCCAGACATATGCCAATGGAAATTCTTGGTCTTGAGATAAATGGCAAACACATCTGCGAGCAGAGCGGTGATACCGCCGGAAATTTCCTTCACGGCTTCTTCCGAAAAGCCGCTCGGCGTCTTGAGGGAGGCAGAGCGACGGGATTTTACATTATCAGTCATGGTGATGATCCTTTCGTTCGTAAATGCATGTTGTCGGTTTGAGAGCAGGGGGATTCCCGAAGGGCTTTAATGAAGGGTGCGGGAAATGATCATGCCTAAGACATTCAATTGGCAGGTCGACTGGTTCAGTAAACATATCAAAAACCTCACGTGACCTATGTGCTTCAAAGGGTCATCCGGTCTAATATTTTGCCGAGATCAATTTCGCCAAAATAATGCCTATATAGATTTTTTGATTATTGAATGTTTGGATGAAATTTGAAAAGTTCGATTTGTTAAAATAAGCCAACTACGTCAAGCAATTGATGCAGGACAGGTATCGGAATTTGACAGTCAAGTGATAAAGCAGACTCCATGCTAACCGGGTGAGGTAGCGCTTGTGGACTCAATGTTGATTGCCGCTGAGAAGTGATGGTGTGGATACCCCCTGCCAACGGCATCGCAATGTGCCAAGGTGATGTTGGGTAACGTCACTTGAGAGGAGATATCCATGGGAGAGATTAGCATTATCGGTCTGGATCTTGCAAAGCAGGTTTTTCAGGTTCATGACGCACGCGTTGACGGCAGCGTAGTTCTGCGTAAGAAACTAACACGCGGACAACTTTTAGCATTTTTTTCAAAGCTGCCACCTTGTATCGTCGCCATGGAAGCGTGTGCAACGGCCCATTACTGGGCGCGTGAGATCGGTGAGTTTGGTCATGAGATCCGGCTGGTCCCACCCGCCTATGTAAAGCCCTTTGTGAAGCGGCAGAAAAATGACGTTGCTGACGCGGAGGCTATCGCTGAGGCTGCAACGCGACCGACGATGCGCTTCGTTGAACCCAAGACACCTGAACAGCAAGCACGCGCAATGGTCTTCCGGACACGCGAGTTATTTGTCCGTCAACGAACCCAAACGATAAATGCCTTACGGGCACATCTGGCTGAACACGGCCTTATCGCGCCAAAAGGCTTGTGGAATCTTTCAAGCATCCGGCAACTTATTGACCAGGAAGAAGATACGGTAGATGGGCTGATATTGGAAACGGCACGCATTTACCTTGAGCAGATTGAGACATTTCCGACGCGGATTTTATCTCTCGAGGCTGTCCTAAAGAAAGAAGCCGCACGGTCTGACGCTTCATCGCGTATGATGACCATGCCCGGTCTAGGGCCTATCACGGCTATGGCCATTGAAGCATTCGCCCCTACGCTGTCTATCTTTAGGCGCAGTAGGGATTTTGCTGCATGGCTCGGACTTGTACCGCGCCAACACTCGAGTGGCGGAAAGCAGATTTTGGGACGTACATCGAAAATGGGGCAGCGTGATATTCGGCGTTTGCTCATAATCGGTGCGATGTCGATAATACGCTGGGCCAGTAAAAAGACGCCAGTACCTGGAACATGGCTTCATGCGATGCTTTTACGTAAACCTAGAATGGTCGTTGCCATAGCTTTGGCGAACAAGATGGCCCGCAGCCTTTGGGCAATGCAGACCAAGAAGGAAGATTATAGAGATCCGCTACTGACTGTCGCGTAAGTTAAACCGGCAAGCTAGAGCGGAACGACGGCGTGTGAGGAGGTCAACGGATAGTAAGGACAATGATCGGCAAACGGTTCTGGAAACGCATCCGGGTCAATGGGCTTAGAGCCCGTAGAAGTGATTTTGCACCAGAACCGCTAAGCTCCATACCGGCCAGCGGCTATGTGAATGCCGCAAAACAGGCCTGATACATGACCGCACCCGATCGCACGTCTAAATTATCCAAATTCCAACTTGCATTACCGGGGGTATCCATACATGACCCGGTGGGGGTGCGGACGAAAACTTGGACTATCAGGGAGGTAGTTCATGTATTCCTACGAAGACCGGATGCGAGCCGTTACGCTTTATATCAAGCTGGGCAAACGCCCGAAAGCGACTATTCGCCAGTTGGGCTATCCAAGCAAGAATGCTTTGAAAGGCTGGTACCTGGAATATGAGCACCATCTTGATCTGCGTTTAGGATTTGCGCCCCGAGCCCCTAAGTTCACACAGGCGCAAAAGGAAGTGGCTGTTGAGCACTACCGCACGCATGGTCGTTGTGTTTCTGCAACGATGCGCGCCTTAGGCTATCCCGGTCGTGCAACGTTGACAGCATGGGTTCGTGAGGCGTTTCCCGAAACTAGTAAAGCTGTCACTGGAAGAACTGGACGTCCACGATACCCTGACGCATTGAAGAAGGCTGGCGTCGTCGGACTTTATAATCGGCAAGAAAGCGCGCAGGCCCTGGCCGAAAAGCTCGGCGTATGCAGACCGACACTGTATAACTGGAAAAACCAGTTACTTGGTCCGGAGGCTCCCGCAATCATGAAACGCAAGAACAACTCACCGCCAGTGCCAGAGCGAAAAGAATTAGAGCGCCAGCTCGAAACACTGCAGCACGATATTCAGAAACTGCAGCTTGAGCACGACCTTTTGAAGAAAGCGACCGAACTCATAAAAAAAGAACTGGGCGTCGATCTGCAACTCCTGAGTAATCGAGAGAAAACGCTGTTGGTTGACGCCCTAAAAGATCTTTATCAACTCTGCGATCTGCTTGCTCAGTTGCGACTGGCGCGCAGTTCATATTTTTACCATCGAGCCCGTATGAGGATGAGCGACAAGTATCTCACTATTCGTCAAAGCATCGCCGAAATCTTCGAAGCGAACCGTCGATGCTATGGCTACCGCAGGCTACAGGCTTCATTGGCCAAACAATCCGTTATGATCTCAGAGAAAGTTGTGCAGCGCTTGATGAAACAGGAGAACCTGATCGTTGCCACGCCAAAGCGGCGGCGATATCACTCTTATCTGGGAGAAATCAGTCCGGCACCCGAGAACCTTATTAATCGCGATTTCCAGGCCGCAGGCCCAAACGAGAAATGGCTGACCGATATCACTGAATTCCATATCCCGGCTGGCAAGGTATATCTCTCACCAATCATCGACTGTTTTGATGGTTTGGTTATAAGCTGGTCTATCGGAACGAGACCAGATGCGCAATTGGTCAACACGATGCTCGATGCCGCCATCGAAACCGTCACAGTAGAGATGAGCGGCCAATAGTGCATTCTGATCGGGGTGCACACTATCGTAGATGATGCAGACACCGTTCTCCCGCAACTGCCGTATGAGCTTGAACAGTTTTTCCGTCTCGTGGTTGGTGAGGACGGCGGTGGGTTCGTCAAGGACGAGGATCGAACACTCCCGGGACAGCGCCTTGCATATTTCGATGACCTGTTGGTGCGCGACCGTAAGGTTGCCGGCAAGCTCATCGGGATCGATATCGTCAAAGCCCATGCCGGCCAGCAGTTCAGCGACGCGCGCCCGCATTGCTCGCTTGTTCAGAAGGAAGCCGTGGCCGAGCTTTTCGATGAGAATGTTTTCGGCGACCGTGAGGTGGTGGGCGAGCGAGAATTCCTGGTAAATGATCGAGATTCCCCTGCGCATCGCGTCCTGGGGACTAGTGATGGTCACGGGCGTACCGTCGATGTGTATCTCGCCTTTGTCATGGGTATAGGAACCCGCAAGGATTTTCATCAGCGTCGATTTGCCAGCGCCGTTCTCGCCCATCAGAGCGTGAACTTCTCCGGCACGCGCGGAAAACCGTGCGCCGCTGAGCGCTGTGACACCTCCGAATTCCTTTGAGATGTTGAGCATGGACTTCCCCTTCAAAAGTGGAGGGCTTCTGTTAGATAAAACTGACAGGAGACTTAGAATTG
>NZ_JAMJWE010000260.1 GCF_023554105.1 Brucella sp. 21LCYQ03
GTCTGATTTCAGTAGGATTTAGTGGACGTAACCTATTTATGTTTGCCCCTGGATTCCCTGGTGATCCAGAGGTCAATACGCAAGGCGCTGGAAATGTACAAGGCATGGATCTTAACGGCGTGCCTACTACAAGAAACTATGGATTCAACCTTCGGGCGTCATTTTAATCTGAATAGAAATGAAAATTATAAAACACAATATATTTAAGCTGTCCATCGTGGCGTTAGCACTTTCCGCTACATCTTGTAATAAATTTCTAGATGTAAACGATACCCCTAACAACCCACTAGAAGTGCCTGCGGCCACGTTATTGCCTGTTGGCCTTTCTGGGACAGCCTTTGCTAATTCGAATGAATTAAATCGCTTTGCTTCCACCATTATGAGTGTCACGGCAGGTGTGTCTGGTAGTCCGGCAGGATATGATATTTACGAAGTATTTGGGGATGATTTTGGTAATCAATGGAACTTCGAAATCTACGGAGGAGCGCTAATCAACTACAAGAAGATGCTCGAGGAAGCTGAAAAAGCAAATAGTCCAGTGTATGCTGGCGTGGGCAAGATTATGATGGCTTTTACCTTTGCTATGGCTACCGATGCGTGGGGAAATGTGCCATACTCCGAAGCTTTGTTGGGAGA
>NZ_JAMJWE010000261.1 GCF_023554105.1 Brucella sp. 21LCYQ03
TTAATTGGGAATTGGCAAAAGATAAATAGGAAGATCTACCGATACCATTTATTGAACGGAAACTCGTAATTTCACCAAACTATGCTAAAAGATAATTTGAAACGATGCGGATGGTGCGGCCAAGATGAATTGTATCGGGAATACCATGATAAGGAATGGGGGCGAGTAGTGACAGATGATCGGGTATTATTTGAATTTTTGGTACTGGAATCTGCACAAGCTGGCCTAAGCTGGATCACTATTTTGCGCAAACGTGAAAATTATCGCCGCCTTTTTGCTGACTTCGATGCAAAGGCCGTGGCTCAATTCACCTCTGAAGATGTAGAAACCATTTTGCTTGACGCTGGCATTATTCGCAATCGCTTAAAAGTGAAAAGCACGATTACCAACGCGCAAATTTTCTTACAGATTCAAGAGGAATTTGGAAGTTTCTATCATTACCTGTATTCCTTCATGCCAGACAATCAACCCATCATCAACAATTTTTATAGCCTAAGCGAAGTGCCGGCTGCGACGCCGATATCCGACGCAATCGCCAAAGATTTAAAAAAACGTGGCATTAAATTTTTCGGCACAACCATTTGTTACGCCTATATGCAGGCTGTAGGAATGGTTAAAGATCATATCACGGACTGC
>NZ_JAMJWE010000262.1 GCF_023554105.1 Brucella sp. 21LCYQ03
CAGAACGGGCAGAACAACTGTTCCAAATGCAATTCTACTGCCTGATGGAGCAGTAAATCCAACAATGATGGCTTCTTGCGATTGCTGTAACTTTAGTTTGCGCCAAGAGTCGCTTCGTTTGCCCGATCCATAGCGGCTATCAGTTTGTTTGGCCATTACACCTTCCCAATCGTTTTCCTTTGCTACTTCCAAAGCATCCTTCTCTGATGTACCCACGATTTCTAACAGCCTTATACTGGGCATATCTAATCGTTGAAGCCAACGTTTCAAGAGATCTTTGCGTTCTATCAATGGAAAATCACGTAGATCGTTATCGTCTAGCATCAGCATATCAAAAACATAGTAATATAACTTATAGCGTGCAGGCAGTGGTTCACCGTTTTGTAGTAATTGAAAGCGGGTTTTTCCTTTAGCGTCTTCTGCTACAATTTCGCCATCGAGAATAACTGTTCTGTCGGTTTTTTGAAGATCTTTGACGATGGAGGGAAACTGTTGGTTGAAATCCTTGTCATTACGGGAGCGAAGTAGCACCGCTTTATGAGATACATGTGCTATGCTGCGGAAACCGTCGAGCTTTTGCTCGAAGATCCAATCGTCACTATCCGTCACGCTAGAAGCTAACGTCGCTAACATAGG
>NZ_JAMJWE010000263.1 GCF_023554105.1 Brucella sp. 21LCYQ03
AAGATCTCAACGTAAAGTCGCCATATTGCCCAAGCTCTTCTACTGTAGATCGCATTTTCCGCTCTACGGGTATGTCCATACGATCAAACAATTCTGGTGCACGTTTTGTGTTGAATACCACTGAAAATGCATCTTTTTTAGCAATATCTATGTAGGGTCTGTGTCCCTTCGCCAGATGCTTACCGGTATTAATGTTTTGCATTTTTTCTAAGTTACTACCGACAAATACTATTCCATCCTTAATTAAGAAATACAGCTGTAAAGCGGTGCCATAAGATTTTTCAGAAGCATATACCCCATTCAGATCCTGCAATTTTGATTCGGCAAGGCCAGCTTGGATCATCTTTTCAAAGATTCGGGTATCATCAGAAGAAAACATCCACACGAAGTCAGGCAATTGCTCTGTCTTCGTTTTTTCTACTTCTTGATAATTATAATCTTCGTCGTAAACATAGTCTGTATAGCTCACTTCTACTGGTGTGACACCATGCAAAACCAATAAGTTATCTCCCTTAAACACTTTTCCTATCGCTTTTTCGTCCAAAAAAATATCGAAAAATAAGGAAGCCATATCCACATCTTTGTCATATCTGCCTGCCATAGGTCCGTAATACCGCTGGAAGATTACCGGCATAT
>NZ_JAMJWE010000264.1 GCF_023554105.1 Brucella sp. 21LCYQ03
CAAGTGATGCTCCACTTGAAAGTTTAACCCTCCCAACAACCATGTCAATACCTTATTGCGCGTAGCGAAGTTTGCCGTGGTACTCAACTGGTGTACGGTCCACTCGTCTTCCATACGGCCTGGCTCGCTTGCAGTAAACTCGGTCTCTGTCACGACGTGTGCCAGTTGGAATACAGTCGCCAGACAGATGCCACAGGCGAACCCCGCAATCAACAAACCGATTAATGCCGGAAGCCATCCTACCAAGATAACTGGAATCGTAATAAATAGTTGAAAATGTACGATTTTACTGATCCAAAAGATCCACTTCTCTTTGTTTGGCATATTGAACAGAGCTGAATGTTTACCTAGTCTGCGTCTGAAGTATTTTTCGTAATCCTGAAAAAAGATCCACGCTAGGTAGGATATCGCGTAAAGCACTGGAAAGTAGAAATGTTGGTAGCGATGATGGCTTTTAGGTTCTTGAGAATCATGGATGCGCAGGAACTTAATTTCAATATCGTGATCTTCGCCCTCAATATTTGTATAAGTATGGTGTGCTATATTATGCTTTAGTTTCCATAGATAAATATTTCCACCAAGCGCATTTAAAGAGTAGGAAAGCAAGGTATTCACGTTTTTATTGCTCGACAAAC
>NZ_JAMJWE010000265.1 GCF_023554105.1 Brucella sp. 21LCYQ03
CTTACCTGGGAGTTGTTCGAGAAGAGTTTTCTGCCAGCCAACGCCAAGTCAGACGATAGATCAGCACATCAAAGCTTCATTGTCGATAGCTTTAAAGCTGAAGGAACTCAACAGGAAGTGGTCAAGTGGACTGCTCAAAAAGGTATGCTGAGTACAAATACCAATAGCGAAATATGGTTGGTAAATCCTGTTCCCTTTTCTGTATCTGTACAGTCGGTAATTCCCACCAATCTGGTCACGGTTAGCGGTTCTGATGTTAAAATAATCGGAAAACCTGTAGGAATACGTCCGATGGGTTACATCAACAACCTTGATGCTCCCTTTACGATTGCCATTGTAGACGAAGGAGGAAACGAAATTGATCTGAAGAAAAACGAAATTACGCTGACCGCTATAACTAATGGAGCACCATCGGCATTATGGTCGAAAGAAATGCTCGACAAAAAGCAGGCACCGGATGCATCAACCATGCTTATTGAAGGGGCATTATTTGGGTTAACACTTGCCGCAGATCATTATAAAATCCCCAAAAACTTACCTGCTTTTGATTTGAGCAACCTGGAATACGACGATAATCCGTACAGACTGCTTCCATATGCACTTGTGCCTTCCTATCCTGCAGCATCTTTGTATCC
>NZ_JAMJWE010000266.1 GCF_023554105.1 Brucella sp. 21LCYQ03
AATTGAATATTTGACGTGAGATCGAGCACCTCGGAATTTACCCATCCTCCTTTGCTCCACGGTGATGCAATAACCATGGGCACCCGAAAACCCAAACCAATCGGGCTGTCTAATGAAGTATCTGGATTACCTGTTCGCCGTTTTTCCTGATCTGCTGTCACATACTCAGATTTTGTATCCATTCCCTGCGGATTGATTCCAGAAAATAGCCTTTCGGAATGTGCAGGCACGAAAGGCGGCACATGGTCAAAATATCCATCATTCTCATCGTAAGTCAGAATAAAAATGGTTTTCTTCCAGATTTTGGGGTTCTTGGTCAGGATATCCAATGTTTCGGACACATACCAGGCTCCAAACCAAGGCGAACCTGGGTGATCAGAAAATCGGCACGGCGCCACCAGCCAAGATACAGTGGGCAAATTATCTGCATCCACATCTTTACGAAAGGCATGGAAAATATCGCCCTTCGGCACCTGAACTTTCTGCTCTCCCCCTTCGTCCCTGTATTTTAAGGACGCTAATGCATGGTAATCCGGATCGTCTGTATTAGTGCAGAATGCCTTACGATGAATGTTTTTGGTGAAATCATCCAGTTGATCGAAATTCGCGGCACTATAGGTTTTCAAATCTCGTTC
>NZ_JAMJWE010000267.1 GCF_023554105.1 Brucella sp. 21LCYQ03
TATGCGGAGATCGCCGAGACACTGGGGGTGAGTGAGGTAAATGCACGTGTTCGAATGAACCGTATTAAAACAAAATTGAAGGTAATACTCAGCCAAAGAGGAGCATTATAAATGGACGAATTAGATTTTTTAAAGGATCATTGGCAGAAAGAGCAACGTTTTCCTCAGATAAAAGCGAAGGAAATTCGAGCGATGGCGCACAAAAGTTCTTCTTCGGTGGTAAAATGGATCTTTGTAATCAGTATCCTGGAATTTTTTCTAGGGTGGGCAATTGCATTTATCATCCCCTCCACCGAATTTCGATCTTCTTTTGAAGAAGGCTTCGTAACGATCGTAGAGGGGCTGTTTTACGTCGTCATCCTTTACTTTATTTATCAATTTTTTACAAGCTTTCGAGCTATTCGTAATACTAAGGATACCAAATCACTGCTAACATCCATTATACGCACACGGGCTCATGTAGAGCGGTATATCAAATTCAATATCTATTATTTTAGTTTCTGTGTCTTTACAGCGAGTGTCTTTACGCTGTATGAGAAGGTGGCGGCGGATGCAGACAAAAGCATCGGTACGTTGGTGTTCTATGTTTTTATGTTTGTGCTGCTAATGGCTATTGTATACTACGTTTTTATA
>NZ_JAMJWE010000268.1 GCF_023554105.1 Brucella sp. 21LCYQ03
AGATGGGTCATTCATCACCAACCTACCAGATGTATGGGCATTGAACCAAAAATATATCTTATTGCCGATCAATAACTGGGATTCGGAGTACGAACGCGTCAATCTAGGCGGCATTACTTGTGATGGTCAAGATTATTACAACCAAGAAGCACACATGAACTCGGTGTTTATGCCGAAAACCCGCAAGGTACAATATCTCGGATTTTTCCACACCGGCGCTTACCAGGAGGTGTTAAGTGGATATGGTGGTATTCACCACTGCCTGTTGCCTTCGCCTAAGCACGTGCTTATTCGTAGAAATCGAGACGAAACATTCAACTATGAGGTATTCGGCGAAGAGCAAAATTCCAAGCAAGTGATGAAGTTATTAGGTTATCAATAGGATCTTTTCCCTTTAAACAGTACACTAGCTTTGAAACGCTTTATGTGGATACTCATTGTTCTATTGGCATTACTAGCCCTTGCTGTATACCTATTCAGCAAACAAGATAAGATTGGCTATTATGCCAAGGGAGAGCGCTTGCAGCGCATGGAGGCGGCCCCCAATTTTAAAGATGGTGTGTTTGACAATCTGGAGCACACGCCAAGCTTAGCAGAGGGAGAAACAATGTTGACCGTGATGCGTAAGTGGCT
>NZ_JAMJWE010000269.1 GCF_023554105.1 Brucella sp. 21LCYQ03
CAGATGAAAATCAATTTAATCAGCATTTAAAATGTTTTTTCGTAATATTTATTTGTTATTTATCATTTTTTAGTGAAAATAATAGACAAAACAATTCTTTAAATTGATATTTTCGAATATATTTGGTTATTAATTAATCATTTTATCATAAATTATATGAATTTATTAGGAAAACTAACAACACTTGCGGTAATAATTACTGCATTTACAAACCTAACCCAAGTGCATGCGCAGACAAACGATGCAACGGCCACTTTTGGCTTAACAAGTGATCAATTTTTTGGATTTGCACCCAATTTTACGCTAGAATACAAACTCAGCGATAAAATTGGCGTGTCTACCTACGGAATTTTTTGGGGAGCAGGCACGGGTGCCGCATGGGGCAACTGGACTGAATTTGGTGGTGGAGTAAACCTTTATTTAAGTGAAGGAATTACTTTAAATCCAAACCTGGGCTTTACATTTGGAAATTTACTATCTAAAGGTGCAGCAGACGGACAGTTAGGTGGCATTGCAGGTGATGGTATTGTACCAAATTTATTTTTCAACGTGGATATTCCAAAATTCGAATCCGAAATCTATGCTGGATACTACGCGCCATTGACAGACAGAGCTCCAGTAGGTGGATCCAC
>NZ_JAMJWE010000027.1 GCF_023554105.1 Brucella sp. 21LCYQ03
CAAAAACAGTTCCGCTCAGGAACCAAAACGAGCAAAGGAACACACGAAACTTGACCGTGAATAGAAACCCGAACAATAACTAAAAGGCGGGTCAATTCTCGGTGGAAATCCCGGGTCAGTTCTTAGCGGCAATCAACAAGCAAGAACAAACACGACAAGCACCATCTGGACGCGCCAGTCGACAAACGGGATTGCAGCCCCTGCCCCGCCACTGCCGATCCAAGACCAGAACCGGGAGGATTTTGACATTGGCTTTTCCACAACAGGCTCTGGCAGCACATCATTCGGCTTGGCTTCGATCACCTGATCAACGCCATAGCCTTCGGCAAGCAGTGCCTTGTCATACTCACGCGCATAGCCTGCGATCAGATCGGCCTTGTCCGTTCCGTTGACAATCCGGCGAGCCCCTTTGAAATCCGACTTCTGTAAGGTGATGTAATCGGAAAGCTTCTTGCCGGTGAACCAGCCTTCAACCATACCAGCAATGATGATTGGCGCTGCATATTCCGGCTTAAGCAACAGTTCCGGCTTTGAAACGAAGTCCACGCCAAGAACCTTACCAGCCTTTTCGTAATTCACCTTCCAAGTGATCTGGACGTAACCGCGACCGATGTAAGGCCAATATTTCTTTGAGCGCAGGTACTTGTCGCCGCCCATCTCATTGATAGGCTTCATCGTATGTGCTGTCTCATGATACCCAGTAGAAAGCACATACGCCATTTGATTGCGCAATAGTCCACGCTCTCGACCAGCCTCAATCAAGAGGCGGGTATCGCCAAGGTGCATTTTCATTTGCTTTTTTCCTAAAGTTTGTGATCGACGGCATCTTGAAACAGATAAAATTTCGACTAAATCGAAGCCGTCATTCCAACATTTAACGTTCGATCAAATGGAGGTTTCGATGAGCGACCGTTTGTTTGACAGTCCTGTTTTTGTGAAGGACGGCCCTTACCTTGTTAGAGAGATTGCCAGCGTCGGAGACGCCTTAGATTTTCTTTATGAATGGCCCGAATATGATCGGGGCCTCATTTACGAGACTGCATGGAAAGCATGCTGCGACAGCCACGATGGCATTAAACCCGTGGAAGCAGCTGAAAACGCTATTCGAGGTTTTGCTCAGAAGACTGGAATTCTCGAAGAACCAGAAGTCGCACTTCCTTGGATGAAGGGAAAGAAATCCGGGGGCGGCCTCGTTCAGGTTTGAGGGGTCATCATGATTTGGTTTCTGATAATTCAAGCGGCTATTCTTGCTGCATTGTCTTATGTGTTAGCTTTTATCGGTTGGAAAGAAATCAGGTATTACCTGAACCACCGCCATAAAATTTAACACCTTTTCTAAATTTCAGCCCCGGCATCATAGCCGGGGTTTTTGTTTGTCTTTTCCTATTTTTGTGGGATGATCGATTTGCGACGGTAAGGTGTGACCATCAATCTGGCGCAGCCTCGGTATGCACCCCCGTGCTGCCGGGGCTTTCTTTCGATCACGATTTTGAACGTATACCCGCTTCGATTGTTAGCAATCAGGAGGTGACACCATGGGTTGGTTCATTGTTTCTGTAACAATTGCGCTATTGGCTTTGATCGGCTTCATGATCTGGTCAGAGAAGAAAAGAGATTAATCCGACTTTCGGCATAAAAAACCGCCTCAAGGGCGGTGGGATCGGTCAAGTTGTAAAAGCTGGCTAGCTCGCTGACGGCCAGACGATGGCATCAACGATAGCACGCGCTGCGGCTTCATCTTTCGCAGCATCAATGTCGCGCTTTGCACCAAGGCGAATGCTTTCGATCATTGCGCCGATCTGCTGCCATTGTGCAAAGGCAGCAAGAACGATGTCCGCGACTTCGGCAAGCGTATCCGCCGTGATGCCAACTTCTGATGAAAGGATCGGATAATCTGTCGGCTGCGGATTGATTGCCGCTTTGAACGTCTGCGCCTCGGCAACTTTTTGCTGATAGGTCATCGCCTGACCGTGGCCCGGCGTGATGTATTTCAGGCGCTCGTTTTCGGCAGCAACGTCAACAGACGCTTTTAGCGCAGCTTTAAGCCCGTCGATAGCGACGAGAGATGTTTGAGGAGGCAAAAAAGAGCCTTCACCATCTATAATCCAGTTTTGCGCTATTCCGACAACATCAGAAACGTCGCG
This sequence comes from Brucella sp. 21LCYQ03, assembly GCF_023554105.1. Lineage (GTDB taxonomy): Bacteria > Pseudomonadota > Alphaproteobacteria > Rhizobiales > Rhizobiaceae > Brucella. The sequence goes on from NZ_JAMJWE010000027.1 coordinate 2,145, forward strand.
CACGTCCAAAGATTCATGCAAGTGCGGAGCGTCTGCGAAAACTTCACGGACAACCCCGTCAACAATCAAAGCGTACATATGTGCCTCTCAATATTCGATGACGATAAGACCTGAACCGCCGGTTTCTCCGGCATTTCCTGCTGATCCGCCTGCTGCGCCGCCGCCGGGGAATGAGCCGGGCGCTCCGGGGGCTGACACCGTGGACGGAGTGGAGCTTGATGAATATGCCCCGCCGCCGACGCCGCCGGCATATTGATTTCCAATTGGATAGCCGTAACCGCCTGTGCGACCAGATACATTGATCTGTCCGCCGGAACCCGAACCACCTACCGGATTGACTGTGTTGCTGCCCCCGTTTGCAAGCGATTGCCCTCCGACGCCACCGGTCGCGGTGATCCGACCGCCGAAAGACGAAGTGCCGCCGTTAGCGGCCTGACTGCCACCCCCGCCCGGTGTGCCACCACCGCCACCGCCGAGCGTGTAGGATAAAACTTCTCCCGGCGTCACGGCAAAGACACCTTCCGAGTACCCACCGCCACCGCCGCCCTGACCAGCTGTCGTAGAGCCAGCGCCACCTGATCCGCCGCCGCCGCCCCATAGTCGAACCCGTATGCGGTTGACACCTTCCGGTACTGTCCATGACCCGGAACCGACCGCTGACAGCACTGCCACTGATCCCGGCATGGTCGATGAAACAGATGTCAGCACCGCGACCCCTTGATTGAATAGGAGTTGAACGATATTGCCCGCCGTCAAGTCGCCCGCCTGAAGGGCGGCACCGCCCGGACGCTTGATTGGAACCGCCCCAAGGCCGTTTACATTAATAGTCGCAGAACCCGTATTCGTAGCCGCTATGCGCACTCGGATAATTAAGCCGTCAACAAGCGCTCCGGTAGCTGGGGATAGAGTAACAGCCAGAGCGTTGGCAGTACCGCCAGCAGCCGCATAAGTCCATTTGCCAGACTGGCTATCTAGCGCGAGCTTTTCAATATAAGCCCCGCCTACTTTCTCAAATAGTCGTCCGTCTGGCAAACCAATACCGTGGCCGTTTTTTGCAACGAATATCCTCCAGTCACTACCCATCCAAACCGCGACAGATTGAGAATTTCCTGCCCAAGCGCCGGTTGCGGCTGCTGGAATAACGTATGCATCGCCTATAGTTGGGCTTGCCGGAGGAGTGGTGATCGTCATCGAAATTACAGGCTGCCAGAAAGAACCAGTGGCAGTCTGGTTGGCAATAAAAGCTTGCATCGCGCGTGCAAACTTTGCTTCGAACCCATCCACATCGCTATCGTCCAGCACATCTTCGCCGGAGTTGTTACCCGTGAAAAGGCCAATCATTGCCGCAACAAAAGACGCCTGACGCCAAACTTTGTTGAGCTGTTTCGACTGTGCAACGCCTGTCGAGAAGCCGTTGATGAGGGGTAACATCGCCTCATATTCGGCCTGCGTCATGACGTTTGCCGAACTGCCACCGGCAAACAACTTTAGATCATTTTTAGCCATACCTTGCCTCATGAAAAACCCCGCCGAAGCGGGGTGAAAATTGGAAACATCTATGCGGGATTTATGCCCCATGAACCTTTATCAAAGCCCGAAATAAGCTCGTTCTCGACATCAAAACCAAACATTGGCGTCTCATCATCTGAAACCACCAGATAGTTCACCCGAACACCAACGGGTTTAAGTGGGATATACCCGCCAGCAAGCAGTGCGAGAGTGACGGCTGATGGTATCTTGCCAGACACACCTACTGTCATCGACATATCCATGTGATCTTGAATGAACACGATGGTGGCGCTGTCGAATAGTGGGGCTAGCACCGCCTTTGCGCCCGGCAAAGTTCCGTCCCATTGGTTTGCAGCAATTTTAGCCTTGAGAAGAATGCGATAATGATCGTCATCGAGACGCGTCATTCCGCCGTCGAGGTCGTAAACGCCTTTCCAGACACCTTGATCAAAGCCTACCCCCTCGGTGTCAAAGCTAAACCAGACATTCGGGATTGGTGTTGCAATATATCGGGTCCGTCCAACCCATTCGCCAACCACGTCAAGCTGCACGCCAATTGCAAAGTCGAGATCAAAATCAATTGGCAGATTGCGAACAAATGACTGACTTCCCGTAAGCGGCTCGACCAGTGCGGAAATTGTAGCGTTGAACTTGGGCTTTTCCCGGTTCCAGTTTGGTATCAGATCAAGATAATTTTCCGTCATGGCACAATCACGATCTGCACGTCATCAATTGTGCAATCTGCGGCTTCGTTGAAAGCCAGCGTGATATCGACTGGAGCTGGCGAACCTCCATCGCGTGCAATCATCAGCGTGTTTGGCAAAATTTCGAATGTCCGGCTTCTGCTGTCATTATATAGCGTTGCAGGCGCATAGAGACGGCTCACCGATACGACATCAGAAATATTAAGCGCTTTGATATAATCAACGACCGCTTGTTTGATCGCGGCTTCCACTGTGGTCGTATATCCCGCGAAAGCCTTCACCTGCATAGTTATGGTTGCAGGAACAATCGTCGGACGGAAAAACGAAAGCAGATGTGTGATGCCAAAAGCATCGACCGCGCTGACTTGTGTCGTGCCAAAGGTTCTCGTCCCCGGCGTCTTCTTTGCCATTATAGCGTCGCCAATTGCCTGTGCATCGCCGCCTTCAACAACCAGAGAGACACTGTGCGAAGGAATGCCGTGTTCATTGGTCAGGCTTGTATCGTTTTCATAGGCTTTATAGCGGGTGACGCCGTTTAGCGAAGCGACAGCACCGATCATCCCATCAAGGACCGTCAACGAAGGCAAAGCCGTTGATACCGACTGGCGACGACGGAGATCAGCATCGCTTTCGACTGGCGCTCCTTCGACCGCTGCAAGAGGATTCGTAACGCTCTGCCAGCCGCGTGTAGGTGTTCCGATATTGGTTATTGATCCAGCTTGCGCCCGAATAGAACCTAATGCATCAGCAGTTGCCGTTACCGTAATCTCGCCTGACGGTGGAATGACCACCGTTTCCGGCAGGTTCCATTGCTGATTGTTTTCATCAGAAGCATTGCCATTGACAATTGTCGTTCCGGCCTGCCCGATCAATCGGAGGTCAACGCTGGAATAGGACGGTAATGCACGTGCGATACCGTTGATTTTGACGACAGAAGATAATCCAGTGCCTTGAGCCGTGCTTGGCGAAAAGGCGTTATAGACCGAGACGCACGCGCTGTTGCAATCGTGGATCGCTCGCGCAAAGATGCCGACAAGCTGCCCGTCCTGGCTGTCGTTTTCCAGATAGACATCTTGCCCGTAAATGGCTCGATATTGTTCTTTGAGCCAGTTGAGAACAGTCGGGAAATCAGGCGCGTGAATGCCGGTTTCGTCAATTGTGCAAATCGGTGCTTCAGCCATCAGATTGTCTCTTGAATTGTTGTCTTGCCGTAAACCGTGTCGATCTGGGCTTGAACGTCATACTGACGGGTTTCTGGATCAAATTGACTGGCGTAGAGGGCAATCGCAGAAACGCCCTGCGTGCCTAAAATACGATTCCGCAAAACAGGGTCGCGAGTTGCTGACGTGTATTTGCCGAGGACTTTTGTCTTCCAAGGCGTTCCATCAGAGGTATCGACAAACCATTCGCCCAATTGGAGCATCAGCCGCGTCTTAACTGCCTGTGCTGGCGCTTCGGGTTGACCAATAAAAAAGGAGGCTAAATTGCCTCCAAATACATAATCGTCGTTTTCATCGAGTTTTCGGTATCTCATTGCACGGGTTTCTCCGTATTTGAGCCACCCGGCACCACGCCGCTGTGAACATGGTTCATGAAGCTAATGCCATTGATGATAAGATCGGGAGCATCCACGGTCATGTTCTGGTCTGATGAAATGGCAATCCCGCCGCCATTAAACGATATGCGTGTTTTCCCATCATCGGTGCGTAGCTCTGTACTATCAGCACTTGCGCCGCCTGTAGGCAGTTTACCAGAGGATCGAACGCCGACATGAGCAATTCCATCCGAAAGATCCTGCGTTCTGGCGTCCATCGGGTTTTGCTCACCGCCAGACTGCACCCATGCATCAGTGGAGCGGCTGGCAAATGTAACCATCGCTTCATCGCCGGGTTTAATCGGAAAAGTGAGCGATGCTCCACCGCCACCGGGAAAAGAGACCGGCACACCAGTTAGAAGCGGATACGGAATCGTTTTTACAGTTCCGTCAGGCTGGCGAACGGCAGACTTTGTATTCGGCTGGATATCAACCGTCATCGTTTCCGGGTAGAATGCTGTCACGGTCCCGGTCAAGGCGGTATGTAGACCAGACTTGATATCATCGATCATCGAACGATAAGTTTCTTCATCGTCCTGAAGCTTTTCACGAATATCCATTAAATCGCTCCTGCATATCCAAGCGCTTGAGCCGTTTGTGGCTGGGTGCCGTTCACTGGCGCCAAGATCAAGTCACAGTACCAAGGTTGCCCGCGCGTATCGCCAACCGTCGATAATTGGATGACCTTATACATTCCATCATCTGCGATTGACGGACGGAAAGATGTGTCAGTCGCAGGATCGGCGTAACCGTCTGCTGAAAGACCGCCCATGAACTCATTGACGCTCGGCTGATCAATCTTGATCTGTCCACCAATCCGAATGTTCGGGTTCAGAAGGCAACGCGCGATAATACCGTTCATCGTTTGCACAGGTCGGCCAATCAAGCCAGAGCGAGAATTGAGGACAATCGCATCGCCCGGTTTGACACCATCATTCGGGATAAAGTTCACCTTGCCCTGATCAATGTGCCATGAGGTATTCGTGGAGCGCGCTATCGTTCGTAGATAATCCCGCGCCATGCCGTGCATCACACGCGAGCGAACCATCCGCGCACTTCCCATATCAGGGATATATCCAAGCGTCACACCATGCGGCTTCAAGGATTCCTCAATGGCCTTCAACTGGTCATTGAATGTCGAGCCGGGAGCCAGCGTTTTCGAGACGACAGCATAATTATAAGCCTGATCGCCATCAGCAGCGAGGATATCCAGATAGGTATCGACGGGGTTTTCTCGACCTCGATGCGCCTCAATGGTGTTACCAGTGAAAATTATGCCGTACGGCGCTCCCGGATCAGAGTAACCGGCGCTCAATGTGACCTTTGTAAATTCTTTCTGGACCTGCTTTTCGGTTTCGGGCTTTAGATTATAGACGCGGATATATGCCCTGCCCGGCGTTTGCACTGTCTTATGAACAGTCTCAAACGTGACACGAAAATCACCAAGCTCAAGGCCATCGCCGCCACTGTCACCGACAATGAGCGAGCATTTGCGTATCCATTGCCGCGCCATTACTGCACCACGAAATAAAGATTACTGTCTTGTCCGAGATTTTCAAACGCTGGCACGCTATCCGGCTCGCCATCTGTGTGAACAATCAAGCTGCCGGGAATGTTGAGATGGCGATACTGAGCAAGTAAATCTGCACCTGTAACAAGCGGAATGCCGCACACGATATCTTTGTTCGATTGCACTTCCGCTATATCCAGCGACCACAGACTGCCGTTATTGTCCACATCACGAAATCGTAGTGTAAGCCGATATTCCTTGTCCCCGAAAACAACCGTCAAGCTTTGCGGGGTACCCGGGATCAGCGATATCTTGTAAACTTCTTCCATTAATTGCTCCCCGCATATGTAAATCCGGGCGGTGCCGCCGTGGTCTTCATTTGCTTCGGGCCAGTGTTTTGAACGCCAGCTGTTGCAGATGGCGTTTTCTGGTCTTTTTGATTAACGCCTTTCACGGTCTGCGTTTCCGCGATGATCACCTCACGACATTCGCACGCGACCATCAGGCCATATTCGTTCTCTGGGTCCGTGTACTGTGTCAGCGACGTAATGAGCATGTTTGTATAAAGACGCTTGCCCGTCGATATATCGAAAGGCTGGCGGCTGTTTTGAAGCGCCAACAGCGCCTCATAAACTTCCTGCACATAACCGACATATCCAGCCGTCGAGTTTGACCAAGCATAGCGAAGCTCCACCGCAACCGGACGCTTGAAAGCATGGTCCGAAATCGGAGCGCCCATTTCGACTGGATGATCTGTGACAACCATGTCGTCACGGCCAATTTCCTGTAACGTCACGTCTGGGAAGATTGTGCCAATCGAGCGTTGTGGCGTAATCAACAGCCCGAAAGCGGCATCAATCGCACCCCAGACGAATCCAGTCGCGAAGTTGCCGATCATATTTCCAAGGGCGGGAATAGCCATTTTGTAATCCAAAGTTAACGTTATATGTTGACAAAAAGGCGACTGTGAACTAAAGGTTACACATGATTGAAGTTCGCCAAACCAAAGCGTTTACCGACTGGCTCACCGAGCTTCGTGATAGTAATGCTCGCGTTCGCATCGTTACGCGCATTCGCAGAATGGAGCTTGGCAACCCCGGCGATGTAAAAGCGGTTGGCGAGGGTGTGAGCGAAATGCGGATCACTTACGGCCCCGGCTATCGGGTTTATTTTGTGACCATGGGGTCAACCATTGTCGTATTGCTGTGTGGCGGCGACAAGTCATCACAAGCCCGAGACATAGCCATGGCGAAGCAGATGGCAAAGGAGATTTGATATGGCACTTGAAACCACTCGTTTTGACGTACTTGACCACCTAAAAACACCAGAGGATCGTATTGCTTATCTTGAAGCTGCTTTTGAGGATGGCGACAGCAAGGATATTGCAATGGCTCTTGGTGACATTGCCCGTTCCCTTGGCATGACGAACGTCGCTAAAGAAGCTGGCGTAACGCGTGAGGCTCTTTACAAAGCCCTTAGCGAAAAAGGCGATCCTAAACTTTCAACGTTGCTTGGTGTAATGAAAGCGCTCGGCATTCATTTGACCGTTATTGATAGCAAGCAAGCAGCTTAAGCCCCCATAAATGCCGTTCAAAGTTAAATATGACGATTTAAAGAAGCGATTGCATCGTTGGTGGGACGGAGAGTTCAAGGTAAAGGACAGCGAACATATCATTCATTTTTACCGTGAACGCTCTCCTTGGGCATACAGAATCGAAGCCTCACTTAAATGGCTTTCGGCAAACATCTGGAATGTCGTATTTTTAATTATTGGCTTACTAGGGATTTGGCTCGCCTTGTAGCCCTCGACTCTCGGTTGCGACTCGGCTTGATTGGTTGAGCTAACAGCGGAGGGCTAATTATGGCTGATAAACCAGTAGTGCATATAGGCGAAAATTCCCCAGAGCAGATCGCCTACAACCTTTTTAAACATATTGTCGATGTAGAAGATAAGCGCCTGAGTACAAGCGAACGTTATCCGGAAAAGGTTGCTACCCGGCAATATATTCTTGAGACGTATGCTGAGGCGTTGAAGGCTGTTCAGGGCAGTTATTATCCGAAAAAATAAACTTCTCGAATGCCTTCGCTGTTTCCACTAGTCGAGCTTCATCGCCGACTAGGGACGGATTTGCCAGAACAAGGCGGAGGCATTCAAGCCGAAGTTCTTCATTCGTCATTTTCACATTCCTTCTATTGTAGGTTTTGGCCCCGTGAACTAACTTCACGAAAGTTCTATCCGGGGAATTTCATGAAAAAGCTCATCATCGCCGCTTGTCTGCTTTCAACGCCTGCTGTGGCAGCTCAACCGCTATCGCCTGAACGTGCTGCCGATAAAGCTGTTTCCATTTTACAAGGTGAACCTTACGGCAACACAAAGTCCGAAGTGTTGTCAGGCATATCCGGTCAGATGCTCATCGTAAAAGGCGTTGACCCTTGTTCTAAGACGCGGGTCAAATCCCCGATCTGGGCTTTCCATGTACTTGCCACTGACCCGAACTCAACTGATGCATCCGGGAAGCCATCGAAAATCGACGGCTTCCTTTCGTTGAATGCGTCATCAGGGAAAATGGTTTGCGCTGGGCTTCCATTTCTCGATTAATGCTATCGGATAGCTGGTTGCATATTCCTCAAGAGGTTGCCGCCAGCTTTTTCAACCGCTCCACCAACTTGTTTAGCGTCAGCATTTCCCATGATGTTAATTTCGGTCTTCATGGTCATACTGGCGCTTGAGTTATTTGAGGTATTGTTCGGCAGAAGCGGAGCGCTCGGATTAACGCCATTAGGCATAAACGGGCCATCACTCATCGGTAAACCACCTTCAGGCAGTGACGATAGCCGATCCGCAATAAAATCCGCTTGATCTTTTTGCTTCTTAGCGTCCCGCTTTCTGGCTCGCTCTTGCTTGAGTGCTTCAAGCTCGGGCCTGCTCAACGTGCGCCCGCCTTCTCGTTCCCCAGCGGAAAAGTGCATAGCATCCTTTACGCTCTTCCAATCACCACCCCATCCGAGACCCCATTTTTTTGCCAATTGGCTAATATTGTCGGGCATATCGGTAATAAGCGTTCGACCATTAGGATTCTGTGCCGGGTTAATGTCTATTGCATTCCCATGTGCATGCTCGCTTTTGCGTCGGGGATTGTTGACGTTCTGACGATTGGCGTAACCTCCTAGTGAATTGATCTTATACCCCGATGCCTCAAGTTCCTCGATGAAGCCTTGGAATTGCTCCTGATGTTCAGCCGCGACCATCGCGGTGCGCCCATCGGAAGTTTTTATCGGTGCAAGAGCCTTCCCTTCGGCAGTCTGCCTTGCTCCCACTGGTAAATTAGGGTTGAGCTTTGGCCGTTTTATCGAACCATCCTCATTTCGCGTTGGCTCTAAACCGACTGCACCACGAACTGCGTTCTGGGTTCTGCCCCAGAGCTTGCCCAGCCAGCTATCTTCGACATTGTTATCAACCCATGCGGAGCGGTCGCTCATATCCTGCATGACTTGCTCAGGTGGCTTCATCAGGTCGTATGCAACGTAGGCGGCGAGCACCTTCCAACCGAGGCCAACACGCGAGAATGTTGAAAGCAGAGATGAAGCCCACTTGGTCGCCATGTAGGTTGCAAATGCTGCCATTGCGATTTGCAAAGCGTTGATACTGCCATCCTGATCACCTGCAAGAGTGCTGAACCAGCCGGAGATGGTTTCGAGCGCACCAGTGACTGACTGGATTGTCGGTTCCCACTTATCCCAATCGATCAGACCTTTATCGCCAGTTTCTTTCCAGTTCTGATAATCTTGGTACAGGGCGACAAGAGCGGCACCGAGCGCAATGATAATCCCAACAGGAGAAGCATTGAACGCCTTATTAAACAGCCAAACAGCGCCCGCTATTGCGGCAATTGTATTGGCTATGTTCTTCGATTTCGGATCAAGTTTATCGTACCATTCCATCGCACGGGTGAAGAAAGTTCCAATCGTGTCGGAAAGCTTCATCACAACGTCAGCAACCTTTGTTACTGTTTTGGTAATGCTGTCGAAATTCCTGTCGATCCAGTTCTTGAACTTATCAATATATGGCCCTGCTTTGTCGATTAAGGCGGAGCCAATTTTGATCGCAAGCAGTTCGAACGACATACCAAGGCTGCGAACCTTGACCATGAGGTCTTTACTATTCTCGGCGTATTTCTGCTGATCGACACCAGCCCGCTTTGCCAGCTTTTGATATTCATCATAATAGCGACCGCCATCGCGGATCATGGCCTGTAGCGTATCTTCATCTATACCGAGGAAATCAGCCCGAACCTTTGCCTGCGCAAACGGCATGCTGGCAAATTGCTTCGCAAGCGCGCCCATGACAGCCGGGACATTGCTTGCATCGACGCTGGAGCCGACGAGTTTCTGGATATAGCTTTTCCCGCCCGGCAGACGACGCATAAAAGAGGCGATGTTTTCCATCGACTGCTTAGCCGCGTCCGCACTGCCACCAACCTGAGAGATTGCGTAACCAACAGCATTGATGTCCTTGACCGAGCCGCCCAGCCGCTTTGACTGGTAATAGCTCTGCTCCATGCCCTGCGCCATCTTGACGACAGCGCCGGTTACAGCTGCGGCAGCCGCTTCAATGGCAAGTCCGAGCTTAACGGCATTGCCTGCCGTCTTTTTCAGGCTGTCATTGAAACTCTGTTCACTCTGCTTATTGACCTGATAGCCAAGCGAAACCAGAAAGTCGCGGATTACGGTAGCGGTCATTTCTTCTCCGTTGCCTTCTGGTATCGGCGTTGGTTCTCGTCGCGCACGTCAAGCGCGTCATTCATTCGTGCAATGTCGGAAAGATCGAGCACCCCATCAATGAGGCTTTCGTATCGGCACATCCCGGCCATGACAGGCCGAAACAACCAGTCTTCATTCTCAGGAAGCGTTACCCATTCGACGGCGGGGCCGTCATATCCCCGCCTGAAGTCAGGACGCTTGAGGGAAAAAAACCGGCAAGATTATCCTGCAAGACATGGGCCGAGATTGTGAGCATGGCGAGCATGTCAATGTCTGGAAACATTGAGGTTTTGCCGTCGCCCGCAAGGATAGCTGCATATCCACGGCCACCGCCCTGATCTCGGCTTGTGACCGCCATGCACGCATACAGCACATATTCGCAGTCAGTGTCAGATAGCTTGCTAATCTCATTCATGAGAGAGGCAAGAACTGCCGGAACGTCCAACTGGCCGCCCTGTGCGATTTCAGTCAGAGAGGAAAGCAATGGAGCCATGCGCCGTGACACATGGAATTGCGTCATGGCGTTCATCTTTCCACTGCGATAGGCAACTTCATTAATCTGAAAATCCATAACCTATTCCCTTATGGCAGAAGTGCTGGAGTGCCAGAGCCAAGCATCTGATCGACCTTCACGAAATCCAGCGCCCATTCCATCATTGGACCGTCTTTGGAGAAGGTATTCTTAGGGAGTTTCTTAAACGCGCCCTGAACTGCCGTGATGCTGTCGCCAGTGGCCGTGTTGCGTAGTGTGAGAACGTTTTGGCCCCATCGTGCGCTTGACTGCTGCTGGTAATTGTAAAGCGCCATCATCTGCTGATTTGTCGGGCTGACCTTCAAGCAAGCAATAGTGATTGTGCCAGCGCGACCGGCGTGCAAGTTGTGCTGCCCTTCACCACCCGCACCGATCATCATCGTGTTTTTGTCTTCCACCATGTCAACAGAGATGCCTTCCTCTGCGGAAGCAGCACCGTAGCCAAGCTGCACAACCCCGCCCGGACCAGACAGGGAGGCTACAACGTCAATAAATGAGTATGTGCTCATGTTTCAGCACTCCTTATCGGTTCACATCGATTGCGACATCGACGAAGTGGACGGCACCGGCGAGCTTGACGGCAACCTGAATGGGTACGGATTTACGGGCTTCACGATCAGACTGCGATTGTGTGGCAACTGGCGGTGCATAGACGTAATAGCCCTTTGGCAATGTCGTGCCGTTTTCGATCTGGCCGAAACCATCGGCAGTCCAAACGCCGGGAGCAATCAAACCGTTGTTGACGCCCGCTTCGCATGAGGCTTCGATCTGGTTCACCAGCATGTTCATGCCAGCGTCAGTCTGTGGCACTTTCGTCTTGCTCTGATAAAGCAGATTCCAGCAACGTGTCTGAACGTCATTCTGAAGCCAGTCTGTGCCGTGGACTTCATCGAAGAAGTAGCCATTCACCATGACGCCTTCCTGAATGATTGCGGAGCCGTTCGCATAATTGACGAACACGTTGCAGTTCTTCGCCTTAAGCGCTGCTGCCTGCGAGCTTTTCAGCGTTTCGGCTACGATGCCTGGCTCTTGCTTGAACTTAAGCGTGATGGTCGATTTATTGGCCGTAAAGTTGACAGTAAACGCCCGACCAAAGAGCGAGGCCGCCGCATATGGAGAGGACGACGAATACTGTGTGAACGTGCGCTTGTAGCCGAGAGCCTTGAGGCGGCTTGCAATGTCATTTTCAATGACGGGATCAAGCACATTTGCATTCGTAATAGTCACGCCGTAGATGCGCGACTGCGAAGCATCGTTACCCTCGATTAGCCCGGCAACCTTGATATGATCATCATCTGACACTGTGGCGTCGGCAGTAAGGCCACCATACCAATCAGAGTTTGCATCGAGCATATCAGCCCAGCAATCCACCAAAGTTTCAGCAGCAGCGCCATCAACAGGCAATGAGGCGTTGAGCGATGTCAGACCAAGAAGCGCGGAAACGTCCGTACCGGTAGTGTGAGGAACTGCATAACCAATCTTGGACGTTTCGCCGGTGGTGTTACTGGTAACAACAAAGCGATTATAGGCACCTTCGAAAGCGACCGTTGCCGTGGTCAACTTGGCATTGATAACCGTCGCGATGCCGTTGAGGTTTGTCTGTGCCGTGAAATCGAGAGCGGAAACGGTTTTCGTCGTTCCATCAACGTCGATCTTGAATGAACCATCGGTGATTGTATTGATGACGGCAATATCTCGCTGCGCAGCCGAGAGAACCGCACCTTTCAGAACGGCAGCCGTTGCCGTCTTTGCCCATCGGCCAACGTACAAGATGGACGGTTGCGGGGTCTGCGAGAAGAACAGATCAGCTGCAAGATATTCAGGAGCCGTTGTTCCAAAATCGCCCACCACTTCCGACAGGCTGGAATACTCTCGAATACGTTCATCAATATCAATTACCGGCGATGAGCCGACAACAAGACATGCACCAAAATTGCGGGTTCCTACCGCCATCGGCGCCAGATTGACCGACACCTTAACGACATTCTGAACCGATAGCCCTTTTGCCATTGGTTATGCTCCTGAGTTGGTATCCAAGTCCGTGTCCAAAGACTTCAAGTTGAGGACTGGATAAGTGCGGAATACTGTCCGCCTGACGCGGAATGTGAAATCGACGCGCCGAAGCCACGCCTGATTGACGAGATCAGCGGTTGGAAGAAGCGAACCAAGGTCAGCCAGCCCCATTTGATGAAGCTGGAATGGCTCGCTATTCTGCGGAACAGACAGCCCGTCGCGCAGCAAGGCTGCATATCGTAGGCATTCCGGGCCGTAAAATGAGGTCAGAACTTCAATCGTCTCATAGCGCCTGACATTGTCTTTCCCCTCGCCAGCGCCAACATGACCAATATAGCCGTCAAATTCGGCATCTATGTTCATGACGCCAATTGCTGCCCAATTTGTCCCACGCTTGGGCGAAGGCGGCGGCGTTTCCTGCCATCGAGGGCGAACAAGGTTGATATCTATGCCGGTGACACCTGAGACAATCTCCTGAAAGAAATCATCCAGATCATCGCCTTCTAGCGGCGCGGGTGATTGTTCCGGGAGAAGGAATCCCCCGGTTGCGGAAGTGTTCGTCATGTCGAGACCTTAAGCCAGCCGGATCGGCACACACTTGGCGCACGTGAAGCCCGCGCCATAACGGCTGTAATCGTTCGCATCGATCACGGTGTACTGCTTGCCAGCCCATTCGATAATGTCGGCATCGCGGTCGCCATCGCTCGAAACAAAAGTCTCGGTCGAGTGAACAAGGATCGTTCCTGCTACGCGCCTCATGTCTGGGAGACGATCAAGAATGTCGCCTTGGTCAGAGGTCACGACACCACTCGCTGAAATGGTCGTTTGCTCTTTCTTCGTGCGTCCGCGTTCGACAGTGACAGTCGTGCGCGTGATAATTATCTCATCCGCAAAATCGGGATCGCTGAGAATGTCAGATACGTCAAGCAAAGGCATTATTTCTGACCTTTCTTTCGCACAACATGTTTGATGGACCTATACAGTTCCCCGGTGTCAAATAGCGGCTTGAAATCCTGCCCTCGTTTGGCACGATCAGCCTTCGTTCGTTCCGAAAGTGGGGCAAACTCACCATTCACAATAGTGCTTTTAACGGCATCCACTGCCCTGTTGCCCGCTTCGTCTAATCGATCAAGCACAGCCTCATTGCGTCCATCCAGTGAAGCTTCAGCAGCTTTGCGCAATTGCTTCGCTATGTCGTCCTTAACGGAATCCACTCCGGGAACGAGAAATGGACGCGCAGGCAAATTTCGTTCTGGATCACCAGTCTCGTTTATATAACCAATGGCAGCATTATTCATGCCATCCTCTCGGCTGTTTCCTTGGGCTGGTATGCCAACAAGCACATCGGTCTTGGTCAGTTTCTTGATGTCGCTGATGATCTGCTTTGAAATATCTTTATGGATATTCAGCCCAATCTTGATGCTCATAGCTGAACACCTCCAGCCCCCATCATGCGGGCCATCTGGATAAACTTCTTACCGTAAAGTGTAAGGTTCCAGTGTCCGGCACCATTAAAATCAATAAAACATATATTTTTCAGTTACTTAGATTTAATAATAATTCTCTAGCCCCTACCATAGCCCCTATTTTTTCACTCGGTTGGCCGTTTGATAAACTTCGTCATTAAATCAAATCGCCTTGCGCCCGTACCGGTGCGTGCTGGTCGCAAAATTCATCACCACGCATGGACCGCCTGTCAAAACTCAGCCGAGAAAAATTTATCAAATACGCAAGAGACGAACTGACAAAACTGCCAGAACCTCCACAGCAGCAGAAAAAACATTGAAACGCCCCATTGGGGAACTGACAAAACCGACAAAACGCCAGCGAAAAAAATCATCAAGCACGCCAGAAGCGAACCCTCAAAACCTTCAAAACTATTGGCAACGCAGAAAAAACATCGAAAACGCTGCTAAGCAGGACCGTCAAAACCGTCAAAACCCTTTCAGGTTAATCGCCGCCCAAATTGGACGGCCAGCAAATCGCAGTATTTTAGTGAGCAGCCCCGCCAAGAGGTGTCCCCAGATTTGGAGAGACCTATCCTCCGTGCATCGATATCAGGGCAATCGGCGCGACTGAACGGCTCGAAAAGTATTAGGGTAATCTTAGGGTGTCACCTCGCGCGCACGTAATGGTCCGTAAGTTCAGCAACGTTTGACGCTGTTAGGTAATGCACGTGAGGCCGTGATGATAAACACACACAAAGTGAGAAGTTTGGCGGTCATCGATGCCTCTTGCTTTGCTTTTAGGCCCGTGGCTACAGTTACCGAGTAATGTGCGGAGGGCTTTATGTCTCTTGAATGGATAACTGTTATTGCTGGTGCCATCTCAGCAGCTTCCTGGTTGGCCTCTGCGTTGATAACGCCTGATCTGTCTATCTCGTACTGGGGCGGTCCACCCAAACGTGTTAGGCAACGTGCAACATTGGGAACTTGGCTCAATGCATCGGGAGCATTTTTTGCTGCGGTGGCAATTGGATCGCAAGCTTATGCGACATACGCGGCCATGCCGTAAATTGGCCATCAGGCATTGACTCAAAGGAGACGCAACACTAACTAAAAAGTGTGTTTCGGGTGGTGGGGAGGTTCGATTCCAACGGTCGTCGCAGCTCCAATCGTCTTCATGATTTTGACAGCAATCTATTACGCCAACTCAAAACTGAAGGAGAAAACGATGGGAAAACTAACGATTATAAACTCACTCAAGCGAAATCTAACTGCACTTGCCACAAGTTTTGTGGAAACAACCGGGGCGGTTGGGGCTAGCTTGGCGGCTACTTGGTTGACCGCACCTACTGCATAGAGAGGCGCTCCGGAAACGTTGAGCGCCTTTTTAACTGTATAGTTTAAATCAAAGAGCGGCTCAAAAGCCCTGAACTCAGAAAATTAAAATCAATTTTGAGCCATGTGTTCGGCCTGTGTCTGAGGCGAATAATTGCCGATTTACATCACGGGCTTAACTGCGTCCGCTATGCTTAATATGCTGCATCCAGCCTTGGGCTGAGAGCTTTCCGGCTTAATTGCGTTCATCCAGAAGCTTTATAAGGCGCTCGTGCGTTTTCTTCATATCGTAGAGATGCTCTATTACCATGCCGAGGCAAATCAACACCAAGCCTGATAAGCATAAGCTGATCCCGCAGGACAGAAGAACAAGCCTGTCAGTGCCTGTAGTTGCAATACCGAAAACAGCAATCGTCAATCCGGGGATTAATGCGAGTATCCCAATAATCTTTATGAAAATACCCATGTAACCCCCATGATTTGTCATAAGCTGGCAGAGGTGCTGCTGGTGGTCAAGCACAACCTTAAATGAATGTTTACTCGGCATCAGCTAGTGACGCGCAGTTAAATCAACGGGGTTGGGTAAATGGATAAGTCACGGGTTGCTGGTATCTGGATATCGGGGATTATAGCTGCGGCCATTTTTGGAGGTGTATTTGGAAATGCCTTAGGCCGCTTTGCCGGGATGCATCAAGGCGACACTGCTTTAATCACAGTTTTGGGTTCAATAGCTTTTTTCATTTGCTTCAGGCTATGGCGAGAGGAAATCCGAAATATCTCAAAGTCATAAATAGGGCATAATCAATTCGCCCATAACTAATGCGTCCAGTTTGGGACGCATCTCTTGCCGTGCTGTGCGGCGAGTGGCGCTTACTGAAAATTCAGTAAAAGGGTTTCGCTCAGGTTTGAGCAAAAGGGCATCACACCCGCGCAGATCATCGTCCGAAATTAGGACGATGTTCAAATGCCCAAACGGCATGGCGCTGTTCAACTCCCTCAATTTGAGGAAGTTTTGCGGCTTTCCCGTAAAACAGCCTATTTTAGGCTCCCATCCATGAACCGCCCTGCTTTGCCTGTGTATGCCTTCCGGCAATGTTCGGTACAGTATGGCTGTCCACTTTGGACAACCTCGCCACAGAACAGGTGAAGTTCTCCAGCTTGCGCCCTATTGACCGGCCACTTGCATTGATGCCGCGAAAGGTCAGCGAGCCGAAAGCCTTCATGCAGTCGCGTGAGCTTATCGAGCATGGGACGCACCTCCGAAAGCTGGCTGATGCTTTTCCAGTGCATCGATGCGCGCACGAACAAACGCGGGGGTGAGTAATCCATTCATCAAGCGCTTGCGGCATCCATCCAGAACCCGCTCATGCAGCCGGTTCAAATCCGAGCCGAATAAGGTCGCTAAAAAATTATCGGCCTCTTCCTGTGATGCTGGGGGCGAAAATGGCGTGTTTTCGTCTTCGCCATTTGCTGCGAGTGCGTACCCGTTTTTTTTCTTTGCCGGGAAGTCGGGGGAGCTTGCTACGGCGCTTTTGGTTTGCGCGCTTCGCTCCCCCTCAACGTCACCCATAACTGGAGAACCGTCGCTCACTTCATAGCCGTTTATTACAGGTAATCCTGTAAGGTATTCCTTAAAGGTATTTGGTTGCACTTCTTGCAATCCCTGCCTTGCACTTTCTGCAATCCTTGGGTTGCATATATTGCAATCCTCCAGATTTTCAGGGGCTGCATTTTCTGCAATCCCTGTGACTGGCAAGGTTGCAGTTTGTGCAATCCTTTTCCGGTCGCTGTTTCTCTCTCTGGCTAGATCCTCTATCTCCTGAATGAGCATCTGCACGCGCTCCTGATGCGGGTTGGCGAGACGATAGATTGTCATGCCTTTGGTTTTACCCGCAGGGATTAGATAGCCGTGTTGCTCCAGTGTCCGGCGCGCCTTGATTGCGGTATGGGCCGACCTGAGACCAGCGCGCGCATAGATACGGCTGTTAGATGCGTAAGCGGTCGTCGCCTGGAGTGTCTTCTTGTCAATGGTGACAAGGGACGCATAGACGATAATCAGATTGAGGCACTGACCAGCGCGCAATAGCGGATCGGCTGCAACAGTCTCGAATAGCGCGAACTTGAACGCGGCCAGTTCCTGCTTTGCCTGATCGAATGGATTCAGACCATTGCGGCGTGGGAAGGCATGAACCTCGGCGGATGAATTGGCGGGCTGGCTCATGCGCCTATCCCTCCCGGTACTTTGCCGAAATTCTCGCGCTCATCAACGAAATCCTCGTCGGTGTCTTCAAGGTCAGCATCCCCGTCAATCTGATCGAGAAGCGCGATAGCTTCCTCAATCCATTGCTCCAGAAACAGACGGCGCAGGCGGTTAATGGCTGGACTATTCATTTCGCGCCGCCATTTTCATCCGCTTCACAAGCCGCGTAGAACGCTGCTTTTGTCTTCTGAGCGAGATTGCTTACCAATCCGGCCGCAAACAGCAGGTTGTCTCTTTCTTGCGGGTTGAGGCTGAATAGCCGATCTGAGCCGGTTGACCTTTGGTGGCTCTCGCTGAAATGCTCATGAATGAGTTCCAGCAGGATAGAAGCTGCACACACGGCATCACAGGCAGGGCTTTCGACTTGGTGGAAAGGATTCATTTCAGCCCTCCTTTCGGAGCGGGCAGCACCCATATCGAAACATGCGTCAGTCCGCGCGCGATGCGCAGCAGCAGGAAGGCAAGCCAGATGCGGATAAGCTTCATTTTGCCCTCCCTTTATGAATTGCATCCAAAATAGCTATGGCATCCGTTAAGCGCTCATCGGCAATATCTAATACTTGCTGCAAAGCGTTGGCCTCTTCTCGTTTTCCAAGGGTTTCAGCGGCCATGAAAGCCGCCAAAACGAGACCTTGGGCGCCGTTAAGCAAGTCTAAGGCGGCTACAAGTGTGCGAGGTTCTGGGCGTGAGGTCATGATGCGCCTCCCATGTCTCGCCAGCGAATAATCAGAAAGCCTACATCGTGGCGTATGTCTGCCGTGAATGGTTCGCCGTGAAGCTGCTCCATCAGGAAAGCCAAGTCGTTCGCGCCATCCTGAATGGCTTGAGCTACCGTTTGCCCACTCTGGACGGATTGACCGAAAGCACCGGCAAGGCGTTGGTTGCTGGTGATGCTCATACTGCACCTGCCATTTCCAAACCAATCAGCACATCTGTTGCCAAATGTTCAGCGTGCTCCAAAACTTTTCCGAGGTTTCCCGGTACGGTTTTGCTGAAATTCCCGTCGTCATCCTCAATCAAATGCACAGCAGCACGACAGACATTGAGCAGCGCGGCCAAGGTCAAACCAGTTTCAAAGGCCGATTTGATTTTGTCTTGGTTTTTAGACAAGCCTTCGGCATTAGCCGGAATGGTGCGTTCCGTCATTGGACTTCTCCAGATTTTTAGGATTGGTTAAATCGGTCTTGCCCTTGTCGGGCATACTCTCTCAGAGCGGTTCAAAATAACCGTCACAGGCGTCACAACCGTCACAGCCATTGATTTTATTGCGTTTTCTCGTGACGGTTAGAAATCCGTGACGATTGCAACCGTCACACTACGCTGTAAGAAGCCTTGAAATCTGGGCTTCCATATCGCGGCGGCGGCTCTGAATATCGACGCTCCAAGGCTTATACGAAAGCAGTTCGATCTGTTCGCGAAGGGCTTCCACCTTTGCCAGCACCGGATTGCTGATGCGCAGTGCTGCATCCTTTGCGCGCTTCCACGACAGCATCAGGAGCCAGTTGAACGTGCTGCGCTTGAAAGCCCGCTTGCTGTACTGGCGGCGATAGCTGGCCCATGCTTCATTCATGATTGCTGACAGGTTGAACATTTTTATCACTCGTTGACTGTTGTTAACCATGCTTGTAGTGTGTTTTTTAACTAGTCTATGCAATGGTTAATGTCAACAGTGTAATAGGTAAAAAAACTAATGATATTGAAAACAGGCAATCAGATCAAAGCCGCTCGCGCTCTCGCCGACCTTAATCAGCAGCAGTTATCAGAGCTTGCCGGGGTAAATGTGAACACGATACGCGCGATGGAAGGCCGGGGTAACGAGATACTTGTGAGCGGTCTCGATACTGTTTCTAAGGTGCAAGGCGCACTCGAAGCGGCTGGCGTCCAATTTCTCGAAGATGGGCAGGTAGCAAGCGGGCCGGGAGTGGCGTTGCGCACAACTCTGCCCACCAACACATGAAGAGGCCCTTTAGTTGACATGGCTTTTTGAGCAGAGACGCAAAGCTCCGTCTCATTTTCACGCAAGGGCAAGAAATGCTCGGTTCAGCGCGGCATTCTTGTGGCGCGCCATGGACAATGCAGATTGCTCCTATCTAGCCGAAGAAATCTCTTATGGCGGCAACCCCAAAATGGCTTTGTACGCTTCTTTTCAACGCGAAGCCGCCATTTCGTTGGAGCTTATAATAAAAGCGGTCATCGCGATACAAATCGAACGGGGAGTTGCAGCGCAACATGTCAATGATTTACGTGCCACCCACGACCTAACAACTCTTTGGCGCGATGCTGGGCTTCCAAAACTAGCGAAGCCCGAGCAGCGTTGTCTGGTCTATGCGAAACAAATTATGCTTTGGGCTGGACGCTATCCAACACCCACACGCGAAGATGCCTATGAGCGCGAAGAAGCCGAAATGGAAGGATTACACGAGGTCGTTGGCCATCTGGGCAAATTCCCCATTATTAAAGCTGGCGGCTATATGACGTGGGAAACCATTGATAAGGTGTATTCATTTGCGAGTGATGAATACCACCGGATTTATATTTTACCAGTGGCCACGATACCTAGACCCTAATATCCCTTCTTGGATTGACTCAAAAGAAGCGTCGATAGCAGTGCCTTGTTTAAATTCTGATTTTTTGCTGATAGTGATTTGCGGTGCCGGGGCGGCACCGAGGGGGATTCATGAATTACCTAACAGCTCTTTTAATTGGCGCTGCACTTGGCATTATCCAATTTTCTGTCTCTTCTCAGAAAAAACCGACTAGAAATGGCCATCCTATTCAGGCGTTAGTCGTTTTGATTTTCATTGGTGGGTTAATCTACGGGACCATTATTTGGCTTATTGCAAAACTGTTCTGAACTCAGCGCCAGCCGGAACGATACTTTCTTTTGCGTTTTTCTATTATTATGGGATGATTGATGCGCGACAGTGAAGTGTGACCATTAATCTGGCGCGGCCCCAGTATGTACCCCCGTACTGCTGGGGTTTTAATTTTGGCTTGTAGGTGCAGCGGTCATCAAGCGATAAAGAAAAATCCCGCCGGAGCGGCTGGTGTTAAGATGTAAGAGTTCCTCGGGATGCTGCTTCGTTTAAAAAGCGCTCATTCGCTGTGACAACATCAATAGAGCAGTCGATATAATCGAAGTCGTCCGTCACCAACACTATACCGCTCGTAGAGCATTGATTGCGGATTATGATATCCGAGAAATCAAGGCGGCCTTTAGCGGAATCTTCCAAAATACCAATGATGTTTGTTTGATGGTCACAGGCGGCATGGAATTGAGCCTCTTCTATAAAATGCAAGCAAGAGTCTCTAATCGTTTCCATGAATTCGATGAACTCTGGGGTATTTCTTCTTTTCTTGTAAGGTATCGTTTGGCTTTCTTCCGCCGCACAAATATTATGATGGTCTTTACAGCTTCTGTTAAAAAATTCCCCTAGTATGTAGTCGTTTATCACTACCTCATTCTTTTTTTCTTTCAATACTTGGAAGTAATAATCGCTATAAATCTTCGATTTGGGTCTCCCATCGTAACCATCGATAAAAATATAGACATTTGTATCAAATAAAATTTTACGGCCAGTAAAACGGCACCCATCCCCCGCATTATAAACTGCCATTTTATTCGCCCCGAGTAATTTTTAACGCGTTTTCTACCAGTTCAGGATTCCTGAAGTACGTTTTTGCTCTATCCGTTACCAACTTTAACCGCGTTAGATGCCAAGGCTCAAAATCCGTTGGCGCATCCAGATGAGCTTTTATGAAGTCTTCGTCAAAATCACCGTACATCTGCCCTACGGCAGCATTCAAGAATGCTGTTGTCATACGTGTGACGCCGTAAAATGAGAGAGTAACTCGATGTCCGGTCGACAGTGCGTCGTAAATTCTATTATAGACTTTTTTCCCATCGTCAGCAGCTACACATATTCCGCCGTCGACAATCTTTGATATTTGAATTGTTTGGGTTTTCATTGGTTTTTACCAGATGTCATCTTTGGAAACTGGCGCTTTAAGGTCATATGAATTTTTGTCCGCTGAATTAATTTCTATAATAACACAAGTGCCTGGGAACTCATAATCCAGCTTTTTCGTTACAACTTCTTTACCACTCTGACACCAATAACCACTTTTTGACGAAATTATCAGTTTACCCGAGTTTTTCGATATAAATTCCTGAAGTACGGAAAGCCCTAAGCCACCGGGTATATCACCCAGCCTTGACGTATTATTCTTTTGCATCGCCCAACTTATGGCTTCAGAATGATTACGGATGGGAATTCCTGCTTTTTTCAATGAACCTACGATACCGATGCCGCCGTCACTTATTGAAATCGTTAGCAAGTGTTTCCTCGGATAGATTTGCCCTGCGGCAATGATGTCAACTTTCGAATCTGAGTGAAGCGAACAATTGGCGAAAATCTCATCTATACCTTCATGGAATTTTCGTTGAAGTTGCAAGGTCATCTTTGGCATCTCTGGACGAGATAGATTTCTCTTCGCATATGCTGCAAAATCTTTGCTCTCATCCAGACCAAATGCCTTGACGGGCATTGTTGTTCCATAAACGTCATCGAGCTTTCTTTCAAGTAAGCCATTCTTGCTCAATATATCGCGAATATCATTTTTAACTTTTGTCAGTTTGTGTTGATTGTGTCGCAACTTGCTAAGGTTTATTATCGTCCGTAAAGGCCCTGATAGGTGTGCATCAAACCAAGATAATTTTGAGCAATCTATTTCAATTTCTTCATTGTCAAATAAGGAAAGGTCATCGTGAAGCTTTCCAAGACAGCGGAATGTCTCCGCATTGTTGCGTAACTCATACGACGATATACTCACTACTCTAGTCACAAACACATCCCCCAAATTCACATGCGCTCCTAAATCTCGGCTGGCAAGGACGCTGATTTAAAATGCAATCACTGAATACTACTTCACGTTGTTGGCCCGGCACCGCACGAGCGATTAGCGAAGCCAGTAAAAACCTTAGCTACGAATCTAATGCTTATCGTAGATGACCAAGCTTTCATTCATTAATTTCGTTTCCGTCATCGTCTTCGTCGGAGCCACGATCAGAGTCATCGACATATGCTTTGCAGCCTTCTTCGAAGGAATTGCTATTTCCTCCGCAATTATCTTCGCTTGATATGCTGTTTTGCTCGGCCCAATCGTAGCCTGCTTTATGACCAGAACAATCTTCTGTGCAATCGTAGCCGCCGAAAGTCTGTGCTTGTGAGGGGTTGAACCAGCATGTGCTGACCAACAGTATGCCCGCACCAATTATTCCACGCATGTTTGCTCCCATTGTGTTGACCATTGATGTTTGCTCATCTTAGCGCTGGTCGATATTCTTGGTCCATGACGAGCAGCTGAAATTATTCCCTAATGATAGCACACAGGATTGCGCCCGCCCGGTTTGCTATAAGCGCTATTACGTCCGCATAACCGTCCATTTCGCATTCTATCGTATGGACAGTCACACGTTCCGACATACGCAGAGCGCGCTGGTTGTCCCGAACGACGCGCTGGAGCAACGCGAGCCGCAGCGGGCGGCGCAACTGCCGTAGAAGGGTTAACGGCCTTCCGCGGCGCGATTGGCGGCTTTTCTGCCAGATACTGTTCAGACACCCAACCAGTGCGATTGTCATAAGACACACTGAACCAGCCGGATCGATAGTTCAAAGCCGTAACCGCATTGCCTCGCTGGATTGAGGTGATGATTTGTGCCGAAACAGAAGGCTCCTGCCTCATGTTTACGTTGGCGGTCGCATAGAGCGATTTACCAACCAGCGGATAACGGTCACTTGATGGAGGCGGCTGATCAGTCTGACGTGGCGAAGCCGCCCGCACGAAGCCCATCGGCTGCGTCGCAGGTTCGGGAGATTTGTTAACAGGTTGCGAAGCTACAGGGGGCGAGGATGGCACAGTTTGCGGTTCGTCTTTGCCGAAAACTTTAACAAGAACGAATAACGCAGCGGCCCCTAGAATCCAGTTTTTCGCTTTCGCCAATTTTGCATCCCCCAATCCCCTCGCGGATCAAAGCAAAGTTTTGGCAGGCTGTCGAGACAAGCGTTGTGCGGCGAAAGTTGAGATAGACTCTTTTCGCGCGCTGTGCTTCTGATTTCGTGGGGAAGCAGGGGGGCAATTATGTCTGTTCATTATTTTCGGGCGTCAATGACGCTTGTGTTAGCGTTTGTATTGAGCGCTTGCACAACGTCGAAAGAAACGCTTCGTAACAATCCAAAGTCTGTCGGCAAAGCAGCATTGTGTAGATCGATGGTGACGACCAATGACGCTGAGTTTCGACAGGAACTAATCATCGAAGCGATAAAGCGAGGCATCACGGCTCAGCAATGCGTCGATATGGTGAGGCAACAAAACCAAGCAATCGCTGCTGGAGTGGCTATAGCGGCGGTCGGCACAGCCGTCGCAGTATGCGCAAACAATAACTGTGGTGGTGGGGGCTATCCAACCCAGAATTATGGCTACGCTTGGGATCTAATCCGGAATCAATATGGGCAACCCGTGTATGTTTGCCGTAGTCGGAGCAATGGACAGTTCACGTATGATTATCATTGCTCTGGCATGGCAATGAACGATTACACATGGCCGGGATATTAAGCTCAAAATTGCGCTGGTCCGCGACTTTTGCGCCCTTGCTTTACCGTAACGGTCGCAGTTTATTTACATCAAGAATAATTGGAGGGCGGCTATGAAATATGGGGTGACTTCCGATCAAGAAGACTGGACAGACCGCGATATTATCGTGACGTTGTTCAGCGATGGCACTGCTTGCCCGCGCAATAAGGCTGTATATCTCAGTCATAAACGCACTTCGGTCAGCGAAGCCATCAAGAACGCAGAAACGTGGCTTGCTCAGGAAGCTCACCAATATGAGCGAATTATCATCCATTTGATGGACGGTGCCGAGCTTCCAGAAGATTTGATATGAATTTGAAAGCGGCGGTTTTCTTTACCGCGCTCGTTTCCGCTGGTCGCTGAAAATTGAACGCGACCAGCGCCCATATAATTAGATACGCAAAATACCTATTGTCGGCCTCAAGCCCGTGGAATAATCATTCACGGGGTTATTGTTTATGGGGCTTCTTATGAAAAAACTCATTATCGCCGCCTGCCTGTTAAGTACTCCGGCATTTGCCGCTCAACCAATGTCAGCAAACCGAGCTTCTGATAAGGCTTTTGATATTCTTCAAGGTCCAATGTACGGGGAGACGAAGGCTGAGGTTTTTAGTGCAATCAAGGAACAAATGCTGCTCGTGAAGGGCATAAACCCGTGCACGGAAGCTCCTGTGAAAGCCCCTTTGTGGTATTTCCATGTTGTTGCAACAGGTTACGCTCCCCCTAACACGAAGGGGGATGCGCCGGTTTTAAACAATTACCTTTGGTTAAATTCGTCCACTGGTGAAATTGTTTGTCAGTCACCCATTCTCAAGGATTAACGAATAGCTGGCTGCATATTTCTTAGAAGGCTACCGCCCGCTTTTTCGACGCCGCTTTGAACCTGCTTAGCGTCCGTAGCTCCCATAAAGTTGTTTTCTACTTTCAGGTTCATGTTCGCTGTAGAGTTGTTTGCAACATTGCTCGGCATTAGCGGCGAGGTAGGTTGCGCACCAACTGGGGCAAAAGGACCGTCAATCATCGGCAGTCCACCATCTGGCAACGATGATAAACGGTCGGTGACAAACTTCTCCTGCTCTTTCTGCTTTTTTGCAGCCTGTTTTTGCGCCCGTTCCTTTCGGATTTTTTGAAGCTCTGCCTCACTTAGTGTTCTTCCTCCTTCTCGCGGGGCTGCCGAAAAGTGCATTGGATCGCCAACACTTTTCCAATTTAGACCCCACCCAAGGCCGTACTTTTGTGCAAGTTTGTTGACAAAATCCACTGGCATGTCGGTTGTTCGGGACCGGTTTGGATTTTGCAGCGGATTGATATCTATAGCATTGCCGTGCGCATGCTCGCTTTTGCGTCGGGGATTGTTGACGTTTTGCCGGTTATCGTGTCCTCCGAGAGACTTAATCTTGTAACCAGATTCCTCCAGTTCTTCGATAAAGCCTTGGAATTGTTCCTGATGTTCAGCCGCGACCATGACAGGCTTTCCAGTCTTTGCCTGAACCGGTGCAAGCGCCTTTCCTTCGGCGGTCTGCCTAGCTCCCACTGGTAAATTAGGGTTGAGCCTTGGCCGCTTTATAGAACCATCCTCATTCCGCGTTGGCTCTAAACCGACTGCACCACGAACTGCGTTCTGAGTTCTGCCCCAGAGTTTGCCCAGCCAGCTATCTTCGACATTGTTATCAACCCATGCGGATCGGTCGCTCATATCCTGAATGACTTGCTCGGGCGGCTTCATCAGGTCGTATGCAACGTAAGCTGCGAGAACTTTCCAACCGAGGCCAACACGCGAGAATGTGGAAAGCAGCGACGAAGCCCACTTGGTCGCCATGTAGGTAGCAAATGCCGCCATCGCGATTTGCAGGCCGCCGATACTGCCATCTTCATCACCTGCGAGTTTCTTGAACCAGCCTGAAATCGTTTCCAGAGCCTTCGTGACAGATTGGATTGTCGGCTCCCATTTGCTCCAATCGACCAGCCCTACGTCGCCAGTTTCTTTCCATCGTCGATAATCGTCGTAAAGGACCGCTATCGCAGCAGCGAGTTGAAGGATTATTCCGACAGGTGATGCGCCAAAGGCCTTATTGAATAGCCACACTGCGGCTGTCACTCCCGCAAGAGTGTTCACAAGGTTGCGGGACTTCGGATCGAGTTTATCATACCATTCCATCACGCGACCGACGAACACGCCAATCCGGTCTGATAACCTCATGATGACATCTGCCACCCTCGAGACGGTATTCGTGATGGCGTCAAAATTCTTCTCTATCCAGCTTTTGAACTTCTCGATAATCGGCCCCGCCTTTGCAATTAGAGCCTGATGTATCTTTAGGCCGAGAATTTGAAATGACAGGCCTAGACTACGCACCTTGACCATGAGCGCCTGGCTATCGCCTGCAAGCTTGTCCTCATTCACACGGGCCTTTTTGACCAGCTTCTGATACTCATCGTAATAGCGCCCGCCATCACGGATCATGGCCTGTAGCGTGTTGTCGTCAATCCCGATAAAATTCGCCTGCACCTTGGCGTTGGCATAAGGCATGCTGGCAAACTTTTTAGCCAAGACGCCCATAACGGCAGGAATGTTCGATGCGTCCGCCTCACTGCCGATCAGCTTTTGAATATAGCTCTTTCCACCCGGCAAGCGGCGTATGAAGTCCGCAATGCCTTCCATGGCTTGCTGCGCACCTTCTGCGCTTCCGCCAACCTGAGACATGGCATAGCCAACAGCCTTAATATCGCTGACAGCCGCGCCAAGTCGCTTTGACTGATAATAGCTTTGCTCCATGCCTTGAGCCATCTTAACGACAGCGCCAGTCACGGCAGCGGCAGCAGCTTCAATGGCAAGCCCAAGCTTAACTGCATTCTCAGCCGTTTTCTTCAAGCTGTCATTGAATGTCTGTTCGCTCTGTTTATTGACCTGATAGCCAAGAGAAACGAGGAAATCCCGGATTGTTGTAGCGGTCATTTTGTCCTCGCTACGTTCTCAACCCCTTGAGCCGGTAAAACCGCCGCCCGTATTAGGCCGGAAAGGGAGGCACCTTTCTTCCGAGCCAATTCTTTGAGTATCCGCTTTTCATCTTGAAAAACGCGGATGCGAATATAACCTGACATTGCAACATCTGACCGCATAATGGTCTCCTTTCGTTGCAACGAGTTTACCACGAAAGACGACAGAGCATCGTTTCAAAGCTGTTTATTATCAATGGCTTGAGCTATATCAATGCGCGTCATCGTCTATCATGTTCCATCAAATACCGATGAAGCTTATGACTGCGACAATCTGTCATGTAAACACTACTAACCGGCTTGCAGATTGCGCATTCTCTTTTTGCGGTATAACCGTTCGTCTGCTTGGCTGATAACGTCCTTGAAAGTCTGCTTAGGCTTGCAAACTACCTTTCCTACCGAGACAGACAGCGCGGCTCCATCGATCACAACGGAAGCTTTGAAAATTATCCCGGCTCTTTGACTAATTTGCTTGGAGAGGGCAATCATACTGTCTTGCGACAGTCCCGGCACGAATGCGCAGAACTCGTCGCCGCCGATCCGAGCAATTAGGCTGTCATCCGGCAAAACGGTTTCCAACGCTTTCGCGGTAGAAATCACCGCTTCGTCTCCGGCAAGATGTCCGAAATTGTCATTTATCACTTTGAGATAATCAATATCGGCTATGAGAAACCATCCCCGCACGCCTAATTCCATTGCGCGTTCGAATTGCTCGATAAAGCTGCGTCTGTTCAATACTCCCGTCAATGGATCTGAACTTGCTGTCCGCGCAAGTTCGTTCGCTTGTCGAACCAATGCGCGATACGCTACTTCAAGGTGCTCAAGCTTACTGAACCATATCAATGCTATCGGGATGGCGATTAAAAATGGCAGCACTAAACGAACGACAATGGTGATGGTGTCAGATTGCACATCCATGACAAAGCGAATGCCAGTTGAAATTGAGATGGAAACGAAAGCCGCGATAAGTGATACCGCCGCTGTTCGTTTCAATACTCTTCGCGAAGGCAAACGCACGATGCACCCTTGTTGAATTATCAGATAAAGACTTGTGAAAGGCGAGATAGCAGTTCCGCCTGTAATAAGATTGCCGCATCACCTTTACAACCTCACGCGACAATCTGGCTTTATCCCTCACGAGAATTTCTAATACAATTTCAATTAGTTCTTACTTCAGTCATCGAACGCTTGCGCCAATTGCCAACGGTTTGAGGGCTTACGCCGAGACGCCGGGAAATCTCGCGGTCAGATAGTTCTCGCTGTGTGTCCAAATTGGACGCAGTGTGAATATTCATGTGCCCTCGCATCAATCCGCACGAAGCGGCACAAGTTCAATGCGTGTAATGGTTTGGACAGGCTGTTCTGGATCACCTAAAATCTGCAACGGCAGCACCTTGCCAAGCAGCCCCATAAACGCGACCGGATTTTCCTCTGCCTGCTTTGTCAGATATGAAACCAGCCCATCTTCACCCGACTTATTGCCAGCATCCGCCGCTGCGGTCAGAATTGCATCCTTCAACAGAGCCGTGGTTTTGTTCACTGCGCCTTTTGGCCTGCCCTTGCCTGCCGCTGGTGGGCGACGTTTCTCAATAGCGTTCATTATTGCGCCCTCGCTCTGATGAGATTGCTTTCTGTAATTGCTTGGACAGCCTCGACTGCTGACAGACCGAAATGCTCTCGAAGGTACGGGATGACAGGTCGCGGCTTTGCCGCGCTTGGCGTGGTTGCCAGCCAGATAGCGGCGCGTTTAACTGGATCAGACATTTGAATCCTCCGAGCTATCGACGGGGTAAGCCCATCCGCGTTCGTTGAACTTGATCCGGCCTTGTTCCAGAAGCGCATCTTCGGCCTGCCCTGCCCGGGTGCCGCCCCATTGGAGAACACGCATCGCCATGCCGTAAGACATGGGTCCGTGAAGGCGAAGCGCATCCAAATATCGTTCTGGATCGTCCGACCTGATTTTGCTGTCCGGCGTCCACTCTCGACCGGGAAACGGGATAATGCGCCTGCGCTCGCTTTTCTGTGTAGGGTGACTGAATAAAAGCGGCCCTTTCCCCTTCTCGCCTTCAAGTGCATGGCGCTGGTCGCTAGAAAAATTTTCATTTTCGCTTCCGGGATGATCTGACAAAACCGACGAAACGACCATTTGAGAGGTATTGTCAGTTTTGTCGGCTCTGTCTGCGTCCGCTACAATGATTTTTTTCGTGACTAAATTTTCCTGAAAATCCGTAGAATTGGCACCCTCAAAACCTTCAAAACCCATGCTGGCTGAGTTTTGACGGTTTTGTCGGTTCGTGTCCGGGGCGTTTTCGTGTTTTTTTAATGCTTCAAGCCAGCGTCCCATTATTTCGCCTCCCTGATTTTCGGATTCCAGCAATAGGATGCAGTCGGACGCCCACCAGTTGCTCCAGTCCGCTTTTCAAACTTGTGGCAATGGTTCGTTTCCTCCAAAAGATCGATGCTTGCGCCTACAGCATCGCGGTCAGTGAGGCCCTGCCATCCTTTGCGCTGAACATCTCGAACAGTGAACTCATCAGGCAATGTGTCCCGGCGTTCCAGTATGAGGCGCGCACCATCCTCGACAACGATAGTGTTTCCAGACGAATAGAGCCGGTTCGCATGACTGCGCAGATAATCCGCCCAGCCCAGAGCCAGAGCCATTGCATCGGTCCCGACTTCGGCCCGACCGCCCTCGACCAGTTCAAATATCAGTGCGAGACTGGCAATCGTCTTTGGCATTTTCAGCAGATGACTTTCGAGAACAGTCGAAAGCTTGCCGCTGCGCGCATCCGTCTGGATTTCCTGCATCCATTGCTGAAACATGGCCTGCGCATCTGGAGATAGTCTGAACACGACAGGATTGTCAGAACCTCCCAAATCCAGTTCGTGAATGTCGCGGAATACCTTCTCATAGGTTTCACGCGCTGCTCTATCCGGGTGCCGATCAACCCACTGCCATGATGTTCGCGGATCAGGCCAGACGGTTAATTGCAGGCGCTGGATTAAGCCATCATTGCTCGTTCCAGTAATTGCACCGCGCACAATAGGCGCAATACGGGAAGGCTGTACGCCGCCAATAATGCTGACAGTGCAATTTGCAATATGAACCGTACCACGCCCGATACGGTCATAAGTGAATTGGCCGGATCCATTAAAGGCTTCGAGATAAAATGCCCGGTCGCTGGCGTGCTCTTCGCTTTCCATCTGGGAAAGGAAGCCAGGCAATTCGTCACGCACCAGAAGCAGGCCACGCGGGTTTTCATTCAGAAGTTCACCCAGCTTCTCCACAGTCGCATCATTCACGACGATACGCGGGCAAGGCTGCTCGTCCTCGTCCTCTTTGGAGACATCGGCAAGAATAGCGCGTGCTCCGTCCTTATCGCCCGTCTTGTATGCCTTTGCTGCTGCCTTGGTTGCTTCTCTGACTTCAATCTTGCCCAAAACATCGTCAATGTCGGCAGCTTTCAAATCGGCCTGCCATTGTTTGCGCATATCGTCCTGAATGGCATAGACGGGACCAAGAGCTTTTTGCATGGCTGGCGTCTTCATCGCCGATGGCGGGCCGATAACCGCACCCCATAGGTTCGGCACCTCAATCCAATCATCCAACTGTTTCGGAGCCACACGAATGCGATTGCCGATCAATGAAGCAAGACCGCATAATGCTGCCACTGCTACGAAGTCGGGGACCGATTGCTGTCTGTCTGCTACGTCGAACACATAATCACGCAGTGCAGCGGGCAACAGTTCTGGGACAAAAGCCTCGATCGCTGGCAGACTGGATGAAATAGGAACAGGATTCTTCCAAAGCTCAAAGTGTTGATTGCCGCTGAGAACTGACCCAGTTTGGGGTGATATTTCCATTTAGAATTGACCCATG
>NZ_JAMJWE010000270.1 GCF_023554105.1 Brucella sp. 21LCYQ03
CACTGAATTAGAAATGCTGGCCGTCAATCCGTTTTGCAATCCCATAGCAAAAAGTAGGATACCGACTAGGAATTCTGTTTCTAACAAGGTATCGGTATAAAAAAACTGCAGGTAAATTCCAACAGTGAGTATTCCCAAAAATTCTAATAGGATAGGAATAGCATGTGCTGCATACTGACTGATACGTCCTTTACCTTGAATGATGACAAAATTTGACAAGAAGCTACCGGAGAAAAACAAGAGAATCCAAAAAAGTACAACAGCACCCTGGTAAATATTGCCTCGCGACACTTCTTGCGCAAATACGGCATAATGGCCGGTGATATTGGAGGTGTAGGAGAAGAACACAATAACCGAAACAACATTCGTCATCCCGGCGGAGAGTGCTGTTAGTGCGCCTAACTTTAAATTATCTCCTTGGGTTCGGTGATTACTATATTTTCTTAACATTTTACTTACCTAATTCGTCTCTTTCCAATAGTATTTTTATCACCCCTTTAATCTGTATATCCAAATTGAGGTGAAGTTCCATTTGGTTATTACTCAAAGTCTGAATCTGAAAACTTTCAATGGGTGTACCATCTCTGCTTATCTCCAGAATATGACCACGTCCTTTGATAGACCAGGTCATA
>NZ_JAMJWE010000271.1 GCF_023554105.1 Brucella sp. 21LCYQ03
AGTTTGCTTTACACGCAGTTTTCGGAAGCGCAAAAGAAGGCTATTCAAGTCGTATTTGTGGTATTTCTTCTGCTTTTGGTTACCAATTTGATCATTTCTGAAGCCCTGTGGATTCGTCTAATCTCTGGGGTACTTAACGTGGTAGGATTAATCATTACGTGGCGAATTGGCCAATCTACGAAAGAAGGAGAACCCGCCAATCATATTCGGTCGATTGCAAAATGGGCTATCCTATTAGGTTTTACTGTATCCATTGTGAGTAATGCATTTGGTTATGTGTATATGGCACGCATCAGTAGCATCGCATCCAGCGTTGGTTTAATTCAAGCACTTGCACTACGCGCATTTAGTGAAATGTTGCTTAAAGATTTGGAACTGCATTACAACAAAGTAGCCAAGGAGAATTTAATTCGTCGTTTCGACTTGATGCGGATGCTTAGCAGTCTAAATAGACTAATCTCCTTGATCTGTATCATCATTGTGGGTATTGTGCTGGTCAATAACTTAAATATTACGACCCGTACGGCTAATTTTGTAGAGGGAGTATTGTATAAGGAGCATTCTTTTGGTAGCATCACATTTAACTATGCCAATCTATTGTTAGCTATATTGGTACTTTGGGGATCTAACT
>NZ_JAMJWE010000272.1 GCF_023554105.1 Brucella sp. 21LCYQ03
AATGCCTTTTTACTATGTAGTAGTGGCAGGCTCTCGTGCTCCACGTGACGGTAAATTCATCGAGCGTATTGGTTCGTACAACCCGAACACTAATCCAGCGACTATCGTATTAGATTTCGAAAAATCATTGGATTGGGTCAACAAAGGTGCGCAACCTACGGATACAGCTCGTGCTATCCTTTCTTACAAAGGTGTTTTGTACAAAAAACACTTGCAAGGTGGTGTGAAAAAAGGTGCTTTCGACGAAGCTAAAGCGGAAGAGCTTTTCGCTACTTGGTCTGAAGGTAAAGAGTCTCGCATCGAAGGCAAAAAATCTAACTTAGCATCTTCTAAAGAGGATACTAAGAAAGCTGCTCTAGCTGCAGAAGCTAAGAAAAAAGAAGACAAAGCAGCGGCAATCGCGGCTAAAAATGCACCCGTAGCAGAAGAAGCTCCTGAAGAGGAAGTAGTAGCTGCTGAAGGTACAGAAGAAAACACGGAAGAGACAGAAGGATAATTCTTTCTCCAAAAGGTATTTAGAAAAGCCGATCCCCAACAGGATCGGCTTTTTTATGCGCTTAATTATATTATGGTGAGAGAAGGGATTAGAGGCAGAGTATGTCTCCATATTCCAGATACATTGAATGTATG
>NZ_JAMJWE010000273.1 GCF_023554105.1 Brucella sp. 21LCYQ03
CGAGACCTACGATTTCTTCGGCGTACAGTTTGAAGGCCACCCGGACTTACGCAGAATCTTGAATATGGACGAACTCGATGTTTTTCCGATGCGACGAGAGTATCCGCTAGAAGATCCCAACAGAGTAGATAAAAGAGATTTTTATTTTGGACGTTAGTCCATAGTATAAGGAGCGATACGTATGAGCAAGCCGATCACTGAATTAACATCCAACAGACCAGTCTTTGAAGAGCACGACCCAGAGGAAGAGCTCACCACGCTAAACCTTGGTCCCACACACCCTGCTACACATGGTGTATTCCAGAATGTATTGCAAATCGACGGCGAACGAATCATTAGTGGCGTATCGACTATTGGCTATATACACCGCGCTTTTGAAAAAATTGCAGAACACCGCCCTTTTTATCAAATCACCCCGTTGACCGACCGTTTGAATTACTGTTCTGCCCCGATAAATAATATGGGCTGGCACATGACGGTCGAAAAATTACTGGAGATCGAAATTCCTAAGCGCGTGCAGTATATGCGTGTGATTGTGATGGAGTTGGCACGCATTGCAGATCACATTATCTGCAATGGTATCCTAGGTGTAGACACCGGAGCCTTTTCTGGCTTTCTCTACCTCATG
>NZ_JAMJWE010000274.1 GCF_023554105.1 Brucella sp. 21LCYQ03
TGAATCTGATTTCTAACCTTAATCTTCAGAACGGATTTCGCATACTTCACGATATTCGCCGTCGTTCTTCTGCGCGAGAAGCCGGTAAACTGGAGTTTGATGGACAAATAAATGTGTTAAAACTAGATGTGATTACGGCGTATATCAAAGTGCTTACGGGCGAAGACCTGATCATCCAGTCTCAACAGCAATTTGAGGTTACGAAAGAACGCCTACGCAATGCAGAAGTGCTTTTTCGGGAGGGGGCTGTTTCGCCAGGAGATTATTACGATATCAAGGGAGAGTATAGCCTAAACTTAAATACGATCGAACAAAACAGGCAGCTGGCCAATAACGCGCGTGCGGAATTGGCTGGTCTATTAAATATTTCGGTGGAGGAAATAGGTAGTTTGCACCGCATCGACATTCCAGCGCAAATGCAGGTGTTAGACAATAAACGTCTATACGAGCTAGCGCGTGTTCATTTGCCACAGTTTCAGGCTTGGGAATGGCGGAAAAAGGAGGCAGAGAGTTTTATCAAAGCAGAAAGATCCGGATTGTATCCAGGACTGCGTTTTGGAGCGGGCTTTAACACGTTCTACTCCAGCATCAATCCGCAATCTTACCCTATTCAGGCGCGTGATTTCTT
>NZ_JAMJWE010000275.1 GCF_023554105.1 Brucella sp. 21LCYQ03
TTATGATGGCTACGACGCTGGTGTGTCCAAGTGGAGCACCTGGCAGGAAGCTGTGGCAGACGAGGATAAGACTGAGTAAAATGCGGTAAAGCCGCTGGCAAATTCTTGCCAGCGGAGTTATCTTTTTCAAGAGCTTCTTGATGCCATGCTATACGTGAAATGATTTGCGTGTAGCATGGCATTTTTATTTTTGAGAAATTTTATACTTCCATTTCAAACCTTTTACAAACTGTGTGATATTTTTTATAATTAAAGGCTAACTTCGCCAGCGAACTCGAAAACCTCAAATCAGGAGGGCTTTTTATGCGGAAAATTATCATCACCATAGCAACTGTATTTTTTTGTTGTGCTATGGCTACAAGTCAAGTACAACCAGATTCCTTGGTCACATTCACCGATACGGTCGACGTAGATAAACCCCGTTTCCAACAGCAACCCGGTCTGGCGCTGGCAGCCTCTAAAATATTTTTTTCAGAAAAGCGCTGGTCGATTGGTGGCTTCGGTGAATTTAATTATGTACCACTTCAGCAAAATGTAAGCTCGGATCTGGGTGATCTCGAGCTCTATTATTCTGGATTGTATCGTTATGCCACATTTTTCGGCTACCGATTGACGGACAAACTAATT
>NZ_JAMJWE010000276.1 GCF_023554105.1 Brucella sp. 21LCYQ03
AAGCTCGCGATTGGATCCCGGCTCCTCTGGTTTATTAAGGTCTTTCTCCTCCTCTGTCAACGCCGCTGGTGGAATTTCTTTCACTTCTCGTTCGGTTTCCGTAAGTTCTACATGTACCGCAAACTCAGAAGGTTCAATTGGAACACCTCGAAAAGTTGCGTATTCTCGGGTATATACGGCGCCAAAATATAAAATTGCTGCCGTGTAGTACACCCATAGTAGTATCAATACAATAGCGCTTGCAGTGCCATAGGTTGATTCCGTGTCGGAGCTATCGATGTAAAACCCGATCCCAAAACCTCCCAACACAAATAACAAAGCAGTAAATAATGCACCTGATGATACTGTTTTCCAGGTAATCATTACATCTGGAAGTACCTTAAAGATTACAGCAAACAACAAAAAGACGACCCCGAAAGAAATCACGAGATTTAGGCCACTCACTAAAAAGACCGTACTGTCAGGCAAATATTGCTGTAACCTATCGGTAAATGCGAGTATGGCGCCGTTAATCACCAGCGTTACCACGAGCAAGAAACCCAAACCAATAACCAAGGAAGAGGATAGTAACCGATCTTTCAGCATCTTTAACCAGCCCTTTTTTACTTTCGGACGAACATGCCATA
>NZ_JAMJWE010000277.1 GCF_023554105.1 Brucella sp. 21LCYQ03
CTATCGTAGAGTTTATGGATCGCATCGTGCCTGTAGAGGACGAAGAGATCTCTAAGCAATTGGAGAAATCATTGAAAAAGGCGGGAATCAATATCCTGACGAAATCAGAGGTTACTGGAGTAGACACCAAAGGAGATATTTCTAAAGTTAAGATCAAAACCGCTAAAGGTGAAGAAACGATCGAAGCAGAAATTGTGCTTTCGGCAGTGGGTATTACGCCAAACATTGAAAATATCGGTCTAGAAGAAGTCGGTGTGAAGGTAGACAAAGGTCGCGTATTAGTGGATGACTTCTATAAGACGAATGTAGAAGGCGTTTATGCGATCGGTGATATTGTGAAAGGACAAGCCTTGGCACACGTAGCTTCTGCTGAGGCGATTACTTGTGTGGAAAAAATCAAAGGCATGCATGTAGATCCTATCGACTACACAAACATCCCGGGTTGTACGTACTGTTCTCCAGAGATCGCTTCTGTAGGTTATACGGAGAAAGCAGCGAAAGATGCAGGCTATGAAGTTAAAGTTGGTAAATTTCCATTCACTGCATCAGGTAAAGCATCTGCAGCAGGAGCAAAGGATGGTTTTGTCAAAGTAATCTTTGATGCAAAATATGGGGAATTCTTGGGG
>NZ_JAMJWE010000278.1 GCF_023554105.1 Brucella sp. 21LCYQ03
TGGAGTTCTTTTCCTGCCCACAAGCACGATGAACGCGTCGTCCATAAAGAAGGGGAGCTCTTGGAAGCTCGTTTGGAGGAAACGTATTTCTATAAAGTGGCCAAGCCACAGGGATATGCCATGCAACGAGTTTACACGAGTGATGGTTCTCTTGATGAGGTCGCAATAGCGCGAAACAACGATGTAGTGATGGTGCCTAGAGGCTACCATCCTGTGGTAGCTGGACATGGATATGATGTCTATTACCTAAATTTCTTGGCTGGATCTGACCAATCATTAGCGAACACACCTGACCCCGAACATGCTTGGATATTTGATACTTGGACAGGTATTGATGATCGACTCCCTTTGGTTTCTGCTATAATGAATACCCTAAAAAGATAAGATATGAAAAGATACGATGTTTTAACCGTTGGTCGTTCCTCCATTGATCTGTATTCGCAGAATATCGGAGCCGAATTTGTCGAAATAAAAGGATTTGATGCCTTTGTAGGCGGATCTCCATTGAATATTGCCACAGGCTGCGCACGACTTGGCTTAAAAACGGCCTTGCTGACAGGTGTAGGTTATGATAAAGTAGGTGATTTCATTTTAAACTTTTTGGAAAAGGAAGGCATAGAAACTG
>NZ_JAMJWE010000279.1 GCF_023554105.1 Brucella sp. 21LCYQ03
TGTCTGCATTGTTTGCCATGGTATTTCCAATTGCTTTGGCTACGTACTCCCGCGCTACGGCTTGATCTACTTTGGTAAGGCGCATCGCCATGCGAAGCATCAAGGTATGACCAAACTTTTGCCACTGCGCGATATTACCACGATATACCATATCTCCGGTTAGTTGATCGGCTGCAGGGTCAAAAGCATTTACCGCTTCTTCCAGTTCATGTAAGATATTTTGGTGAAACCCTAGGCCGGCTTCTGAATAAGGTACATCACCATATAAATCAGTGATTCGCTGAAATATAAGTGCTCTCCAGATCCGGGCAACCTGATGAATATTCGTATACTCCGGTTTATCTCTCGTAAATTCGACCAGATCCACTACGCGCTTGACTTGCTCATCGTAAGCGCGCTCCCAATAAGCAGAAGTATACCCTGGTGTAAGCAGGTATTTGTCGCCTGCCCAATAGGAAACGACCGTAGACAATCCTTGCATCATCGTACCCGCGTAGATCAAATTGGCACGCCAAGTGTCGTATGCGAAGTCATTGCTCCCTGCATACGCTAATTGAGCCGTAGATAAGATAAAGTTAGGATCAAAATTTTCTTCGGTATACGATATGGGATTAGTATTGATT
>NZ_JAMJWE010000028.1 GCF_023554105.1 Brucella sp. 21LCYQ03
AGGCCAGCAGGGCCTGCGCCAACAATCACAACATCAAATTCCATGCTCTCGCGTTCGGGAAGCGCACTTGCATCGTACATTTAAATACCTGTCCGCAATTCAGGCAGTATGGTGAAGCGATCGCCAACGATGCCATAATCAGCGGCCTGAAAGATTGGTGCTTCTTCGTCCTTGTCGAGCGTAACGATTACGCGGCTGTCTCTAATATCGGCCCGACGCTGAATTACGCCGGAAGGCTTGGCAATAGTGTTTGTTTCCTCGCCTGCATCCAGAATATCCACATCGGAACTAATCTGGACTGCGGATATTAGTGCCTTAGCGTTGTGATTGTATAAGCTTGTAGTGTCGCGTTTGGATATAAGAAGAATTGCCATGTATTCGCCTTTTAAATATCTCGGCGTTTGAAGCTTCTCGTGCCAATTAATCCAAATTCGAAGGAAATGATGACACGCAAAAATCGAAGCAGATCGTAATTTTGTATATGAGCATCGGGACCTGAGCAGCACTCGTTGGGCAGACAACCTTTCGGAGGGGCCTTAGGCTATGTCGTCTATCGTCGCTAAATATAACGCATAACTAATGGCAAGCTTCAGATATTTTATAGAGCTTCAACCTCTGCTCGAGCAAATCGCGCTTTAGCCTGCTTTATTTGCACATGTCCAATTTGTGTTATTTTATCCTTAATAACATAGGTAAATTTTTCTGCGCTTGATAAATATACTACAGTTATCAAAGCAGAAAAAACACATATTATACAATATAATTTTTTCATTTTGTTTCCCATTTTTTCTTAAAATAACATACTAAATTATATGGTCAATATATTATTCTATTATTTTAACATTATATATATATTATTAATCAATAAAAAATAACAACACAATTTCTTTAAAACTGTGTTGTTAGATTAACTATAATAATTATGTATTTTATATGTCCTTATTGCTAAGATATAATTGATGTTTAAATTCACTCCATTGTCGTTGAAAACATCATCTATTCTAGATTAGGCGCCTTGAACTCAACAAGATCAGTGAGTTACAAGATCAGGAAGAGCTTCTCCCTGCAACGCGCGGCGGGCACGTTCCACAGCCTGCTCCTGCAGAGCGTCAAGCGAAGTGGTTGAGCGCCATGCAACATGCGGCGTGAAAAGCGTATTGGGTGCATCGCGCAACGGATGGTTTGCAACCAATGGCTCCTGTGCAAAAGTGTCGAGGCCGGCACCAGCAATGGTCCCTGCCTTCAACGCTGCGGCCAGCGCTTCTTCGTCAATCAGACCGCCACGCGACACATTGATAATCACGGCATTCTTGCGCATGCGTTCCATGACCTCAGCCGAGATGAGATGACGTGTGTCAGAAGTGAGAGGAACATGGAGCGAGATAACGTCCGATTCTTCCAATATTTCTTTTAAACTAGCTGTCTCGACTTCCGAGAAAGTGGACATTGGATCAAAGGCATGGACCTTCGCGCCAACTGCCGCCCACCATTTCGCAACCAGCTTGCCGATACGACCCATTCCGACGACGCCAACACGAAGGTTCGTGAGTTTCGGCGTATCAAGACCGACAACGCCAGCCCATTCACCAGCACGGATTGCCGCCTGCCCCTGCGGAATACGGCGTGCAAGGCTTAGCCCCATCGCAAATGCATGCGATGCTACTTCTTCCGAAGCGGTATCAGGAACAATCGTCACCGGCACACCGACATCATTGGCGGCAGCGACATCAATATTGTCATAGCCTACACCATAACGAACAACTGCCTTACAGCGCTTCAACATGCCAAATTCTTCAGCCGTCATCTTTGCGTAAGGGGTGACCATAACGATCTCAGCATCAGCCATACGGCTGCGAAATGTAGCCTGATCTTCTGCAACATAAATTTCGCGACCAAATTTCTCAGCGAATGCACGCTCCCTGTTAACGTTCGGGAAGCGATGGGGAGCAACCAGAATGATCCCCTTTTCGTCTTGCATCGTCATTTTTGAGTTCTCCGCATTGGGTGTAAATCAGGTGAAAGGAACAGCGCGATCAAAGGCGTGAACAGGTGAGCTTTGAAAACCCTCAGCTCATCGTATCGAGATCAATCAGCTCAATTTTGTAACCGTCAGGATCTTCGACAAAAGCAATCACAGTCGTCCCGTGCTTCATCGGTCCTGCAGGACGGGGAATACGCGCACCGCTTGCCGCCAGTTCATCACAAATGCTGTAAATATCCCTCACGCCAAGGGCAACATGCCCGTAGCCATTGCCAAGATCATAAGGCACTTCCTGATCCCAATTATGGGTCAGTTCGATCACGGCATTTGACTCTTCCGGTCCGTACCCAACAAAAGCGAGAGTGAACTTGCCTTCCGGATAATCGAGCTTGCGCAGCAACTTCATTCCAAGGAGGCGGGTGTAAAAATCGATCGATTTTTCGAGGTCTTTCACACGAACCATTGTGTGCAATACTTGGAACTTAGCTTCGCTCATCAGTCTTTTCCTCTCACATATTGGTCGCAAAATTAACCCGCCCGGATGACCAGTCAGACGCAAACAAAGCTGCTTAGACGAAACGTCTCAATCGGTCGGATTTCACTTATCTTCAGCGGTAGTGAACACTATGATCCTATTTTGTGTCAATAGGATCAACTGATCCAAATCCAGTTTCTTTTGCGTCAACCGGGAGTATTTAAACGCGCCGGACACTGAAAATTAAATTTTGAAGATATGTCCGTGGTGCAGATAAGCCGCAAAAGGCATACAGCGGTGGCGTCATTAAAAACACACCCAAACAATGTGGGTGAGAATGACCGATGGTGGACGCTGATTTTCAGCGTTCACCATCAATCTAACGCACAAATGTCACTCTAAAAGTGTATATCTGCTGCAGAATATTATCTTAAATTGTCGCAGATTTTAGGATCAGGAAGTCAAGCATATCAGCGAACAACGTTACGCAATACACCAACATTTTCGAGTTCAACCTCAACAGTATCGCCTGGCTGCAACCACATTGGCGGATTACGCTTGGCACCAATACCCTGCGGTGTACCAGTCGTAATAATGTCGCCTGGAGCAAGACTCATGAACTGCGAGATATAGCTTACCAGATGGCGCACTGGAAAAATCATGAGATGGGTGTTGGACGATTGGACCTGTGTACCATTCACGCGGGTCTGAATATTCAGGTTCTGAATGTCACCAACTTCATCAAGCGTTACAATTGCTGGACCAACCGGCGTCGAACCATCGACAGCCTTGCCTGCGAGCCATTGGGTGCCACGATATTGAAGATCGCGCGCAGTGATGTCGTTTAACACGGTCACGCCCGCAACATAATCAAGCGCATCTTCCTCAGAAACCGAACGGCAATTCTTACCGATAACGATCGCCATTTCACCTTCAAAATCGAGATTTAGGGTGATCTTGCAGCAATCGATCTCGTCGAACGGACCGATAAGCGAGGTTGCAAATTTCGCGAAAATATCAGGATGCGTTGGCAGTGCCCGACCTGTTTCTGCAACATGGTCATTATAGTTGAGACCAATGCAAAGGATCTTAGCCGGTTCAGTAATCGGTGCGCCGAGACGCGTATTTTCAACTGCACCAGCTGCAG
Source organism: Brucella sp. 21LCYQ03 (assembly GCF_023554105.1). Classification (GTDB taxonomy): domain Bacteria; phylum Pseudomonadota; class Alphaproteobacteria; order Rhizobiales; family Rhizobiaceae; genus Brucella. Next base: position 3,604 of record NZ_JAMJWE010000028.1, read on the forward strand.
CGGATGGATTATTCTTCGCTGCTGCGGTCAGTTTCTGCGAAAGATCTGACAAGGCTCCACCATATTCACGAAGCAATTCCAGCACCGAGGATACAGGCTTTGAGCCCTTATCTGCATCATTTTTCAGAAGTGTTTCAACGTCAAAAATCGACGTTTCAACAACGATGCCTGCTCTCCAAGAGCCATTTGAATCATAAGTGACGAGCTTCATAGGTCCTCCCGCACCATTTTGGTGCTTTTAATTCGTCAAAAAATAGATAGGAATTTTCGCGCTGCGCTCTACATACGGTTTCCCTTAATGAAATCAGCAGCACGCTCACCGATCATGATCGCCGGTGCATTAAGATTGCTGGATGAGACAAACGGCATTACGGAAGTATCCGCAACTCTGAGCCCGTCGATGCCATGGACGCACAACTGACGGTCAACAACGGCCATTGCGTCTTTTCCGATTTTGCAGGCACCGCTTAAGTGATAAGCACCTTGCGAATATTTCCGGACAAAATCCTCGAAATCCTTGCGTGACTTCAACGGCTTTTCAGGCAAATGCGCATTGCTGACGAATTTGCGGATCGCCGGCTGGTCCATAATCTCCTGCCCGAGACGAATGCCATCGATAAGACGATCAACATCATAAGGGTCGCTGAGATAGTTGGGGTCGACGATAGGGGCAACATTGGGATCAGACGAACGAAGCGAAATCTGCCCACGCGATTTCGGCCGGCAAGCATAGACATTCAAAGTGCAGCCATTGCCGCTTTCGGTCGTTTCGACGCCCTCTTCAATGCCCGCGCCCGCCAGGAAGTGATATTGCAGATCTGGTGTCGGATCAGATTTATCACCCCACCAGAAAGCACCACCTTCGCAGATATTGGACGTAATTGGTCCTGATCCAAAAAGCGCATATTGCGCGGCAGCCGCCATTTGCCAACGAATTTTTTTATACTTGTCGTAGCTTGAATCCGACTTCAGATTATAGATCATAAAGCAGTCGGTGTGGTCTTGCAGATTTTGCCCGACGCCCGGCAAATCGTGAATAACCTTGACGCCAGCCTTCTCAAGACTGGCAGCAGGCCCGATGCCAGAAAGCATCAGCAGTCGCGGAGATCCAACAGCGCCCGACGAAATAATAACTTCGCGTTCAGCCCGCATCGTGGCTACACGGCCATTCTCGATATATTCGACGCCGACAGCACGGCCACCCTCTATGATAATTCTGGTGACTTGCTTGTTGGTAACCACATTAAGATTACCACGCTTTTTAGCCGGACGAAGATAAGCATCCGCGGAACTGCACCGCCGGCCATTCTTTGTCGTCAACTGATAAAGCCCTGCACCCTGTAATTCACCGGAATTAAAATCCAGATTGTAAGGGATGCCCGCTTCCTGACAGGCCTTTACCCAGGCCTTTGTCAGCGGCAAAGTATATTGCTGGTTCGAGACGCTCAGCGGTCCATCCTGACCATGCGCATCATTTGAATAGACCTCATTGTTTTCGGCTTTGCGAAAAAACGGAAGTACGTCTTTATAGCCCCAACCTTCTGCACCATGTTCGACCCAGCGATCAAAATCCGATGGCGCGCCTCTCATATAGATCATTGCATTGAGGGAACTGCCGCCGCCCAGAACACGCGCCTGTCCAACCGATGGTTCTGTATTGTTCTGGTGCTTGAGAGTTTCAACCTTGTACCATTGCAGCATGGAGCTTTTGAACGACTTGTAGAATGTTACCGGAAAGCGAATCCAGATGCTGCTGTCCTTGGGACCAGCTTCAAAGAGCGTTACCGATACATCCGGATCTTCGCTCAGCCGACCAGCAACCGCGCATCCTGCAGAACCGCCACCCACCACGATAAAATCGGGCATCATATTATCCTAATCTGAAAAACAGGTAACATTCCAGAGCGCATCCCTAAACCGCTGAAGCTGACTTCGGGATGCGCATTTGAGTAAATGATCGGAGCTCTTTTTAGTTATATTACGTCGCAGAAGAACGCATCGACTTCAGCCTGACGCATATCGCAGAACCAGCATTCAACGATCTGCTCATTCTCGAAACGATAGGCAGCAAGACGGTCGGTCTTGACCGATTTATCGCCACGCGTCCAGATTTCATGCACCATGATCAGAATTGCTTCATCAGATTCTGCGATGATCTCATCAGCACCCGCTTCACCGCCAACGATCCATTTGTCGGTGTAAGCAGCAACTTTGTTCACCCAGCCATCAATAAAGCCATTGGCACCGTGAAAGTCACCGGAAAGCACAGGATGCGTTCCGCCCATGTGGACGACGAGATCATCGGCATAAAAACTGCAACCCTTCTCGACATCGCCACTCGACCACGCAATATGATAATCATGCAAAATGTCTTTTGCTCGTTTCTTACTCATTTTAATCTCCTCAAATTTTTCTAGGCACTGTAGCAAACGGACCCGTAAATTCAGGCCGTTGCTTGTCTTGCTTGGGTAGACACAACAGATTTCCCGTCTTCGGAAATAGCTACGCCATAAATATCAAGCGCAGACTGCTTTGACACAACACCATCGCGAACATCGCGCAGAACAGCAGCGGGATCACGATGATGTGGATTGCCCCAGCCACCGCCAGCTGTCGCTTCAATTTTAATGTGAAGAGGACGAACTTCTTCTACGCCGTAAGGAGGGCAATAGAGTTCTTCGCCAGTTTCCAAATCAAAAGCCTGGATTGAGCCTTTTTCGCCCCAATGTCCGCCGTTTACGCCCGCACCGGTTTTCTTGCGTGCGCCTTCGCCGCGCAAAAGATGTTCGCCGCCTGCGAGCACGTCAACTACATAATCGACACCTGTCCCACCGCGATACTCACCAGCGCCGCCTGTGTCGCAGCGCATCTGATAGCGATGCACACGGATCGGGTAGGACTGTTCATAGGTTTCGACATTCGGGATAAACATGCCGCCGAGTGTCATCTGATGGCTTGATGTCGCGAATCCATCGCGGCCCTTAACGGCACCACCGCCGGAGCTGCCATGCCAATGATAAAGAACGAACACATTACCGTCAGGCTTTTTGCCTGAGGAAATGCCGAACACCGATTTACCCCAGCCTGCGCAGGCGCGTTCCGGATCAGCCTGAGCCAATGCACCCCAGCAAGCATTCATAATGTCAATCGCCGGAAATACCGTGTTCATGGTCATTGGCGCTGGCGGCAACGCGTTAACAACGCAGCCTTCCGGTGCAATGATTTTAACACAACGATATGTGCCTTCATTGTGCGGAATTGCTGGATCAAGGAAGGCAGAAAGGGCGCAATAGACAGCGGAATGCGTGTTAGCAATGCCGCTATTCTTGAAGCCTTTGATCTGCGGAGATGTGCCGGTGAAATCAAAAATGATCGAGTCATCATCGATTGTCATCGTAATGCGGGTTTCAATGTCGACAAGTTCAAAGCAATCGGTATCACTGAAGTCGGATGCCTGCCAAACACCATTTGGGAGCTCTGCCAAGGCCTGACGCATTCTGCGTTCGCCGTAGTCGAGCAACGCATCGAGATAATCGCGGCCTTTTCTGACACCAAGTTGACCAATAACATCTGCCAAACGCTGACCACCGATGCGTGTGGAACCGATCATCGCACCAAGGTCGCCTTCCAGCAAATCCGGGCAGCGTGAATTCAGAAGCAACATACGCCAAAGATCGTCGCGCAGATTGCCTTTCTCGATCAGTTTGAGAACCGGCAGACGAATTCCTTCGTGGAAAATCTCGGTCGCTTTTGCATTGTAAGTTCCAGCCGCACCACCGCCAATATCCGATTGATGCGCACGGTTGCTACAGAAACCGACCAGTTCGCCTTCAACGAACACCGGACGAATAAGTGTCCAGTCAGGCAAGTGATTGCCACCTGCGGCGTAAGGATCGCTGAGAATAAACACATCTTCTGGATCAATGCGGCCTGCGAAATCCCGAAGCACCGCACGCACAGCAAAGCCGCCACTGCCAGAATGGATCGGCAAGCCGTCCGCCTGAGCAACAGTTTCACCATCCGCATTGCTGAGGAAGCACGAGAAGTCGTGGCTCTGGCTGAAGATCGGACTGCGTGCAGTCCGCGTCATGATAGTGCCCATCTGCAGGCTGATGTGATCCAGCTGCCGCTGGAGAATGGCGATGAGAACCGGATCATATTCGGGAGACGTAACAGTGCTCATAACTTGACCTCATCAATTCTTACAAAAGCGCAACCGCAGCGCAGGGCATTTGACGTTTGCGACAACAAAGGCACGCAAATTTTCAGATAGTTTTCAGGGCTGCTTTGCGTTTTCATGCCGCCTCGCTTTGCGAAATCTCGACATGATAATTGCCAGCGTCAGTCATCGTCAGCTTGTCACCAGCTCCAAGCATAAGAGTGGTTGTGGCTTCTTCAATAATGGCCGGGCCGGTCAGCTTCTGACGTGGCAACAAGGTCGTTCCGTCGTAAACAGGTGTTTCAACGAAGCCGGTCTCTTTGTCGACCCATACAGGACGGCGTGAAATAGGCACCGGATCAGATATATCTGCCGATGCAGTTGCAACTTGCAGGGCATCCAGTTTGCCAATGGCTGCCAGCCGAAGATTGACCACTTCAATTGCACCCGCAGGCTGCACATATCCGAACAGACGCTGATAGACCTGTTCAAAAGCCGCACGAATGGTTGCCGCATCCGTCGAAGAACATTCAACCGGAATGGTCCATTGTTGACCAAAATAGCGAAGGTCATAGGATCGTTTGAGGAGTGCCTTATCACCTGTAAAGCCCTCGCGCGCCAGCACATCAGTTGCTTCAAGCTGCATCTCTTCGAAAGCCACTTCAAGCTGTGCAGGGCTTGAACTTTCAACGCTATCCAGCTCTTTAAGCCAGCTGCGCACATAGTCGTGACGAAGATCAGAATTGCACATGCCGAATGCACAGAAAACGCCAGCAAGTCGCGGAATATAGAGGCTTGAACAGCCCAACAACCGTGCCGTTGATGGACCATGCAGCGGGCCAGCACCGCCGCAAGCCACAAGCGTGAAGTCGCGTGGATTGTAGCCCTTTTCAAGCGAAGCCTGCTCAACAGCATGCAGAATATTCTGCTCAACAAGCTGTAGAATACCGGCGGCAGCATCGTTTACGCTCAAACCAAGCGGCTTGGCAACGTGGTTATTAATCGCATCGACCGCATTTTCCAGACTAAGCGTGATCACGCCGCCTGCGTAAGGACCAGGCTTAAGGCGTCCGAGTACAAGCTGCGCATCGGTAACCGTCGGGCGTGTGCCACCACGTCCGTAAGATGCAGGTCCCGGAGTTGATCCCGCACCTTCTGGTCCCGCTTTGAGAAGGCCTGCACCATCAACGGAAGCAATCGTACCGCCGCCTGCGCCCACTGTGTGAATATCGACAGATGGAATATTGAGGTGGTAGCCATCGACGACAATCTGGTCAGTCATAGAGACCGAACCATGTTCCATCAATGTGACATCACAGCTTGTTCCGCCAACTTCAATCGACATCAGCTTATCAGAACCTGTATCGGCTCCAAAGAACTTGAGCGAACCAACGCCAGCCGCAGGGCCTGAAAGCACCAGACTCGCAGGAGCATGGCCGATTTCATCGATGGAAATTGCGCCACCGTTTGACTGGATCATCAACAGTTTGCGTTTGAGGCCCAGTGATGTGAGCTTTTGCGAAAGATTTTCGAGATAAGGCACAACACGACGGGCAACATAAGCGTTCACCACCGTTGTTGATGTACGTTCATACTCACCAATCGTTGGTGCAATTTCGGAAGACGTTGTAACCCAGACATCTGGAAGAAGCTTTTTGAGTTCAGCTTTCGCTGCCCTTTCATGCGCAGGGTTCGCATATGAATGAAGGAAGCAGACGGCAATCGCCTCCACACCCTCTTCTTTAAATACACGCGCAGCGTCTGCAACAGACGCCGGATCAAACGGAACCCGGACAGTGCCATCTTGCTCAAGGCGTTCAACAACTGGAAGACGCAGATAGCGAGGAACCAGAACCTCCGGGAACGGCGTTCTGTGATCCCAGACATATTCGCGCATAGAGCGTCTGATCTCCAGCGAATCGCGGAAACCATCAGTCACCAGAAGCCCGACCTTCGCACCCTTTTTTTCAAGCAACGTGTTGGTGGCAATGGTCGAGCCGTGAACAAATAATTCTGTGTTGGAAAGAAATGTTTCCACATCACTGTCCAGAGAATTCGCGGCCAGTGTTATTGCTGACAGCACACCCTCTGTGGGGTTAGACGGCACGGAAGGCGCTTTAAATGCGCGCACCGCCCCGCGGGAATCGACCATAACAAGGTCAGTAAATGTACCGCCGATATCAACTCCGACGCGGTAAGGTGCAATTAACATCGGCTGTCCACTCATCGTTGCTTCACCATATCCTATGCTTCATGTCAGAGGTCGCTAAAAATGCAAACCTCAGGTCGCCGATTATTATTGAGCGTTAAGTTCCCGCTTGACCACGCTTACCAGTTTTTCCGCTATCGAAAATACTTCCACTTCGGTCATAGGGCTTGAAAGAGAGCCAGAGCAATTGGGTGTAAGAAGAATATTTTCTTCCAGCATCCCGAGCTGAACCTGGCGAATAATTTTTGCGTTTTCAGGTGTCGGAAACGCCGTGCGATAACCTGTTACTTCACCCGCTCCAATATGAAGACGGAACAAAGACCCCATTCCAGTCACGGTTGCCGCGAGACCAGCGTCAGCAAGACCTTCGCGAATTTTTACCCGCAACTCTTCGCCGAGCTTATTGAGACGATCCACGACTGGCCGAGAATAATGTTCCAGAGAAGTGAGGCCAGCAGCCATGCTCAGAGGGTTGGCACTGAAAGTCCCGCCCATCGACACTTTTGGCTTTCCGGCAGAATGATCGAACACCGACATATAGTCAGCACGACCTGACACAGCGCCAATCGGCAAGCCACCACCAATGATTTTAGCGGTCGTGATCAGATCGGGTTCAAGACCAAACAAAGGCGATGCACCTTCATAAGACAGGCGGAAACTAATGACTTCATCGGCAATGAGCACGATGCCATCGCGGCGGCAAGCTTCCTGAATAACAGCTATCGTTTCCCGTGACATTGGGACTGTGCCGGCACGCGAAGCGTTCGGATCAACGATAAGTGCTGCAAGCGTTGGTCCTTCGCGCTTGAGAATATCGGCGCAACGCTGTGGATCATCATAAGGAAGCACAACAACTTCCTGCAAAACTGATTCAGGCGTACCTGCATTGCAACGAACAGAAGCGGGATTGCCATTATCGTCGTCCCAATTGGCAGGCGATGAGTCGAGGCTTACCTCAATCCAGTCGTAGGCGCCATGATAACAACCCTCAAACTTGGCAATCTTGTAGCGACCTGTAAGCCCACGCGCGCCCTTGATTGCAGCGAGAACTGCTTCGGTTCCCGAATTGCAGAAACGGGTCTGCTCCATGCGCGGGCTTCTGGCTGCAAGCATTTCGGCGAGCTGAATTTCGCTCTCAGTCGGCATACCAAATGCCGTCCCCTTGGTCATTGCTTCGCGAACTGCTTCAAGAACAGGTTCGTAAGCATGACCATGAATAAGCGAGAAAAAGTTGTTTGCGCAATCAAGAAGGCGCTGGCCATCAAGATCAATGACCCAACAACCTTCACCGCGTGCAGCGTAAGGCGGGTGTGGCTTCAACCATGATGCTGCACGCATCGATCCACCCGGAACTACCTTACACTCTCGCGCATAGGCAGCTTCTGACCGCTGACCGATGATGGAGCCTCCTGCAACGCTATTGTGTTCTAAGCCGAGCTTCATCTTGTTCTCCATTTATTTTTCATTGATGAGCAATAAACAACATGATCCAACATTGTGTCAACAGGATCATGTGATCCACGCATACTTTTTCTGATTTACCAGTTTCAACTCCTTGACCACATAGTCTTAGAAGCCAAAGCCAGAGCTGCCTCGCCTGGCGATTGCGGCGTCGCTAAACTAGAGCCCGAGTAAAAACAGCAGTAGGATCACTTGATCCTCTTGACATATATCTGGATCATGGTGTTCACTGTGGGCAAGCGCATTCAAAAAAATCGAATAGTGCGACTGGAAACAAGCTCGACCAAGATTCGGGAAGTCATCCAGCGCATAAAAGGGGAAGCGCGGATAATTTTGGTAGCAATCCAATGACGCTGTGCTGCGTACGCGCGACGTGAATTACAGCTTATGGGAAATTCTGCAGCAAATAGAGAGTTTTAAAGCGACATTTTACGCCTCATCAGGCGCAGGGCGCTCTAAATACAGCGACTTAAGACATAAAGTGTGTGTCCAGCGGCAATCACACGATAGAATTCAAGGAGTCGGTTAGTTGACCAACGAAAGCCAAACAACTGTTTATGACGTCGTGATTGTTGGAGCTGGCCCCTCTGGGGCAGTAGCGGCAAAGCGTCTGGCTGAGGATGGATTTTCCGTCATTTGCCTGGAACAAGGCAGCTACCCCGACTATACGAAGCTTCGGCACGCTGGCCTTGATTTCGAGCTTACGAAAAGTCAACACTTTGCGACAAATCCAAATCGCCGCAAGGATCCTTCTGATTATCCGATCGATGTAAAGGATTCAGACATCGAACCATTGATGTGGAACGGTGTTGGGGGGAGTTCGATTATTTATACAGCAGCATGGCACCGATTGAAGCCGAGTGACTTCCGGGTCCGAACAGTTGATGGAATCGCTGATGATTGGCCTATCAGCTACGCAGAACTTGAACCATTCTATGCACGCGTTGAAGAGGATTTTGCGGTTTCAGGTGTCGGAGGGGATCCAGCCTTTCCAGCTGGCTTCGAGATTCCACTCCCGCCCTTTGCAATGGGTGCAATGGAACGAAAATTTTCTGCTGCCCATGATCGCCTTGGTTGGCATTGGTGGCCGGGTAGCAATTCTATTGCCACGGTCAAACACAATAGCCTGCATCCTTGCGTTCGCCGCGGCGCTTGCGCATGGGGTTGTTTCGACGGTGCCAAGGCATCGGTCGATCGTACGCACTGGCCAGCGTGCATTAAGCTCGGCGTAAAACTGGTCCAGAATGCGCGTGTATTGCGGGTCGAAACAGGATCAGACGGCCTCGCAACAGGCGTCACTTATATGGATCGTGAAACGGGAACCACTCATTTTCAACCTGGACGAACAGTAATCGTATCAGCCAATGGCATCGGTACGCCCCGACTGCTTCTAAACTCTGCTTCAAATCTTCATCCAAATGGATTGGCAAATTCATCTGGTCTGGTGGGTAAGCGGCTTATGATGCATCCTTATGCGACTGTTAGTGGTCTATTTGAAGATTTCTTTGAAAACTGGCAAGGGCCTTATGGCCAGCGTGCTTATTCGCTCGAATTTGCAGAAACTCGCAAAGATACAAATTTTTACCGCGGTGCAAAATGGCAGCTTATGGGAATGGGGGGACCGTTGGCCACCGTTGGCACCTGGCCATGGGGCAGCAACGGCGATGTTTGGGGTGATAACTTCCACGCGACAGTACATAAGCGATTTGGCCGTTCTGCCTATTGGGGCATCATGGCAGAAGACCTGCCGGAAGAGCATAACATGGTGGCCCTCGATCCAGATGTGACGGATGCTCAGGGTATGCCAGCGGTCAAAGTAAAGTATAAGTCTTCCCAGAACACGAAAGACCTGCTGAGCTTTAATATGGAACGGGCTTCTCATTCTATGAGGGAGGCAGGCGCCTATGAAGTAACAGCAACGTCTGTGATGAGAGAAACCGGTTGGCACATCCTTGGTACGGCTCGAATGGGCAATGATCCGAAAGATTCGGTTGTGGATTCATTTGGTCGAGCGCATGACGTGCCAAACCTGTTTATCATGGACGGAAGCGTCATGCCAACGTCTGGCGCAGTCAATCCGACTGGCACAGTCACGGCGCTGGCATTGCGGAACGCTGAATCCATCATCGCAAACAAGGGCTCTCAGCCAGTTAGCGGATCAACAGAAGCGCACAAAGTTGGATATTAAGCCATGACGAGCACTGTAGAAAACTTTCGAAATAAAATCGCATGGGTCGCTGATGCTCTAATTCCTTCAGATGCCGCACTTGGTATGCCCTCTGCAACGGAGGCTGGCCTGCTGGATCGGATGCTACCGCGCGCCCTGAAAGAGCGCGACGATATGGCACCAAAATTCTTCGATGCTTTATCGCGCTTACCTGATGATCGCCCATCTGATGCGCTTGGTGCAATTAAGACTCTTAATCCAGACGATTTTTATGCGATTTCGTTCCTGATTGCAGGGGCTTATTTTCTTGATGAAGCTGTGACCCGCAAATTGGGGTATCCCGGTCAGGAAGCTATATATGAGAACCCCGATTATGATGAGATCATGGAAACAGTTGATCGGGTGCAATCAAGAGGTGATGTTTATCTGGACGTGAAAGAATAATCACACTCTACCTTGAAGATCGCTGTCAGAGATTTTCATTTTTTCAGTAAATAGAGTGTGCAGGTAGACGCAATTGGATAGGCCCTTTAACTTGCTGATTTAAAATACATCTCTACCTCCCCGAGCGTCGCACGATAGTGTTTTACCAACTCATCGACCGCACGCTCGGCATCGCCCTTGATGGCGAGATCTGCTATGAGAGCATGTTCCTCATTATAACTGGTGCGGGCATGACGGGCGCGACGGGCAATCACGCGGTAACGGTCAGAACGCAGTCGAAGATCGTCACACATGCTTAATACCACCTCCGATCCGCAACGTGCGAGTAAGGAGCGGTGAAACCAATGGTGAATGCGCTCCCATTCGGGGTTCATTACTGCGCGCTCATCATCATGGAAGCGCGGTGTGCGTAAAAGACGATGAAGCGACACAACGACTTCGTCCCGCCATTCTTCCGTTGGGTTTAATATTGATTTCCTTAAAGCGCCGGATTCTATCAAACAACGTGCTTCGAGCAGATCGCGCCAGGCCTCCAAAGAAATCGTTGCGACAGAAAACCCTTTGTGATCTGCCAAATCGACCATGCCCTCGGCAACCAGTCGGTTTAGCGCCTCGCGCACAGGATTGACCGCAGTCTCAAACCGCTTTTTCAAATGGTCTATCTTCAATCTTTCGCCAGGTCGAAGCTGGCCTTGCTGAATTGCTGTGCGCAGTTCCGCAGCGATCACGCTGGTTGTGGTCTGCTTTGATCCGTCATCTGCAGAATTTTGCGTCATGCCCATCTCCCATGTTTGTTCTTAAAACTTCTATTGACATAGAAGGAAAATGGAAAGTAGAAAGTTTAATTATAAATATTCCATTATTTTGTCGGGAGGATAGAAATCATGGGTCATTTTAAAACGGGATTGGTTGCATCCGTTGCTCTGTTTTTCGCGGGTCAAGCCGCAGCAGGCACAATTACCATCGCGGTGCCAAACCCATCGGCTGTATTGCTACTGCCAATCGTTGCAGCGATGGGTGAAGGCTATTTTGCAGAAGAAGGTATAGAAGTGAACATCGAAGCCCTGAACGGTTCAGGTGCAGTTCTGCAAGCACTTGCATCCGGTCAGGCACAAATTGGCAATCCGGGTGCAGGACCTTTTTTACAGGCTCGAACGCGCGGTCTGGATGTCAAACTCATCTACAGACTGAACCCATTGAGTTCTTTCTCGCTTGTCGTGCCGGAAGGTTCTGAGGTGACTTCAGCGGCGGCTCTCAAAGGCAAAGTCATTGGTGTTGGTACGGCAGATGGATCTGAGACGGCATTCGCCCGCTCAATCCTGAAAGAGGCAGGACTTGAGGAAGGAAAAGACTACAGTTTTCTGGTCGTTGGTGATGGCGGGCAAGCCACTGCGGGTTTTCTGCGCAAGGACATTGATGCTTATGCTGCCGCCACATCGGATGCTGCAATTCTGAATGCACGCGGCGTGAAGCTCTTCAATATCACGCCTGAGAAATACAAAACTTTCTTTGGCAACTCGCTTGCCGCCATGCAGCCCTGGCTAAATGAAAACCAATCCGAGATCGAAGGTTTTGGCCGCGCGATGGTGCGTGGCGCAAAATGGGCGGCAGATCCTGCAAATCGAGAGAAACTGATCGCCCATATTGGTGAAGAAAATCCGCAAGAAATTGAGGATCGGGCTTTCGCAAACGCACTGATTGATCAGATTATCATCCGCCAGACACCATTCGATATTGAAAAAGGTTATGGATATCAGGATCACGCCGCTTGGGAAGCCTGGCAAAATAGCCTTATCGGTTCTGGCGATTTGAAAGAACCGCTTCAGGATCTGAACGCCGTTTACACCAATCAATACATCAACACGTGGAATGGCAAATGATGCAACAGCATAGTGAACACGCCGTTACACGTCCGCCACCCGTTTATAGTGTGCGTAATCTTGTCAAATCCTTTGCCCGTCAAAGCGTCACGGCCCTTTCAAATGTGGAGTTTGACCTCCCGCAAGGCTCCTTCACTTCGGTGATAGGTGCATCAGGCTGTGGCAAAACCACACTTTTGAAGATAATGGCGGGCCTGGTCAGTCCAACCGAGGGCTCGGTTATGCTGGCGGACCGCCCGGTTTTAGGCACACGAGATGATATCGGTATGATGTTTCAGAAGGCCGTTCTTCTTCCCTGGAAGACCACGGTTGAGAATATCCTGCTGCCGATCGAGATCCGGGAAGGTAAGTCGGCTGCAAGAGCACGCCGGGGCGAAGCACAAACGTTGATAGAACTTGTGGGTCTGAAAGGGTTTGAGAATGCCTACCCGGGCGAACTTTCTGGCGGCATGCAGCAGCGCGCCTCAATCTGCAGAATGCTGATCACAAAGCCTGAAATTTTGCTTTTGGACGAGCCCTTTTCAGCTCTTGATGAGCTTGTGCGGGACCATATGAATATGGAACTTCAGCGCATTTGTCTTGACCAGAAAGCTACCGCTTTTCTCATTACACATTCAATCCCTGAAGCTGTCCTACTTTCAGACACAGTGTTTGTGATGGGGGCACGGCCTGGCCGCATTCTCGAAGAGGTAACGATTAATCTGCCGCGTCCGCGCACTCTGAACATGATGCTACAAGCCGAATTCGCAGATTACGTAGCGCATATTCGTGAACGGTTGGACACGGGGGTGCAACATGGAAAATAATGCAACAAACGTCGCCTCAACTGTTTGGAAAGAGAAAGATGCGCTCATTGATCGCATTCCTCGTCCGTTGGCAATTCTCGCGCTCGGCTTGTCCATTGTGGGCATCTGGCATCTGGTAACACTCTCAGGCTGGCTTTCGATCATCATCCTGCCAACACCATGGATGGTTTTCGACCAAATCATAACTGTGGGGCTCAATATTGTCACTGGCGGCTATATGCTCAAGGCGCTCTGGGTCACCACACAGGAGGTACTAGCCGCCTTCGTCATTGCTTCAGCAATAGGCATTGTGCTTGGGATAATCGTTGGCGAGACGAAATTCGGAGCGCTCGCAGTCATGCCATATCTGGTGGCCATCGACACGATGCCCAAAATCGCCTTCGCACCACTATTTGTCGCCTGGATGGGGTTTGGTCTTTCCAGCAAAATTGCGCTGGCAGTCTTTGTGTCAGTTTTCCCGGTCATCGTTGGCACAGCATCAGGTTTGCAGGCGGCAGATGAAGATTCGCGCCAGCTTTACCGGATCATGCGAGCGTCTCGCTGGCAAACACTGATAGGGCTGAAATTTCCAACGGGACTACCACAAATATTTACCGGGCTCAAAATTGCTGCCCTCAGCGTTATGGCGGGTGCAATCACCGCCGAATTTCTGGGCGGCGGCAAAGGTTTCGGCGAATTAATCCGAGTTGCTGCATCGCAACTCGATACCGCACGGGTCTTCGCGCTGATTATTTACCTAAGCCTCGTTGGGCTTGCCATGTTTGGTATCGTGGCCATGGCCGAGCGCAAGATCATCTTCTGGAAAATCCGCTCTGCCGGAGAATGAAAAAACCATGACAAAACTGTTTAGAGACCCCGAATTCCAATCTGTCCCAGTTGCGGGCAGCAACATGCGCTACCCAGTTCACCGCATTTTTTGCGTTGGCCGCAACTATGCCGACCATGCTAAAGAAATGGGGGTGGAAGTTGATCGTGAAGCACCTTTCTACTTTCTGAAAAGCCCGCTAGCACTTGTTGAAAATGGTTCGACCATTCCCTATCCGCCCGGAACGACAAATTTCCACTACGAGATGGAATTCGTGGTTGTAATCGGCGCACCGCTTTTCCGTGCTTCCCAAGAAGAAGCAATGACAGCCGTATTTGGCTATGCAACGGGTCTCGACATGACACGGCGCGATCTGCAACTAAAAGCGCGCGAAAAAGGTCGGCCCTGGGATTTTGGTAAGGACTTTGAAAAATCTGCTGTTCTTTCAACGATTACTCTGGCGGCTGATTTCGGTTCTATCCGTGATCAGCGGATTTGGCTTGAAGTAGACCAGACGATACGACAGGACTCCAAACTCTCAGATCTGATATGGTCAGTTCCCGAACTGCTGTCCGATTTATCACAGTATTACCACTTGCGACCCGGCGACGTCATTTACACCGGCACGCCTGCGGGGGTTGGATCAGTGGTAACTGGCAACACCATAAAAGGCGGTGTGGACTGTCTTCATAACGTCCAACTTCATATTGGTCCGGCTGAATAAAAGCCAGCAATTCAAGTCATTGGACTGTAACCCCACCAAATTTTTCCCAGTCGACATTGAATGCCTCGGTACATTGTAATGCCGTGTAGCATGGAGCAAAAATGAAACAACACCGTATTGCACTTATTCCAGGTGATGGCATTGGCAAGTCCGTTATCAGTGCCGCCATGCAGATCGCCGAAAGAGCTGCACCAGGCTTGCTCGTTCCAACCACATTTGATTGGTCATGCGAGACATGGATAAAAACAGGTCGAATGATGCCTGAGGATGGCATTGAGACATTACGCAGCTTTGATGCCATCTTCCTCGGCGCCGTTGGTTGGCCTTCAAAGGTGCCGGATGCAGTTTCATTGCATGGCCTGCTTCTCCCTATCCGCAAGGAATTTGTACAATATGCAAATGTCCGCCCACACCGATTATTGCCAGGCGTAGAAGGCCCATTGCGCAAAACCAATTTTGATATCTTATGTATTCGCGAAAATACCGAGGGAGAATATTCAGGTGCAGGTGGACGAGTTCATCAAGGCACAAAAGACGAAGTAGCCGTAGAAACAGCAATTTTTACCCGCGTTGGAGTTGAGCGGATCATTCGTTTCGGGTTCGAACAGGCCATGAAACGTCGCAAAAAACTGGCTTCGGTCACCAAATCAAATGCCCAAAAATATTCAATGGTTTTTTTGGGACGAGATTACACGTCAGGTTGCCATCGAGTTCCCTGAGGTAGAGGTAAGCCATTACCATGTAGATGCTATCGCCGCCCGAATGGTAATGGCGCCTGAAACTCTGGACGTTGTTGTGGCCTCCAACCTGTTCGGCGATATCCTGACAGATTTAGGAGCAGCTATTCAAGGCGGGTTAGGCTTTGCTGCTTCAGCCAATATTGACCCAACCCGCAACGGCCCATCAATGTTTGAACCCGTACATGGTTCAGCGCCCGATATTGCCCATCTGGATATAGCAAATCCGATTGCAACTATCTGGTCGCTGGTAATGATGCTCGAGTATCTGGGTGAGGTAGAAACGGCATCTCGGATCATGTCGGCGATAGAGACCACCACGGCTGAAGGCATTGGCACTGTCCCCGGTCAGGACAAAACTGATGAAATCACCGAAGCTATTCTGACCGCGTTGAATTGACATAAAACCAGGTTCAGAGCGCATACCGAAAACCGTTTTACAATTTTCGGTATGCGCTCTAGCCAGCTTGTTCACCGGCTTATGCGGGAGCCAATATGCGCTCTCTAATACGTATAACAACATTTATGTTAAACTAAGACAGCCCATATCATCCTGCCATGCTCATGTTGAACTCGATGGCTTCGATTTTCGCGGAGGTCGTTCTGTTTTATTCGACAGCAGATACTCGCCAGAGTTTACGAGGAAGCGTTCATTCTCGCGAATACGACGCTGTGCTTTATCACCAAGTTTGCTGATGGTGAGCGCTGCAAGGATATTAGCTATCGCAATCGCGCCCAGCGTAGACTCTGGAAATGCTCTGCCAGAAGACTGCGCAACAAAATGGAGCGGCCCGGCAATCTTGCTTATTGGCGCAGCAAAGCTATCGGTTATTGCTATAACTTTTGCCCCTGAAAGGGCAGCTCTTTCAGTCAGTCTATGTACCAAACGGTTAAATGGCGCAAACGTAACGGCAATAAAAGCATCGCCTGGCTCAATATCGTCTATTCCGCCTTCGGGCGCACCGCCCGGATTATCCAGCAAAACGATATCGGGGCGCGCTTTTTGCAGTGTATAAGCAAGCGTGTACGCAGGTGTGAATGCTGTTCTGCGTCCTATGACATAGACTTTACGTGCGCGGGCCAGCAATTCTACAGCATTCTCAAGTTTTTCTTCTGAAAGATGCGCTCTTGCCTGTTCAAGAACTGACTGCTCCATCGCAAAAAAAGAGTCGAGAAAGCCTTTGAGACCAGAACTCTTTCCCATTTCGGTAATGAGCACCTGAGCGCTTGCCTCGTTACGATGTATTGACTGACGATCGCGCTGATGACGCTCTGGCGCGGAATCAATGAACAATTGCCGCAGATCGCCATAGCCTTCCAGACCCAGCTTTTGAGCCAGCCTGACGAAATTTACCGGCTGAACGCCTGCCCTGCGAGCTATTTCACGCATCGAATAAAAAGGCACTTCATCATCGTTATTGATGATGTAGTGGGCGGCTTCGACCATTTGCCCCGAGAGCTCGACGCAAATCGTCTTAATTTTCTCAAGCAATTCTAATCTTGTCATGCGGCCTCTCTGGGACAGGGTGTCTGGCTTTCCAAGCGGATTTGCTTGGTTGAGCGTTCTCACTCCATAGGCACTGAAATTGCTATGCTATTGTCGTTTTTACCGGGCATTTAGGATATCTTTCATCTCAATTACAACGATTGATGCCAACGGAGTTGCCAACCAAAATGTTTTGAAAAACGCAGCAGGCAAAAAGGTGACGGTTATAATCGACAATGTCTCCCAAAAGTGGGAGACATTCGTAACAAAAAAATTTAGAGCACTCTTTCGGATTCAATCCAAGTTTCACGTGATCTAAGAGACAAGGTCAAACTTGTCAATCTGGACTGAATCGATCCATTTTCCAGCAGTTTCGCCAAATTTTTTCATGAAATCTGTGTTGTTGTGCTCATCAAGTAGACGCTCATTCTCCCAGATTTCGTAGAACACGAATTGCGTGGGGCGCTCGATTGACTGATGAAGATCATACTGAATATACCCAGCTTCTGTTTTTGCTACCGGCACCAGCCCTTGAAGTGCAGCTTTCAGGTCGTCTTGTTTCCCGTCTTTGGCGATAATTGTAGCAACCACATATACTTTATTTGTCATTTTGAACTTCCAAATTGAGAGCAACCGTGAAGGTGCTGTTCAGTTTCATTATTACGAGCCGTATTGGTAGATTATTTTACAGCGCCACCAAGCGAAAAACCTGCTTTGAACTGCCTGGACATTCCCAAAAATAACAGGATCACCGGCAGCGAATAAATGAGCGAATAAGCTGCGATCGCTCCATAATTTATGGAGTTTGACCCCATAAAACCGAAAAGCCGAACGGGAGCTGGCTGGCTGGCGAGGCTATTGATCAAGACAACAGGTAACAGGAAGTTTCCCCATGCATTAACGAAACCAAAGATTGCAGCTGAAGCCAACCCTGGCTTAGTCAATGGCAAAATAACGCGGAGCAGGATTTGAAGCGTATTGGCCTGCTCAAGTTCGGCTGCTTCCTCAAGCTCTGTCGGGACTGCGTCAATGAAATTCTTCAACTGGTAGATTTGAAAGGGAATTGCAGTGACACCCAACAGGATTCCCGTTGGAACAATGGAAAGCCATCCCATCGTGGAAAACATCTTGTAAACTGGAACGATCAATATGGAGATAGGAACGCCTGACAGAAACAAGACCGTCAACAACAGCGGATTTTTATACGGAATATTGTGCTTTGAGAAAACATAAGCTGCAAGAAATGCAGCGGCTGTACCGACAACTGTTGCGACAGTTGAAATGATAAGACTATTTCCCAAAGCCACAAGATTTTGCGATTCAAGGGCTACCCAATAGTGCTTGGTCGTCAGTTCAGGTATCCGCAACTGATTGCTTGCACCGGCGTCCACAGATGCCAGCACCATCCATAACATTGGTAACACGAAGAAAAACGCCAAAACGATTGCGGTGGAATTTGCGATAATTCGATCCGCCGTAAATGTCGAAAGTCTGTTTTCTTTTTGCCCAAGCGGTGGGCCTAAAGTGGGTTTGGCGGGGATCGTCTGCATAGCGATAACCTTCTGTATTAGGCCGAATTTGAAATTAATCGATCAAGCTTCGCGGCGAGATTTCGTCGCCCAGACGAACATCCCTCCCAGCGCTGCTGACAAGAGTACCATTACGTTCCCAAGCAACGCGGCATATCCAAGATTGTGAAATCTGAAACCCTGTTGATAGGTATAGACAGGGAGAATGTTGGTGTCATTGCTTGGACCGCCACCTGTCATCAGATAAATCAGGGTGAAATTGCCAAAAGTCATCAACATCATCAAAAGAGCGCATGTCACGATGGTCGGCTTGAGCAATGGAAGTGTAATCCGTCGCAACGACTGAATAGCGGTTGAGCCTTCCAACTGGGCTGCCTCAAAAAGATCGCTTGGTATGTTTCGAAGCGCCGCTGAAAACATGATCATTGCAAGGCCAGCCAAAGACCAGGCATTTGCGGTCGATACGACAAGCATGGCGTGTTGATACAGAAGATCGAGACGATAATTACCCGCAAGCATCGATATCAGGCCGGACTGTGCACTGGTTGCCATCCACAAAAACGCAATCGTTGTTGGCGGCAGTGTCCATGCCAAAATAGCCGTTGCACTTGCAACCCACCGTACGGGCGTTGCAGCTTTTTGTAGTGCCAAAGCCAGAACCAGACCTAGTGCTGTGGTTGCAACTGCACCCGATCCAATAACGAAAATAATTGTAAGCCAAAGCGATTTATAAAAAACCGCATCGTTGAGCATAAAGGTAATATTGCGTAAGCCCGTGAAGCGGTAGTTGATGGCATTAATCCCAATCAGCTGAAGATTAGTAAAGCCAAGATACATCGCATAAATTACCGGCCCAAGAAATAAGGCCGCGATTAGCAATGCAGCTGGCGAAAGCAGAACGAAGCTCATTGGGTTCACGCGCGGAACATCCAGACGCGGTCCCTTATGCACAACAGCTGCAATTGAATTTGCCGGCTGAAGGCCAGTCACAATGACTGGCCCCCCTTCGGCTCCATGGGAGCTTTTTAAAATCAAGGCTGGGTCTCCAGGTTTTCCTCACCCACCTGGTTTGCCATGTAGGAGCGGAGGATTTCTACGCCTTCATCGATTGTCGTCTGAGGCTTGAGAACCATTGCCTGTGTCGCTTGCTGAAATCCGTTACCCCAGATCGGAAATTCTGCCTGAGACGGCATACCGGTTGCGATATCTGTCAGATCAGCAAATGACTTCTGAAAAGGCTTGCGGCTCAATGCAAGAAACTCTTCGTCTGTTCTCATTGTTGAAACCGAAGGAACGGCTGCAACCCATGCTGCAATGTTCATCATGTTCTTCTTATCCTGCATGATTTCCATTGCGGACCATGCAAGATCAGGATCAGCTGTGCTCTTGGACATAGCGAGCACTACAGCGTTGAAACTGCCGCCATGACCTGGTTCCTGACCCTGAGAGGTTGGAACAGCGGAGAAGCCTATGGTTTCTTCTTTATCATCCCAGCATGGAGCGCAGACATTTTTGCCCCAGAACATAGGAACCCAGTTTCCAGCTAACGAAATGCCGAACTTATGGTCGAACATTGCCTGAGCAGGATTATTCGCAGCATTCGCATCCATCATCTGTGATGTTGGTGCGAGCAGGCCTTCGGTGGCAGCGGTTTTGTAGAAGTTGAGGACTTCGCGAATACCCTTGCTATCGACAACCCACTTGTTGGTTTCTTTATTGTAGATTGTAGGCGAGCTCGATGCTGACAGAAGCAGCGCCGGTCCGGCTACAACACCAAAGGTTCCCTGAGCAGTACCGGTCATAACGAAAAGCGGCGAGACATCTGGTGACGTTTTTTTGATAGCGCGCGCAGCATCCAGAACTTCATCCCAGTTTTTTGGCGCCCAATCATTCGGAAGACCAGCTTTACTGGTCAGCGTACGATCAAAAAGCATGCCATAGGTGTTTGCACCCTGAGGAACCGAATAAGTAGCGTCTTTGTACTTGCCGGAATTTTGCAATGGAGCAGGAATTTCTTTCCACCAAGCAGCACCAGCAATTTTGTCGTCGAGCGGCGCTAAGAGTTCGCTGGCAGCGAGCTGGCCAACATTCAGATCGTAAATCTGAACGATATCTGGTCGTGTGTCTGGTGAATTAAACAGAAGGCTAAGTTTGGTGTTGTAATCGTCGTAAGTGCCCGGAACCGGAATGAGCTCCATCGTATCGCCCGGGTTCTTTTCCTCGAACTGTTCCTTGATCGAAGCGAACCACTTTTCAGCGAGCTTTGGATCAGCAAATGTCCAGTTAAGAGCAAAGGCTACTTTAACATTAGCGGCTTGCGCAGATCCCGAAGCAACTGTGAAAAAGCTAGCAGTGGCCAAAATTGTAGAAAAAGCAAAACGGGCGAATCCCCGATTCATGACTTTAAGACCTGAGCGACAACCTGAACCAATAAACGAAGACCAATTGCTGCTTTTTACTAGAAAAGATTTTTCATTCTGGTAGTTTAGCATAATTTATTTCTCCCGATTTGATTACGTTCCACCTATTTATTATTATTCGAACTGATCTTCAGGCTCGCCCCCGTTTTGGAATCGAAGAAGTGCAGATCGGCAGGATCAAAGACCAAATCAACCACGTCGCCGCGCTTTACAGGTGCAAAGCTCGGAAACTTGGCATTAATCTCAGTTCCTTCAATATCGACCAGGACAAAAGTGTCTGACCCAGTCGTTTCAAGAGACGACACAACGCCTTTGATTTTTTCAGTGCACCGCGAAGGCGCATCATTGATCCATTGAATTTCGTCTGGACGCACGCCCAGTTCGATGTCTCCCGCAAGATGATCTCTGGCAAAGAAATTCCCATCCATAGAGAATTCTGTCCCGAAACAGCGAATGTTTACCTTGTCGCCATCAACGCTGACTTTAGCCGGTAGTATGTTCATACGCGGGGAGCCTATGAAAACGCCTACCGCTTTATTCGCCGGCGAACGATAAAGCTCGGCAGGTGTCGCTACCTGAAGAATGCGTCCATGGTCGAAGACAGCAATGCGATGCCCCATCGTCATAGCCTCGACCTGATCATGTGTGACGTACACAGTCGTAACGCCGAGTTGACGCTGCAAATCGACAATCTCAGTGCGCATATGGGTTCGCAGGCTGGCATCAAGATTTGAAAGAGGTTCATCGAGAAGAAAGATGCGCGGATGACGGATCATCGAACGCGCAAGGGCTACACGCTGACGTTGCCCTCCGGAAAGTTCACTTGGATAGCGGTTAAGAAGCGCCTGAAGGCCTACTTGTTTGGATACCCTCTCGACGCCAGCAGCAATATCGGTCTTTTTCTCACCGCGAATCTGCGGCCCGAATGCCAGATTCTGGCGAACGGTCATGTGCGGGTAAAGTGCATAACTCTGAAACACCATAGAGATGTTGCGGCGACCGGGCGGTGTCAGCGTCACATCTTCATCGCCCAGCAGAATTTTCCCATATGTCGCTGTTTCCAGTCCGCCCAGCATACGAAGTGTTGTCGTTTTTCCACAGCCTGAGGGACCAACAAACACCATGAACTCACCATCTTTAATTTCAAGATTGAGGTCTTCAATGGCGGTGTGATTGCCAAATTGCTTCCAGACATTTGCAAAAGTGACGGACGTCATATGTTCTCCTTTAGAAGGGCTTTTCGCTCGTTAAACTAAAAGAGCCGAACCACAATGATTTCAGAAGCATGCGCGTATTGCAGTTTTTGAGTCGTCACACAGCACAATGCCCGGCTTTTTTAACCGTAACCCCTTTTTATTACCGTTATTGAACATCATGATCCAGATTGTTGTCAAGAGGATCATGTGATCCTAAATTCGTTTTCGTTATATAGCGAAATTGTTCAACTCTGGAATTGCCGCAATATTACCCAAAGTTGCGATTTCTTAGTGTGCAGTAATATAGCTAGCTTTCGCTGACGCGAGCGAACCATTCCGGTTCTACCAGCGGAATCTAATAGTACTTCTAAAAATCCAGATTCGCCCCGATCTTAGAAGCGACGTCCCCATCGGTGGTGTATTTCCGCAAATTATTACATTTGATCCTATTGATTTAATATAGGATCAAATGTAATAATCCGCTTAATGCTCAAGTATAAACTTGCAGTTTAGAGAGGATTGCGCTCGTGAAAATTCTGGTCCCTGTTAAGCGGGTTGTTGATCACAATGTTAAGATCAGAGTCAAAGCAGATGGCTCAGGAGTCGATCTTGAAAGTGTTAAGATGTCGATGAACCCCTTTGACGAAATTTCTGTTGAAGAAGCCGTTCGACTGAAGGAGGCTGGTGTAGCACAAGAGGTCATTGTTGTTTCGATAGGCACAGCAAAATCAGAAGAAACTCTACGCACGGCACTAGCGATGGGTGCTGACAGGGCACTCCTGGTTGAAACGAATGATGCTATTGAACCAATCACCGTAGCCAAAATTCTTAAGGGCGTTGCAGATAACGAAAAGCCCGATCTAATCATTGTAGGCAAGCAAGCGATTGATGATGATTCAAATCAGACCGGACAGATGCTGGCAGCGTTGCTTGGTATCGCTCAGGCAACCTTTGCCTCCAAGATTGAGATTGCTGACAATAAGGCTCAGGTGATCCGCGAAGTCGATGCAGGCCAGCAAACAATTGAAATCCAGCTCCCCGCTGTTATCACCTCTGACCTTCGTCTGAATGAACCGCGCTATGCTTCCTTGCCCAACATTATGAAAGCAAAGAAAAAGCCTCTTGATAAGAAAACGCCTGCTGATTTCAGCGTTTCGACGGCTCAACGCTTAACAATACTTAAAACTGAGGAGCCTACAGGAAGGGTCGCAGGTGTTAAGGTTAAGTCTGTCGCAGAGCTTGTAGAAAAGCTCAAAGTTGAAGCTGCCGTTATTTAATTCCGGATAAAGGAGTCACGACCATGGCTATTCTGCTTCTGGCTGACCACAATAACGAAACTCTTTACGACCAAACCGCCAAGGCTGTGACAGCCGCAACAAAAATTGGCGACAGTATTCATGTGCTGGTCGCGGGTAAAGACGCAGCTACGGTTGCGGATCAGGCCGCAAAACTCTCCGGCGTCTCAAAGGTACTGCTGGCTGATAACGTTGAACTCGACAATAACCTGGCCGAACCACTCGCTCATCTGATTATCTCGCTGGCAAATAGCTACGACACAATCATCGCCCCGGCCACAGCGACCGGTAAAAGCGTTATGCCACGCGTTGCCGCTATTCTTGATGTCGCGCAGATATCAGAAATTATCGAGGTTGTTTCCGCTAATGTCTTCAAGCGTCCTATCTATGCCGGCAACGCTATCCAGACTGTGCAGTCTAATGATGCAAAGCAGGTCATAACGATACGTACGTCTTCATTTTCTCCCGCATTGCAAGAAGCAGCAGCGGCCATTGAAAAGATTGAAGTGCCAGATTATTCTCCTAAACAATCACATTTCGTTTCGGATGTGTTATCGGATTCAGATCGACCCGAATTAACTTCAGCGAAAATCATCGTCGCTGGCGGACGTGCGCTTGGCTCATCCGAAAAATTTACCGAGATTATTTTGCCTGTGGCTGACAAACTGGGCGCTGCCGTTGGTGCAAGTCGTGCTGCCGTTGATGCAGGCTATGCACCCAATGACTGGCAGGTTGGTCAGACCGGTAAGATAGTGGCTCCTGATCTCTATATCGCTTGCGGCATATCAGGAGCAATCCAGCATCTTGCTGGCATGAAGGATTCGAGAATTATCGTCGCCATCAACAAAGACGAAGAGGCTCCGATTTTCCAGGTGGCAGACTACGCCATCGTTGCAGATATATTTGAGGCTTTGCCGGAGTTAGCAAGAAGCTTAGATTGATGTTTGCCTGACGGACACCAATTTCACAGCCTTCAGGCAATGAAACCAAAGCGCGTCGCAATTTGTTGAATAATCGACGCGCTTTATTGTTCTTTTTTGCGCATGTCTTTATTTCTCAATCGGCACTAACCTATGAGCGACAATCAAGAACATACGCCTCCCGTTCCAGGAAAAAGCCCAGGGCAAATCGGGACAGAA
This sequence comes from Brucella sp. 21LCYQ03, assembly GCF_023554105.1. Lineage (GTDB taxonomy): Bacteria > Pseudomonadota > Alphaproteobacteria > Rhizobiales > Rhizobiaceae > Brucella. The sequence continues at coordinate 28,061 of NZ_JAMJWE010000028.1, forward strand.
CGCCAACCGGCTCATTTATTCCGATCTCGTCATTCTTAATGAGCTCGGATATCTGCCATTCAGCGCATCAGGTGGCGCGCTTTTATTCCATCTGCTCAGCAAACTTTACGAGTGCACGAGCGTCATGATCACCACCAATCTCAGCTTCATTGAATGGGCAAGCGTGTTTGGCGACGCCAAAATGACGACTGCATTGCTCGACAGGCTCACTCATCACTGCCACATCCTTGAAACCGGAAATAATAGCTCCAGGTTCAAAAACAGTTCCGCTCAGGAACCAAAACGAGCAAAGGAATACACGAAACTTGACCGTGAATAAAAACCCGAACATTAATTAAAAGGCGGGTCAATTCTCAGCGGCAATCAATAAGATGCATTAAAAAATGAGCTACGTCTGTATTCCAGTTAAAGTAACAGTGCCACGCAAAGAGCAGGGAGAGGCAGTGGTTATTCCGCAGAGGCTGACACGAAGTAAAACTTAAAGAGACACCATTTAATTCAGATTCCCATTAATCAGCTTCAAAAGGATATCCGAGTTATATCAGTGCCCCTTTAAGAAGGTGCAGGGTTCACTTACAACCGAAAATCCATTTTCCTAATAGAGCACCGAGCCAGGCACCTGTTTGTCCATCTTTGTAGCTCGACACATCGTAATTTACGCTATTATAGTCCTGGCAGATCTTTTCAGTATCGAATATACCGGCGCTAGCTCCATTTAAAGTTGTAAATGCTATTGTTAAAAGAGTTGCGGTCGCTATGAATGCTTTCTTCAAAACAAAATCCTTATAATATTGCAATTACATCGATTAACAAACTTACACATTATATATTATCAAAAATACTTTTATATTATCGTAAGTACTTTTGATATAAAGGATCATAACGGATTTGTGATCATCCACAATCGCAATTATGAATTCCTGATTTAGATATTGCTAAATTAATGTAAAGGATGCGTTATCGGAGTCATTCGTGGATTATTGCTGGCCTGTTAGTAGTGAGGTGTTGGGCAGCTTAACTTTTCGATAGAGACTTATTTTGGTAGAATGGAACTGCACTGTTACTTTGACTGGAGTGCAGACGTAGCTCATTTTTTGATGCATCTGTCATGCGGACTTCAGGCAATTGATTTCGCGCCACATGTTTGTTGCGGCTTGACGTAGCTCTCGGTGATTGGCTGAACTGGTTTGGTTGCCTGGGAAATAATGAAGATTATAAATCAGGTCATGTATCGACGTGAAATTTTGAACATGTCCCGCCGATTTAAAGCGCTTCATAACCCTCTCGCGTCGTCGGATCGGCTGATGCGAATTCTCTGCCGGATTGTTCAAACCCTTATGCTGGCGATGATCGCAAACACTAAGGCCTATAGCTCGTTTGGCAGCGCCATATGATCGTAGTTTATCGGTGACCATAACCCGCAGTGCACAGCCCTGAGTAGAGAGAAGCTTGCGCATGAAACGCTTGGCGGCCTTGGTATTGCGGCGTTTCTGGACCAAAACATCCAACACAAAGCCATCCTGATCAACCGCTCTGACCTTGCCCCGTTGAAATAATCCATTTTGAAGTAAGCTCTGGCCCATTGAGAGGACCAGAGAATGAAGCGCAACCGTTTTACAGACGAACAGATCATTGGCATTCTGAAGGAGCACGAAGCGGGCACGCCTGTCGCGGAGCTTTGTCGCAAGCACGGCGTCAGCGATGACCATGTCCTTCGCGAGCGGATGAAGGAGCTGGCGCATGAACGTCGCCGCTTTGGATATAGACGTCTTCATGTACTGCTCAGGCGTGAGGGTCACCTTGTGAACCACAAGCGAATATTCCGGCTTGCGGGTTGCCCGTGAGTTGGACCGGGTCATCGAAAGACGTGGTAAGCCGAAGAT
>NZ_JAMJWE010000280.1 GCF_023554105.1 Brucella sp. 21LCYQ03
TAGCAGAGTAGTGGGGTTTTCCCGAAAAAAATCGATCATCAATGCATTACGATGTAGCAATCCCGCCACTTGCAATGGAGCATAATGTAAGAATGATAGATCACGCTGCGTTCCTTGATTCTCATCGGGCGAATAGGTATCCATTGGTAAGTGGATACACAGAATATGATCTGGAATTTGACCTGCATGGCGCATCAGGTCACTCCCCATAAAAGTGATGCTGTGTTCGGGGAAAGCTTTTGCAATAGCAATAGCACGCATAAGATGTCCAGAGCCATGATGATGAACATAGTAGCAATACTTAGATAGCATGCGGCAGGTATTTTTTATCTACAATTTGATGAAATAATGCTTCATAGGAAGAAACCATTTGTTCCATTCCCAATTCCCTTTCTGCATGTATACGACAGTCTTTTCTGGAAAGCGTACTAGCAGAAGCAATACATTCGGCTAATTCAATCGGATTACACGACGCGGTTAGCGACCCTGTTTTTTCATTGATAATATAGGGTAGTGCTCCTCTTGCAAAGCCTGCAACAGGGGTGCCACAAGCCAAGCTTTCTGCCACGACCAAACGAAAAGGCTCATCCCAGCAAGGTGTAATTATACTTACCTCTGCCTG
>NZ_JAMJWE010000281.1 GCF_023554105.1 Brucella sp. 21LCYQ03
ACAAATTGCAGGATGATCCTACTTGCGAGCCGATACAGTTTGTACAGGCCGATGTACTCATTACAGAAACCACTTTTGCAGACCCTACGGTACAGCACCCAGATCCTGCGCAGGAAATACAACAGCTGAGCGAGATAAATAGCAATATCCTGTTGGGGTGCTACACACTTGGTAAGGCGCAGCGCATCACCCATTTGCTCAATACCTACTGTCCCGACAAAGTGGTGCTGTTGCATCATCGTATGTTAATGGCACACCGTCTGTACGATCAGTATAGTCCGGCATCCCTAAATTACAAGGTTTATGGGCGTAAAGACATGAAGGAAGGGATTGCTAATAAGGTCTATTTGGTGCCGCCGTTAACGTTTAATAGTTACTTTCGGGCAACAAATGTGGCGCGTGTTTTTGCCTCAGGTTGGGCCAAGTTACAACAGCATAATGACCTCTCGTTATATATCTCTGACCATGTGGATTGGGCTGATCTTTTACATTATATAAATGGAGTAAATCCTTTGGAAATATGGACGATACACGGCGATGGATCGAAGTTGAAAAGTCATTTAGCGAATCAGATCAGCGTGCGCGATATCCAATCCACAGCGTTAATTCCGGTAGGGCTATA
>NZ_JAMJWE010000282.1 GCF_023554105.1 Brucella sp. 21LCYQ03
GATAAATAGTTTGAACTGCGTTTTGTACAAGTCAAGTGATTCCTTTTTTAATTAAGTTTGCGTAATCAATTGAAATGGCAAACAACATAACAATAGTAGAATTAGCTGCGGCACTGGGACTATCCAAATCCACGGTTTCCCGTGCGTTTCGCGATAGTGACGATATCAATCCAAAGACGCGGGAGAGGATACTTCAAAAGGCTACTGAATTGGGTTTTTCTCCAAATCTATACGCTAGTAACTTGCGAGGTAATAAGAGCCATACCATTGCGATCATTATTCCAGAATTTAGTAACAAGTTTTTCTCGCAAGCGATTAAAGGAATTGAATGGGTAGCTCGTAGTAATGGCTACCATGTCTTGATTTACGTGACAGACCATAGCGCGGAAAAAGAGGCCGATATCATCCGCACATTGGTGAACGGACGTGTTGATGGCGTGATTATGTCTGGCTCTGGTGAGGGGAGTAATCACGAATACCTCAAGCTCTTGGAAAACAATAAAGTTCCACTTGTATTTTTTGATCGCTATTATGAGGATGTACCTACAGCATGCATCACCGGAAATGATTTTGACTCCAGTTATAAGGCAACTAAACATCTGATTTCTAATGGATCCCAAC
>NZ_JAMJWE010000283.1 GCF_023554105.1 Brucella sp. 21LCYQ03
GTTAAATGTCTGACGAAATTCTAGCGGTGATACATTCGTTTTCTTTTTAAAAAGCACGCTAAAGGATTGTGCGTGCTCGAAACCCAAAGAATACGCGATTTCACTGATCGAAAGATCAGTAGTAGATAGTTTTTCTTTCGCTTTTGCTATCAACTTTTCATGGATATGCTGCTGCGTATTCTGCCCAGTGTGTACCCGAAGCAGATCGCTTAGGTAGTTGGGCGAGAGGTTCATCTGCTCCGCCATATAGTGTACGGTGAGCAATGACTTTACGTCAGTCTTAAAGTAGGCGCCGATAACTTGCTCAAATTTGTTCAGTAGCGCTGAATTATTGTTCTTACGCGTCAAAAACTGCCGCTCGTAAAAACGATTGGCATATTTCAATAGGCTTTCGATTTGTGTTAGCATGATTTCTTGGGTATGCTTATCGATATGCTGACATTCCTTATCAATTTTATGCAGGATCATGATCAAATCTCCCTCTTCCTCGGCAGAAAGATGCAATGCTTCATTTACAGCATAATCGAAAAAACCATAATGGTGGATGCTATTTGCCAATGCGTGTTGCAATAGGAAATCGGGGTGAAAGATGAGCAAATAACCGGATCCGCATTCTATATT
>NZ_JAMJWE010000284.1 GCF_023554105.1 Brucella sp. 21LCYQ03
AGGCGGCTACAAAATTGGGTAATTTTCATTTAATTTTCTTGATTGGCTTGAGTAGATACTTAGGCTTCTACCCCATTCGTACGGAAAAGCCATACCTCGACTTGCTAGAGGGCGTCTTTACAGATAGCTTACCAGCACACGCGCATATCATTGCAGAACCAACCACAAGCGTATTTCGAATGCTCATGCGCGCCAGCTACGAGACGATGCATGAGATCGTACTTTCCAAAGAAGAGCGTAGGTATCTACTAGAGAAAATACTAGACCTCTATCGCTTGCACACTGAAAATTTTGGAGAGGTACGTTCCTTACTGATTCTTGAAGAAATCTTTGCCTAAAACGACATCTCGTAAAATACAAAAGCCCGAGATTTCGCGATCTCGGGCTTTTACACAATAAATATATTTAATATCTAATCGTAGTCTTAAATAAGTTTTACATTTACCGCGTTAAGGCCCTTACGTCCTTGCTCTACTTCGTAAGATACGTGGTCGTTCTCACGAACTTTGTCTACCAAACCTGACACGTGAACGAAAATTTCGCTCTCGCCAGAATTTGGAATAATGACACCGAAACCTTTAGTTTCATTGAAAAATTTTACTGTTCCTTCTTGCATTTTG
>NZ_JAMJWE010000285.1 GCF_023554105.1 Brucella sp. 21LCYQ03
TGAGGTTGGGAGTAAGCTCGCGCAGGCGCCATACGTTACCGGCATCCAGAAAGGTAGCACCATTAAGCCGTGCCCCCAAAAACTTATTTAAGATCCGAAAACGGAATTCTGCATTCGTTTCCAGCTTCACCTCTCCCAATTGATCCAAGTTACGCAGGTTGACCCGCAGATCTTCGGTCAGTCCTTCCCGACTATAGTTACCCGGACCCAAAGTACGTGCCTGCCAGGCACGAATACCATTCATCCCTCCGGCAAAAAAGCTCTTCTCAAAAATTAACAAGGTAGAATTATTGCCATACGGCACCGCAACGCCACCATTTAAGCGAAACACAAATTGCCGATTGCCTCCTAAATGCCGGTACAATCGATAATCTACCTCACCTTTGATATATTGCAAATAAGGAACATTGAACACCAGTCGCTGACCTTGCTCATCGGTATTAAAATTGAATAGGTTACTCAATAATCCCAACGTATTGCCGCTTACATCGACCATACCTCGCAAAAAAGAAAAGTTCTCTACCCGGTTGAGCTTGTTGCCATTGTAGGTAATTGCATATTGAGAACCCAGACCAAAGTACTGTCGGTCATTGGTCTCCACATACAGCTGAAATCCTTGA
>NZ_JAMJWE010000286.1 GCF_023554105.1 Brucella sp. 21LCYQ03
CTCTTCTTGTTTCATTACTCTTATGTCAATATGTTTTCCTGTGCCTCATTCGCTCCAACGCCTTATGACCGGCAATCCATCCATACTCTTCCATTGCGTTGAATGTTGGACATACTTTAATCCATTCGCGCTGCTCAATAATGCCGTTACCATTCAAATCAGGTGAAAGATCACGATGGCCAACTATGGTGATGTGGCCGATGTCCTGGTGTTTCTTGATTTCTTTGTAGAAATACTCAATTGCCGACCAAAATCCATCCTTCTGTTCTGATGTACGCGTGTCTCCATAGATATACTTGCCATTCTTGATTTCCACCAATCCACCGATGTATGATACATGCACGCTATCCGAATTATAGCCAGCCACTCCATTAGTCACTTTAATGATGTCGGCTAAATGAACGAGATTGCCATCGGTCGGGATTAGGATATGGTAACCTGGGTTTTTCCATCCCAGGTTTACACGCCACATCCGCTGTATTGATTCTGGCGTCTCATGCGCCCAACCTGCAGTAGTATGCAGGACTATTCTGTTAATCTTTCTCATATTTATTGAAACCTATTAAACCATAGCATACATTCGTACATACTAGCTTCTATACTTGTCACACCACCTGAT
>NZ_JAMJWE010000287.1:0-327 GCF_023554105.1 Brucella sp. 21LCYQ03
TAATGGACTGTCATTCAAACTTATATTAGTTATATCAAAAGTTAAGTCTAAAATATTATCTATGCCTGAATTGATTTTAAATTCTTGTACCCAAATAAGACTATTTTTTAAATTTTGCACTACTTCTTTGATTGCAGTCTCCTTCGTATTAGCTAAGTAAAGATGACTTTGGCCTGAATGATTAAATCTCCCTTCTGTCGACTTTCCAACCGGAGCATTAAGCATTTCATTTATTTCTAATATATCGTGATTGGTTACTTTTCGAGCTCGATAGAAACTGTGTGAGGGTAAAACATTAGCTAAAGGGAATTGATTCTGTTGAAGTTG
>NZ_JAMJWE010000287.1:337-617 GCF_023554105.1 Brucella sp. 21LCYQ03
TGCTTATGAATACGCTTTCCAATAGGATGTTTATACCCCAGCAATGGAGTATCTTGCAAGAAATCGTTAAAAGACTCTACTTTTTTTAAAAATGATTTTCTACAATTTTTAATGAAATCCTCAAACTTTATGTCATATTTTGTTTTAACTGCTACATCGCAGCCAAGCGTGATGTTTGTCCCACATCCATGACAAACAATGTGGCTGATGATATTCTCCCAATGTTTTGGTTCAATATTAAATTTATAGAATAGATCTTCAATTTCTGTTTGATCCCCAT
>NZ_JAMJWE010000288.1 GCF_023554105.1 Brucella sp. 21LCYQ03
AGTTTGGCGTGACAGCGGGTGTGCGGGTGTCGGCCAGAGAAAGAAGAGAACTGCCTGATGCAGACTTCCAATCACTTTCTGGCACTGATTTAGTCCGGTTAGGATTACAGATCGGCACAGGAGTGGAATGGAATTTGGGAGGAAATCTTGGATTGCTGACGGGCGCCTCGTACAATAATGGCTTTACTCGTGCTATCCGAAACGGTGGTGAGCCCAAGATATCGTACGTAGCACTCCAGATCGGTCTATTATTTTAACATACTACACATGAAAATCGCATTAGCTCAACTCAACTATCATATTGGAGACTTTGAAACGGATACGGCAAAGATTATCGAGTCCATTCAAAAAGCCAAAAAGCATGGCGTTGAACTGATTATCTTCGCGGAACTCGCTATTGGCGGCTATCCGGCAAAGGATTTACTGCGAAATCAGACCTATCTAAATAATTGCGAAAAAGCCTTGCACGAAATTGCAGGTGCATGTTGTGATATTGCGTGCGTTATTGGTGCACCGATCCGAAATCATTCGAAAGGAAAGCACCTTTTCAATGCAGCGCTGGTCATCGAGCATGGCGAGATCAAGCATACTGTCAAGAAAACGTATCTTCCGGATTA
>NZ_JAMJWE010000289.1 GCF_023554105.1 Brucella sp. 21LCYQ03
CAATGCCAACGTAGGCATAAAACAAACCATATAAGCCATTACTATGGGCAAAAAGTCATTAAATGACGTTAGTGTCGAGGCGTAATAGAGCAGGCCGGCACCAATGAGGTGCAAAAGACCTAAAATACGCTGTGCAGCAAAGTATTTATCGGCGATCATACCGATAATAAAAGGTGCAATGATAGCGCCAATGGACTGCGAAAGAAATGCAAGACCCACATCGCTATCTGAAGCGAGTAAATTATTTTTGACAAAAGTGCCTAAAGTAACGAACCATGCTCCCCAAATAAAAAATTCGAGAAACATCATGAAAGACAACTTAAATCTTATAGCAAAGGACATACAAATGGTTTATAATATTGATTTTTAAAAATAGTTAAAAAAATGAGATTCTTAAGATCTATAACAAAGTATTAACATTTCAGTAATACGATTTAGTTGAATGAATCTACTGCTCTATAAGCTTTTAGAAGACGTTCCTCTCCTGCTTTGCCGGATTCTGAAATTCCATGTTCCATACCTACAATATCCTGATACCCCTTTGTATTCAACCATTTAAATATGTTGAGGTAGTTTATTTCTCCAGTAGTAGGCTCATTTCGGCCAGGGTTATCAC
>NZ_JAMJWE010000029.1 GCF_023554105.1 Brucella sp. 21LCYQ03
CAGCGCGGTTATGTTGAAGCCCAGTTCAAGCTGTTCAACAGCTGGTATGCCGAGTGGAGCAAGCTTCCGGGAGCTGTTCAGACCTACAAGGCTTGAATATAGCTAAGATTGAAAAAGCCCTCCGTTGGAGGGCTTTTTTGTTTTTTAATCGAGCTACTTACGCGAAAATATTATCCTCGGTGTCCACAGGAACTGCGAACGATCACCTTACATGGTAGTCGTCTAATACCAGACTGAACAGTTTCTCCTTTGGTGAGTGCCAGAATTGCCAATCCTGCCTGATGGCCCAATTCCTTGAGTTCCATATCGATTGTTGTGAGTGGTGGGCGTGTCTGTTTCGAAACGACTTCCCAATTATCAAATCCAACAACAGCAACATCATTCGGAACTGAAAGCCCCAAGTTACGCAATGCATCAATTGCACCACGAGCGATTTCGTCGCTTCCGCAAAAGATGGCATCGGGTTGTTGATGAGTGTTTACGAAGATGCGTTCGACAGCTTCATACCCCCATTCCTCACTCCATTCACCAAAATGAACTTCGGGTTTTCCGCGATACGTATCTTGATAAGCCTTCGCTCTGATACGTGCGGCGCGATATTCTTCTGGTCCGGTTATGTGTACGATCCGGGTCGCTCCGCTTTCTATCAGATGATTAACAGCAAGCGTGGCACCATGTGTGTCGTCGGGGACAAAGCTCACACTATCTTCTGGACCCTCAGCAAATACGTAGACGACCGGTATTGGCAGGTCTGACAGCTCCACTGGCGGCTTGAGATCAAGTCTCGTTGCTGTGAAAATAATGCCATCAACCTGTTTTTCCAACAGCGCCTGTAGATGCAATTCTGCTAGTCTGGGATCGTTGTTTGTCGCGCACAAAAATAGCGATATGCCGTGATCCACCAGAACTTCTGAAACGCCAGCGCCCATTGGAAGCGTGAGACGGCCATAGGTATCGTTGGTTAGCATACCAACTGTAAAGCTGCGGCGGCTGAGGAGGCTTCGTGCAAGAGCGTTTGGCCGAAACCCGATTTCGCGCGCGATCTGGTTTACCTTATCGCGTGTTTCTGCATTAACGCGTCCAGAATTGTTTAATGCGTTTGATGCAGTTGAAAGGCTGGTTCCCGCAGCCTTTGCGACATCTCTTAAGGTGACACGTCGGTGCAAAATGGGCTTCATAATGTCTCCTTTTGAAGATGGTAAAACGTTTTATCAAACAAATTCAATGTTGCAAAAAGGTTTTTGCAAAACTTCGACTGTTATCTGTCGACAGCTTAAAAAAAATTCCATAGCGTTTATGCAGAGACCCAAAAATAATATTTAAAAAGGGGAATGAAATGCATAAATCGAAGCTAATTCTGGCGGCTATTGCTGCCGTTGCAATGACATCTGCATCCTATGCAGAAGAGGTAAATGTCTGGGTGCGGTCGTCATCCGGTGCCGCAATGCAAGCTTTGGCTGAGCAATATAATGCCAAGCACAATGATAAAATTGTCGTAACGCAGATTGCCGCTGAGCAGATGGTTCCAAAGCTCGGTGCTGCGATTGCTGGCGGCTCCCCACCTGAAGCTGCAGTGCTTGACCTGATTTATTTGCCGACATTTGCGGCCAATGAAGGTCTCGAAGACATCTCAGATTTTGTGAAAGAGTTACCTTACGCACAAGCGCTAAGCCCTTCCCACATTCGTCTCGCAACCTATGATGGCAAGATATATGGCGTGCCAGCGCTTCCAGATGCATCGATTATTGCTTACAATACGGACCTGTTTGAAAAGGCCGGTCTTGATCCCAAGAAAGCCCCTGCCAGTCTCGAAGAGATTGCCGAAGACGCAAAGAAAATTCGTAGTCTCGGTGATGATATCTATGGCTTTTATTTTGTCGCCAATTCAGGCAGCTGGTTGATTTATGATTTTCTTCCGCATTTATGGGCCGCTGATGCAGACATTTTGAGCGAAGATGGTCGCGAGGCAACGGTCGATACACCTGCCATGCGCGAAACAATCGCTGCCTATCGCGATATGTGGAAAGCGGGTGCTATTCATCCAACATCGCGTTCCGGGAATGGTAACAATGCAGTCGAAGCCTTTGCATCTGGCAAAGTCGGTATCCTGATGACCGGTTCGTATATCGTGAATCTGCTCAACAGTAAGTTCCCGGATGTCAAGTTTGAGGTTGCTCCGATCCCCGGCCCGAAAGGCGGTGCGTCAAGTTTTGCAGGGGGAGACACGCTTTCTCTGATCAAGGGCGTAAGCGACGAGAAGAAGAAAGTTCTGCTCGATTTTGTGAACTTCTACATGCAGCCTGAGCAGCAAGTGTTTATCACCAAAGAGGCTGGTATGCCGTCGCGTACGGATCTGGCTGATGAAGCCTATGCGCAATTCGACAAGCGTAATCTCGTGGCCTACGATATCCTCTCGAAGGCGCGTACACCTTACACATTCTCTTCTGATGAGCTGTTCGTAAGCCGTACCGGTCCGTTCCTTAATCTCATTCAGGGCTCCATTTTTGGTGATGATGTCGACGGATCGATCAAGAAGGCGCAGGATGAATTTACGAAAGTATTGAACCGTACCAATCCGTAAATGATGCGATGCGGACTGGCTTGGCTGGTCCGCAGTTCTATCGCCCACTCGACATTCTGCAGGAATTTTAAAGAAGGACTTCAGACCTTGGTATTGAAAACCGGGATAGGAGACGTGCAACCTGAAGAGAGCGCGCAACATCGCGAGCCACAAGGCTGGCTAGGGCTGGGCTTCATCGCACCAAGCATGGCTTTCATTGGCGGATTGTTCGTTCTCCCATTAGGCATGACCGTCTGGATGAGCTTTTATCACTGGCCTTTGTTGGGTCGTAAAAAGTTTATCGGTTTGGAGAACTATTGGGAGTTGGCGAGTGATACGCAATTGTGGACCTCACTCGGTTTTACGCTGCTTTATACAGTTCTGGTAACGGCTGCCATTCTGGCTGTCGCATTTCCCCTGGCTCTGCTTGTTGACAAGCCAATTCGTAGCGCAGGGCTGTTTCGTACAGTGTTTTTCATGCCCGTCGTTATCGGGTTCGGCGCGGCTTCGACATTGTGGATGTGGTTGCTTAATCCCGACAATGGTGTTTTCTCACGCCTTTTACTAGCGCTTGGGCTTGTTGATGCAGCCCCGCGACCATTGGAGAGCTTCTGGCCCGCGCTTTTGGTTATTATTTTGATGGTGGTTTGGAAAACCGCGGGCTTCACTATGGTCATTCTACTGACCGGACTGCAAAGTATTCCGCAGGATGTGGTAGAGGCTGCCAAAATTGATGGCGCGAGTGTCTTTGCACGCTTTCGCAGAATTACGTTGCCGTTGATGAAAAACTCTCTGCTGCTGGCGCTTATCCTCAATGTGACGTCTTCAATGCTGGCTTTTGATCAGTTCTTTATCATAACGCAGGGCGGTCCAGAAAACAGCACGATCTCGGCTGTATTTTCGATCTATCTCGCATCATTCTCGGCTTATCGGCTTGGTTACGGCTCGGCTTTATCTTTTGTGCTGCTGGTTGTGCTTGTTGCAATTAGTTCAATCCAGCTCAGCTTTATGCGCAAGCGGCCGGAGGAAAGCCGATGAACACGACTGAAAAGCCAAACCTTCATGCGCCTTCGGAAAAAGTAGCTTATTCAGCTTACATTCTCGTATCGCTGATATTCGCGGTCTTCTTTTTGATGCCAATCATCTGGTCGCTCGCGAACTCGTTCAAACCGGCAGCCGAAGCCCTATCAAATCCTGTCGCACTCTTCTCAAAAGCGTTCTCACTCGAAAATTATCGGCGCCTCGAAGAGGTGGGAGCCGGATGGTATGTCTATGCCGGTAACTCGCTGTTAATAGCGCTTGGGACGATTTTGCTCACCATTTTGATTGCTGTGCCGGCGGGTTATGGGTTTTCGAAGTTTCGGTTCCCCGGGCAATCGCTGATTTTCGTTATCGTCATGGCTACGATGATGATCCCGTTTCAATCCATTCTGACACCGCTTTTTCTGATCCTCAAATTCTTGGGTCTGCAGAACAATTTGTTCGGTTTGGTGTTGGTTTACACGACATTCCAGCTGCCATTTTCCATCTTCATGATGCGCAATGCTTTTGACGCTATTCCCGGCGCATTGGTTGAAGCTGCTCGCATTGATGGCGCTTCACAATGGACGCTGTTGCGTCGCATCATGCTGCCCCTGGCTTTGCCTGGCGTCGCAACCATAGCGATGTTTGCATTCCTAAACTCTTGGAATGAGTTTCTGGCGGCGCTCATTTTCTTGTCAGATCAAAATAAGTTCACCCTGCCGATTATGTTGGTGAATGTCTCGTCCGGAATTTACGGCATCATTGATTGGGGTGCACTGCAAGCTGGCATCACCGTGACGATGATCCCCTGCATTCTGCTCTTCCTCGCTTTGCAACGCTATTACGTGCGCGGGCTCACCGCTGGCGCAGTCAAATAAACAGCAGTCCTCTGCATAAGGAGTTTTTATGTCTTCGCTCTTGAAGAAACATGCCGCTGTTAGGCAGTCGTCTTTTACTCGCTTTGTTCCGATTGACCACACGCGGGTATCGTTCAATACGGGGTTCTGGAAAAGCTGGTCCGATACAGTTCGCGATACAACAATTCCTACCCAATACAAGCGTCTTGAAGAGGAGCGTTTTCTCGAAGTACTCGATTTCGATAAGCCAGCTGGTCCGCTCGCAAGGCCAATCCAGCCAAGCGGACTTTCGATGCAGCATTTCTTCGATTCCGATTTCGGAAAATGGATTGAGGCTGCAAGTTACACTCTAAAAAATAATCCGAATCCTGACCTTGAAGCGAAGATCGACGATATTGTTGAAAAGCTGGAAAAGGGCCAGATGGCAGACGGCTATCTCAATAGCTGGTTCATTCGCCGTGAGCCTGAAAAGCGATGGACCAATTTGCGTGATCTGCATGAAATGTACTCGATGGGGCATCTGCTTGAAGGGGCGGTAGCTTATTTTGAGGCGACTGGAAAAAGCCGCTTTCTCGATGTGATGATCCGGGCGGTCGATCACATCATTGATACGTTCGGGCGTGAACCGGGCAAGCTTCGCGGTTATGATGCACATGAAGAAATTGAGTTGGCATTGGTCAAACTTTATCGAGTGACCCGCGATCCACGCCATCTTAAACTTGCAACTTATTTCGTCGATGAACGTGGACAGATGCCATCCTATTATGATGATGAGGCACGGCTTCGCGGCGAAAATCCGGAGGACTACGTCTATCAGACATACGCTTACAGTCAGGCGCATGTGCCGGTGCGGGAGCAAACCCAAGTTGTTGGGCATGCAGTAAGAGCGATGTATCTGTTTTCAGCAATGGCTGATCTTGCCTTTGAAAACGACGATCCCACGCTCAAGGAAACCTGTGACAAGCTGTTCGATAATCTCATCGGTCGTCAGCTCTATGTCACTGGTGGGCTTGGTCCGTCGGCTTCCAATGAGGGATTTACCCGCGAGTATGATTTGCCAAATGAGACCGCCTATGCAGAGACCTGTGCCGCAATAGCACTCGGTTTCTGGAGCCACCGCATGGCGCAGATCGACCTCGACAGCAAGTTTACGGATGCGCTCGAAACGGTTTTGTTCAATGGTGCCCTGTCTGGAATTTCCCGCGATGGTGAACATTATTTTTATGAAAACGTGTTGGAAAGCCACGGTCAAAACCGGCGCTGGAAGTGGCATTATTGTCCGTGCTGCCCAACCAATATTGCGCGATTTATCACCTCTCTTGGTCAGTATTTCTATGGCGTGAAGGATAACGAAATCGCAGTGCATCTGTATGGTGACAACGTAGCCGAGATGGAGATTGAAGACCGCTTTCTACGTTTGCGCCAACAGACCAATTATCCATGGGACGGAGATGTTCTCATCTCTGTGGGACTGGATGACAGTGCTGAGCTTGCCTTAAAATTGCGGATTCCTGGTTGGTGTAGTGAATTTACTGCGACGGTGAATGGGCAAGCGCTGGAAACAGCTTCTCTTATCAAAAAAGGGTATTTGACGATTAGCCGTCAATGGATCGACGGTGATGAGGTGAGGCTGTCATTCGAAATGCCTGTTGAACGCATCTATGCCCATCCTGCCGTGGGCGAAGATGCCCATCGCGTCGCTCTTAAGCGCGGACCTGTTGTTTACTGCGCCGAAGCTGTTGATCTGGAGGCAGAGCCACAAAAACTTCGCATTCCGGCTGAAGCACAAATTTCCGCCCGCTTCGATGATAACCTGCTGGGAGGCGCGACTGTGCTTGAAGGACAAGCTTTGGAAGCTGAAACCAATGATTGGGATGGCACGCTCTATCGTACTGCGCCACCTTCGCTAAAGGAGCGACCATTCAAAGCTATTCCATACCATTTGTGGGCCAATCGCGACGAGGGTGCGATGCAGGTCTGGCTAACTGAGAAATAGGAGGCCAACATGGCGCAGCTCCAGCTAAAAAATGTCATCAAATCCTATGGCCATTATGAAGCGGTTCGTGGGATCAATCTCGATATTAAAGATAAGGAATTTGTCGTTTTTGTTGGGCCTTCGGGCTGTGGTAAATCAACAACTCTGCGCATGATTGCAGGACTTGAACATATTTCAGGCGGCGAGATCAGCATTGATGATCAGGTGGTCAACCGCCTTGGGCCGGGTAAACGCGATATCGCGATGGTCTTCCAAAATTATGCGCTTTACCCACATATGACAGTTCGCGAAAACATTGCGTTCTGTCTGGAGCAAAAGAACTTGCCGAAAGCAGAAATCGTCGAACGAATTAATCGTGCGGCCGATACGCTGCATATTACCGAATTGCTGGATCGTAGACCCGGTCAATTGTCCGGGGGGCAGCGACAACGCGTTGCAATGGGTCGCGCGATAGTTCGCAACCCAAAAGTCTTTCTGTTTGATGAACCTCTGTCTAATCTTGATGCAAAACTGCGCGTTAAAATGCGTACCGAAATCAAACGCCTACATCAATTACTGCCGACTACCACGGTTTATGTGACGCATGATCAAATAGAAGCCATGACAATGGCAGACCGCGTTGTGGTCATGAACCAGGGTATAGTCGAGCAGGTGGGGGAACCGCAGGAACTTTACAACAATCCCGCGACGAAATTTGTTGCGGGTTTTATTGGATCGCCGTCGATGAATTTTCTGCCTGCTCGCATTAAGAATGAAAACGGAAGTATGCAGGTAATTCTTGCCGATGGTACCTGTCTGCATGTTCCGCCGCATAAGGCATTACAGTTTGGTCCTCAGCAGGATTATGAGGTTGTGTTGGGTATCCGCCCAGAATCCATTTCTGCGCATGATAATCGTCCAGGTTGGGTTTCGCTTGAGGCTATGATTGACTTGGTAGAGCCGCTTGGTGCCACAACGATGGTTTACTTCACAGTTGCAGGTGAGGGAATATGCGCTAGTCTCCATCCTGAGACTGCACCAAAAGCAGGAACTTCTGTGAAGTTGTCATTCAATCTGAACCAAATTCATTTATTTAACAAGGAAAGTGGTTCTTCGCTCGTAAGCAATTAGGGCTGTGTTCGTATCAAACGACATAGCTATAGGTGCCAATGTGTTTTGACTGTGTGACGAGTGAGATTGGAGATCGTTTGAGAGCTGAAAGCGTGCAATTGCGCTTTACATCGATCCGGGCACGCGTGCGAAGGCTACCATTCTCCAGCCGGGCTATCCCGGTGGTGTGACGTTGACAGCTTGGGTTCGTAAGGCGTTCCCTGAAGCACAAAAAGCTACAGCTAATTCGGCCAGAGGCTCCCACAATCAATAGCCTGAATCTCAGTATTCTATACTTGAGTATAGGGTAATAGGATATTTGTTTTACCAGTATCAGAGCACAATAAAGGGGCCGCGGGCCCCTTTGGTTGTTGAAATTATGGTTTTGCGATCAACCGTTGGTGCCGCGGAGTGTTTCGAATAGAAACCAAACGCGACGTTCGCCTTCATCAATCCAGTTTTCAAGCAAACTTGCAGTGCCGACATCGCCGTATTCGTCGCACAATTCGTGCAGAATGCGCATGCTTTCGACCAGAGCTTTGTTATCATCGCGCAATTCCGCGAGCATTTCATGCGGATGCACAAATTCAGCATCATTATCGAGAATGCGCTGGTGGCGCGAGATATCGCCGATAGAACGAAGTGTATTGCCACCAAGCTTGCGGGCGCGTTCCGCCAGATCGTCGGTGATAGCAAAAATCTGATCGCCCTGTTCATCCAGTAGTAGATGATAATCACGGAAGTGTGCGCCAGACATATGCCAATGGAAATTCTTGGTCTTGAGATAAATGGCAAACACATCTGCGAGCAAAGCAGTAATGCCGCCGGAGATTTCCTTCACGGCTTCTTCCGAAAAGCCGCTTGGTGTCTTGAGAGAAGCAGAGCGACGGGATTTTACATTATCAGTCATGATGCTGGTCCTTTTGATGGCTTTGTTAATAGATATGGAGCTAATCAGGCAGGATAATCTTGCATGTTTCTATGTCATTTGAATATGTGCTCAGCACAGGATAACCACTTTTTCAAACAGTTCTTAAACAAACTTCAGTATTTGGATAAAAATGGATGAATTATCGACCAACGGAAATTGTTAAGGGTCATTTGATAAAGCTGATTTGAATGGTGACACGTGGATGCCGGTGCCGGTATTCGATCCAGCTTTCTATAATTAAGGCTTCGACAACTCGGCCGGAAACAAAAACGTCCCGGCGAGCTTGCTCACGGGCGCGCCGAGTGGCTTGGTATCGTTCGTTTGCCGTAAGATAGTTTGATCAGGCAGCACGCAGAAAGTTCTTCAGGCTTTCAAGTTCTACCGGGCGGATTTCGTGGCCGCCCGGTGCAATCATTGCCTCCACATCCGCATCCTGTGCTTTAAACCATTCCACTAGGCCTTTGAAAGCTTGAGTGGTGAGATCGGATCGACTTCGCCAGCAGTAATGAGAATTCGTTTGCCGGAGAGCCCCGGCTGCGGTTCCGGTGTCCACGGGATCAGCGGATGCATGATTGCGGCACGGTCAAACAGGCTTGGGTCGCGAAACAGCATGGACGCCAGAATGTTAGCGCCATTTGAATAGCCGAGCGCATAGACTTCACGACCGGGGTTCTGCTCGCGAACCTCACTTATAAAGCCGAGCATCTTTTCCGTGCGCAGGTGCAGGTCATCCATGTCATAGACGCCTTCGCCTGTACGGCGGAAGAAGCGATTGGCACCATATTCCGATACATCCCCGCGTGGTGCGACAATGCCCGCATCAGGCAGTATCTGGTCAATCAGGCCGGTAAACTGGTGCTCATTGCCACCTGTGCCGTGAAACGCGATAACTACCGGAGAACCGGCAACGCCTTCGCGCCGAAAGCTGATATATTCATTTTTTGTCATGATAATCCTCCAAAGGAGGCTACCTCCGGCAAAGCCGGAGGCATCCAGTTATTTATCTGTCAAAGGCTGTAGATTGGCTTCGATGCGATCACGATAGGCCTCATAGCGGCTTGGCAACTTGAGTGCTTCGCCCAGATGCGCCGTGTCTTCATCGCGGTCAAAGCCGGGCTCGTTGGTTGCGACTTCAAACAACACGCCGCCCGGAGTGCGGAAGTAGATCGCCCAGAAATAATCGCGGTCAATCACTGGTGTAACGTGGTAGCCCGTGTCCATCAGTGCCTTGCGCACTTCAAGCTGTGCAGCACGATCCGGCACCGCAAAGGCGATGTGGTGGACGGAACCAGCACCCTGACGTGCAGCCTGAGCGGAAGGGAGAGCTTCGAGGTCGATCGTATCGGCACCATTGCCATTTGGCATGATGAAGCGGCTGACATTGCCTTGTGTTTCACTAATTTCATAACCCATGAACTTGAGCAGTTCGGCACTTGCATCAATATCGTGAAGCCGCATACGTGCGCCGCTGAAGCCACGGATAGCGACATCTTCGGATACGCCTGCACTCATCCATGGTGCTCGCTTGTCATCTTCGATTTCGACGAGCGCAAAGCCGTCGCCATCTGGACCCTGAAAACGCAGGCGCTCAGTACCAAATACATGGTCGGCTTGAAGGCCACCTACGCCTTTTGCAACCAGACGGTCTTTCCAGAAGCCAAGCGAACCTTTTGGTACGGAGAATTCGGTTTCACCAACTTCCCCAACACCCGGACGACCGCGTACAATGTTCGGGAAAGGGAAATAGGTCATGACAGAGCCGGGAGTGCCAACCTCATCACCGTAATAAAGGTGGTAAACACTTGGCTCGTCGAAGTTGACGGTCTTTTTTACACGACGCAGTCCGAGTGTGTCGGTGAAAAAGCTGTTGTTCTGGCGAGCATCTGCGGCCATTGAAGTGACGTGGTGAAGGCCCTTGATCTGGTTCAGCATGATATTTGCCTTTCCGCGGAAAAACCGCTTTGCAATCTTGTTGACCCGAATTTAAGAGACTTGATAGTTGATAACAATTGTTGCAATAATTGCTAATCTATTACGAAGAGTGCAATAATTAAATGAATGAACTGAAAGCGCTGAAAACCTTCCTTCTGGCGGCAGAGAAGCGAAATTTTGCCCAAGTGGCGCGTGAGCTGGATATGACGCCAGCCTCCGTTACACGCACAATTGCAGCGCTGGAGGAAGAACTGGGTGTGCAGCTATTTGTCCGCACAACACGGCAGGTTTCATTGACGAGCGATGGTGCAGTCTTCGCGGCACGTATCGAACCGGCAGTGGAAGCGCTGGAGGCTGCGCGGCATGACCTCATGAATGTTCATAAGGCAGATCAGGGGCGCTTGCGCATCAATGCGCCGATGTCGCTCGGCCAGCAGGTGCTGCCGCAAATTCTATCGGCATTCCGTGAGCTCTATCCAAAGATTGAGGTTGAGTTATCGCTGACTGATCAAATGCTCGATATTGTTGAGCAGGATTTCGATCTGGCGATCCGAATTTCTGGCGCACCATCGGATAAATTCACCATCTGGCGCAAGATCATTGAGATCAAGCGGATTCTTGTGGCTGCGCCCGGTACACCATATGTTGATGTGGCACATCCCAGCGAACTGACATCTGATGGTTGTCTCGGCTATAGCTCAGAAAGTCGCCGTGAAAACTGGGCTTTGTCGGATGGCAGCTCAACTGTTAATGTCTCCGCCGGACGAATGATCAGCGCGAACAATGGTGAAGTGCTGGCCAATATGGCGGCTGGTGGGGCAGGTGTTGCGATGCTGCCGACTTTTATCGTGACGGAACATCTGCGCACCGGGCGGCTTGTTCATATCTTGCCTGAATGGTCGCCGCCTCAACTATGGCTGACGCTTTATTATCCGCCATTCCAGAAATTACCGCCACGCATTGCGACATTTTCGGACTTCTTTGAGCGTGAGATCAAAGCGATTACAACGCGGATGATATGACGTTGGTTAGCTGCCGACAAGAACAAAAGGTGGGGCTGGCGTCGTATCGGCTGATGCTAATATCGGAGCCAATGGCCTCTGCACTTGACGTTTTCGGTGTATCAGTCATCATCATTTGGGGGCGGTGGCAACCATCGTCTATCTCATAGATGTGTTCGTTGTGTCAGGCGAAAATGCCTGCACGCATTACCGCGAAAATCTTGGTCCTGGCGTTCTGCCTCGTCTTGAAATCCTGATCGGTGCCGACATCATCGCCACGATCATTTCACCGCTCACATGGGAAAGCGTAGGGCTTCTTGGCCTGATTGTTCTGATAAGAACCTTCCAGAGCTTCTTGCTCGAAGCGGAAATTGATGGCGAATGGCTATGGAAACGTCGCGCCGTGAACGCAGTGCCGACTAACGGGCCTCAATAGCCAGTCCGATCAAACCTTGCGCTGTTAGCACGACAGGCAAGGAACAGTGATGGTAGTGTCATTAAAATTGGCCAACGAAGAAGCGTGCAAGTGCACGCTCCTTCGTTCTGGATTATCCGCTATGGGTTTCTTCTTTTGAACCGTCTATTTTGGTAGCGGCCCGTGAGCGATCAAAGATACTCATAATAAACACGAAAAACACCGGGACAAAGAATATAGCAAGAACCGTTGCGGAAATCATGCCGCCCAATACGCCTGTTCCGATTGCATTCTGACTTGCAGCACTTGCTCCTGAAGCAATCGCCAATGGGACAACTCCGAGTGTAAAGGCGAGTGAGGTCATCAAAATAGGACGGAAACGCAGACGACAGGCCTCAATCGTTGCCTCCAGCAGGGGTTTTCCTTCTGCCCTTAGGTCCTTCGCGAATTCAATGATGAGGATCGCATTCTTCGCTGATAGGCCAATGATCGTTATCAGACCCACCTTGAAGTACACATCATTGGGCATATCACGCAGCATTACAGCGAGAACCGAGCCGATGACGCCGAGTGGTACAACGAGCATAACAGAAAGGGGGATAGACCAGCTTTCATAAAGAGCCGCGAGCAACAGGAAGACGAAGAGGATCGTCAGTGCAACCAATATTGGTGCAGTTGAACCTGATTGAATTTCTTGCAAAGACTGCCCCGACCATTCATAGCCAAAGCCGTCCGGCAGTTCCCCGGCAAGGCGTTCCATCTCGGTGATGGCGGCACCCGATGAATAGCCCGGAGCCGCATTGCCGCCGATGCGTACCGCGGGGTAGCCGTTATAACCAACCACCTGCGCGGGGCCCTTGTTCCACTCGACTGTCGCAAATGATCGTATCGGAACCATTCCACCGTTGGAGTTGGGGACATTCAGATTGAGGAGGTCGTCGGGGCCCATTCGCTTTTGCTGGTCCGCCTGTATCGTCACGCGCTGCATGCGGCCAGCATTCGGAAAGTCATTAACGTAAGCTGATCCGAGATTGGTCGAAATCGTCTGGTTAATCGCCGCAAAAGTCACGCCGAACGTGTTGGCTTTCTCACGATCTATATCGAGATTAAGCTGTGCAGCATCGGGCATGCCTTCAATACGAATTCCGACAAGAAGCGGGCTTTGATTAGCAGCTGTCAGCAATTGTTGGCTCGCAGCCGCAAGCGCTTCGGTACCAGCACCAGATCGATCCTGCAGACGAAACTCGAAGCCGCCCGTGGTGCCCAATCCCTGAATTGGAGGTGGCGAAAGCGCGAATGCAATGGCATCACGTATTTCGAAGAGCTTGGCATTCATGCGGGCAGAAAGTGCATCTGCCGAATTATCGGCATCGCGTTCAGCCCAATCTTTCAGCGTAACGAAAGCCAGTCCGGCGTTGTCGCCTGCACCTGAAAACGAAAAGCCCTGAATCATCGTGCGACGGTCAACTGCCGGTTCTTCGGCAAAGATTGCATCAACCTGATCCGTGACATTCATGGCGCGATTTGCGCTGGCTTCTGCAGGGGCCTGCATGTCCACGATGACAAAGCCCTGATCTTCATTGGGCAAAAACGAAGATGGAAGTTGAATAAACGCGTATGCAAGACCAGCGACAATTGCAAGATAAACGACCATAAAGCGTCCGCTGCGTTTGACGATATAAGTGACCCACCCAGTATAACCGTTGGTGGTGCTGTCAAACTTGCGGTTAAACCAGCCAAAAAAGCCTTTCTTGACGTGATGTCCTTTGGCGATTGGTTTTAGGAATGTCGCGCAGAGTGCAGGTGTGAGTGAGAGTGCAAGGAAACCCGAGAAAAGGATGGAGACAACCATCGTCAAGCTGAATTGCTGATAGATGACGCCGACCGCACCGGGAAAGAAAGCCATGGGCACGAATACGGCTGTCAAAACTGTCGTGATGCCGATGATGGCCCCGGAAATCTGGGTCATCGCTTTTCGCGTAGCGTCCTTGGGCGATAATCCTTCTTCCGCCATGATCCGTTCGACATTTTCGACGACGACAATGGCATCATCGACAAGAATGCCAATGGCGAGAACCATGGCGAACATCGTAAGTACGTTGAGCGAAAACCCGGACACATACATGATTGCACAGGTGCCCAGAAGTGCGATTGGAACGATGATTGTCGGAATGATTGTATAGCGGAAGTTTTGCAGGAAAAGGAACATCACAACGAAGACCAGCGCCACGGCTTCCAGAAGTGTATAAAGAACCTTCTCAATAGACACTTTCACGAAAGGTGATGTGTCGTAAGGGATCATGTACTCTATTCCTTGCGGGAAATAGGCAGATAATCCTTCCATTGTTTCGCGCACGGCATCAGCAGTCGCCATCGCATTGCCCGTCGGAGACAGCTGCACTCCCACAAGAGCTGCTGGTTGTCCATTGATCTGCGTGGAGAAGTTGTAACCTTCTGCACCAACTTCAATGCGTGCCACATCGCGCAAGAGCACCGACGAACCATCGGCATTTGCGCGCAGAACAATTGATCCGAATTCCTCCGCAGATGTGAGCTGTCCCTTAACAAGAACCGTTGCTGCGATTTGCTGATTAATAGGGTTTGGCTGTGCACCAATGCGCCCGGCTGCAACCTGCGCATTCTGTGCGGTGATTGCGTCATTGATGTCGGCAACGGATATGTTCAGTCCCACCATTTTGTCGGGATCAATCCAGATGCGCATCGCTCGCTGGCTTGCAAAGACTTGCGCCTTTCCAACGCCGTCGACACGGCGTATTTCGCCCACGACATTGCGGTTCAGATAATCGCCCAGGCCGATTACGTCGGTGTTGCCATCGCCTGAAACAAGCGCGACCATCATCAAAAATCCAGAACCGGCTTCTTCTACCTGAACGCCTTGCTGTGTAACCACGCGCGGAAGGCGTGCTTCGACGCGGCGGATAGCGTTTTGCACGTTAATTGAGGCTTCTGCGGAGTCAGTGCCCGGTGCAAATGTTACGTTGATGGAGACACTACCGGAAGAGTCTGATGTGGACTCAAAATAGATCAAGCCATTAACACCGTTGAGCTCTTCCTCAATCGGACGCGTAACACTTTGATAGATGTCTTCAGGAGATGCACCCGGAAATGACGTCGATACGGTAATCTGCGGAGGGGCAACATTAGGATATTGCGCCACAGGCAACATCGGAATTGCGATGATGCCAGCAAGCATGATGAAGATAGCGACGACCCAGGCAAAGATGGGCCGTCCGATGAAAAACTGTGCCATAAAGCTTGATCCCTTTGCCGGTTCTACTGTTCAGTCGCTTTAGACTGATCGGAGGATTGGGCTTGCTTCTCTGTCGCGCCCTGATCTGCATCGGGCTGCCAGGGTGTCGGAGTTACTGGCGCACCCGGTCCAATTTTTTGGAATCCATCTACGATCACGCGATCGCCAGCCTTAAGGCCTTCGGAGATTACCCAACGGTCTCCCATTGCGCGGTCCGTGCGAACACGGCGGCTTTCTGCTTTGTCTTCTGCGTCAACGACCATAATGCTGGCCTGCCCACTATTATCGCGTTGAATGGCCTGCTGGGGGACCGCGACGGCATTTTGTTGTACGCCTTGTTCTACATGAACCCGCACATACATGCCCGGCAGAAGATTGCCTTCCGGGTTGGGGAATTCGCCACGTAAGGTCACTTGTCCTGTTGTTTGATCAACAGTCGCTTCCTGAAACAAAAGCTTGCCTTTATGCGGATATTCCGTGCCATCATCATAAAACAGTGTGACTGTAGCAGCTTCAGCGTCAGAGCTGGAAACGCTACCGCTTTCGAGTGCACGGCGCAGCTTAATCAGATCACCAGCCGTTTGCGTGAAGTCTGCGTAAACCGGGTCCAATTGCTGGATTGTCGCAAGACTTTCAACATTGGTTGAACTGACCAGTGCGCCTTCCGTTATGAGAGCACGTCCAATTTTACCAGAAATAGGCGCTTTGACATCGGCATAGTTTAAATCAAGCTCTGCAGTCGCAAGCCCAGCTCGTGCGATTGCGACGTCGGCATCAGCCTGCGCAAGGGTTGCCACAGCATTTTCAACTTGCTGAGCAGACACGATATTGCGTGTGCCCAGGTTTTTTTGGCGATCCTGTGTCTGCTTGGCCTGCAACTGCACTGACTCAGCACGTTGCAACGTTGCCTTCGCGCTTTCTACGCGCACACGGAACGGCTGCGGATCAATCCTATAAAGCACGTCACCAGCGTTAACCGTTCCGCCCTGCTCGAAGACGCGCTCAACCAATATCCCGGTAACCCGTGGGCGCACTTCAGCAATACGCGTTGGAGCAATGCGTCCGGGAAGATCATTAACGATCGGAATATTTTCAGCCTTTACCTCGACAATACCCACGGAAGTCGGTGGCATTTGTTGCTCGGAAGCTGCCTGCTTCTCGCTATCACTGCACGCAGCCAGAAAAAGAAACAGAGAAAAGGAGGTGGCGTATAAGAACGTCTTCTTAGTCGATAGCATAGGATATCCAGGGGGTTGGAGTACCGAATTGAAATTTGATGAATTGTGCGATCAGTTATCGCTAGTTCTGTCGGCGGTGCCGGAAAGATGCGCGATCTCATCGAGAATTTGTTTGCGAACTTCTGGTGTTAAATCGGACAGGTTGTACCATTCAAGAGATCGTAATCCCTCAAGGGCCAAATGTGCCAATGTGGCAGACCGTTTGTTATCCGATGCCTCTTGAATCCGATCTGAGAGCGACTTGTAGTGCGTTTTGACCAGCTTGGTTATTTCTTCATCTTGAACAAATGCCGCACAAAGCCCGACAGCGATTGCCTTATCGCGCTCAGATACTTCCTCGCGCATCAAGGCGATCATTCCCGCCAATGGAGGGTTTGGGCTGTCTGAGCACGTCAAAATTGCAGCTTTTAAGGCTTCCTGATCACGGGCAAGCAGTCTGGAAACGATAGCGCGGACAAGTCCCTGCTTTGACTTCAAATCATAGATCACGCTCGCCTTGCTCACATTTGCTTCATGTGAGACGGCATCAAGCGTCAATTTTGCGAGGCCATCGCGTAAGATTACGGCTTCCGCAGCATCTAGGATGGCATCAGGGTCAATGTGTCGAGGGCGGGACATGAGGCTACCATATTAAATTCCAACCGGTCGGTTATGAATGACGACGTGATGAAGTCAAGCCTGTTTGTGAAGAATAGCGGAGATTTTATCTGCAATCATTCGCTTGACACCAGTAAGTTCGTGTTCATATTAGTATGATGTCAGACCAATTTAAAAACCCAAAAAGGGGTGCGGTCTGATGACATTCAAGCCGCTGTCCATATCAGACGGTGAGAGTTCAGGGCGTAGCGACAGAAAGAAACGCAAGAACCTTGTGGGAGGGCAGAATGAAAGATGGCAGGCTGCTGCAGATTGTACCTCTGCCTCCGATGGATCGCGCCCGGCAGGTAACAGATACGCTTGCAAATTATATCCAGACCGCCCAGCTTCGGGCGGGCGATCGTCTTCCTGCCGAACGTGAACTCATGACGGCGCTGGCTGTTGGCCGCTCTACCATCCGCGAAGCAATCCGGCATTTTCAGGCTCTGGGCGTTATTGAATCACGCAAAGGCAGCGGCACCTATCTGCTCAAACCCGTTTCCGCTGCAACTATTCATATGCCGCTTTCGTTTGATCCGGCACAATTGCGTGATGCCTTGCTGCAATCGCTTCAAGTACGCCGTGGTATTGAAGCTGAGGCGAGCATGGTCGCATCGCGCAACCGTACTGCAGAAGACCTTGTCATCATTGAACGCAATCTCAATGAGATGGAGCGCGTTCACATCGCGGAAGGCACATCGGGCCCGGAAGACCTGGCATTTCATCTGGCCATCTATGATGCGACCCACAACCCTCTTTTCAGACAATTGCTTGAGCAGATGCGTGAGGCGTTTTTGCGCTTCTGGGATCATCCGTTTGAGCGAGACGATTTCGCGCGGCGGACGTTTCCATTCCACCGGACGCTTTTCAACGCCATCGTTGCTCAGGATTCCGAAGCTGCGCGGCAGGAAACACTCAAGATCCTCGACATTGTCGAGGAAGACATCAAGGAAATGTCCAAATGACTGACGGGATGGACTCGCTGGATTTTGCAGCGTTGACGGTGGCCCACGATGAAAGCAATGCTTACGATGCCGTGGTTCCCCCCATCGTGCAGACGTCGCTTTTCACCTTCCCAAGCTATGACGACATGATCGCCTCCTATCGCGGCGAAAAGGTTCGGCCGATCTATACGCGTGGTCTAAACCCGACCGTGCGGGCATTCGAAGAAATGCTGGCAAAACTTGAGGGCGGCGAGGACGCATTGGGCTTTGCCAGTGGTATGGCTGCAATCTCTTCAACTGTGCTGGCATTTGTAAAGCCGGGAGATCGCATTGTCGCCGTGCGCCATGTCTACCCCGATGCGTTCCGCCTGTTCGGCACCATTATGAAGCGTATGCAGGTGCAGGTCGATTATGTTGACGGACGTGACGAGGAAGCGGTTGCAAAAGCACTGCCCGGCGCAAACCTCTTCTACATGGAAAGTCCCACGAGCTGGATCATGGAAGCTCATGATGTCGGCGCCTTGGCAACGATTGCAAAGCAGTATGGTGTATTGAGCATCATTGATAATAGCTGGGCCAGCCCGATTTTCCAGCGCCCGCTGTCGCTTGGTGTCGACCTCGTCGTGCATTCGGCATCGAAATATCTCGGCGGACATAGCGATGTCGTGGCGGGCGTCGTGACCGGCTCGAAGGAACTGATCAATGCAATCCGCGCAGAAACCTATCCGTATCTGGGCGGCAAGCTGTCGCCATTTGATGCCTGGCTGCTCATTCGCGGCATGCGCACTTTACCAACGCGTATGAAGGCGCATGAGGCGTCTGCACTCGAAATTGCAAAGCGGCTTCAGGCGCTGGATGTGGTTGAAACGGTTTGCCACCCAGCACTTGCCAATCGTTTGCCGGCGGGTCTCAACGGTACGTCTGGCCTGTTCTCGGTCATATTCCGGGAAGGCGTAAATATCCGGGATTTCTGCAATCATCTTAATTTGTTCAAGCTCGGCGTGAGCTGGGGCGGACATGAAAGCCTGATCGTGCCGGGCGAAGTCGTGCTGCAGCAGAAAGCGCAGCCAAATTCAGCACATACGTTCGGCATCGATCCGCGCTCCGTGCGCCTGCATGTCGGACTGGAAGGAACGGAAGCGCTGTGGCGGGATATTGAAGGAGCGCTTGCAGCATCGACCGTGTGACGAGAGCGCATCCCGAAAAGTGTGAAACGATTTTCGGGCAAGATGCCCTCTGAAAATAATTGAGGAGCAATAAGGGGAACTGCAATGAAAAAACTAATAGCAGCCGCATTCGCAACCATGCTTTTAAGCGGTACGGCACTTGCCGATACTACTCTCAAGCTGGTTGAAGTTATCACCAGTCCAGAACGTACCAAGACACTTGAAACGATCGTTGCCAAGTTTGAAGCGGCCAATCCAGGCACCAAGGTCGAAATCATTTCGCTGCCATGGGGCGAGTCTTTCCAGAAATTTGCAACAATGGTTTCAGCCGGCGAAATTCCAGATGTCATGGAAATGCCGGACACCTGGGTTTCGCTCTACGCCAATAACGGCATGCTTGAAAGTCTCGAGCCATATCTTGAAAAATGGGAAACCACACCGGACCTGACCGAGCGTGCGCTTGAACTTGGTCGCAGTGTCAAAAATACAGCCTACACTCTGCCATATGGCTTCTATCTGAACGCTATGTTCTACAATAAGAAGCTACTCGCTGAGGCGGGAGTGTCTGAGCCTCCAAAGACCATGGAAGAGTTTGTCGAAGCCTCAAAGAAGGTCTCGGCTCTTCCCGGTAAGTCCGGTTATTGTATGCGCGGTGGTCCCGGTGGCCTCAATGGATGGGTGATTTTTGCCGCATCTATGGCAGGTGACAATAAGTTCTTCAACGAAGACGGCACCTCGACCATGAACAGTGATGGCTGGAAAAAGGGCATCACCTGGATGGTCGATCTCTATAAGAACGGCCTTGCACCGAAGGACAGCGTCAATTGGGGTTTCAATGAGACGGTCGCCGGTTTCTACAGCGGCACCTGTGCTTTCCTAAACCAGGACCCGGACGCGTTGATCGCCATTGCCGAACGCATGAAGCCTGAAGATTTCGGCGTTGCCATCATGCCAAAGGGCCCGGATGGTAAGACCTTCCCAACCATCGGTTTTGCTGGTTGGTCGATGATGAGCGGCAGCCAGAACAAGGATCTCTCTTGGAAGCTGATTTCGATGCTTGAAGGCCCAGAAGGCAATATTGAATGGAACAAGCGCACTGGCGCCTTGCCAGTTCTCAAATCTGCTCAGGATGATCCATTCTATAGCGGCGAACAGTTTAAAGGCTGGTTTGATGAGCTGGCTGACAAGAATGTTGTGCCTACCGTCATGCCAACTTATTTGGAGGAGTTTGCTTTCTTCAAGGATTCGCTCGTCATTAAGACCTCGCAGGAAGCGCTTCTCGGCGACATTACGCCGGATCAGCTGGCCGAGCAATGGGCAGAATATCTGACCAAGGCTCAGCAGAAGCACCTTTCAAAGCAATAGCAACATGAACTGCTTTGCAGGCGTGAAAGAATAACGCCTGCAAAGCGAATGATGCCCCCGCGAAGGGAAAAATGATGAACGACACAGCTCCCCTCAAGCCTTCGAAGCTGAGCGACGTGCCGGGTGACAAGCAGGATCGTCGCAGTTTCTTGCAGCGTCTTGCGCATGCATCTGAACCTTATCTGTATAGTGCGCCAGCATTGATACTCATAGGCGCGATCATGCTGGTTCCGTTGGTTCTTGGAATCTCCTATGCTTTCCGCGACATCCAGTTGTTAAACCCGTTTTCTGGTGGCTTTGTCGGGCTGGAGAATTTTCGCGAACTTGCCACAGATCAGGCCTTCTACCGCTCACTAAAGAACACACTCTGGTGGACCGGCTGCTCAGTGCTTTTGCAGTTTGTTTTCGGGCTCATTCTCGCACTGCTGCTTGATAAACCTTTCGCTGGACGCGGTTTGGCACAAGCGCTGATATTTTTACCGTGGGCTGTACCAACATTCCTCACGGGTCTTAACTGGGCGTGGATGTTTAATCCGGTTATCGGCCCACTTCCTCATTGGCTACATGCAATTGGCATTCTGAGCGCACCAGATAATATCCTGTCGGCCCCCCATCTTGCCATGTGGGGCATCATCGCTGCGGGCGTCTGGTGGGGCATTCCGTTTTTTGCGATCACCTTGCTGGCAGCTTTGCAGGCTATCCCGCGCGATCTCTATGAAGCAGCAAGCATTGATGGCGCGGGTCCCGTGCAGCGGTTTCTCTCAATCACACTACCTTACCTCGCGCCCACCATGGCGATTACCATTTTGCTGCGAACGGTCTGGATTGCCAATAGTGCCGATCTGATTGTCGTGATGACTGGTGGCGGCCCTGCTGATCGCACACAGATTGTCGCCAGCTACATCTTCACGCAGGCATTCAAACGGCTTGATTTCGGCTACGCCTCGGCGATCGCGATGGTCCTGCTTGTCCTGCTAATGGTCTATTCAATGTTGATCGTGCTGTTGCGCCAAACGCTGCTGAACAAGGATTGAGGCTATGACAAACCGTAAACTCTTTCTCGTCGGCGTGCACCGGGTTGCCATTCTGCTATTCGTCCTGTTCGCACTCTTTCCGATCTTCTGGCTGGTTAAAGTTTCAGTCACGCCCAATGATCTGCTCTACAGCGAAGGTGTGCGGCTTTGGCCATCGCGCATGACGTTTGATCATTTCAGCCATGTATTAAATAATAGCTCGTTCCCGCTGTTCTTCCGCAACAGCCTGATCGTGTCCGGTTCAACTGCCATTATCGTGACGCTGCTGGCATCGCTTTCCGGTTATGCGCTGTCACGTTTCAACTTCCGCGCGAAATATTGGATTGTGGCGTTGATGTTGCTCACGCAGATGTTTCCGCTCGTGATGCTGATTGCACCGATCTATAAGATCATGGCGCCGCTTGGTCTCACCAACAGCCTTTTCGGCCTAATCATCGTCTATTCGGCATTTAACGTGCCATTTGCCACCTTCCTGATGCAGTCGTTCTTCGACGGCATTCCAAAAGAGCTCGAAGAAGCGGCAAAGATTGATGGCGCAACGCAGTTTAAGGCTTTTCGGCAGATAATTCTGCCATTGACGTTACCCGGAATCGCCGCGACGCTTGGCTTTGTTTTCACAGCAGCGTGGAGCGAGCTTCTGTTTGCGCTCATGCTGATTTCTGGCAATGACGCGGCCACATTCCCGGTCGGTCTTTTGAGCTTTGTTTCAAAATTCTCGGTTGATTTCGGACAGATGATGGCAGCGGGTGTGCTGGCATTGATCCCGGCATGTCTCTTCTTTTTCCTCATTCAACGCTTTCTCGTGCAAGGCCTCACGGCTGGCGCGGTTAAAGGCTGAAAGGACTTTTCCTATGGCTTCCATCGATATTCAGTCAGTCCGCAAAAGTTATGGCGAACATGCTGTCCTGCACGGTGTTGATCTTGAAATTAAGGACGGTGAATTCGTCGTGCTGGTCGGCCCCTCCGGCTGTGGTAAATCAACTTTGCTGCGCATGATTGCGGGTCTTGAAGACATTAGTTCGGGGCAAATTCAAATCAGCGGTAAGCGCGTCAATGAACTGGCACCCAAAGACCGCGACATTGCGATGGTATTTCAGTCTTATGCGCTCTATCCGCATATGAGTGTTGCCGACAATATGAGCTACAGTATGCGGTTGCGTAAAACGCCAAAAGAAAAGATCGCAAGCGCCATCAAATCCACTGCGGCCAAACTCGGTCTCGAGCCGTTGCTGGAACGCCGCCCAAAAGCGCTGTCCGGCGGCCAGCGCCAGCGCGTTGCAATGGGGCGTGCAATTGTGCGTCAGCCTAAGGCGTTCCTGTTTGACGAACCGCTCTCCAATCTGGATGCTCGTCTTCGCGAGCAGATGCGCGCTGAAATCAAGAAGCTTCATGGCGAGTTGAACGCTACGTCTATTTATGTGACACATGACCAGATTGAAGCCATGACATTGGCTGACCGTATCGTCGCCATGCATGGTGGTGTGGTGCAGCAAGTTGGTGCTCCATTGGAGCTTTACGACCGCCCAGCCAATCTTTTCGTTGCTGGTTTCATAGGCTCACCCGGAATGAACTTCCTCGATGTTATTTACCTAGAAGAGGATGGCGGCCCGCGCCTTAAACTACAAGATGGCACACTTATAGCATTGCCCCAACCTGTGAAGCTGGAAAGTGGAGCTAATGCTACGCTTGGTATTCGTCCCGAGCATGTAAATATAGAAACATCAGGTGGCTTGACGGCGGACGTAGATTTGGTGGAGCCGACCGGATTTGGTATCATTCTGCATCTCAGTCTCCATGGATTATCGTTCAAGGTTTTTACACTGGATCGCGATGCGCTCCATGCGCGAGGAACAATTCAGGTAAGTCTTCCTACAGAAAAATTGCACTTGTTCGATGGCGAAGGAAAAAGGTTGGAATTAAAGCTCAACTAGCAAATTACCAACTTGACTTCGATTAAAGTGAACCGGCGACTGATGCTTAAGTTGGTTATCCAGTCCAGACTTTCAAATTACTCGAAGTAATGGATGAACGTAGCCCTTCGATTGAGCTGCCATAGTGATGATGCGGCCAATCAATGCTATGTCTAAAAACTGCAAATGCACAATAATCAAATCGTCAACCCTCTACGGTTCATTTCAAGTCCCCGGAAAAATAGCAAGTTAAGAGTAATTTAGTACATGAAAATCCGCAGCATTTGATTATAGTTGATTTTAATCAAGGCGCTTATTCTTAAGATAAATAGAAATATTTTGTCTTGAGTGAGAATGGCTAGCGCATGGATTTGATATGCGGCCAGAAAACGATGATGCGGAGGTCATTTCGGCATGGGGTTTAATCGCAAGCAGTGGATCGTAACTGGTGTAGTCGTCGCTTTGGCAGCTGGGGGCTACTATGGCTGGAAAACACTGAGCGATCCCGGATTACCGGAAGGCATTGCAGGCGGTAATGGCCGCATCGAAGCAGTTGAGATTGATGTCTCAACCAAAAGCCCCGGACGTATTCGCGAAATTCTTGCCGATGAAGGGCAGTTTGTCGAAGCAGACGCTGTTCTGGCACGCATGGATACGGCTCAGCTTGAGAGCCAGCGCAAACAAGCGGAAGCGCAGCTTCGTCGTGCCGAAATCAGCATAGACACAGCGAAAAGTCTGGTTGCTCAGCGTGAGGCCGAGCAAATTGCTGCACAGGCAACCGTGGCACAGCGAGAAGCGCAGCTTGATGCCGCAAAACGCCGTCTGGCTCGCTCGCAGCAGCTTTCAGAATCGCGCACTGTCTCTCAGCAGGTTCTTGATGATGATCGTGCAACTGCGCAGGGTGCTGAGGCAGCCGTTGGCGCAGCAAAGGCACAGTTAGCGGCCACAGCTGCTGCGATCAGCGCAGCGAAGGCGCAAGTCGTGGATGCTGAGGCCTCAGTGGAAGCCGCAAAGGCGGCGATTGCCACAATCGATACGGATATCAACGATGCCATTTTGCGCTCGCCAAAGCCGGGTCGTGTGCAATACCGGGTGGCACAACCCGGCGAAGTGCTTTCGGCTGGTGGACGCGTCCTTAATCTCGTTGATGTCAGCGATGTCTATATGACCTTCTTCCTGCCAACATCTCAGGCTGGACGCGTGGCGATTGGTGCTGATGCTCGCATTGTGCTTGATGCTGCACCACAATATGTGATTCCGGCTAAAATCAGCTTCGTTGCCGATGTTGCACAGTTCACGCCAAAATCGGTTGAGACGGAAGAAGAGCGTCAGAAGCTCATGTTCCGGGTGAAGGCAAAAATTCCGCAAGACTTGCTTCAGAAATATATTCAGCAGGTTAAGACGGGTCTTCCGGGCATGGCTTATGTAAAGCTCGATCCTAATGCTGAATGGCCGAAAAACCTCGCGGAAACCGTAAAATGAGTGAGGCTTCGATAAAGGCTGGCGTGGGCGACGACAGCTTTGTCGTTCGCGCGGACAGCGTGGAGTTGTCCTATGGATCAGCTCAAGCACTGCGCGATATTTCGCTCAATGTTCCTGCCGGTTGCATGGTTGGCTTGATTGGCCCCGATGGCGTTGGCAAGTCGAGCCTTCTGTCTTTGATTGCTGGCGCTCGTGTCATGCAGAAGGGTAAGATCGACGTTCTGGGCGGTGATATTGCCGATAAGCGCCATCGACAATCTGCCTTTCCGCGTATCGCCTATATGCCTCAGGGTTTGGGCAAGAACCTTTATCCGACGCTTTCCGTTTTTGAGAATATCGAATTTTTCGGGCGGCTGTTTGGCCATGACAAGCACGAGCGCGAACGCCGTATTGCTGATCTTCTGGCGCGAACGGGCATGTCTCCTTTTGCGGATCGTCCGGCGGGCAAGCTTTCCGGCGGTATGAAGCAAAAGACCAGCCTTTGCTGTTCGCTGATCCATGATCCTGATCTGCTTATCCTTGATGAGCCGACAACTGGCGTCGATCCTTTATCGCGACGTCAGTTCTGGGAGTTGATCGACAATATCCGAAAAGATCGTCCGGGCATGAGCGTTATTGTGGCCACCGCCTATATGGAAGAAGCGGAGCGCTTCGACTGGCTGGTGGCGATGAATGACGGTCAGATTCTGGCGACTGGCACGCCGCAGGAATTGCTTGAGAAAACCAAGACGCCCAATCTTGATGCAGCATTCATTGCGCTTTTGCCGGAAGAATTGACGAAGGGCCACAGCGAAGTGGTTATGCCGCCGCGTAATACGCAGACAGATACTGGCATCGCGATTGAAGCTGAGCATGTCACGGTGCGATTTGGCAATTTCACTGCCGTCGATAATGTAAGTTTTCGTATTCCGCGCGGCGAGATTTTCGGATTTCTTGGCTCCAATGGCTGCGGCAAATCCACGACGATGAAGGTCTTGACTGGCTTGTTGCCAGCAAGTGACGGCACGGCAAGGCTGTTTGGACGCGAAGTCGATCCAAAGGATATCGATATACGCCGTCATGTTGGTTACATGTCGCAGGCGTTTTCGCTCTATTCCGAACTTACAGTGCATCAGAACTTAGAGCTTCACGCCAAACTGTTTGGCATGGCGGAAGAGGACACCAAACGCAGAATCAAGGAACTGGCCCAAAGGTTTGATTTGGCTGCGGTTATGGATGATCTTCCCGACTCTATGCCACTCGGCATTCGTCAGCGCCTGTCGCTGGCCGTGGCTCTGATCCATTCGCCGGATATTCTTATTCTCGATGAGCCGACCTCTGGTGTTGATCCCGTGGCGCGTGATGCCTTTTGGCAAATTTTGGCCGATCTTTCGCGCAACGATAATGTCACGATTTTTGTCTCAACCCATTTTATGAATGAAGCGGAACTGTGTGACCGTATTTCATTGATGCATGCCGGTAAGGTGTTGATCAGTGATACGCCAAAAGCCATTACCGCAAGCCGCAATGCAGTCACACTTGAAGACGCTTTCATTGCTTATCTCGAAGAAGCGATTGGCGAAACAGCGCCGAAAAAAGGCGCTCTTCAAGTGATGAATCCTCAACCTGAAAAAGTTGAGAAAAGCAAAATACCATCTTCCAGTTGGTTGCCAAATCCACGGCGGGTATTGGCTTTTTCTCGTCGCGAGGCATTAGAACTTAAACGCGATCCGATCCGCGCGACGCTCGCCATTCTAGGCACTGTGATCCTGATGTTCGTTATTGGATACGGTATCAATCTGGATGTCGAGGATCTTACATTCGCTGTTCTGGATCGTGACGATACGACAATCAGCCGGGATTACACGCAGCAGCTTGCCGGTTCGCGGTACTTCACCGAAAAAGCTCCCATCACCGATTATGACGACCTTGATCGACGTATGCGCGAAGGTGAAATCAGTCTGGCAATTGAAATTCCACCGAATTTCGGCAGCAATATCGCGCGTGGACGCCCCGTTGAAATTGGTGCCTGGATTGATGGTGCGATGCCGACACGTGCGGAAACCGTGCGCGGTTATGTGCAAGGCATGCACGCCAATTGGCTGACACAAAAAGCGCGGGAGCTTTATGGCAGCGCTGCCACTGTCGGGAATTTCAATCTCGAAATTCGTTATCGCTATAATCCAGACGTTCAGAGTCTTGTGGCGATGGTGCCAGCCGTTATCCCGCTGCTTCTCCTTATGATCCCGGCTATGCTGGCGGTCTTGAGCGTTGTACGCGAGAAAGAACTTGGCTCGATCATTAATTTCTATGTGACGCCGGTGACTAAGCTCGAGTTTTTGCTAGGCAAACAGCTGCCTTATATCGCGCTTGCCTTTCTCAACTTCCTGATGCTGACGGCCTTTGCTGTTTTCATATTCCGTGTGCCATTCACAGGTAGTTTTCTGACCTATGCCACGGCAGCGCTGCTCTATGTCATCATCACTACCGGGATGGGGCTTGTGATCTCGACTTTCATTAATAGTCAGATTGCAGCGATCTTCGGTACTGCATTGCTGACGCTTATTCCCGCAGTGCAATATTCCGGCATTATTGATCCGGTCTCGTCTTTGCAGGGGGCGGGTGCGTTGATCGGCAAGATTTATCCGACGACCTATTTTGTGACGATCTCGCGCGGGACTTTTTCAAAGGCGCTTGATTTCTCTGATCTTGCCGGATCGTTTCTACCACTGCTGATAGCCATACCGGTTCTGACTGTTCTCGGCATTGTTCTTCTCAAGAAACAGGCGGGTTGAGATGCGGATTTCCAACATATTCCAGCTTGGTGTGAAGGAACTGCGCGGACTGGCGCGTGATCCGATGCTTCTGCTGCTGATCGTTTATGCTTTTACGCTTGCGATCTACACGGCTGCAAAGGCAATGCCAGAAAATCTCAACAACGCAGCCATTGCTATTGTCGATGAAGATCAATCGCCGGTTTCGGGGCGCATCACGACTGCATTTTATCCGCCATATTTCGTGCCACCAAAGCTCATCTCATCTCATGAGATGGATAAGCGCATGGATTCGGGCCTTGATACATTTGCACTCAATATTCCGCCAAATTTCCAGCGTGATTTGCTTGCGGGACGTTCGCCAACAATCCAGCTCAATGTCGATGCAACCCGCATGAGCCAGGCCTTTACGGGTGGCGGTTATGTGCAGTCGATTGTTTCAAGCGAAGTGAATGAGTTTGTTAATCGTTATCGCGGTGATGCAGAAGCAGTTGTGGGATTGGGCTTACGTGCGCGGTTCAATCAGGATTTAAACAAAGGCTGGTTTGGTGCGATCACCAATGTCATCTCATCGGTGACGATGCTTTCCATCATTCTAACGGGGGCTGCTCTCATCCGTGAGCGCGAACATGGCACGATAGAACATCTGCTGGTTATGCCCGTCACACCACTTGAGATCATGGTCTCAAAAGTCTGGTCAATGGGTATGGTGGTGCTGGTGGCAACCGCTTTCTCGCTGATCGTGGTCGTGCAGGGCATTCTCGCCGTGCCTATCAATGGTTCGCTGACGTTGTTTTTAGCTGGGGCTGCTTTGCAGCTTTTTGCGACCACAAGCCTTGGCATTTTTCTCGCAACCATTGCTGGTTCCATGCCGCAGTTCGGGCTTTTGTTGATGCTGGTGCTGCTGCCGCTTCAGGTTCTTTCGGGCGGTACAACGCCGCGCGAAAGCATGCCGGAAATCATTCAGAATATCATGCTGGCAGCACCCAACACACATTTCGTGATGCTCGCGCAATCGGTTCTGTTTCGAGGCGCGGGATTGAGTGTCGTGTGGCCGCAATTGCTGGCCATGATCGTTATCGGAAGCGTTTTATTCTTCTTTGCGCTTCGCCGTTTCCGCGACTTTCTGCGTTAGAGAAACTTCGGCATTCGCTATGCACTTTAGAGTAAATATTTGAGTGCAAAATGAACATAGGTGTGTAGTGAGGACAGCAAAGCCAGTGTTTACTTTCCGCTGAAGAAACCTCTTGCAAGGGGAAATTCTCTAAATACCATATTTTCGTTATCGAAAATAGGTTGGATTTAAGCCTATATTTTGCTCTGTAAATAGATTTCTTCTGATATAAACAAATTCACAAATTTCAAATTTATAATACGGTATGATGCGAAGTCGCTTCATTATAATGCATTGAAATTAATAAACTGCTAATAATATCAGTATCTATTAATGTCGATTTCCATAAAAATACAAATTAATTTTATTTATATGTAGTGTAGCATATTTATATTAAATACATTTAATATATTTAGGTGTAGGCATGTTTTATTATAACACTAAAATAAAAATATTTTACACTATTACAATTTACTTAAACTGTATGGTTGTTCTGAGAGCCTGAATCATAATGAATGTAACGATATCAGGCTCTTGCGATGCGCCGGGTGAGCAGGCG
>NZ_JAMJWE010000290.1 GCF_023554105.1 Brucella sp. 21LCYQ03
CTGTCTCTTCCTTAGGAACCACTAGAACGTGTCCTTTGGCAATAGGTCTTACATCGAGAAAAGCAAGATAATCATTGCTCTCGGCAACTTTATAGGCAGGTATCTCCCCAGAGACAATTTGTGAAAATATTGTAGACATACGTACTATTAGTGTATAAAAAACTGGCTTCTGATTTTCATAACATCCCACATTGTACTATTGTTTCACAATGTTAAAGACACGAAAATCTATCCAGTGATCATTAGCAAATATAACAAAAAAAGAAAGAAGTCGTAATAGGCTATTTTCGACTTCTTTCTGAGATACAATGTTGGATCGTGCGGTTATGGCAGAACCGCACATAACCACTACAAAATTTCTAACGGGATATTTCCAAGATTTCTAAGTCCAACTCTCCAGCAGGAACAGTTACCGTGGCTATATCTCCTACTTTTAATCCTAAAAGCCCTTGAGCGATCGGTGATTTGACAGAGATTTTTCCAGATTTGAAATCGGCCTCTGTTTCAGACACCAACTGGTAGGTCATCACTGTGCCATTCTTCACGTTTTTTATTTTCACAATGGATAAGGCCAAAACCTTGGATGTATCCAGATTGGATTCATCTATGATACGTG
>NZ_JAMJWE010000291.1 GCF_023554105.1 Brucella sp. 21LCYQ03
ATTTGATAGCTTTTTGCCATCCTTGTGTTGCACCCATGCTTTGATATCATCGTTCCAGAAGTTTTCATAAATATCTCTGTAGATGTCATTACGTAGACGGTGCCAACGATCGGCATCGTAAGGGAATGAACGATCTTGTCCAATTTTAATGGCGCGATCTATGGCTACCCAACACATCAGTCGGCTGTGGAGGAACTCATGCTTTTCATTTCGGATTTCCCAAATACCATGATCCGGTTCGTTCCAGCGCTTTTCTACTTGTGCTACTTCTTTAACGATGATTTCCCACAACTCGTAGGTGATAGGCTTATACATCTTATTGTAAATATAGATCGTATCAAGCAATTCGCCGTAAATATCCAATTGCAGTTGGTTATTTGCTTCGTTACCAATTCGTACCGGTTTGCTTTGTCTGTATCCTTCCAAGTGGGTCAGATCCTGTTCTTCCATTTCCGATGTACCATCTACCCGATATAATAGGTGCAGGTCACGATCTTTATCATTCGTAATAATCCAATCCAGAAAAGCTTTTGCCTCGTCTTTGAAACCAAGTTTGAGGAATGCAAACATGGAGAATGCCGCATCACGGATCCAGGTAAAGCGATAATCCCAGTTG
>NZ_JAMJWE010000292.1 GCF_023554105.1 Brucella sp. 21LCYQ03
AGAGTTGGTAGACAACTCGTTGATGTTAGTTACTGCCTTGAATACCAAAATTGGCTATTACAAGTCGGCAGAAATCGCGCAAACGGCACATAAAAATGGCACTACTTTGAAAGAGGAAGCTGTTCGTTTGGGGTATGTATCGGCCGAAGACTTCGACGCTTGGGTGCGCCCGGAAACGATGGTTGGAAGCATCAAATAGTATAATATTTACGATGATAAAAAGATATCGTAGCAAAGCATGCCTACTTTTAGTGGGCATGCTTTTGTTTTCTGCTAGCTGCGTACGGCAATCTGACATGCAGACTGCAGGTGCTGATTTTTTTCAAGGCGAATGGGTGCAGGATACTATTCCAGGTCAAGAAGAGATGTTGCATTATACGCTGCACGAATTCAAGGTGACCTGCGATTCCATCTATGCTACTTTTCATATGAATTCTACCGTAAAAAATATGCCAGATAGCTGCTTCGGATCAGGCCGTTGGAAAGAATATGCCAAAGGCGTTTATGTGGTGCGTGGAGATAGTTTGATCGTAGATGGCGTATATACTAAGCCTAATTGGAAACAAAAGATCTCCGGGTGCTATCGACAAGGAACTTATATTCCAAGATTCAAA
>NZ_JAMJWE010000293.1 GCF_023554105.1 Brucella sp. 21LCYQ03
AACTCTCGTGAACAATTCAGCGGAAAGATATACTACCGATATTGTCTTGCGACGAACGCGCGGACTGGCCATGTTTAACCTGTCGCCGCGATATCGAATGCTGATACATGCTGGGGTAAATAATCAATCGTTTAATACGGGCGGCCTGGGCAACGGAACAGGAGCTAATGGTGCCGGAAAACGCCCTCAATTTTACATACACGATGTATATAATGAGTTCTCATTGGTTCCAGAAAAAAATAGTCGTGGGGAAAACAATGAATTTACGATGGTATTGGGAGCTGGATTACATGCATGGAATGGCGTCAGTCGATTATATAACTCTACTGCCGTCGCTACATTAACGCTAGACGCTATGCCCGCACCGGCCATTATTGATCAGACCGATCAGTTCGGCAGGCAATTAGGTATCTTTCTTCAGGGACGATGGAGTGATGTTGCCTATCGATTTGCTGCCAACAAACCTTTCGCTACAAACTTGCAGCCAACTGTTGGCGGAGAGGCTGTAGACAACAATAGAGATGGAAACCTATCGTACAGTGGCTATGTAACCTACAACTTTTTAGACAGAGAAGTACAGGAGTATCCCGTATTCGTACAGAATTACTTAGGTA
>NZ_JAMJWE010000294.1 GCF_023554105.1 Brucella sp. 21LCYQ03
GTTGCGATTCCGTTTGCTGAATGGCTAAAGCAGTAATCTCTCCGGCAGGGTATTGCAATTTGATAATTTGTAAGGTACTGTCGTTGAGCAGTACGTTTCGCTTAGCCACCTCAATTTTTGCATCTAGCATTAATAAGTTGAAATAGCCCATCGCTACCCGCGCAATCAAATTAGTCTGCACTGCTTTCCGTGCTTCGTGCGTTTCCAGGTAATCGGCCACGACCATATCTTGTCGATTTCGGATCTTACCCCAGATATCTAATTCCCAGCTAAAACTTACATCGGTACCAAACTGCGAAAGCAAGACATACATGTTTTCGGGCAGCTCCCGCCCACCATCGCCATAGTACTTGGACGGCGGAGCAGATATAAAATCGCGCGAGCGCCATTGCCGATTGGCACTGGCGATGCGTGCTTCTGCGGCAGGTAAAAAGTTGGCGCGATTTTGCCGAACCTGCTGGTCAGCAATCTCAATATTCAGCAAGGCCGTCCGCATATCGTTGTTGTTAAGCAATGCCGAGTCGATCAAGTCCTTAAGTATCGTGTCCTGAAAAAAGGTACGCCAATCAATGCGGCCAATACTGATCGTATCGGCAAAGTAAGCAATGGTATCG
>NZ_JAMJWE010000295.1 GCF_023554105.1 Brucella sp. 21LCYQ03
TTACCATCAACGCTCTTACGGCTTCCGATTCTGTAATCATCCCGGTGCAATGTGAGTATTTCGCTTTGGAAGGATTGGGGAAATTGCTTAATACCATCAAAATCGTTCAAAACAGGCTAAATACCGAGTTAGAAATCGAGGGTATCCTGCTTACCATGTACGATGTACGACTTCGCTTATCTAACCAGGTGGTGGAAGAGGTGCGTACACACTTTACCGATTTGGTGTTTGATACCATTATTCAGCGCAATACCCGATTGAGCGAGGCTCCAAGTTATGGCATATCGGTCATTATGCACGATGCTTCTTGCAAAGGGGCTATCAATTACCTGAATTTGGCACGGGAGATTTTACAGAAAAACGGTCTTCTGTCTATAGAAAACAAAGAGTCAGCTACAGTATAGAGAGATATGGCAGCACAACAGCGAAAAATAGGTTTGGGTAGGGGTTTAGGTGCTTTGCTTCAGGACGAAGATATCAACAGAGGACAATCTACCGCAAAGGCGAGCGCAGATGCCGCTACTAAGCAGCCAGATTCGAAGCCCGTCGGTGGCATTAATTTCATAGAAGTACATCAGGTATCGGTCAATCCTTTTCAGCCGCGTACAGAAT
>NZ_JAMJWE010000296.1 GCF_023554105.1 Brucella sp. 21LCYQ03
GATCCAGAAATACCAAAACTCAAAGCACCATTTGCCATGGCAATTTCTTTCATCTCTGCAAACTGCGGAATCAAGATAGCCCGCACCGGCTCAATAATTACATCTTGCATACTGCGACCTATAAGCGAAAAATCGTTCCGATAAAGCCCTGCAATTAAACCTGCTACATTGCCCCATTGCACCACCGCGTCTTTGAGTGCTATGCGCTCCTTAATTAATTGGCGAGCATCTCTAGTTGGTACATCTACATGCGGGAATACTATTCCAGCATACATTCCTTCCGGCACGGGCAAAGCGATAATATCCAACGGATCGTAGGATCGGATTAGGGTAATCCCCCCCATCAGTGCTGGCGCTACATTGTCTGCATGGCCGTGTCCACATGCAATCTTTTCACCTTCAATGCAATATGGCAACAATTCTTCTTTACTCAATGGATTTCCTAGCAAGGCATTGATCGCATAAACTCCGGCAACGGTACTCGCCGAACTAGATCCCAATCCACTCCCTATTGGCATGTGCTTTACCAATTCTATTTCAATCCCAAACTCATCGGCAAGTCCCAGATCTTCCAATACTTTCATCGCGCAGGCACTCACCGTATTCTGGTCT
>NZ_JAMJWE010000297.1 GCF_023554105.1 Brucella sp. 21LCYQ03
ATTTATCGGGAGGAAAACCGGTAGGCTTCAAGCTATGTGTGGGAGATAAGCAAGAATTTATAGACATCTGTCTTGCCATGCAACACACACAAATATTCCCCGATTTCATCGCTATAGATGGTTCAGAAGGTGGAACGGGTGCAGCTCCTCTGGAGTTCACCGACAACTTGGGGATGCCTTTGTACGATGCACTCGCTTTCATTACGACTACGCTAATCCGCTTTGGGTTGAAGAAGCACATCAAATTGATCGTTTCCAGTCGAATCGTTACCGGATTTGACATACTTAAAGCGGTAGCCCTTGGTGCAGACGCGTGTTACAGTGCGCGTGGAATGATGTTTGCATTGGGATGCATACAAGCATTAAAATGTAATGAGGATGTGTGTCCGGTCGGTGTAGCCACACAGCGGCCTCACCTCTATAAAGGTTTGGACGTGGAAGATAAATATGTACGCGTTGGTCAATTTCACCGAAATACGCTACGTGCAACAGTCGAGATTATGGAAGCTTGTGGCTTTAAGACATTAGAAGAAGTTAGCGCTGATAAGTTTTTCCGTAAAGTAGATAACCAAACCAGGTTGAGCTTTCATGAGATTTACTTCCGTAATACCG
>NZ_JAMJWE010000298.1 GCF_023554105.1 Brucella sp. 21LCYQ03
ATTTGATCTTCATATACGGCGACTAACTGCAATGAATTTTCTTTTTCTATAAAACTACTAATCCATTCTTCCGCTTGTGATATGGTCATCGTAAGCTCTTGTTCCATTTTGGGAATAAAACTGCTCTGTGGAAGATAGCTGCGAATAGTTTGCAAAAGATGTGCTGCATCCGCTAATTCGGTTTTACGAATGGCAACTTGCTTACCATTCTTCAACACCACATGTATTTCTTTAAATTTATAATTCCCGTCCACAATGCGTTTAAAATCTTCTCACTTACCTTCTTGTACCGTTTTGACGAAGTATATGATTGTCAAATAAGTGATCATACTGTCAAAGCGATGCTGTAATCGTAAAATGCCGTATCAATGCCCTGCTTCTCAAATCCAACCTGCTCGTACAATCGCTGCGCAGTCAGATTGTCTACTGCTGTAGAAAGGTATAAGCGTGTAGCACCATCCTGTCTGGCAAACGCCATCGCTTCATGAATAAGCTTTTCGCCGATGCCCTGCTTGCGATAGTTCGGATCGACAAATAGATCGTTCAGTATCCAATTTTTAGTAACACGCATGGAGGAGAACTTAGGATACAACTGTGTAAATCCCATAGCT
>NZ_JAMJWE010000299.1 GCF_023554105.1 Brucella sp. 21LCYQ03
GGTTTCAAACACGCGCTCCCGCTCCTTTCCTTCAAAAAAGTTCGGCTCGCGCGAGGTACCCGTCCACACTTGGGCGATGTATCCGTCCACGACAGGCAGGGACGCCAGCGCCGCTTCGGGCGACACAATCATCCACTGCGAATAATTGACGAGCGAATGCGTCGGTACGTAACATTTTACATCCATGCCCTTAGACTTTCCGTATGCTTTGGCATAGGTAAAGACCTTATCCAAGGCATTGTAATAGAGCCAGTATTTGAGCTTATTGGCGAGATAGGTATTCTCGGGCGACTCGTGCTGCGGACGCCAGTCGAAGCCGTAATATTTCTTCCACTCCCGCTTAAAGGCATCGCTGTACCCCGCTCTTGCCCAGAACTCGGGTTCTTCCAGAAAGATCGCATCAATCCCGGCGTCAATCACCGGCTTGATATGCTCCTCATTCAAGTATTTAATAAAGTTATCCGTAGGCACAAGATAAGGCACCATATGGCCATGCCAAAGTGTATCCTGTTTTTCGGTGACCTGGCCTTCATCCAAATGCATCTGTCCGTCCCAGGCTCCCGTAAAATAATCCTGATACTCTCCCCAGGCAATGCCTGTCATAAAGTGAA
>NZ_JAMJWE010000003.1 GCF_023554105.1 Brucella sp. 21LCYQ03
TCCAGGTACCGAAACCTGCCTTCGTATCCACGGCTATGTTCGTGCGGACATCAAGGGCGGCGATGACGTTTACTACCGTGGCGCAGGCCTTAGCCGTAATGCTGACGGCGGCATCAAGTTTGACCCAACAGGTAAAGACCGCGACACATACAACTTCTTGACCCGTTTTTCGCTGAAGTTCAGCACCGCTTCGGAAACCGAACTCGGCACATTGAAGACCTATGCTGAAACTCGCTTCCAGTACGAAAATGGCG
The DNA here is from genome assembly GCF_023554105.1 of Brucella sp. 21LCYQ03. GTDB lineage: Bacteria > Pseudomonadota > Alphaproteobacteria > Rhizobiales > Rhizobiaceae > Brucella. The sequence continues at coordinate 255 of NZ_JAMJWE010000003.1, forward strand.
CAGATTCGGGTTCTTCCGGTTCCTTGCGTTATGGCTACATTCAGCTCGGCGGCCTTCGCGTTGGTCTTGATGAATCGGCATTCGTAACCTTCCCTGGTTACTATGGCGACGTCATGAACGACGACGTGATCCTCGGTGGCGGCTACCGCACCAACGCAATCAGCTACACCTTCACTGGCGGCAATGGCTTCTCGGCTATCATCGCTGTTGAACAGGGTTCTGATGGCGACATCGACTTTAACGGCAAGATTGATGACTACACACCACACGTTGTTGGTGGCCTGAAGTATGCTCAGGGCTGGGGTTCGATCACCGGTGTTGCAGCTTACGACGCACGTAACGAAAAGTGGGCTGGTAAGGTTCGCCTCGACGTTAATGTAACTGAACAGTTCTCCGTATGGGTACAGGGCGGCTACAAGTCGAACAAAGACACATACTACTACGTTAATGGCTCAACTGTTGACGTAGCTACAGGTAACATCCGTGGCGTTCGTGCAATCGACAGCTTCTACGGCACATGGGGCGGCGATTGGGCTGTTTGGGGTGGCGCGAAGTATCAGGCAACTGAAAAGGCAGCCTTCAACATTCAGGCTGCTTGGGAAGATGCTGGCACATTCGCAGCTACTGCAAACGTAGCTTACCAGCTGGTTCCTGGCTTCACCATCACTCCAGAAGTTTCCTACACCAAGTGGAACGACGACAAGTCGATCCTCAAGGGCCAGGACGCTTGGCAGGGTATGGTTCGCTTCCAGCGCTCGTTCTAATCCTAACGGATTGGTTACAGGAAACCCGGCAGCTTGGCTGCCGGGTTTTTTATTGTCTTCAATTATGAAATGCAGCTTGTACCCTTGCATTTTTTGGTCAGGCGGTTCTTTTGGTGATCTCAATCACACACGATTTGCGTCGGAGATACTGATATATGCTGAAATGGTTCTGGCCAGCTTTGACATGGACTGCTGCTTTGACATCACTCGCACTTTGGTTTGGCGCAGATAGGGTTGAAGCCGATATCGCTGCACAAACAGGGAAGGCGCTTTCACCTTTTGTCTGGGCAGGATTTGATGTAGATGGCCGAGATGTCGTCCTTAAGGGTATGGCACCTGACGTTGAAACGCAGAAGGCTGCAGTCGAAGCTGTGCAGAACATTCAAAGTATCGGCGCGCTTTCAGATTTGACAACCGTACTTCAGGCAGTGAGTCCATACGTTTTTAAACTGACAAAAAACGGTGAGGGCATCGTTCTTTCCGGATTTATTCCAGAAAATTCAATGCGTGATGCGATTATGAACGCTGCTGAATTGACTGTGCAGGGAGGGCTTGTCGATGACGAGATGGCGCTCGCACGCGGCGCGACTCCTGAATTCCAAAATCGGGTTATGTTCATCATCGACATTGCTAATCAACTAGCGGAAGGTGAGATCGAACTCTCTGAAGCCGCGTTGTCGGTTAACGGAAAAGCACTCAACACTGTTTCATTTAATGCATTGAAAACAAAAATGAATGCATCACTACCTTATAGCCTCACACTATCTGGATATAATATTACAAATCCATGAGCCAGAACGGCATGTAAACGCTGTCATCCCCTATTTCTTTCTGTCGTTTGATTGACACCGGGGCATTCGCTGCCTTTCCTGTATATATTAACAAGTGCTTCGGATTAATTGGCAGGCGGATCTATGTTTTATCTCATCGGAATGTTTTGGCCTATACTCTTGCTTTCAATGGCGATTGGTGTGGCGGTGGGGTGGCTGACAGCTCACCGATGAGAGATTTGAGCACGTATTTCGTTCAATTAAACCGAAGTGTGCTTTAAAACTCATCGCATAAGGTGATGCGTTGTATGTACAGGGGCTTAGAGCAGCGCAGCTTACAGGCCACGGTAAATGCATAGAGTAAGAGGAACCCCAAGATGTTGATGTTGATTATTCAGCTCGCGATTTTAATTGCCGGTGCTTTCATAATTGGCTGTATTTCAGGCCGTCTCATCAAGGGTAAAAAGCCGACCGACCGGCTTTTAGAAGACACGATTATCGCTGCAGCACTCTCAACACCTGCTAATAACGATAAGCCTGAGCCCATCGTCGCCACAAAAGCCCTTGCAGTAGAAGAGCCTGCTTCGCAACAAGCCGAAGCGATACCAATAGCTGTAGAACAGCTTCATCAAACTGCCGAAATAGTGGAACTCGAAAGTGAGGCACCGCCTGCGGAAGAGCTTTCTAAAGAAGATGCGCCAGAACAGATTACTGATCCTAACCGTCCGGAGCTTTTTAATGTGCCTTTGAATGGCCAATCCGATGATTTGGCAAAGATTGATGGAATTGGCCAGTCAGTGAAGGCATTGCTAGAAAATCTGGGTGTCTTTCATTATTCGCAGATCGCTCAATGGAATCTGGATCAGGCGAAATGGGTGGAGCATCAAATCGGGTTTGCAGGTCGCGTGACGCGTGAGAACTGGGTTGCTCAGGCAGTCAAACTGACCGAAACGACACAGCGTAGTGCAGAAAAGAAGCCGGTAAAATCAAAGAAAGCAGCGACGAAATCAAAGTCTCCAGCCCGCCGAAAGAAGATTGAAGGCTGAGAATTGCAAATGTGATTTACTTTTGACCGACATTGAGACGATTTATCTATCGCCTGCCGTAAATCAAATCGGTTCGAATATCAGCACTACCTGTAAGACGCGCTTTGTAAACTTCATAATTTTCCATGACACGCTGAACATAGTTGCGTGTTTCTGAGAAAGGGATGCGCTCGATCCAGTCAACAACGTCTTCGATAGACTTGCCGCGAGGATCACCATATCTTTCCATCCACTCGGTTGCGCGCCGTGGACCGGCATTATAGCCCGCAAAGGTAAGGACGTAGGAGCCGTTGAATCGGTCTAGTTGCTCCCCAAGGAAATGCGCTCCGAGCGTTGCATTATAAGCTGCATCACTTGTAAGTTTTTGGTCCGAGTATGACATCCCATTCCGTGTGGCAACGCTCTTTGCTGTGGCGGGCATGAGTTGCAATAGCCCACGCGCTCCTGCTTTAGAAACCGCACCAATGTTGAACTCGCTTTCCTGGCGTGCAATTGCATAAGCCAGCGCTTTGCCAGAACCGCTTATATTGGCATTTGCCGGAATAGCGCCTGTGGGGTGTGATAATGCGCCCACATCCAATCCACGAAATGCAGCCGCTTTGCCAACGCGTAGCGCCAGATAATGGTTTTCTTTATGCTCTGCCATTACTGCAAGCAGCGCGAGTTCTCCAACGCTGTTAATTTCCTGCGCGAGCTGCATGTAAAGCGTGGTCGCACGATTGCCGTAACCAATCTGCTCAAGCCGTTTGATCGCTTGCACGGCAGGACGCCCGGAAAAACGGATACGTTCTGCATCGCTTGGCCGTGGGTAGGCGAGCTCTGGTGCCTTTTCGTGCAACTTTGCTGCCGAAAGCTGCCCATAGAATGTTGTGCCAAAATGCGCTGAGCGTCTGTAATAGCCCGCCGCATTGCCACCAGCACCTTCTTCAGCGGCACGCCCCATCCAGTAATATGCACGTGATGCTGACATAGGCCGTGATGAAATCTCAGCAATTTTGGCGAAATGTGGTGCAGCAAGCTTGGGTTGTTTGAGTGCGCGTAAGGCATACCAACCGGCATGGAACTCCGCTTCTGCGGCCATTGTCGGTGATTCTGCCGCATGTGCTGCTACAAGCTTGTATGCCAGTTGCGGTTTGTTGAGATCGAGAAGTTCGCGTGACAGAATGCGACGCTCTACCCACCAGGCATCTGGATCGACAAGCGATTGGGCATCTTTAGGCGCTTTAAGCATCAGGCTTGTTGCTTCGTCGACGCGATCTGCACGTCGAAGATAGCGAATTTGTAAAAACGCGTAAGCAGGGTTTGCGTGCCATGACCGATCTACATTTGCTATAGCTTTTGCAATATTAGGAGATTTCTGTGCCAATGCTGCATAGGCATTATACAGTGACTGCGCCTGAGCGGGGCCAGACAATAATTTTGCAGATTGCAGACGATCATTATAAAGCGAAACCAAAAGACGGCGTTGATGGTCTTCGCGTGTCAGCACACCACTGAATTCTTTTAGCACTTTCTCTTCGTCAACTGCCGAAAGGCGCTCAGTGGTCCACCATGGTGCCAGAAGTTGATGGGCTTTGCTCGTGTTACCGGTCGCAATATATGCGCGGGCAAGCGTAATCATACCATCCGTCGTTTGCGGTTTTGTTTTGCCGAATGTGGAAATAACAGTTGCCGCTGGAGCATTTTCTTTGAACAGTGCGCGTTCAGAATTACGGCGCAGTGCACTCATGCCGGGCCAACCGGGTAGTTCTGCAACAGCTGCCGCAATTTCATGGCTTGTAACACCATCCATCCCGGAGGTAGCAATCGACCATGTCAGGATCTGGCGATCCAGCGATCCGTGCGTCATGCCATTGCGATAGGCGAGTGCGCCGACAATATCGCGTGAAGAGAGAGCATCGAGTCCGCTTTTCAATGTGCCGCTGATCGCGGCTGGATTTTCGACACGACTAAAAGACGATGTAATGACAGGATCAGGTGCGGCAGGACGCGGCTTTGGCGTAACCAGATTGATAGGCGATCCATTTAGTGTGGAGGACGCAAATGGACGAGCGAACGGCGTTGGTATATCCGTGGGTAAAGATGACTGTGCGTAAGCAGCACTGAGCTGTCCTGCAAAAAGAGAGGCTGCAATAATCCAACCACTCAACAGGGGCGCTTTCTGCTTTAATTGCATATCAATATTTTTCTTACCTATGACCTGTAGAGAATAGAGTGCCTGATAACTTGTCAGATATTGTTCAAATTTGGCTTTTCTAAGCCGATTTTTAGAGCAAGCATTTTGTGGTAAGACTATGATAGCGATCGGTGAAGCAATGGTTAACAAAAAGTTGTATTTTGGGGGGGCTTATTGAAATCGGACGCCAGCAACTTTGACCGATCAATTGTTAATCGCTGTTTCGCGATCAGAATGGCCCCGGAGTTTATTCCAAAAGCTGTAATCATAAAAAGAATTTCATCGGATAGGGTTTAATTTCAATAACGTGAACACGTCAGGAAAACATAATAAAAATTTCTTAAAACAATCATTTGCCTGCCGATTTGCGCTCATCTCCCGCTTGCCGGATTTGCAGCGCGCGATTATGGTGCATCGCCTTGCAGACATTCTGGCTTAAGAGAAAGCTAGCGTGGTATTGTTGGGTTTAAGACTTATTTTTCAGGAGTTCACTGATGCTGAAAGGCTCGATTACTGCACTTGTCACGCCATTCGATAGTGAAGGAGCGTTCGACGAGAAAGCCTTTCGTGAGTTCGTGAACTGGCAGATTGAAGAAGGTACACAAGGCCTGGTTCCTGTCGGTACAACCGGCGAAACACCGACGCTTTCTCATGATGAGCACAAGCGCGTTATTGAGGTGTGTATCGAAGTTGCAGCTGGTCGCGTTCCAGTGCTTGCAGGTGCCGGTTCGAACAATACTGTTGAAGCTGTAGAGCTTGCTCAGCACGCTGAAAATGCCGGTGCTAATGCTGTTCTGGTTGTGACACCTTATTATAACAAGCCAAACCAGCGTGGCTTATATGAGCATTTCTCTCGTGTAGCGCGTTCAATCTCCATTCCACTCATCATTTATAATATTCCCGGAAGGTCGATTGTCGATATGACGCCAGAGACGATGGGTGCGCTTGTGCGAGATCACAAGAACATCATTGGCGTGAAGGATGCGACCGGCAAGATTGAACGTGTTTCCGAACAGCGTTCGACTTGTGGTAAAAATTTCATTCAGCTGTCGGGAGAGGACGCAACGGCTCTTGGTTTTAATGCGCATGGTGGCGTTGGCTGCATCTCGGTGACATCCAATATTGCGCCGCGTCTGTGCGCAGAGTTTCAGCATGCCTGTCAGGCTGGTGACTATACTAAAGCACTCGAATTACAGGATCGCTTGATGCCATTGCACAAGGCCTTGTTTATCGAACCAAATCCATCAGGCCCTAAATACGCACTTTCTCGTCTTGGGCATATTCAAAATATTCTTCGTTCACCGATGGTTACCGTGGAATCCGCAACAGCAGAGAAGATTGATGAGGCGATGAAACACGCTGGCCTCATTAATTGAAGTTGCTAATTTGCTTATTTGAATGATTTTTACGCTCTCGCCTGTGCGAGGGCGTTTTCATTTCCAGCGATGCGCATTATATGGTGCTATTATGAATAAGCCGAAAAACTCCCCGGCACGCAAAATGGTCGCTGAAAACCGTAAAGCGCGCTACAATTTTGAGATAATGGATACGCTTGAGGCTGGTCTGGTTTTGACTGGCACCGAGGTTAAGTCATTGCGCGCTAACCAGTCCAACATTGCTGAAAGCTATGCGAGCTTTGAGAATGGCGAGTTCTGGCTGATCAATTCCTACATTCCTGAATACACTCAAGGCAATCGCTTCAATCATGAGCCTCGCCGCTTGCGGAAGCTTTTGATAAGTCAGCGCGAAATGACACGGATTTTCCAGTCCGTTTCCCGTGATGGAATGACCGTCGTTCCGTTAAAGTTATACTTTAATGATCGTGGTCGGGCGAAGCTTGAGATCGGTGTTGCGCGGGGTAAGAAGAATCACGACAAGCGTGAGACTGAGAAGCAGCGCGATTGGAATCGCGAAAAATCACGTTTGCTGCGTGATCGCGGTTAAGATAGCTGATCTGAAAAAAGCGCTTTCAAGCGCTTTTTTGATTCAAATATGAGCGGACGTTCCTGAAGACGTCTCTGAACATCGGGTCAGTCAGCTTACCTGTATTGGTGTTATATCGCGAGCAATGGTAACTCGAGATTATACGCAGGCCGTTAATATCAGTTTCTTTGTTGTGTCCGAAAGGATGACGGGAGACTGGCGCACCCATAGCTCGCACAGTTGATTGGTGCGCGATTGTGCCAAGGGTTACAACGGCGCGCAAATTTTTAAAATGTGTGAGCAGAGGGCTGAAAAACTGTCGGCAATTGTTGATCTCACTGCCGATTGGTTTGTTTTCGGGTGGAACGCATCGCACCGCGTTGACTATACCGGCGTCGACAAGTCTTAAACTGTCATCAGGCCGCGCTTCAAATTTGCCGCTTGCAAAGCCAAATTCGCATAATGTGCTGTAAAGTAGTTCGCCTGCGTAATCGCCAGTGAAAGGACGTCCTGTGCGGTTTGCGCCACGCAGTCCCGGGGCAAGACCAACGATGAGAAGCTGAACATCATCATCATGTGCTGGAAGAAATGGTGAAACCGGCGCATTGTGCCATTCAGGCTCTTTGCGCCGCCACTCTTCAAGAAAGGCATGAAGCCTTGGGCAGATTGTACAGTTTGGAGACGGCTCTAAAATCATAACCCTGCATGAACTGTACAATCATTATCGTCAATAGTCGTCGTCTTGATCGTCATCCTGACGGCGCTGCTGTTGTGGGCGCTCAGAAGGATCGCGGCCGATTTCAGCTTTAAGCGAAACGAGATCAATGAAATGATCGGCTTGACGACGCAACTCATCGGAAATCATCGCTGGCTGTGTCGTTAGTGTCGAAACAACTGAAACCTTACGACCCCTGCGTTGCAGAGCTTCTGCAAGCGAACGGAAATCGCCATCACCCGAAAAGATAACAAAATGATCAACGGTATCGGTGAGCTGCATAGCATCGACGGTGAGTTCGATGTCCATGTTGCCTTTAACCTTACGGCGGCCGGTTGAATCGGTGAATTCTTTAGCAGCTTTGGTTACGACTTTATAGCCATTATAGTCGAGCCAGTCGATCAGCGGGCGAATCGATGAATATTCCTGATCTTCAACCAACGCAGTGTAATAATATGCACGCAACAAATATCCGCGTTTTTGGAATGCCTTCAAAAGTTTACGGTAATCAATATCGAAGCCGAGGGTTTTTGAGGCAGCGTATAAATTTGCACCGTCAATAAATAGCGCAATTTTTTCACGAGAATCGAACATCGTGCAATATATCCACTCTGCGAACCGCAAGGAGTGGGCCTGCGACCGCGTTTTTAGAATTGTTTATTAAACGGCGGGGGTATTCATTATTGGTACCAATGACGTTTATTGGTTTCTAAGGGGATATTATAGAAAAACAAGCAACTTATGGTTGTTATTTGTTGCTACTTAATTGCTTATGCGAGATATTTCGCTGTCGCAACCGATAATTGACAAAAATCTATTGTACCAATTTGGTCCAAACAGTGTATTTGTCTGACAGATTTATATAAAGTCATAAACAATTGTGAATGGGACCGACATGCCATTGGCGATTTGCGCTTTTGCTTGTAATTTTGGCGCATAAGCGTTATGTGCAGGAAAAATTCCTTTAAAGTTTAATCAATGAAAGGGACCGCCTATGGCCCGCGTCACCGTTGAGGACTGCGTAGATAAGGTCGAGAACCGCTTTGAACTGGTTCTTTTGGCCGGTCACCGTGCTCGCCAGATCTCCCAGGGCGCTCAGATCACTATTGATCGCGACAATGATAAAAACCCTGTTGTTGCTCTGCGCGAAATCGCTGACGAAACACTTTCACCAGATGATCTTAAAGAAGATCTGATTCATTCGCTTCAGAAACATGTTGAAGTTGATGAGCCAGAAGCTGCGGCACCTGTTCTTCTGGCCGATGCTTCTGACGCTCTGGCTGAAGGCATTGCTGAGGCTGGTGAAGATGACGTCGTCACTTTCGACCGCATGTCGGAAGAAGAGCTTCTTGCTGGTATTGAAGGTCTTGTTGCACCTGAGAAGAACGACGACTTCTAATCGTCCGTCTGATACCCAATGTTTTGTGCGCTGTAGCCTGATAAGGTTGCAGCGTATATTTTTATCTGTCTGCATAGCGATTTTGGGGCTTTTAAGTCACAGCTAAGTGCTTTCAATGACGAATTCGCCTGAAAATTAAGCCTGTTTTCAGAAAGCAGGTTCAGAAACTCATAAAATAATCTATTTTTTAGCGAGTTTTGGTCAGAGTGACCGCTGTTTATGCGTGTGATGTGAGGAGTTTCTGTAGATGATGCGCCAATATGAGCTTGTGGAGCGTGTGCAGCGATACAAGCCTGACGTGAATGAGGCGCTTCTTAATAAGGCATATGTTTATGCCATGCAGAAGCACGGAAGTCAGAAACGCGCATCCGGCGACCCGTATTTTTCGCACCCGCTTGAAGTCGCAGCTATTCTCACAGACATGCATCTGGATGAAGCAACCATCGCGATTGCACTGCTGCATGACACGATTGAAGACACCACTGCGACGCGGCAGGAAATTGATCAGCTTTTCGGACCGGAAATTGGCAAGCTTGTCGACGGTCTAACCAAGCTTAAAAAGCTAGACTTGGTTTCCAAAAAGGCCGTACAGGCAGAAAACCTGCGCAAGCTGTTGCTTGCTATTTCTGAAGACGTGCGCGTATTGCTGGTTAAGCTTGCTGATCGCTTGCACAACATGCGCACGCTTGGTGTGATGCGCGAAGATAAGCGTCTGCGCATCGCCGAAGAAACCATGGATATTTATGCGCCGCTCGCTGGCCGCATGGGTATGCAGGATACGCGCGAAGAACTCGAAGAGTTAGCGTTTCGCTACATCAACCCGGATGCGTGGCGTGCGGTTACTGACAGGCTTGCAGAGCTTCTTGAGAAGAACCGTGGGCTTCTACAGAAAATTGAAGAAGACCTTTCGGAAATCTTTCAAAAGAACGGCATTAAGGCGAGCGTTAAAAGCCGCCAGAAGAAGCCCTGGTCTGTTTTCCGTAAGATGGAAACTAAGGGGCTGTCATTCGAGCAGCTTTCCGATATTTTCGGTTTCCGTGTCATGGTGGAATCGACGCAGGATTGCTACCGCGCGCTTGGTCTGATCCACACCACCTGGTCGATGGTTCCGGGCCGGTTCAAAGATTACATTTCGACGCCAAAGCAAAACGATTATCGTTCGCTGCATACGACAATCATCGGTCCGTCTCGCCAGCGTATTGAATTGCAGATTCGCACGCGCATGATGGATGAAATTGCTGAATTCGGCGTTGCAGCCCATTCTATCTATAAAGACCGCGGTAGCGCCAACAATCCTCATCAGATTTCGACAGAGACCAATGCTTATGCATGGCTTCGCCAAACGATTGAACAGCTTTCCGAGGGCGATAATCCGGAAGAGTTTCTGGAACATACCAAACTGGAACTGTTTCAGGATCAGGTCTTTTGCTTCACGCCGAAGGGTAGGCTTATTGCTTTGCCACGCGGCGCAACGCCAATCGATTTTGCCTATGCCGTTCACACCGACATCGGTGATAGTTGCGTCGGTGCCAAGGTCAATGGCCGCATTATGCCATTGATGACTGAGCTCAAAAATGGTGATGAAGTCGATATCATCCGCTCGAAGGCTCAGGTGCCTCCTGCCGCGTGGGAATCGCTTGTGGCAACAGGTAAGGCTCGTGCGGCGATCCGTCGTGCCACACGTTCGGCTGTTCGCAAGCAGTACTCGGGTCTCGGCATGCGCATTCTGGAACGTGCTTTTGAGCGTGCCGGAAAACCATTCAGCAAAGACATACTTAAACCGTGCTTGCCACGATTGGCACGCAAAGAAGTTGAAGATGTTCTGGCCGCAGTCGGTCGCGGTGAACTTCCTTCGACCGATGTTGTGAAAGCTGTTTATCCTGACTATCAGGATACGCGTGTTACGACACAGAATAGTCCTGCGAAAACCGGCGAAAAAGGCTGGTTTAACATTCAGAATGCTGCGGGCATGATTTTCAAGGTGCCGGAAGGTTCTGAAGGTGCACATGAGGCCGCTGCAGATACGGGTGAGAAACCGAAACGCAAAGCAGTGCCTATTCGTGGTACAAATTCGGATTTGCCGGTGCGCTTTGCGCCGGAAGGTGCGGTTCCCGGTGACCGCATTGTCGGCATCATGCAGCCCGGTGCAGGTATTACGATTTACCCAATCCAGTCACCTGCCTTAACGGCATATGACGATCAACCAGAGCGTTGGATTGACGTGCGCTGGGATATTGACGAGGGGATGCACGAGCGCTTCCCTGCGCGCATCAGTGTCTCGGCAATCAATTCGCCGGGTTCACTTGCTGAAATTGCGCAGATTGCAGCGGCAAATGATGCCAATATTCATAATCTCTCGATGGTGCGGACTGCGCCTGATTTTACCGAAATGATTATTGACGTTGAAGTGTGGGATCTTAAACATCTCAACCGCATCATTTCTCAATTGAAGGAAAGCACGAGCGTCAGCGGCGCAACACGTGTGAATGGATAGGCAAAATGAAAACTGAAGACGTTCTTGGTGTTTTCCGCGAAGCGGGAGCAATTCTCGAAGGCCATTTTATTCTGACATCCGGCCTTCGGAGTCCTGTGTTTTTGCAGAAAGCACGCGTTTTTATGCATGCCGATATGACTGAGAAGCTTTGCAAGGCCTTAGCGGAAAAAATCAAGGCGGCTGATCTTGGACAGATCGACTATGTGGTTGGTCCGGCGATCGGCGGCCTTATTCCGTCATACGAAACCTCACGTCATCTCGGTGTGCCATCGGTATGGGTTGAGCGTGAGAATGGCACCTTCCGTTTGCGTCGCTTCGACGTGCCAAAAGGTTCGCGTGTTGTGATCGTGGAAGACATTGTCACAACCGGCCTGTCGATTCGCGAAACCATCGATTGCATGAAAGATATAGGCATCGAAGTGGTGGCTGCTGCCTGTATCGTTGATCGCTCGGCAGGCAAGGCCGACGTCGGAACGAAGCTTATCGCGCTCGCAGAATATGAAGTGCCAGCCTATTCGCCCGATAATCTTCCGCCAGAACTCGCTGCAATTCCTGCAATAAAGCCGGGTAGCCGTAATATTTAAGCATTTTTCTCAGTGATTCCGACGCAACGTGGTGTAATTTACACCCTGCGTCGAAATTGCGCTTTGCGGTATTTGTTTGTCACCCTTAATTTAGGGGGACGAGCACAGATACGCTCATCCCCCAATCTAGGAACTTGCTGTGGCTGTTGCCCCGCTTATTTTCGATCAAAAATCTCCTTACAGGGCTCCTTGTGGCGTTTGTGTTGATTGCGATATACGCCGCATGGCCGTTTGCTCTGCGCTTGATGATGGCGATCTGGGTGCGCTTGAAGCTATCATGACGTCCAAGAAGCTCGACGCCAATGAGATGCTGGTCGAGGAGGGCGATCCGAAACGCCGCGTTTTCAGCCTCACGTCCGGAATGCTGCGTATTTACACGTCTTTGCCAGATGGTCGTCGCCAGATTGCAGGTTTTCTTGTTCCGGGAGACTATCTGGGCCTTGCTGATGATGAGGTTTACTCTCAATCGGCTGAAGCGGTTACTCCATCTGTCCTTTGTGCATTTTCAACAAAGGAAATGGATGGTTTGATGGATAGGTTTCCAAAGCTGAAAGAGCGTCTCTATCAGATGACGCGCGAAGCGTTGCGTACCGCACGCGATAATCAACTGGTTCTAGGTCGTTTAGCACCTGTCGAAAAGCTTGCCAGCTTCCTTCTCGTTCTCGCTGCACGTACCGAAAAGCGCGGCGGCAAGACGAACCTCGTGCATCTGTCGATGAACCGTACCGACATTGCTGATTACCTCGGCCTGACGATTGAAACAGTGAGCCGCAGCTTCACCAAGCTGAAAACACAAGGCCTCATTCAGTTGATCGATTCCAATACCGTCGAGATACTCTCCAGACGTTCGCTCGCTTCGGTAGCGGGCATCGATCCGGAAAATATTTGATCCCAACTTCTTTGTTTTAGTTTCGTTGATTTAAATCAATGAACGTTGCCGGAATGCCCTCTACATCTGATCGTGCAAGTTGAGGCAGCGTATTTAACCGCTGCCCAATGATAACGAGGTGATCAGGTGTCGTTGTGGCTGGCAATAATCATATCCGCTGTCATGTGTGTGGGCTTCCTTGCCCCATCATGTCTGCTTGCCCAGCAGAATGCCCGTCTTCGTCCAGTGCGCGTAAAGGTGAGAAGCTCTCGCCAGATCGTCAGGAGCGGGGAGCGCAATTATCATGCATGAAGATACGATAAGACGTTATGCGGCGCTGGCCGTTCCCCGTTATACTTCGTTTCCAACGGCTGTGGATTTCACACCGACGACTGCAGACAGCACAAAACGCTGGTTGCGTCAGATCGGTCCGGAAGAAAGCGTTTCGCTTTATATCCATGTGCCGTACTGCAAAGAGATTTGCCACTATTGTGGCTGCCATTCAAAAATGGCCGTCCGCGAGGATGTTATCGAGAATTTTGTAATCGCTCTTCTGAGCGAAATTGAAACTGTAAGCGCAAGTCTGACGGCACGTCCGCAAGTCGTACACTTACATTGGGGCGGGGGCACCCCTTCTATTCTGCACGCAACGCAGTTCAAACGGATTGTGGCGGCACTTGCGCTGGCGTTTGATTTCCATCCGGATATGGAACATGCGATTGAGCTTGATCCGCGTACAGTCAATCCAATTCTGGCAAAGACCTTGTCATTGATGGGCGTTAACCGCGCAAGTCTCGGCGTGCAGGATGTTAATGCTGATGTGCAGAAAGCTATCGGCCGTGTGCAGCCAATTGAAACTGTTGCAAGAGCTGCAGCATTGCTTCGCGAAGTCGGTATCAACAGGCTCAATTTCGATCTGATTTATGGTCTGCCGCTTCAGACTGTCACCAGTCTGCGTGAGACCTGCGAACGTGTGATGGAGATGAAGCCGGATCGCATTGCCTGCTTCGGCTATGCACATCTGCCGCAGCGTCGTGCCAATCAGCGATTGATTGACGAAAGCATTCTGCCAGACGCAGACGAACGTTTTGCGCAGGCAAGCGCTGTCGCTGAAAGCTTTATCAGCCATGGCTATCAGGCTGTGGGTATCGACCACTTTGCTTTGCCAGATGATACGCTGGCGATTGCTGCTGAAAATGGCACGCTGCATCGTAATTTTCAGGGCTACACGACAGATCGTTGCAATACGCTGATTGGTTTTGGCCCGTCGTCCATTTCGCAATATCCGGGGGGATATACGCAGAATATTTCTGATGTGGGGCAATACAGTAAGCGTGTTGGGGCGGGGGATTTTGCAACGGTGCGTGGTTACACGATGCGGGACAGTGATCGTCAGCGTGCCGGAATTATTACGGCGCTCATGTGTAACTTCCGCGTTGATCTCAATACCGCGGCACCTGGTGTTGAGTTTTCTGACGAACTAGCTCTGTTGCGTCCGCTGGTGGCTGATGGGCTGGTGGAAGTACAGAACGGTGTCATCACTGCGACAGAAGATGGCAAACCGCTGATCCGGCTCGTTGCTGCAACATTTGATGAGTTTCGCAGAGAAACGATGCACGGCTTCAGTTTCGCCGTGTGAGAAAGAATAAGCGCATGTTGCAGATCAATACCGCAACATGCGCCAGAACAAAGAAATAGAGTTGATAATCCTCTATTTCAGAGCTGCCGCTGCACCGGGCCGTCAAAAGGTCAGTGGCTCAGGAGCACCGTTCGTTGGGGGATGAGCGGTGCTCCACTTTTTTCTGAAGCATGTCGCGGAAAAGTGGAAACCGGTTTTCCGATGACGACACGCTTTATACTTTGTTTTATCGGGCCTTCTGCATTTTCGGCAGGAAGATTGTTAACAGGCCGAGAAGCGGCAGATACGAGCAGATCTTATAGACAAACTCGATGCTTGTACGGTCAGCAACAATCCCAAGCAGCGCTGCTGCGATGCCAGCGACACCGAATGCTAGCCCAAAGAACAATCCGGAGACCATGCCAACGCGTCCGGGCAACAATTCTTGTGCGAACACAATGATTGCCGGGAAAGCCGAAGCCAACACAAAGCCGATAATGATCGTCAGAACTGCTGTTACTTCCAGATTTGCATAAGGTAGAGCCAGTGTGAAAGGCACGATACCGAGGATCGATACCCAGATCACAGTGCGCGTGCCGATTTTATCGCCGATAGGGCCACCAACAATCGTTCCGGCTGCAACGGCACCAAGGAACAAGAACAGCAGCAACTGCGATCCCTGAACGGTCACACCAAAATGGCTGATCGTATAAAAGGTGTAATAGCTGGTCAGGCTGGCCATATAGACATATTTGGTGAAGATCAGCATGGCGAGAACGGAGATTGCCATGATCACGGTCTTGCGTGGCAGTGGTAGAGTTGTGTCGGCCTTGGGCTTGCTTCTGTTGGCGATATTGTGCTGGTTGTACCAGTTGCCGACATACCAAAGCAGCGCCATGCCGATCAGTGCGGCGATTGAAAACCACGATACGCTGGATTGACCGAAGGGCAGCACGATGAAAGCTGCAAGCAATGGTCCGATCGATGAGCCGAAATTGCCGCCAACCTGAAACATTGACTGCGCGAAACCATGGCGCCCGCCTGATGCAAGACGTGCCACACGTGCGGCTTCGGGATGGAATACCGACGAACCAAAGCCGATGAATGCAGCGCCAAGCAGCAGGAACGTATAGTGATGTGCTGTTGCAAGCAGGATCAGACCAACCAGTGTGCAGCCCATGCCGAACGGCAATGAGTAAGGCATCGGACGACGATCTGTATAAATGCCGACGATAGGCTGTAGGATCGAAGCGGTCACCTGAAAGGTAAATGTGAGCAAGCCAATCTGCCAGAACGATAGGCTGTAATTGTCCTTCAACATTGGATAAATCGCTGGAAGCAGCGACTGCATCATGTCGTTGAGGAAATGGCCCATGCTTGTGGCCAGAATAATTGCGAGAACCGTATTGTTCGCCGCACTGTTTGATGGCTGCTCGGCAGCACTCGTGCTCATAGTCCTACTCCGAAGATAATTTGGAACGGGTTTTTCCCGCAAAGTTGTGAGGTTAGCTCTGAAAACAAATTCGCATATTTTCGAATATTTCTAACCTGACCATCTAATAATCATATTGTTTCGCGCCTGCTTTCGTGATTTGGTCCATTACTTTCGAGAGTGGGCCAAAGCAGATGAAGTCGAAATCGCCGCCAGGGCTTTTATTGCCGAACAGTGAGGACCTGCAAAAGTTCCACGAACAGCGTATTGATATGCTGGAACACCTTGAGGGGCCGGTCATTGCCTTGCCGACAAAGTATCCCGATGGCTATTTTGTACCGCAGCATAGCCATAGCCGGGCGCAGCTTTTATGTGCTTCGCAAGGTGTGGTCCTAGTCACCACGGATGAGGGGCGCTGGATGATCCCCGGTGATCATGCGATGTGGATTCCTGCGGGCGTAAAGCATTCGGTCGAGATTGTCGGCGATGTCTTTATGCGTTCCATCTACATTGCGGTTGACGTCATCTCAGGTGTGCCAGATCATCTTCATGTGGTTGGCCTGACGGATCTGATGCGCTGTCTGATTATCGATGCAACTTCGGTCGACAGTATCCCAGAGCCGGGAACCAGAGATGCGTTGGTGATTGAACTCATCCTCAGAGATTTGCATAGGCTACCACAAAGATCGCTTGGTTTGCCCTTTCCGGCAGATGTTCGGCTGCAAAAGCTTTGTCGCGATTTTGTAAAAGCACCCTTAGCACGTGCGACGATTGATGACTGGGCGGACAAGATGGCGATGAGCAGACGTTCTTTCACGCGTCATTTTCAGCGTGAAACGGGCGTTAGCCTTTCAGTCTGGCGTCAGCAGGCCTGCCTTTTTGCAGCTGTTCCTCGCCTGACTGAAGGGGAGGCGGTAACAAGCGTGGCGCTTGATCTTGGATATGACAGCGTGTCTGCTTTTACGACAATGTTTCGCCGTATGCTGGGTGTATCGCCGAAGTTCTATTTGCCACGTATGCATACGGCGTCTGTTGAAGATCGTGATAAACTGTCTTCCGCAATGGTTGAATAATAACAATTGTCTCGATGCATCGAGCGCAGTATGAGAAGCCATGTTGTTTCAACGCCGAAATCCTCCGACCCGCCGTGAGCGTCTTAGAACGCTGGTTTGGCCGCGCCGCTCTTTTGCTCGCTCGTTTAAGTATGGCGGCAAGCGCGTGCTGCGCATCACTGCGTCACCCCATGCGGTTGCTGCAGGGTTGGCTGTTGGCGTCTTTTCGGCTTTCACACCGTTTTTCGGCTTTCATCTCATCATAGCGATTGTTTTGGCTTATTTTCTTGCTGGAAACATTGCTGCCGCAGCTCTTGGCACCACGCTTGCCAATCCGATCACGCTTCCGTTCATCTGGGGCAGCACCTACGAACTCGGACGCTTTGTAATCAGCGGAGATATTGAAAGCGCTCCACCATTGCATCTCGGCCATGCGTTGCAAACGATGAAGTTTGGTGAAGTCTGGACGCCTTTGCTCAAGCCAATGTTGTTCGGATCGACAATCCTTGGAGCCATTTTTGCTGTGATTGCCTATTTCGTTACACGGTTTGCGGTCACTGCATTTCGTCGGCGCAGGCTAGAGCGGCTTGCCGCAAAACATAATATGGCCGGCAAGCGGGAGCCGCAGAAAACATGATTATCGGCATTGGCAGCGATCTCATTGATATTCGCCGCATTGAAAAGACCCTTGAAAAGCATGGTGATCGTTTCATCCAGCGTATTTTTACAGAGGTTGAACAGGCGAAGTCAGAGGCCCGCAAACAACGCGCCGCATCTTATGCGAAGCGCTTTGCGGCCAAGGAAGCCTGTTCCAAGGCGCTCGGCACAGGACTTTCCAATGGCGTTTTCTGGCGGGATATGGGCGTGGTCAACACACCTTCAGGCAAACCGACTATGAAACTGACTGGTGGTGCGGCGGAGCAATTGAAACGTATGTTGCCAGCAGGCAAGCGCGCCGCCATACATCTGACAATTACCGATGATTTTCCTCTCGCGCAGGCCTTCGTGATTATCGAAGCCCTTTCAGAAACTGAATAGTGCATGTTGCGCGATAGCAGCATACGCCAAAACAATTGCGATTGTGTCAGGTAAACTCCTGCTCATAATCGTGCGAGGTTATGGTGAGCGGATTGCTTCAAGCAATTATACTCGTTATTAGATCGCACATCGGCAAGCGGAGATACAATGAGCGTGTCCAGCAAAAGTGAAACTAAAAAATCGGGTGGCATTGGCGAAACCATCAGCGTTATCGTCCAGGCGCTGCTGCTGGCGCTGGTTATCCGTAGCCTGCTTTTCCAGCCATTCAGTATTCCGTCCGGCTCGATGCGCCCGACGCTTCTGGAAGGTGATTATCTGTTTGTGTCGAAATATGCCTATGGCTATTCGCGCTATTCGCTGCCTTTTGGTCTGGACCTCTTCAACGGTCGTATCTGGGGTGCAGAACCGAAGCGCGGCGATGTTGTGGTCTTCAAGCTGCCAAGCGACACCAATATTGATTATATCAAACGCGTGATTGGCCTTCCGGGTGACCGCGTACAGATGCGCGGCGGTGTACTTTATATCAACGATGTTGCTGTTAAGCGTGAGCGCGTTGGCACCATTGATAATCCTGATGTTACGGAAGTTAATCGTCCGGTTGAAGTTTATCGCGAAACACTGCCAAATGGCGTGACTTACGATACGCTTGATCTTGCACCAAATTCCATTGGTGACGATACCCGCGTGTTCGAAGTTCCTGCCGGTCATTATTTCATGATGGGCGACAATCGCGATAACTCGCTCGATAGCCGATTTGGTGTTGGCTACGTGCCTTACGAAAATCTGGTTGGTCGCGCCAATATCATTTTCTTCTCGATTGCCGATAAGGCAAGCCCGCTCGAAATCTGGAAATGGCCTTCTGACGTTCGGTTCAGCCGTCTTTTCACATGGGTAAGTGGCGAGCCGCACACTGCTGTCACCGGAAACTGAGATGGTTTCCACAGATATAGCAGCGTCGATTCTTGAAGAGCGCACAGGACACCGGTTTCTCAATCTGAAACGGCTTGAACGTGCGCTCACACACTCAAGTGTGCAGGCACCATCACGCGCCAATTATGAGCGACTTGAATTTCTCGGTGACCGTGTGCTTGGTCTGGTGGTTGCGGAAATGCTTTTTGAAGCATTTCCCGATGCCCCGGAAGGTGAAATGTCGGTACGTCTCAATGCATTGGTCAATGCTGAGACCTGTGCTGCAATTGCCGATGAGATTAAACTTGCAGACCTTATTCATACGGGTTCAGACATCAAATCACTCAATGACAAGCGCTTGCTTAATGTACGCGCTGATGTCGTCGAGGCTTTGATTGCAACGATTTATATGGATGGTGGCCTTGAGGCGGCGCGCAGCTTTATCAAGCGCTATTGGCAGAAACGCTCCCTTGAGACAGGGGCTGCACGGCGTGATGCGAAGACTGAATTGCAGGAATGGGCACATCAGCAGGGCAATGTGCATCCAAGCTATACGATTCTGAGCCGCACTGGCCCTGATCATGATCCTTCTTTCATCGTTGAAGTTTCCGTTAAAGGTTTCGCGCCTGAAACGGGCGAGGGGCGGTCGAAACGTATTGCTGAACAGAGTGCCGCCGAAGCGATGCTGCATAGGGAAGCAGTCTGGAAACGTGACAGCTCCAACTAATGCGAAATTCAGCATTCATTTGAATAAAATTCAGCTATAATCAGACTAACAGCGACATGGGCGGGCTTGTCGCAACGGCAAACTGGTTTGGGCGATGACCAGTTTTGTTAACAACATGAGAAGAGTAATTCCAGCGAAAGTGGGGACCAGTTTCCGTTCGGAATTGCGCAAACAATATTGAGGCTCTTGCATTTACGTTAAGCGAGAAGGCTCCCTAAAGGATACGAAATGAACACTCCGACGATGCCGTCAAACGGCGAAAATGAAACCGGGCAGACCCGTTCTGGCTTTGTGGCGCTGATCGGTGCGCCAAATGCCGGAAAATCCACGCTGGTTAACCAGCTGGTGGGCACCAAGGTTTCCATCGTCACTCATAAGGTCCAGACAACCCGTGCGCTGGTACGTGGTATCTTTATCCATGATCAGGCTCAGATAGTACTTGTCGATACGCCCGGTATTTTCCGTCCGAAACGCCGTCTCGATCGCGCGATGGTTACGACTGCATGGGGTGGCGCAAAAGACGCCGATATTATTCTCGTTCTTTTGGACGCGCAGGGTGGTCTGAACGAGAATGCCGAAGCACTTCTGGAAAGCATGAAAGACGTGCGTCAGAAGAAGGTTCTGGTTCTCAACAAAGTTGATCGTGTTGATCCGCCTAAGTTGCTGGAACTGGCAAAAGCTGCCAATGAACTCGTTGCGTTTGATCAGACATTTATGATCTCCGCGTTGACTGGTTCTGGCTGCAAGCATCTTGCTAAGTTTTTGGCAGAAACCGTGCCAAACGGTCCTTGGTATTATCCTGAAGATCAGATTTCTGACATGCCAATGCGCCAGCTAGCCGCGGAAATCACCCGCGAAAAGCTTTATCTTCGCCTGCATGAAGAGCTGCCATACTCCTCGACAGTCGAAACCGAACGCTGGGAAGAGCGTAAGGATGGCTCGGTTCGTATTGAGCAGGTCATTTATGTCGAGCGCGAGAGCCAGAAGAAAATCGTGCTTGGCCATAAAGGCGAAACAATCAAGGCAATCGGACAGTCAGCTCGTAAAGAGATTAGCGAAATTCTCGAGCAGAATGCGCATCTCTTCCTGTTCGTGAAAGTGCGTGAAAACTGGGGTAACGATCCTGAGCGCTATCGTGAAATGGGCCTCATTTTCCCGACTTAACTGATAAAGCAAGAGCCATGGAATGGTGTGATAGCCGCGCAAAATTCAGAAAGTCATCTGACTTTCGTTGAGAATTATGCGCAGAATGGAAGTCTGGTTAAGATTTACCCATGGAATGGCGTGATGAAGGCATAATTCTCGGCACACGGCGACATGGCGAAACAAGCGCTATTGTCGAAGTGATGACGCGTGAACACGGCCGTCATATGGGCATGGTGCGCGGCGGGCGATCCCGCCGTATGCAGCCATTGCTGCAACCGGGTAATCACGTTGATCTATCATGGTGGGCGCGATTGGACGAGCATATGGGCTCATTCACTATCGAACCGCTGGGCTTTGCTGCGGCGCGTCTGATTGAAACGCCGGTTGCACTCTATGGTATCCAGCTTGCCGCTTCTCATCTGCGGTTGCTGCCTGAGCGGGACGCGCATGGCGGTCTGTACGAAACGCTTCGCCTTATCATCGAGCATTTTGACGATCCGCTTGCTTCAGGTGAATTGCTGCTGCGTTTTGAAGTGATGATGCTCGAAGAACTGGGCTTTGGCCTGGATCTTAAAGAGTGCGCTGCGACAGGTGTTCGCGAAAATCTGATTTATGTATCGCCAAAATCGGGCCGCGCAGTCTGCGGTGACGCAGGTGCGCCATGGGCGGATAAGATGCTGCCGCTGCCGGCTTTCGTCAACAATACGGCTTTACGCGCATCGTGTTACGATGATCTCAATGATGCTTTCAGAATGACCGGCTTTTTCTTCTTGCGTCATGTGTGGGAGCCGCGCGCGCAGACGCCACCCGATTCACGCAGTGGCTTTCTCAATGCCATATCGCGGATAGTCAGTCTGCAACAGGCAGGTTGAACACTTCGCCTTCAAAGGCTTCCTGCCCGCGTCCGATTGCCTTAATCGCGGCAACCATACGGCCATCTCTTCCAAGCATATCATCTGCAAGCGCAATAAGCCGTATATTGGGTGTTGCCGACGGCGAAAGTGCCCGCAGCTTTTGTGCAAGCTCTGTTTCATCCAACGTTGGATTAAGCGCTAAGGCGACAATGTAAGCGCTGGCCGTCGAACGGGAAACACCGGCATAGCAATGGATCAGCAGTGGCTTTGCGCGATCCCATTTCATTGCAAATTCCAGCAGCGCTCTGACGTGGCTTTCATCGGGCATGGTCAGCCCGTCGCGCGGTTCTGTAATGTCGTTGAACAGCAAGCTGAGTCGCTCTGCCGCACCGGGCAGGGCAGGCAGAGCGTGGCTACTGAGCGTTACGATATGACTTGGCTCATGCAGTGCAATTTGCGCTTCAAGCTTCGATAGCGGACTGACGACGATGTAAGCCAATGCCTATCCTCTGCGCGCCTGTTCAAGCGCCGCAAAACGCGCAAGAAAGTCGTTCTGCACATCCTGTGTCGGACGCGGCGTCAGTTCCAGCCCTGCTGGATCAAACCCACGCGGACGACCAAAATACTTGGTGGCTTCTGCTTCGGTGAACCCTGCAAGCCTTGTTGCCTCGAAATAGGCCGCGACCCTGTCCGCGCGCTTGATCAGCTTTTTAAGCGATGCAGAAATCGAAGCAGGCAATGAAAAGCGCACATGAATAGCGCGTTCAAGCCGGTCTTCAATGAGCTTGTAATTTCCGCCCATCACTGCCTTGAACGGTGAAATCATGTCGCCGATCACATATTCAGGCGCGTCATGCAGAAGGGTCAGCATCTGCCATTCAATGCTTGCATCAGGGACGAGCCGGTTGAAAATCTGCTCAACCAGCATTGAGTGCTGGGCAACAGAATAGGCGTGTTCACCCACGGTCTGTCCGTTCCAGCGGGCTACACGTGCAAGACCATGGGCAATGTCTGTAATCTCAACATCGAGCGGTGAGGGGTCAAGCAGGTCGAGCCTGCGTCCCGATAACATACGCTGCCATGCACGCTCCTGTCCCGATGAACGATCAGCCGCAGCCATCAGGCTTTGTCCGTATCTGCAGTTGGGAATGTGAAGCGAACATGCGGTGGCAGCTCTAACCTGACTTCGCTTTCACCCGCCAGAATTGGGATGCTTGAATCCAGCGCATCCTTCACCCGATCAATTCGGACAAGTGCCAAACCAATCTTGCCGGAGGAGCTACCCAGCGTTCCGATGTCGCGTCCACCGACTGTAACTGGTGTGCCCATTTTGGGCAGCGGCGTATCAGATTTTGCGACAAGCACACGTCGCCGCGGCGTGCCGCGATGCTGCATTCGCGAGACAACTTCCTGGCCGATAAAGCAGCCTTTCGGAAACGTCACGCCGCCTGTCTGGTCGAAATTAACATCATGCGGAAATACATCATTATAGGAAAAATCGGTTTCGCCTTCGGCAATGCCATATTCGGCACGAAGCGCTATCCATGCACTTTCGTTACTGATTTCACCTGCCTGTCCGTAGATGCGGGTAACATGCAGTTCTTCCGGAAACCGTGAATCGTGCTTAATTGAATCGCTTTCTGAGGAAGCGGAATCATTCCCCCAGCAAACGCTCACAAGTGATTCTGGTGATTGGGTAATTTCAGCTTTGGCACGCAGGCGATAAAGCGTCATGCGCTTCACAAAATCGGCGGCAATACCCGCAGGCATATCGAACCGCAGCCCCTTTTCAATGCGCGAAACAACGAAGTCGAACAGGATCTTGCCCTGTGGTGCCAGCAATGCGCCGGGTTTCAGTTCATCGGCGCCGAGCTTGTCGAGATTGGTGGTAATCACAGCCTGCACGAATTTTTCCGCGTCTTCGCCTGTGATGTGAACCAGTGCTCTGTTGGAAAGATTGATCGTTTCCGCTACCGTCGCCATCGCTTCTTCCTTGCCTTTATAATCATCGTTACGTAAGCCGCATTGAAGACGCTCGCAAGCCCCATCAAGCCAGCAGGAGACAACAATGGCCCATACGTTCGATACGATCCTGAAAGGTGCAACCATCGTCAATCATGACGGCACCGGTCAGCGCGACATTGGCATTCGTAATGGGCGCATAGAGGCGATTGGTTCTCTGTCGGCAAATTCTGCGGGAGAAGTGATCGACTGCACTGGACTGCATATCCTGCCGGGTGTGGTTGATAGTCAGGTCCATTTCCGTGAGCCGGGTCTGGAACACAAGGAAGATTTGGAAACTGGTTCACTGGCTGCCGTTCTTGGTGGCGTGACATCGGTTTTTGAAATGCCGAATACCAAACCGCTGACAACCACTGCTGAAACGCTCGAAGACAAGATTCGTCGTGGGTGCCATCGCATGCATTGCGATTTTGCCTTTTGGGTCGGTGGCACGCGTGACAATGCAAAAGACGTTGCAGAACTTGAACGTCTGCCGGGGGCAGCTGGCATCAAGGTCTTCATGGGCTCGTCGACTGGCGATCTGCTGGTTGAAGACGACGATGGTGTTCGCTCGATCCTCAAAAATACGCGCCGTCGTGCGGCTTTCCATTCCGAAGATGAGTTTCGTCTGAAAGAACGAGAAGGCCTGCGCGTTGCGGGTGATCCGTCGAGCCATCCTGTCTGGCGCGATGAAGTTGCGGCGCTGCAATGCACCGAACGTCTGGTACGCATCGCGCGGGAAACCGGCGCGCGCATTCATGTGCTGCATATCTCGACCGCCGAAGAAATCGACTTCCTTCAGGGTCACAAAGACGTGGCAACGTGTGAAGCCACCCCCCATCATCTCACATTGTCGGCAGATGAATATGCAACGCTTGGTAATCTTATTCAGATGAACCCGCCTGTGCGCGACAAGCGCCATCGTGACGGTATCTGGAAGGGCATCGATCAGGGAATCGTCGATGTCCTCGGTTCTGATCACGCTCCCCATACGCTTGAAGAAAAGCAGAAGCCTTATCCGGCCTCACCATCCGGCATGACCGGTGTTCAGACGCTGGTGCCGATCATGCTCGATCACGTCAATGCGGGTAAGCTTTCGTTAGAGCGCTTTGTCGATCTGTCGAGCCACGGCCCGAACCGCATTTTCGGTATGGCACGCAAGGGGCGTATCGCTGTTGGTTATGAAGCCGATCTTACCATTGTTGATATGAAGCGTCGCGAAACGATCACCCACGAGCAGGCAGGCTCTAAAGCTGGCTGGACGCCTTATCATGGCAAGACCGTCACCGGCTGGCCGGTTGGTACTTTTGTGCGCGGTATCAAGGTTATGTGGGAAGCTGAAATCGTCAACCCGAACAAGGGTGAGCCGGTCGAGTTTCTGGAAGCACTTCCGAAACGCGGATAATTCTTGGCGTGAAATGTCCCATCTTTGTCTGGGGTGGGGCTTTCGCCTTATATTGCAGGCGCTATCGTCTCCTTGTATAATCTTACAAGGAGCGAGAAATGTCCGCTAATGATACAGCACTGCTGGTTGTCGACGTTCAGGAATCTTTCCGTCATCGCCCATATTATCGCGATGAAGAGGTTGTCGTTTATATCGAGCGGCAACAGGCGCTGATTGACGGTGCCAAGCGCAAGGGCATCCCGGTTGTGCAGATTTTCCACGTCGAGGATAGCGGCCCGTTTTCGGAAGCGTCGGGCTATGTTAAAACGCTGGCACCCATTGCCTATGAACCCGATGCGACCTTCCGCAAACGCCGTCACAGTGCGCTGGTCGGCACTGGTCTTGATGTTTGGTTGATTTCCAATGGCATCAGGCGGGTTATTGTTTCCGGTATCCGGACTGAACAGTGTTGTGAGACCACCACGCGTCAGGCCTCCGATCTTGGCTTTGATGTTGATTTTGTAGGCGAAGCAACGCTGACATTTCCAATGACGGATGTGAATGGGCGCGAATGGAGTGCGACCGAAATCCGTGCACGCACGGAGCTTGTTCTGGCAGGTCGTTTTGCCCGTATTATAACTGTAGAGCAGGCTCTTGAAGGCATTGCTGAACGGAAGGCTGCATGAACCAATCCGCTGACAGTCTGAAAACTGTTCCAGTGTTTGTCGTTATCCCGCCGCGCACGCTTTTGCTTGATGTGGCGGGACCGATAGAGGTTTTGCGCAAGGCTAATCTCGAACAAAGTGCTGTACAGTTTGACGTGCATTACATCGGTCCATCTGAAATGGTGACGAGTTCGATAGGGCTATCTGTGGCCAATATCTGCCCATTGCCGGAATCCTTGCCGGATGATGCGCTTGTCGTCATTTCGGGTTCTGCCGATGTGCCGATGGGTGATGTCATCAACAGCCGCGACGACGACGCAATTCAGGAAGCGCAGATTGTTAGCTGGTTGCGCCATACAATTCGCCCCGGTGTAAAGCTGGTTTCCATCTGTTCCGGCGCGTTGCTTGCAGCGCGTGCGGGGCTGCTTGAAGGCTATGAGTGCACAACGCATCACATGGCGATTGAGGAGCTGCACCGGCTGGCGCCGACATCGCGCGTGTTACAAAACCGGTTATTTGTGGAAGATCGTGACAGGCTGACAAGTGCCGGTATTACCGCAGGCATTGATCTCATGCTGCATATCGTGGCTGAGATGGCAGGACACGCACTTGCATTGTCGGTGGCGCGTTATCTGGTGGTTTATCTGCGCCGTAGTGGCAATGATCCGCAACTTTCACCATGGCTTGAAGGTCGCAATCACATGCACCCGGTGGTGCATCGTGCGCAGGATGCGATTGCGGGAAATCCGGCAGACAGCTGGTCGGTTGAAAAACTCGCAGAGGCCAGCGGAGCAAGTCCGCGCAATCTGTCGCGCTTGTTCAATGAACATGCGGGTATGAGTGTCACCGATTATGCAAACAGGCTGAAAATAAGTCTGGCGCGCGAAATGCTACAAAATTCTGCTCTGGATATGGAAAGCGTTGCGGAACGCTCGGGCTTTGCCTCGACAAGACAGTTCCGCAGAGTGTGGGAGCGGGTTTATGATTTCCCGCCCAGAGCATGTCGCGGAAAAGTGGGAACCGGTTTTCCGGTAACGACATGCGTAAAAGGAATGAGATAGAGCAACTGCTTGCTCTATAGGCGTGCGAATTACTGCAACACCCGCTGCGGCAGGAATGTACCGGCGATAATCTGTTCGCGCATCTTCTCAATCAGCTCGAGGGCTGCATCTTCACCCGCGTCACGCATCAGTTCTGTGAGCGCTGTCGTAAAAGCCGCTTCAGCTAGAATCTCAGGCTCAATCCCTTCGGAAATGCCATCCGCCCAAGCCTCATTCTGGTATTCAATCGCCACAAGCTTTTTTTCGCGGGCGATCATCTCGTCCAGATCGGCTGGCATATAATCCATTGGCTTCATCCCGGCTTGCGCCCTTCTGGCTCTTCAAATGACCTCTCACCGAAATCGGGAGCGCGAACACTTGTGCGGCCTTCCTATCATTTAAGACAGTGTTAACAGATTACTGCGGATTTAAATGAGGCATTTGCAGTCCATCCGCATAAGACTGAAGAATTGGTTAATTTCCATAGCGCGAGATAAGCTCGTTAGACAAGCTTTCTCCCTCTTTCATATAGCGATCAATCGCCGCAAGTGCGGATGGCGTGCAGCGCAGATAATTGTTGCTGAAGGCGCGGTAGCCATGATTGAAGCTTGAAATAAGGCGAACCCGCTCCGTATCATCAGGCTTCTCGGTCGCAATGATCGCGTCCATGCGTTCGCGCCATTCATTACTCGTCTCTCCGCAAAGATTGCGCAGATAATGTAGTGAGCCAAGCACCTCTGCCAGTCTCTGCATTTTGCCTTCATAAGGTGAGTTCTGCGCAGTAAGGGCCGGGGAAGCCATACCCAGCCATAAACTGATCACGATCAGGAAAAGCGTGTTGCTTCTCAAACTTAAATCCTTCTTTCAGATCGCCTTTTTGCTCGCAAACATGGTCACTTCAAGGTGTTCGCGCTGATTATTAGCTGAGTTGATCTTCTGCTTCTGCCACCGAGCGCGCTACATCTACTGTGCTGTCGGTTACGTTAGCTTCTGCCATTTCATCAATTGTTAGCCAGTGTATGGCCGCAGCATCGTCACCGGCCTGTTCAATCCCTGAAATATCGAATGCGCGATAGACCGAGAGGAAATAGCTCTTTGCATAGGCTTTGCCCTCAAGTGCCAGGTCAACTGTAATCACATGGCTTAGTGAGCCAGCACTGAGTGCGGTTTCCTCTTTTAGTTCCCGGTGCGCTGCTTCTTCGGGCGTTTCGCCTGCTTCGATGCTGCCACCAGGGAAGGCCAGCCAGCCTTTCCATGGTTCTTTTCCGCGTTCAACCAGCAGAAAGCGGCCATCACGCCGACAGATGAGCGAAACACCATGAATTTGAAGCGGAGCGGGAATGACGGGAACTGTGACCATGTGCAAGATATGATCCGACCAGCTTGTTTTGGCAACCGCAAAGCACACTTGACCAATCATGCAAAAGTCTGAACATGGCCGCCATGTGTGGACGTTTTTCTCTGACTGCAAGCCGCGAGGAAGTCGAAGCATTGCTTGGTGCAATGATCGATGAAGACTTTCCGCCGCGCTATAATATTGCGCCGACCCAGCCTATCCTGTCTATTCTTGCAGGTGAAACACCCCCGCAGGGAAGCAACAGGCCCGACCGGATTGGCATGCTGGTGCGCTGGGGATTCGTGCCGTCATGGGTGAAAGATCCCAATGACTGGAATCTTGTTTTCAACATTCGCTCTGAAACGGCGGCTGAGAAAAATTCTTTCCGCGCAGCGCTCAATCATCGGCGTGCGCTGATTCCCGCTTCCGGATTCTACGAATGGCGGCGCGAGGGAAAGAACAAAGCGCAGGCCTATTGGATCAGGCCGCGCAATGGCGGCATTGTCGCTTTCGGCGCGCTGGTCGAGACCTGGAGCAGTGCAGACGGTTCGCAAATCGATACCGCAGGCATTCTCACCACAAGCGCCAATGCTTCTCTGCGTCCCATCCACGAACGCATGCCCGTGGTGGTAAAGCCTGAAGACTTCGCACGATGGCTTAATTGTAAGACTTTGCTTCCGCGCGATGTTGCCGACATTATGCGACCCGTTCAGGATGACTTTTTTGAAGCCATTCCGGTGTCTGATAAGGTCAACAAAGTGGCCAATACGTCACCTGATGTCCAAACCCGCGTCGAAGAGGTATTGGACATTGCACGCGTACCTAAAACAGGTAAGAAGAAGACCGATCCGGATAAAAAATCCGACGGTCAATTGTCAATGTTCTGATTCTATTTTCAGGAAAACAACGTGTTCTCAGCAGCTTTTTCGGGCTTTTTCCTTGGTGCGTCTCTCATCATTGCGATAGGAGCACAAAACGCATTCATTTTGCGGCAGGGACTGCTGCGGCAGCACGTATTTATTCTCTGCCTTATTTGCGCGCTGTCGGATGCAATTTTGATTGCCGCTGGTGTTGCGGGTCTCGGAACGCTAATTGCCCAGTCACCAATGCTGATTTCGTTTGTGACGATTGCGGGTGCGGCTTTTCTATTTTGGTATGCGTCGGTCGCTTTTCGCCGTGCTTTTCATCCCGAAGCAATGCAGGTGAAATCAAGCGGAAGTGTCAACCTCAAAGCGGCAGTCGCGACCTGCTTGGCGCTGACATTTCTCAATCCGCATGTTTATCTCGATACGGTTGTTTTGCTCGGGAGCCTTTCGGCTCGTTATCACGATCAAGCCCGCGCTGCCTACGGTGCTGGTGCAGTCATAGCTTCGTTTACTTGGTTTTTTGCGCTCGGCTATGGTGCGCGCCTTTTGCAGCCAATTTTTGCAAAACCGGCTGCCTGGCGCGTGCTGGACTGTATCATCGGCGTCGTTATGACACTGATTGGCCTTAGCCTGTTAGTCCGCTTTTTTAACAGCTAATATTGAGTTGCTGTTGCTTGGTCGGCGCGTTTCGTTTGCCCGCGCATTTTTGTTCATTAATGCTGCAACCAGAACGGCTGGTCCGATCTCACGATACTGGTCAATGAGCTTGTCTTGTCGTGGTTGCAGTTCATTTTTAGGCATTGGTCCATCCTCTTCCAAATTACTCTCACTATTTTGTGATTGATTGGGACGGAATGAAGGCTGTTTGGGGCCGGTTTTGGGGAATTCCGGTTAACATACATTAGCATCTTGAGAAGTTGCAGAAATGTCACAGGGATTTTGGGTCTAGCCTCTTGACGGCCTAGCGTCCGATAAGGATAAGTAGCCGCATGAAAACGCCGACCACGATCATTTGTACTGGTTCGATTATTATTGGCTAGCAGCTTGCTGGCCCGGCCGTTTTCGTCTCCCCTAAAATAAGACAGGATGATAACGCCCCGGCCAGACGGCTGCGGTCTTTCGTACCCGTATTTTCAGGTCCTTTGGGGAAATAACATGGCTAATGCGCCGCAACTACGTTTGTACAATACTGCAACCCGCACGAAGGAGGATTTCACCCCCATCGATGCGAATAATGTGCGCATGTATGTCTGCGGACCAACTGTTTATGACTTTGCCCATATCGGCAATGCGCGTCCGGTCATCGTATTTGATGTGCTTTTCCGGCTGCTGCGTCATGTCTATGGCGCGGAGAGGGTCACCTATGCGCGCAACATCACGGACGTTGATGACAAGATCAATGCACGTGCTGCGAGTGAATATCCTGACCTGCCGCTCAATGAAGCAATTGGCCGCGTAACCGAAGGCACAAATAATCAGTTTCAGGCCGACATTAAAGCTCTGGGCAATCTTGAGCCGTCGAGCCAACCGCGTGCGACCGAACACCTTGATGATATGCGCAATATTATCGAGAAGCTTATTCAACGCGGTGTGGCTTATGTGGCTGATGAGCATGTGCTGTTTTCCCCATCGGCAATGAATGCATTGGGTGGCGCACGCTATGGCGCACTTTCCCATCGTCCATTCGATGAAATGCTGGCAGGCGCACGCGTCGATGTCGCGTCTTACAAGCGCGACGAGATGGATTTTGTGCTTTGGAAGCCATCGCGTAATGGCGAGCCGGGCTGGCCATCACCCGCAGGAATTAAAACACTTGGTCGTCCGGGCTGGCATATCGAGTGCTCCGCCATGTCTATGGCGAAGCTGCTGGCACCGTTTGGCGGTGGGTTAAAATGCGATGATCCATACAAAAACCAGTTTGACATTCACGGCGGCGGTATTGATCTCGTCTTCCCACATCACGAAAACGAGCTTGCTCAGTCGTGCAGTGCTTTTGGCACCGAGCGCATGGCCAATATCTGGATGCATAACGGCTTTCTTCAGGTCGAAGGGCAGAAGATGTCGAAATCTCTCGGCAACTTCATCACCATTCGCGATGTGTTGAATGACGGCCTGCCGCAGCTTGGGATTTGGGACGACAAGGATGCGCGTGATCGCTGGGTTGGCCTTTCAGCCCGTCTTTCGATGCTGCAAACGCATTACCGTGAGCCAATCAACTGGACAGCGCAGCGTCTGGCAGAATCTGCCGAGGAACTGCGTCGCTGGTATGAACTCCTCCGCGACACAGGCTTTGCAGCGCCGTCCAAGCTTTCTGTGGTCACTGAGGTAGAAGAAGCGCTGTCTGATGATGTGAACACGTGGCTTGCGATCACGGCACTGCGCAAGGCGTTCAAGGCCAAGGACAGTGCAGCCTTGGGCGAAGGCATGGCGCTTTTGGGCCTGTTTGACCCTTATTTTGTAACAGAGCAGCACGTGCCGGTCTTTGCAAAAGCAGATGTTGATACGGCTGCAATTGAAGCCCTGATTGCGGAGCGTTTGCGGGTGATTGCTGACAAAAACTGGGCCGAAGCCGACCGTATTCGCGACGAGCTTTTGGCGCAGGGCGTACAGTTGAAGGACGGCAAGGATCCTGCCACGGGCGAACGCATCACGACATGGGATGTGGTAAGCTAACAAGCTTGCGGAGTAGGGAGGACGCCATGACGCTTGATAATAGACCGCTTTATAGCGGGGGATGCCAGTGTGGTGCGGTGCGCTTTCATGTCGAGGGCGCGCTTGGCTCGGCATCCATCTGTCATTGCCGCATGTGTCAGAAAGCCTTTGGCAATTTCTATGCGCCGCTGGTCTCAGTGGGTGAGGCAAAGCTCATCTGGACCCGCAATGAGCCAAAGCGCTTTCAGTCGTCCAATCACGTGAAGCGCGGGTTCTGCGCTGAATGCGGAACCCCGCTAACCTACGAAGCACCAGACGGCGTGGCACTTGCCATTGGCGCTTTTGATGCACCGGAAGAGATTGAACCGACGGTTCAATGGGGCGTTGAAGTCAAGTTGCCCTATGTCGATGGCCTCGCAAAATTGCCCGGTTTTGAAACCGAGCGTGATGAGGAAAGTATCGAGTTTGTACGAACGATGGTGTCTTACCAGCACCCTGACCACGACACTGAAAACTAAAAAGCCATAAATTATCACGGCATATACCCACCGACAGGCAGGCAAAATGGCACGCGAACGCATCTATATCTACGACACGACTTTGCGGGACGGACAACAAACCCCCGGCGTTGATTTCTCGGTCGAAGACAAAAAAGCGATTGTCATTTTGCTCGAAGAGCTGGGCGTGGATTATGTCGAAGGTGGTTATCCGGGTGCCAATCCGACTGATACGGCCTTCTTCAAAAAGCGGCAGACGTCGCATGCTAAATTTGCCGCTTTCGGTATGACCAAACGCGCTGGCGTCTCAGCTTCCAATGATCCGGGACTGACCGCGCTCTTGCAGGCTTCAAGCGATGCAGTCTGTTTCGTTGCCAAGAGCTGGGATTATCATGTGCGGATCGCACTTGGCTGCACCAATGAAGAAAATCTGGAATCGATTACCGCATCGGTCACCGCCGTTCGTATGGCGGGTCGTGAGGCGTTGGTTGATTGCGAACATTTCTTCGATGGCTATAAGGCCAACCCGGAATATGCATTGGCTTGCGCCAAGGCCGCTTACGAAGCCGGTGCTCGCTGGGTTGTGCTTTGCGATACCAATGGCGGCACGCAACCATCGGAAGTTGCTGACATTATCAATGCGGTCAAAGCTGTCGTTCCGGGTGAAAGCCTTGGTATTCATGCGCATAATGATACTGAGCAGGCAGTCGCAGTCTCGCTTGCGGCGATTGATGCCGGTGTGCGTCATGTGCAGGGAACGCTGAATGGAATTGGCGAGCGTTGCGGAAATGCGAACCTCGTTTCCCTTATTCCGACGCTGGCATTGAAGCCTTATTGGGCTGATCGCTTTGAACTTGGTGTCAAGCCTGATGCGTTGAAAGCAATCACCCGCATTTCACGCGCCTTCGATGATATTCTGAATCGAGCGCCGACCGAGCAGGCGCCCTATACAGGTACGTCCGCCTTTGCGACTAAGGCAGGCATTCATGCCTCAGCACTGCTTAAAGACCCGCAGACTTATGAGCATGTTCCGCCTGAAACCGTTGGCAATCGCCGTCGTGTCATGGTTTCGGATCAGGGTGGTAAGTCGAACTTTATCGCCGAACTGGAGCGTCGCGGCATTCGCGTTGCCAAGGACGATGTGCGGCTGGATACGTTGATTGCGCTGGTCAAAGAGCGTGAAGCCGAAGGCTATGCCTATGAAGGAGCGGATGCGAGTTTCGAGCTTCTCGCGCGAGCCATGCTCAATCCGCAGCCCGAATTTTTTAAGGTCGACTCGTTCCGCTGCCTTGTTGAACGCCGTTTCGATTCTAGCGGTGCGTTGAAAACCGTTTCGGAAGCCGTGGTCAAAGTCGAGGTTGATGGCGAAATGCATATGTCGGTCGCGGAAGGTCATGGCCCGGTCAACGCGCTCGATATTGCGTTGCGTAAGGATTTAGGTCGCTATCAGGATGAGATCGAAGATCTTGAACTGGTGGATTTCAAGGTACGTATCCTTAATGGCGGTACTGCAGCTATCACCCGGGTTCTGATCGAATCCGGTGACGCCACGGGCGCGCGCTGGCGCACGGTCGGCGTGTCTGACAACATCATCGACGCATCGTTTCAGGCACTGATGGATTCGGTCAATTATAAACTGATGAAGAACCGTTCTCTGGCGGGTCTGGTCGCGGCTGAATAGCTCGCTCCATTCACGAAGATTGATGCTTTGATCAGTTTAATTGAATAGATTTTATGGATTGATCGGCGCATAGCAGTTCGACGACCTCGGAAAAGCTTGTCGCTTTTCCGAGTGATTTCTTAATGCGGAGATGGAAATGAGCGAGCAGACCTTATCCGGAGGCCAGCTTTCAGACGGAAGTCGCGGCTTCATGATGGCTATGGGCGCTTATGGTCTTTGGGCTATTTTACCGTTCTATCTCAAAGCATTGTCACATTTGCCAGCGTTTGAAATTGTCGCGCATCGCGTGATCTGGTCGGTGCCAGTTGCGGCTATTCTGCTGGTCTTTATTGGCCAATTCCGTGCGATCCTTGATACGCTTCGCAAGCCACGTATGCTTGCCATGGCAGCGCTTACTGCATCTCTCATCACAATCAACTGGTCCGTTTATGTCTGGGCTGTTGCGCATGATCAGATCATTGGTGCGGCTCTTGGCTATTACATCAACCCATTGTTCAACGTGGTTTTGGGTGGCCTGTTTCTGGGCGAACGTCTTACCAAAATTCAATATGTAGCGGTTGGTTTTGCCTTTGCGGCGGTTCTTGTTCTGACCTTCAATGCGGGTGGTCTGCCGTGGGTTTCGCTGGTCTTGCCGGTGACATTTGGTCTCTATGGATTTTTCCGTAAATCTCTACCAATGCCACCTTTGCAGGGTTTCACGCTTGAAGTTGTCATTCTCTCTATTCCAGCGATCGGATACATAATCTGGCTGTTGGTGAACGGACAGGACCACTTCTTCTCTGGTGCCGCGTCGGATATTTCACTGCTCTTGCTGGCTGGTCCGTTTACTGCCATCCCGCTGATCCTCTATGCAGGTGGCGCAAAGTTGCTGCGTTACACAACGCTTGGTCTGATGCAGTATTTGACACCGACACTGCTGTTCATTTTCGCGATTTTCATTTTCCACGAACCGTTCTCGCCTGCGCAGTTGGTGGCTTTTGTGCTGATATGGACTGGTCTGATTATTTACACCTGGTCGTCTTTGTCGGCACATCGTAAGGCGCGCGCCAGCGCCTGATAAATTTAACTTGAGCATTTGTGCTTTGATCTCTGGTGGATTATGTCCGCCGGAGCCATAATTTAGCCGCGCTATGACCCTCTGGTCCATTTATTATTTAAATGATATTTGGAGATTAGCGCTGCATGTTTTTTAGTGCTGCTCGCAAAGATAAGCCGATTCATATGATTGTTTCGCCTGATCTCGCGGTCCGGTCTGATGAGGCGCACGCTTCCGTCGGCTTGTTGCATGCAAAAGCTGAACCACTCTCTCGGGATATTCTCAAGCAATTTCAGCGGGTTCGTTTTTCGTTTCGGACCCACCGAAGTGCTTGTGTAGCGCTCGCATTTGCAATCGTGATCGCTGGTGGCGGGTTCACACTGCTCACAGGTGAGCTTGTAAGGCACGGACACGCTGCGCAACCCAAAGTGCTTAATCCCGCAACTCTCGTTCATAGCCGTGCTGCCACCAGAGAGGCGCGGTTGCTTCCGAAAAATTATACGCACGAAAGCCAGCGTATCGCGAAGCGTATCGATATTGCAGAAGGCGGTAATGAAGGCGATGCCGCACTTTTCACCTATCAGCATGTTGTTCTTGATTTGAAAAATGATCCAGCAATCTCATCTACAAGACATGATCCGATGGCGCATAAAGCGAACCTACAAAAACAAGTCGATCCGCAAATATCTGCAATCGCCAATCAGAATGGTGTGCCGCTCAATGTGAGCTTTGCCCGGCCAGCAGATACACCGCAAAAAAATGTACATGAAATTGTTCTGGCACCCCAGGCACATGAGAAATTGGCTGTCCTGATGAAAGCCACAGGTGTTGCGGACGAGGAAGTTCAAAATCTTCAGCGAGAATTGGGGCGTAAGGAACTCGTTCCCGGGGATAATCTGGTTTTGCTCCTTGATCAGCCCTCCAAAGCTCCTGCTCGTATTCTCGTTGCAAAGTTCAGACATGGAAATACTGACGGATTCGTCTATGGACGCACCGATGATGGCCTTTTTCGTGCTAACGGCAATCAACGCCTTTTTGCACGTCTTTCGCACGATGCTATGCTCTCTGCTGCTCCTGCTTCTTCGAGAGCGACCAATGCGAATAGTTCGGTAGAGTCGAAACTGATATTGGCTGGAACGCCACGCGCTGTCGCTATTAGTGTTAAAAAACTCGCGAACGAAAATGATATTGTTCTTGGTAAGGCGGCAAACGCTGCAGAAAAAATAGATCTGCTTTTCCGTGAAAGCGTGGATACCGATCCCGAACTTGTCTTTGTTGAGTTTATCACGAACGGAAAAACCAAGCGTTTATATCGACATGATGTCGGAGGTGCCGCCGACTACTTCAATGAAGATGGCTCATCGATGACCAAATACTTGATGCACAAACCTTTGCCCAATGGCCGGTTGAATGATGGATTTGGCTGGCGGATCCATCCGGTTTTGCATGTGCGTAAGCATCATAATGGCGTCGATTACGATGCACCTATTGGTTCACCAATTGTCGCTGCTGGTGACGGTGTCGTAGAGCTGATTTCAACGCAAAAAGGTTATGGAAAATACGTCCGTGTCCGCCATCAGGGAGGTTACAGCACGACATATGCGCATCTTTCTGGCGAGGTGAAGGGGCTTAAAGTCGGGCAGCACGTTAAGCAGGGTGAAGTAATTGCCTATGTCGGCTCAACCGGCTATTCGACCGGCCCGCATCTTTATTACGAGTTAAAGGTGGGTGATCATTATGTAGATCCACTCACAGCTCGGCTAAAATCCGGTGAAAAGCTGACAGGATCATCAATGTCTGCTTTTCGCTCGGAAATAGAACATGTCGACAAGGTTTTCAAACAGATGAATTCGTCACCATTAACAGGGGACGCGAATGTCGGAAAAGATTAAACTGGTCGATAGGCATTCGCAAGTGCCACGAATTCCTCAACGCACAATGTCTCAGCACGACGTGTGCCATCAATGCCAGTTTTCTCCAGCAATGCTGCCCCGCCGACAGGTTTAAGGCTCTGACGCAGCATTTTGCGGCGCTGCCCAAACGCGGCCTGTGTAATCTGCCCCAGCGCATCCGCATGACAAGGCAAGAGCTCTTCGCGTGGCGTAATATGCACAACCGACGACATGACTTTGGGCGGGGGGGTGAATGCTTGAGATGGCACATCAAAAGCAATGCGTGAATGCGTGCGCCAGCCTGCGAGAACACCAAGGCGTCCATAATGGCCGGTGCCCGGCGCAGCCACAATACGCTCACCCACTTCACGCTGGAACATGAGTGTCATTGAAGAGTAAAATGGTGGCCATGGTTCAGTCAAAAGCCAGTTAATCAGCAATTGCGTGCCAACATTATAGGGCAGGTTGGCAACAATCCGCGGTTTCGGACCTTCGGGAAACAATGTCTTGAAATCTTGCTCCAGTGCATCGCCGGAAATTATGCGCAAACGGCCCGGATAATGCGCTTCGATTTCTGCAAGTGCATCAAGGCAGCGTTCATCGCGTTCAATCGCGGTGACAATAGCACCTTGAGCAAGCAAGGCGCGGGTCAGTCCGCCCGGACCGGGGCCAACTTCGATAACCGGCTGATCCTGAAGGTTGCCTGCCTGACGCGCAATTTTAGATGTCAGATTGAGGTCGAACAGAAAGTTCTGTCCGAGCGATTTTTTCGGCATCAGATCGTGCCGTTCGATGACCTCACGTAGTGGCGGGAGATTGTCGATGCTCATGATTTCCGCCTTGCTTCGTTTTCCGCGAGTTCCTGCGCCAGTCTGATTGATGCGATGAGGCTATCAGGCCGGGCTATGCCTTTTCCGGCAATGTCAAAGGCTGTCCCATGATCCGGTGATGTTCGAATGAAGGGAAGCCCTAGCGTAACATTGACTGTCTCATCAAAGGCAAGCGCTTTGGCTGGGATGAGTGCCTGATCATGATACATGCAAA
Source organism: Brucella sp. 21LCYQ03 (assembly GCF_023554105.1). GTDB lineage: Bacteria > Pseudomonadota > Alphaproteobacteria > Rhizobiales > Rhizobiaceae > Brucella. Next base: position 37,864 of record NZ_JAMJWE010000003.1, read on the forward strand.
TCGCAACATCATAGGTCACGCGTGCTGGCGCATGGAACATGGTGTCGGCAGGTAGCGGACCCCAAGCATTGATGCCTTCGCGTTGCAGTTCTTCGACCGCCGGTCGAATAATTGCGTCGTCTTCTTTGCCCAGCGCTCCGCCTTCACCCGCATGAGGATTGAGGCCGGAAATAGCGAGGCGAGGGTCAGCAATGCCAAAGCGATCCGTCAGTTCCTGCGCGGTGATATAAGCTACTTCCAGAATATCATCCTTGGTCAGCGCGCGCGGCACATCGGCAAGCGGAATATGAATCGTGACGGGGACTGCTCGCAGTTCCGGACCAGCCAGCATCATCACCGGGATTACAGAGCGCCCAAGATGTTTGCTTGCAAGTTCGGCGAGAAATTCTGTGTGTCCGGGATGTTTGAAGCCCGCATCATAAAGCGGCTTCTTAGCAATAGGGCAGGTGACAACGGCTGATGTCTCGCCATTTAACGTCAATTCAACAGCGCGCTCTATGGCCTCAATTACGCCAGCCGCATTTTCTGGTAGGGGCGTTCCAGGGCTTTCTATGTGATTGTTTTCGAGGGGTAATACCGGAAGGCTCTCATCAAAAACATCAACTGCTTCGGATGGTGCTGAAATGGGCGCGATAGGAACATCCAAACCGAGAAGTTGCGCGCGTGCTAAAAGCTGTAGAGGGTCAGCGATAAGCAGAAACGGCGGCAAAGAAAGCTCGCGACGGCTGAGCCAGCTATTCAGAGCAACATCAGCTCCAATACCTGAAGGATCACCAATGCTTATGGCGAGCGGCCGGACCGGAGTAATGCGCATATGTTTTTCTCTGATGATGAATAAGGGGGCAAATGCCCCCTGAAATTATGCAGTTACGTTGAAGTTTTCACAAAATCTATATCGGCTTTTATCGATTAACGATCGTCGCCTTTTCACGAAGCTCTTCAACATACTTCTTGCTCAGCGCATCAACCTTCTTTTCCTGGCCAGATGCCGAATCTGCCCCTTCCATAGAGAAAACAAGTTGCGCTACGCGGTCATCAGAAACCTGACGTGTCCCACATACTGCAAGAATCTCAACACCTTTTTCGGTATCGCGAGGGCCGGTCGCCTTATTGACGCTTGTGGCTTTTACATCTTTGGCCCATTCGCCGGGAAGCTGTTGTTCAATAACACGACCAAGATCGCGTACAGTCACATCAATCATACCCTTAGTCAGTTGCCGAGTACTTTCACAGCTTTGAAAGCGTGAACGTAGCGCAGAGGCTTCCTGACGGCGCTTGGCCAGCAAAGCTGGTGAACGTTTTGCATTAGGAACAACAAAAATCACTTGCTGAAGGTGGTATTCAGTCGCGACTGGCTTTTTGCCGCCATCTTTAAGCATGCGTTGCACCGCATCCTGTTCGCTCACCATACCTGTCGCACGGAAACGGGCGCTCACAAGACGTCCCCAGCCCATCTGAACCATGATGTATTTCTTAAAATGGTCAGGCGTGATACCGGCCTGATTCAGCACTTGGTTAAGCTGTGCTGTACTCATATTGTTACGCGATGCAAAACCTGCGTATGCTTCGTCAACTTCCTTGTCGGAAATGTTGATGCCGCGCGTCTTCATTTCGATGCGCTTTAGCATTTCTTCCGTCAATTCTTGACGAGCAGTTTGATTGACGTTTCCACCTTTTCGCTGCAATTTCAAAAAGTTGGCGCGGCGCTGAATATCACCATTGGTAATGACGTTACCTGAGACAATGACTTTAGCCTCTGCTGAATTTGGTGCAGCAATGGCCGTGCTCAGAATCGCACCTGTTCCAAGCGCCGTAAAACAAACAGCGGCGCCCATCATGGTAGCGAAAAGAGGTTTTGCAAACATCATCTGTCTTTCCCGATTTCCTTCAGGTCGGCAATACTTAGCTCGCCGGATGTGCCATTGTGTTAGGCTTCGAAGATTCTGTCATGGTCAGATAGTCCTAATCAAAAGCCAATCACATTATGATGACTGTATAAATGAGGCAGTACGGCGAAACAATGACCCTCGCGCATTTTACGGGCAATAGCGCAACTAATAACGCAATAAAATTGATAAAAATTTGCCGTATGCGAGTAGGTGGCGGACAATTAAAATATCAAAAACCGGAAGTGATTTAATCAGTTCCGGTTTTTATTTTTGCTTAGAATGACTGCGATCCACTACCAATATCGCCCAATGTGCGGAATGACAGTTTAAGGCCAAAGGTATTAGATTTTTTGCTTTCGCCGGGATTTCGCGTCTGAACAAAAGCCATCGAATAGGTGAAGCACTCATCATCGTAAGCTAAGCCAGCAGAACCGCGAACCAGTGTGTTGGAAACGAGATCATAGGTACCCGAACCAAAAGTACGCCAGTTTTCATTGATTTTAAGTGTCACTGTTCCACCAACTTCCTGACGCAAGTCTGAATAGCCGTATGCAGGTTGTGGAGCAATATAGGCGTAGCGCGCTGAAACGCCGACACGGGACCAGTTTTGCTGAGCTTCAAGCTCGCCGCGCTTAATGTTGAGATCGTCTTTGTCGAAGCGTCCGCGAGCAGCGAGAGCGAATCCGGTCGAATTTGATGTCCCGATCATACCAACATAGTCAGACCGAGCGTCCTGCAAGCCAGAATCCGCGCCGACATTCACGAAATCACTCGTGCCATAAGAGTTTACGCCACCGAGCTGAATGGATTGCCCACCGAGTGCGTAAAGGTTCCAGTCACTACGGTCGAAACTACCGGAATAGCGCAGCCCCAGATTTGCCCTCGTGCCACCTTCGACACGATCATAGCCGGAAAACTTGTCGCGCGAAAAGAGGTTGGTCGCATCGAAGACAAAGCTTTGTGCATCTTCGTTCGGAAGTTGGCCTGCATAGCTTTCGTTGTTGCGGGCGTATATCTGTGCAATCGGTTCGAGAATATGTGTTGAACTTGTGCTTGAGAACAAGATCGGCCAACGCAGTTCAAGGCCAGCTGTCGCCATTGCGCGAAGCGCCTCGGATTTGACAACTGCATCCGTAAAGCCAGCAACTGCCGGATCAAAGTTTGTATTCACATTGATCGCATCAGCGCGAAGCGCGAGCAAAGGCGTAATCACCAGTCCTGAATCGGTAATGATTGTGCGTTTCCACTCAACCTCACCTGTCAGACGCGTATTGGTTCCGCTAAAGCCCGGTATGCGTGGATACTCAGGAATTAATTTCCCCCAAGTGCCGTCAGGTAGCTGACCATAAGTATAAGCGTAATTCGCATTCTTACGATAAAGCGCCTGTAAGTTGGCGGTGAAGTTCAGTTCGCCACCATAAACGGACTCAGGTGCAGTGTAGGAGTAGTCGAGACTTGGGAAAACCCAAGGCTGCTTCGAATGCATTTCCACATCGCTGTAAGTTGGTGTGAGAGGATAAGATTCCTGCACATTAAAGCGATAGAAATTGAGATCGAAGTAATTGCGATTATTAACGCCACGTAGGTAAATATTGGACACCTGCGTTTGCGAAGAATAATCTGTCAGGCCGTAAGTGCGGCTAAAGTTGCGGTCTGTCTGGGCCATTACATTCCAGCCAGCCTGCCAGCGCGCATTGATGTTAAAATCACCCTTTGATGCAATCATCCCACGATTTTTTTCATGGCGATCAATCGTATTAGCGTCGAACTCGCCGGGCTTCATCTGGTGAATGCCTGCGATCTGGAGATTGTAGGTGCCGTTTTCGAGGCGATGACGCCATTCTGCCTGCGTGAGAAAGCCCTGCTTCGTGTATGCGGTTGCCGAAAGTGTCAGATCGTAATTGGGTGCGAGAGCCCAGAAGTAAGAGTTCTTCATGCCAGCACCGAGTTCACTTTTAAGCGAAAACTCTGGCAGCAGAAAGCCACTTTTGCGCTTAACTGTCGGGTCAGCCATTTCGAACGATGGAAAATAAGCCAACGGCATTCCAAAAAACTCGAACTTGCCGCGCTCGAACCGAACAGTTTTTGTTGCACTGTTCCATATGATTTTGCGTGCTTTTATCTGCCATAGAACAGGCTTGTCCGGATCTTTTTCACAAGCCTGACATGCGGTGTAGACGCCGTTGTTAAAGGTGGTGATTTCACCGTTACTACGTTCTGCACTCTCTGCAACAAAGCGAGTATTGTCAGTCGTCTCGACGCGCAGACCATTGACGAAGCCATCGCGGAAACTATCTGTTACATCCAGATGATCGGAATAAATCTTATTGCCATCACGCTCAACAATTTCAACATTTCCGGTCGCAGTCATGCGTCGGGTCTGTTGATTGTAAGTCACCTGATCGGCGACGAGTCTGTTACCGTCATATTCAATGCGAACCTTACCTTGTGCGGTAACGACATTCACATCGCGATCATAGACGAGTTCATCGGCTTGAAGAATCATGCGCGCATTTGGGTCGCTCTGGTAATTTGCACCGAGAGCGTCCTGCGCAAGAGCCTGTGAAGGAATAATTGCGACTGAAATAAAAGGTATAGCAAGGGCGCACGCCAAGGCTGTCCCGCGCGCAAGACGCGTGAACGTGTGGGGCAGAACCATGCGGGCGTTACTCGAACCCACTAACCATCCTCCTTATGCAACAAAAAGGAGATACCAAAAAATGTTGCAATAACAACTGGAACCCATGCGGCAACGAAGGGCGGAACGAATCCCGCATTCCCGAATGCCTTCACCAAGACCGAAACGACATAAAGCATGAAGCCAGCAACAACACCACCCAGAATCATCGTTCCGGACTGGCCAAAACGTACAAATTTCAGAGACACTGTTGCGGCAATAAGAGTCATTGCCATCAATAATGCTGGCAAGGCCAGAAGTGATTGGTATTGCATGTCAAATGCGTTTGCCGAGTAACCGAAAGAACGCGCAACCTCAATCTTATGTCGAAGTTGTGTGAATGGAATTGTATCCGGAGTAGCGAGCTTTTCTTCTACATATTCCGGGCGCAATTGCGTCGGGATTTTACTGCTCTCCATTTTGCGCGGTTCTTCACCACGCGAGAATCGGGTAACGTCAGTCAGTTCCCAATAGCCATCCATAAGTTTCGCCGTACGCGCATCATAACGGTCTTTAATTTTCTTCTTGTCATCGAACTGGATGAATGTCGCGTCTGCAAGCGTCGCACCGCGATCAAGAATGCTTTTGGCACCAATGATTGTTTCGCCTTCGTCAGTCTTCTGTCGAAGCCATGGATCGCGAAGGGCGGAAACATCGGTGACGTTGCCATTTTTCCAATTGGAAGCAATCTCATCCGCTTTGGAAAAACCATAAGCGGCAAAAGGATTGAGAATGAATATTGTGGCCAGACCGAAAAGAAAAGCTCCAAAGCAGGCGGGGAGCAGGAATTGCCATGCAGAGACGCCCACAGAGCGCGCAACAACCAGTTCGTATTTTCTATTGAGTGAGATCAGTGTCGCCATTGCAGAAAACAATGCGACGAACGGAATCATTTGCTGCATGACGAATGGAACGCGCATCGCGGAAATGCCGAGCGCCATCCACACCGAATATCCTGGGAGGTTTGCGAGCTTGCTTGCATTTTCGGTGAAGTCGAGCAGCAGAGCCAGCGCAAACATTCCCAAAAGAAAATAGAACGTAATCTGCACATAACGCATGAAGAAATAGCGTCCGAGTGTCCAGCCAATCATGCGTGACCTCCTGCATCTCCACGAAACCGCCCGAGAATACGATTATATGTGTTCACGATCTGATTTCTTATGTGCGCTGCGCCATCAAGAATGCGATCATTCCATTTATCAGGAATGCCTATGCGCCGGCCAGTAATGAGGGCAAAACCGGTCATGAGGATAACGCCGATAGGTACCAGATACATAATTACAATGTAGGTTTCGTCCTTATCTGCACGGTCTGCAGAAAAATAACCGGCCCAGTAAACGATCAAAGCGGTGCTGATTGCTGAAAAAGATGCCGATACCCGTGCTTCACGATGCGAACGGGAGTCGCCAGCAAACGCAAGCGCAATCATAGCAAAAACAACAGGATAAAGCCACTCTGACAAACGACGGTGCAGTTCGGCTTTATAACGCAGAGGGCGTGTCTGCAAGATTGGATCGTTTGGATCTGGATTAATCAAATAGGAAAGAGGGCGATCCTTGGCATATATCACGAAATCATCGCCAGCGGAGGTGAACTGGCTAAGATCAAATGCATAGGAATTGAACTTGATTATCGAAACTGTGCCATCCGAAACATCACGGCGCTGCACTTCGCCATCCTTCATCAGAAGCATGTCGCCAGACGGTGTGCTGGCAATGTTACCGTCAGATGCGTAATAAATGAGGTCAAGAGTAGGGTCGCGGGAATCTGCGATAAACAGGCCGCCAATGCTTCCGTCTGCGCGGCGTTCAGCAATTTGAATATAAAGATTATCAGAGAGCTTTCTGAAGTTACCTTCCTGCACCACAACATTGAGCATGTCTGCGCTCGCATTGGCAATCATTGCGCGCATATTCATGCGCGCATATGGATCCACGTAGTTTGCAACGACAAACGAAACCAAAGAGATAATTGCTGCGAGCAACAAAATTGGCCGCATCACCGCGCTCCGCGGTGCACCCGAAGCATTGATGACGACAAGTTCAGAATCCTGATTCATCGTCGAAAGTGTCTGCGTGATCGCAATAATCAGCGCAAATGGCATTACCAGTGGAATTGCTGAAGGAATGAGCAACGAACTGAACTGAATAATCGTCTGGATGGACTGACCGCTGGTGGTTAGAAAGTCCACCCGTTGAAGCACTTGTACAGTCCATGTTATGCCAACCGCAGCACCGAGCACTGCGAAGAACATGATCGCCACGCGGCGAAGGATGTACAACTCGATCAGTTTCATAGGTGGAGTTTACATCCTGGTTCAGTTGAAAAAGCCTGACTCATGAACAGAATCAAGGCTCGACAATTCATAGATATCTTAATCGGACTTGGCTAAAATTAGCCGAAGAAATTAGGTTAACAGATTACTAAAGATTTTTAGCAGATACCAGCAATAGTCTCTTTAAAGCTATTGGAATAATCGACGCAACCGTTTTTCGATCTGTGCCAGATACATACATATCCTATGTTCTCAAGTTTCTATTCGCGTTAACACAAAACTGATTTTGATTGCGCCTTACCCTTGCTGTTTCGCCATATTCGTCTCACATGAGTATGGAAAAGTCGCGACACAATCGTGTCATCTTAAAATCAGGCTTGTTTGGAGTTGTTATGTCGAAACGCCCTTCATTCTCTTTCAATGAATTTTCAGCACCGCAAAAAGGCGTAAGCATCGTTTTGGTTGCCAAAGGTGGAAGCTTTGCGGAAGAGGCGGCGCAAGCCGTCGGTGGTTCTGAGAAAATCAAGCGTATCATTGAAGTGTCGGGCTTTTCGGGCGCTCTTGGCAAAACTGCAGAGGCAATCGAAACCTCTGAAGGCGGTATCGATAAGATTGTGCTGGTTGGTGTCGGTGAACCTGGCGAACTTGGTAATGACGACTGGATTAAAATCGGTGGCGCAGCATTTTCGCGAATCGGTAAATCTGAGCGCGCTACGGTGACGCTGGCTCTGCCTGAAACGACAATTGCTGGTGATGAAGCAGCCGACGTCGCGCTTGGTATGATCTTGCGCTCCTACGAATTTAACCGCTACAAAACCCGCAAAAGCGAAGAAAATGGTGAACCAAAGCATGCCGCTAAGGTTCACATTCATGTAGCCGACACACACAGCGCGAAGAAGGCGCTCGAAGTTGCTGAGGCGGTCGCTGATGGGGTTCTAAAAGCCCGCGATCTCGTGAATGAGCCAGCCAATGTCCTTGGCCCTGTAGAATTCGCTGAAGAAGCGGAAAAGCTTGAAAAGCTGGGCGTGAAGGTTGAAGTTCTTGGCGAAAAGGAAATGAAGAAGCTCGGTATGGGCTCGCTTCTGGGGGTTGCGCAGGGATCGCCTCGTCCGCCACGCCTCGTTATCATGGAATGGCAGGGCGCGAAGGCTAAAGAAAAGCCCATTGCTTTCGTTGGTAAAGGCGTGACTTTCGACACGGGTGGCATCTCGATTAAGCCAGCCGGTGGCATGGAAGAAATGAAGGGTGACATGGGCGGCGCGGCTGCTGTCACTGGTCTGATGCGCGCTCTTGCGGGACGTAAAGCAAAGGTCAACGCGATTGGTGTGATCGGCCTTGTTGAAAACATGCCAGACGGTAATGCACAGCGTCCCGGCGATATTGTTACCTCAATGTCTGGCCAGACAATTGAAGTTATCAACACCGATGCCGAAGGCCGTCTCGTACTCGCTGATGCGCTTTATTACACCAATGATCGCTTTAAGCCGCAGTTCATTATCAATCTGGCGACGCTGACGGGCGCTATTCTCGTGGCTCTTGGCACGCATCATGCGGGCCTGTTTTCCAATGATGATGAATTGGCAGACCAGCTTTACGATGCGGGTCAGGCAACAGGTGAAAAGCTGTGGCGCCTGCCGATGGGCAAGGAATACGACAAGATGATCGATTCCAAATTTGCCGACATGAAGAACAGCGCTGGTCGTCATGCAGGCTCGATTACAGCCGCGCAGTTCCTTAAGCGGTTTGTCGGCGATACGCCTTGGGCGCATCTCGATGTGGCCGGAACGGCCATGGGCTCGCCAACCAATGAATATAGCCAGACATGGGCGTCCGGTTATGGCGTTCGTCTTCTTGACCGTCTGGTTCGCGATAATTTCGAAAGCTGAATTTGATTCAGAAACAATGCGTTGTGGCGAAGATGTGAATCACTTTCTTCGCCACAATGAATGATCTAAAGAGAGCGCATGGCTGAAATCCTCTTTTATCACCTGACTGAATCGACGCTCGATGAAGCTCTGCCGGGGCTTGTCGAGCGTTCGCTCACGCGTGGCTGGCGCGTGACTATTCAGGCAGTTACGGACGAGAGGCGCGATTCGCTGGACAGTCTGCTCTGGACGTTCTCCGATACGTCATTTGTCGCGCATGGAACCGACCAGGAGCCATATCCTGAACAACAGCCTGTGCTGCTGACCACCACGCAGGAAAACCCAAACAGTGCCACTGTCCGTTTTCTCGTTGAGGGCGCTTCACTTGATCAGGTTGCTGCTTACGAGCGTTTGGTTGTGATGTTTGACGGGCACAATCAGGAACAACTCGAACACGCGCGGGCGCAGTGGAAGTCGTTTAAGACGGAGAACCACGATTTGACCTACTGGCAACAGACACCAGATCGTCGTTGGGAGCGTAAAGCCTGATGCGCGCTCTATTCGTTGCGATGATTATCGCAGGGTTCAGTATCGCTTTGGGCTATCCTTGGTATATGCGCCATTTTACCGGTGATGAGATTGGTCGCTGGCCGATCCTCGAAAGCCGTCAGGCTGGATTTATTACGCAAGAAATTAAACTTGAAGCAAGCGATGCTCCCGTTCGCATCTTCCTCGATGCAACACCATTGCCGGGCTACGTGCCAGCCGAACGTCGTTCAGCGATAACGCTCGCTGTCAGCCGCAATGGGTTTCCCGTTCTTTCGCAGGGGATGGATTTCGCTTCGAATAGCAGCTCGATCAATACAGATCGTCCGCAGGATGGCAGTGTTTTGCGCCAGAGTGCTGGCGATATTGACCCGGTTTTATCGGGTACATATGCCTTCCGTGCGGTTCAGGGGAATACGGACGGTTTGCAACTCTCTAAAGTCGAACTCGTTTTGAGACGCGGTGCTGATGAAGCCGATGAGACCTATACGACGATTGGTCTCGTCCTCGGAGTGCTTGGCGTCTATGCACTGATGCGGACACGCATTCGCCGACGGGCTGAGTAAGGTATTACTCAGCCATTGCTTCTTCATATTCGGAAGACATTTCGAGCCACTTGTCTTCTGCATCTGCGAGCGCTGATTTTGCATCGCTCATTTCTTTATTAATCCGGATCGCTTTTTGCGGTTCCTTTTCATAAAGAGCAGGGTCTTCCAGCTGCGTCATTGATGCCTGAATCTGTTTCTGCAGTTTCTGCATCAAGCTCTCGGTTTCCTTGATCTTTTTGAGCAAGGGCGCAAATGTTTCGCGCTTCTGAGCGGCGAGTTTGCGCTGCTCTGCCTTGTTGACCTTCGGACCTTCCTCACGTTCTGAAACTTGATCGCCCTTAGCATCGGCGAGAACAATCTGCCGATATTCATCAAGATCACCGTCGAAGGCTTTCACGCCGCCTTCGCGGACCAGCCACAATCGCTCCATCGTGGCTTCGATCAAGTGGCGATCATGCGCAATGAGGATCACTGCGCCATTGAACGCATTGAGTGCGTGAACCAGTTCTTCGCGGCTATCAATATCAAGGTGGTTGGTCGGTTCGTCGAGGATCAGCAGGTTAGGGCCGTGGAATGTGGCAAGCCCCATCAAAAGCCGTGCTTTCTCGCCGCCCGAGAGATCTCTCGCGGGCGTCAGCATCTTCTCGGTCGAAAGTCCCATCTGTGCGACGCGTGCGCGAACTTTCGCTTCCAGTTCACCGGGCATGAGCTTACGCACATGCTCAATGGCGTTGTCTTCCGGGATCAGATCATCCATCTGATGCTGCGCAAAGAATGCGACTTTAAGGCTTGGCGAAAGCGTCAGCGAGCCCTTTTCGGGCTGCAAACGCCCGGCAATAAGTTTTGCCAGCGTCGATTTACCGTTACCGTTGGAACCAAGCAGTGCAATGCGATCATCATTGTCGATGCGCAGCGTCACGTTGCGCAGTACCGGCTTACCCGGAACATAGCCCACATCTGCGTTATCGAGCGCGATGACGGGCGATGCGGTCTTTTTATCAGCGTCAGGAAAGCGGAACGGCTGCACATTGCTTTCGACGTAAAGCTCAATAGGCTTGAGCTTTTCCAGAGCTTTCATGCGTGACTGTGCCTGACGGGCCTTGGTAGCCTTCGCGCGGAACCGCTCCACAAACGATTCCATATGCTTGCGATGTGCTTCCTGCTTGGCGTGAGCCTTTTGCTGAAGCTCAAGCATCTCATGGCGCTGCCGCTCGAACTGATCATAATTACCACGCCAGAAGCTGATCTTCTTCTGATCGAGATGCATGATTGAGGAGGTGGCCGAGTTCAGCAGGTCACGATCATGGCTGATGATGATCACGGTGTGCGGATAGCGCTTCACATAGTCGACCAGCCACAAAACACCTTCAAGATCGAGATAGTTGGTCGGTTCATCGAGCAACAGCAGATCAGGCTCGGAGAAAAGAACAGCAGCGAGCGCCACACGCATACGCCAGCCGCCGGAGAAAGCGGATGCTGGACGGCGCTGCGCTTCGGCATCAAAGCCCAGACCTGAAAGGATCGCTCCTGCGCGTGCTTCTGCGGAATGGGCATTGATATCAGCAAGACGTGTATGAATTTCGGCAATACGATGCGGATCAGTTGCAGTTTCTGCTTCTTCAAGAAGTGCTGCGCGCTCCTTATCCGCTTTCATGACGATTTCGATCAGTGCATCTTCAGTGCCAGGAGCTTCCTGTGCCACTTGTCCGATGCGCGTATTTTTCGGCAAGGATATGCTGCCGCTTTCCGATGCAAGGTCGCCGGTGATCACGCGGAAAAGTGTTGACTTTCCGGTGCCGTTACGGCCAACAAAACCCGTCTTCGATCCCGCTGGCAGTGTAACACTGGCGTGGTCGATCAAAAGGCGCCCGGCGATGCGTACAGAGATATCGTCAAGAATAAGCATGGTGAGAAGGCTTTTGCACGGCTTCCAATATTTGCGCAAGTATCAACTGATTGAATATCAGGCGAAGCGGCGTCCCACTTCGCTACGCTGAAACTGAATAAGATCGAGCGAGGGGGCATCCGCACTTAAACGGGTGAGTGCTGCATGAATTTGTCCGCGATGGTGCGTCTGATGATTGAACAAATGCCCCAGTGCTGGCGCGACCCGTTGGCTGATAGTTCGCACATTCGTCGCTGTCATATATGTAAACCGGCCCGCAAGCCGTTCTGCATTCATGCTTTCAATATATTTGCAGATACGCTGATCTTCAGCTTTTCGCAGGTCGCGCAGTTTGATGAAGTCATCCGTAATAATGGCATCAAGTTGGTTCGGATGATCGCCTTCGCCGGTGAAACGCTTCATCCAGATACGGTCTGTGACGAGAAGATGATTAAAGGTTCGATGGATCGATCCGAAGAACAGGCCGAGGTCGAGCCGGTAATCTACATCGCTCAAATCTGCAGCTGCGGAATACAGCAACTCATTGGCCCAGCGATTGTAATAGGCAAACATTTGAAAGTGCTGTTCCATGAGTCCCCGCATTGGAATCGAATTATCCATCTATGCAGTCAATTTTCTGTCGTCTCAAGCTGATAAGCGACATACCCAAGGGCGCTGCCCCTTGGCAATCGGGCCTATCAACGCTATAGAGCCTCACTTTCCGAATTTTCCATCATACAAGGTGTCATAATGGCAATCGAACGTACTTTCTCCATGATCAAGCCTGACGCAACTCGCCGCAACCTGACCGGCGCGATCACCACCAAGCTTGAAGAAGCTGGTCTGCGTGTTGTTGCTTCCAAGCGCGTTTGGATGAGCACCCGTGAAGCTGAAGGCTTCTACGCTGTTCACAAAGAACGTCCTTTCTTTGGTGAACTGGTTGAATCCATGTCGTCCGGCCCAACAATCGTTCAGGTTCTCGAAGGCGAAAACGCCATTCTCAAGAACCGCGAAGTTATGGGCGCAACCAACCCTGCAAACGCAGACGCTGGTACAATCCGTAAGGAATTTGCTCTGTCGATCGGCGAAAATTCGGTTCACGGTTCGGACGCTCCTGAAACCGCTGCTGAAGAAATCGCTTACTGGTTCTCGGGCACCGAAATCGTCGGCTAATTGCTGATAGATTGATTGAAAAAGCCCGGTCGTGAGACCGGGCTTTTTTTTGTGCGATATTTCTGATCATTAAAGGCTTTGAGCAAGCCTTGCCAATTCGTCGCCGCCTTCATCAATCAGGACGAGTTTTCCAGCATCCATCTTATAGGAGCGCGTCTTTTCGAGAATATCGAGGAATTTGCGCTCCTGATTCATCAGGGCAGGTGGGCATTGCATATAAGTGGAGCCAATCTCGGCAAAGTAAATGTTGCTGCCGGAGATTGTCGCTTTGCTCATAAAGCGGTTGCATCCGCCTGAACCGCTCACAGTGCCGTCAGAGTCGACCAGAAGTGTGGTCTGCGCTGTATCAACAACGCCACCACCTTGAATATCTTCAGCGAGCCAGTCCTTGCCCTCAATCCCTATAGCAGTTGATTCATCCGAGCTTTTGCGAACCATCACAACTTTCAGCTCGATAGAATCGTCAAGCTTCTTTGGATCGATAGAATAGCGCTCATCATTCACAAACCACAAAGTGTCACCGGCGACGATGCGCGCCTGCAAAGCGTAACTGTGGCTCGGTTCAATCTCGTCGGTATCGAAGCTGATTGCGAATGGGATAGGTACGCCCTGCAATGTATTGACCGTTGTTTCGGCAATAATCTTTGACGGCGCATCAGCGAGGGAAACATCTGTGAGCTGCACGATCAGGTGTGCTTCCGGAGGCAGTGCAATGCGCTCACGATACATCACCTTGCCACTGATTGTCTTTTCAGCAGCAACGCTTGCCGTTGGCATGGAGGTTGTCACAAACATGGCAGCTGCACCGAATGCACCTAGTCCCGCAGTGAGCGCTGCCACGATTGAAAGAGTTTTCGTCAGTCCTTTTAGCATTGCCAATTCGAAACTTTCGTTCCCCCAAACTTTTTGTTTCATACTTTTAGCTGCTCAGACAATCTGTCGATCGTCATATTCGCTCGCTGAAAAGCATCAACAGTCACTGCGCAAACAATAAGCGCGGCATCATGTGAAAATTGTGGCAGCGTAGTCACACACCTTACAAATTAGCCTATATTGTAGGGGGTTAAATAGTTAATTCGCCATTAAATTAGGACCGAGAAACTCTTTGTATGCAAGAAAGAGTTTTACCTGCGGCGTCTTATTGTGACAAATGCTGCATTCAGCGCTTCTGCCAGCGCTCGCGGCTGTGGTCGTCCGCTACCTTTGATTCGACCCAATTACCCTTGTTGCCGTCCAGTAAATGTTCTCGTTTCCAGAACGGCGCATCGGTTTTCATGAAGTCCATAAGGAATGAGGCTGCTTCGAAGGCGGCCTGTCGATGAGACGATGCGGTCACTACAAGGACGATATTTTCTCCGGGCTTTATGAGTCCGTAGCGATGAATGATTGAGATGCCGGATAAGGGCCACCGCTTGATCGCTTCGTCAGCAATGCGTCGAATTGCAGTTTCGGCCATGCCTGGGTAGTGTTCAAGCTCAAGCGCAGACAGCTTGCCACCTTCATCGCGGCACAGGCCACTGAAGCTAACAATCGCGCCGATGTCGGTGCGACCTTCACCAAGTTTGCTGATTTCCTCGGTAATATCGAAGTCGGTACTCTGTACGCTAATGAAGAGGGGGCAGTTGCCGCTTCTGGTCATATCAGCCGCCTGTCATAGGCGGGAAAAGCGCCACCTCATTGCCGTCTCGAATGAGTTCATCATGTTCGGCATGTTCTTGGTTGATCGCAGCACGAATGACGTTTTCATGTTCGAATGCTGCTTCATATTCTTCGCCAAGCGTTTTCAGATGAGCAATAAGGTCGCCCACGCTGATCGTCTGGTGTGGAAGCTCGATAACTTCTTCGCCCCTGCCGATTTGTTCACGCACCCAAGCAAAATAAACGAGGTTTACGCGCATGATCTTAGTCCATGACGTGCTTGAGGCCAGCGCGGAAATAGTCCCAGCCGGTGTAAAGCGTCAGGATTGCGGAAATCCAAAGAAGCACGATCCCAATTTCAGTTGTGAAAGGCAGAATTTTTTCGCCAGCTGGACCAGCGAGCAGGAACGCCAAAGCAACCATCTGTGCAGTGGTTTTCCATTTTGCAAGCTGTGAAACTGGAACACTGACTTTGAGTTCTGCCAGATATTCGCGCAGGCCAGATACAAGAATTTCGCGGCAAAGAATGATGATCGCAGCCCAGAGTGTCCATCCGGCGATGGTGCCATCAGCTGCCAGCAACAGAAGGCAGGCCGAAACCAGAAGCTTATCGGCGATCGGATCAAGCATACGGCCAATTGTTGACGTCTGCTGCCAGATACGGGCGAGATAGCCATCGAAAAAGTCTGTAATGCTGGCGATAGCAAAAATTGCCAATGCGGCCCAACGCGAATTATCACTCGATTGAAGTCGTCCCTCTACGAAGAAACACAAAACGACAAGCGGCACGGCAATGATCCGAGCGTAAGTCAGTATGTTTGGTAGGGAGAGAGTGTGATTTTTCCGCATTGTACCGCCGTATTCGTTGCTGGTGCACCACATCAGGGATGACTGAGAAAATCAACACCTGCTCATGTGTTCTTTATGGACGTAATGACGCCTGTGGAGAATTACTCGCCCAAACCCAGACAAAATTACGTCATCGATCATGAAAATGATCGTGAATGGTCTTTGCCATGGCTTCTGAAATGCCTTCGATCTGCATGAGATCTTCAATGGCTGCTCTTGATACCGCTTTTGCAGTTCCAAAATGATGAAGCAAAGCGCGCTTGCGCGACGGGCCGATTCCCGAAATCTCATCAAGCGGATTGGCGACAAAATCCTTCTTTCGTTTTGCACGGTGCGTACCGATTGCAAATCGGTGTGCTTCGTCGCGCATGCGCTGGATGAAATAGAGTACCGGATCGCGTGGCGGCAATGTGAAGGGTGGCTTACCTTCAATGAAGAAACGCTCGCGCCCAGCTTCACGGTCCACGCCTTTTGCAATGCCAATGGCCGTAACGAGGTGACCGATGCCGAGTTCGCCCAAAATCTGTCTGACAGTGCCGACTTGTCCTTGACCACCATCAATCAGAATGAGGTCAGGCCACGCCGGGAAGGCATCGTTGCTTTCGACATCGCTTACAGGCTCTGGTTCGCCATGCTCTTTGACCAGTCTCGAAAAACGCCGCTCAATGACTTCCCGCATCATACCAAAATCATCGCCCGGCGTAATGTCCGTCGATTTGATATTGAACTTGCGATACTGATTTTTGACGAAGCCTTCTGGCCCAGCCACGATCATGCCGCCCACGGCATTGGTGCCCATGATATGCGAGTTATCATAAACTTCGATGCGACGGGGAACTGTTGGCAATTCGAAAGCTTCGGCCAGCCCCTTTAGCAAGCGTGTCTGCGATGATGTTTCCGCCAATCGGCGACCAAGTGCTTCGCGGGCATTGGTCAAAGCATGATCGGTAAGTTCTTTCTTCTCTCCGCGCTGTGGAACATTGACGTGCACACGATAGCCCGCCCGCGATGAAAGCGCTTCTCCGAGCAACTCCTGATCTTCGATAGCTTCCGATAGAAGAATGAGTTTCGGGCAAGGTTTGTCATCGTAAAACTGGGACAAGAACGCACCAAGCACTTCGGCAGCGCTAAGCGAACTGTCGGCTTTCGGAAAATAAGCGCGATTGCCCCAGTTCTGGCCCGTTCGAAAGAAGAAGACCTGAATGCACGTCATACCGCCATCCTGATAAATGGCAAAGACGTCTGCTTCCTCAACGGTTTGGGGATTGATACCCTGATGTGACTGAACATGCGAGAGTGCGGCAAGGCGATCCCGATAAACAGCCGCATGTTCGAAATCGAGATCGGCTGATGCTGCTTGCATCGCCGCTGCGAGATGGTCTTTCACCTTCTGGCTCTTACCAGAAAGAAAGGCCTTCGCTTCATCGACCAACTCTGCGTAGTCCTCGTCGCTGACTTCATGTGTACATGGACCAGAGCAACGCTTGATTTGATAAAGCAGGCAGGGGCGGGTGCGGGTTTCAAAAACCGAATCAGTACAGGTGCGTAACAGAAAGGCACGCTGAAGCGCATTAATGGTTCGTGTGACGGCTCCGCCGGACGCAAATGGCCCGAAAAACTCACCTTTGCGCGTGCGCGCGCCCCGATGTTTAAAAATGCCCGGCGCACGGTGACCGCCCGTCAGCAAGATATAAGGGAACGACTTGTCATCACGCAGCAAAACATTAAAGCGAGGCCGCAAACGCTTGATGAGATTCGCTTCAAGAAGCAGCGCTTCAGTTTCAGTTCGCGTGACAACAAATTCCATTGTCACGGTTTCGCCGATCATGCGGGTGATACGGTTCGAATGTCCGACACCGCGGGCATAATTTGAAACGCGTTTTTTCAGGCTGCGGGCTTTGCCGACATACAGCACGTCACCGGCGCTGTTGAACATCCGGTAAACGCCGGGATTGTTCGGCAGGTGCTTAACGAAAGCGCTGATGATATCTGCGCCACTCAGTCCCGTTGTATACGGCAAACCGTCTGATGAATCCCATTGAATGGAATCAGCGGCTGAAGCGACAGCGGGCGTTTCCTCTAAAGAATCATCATCGTCGATATCCGCATCATCCATGACAATATCTGTCACATCCTGCTCACTATCCGAAAGCAGGTGCGAAGAAGCATCATCATTGAATTTGCGTGGGGTGGTCATTCTTTAATTCCTGCTATATCGGGCGTCTCCCATGCCAGATGCTGACCGCCATCAAGAGCGATCATCTGGCCCGTTACGGAGCGGCTTTCCCAGAAATAGCGAATAGTGCGTCCAAATTCCGACAGGTCCGGTGCACGTTGCAGCGGTAAACGGCTGACCTGTAATTCAAAGTCTTCCACATTTTGGCGTTCACTCGGCAAGGTGGGGCCGGGGGCAATAGCATTGACACGGATACGCGGTGCAAGTGCCTGTGCTAGTGTTTTTGTCGCGTTCCAAAGCGCAGTCTTTGAAAGCGTATAAGAGAAGAACTGCGGGTTAAGTTTCCACACGCGTTGGTCGATGACGTTTATAACAAGCCCGTCCAGATTATCCGGTAGAGCTTTTGCCATTTCCTCAGCGAGCATAACCGGTGTTTTAAGATGAATAGCAAAGTGGCGATCCCACAATGACATATCAAGACTGCCAACACGGTCGTCTTCAAAGAGTGACGCGTTGTTAACAAGCAGGCGAATCGGTCCAAGCTGCTTTGATGCCTGTTGCACCAATCCGCGTACGTCGCCTTCGTTGGCTAAATCAGCAGTCACAACACAGGCTTTTCCGCCATTCGCCACAATCTCCGCCGCAAGTTGTTCGCCGTCTTTAACCGAGCGATTGCAGTGAATCGCCACTGGAAAGCCATGCGCTGCTAAATCCTGAACGATCGCTTTTCCGATGCGTCGCGCACCTCCAGTCACAAGAACAGGGCAGTTTGCAAGCGAAATGGTTTGCGGAGTTTCCAACAGGGTAAACACTTCCTTATCGTGATTCATCGTCGTCATTCATGCCATTTTTCCGGAAAAATTTCGCGAAAAATAGTGAGCCTGACAAATGCTGCTGACAAAAGACTAGCAAATTCAGTGGTTTCAGTTCGTGAGCATCTTGTGAGTTTTTAATTACCTTGGGCCTCGTCATGTATATAGGGCTGGTATGAGAGCGTTGCCAGAATGCAACATCGCAATTTTGCCATGTTCTCGACAGGTTCTCTCCACACCACGGAGCAGATCGTGCCGCAATTATCCCGGATATGTCTTCCTGTCAGCGCGGCATGGGTCAATTACTCCCCAAATTGCTGCCCGCCCGATAAGGGACCGCGCTAAAGGTAATTTAATGAAGGAGAATGCAATGCGCACTCTTAAGTCTCTCGTAATCGCCTCGGCTGCGCTGCTGCCGTTCTCTGCAACTGCTTTCGCAGCTGACGCGATCATGGAACAGCCACCTGTTCCAGCTCCAGTTGAAATGGCTCCACAGAATACTTGGGCTGGCGGTTACACCGGTCTTTACCTCGGTTATGGCTGGAACAAGTCGAAGAACGAGTCCTCTGGAGCCGGTTTCAGCAACCCTACAATCAAGCCAGACGACTGGAAGGGTGGCGCTTACGCTGGTTGGAACTTCCAGCAGGACCAGTTTGTATATGGTGTTGAAGGTGACGCAGGTTACTCTGCAGCTAAGAAGTCCCGCGACGGTCTTGAAGTCAAGCAGGGCTTTGAAGGCTCCCTCCGTGGTCGTCTTGGTTACGACATGAACCCAGTTCTGCCATACATCACCGCAGGTGTTGCTGGTTCGCAGATTAAGCTCGATAACGGCTTAAGCGATGAAAGCAAGTTCCGCGTTGGCTGGACAGCAGGCGTTGGTATGGAAGCTAAGCTTACCGAGAACATTCTTGGTCGCGTAGAATATCGCTACACACAGTTCGGCAACAAGAATTATGATCTTGTTGGTGAAACAGTTCGCAGCAAGCTGGACACGCAGGACATCCGCGTTGGTCTTGGCTACAAGTTCTAATTACTACGTAATGGAACAAAAAACCGGGCAGGAAACTGCCCGGTTTTTTTACTTTTTGAATTTTTAGCCTTGCGGTAAAAGCTTGACTAACTCTGGATGCAGTTCTTCAAATCGCTTCATCCAGCGCTTGAGCTTTGGGCGACCGCGTTCCCATTTGCCCTCAAAGCGTAAGTTCAGGTAGCTTAGTGTTGCAGCTACGGCCAGATGGCCACCGTGAAGTTTGCCAGCAAGGCGTGGCGGAGCTTCATTCAGAACGTCGAGCGCCCGTTCTGCCTTGCGCCATTGCAGATCCAGCCATGGCTGGTGTACTTTTTCTTCCGGACGCGCGCGACGCTCATAAACATGGGCCAGCAAAACATCAGCCAGACCATCAGCAATTGCTTCATAGCGTTCTGCGTCAGTACGCTTTTCAGCATTGCGTGGGAAAATCTTATTTCCGGAAACACGATTGAGATACTGCATGATCGCACGGCTGTCGAAAACCGATTTACCATCGTCGGTAATCAATGTCGGTATTTTGCCAAGCGGATTGGCATTAACCAAATTCTCCGGCTCAGCCGATGTGGTCACGACCACGCTTTCAAATGGTATGTCTGCGTAGGCCGCAGCCATGCGCACCTTGGCGCTATAGGGCGAGGCGGACGCATAAAGGATCTGGGTCATCATTATTCCTGAGGTTTAGGATTATCTTGTTGCTGGCAGCATAACCGAACGGCTGCGGCACGCATTCGCATTTATCTGCTCACACGTGCGGAATTTGAGATCCTTTGTCATGCAGATTCGAACTTCCTGAAGATAGTTTCTCTTACAGGAAACCGATATGCCGTCCGGTTTCATTCCGGGATTGGCTGTGACAAATGCTTTTTCCACCAGCATCGGATCGACGCTTCTGCTGGAAGTCAGATTGCGCAGGCTTGGCGGAATATTTACACGCTCATAGCTCTGGCGAACTGTTGCGAAATAATCGTTTTGGGACAGGCCAGAACAACTTCCATGTTTGCGCCATTGGTGCGCAACCAAACCAGTTGACGGCATAATGTCAGAAATGCTTGAGACGATTGGGCGAGGGACAAAACTCCCTCGGCTGCGCGCATTGTCGAACTGACAATTGGCAGGATAACCCCATTCATTTTGCGGCCAAAGACCGTGAACAACGAAGCCATATGGCCGGGACGTACCACATTGCTGTTTGTTCGCGCGCGGCCCTTCCAAAGCACAATAGCTTGGTGACCACGACAGCGACAAAACATAGAAATCGAAATTGCCAGGGCGGCTATCGCCCCGGTCTTGCGCCATTGCGGGTAGCGCTGCGAAAGAAGCTGTAAGAATGGCGGCTGAAACTACCGCCAGTTTACGCAACATCGCGGCTATCAACGCAGAACGCGGCAGCTTGCGTCAAACACATACCAGCGGTCGAAACCATCGACGCAGAATTCGACATTGCTGCCAACACCGGCAAAGCCCTGACCTTCTTCAACCATGTACCAGACCGGACGGTACTGACCATCGCTGAGTACGGCTGTTGCCTTACAATAAGTACGTTCGATCTGAGCTGAATTGTTCTTGGGTTCATAGCGGGTGATGCGAACATCACTCATTGCTGAGATTCCAACCTGCGGCAGGTGTGGAACATGACGAACCTGATATCCAAAATCAGAAACCACGCGACGCAAAACACTCTGCTGATTGCAAAGGCCCGCATCGCCAACTGCCACTGGTGCAGTTCTCAGATAATCGGCAGCGCTTGCTGGCATAGAAGCGAACGTCAGAGGAAGAACCGAGGCAGCCAGAAGTGCTGCTCGAGAAAACTGTCCGATGCGATCCAACTTGCGTTGCATGTGTTTATCCTGTCTCACAATTCGAGCACGAAGCTCGTTTCATTAAATTGGCTTAGGTGCAGTTTCATTCAGCAAGGAGCGGCGGTCAAGTGCGATCCGCTTCACCACGTATCCATTGCATGCTGAAATTGCCTCCCTTTTCTTCGCTAAGCAATTTGGTAAGGCAGGAAAGCAGGATTTGCATCTCACTTTCGAGTGTGTAGGGAGGATTGACGACAATCATTCCGGTTCCATCAAGCCTTGGTTCTAATGAAGGCGCGCGAATCGAAAGTTCAATCCGCATGATCTTGGGAATCTCTGTTTCGCGAAGGCTTCTAGTAAAACGCTCAATTTCCTTGCGATCCTTGACCGGATACCAGAAAGCATAGGTTCCGCCGGGAAACCGCTTATAAGCCTTAACCAAACCATCGACGAGACGATCAAATTCTCCCGCAATCTCAAACGGCGGATCAACCAGAACCAGTCCGCGCTTTTCTTTCGGCGGCATATGCGCACCAAGCGAGAGCCAGCCATCAAGCTCGATGACACGTGCTTGATAATCGCCATCAAACAGCTTTGAGAGCTTTTTGGCGTCTTGGGGATGCAGTTCGATTGCCGAAAGACGATCTTGTTTGCGCAACAGATGACGCGTGAGAAGTGGCGATCCGGGATAATGCCTCAGTCCACCTTTTGGATTAACCGCGCGCACAGCTTCAAGATAGGGCTGTAGCAATTCGATTGCCTGTGGCGGGATTTCGCCTTTGTCTAACGCGTCGAATATGCGGCGGATACCACCGCTCCATTCGTCTGTCTTTTCAGCTTCAATACCGCGCAGATCATAAAGGCCGATTCCCGCATGGGTATCGATCACGCGGAAAGCTTGATCCTTGCGCTTGAGATATTCGACGATGCGGGAAAGGATGACGTGCTTGACGACATCGGCAAAGTTTCCGGCGTGATAGGCGTGACGATAATTCATGTCTGCGCTTGTTTCACGCCTCATCGTTTTCGGCAATATCTCTCTTCAATCAAATGTGACATATAACTGTCATCATCTGCTCTTGTCCGAGTCGTGTCTTCTATGTCCGGTACTGTCCTGCTGATTGTCCTTTGTGGCGCATTTTTTCATGCGAGCTGGAACGCTATTGTTAAGGGAGGCAGTGATAAATTCTTTGCCGCTGCTTGCGTGGTCGGATTTGCAGGACTTATAGCGCTGTTTTTCCTGCCGTTTTTGCCGCTGCCGCATCAATCAAGCTGGAAATTTATCGGGCTTTCGACGATCACGCAGATATTCTACATGTCGCTGGTTGCAGCCGCTTATAAATCGGGCGACATGAGCGAAGCTTATCCGATCATGCGCGGAACACCGCCTTTGTTGGTGGCAATTGTCAGTTTTCCGCTTATCGGCGAGGCGATGGGGTGGGGTAGCTGGCTCGGCATCGTTCTGATTTGCACGGGCGTGCTTGCCATGGCGCTTGAAGCCCGTCGACGTAATGGCGGTGCATCGAGCAAAACGGCATTATTGGCGCTCGCCAATGCAGGTTTCATCGCAGCCTATACCATTATTGACGGTGTCGGAGTCCGAGCATCGGGTCATACATTATCCTACACGCTTTGGCTGTTTTTGATAAACGCCTTTCCGCTCGGGTTCTGGGCGCTGTATCGTGAGCCAGATCGCTTTATCCAATATATTCGCAATCATTGGCGCCCATCGCTGATCGGCGGTATAGGCACTTTGCTGTCGTATGGTCTTGCTCTTTGGGCGATGACCATGGCGCCGATTGCTGTTGTCGCAGCGCTCAGAGAGACGGCAATATTGTTTGGTATTTTGATTTCAGCGTTCATTCTCAAAGAGAAGGTTGGCTTCCCGCGTGTTCTGGCTGCTGGATTGATCGTACTAGGCGCAATTACCTTGCGGCTTTCATAAAAATCTATTTCGTCGCAGGCGGGTCAAATCATCAGAAATTCGTTTCTGCCGAACTTCGCTTGCGCTAAAAAAGCATTATGAGCCAGACGTCCCCCAAATCAAATATCACCATTGGACATTCCGCCTGTCCGCATGATTGCCCATCCACCTGCGCGCTCGATATTGAGCTGCTGGATGAACGCACCATCGGTCGTGTTCGCGGTGCAAAAGACAACAGCTATACCGCCGGGGTTATCTGCGCCAAGGTCGCGCGTTATGCCGAGCGCGTTCATCATCCCGATCGTTTGAAGCATCCACTCATTCGCGCCGGACGCAAGGGTGATGGTGAGTGGAAGCAGGCATCATGGGAAGCGGCGCTTGATCTGATCGCCGAGCGCTTCATCAAGGCTGAAGAGCAATATGGCAGCGAAAGCGTGTGGCCGTATTATTACGCTGGAACGATGGGGCTCGTGCAGCGCGATTCCATCAACCGTCTGCGTTATGCCAAGCGCTATTCCAACCAGTTCGACAGTTTCTGTACCAATATGGCATGGACTGGCTATTTCGCCGGAACCGGCAGTCTGACTGGCCCGGACCCCCGCGAGATGGCAAAGGCTGACGTTGTCGTTATTTGGGGAACCAATGCGGCTGCGACACAGGTCAATGTGATGACTCATGCCGTGCGAGCGCGCAAAGATCGCGGTGCAAAGATTGTCGTTATCGATATTTATGCCAATGCGACAGTGCGACAGGCAGATATGGGCATTGTGCTGAAACCCGGCACAGATGGCGCTTTTGCTTGTGCCGTCATGCATGTGCTGTTCCGCGATGGCCTTGCGGATTGGGATTATCTCAACCGCTACACCGATGATCCCAAAGGACTTGAAGCGCATCTTGCTACCCGCCCGCCGGAATGGGCTGCGGAGATTACCGGCTTGAGCGTCGAGGAAATCGAAGCTTTTGCGCATCTGGTTGGCAAGACCAAGCGCACCTATTTTCGCCTCGGCTACGGTTTCACACGCCAGCGCAATGGCGCGGTGAATATGCATGCTGCGGCGTCTATCGCCTGCGTGACCGGCGCGTTTTTGCATGAAGGTGGCGGAGCGTTTCACTCGAACTCCGGCATCTTCAAGATGGACAAGCGCGAGATCGAAGGTCAGGTAATGCAGGATAAGAGCCTGCGCTTTCTTGATCAGTCGAAGATCGGTCGCATTCTGACAGGTGACAGCGAAGCGCTTTATGGTGGCCCGCCTGTCATGGCGATGCTTATCCAGAACACCAATCCGATGAACGTAACGCCGGAGCAGCGCCTTGTGCGCAAAGGCTTTGCACGAGAAGACTTGTTCGTCGCTGTGCATGAGCAGTTCATGACGGATACGGCCAAAATGGCTGATGTTGTGCTGCCAGCGACCACGTTCCTCGAACATGATGATATTTATCGTGGTGGCGGGCAGCAGCATGTGGTGCTCGGTCCAAAGCTGATCGAACCGCTTGCCGAAGCGCGTCCGAACATCTTTGTCATCAACGAACTGGCTGAGCGCTTGGGTGTTGCACATCTGCCTGGCTTTCATGTCGATGAGCGTACGCTGATCGACAATATGAATGCCAACAGCGATCTACCGCATTTCGATGAACTCAAAGAAAAGCGTTTTGTCGATTTGCAGCCGCCTTTTGAAGAAGCGCATTACATCAATGGCTTTAAATGGCCTGATGGCAAGTTCCGTTTCAAACCAGATTGGACGGGTAGTCCGTCACCCAATAAGCCGCCGGAAGTGATGGGGCTTCAAGGTCCACATCACAACATGCCCGAGTTTCCGGACCACTGGAATGTGATCGAGGCTGTGGATGCTGAGCATCCATTCCGTCTTGCAACG
The DNA here is from genome assembly GCF_023554105.1 of Brucella sp. 21LCYQ03. Lineage (GTDB taxonomy): Bacteria > Pseudomonadota > Alphaproteobacteria > Rhizobiales > Rhizobiaceae > Brucella. The sequence continues at coordinate 62,824 of NZ_JAMJWE010000003.1, forward strand.
TCTCCGGCGCATAATTTTCTGAACTCGACCTTTGCCGAAACCGCAACGTCGCTTGCTAAGGAGATCAGGCCAGAGCTTCTCATTCACCCGGATGATGCGGCTCAACTTGATATTGCGGACGGTGAACGGATCGAAATTGGCAATCATCGCGGCGAAGTGGTTCTGCATGCCGTACTGTGCGCTGGTCAAAAGCGCGGTGTTGTTGTGTCCGAAGGTATTTTCCCGAATTCGACATTTGAGCGCGGTGAGGGGATCAATACGCTGATTGGTGCTGAGCCTGCAGCTCCATATGGTGGATTGGCAGTTCACGACACGAAAATCTGGGTGAGAAAAGTCGCTTGAAGCGCATCCTGAAAAGTGAGAATCGGTTTTTCGGAAAAGATGCGCGTTAAATATCTAAAACAAGGCCCGCGTCGAATTTATGTTCGGCGCGGGCTTTGAATTTATAGGATTGAATTAGCCTGCGTAGTTCAGCTTAAGCTTCGAAAAGCCAACAGCTGCATTAAGACCCTTCTGGCCCTGCAACGAGATCGGCTGAAGCGAAATTGTCTTCCACGAACCGCCGGTCAGAATGTTGGTGCCAGCACCAATGCCGATAGCAGCATTTGCTGATGCGCCGACATAGCGGCCCTTCAACGCGCCTTCTGGACGAACGGTTGGAGCCCAAACGGCCCATGCAAGCTGTCCGCCATTTACGAAGCCGACATCAACGCCGAGTTTGGTGATGTTACCGGTGTAGCGTTCTACTGGTCCCTGACCGCGAACTGGCTTGAACACGCAATCAACATCTTGCTGACTGCCGATGATGACACCGATCGCAGGTGAAAGCTCGCAGGAAAGCGTACCGACTTCGGAGCGCGGCTGTGTGCGCGCCGATGAAGGCGAAGCGACATAATCCGCAGCAATGGCAGGAGCAGTCATTGCGATAGCTGAACCAATAGCCATGACCGACAGGAGGGAAGTCGAAAAACGGAGAGACATGATGTTGTCCTCTAAAAATAAACACATACTGGAAGAGACGCTTATGCGAATCTCAAGGGCTGCCGAAGCAGCTTCCCTTACGAACCTCAATTAGGGCATTTTCGCGAGAATTAAAGTTTTGTTAACAAAAAAATTAGGGTGTGATGAAGTTGCCGCTTATTTATGCCGATAAGCTAAGCACTGATAACCATTGCATCCTGCGACAAGCCAGTTTCTGTGTCGCCACTTGCAAACTTGCTGAGCGCAAGCGCGTAAAGCTTATGCTCTGCCTTCAAGACGCGTGCGGCAAGAGCGCTCTCCGTGTCGCCATCGATGATGGGGACAGCGGCCTGCGCCAGAATAGGGCCTTCGTCCATGCCTTCCGTCACCAGATGCACGGTGCATCCCGCGAGTTTCATGCCAGCATCAAGCGCACGCTGATGCGTGTGCAGCCCAGCAAAAAGCGGCAGCAGAGAAGGGTGGATATTGAGTATGCGGCCCTCGTAAGGCGCAATAAACTTAGCCGACAACAGCCGCATATAGCCTGCCAAGCAGATAATATCCGGGTTGAGCAGCGCAAGTGCCTCAAGGATTGCATCTTCATGTGCATCCTTGGAGGCATAATCTTTGCGGCTGAAGACCTGCGTTGCGATGCCAGCGGCCTGCGCTTTCGCGAGGCCACCTGCATCTGACTTATCAGAGAAAACCGAGACAATCTCAGCTGGAAAATCGGGTGCCTGAGCAGCGCGGATCAGCGCCTCCATATTGGAGCCGCCGCCCGAGATGAAAATGACGACCCGTTTGCGGCTCATAGTGCAAGCGTGCCCTGATATACAACGCCTTCGCCTTCGCGCTTGACCATGCGACCGAGCGTGACAACGTTTTCGCCTTCAGCTGCGAGTGCTGCAACGACTTCATCAACCTTGTCTGGCGAGACAACGGCGATCATGCCAATGCCGCAATTGAAAGTGCGCAGCATTTCAAGAGGCTCGACGCCGCCAGTCTTGGCAAGCCACGAGAACACGGCTGGAACATCGATTGCATCGAGATTGACTTCGGCTGCAAGACCTTCCGGCAGAACGCGCGGGATATTGTCCGGGAAACCGCCACCAGTGATATGTGCAAGCGCCTTGATGCCATCTGATGCTTTGATTGCAGCAAGCAGCGGCTTCACATAAATGCGGGTAGGGGTCAGCAGCGCTTCGCCGAGTGTCTTGCCTTCTGCGAAAGGTGCATCGGATTTCCAGCCAAGACCAGAGATTTCAACAATGCGGCGTACAAGCGAGAAGCCGTTGGAGTGAACGCCCGAAGACGAAAGACCAAGAATAACGTCGCCTTCTGCAACATCACCCTGTGGCAGCAGACGATTGCGCTCAGCTGCACCAACAGCAAAACCTGCAAGGTCATAATCGCCATCACGATACATGCCCGGCATTTCAGCGGTTTCGCCACCAATCAGTGCGCAACCAGCTTGTAAGCAACCTTCTGCAATTCCGGAAACGATAGCGACACCCTGATCAGGTGAGAGCTTTCCGGTTGCAAAATAGTCGAGGAAGAAAAGCGGTTCTGCGCCCTGAACGACAAGATCATTCACGCACATGGCGACGAGGTCGATACCGACAGTGTCGTGCTTATCTGCATCGATAGCAATTTTGAGCTTGGTGCCGACGCCGTCATTTGCCGCAACCAGAACAGGATCGGTAAAGCCTGCAGCTTTCAAATCAAACAGGCCACCAAAGCCACCAATTTCGCCATCAGCGCCGGGACGACGCGTAGAGCGAACCAGCGGCTTGATCTTGTCGACCATCAGGTTGCCCGCATCAATATCGACACCGGCCTCCGCATAGGTCAGTCCATTTTTTGGGGTGGAGTTATTTTCAACGGTCATGACCTGCTCCTGAAACTGGGAGTGGATATTTAAGGGCGCAATGACATGAGATGGCTTATCCTGCAAGGCCACAGAGCCGGAAAAGCGCAAAACAGCGCAGGAATCTGCGGAAAATTGCCAGCGTGAGGATTTATAGTCACCACACCCGTTTGCACTGGAACTTGTCTCTCGCATGTGCATTGCATTGTTTGTGCGTTGGACCGACTATCTTTCTCAGCCATCGTTCAAAAATAGTAATATAGCTATATGATCAAATAGTGCTACCGGCCTGTCTTTGCAGAGAATGGATTAACATGGTCAAGAAACCCGCGGCCCTAAGCGCGAAAGCGAGCGATACAGCGAGCAAATCAATACAGCAGTCCGAAGCTGTAGCGCGCGATGGCGATATTCACGTCAATGTCGAAGTCGGTGGCTTCACAGGATCTGGCGTGCGTCGTCAGGCGATGTTCTGGACCGGAACGCTGATCATTTTCCTGTTGTTTCTGGTCGTTTTTAGCCCGGTTTTGCTCCCTTTCGTGGCAGGTATGGCGCTGGCCTACTTCCTTGATCCTGTTGCAGACAGGCTAGAGAAATTCGGACTTTCGCGATTAGCTGCAACCATTCTGATTTTGTTGCTGTTCCTGATGATCCTCGTCGTTGGTTTGATGATCATCATTCCGATCCTTGCGACACAGCTTGTGGATTTCATCTCTAAGCTGCCGGATTACATCTCGCAGCTGCAGGCGCTTATGGCGAATGAAAACTCGCAATGGCTCAAGCGCTACATCGGCATTGACAGTTCCGTCATTCAGGAAAACCTCAGCGCACTGCTTCAGCAAGGGGCTGGTTTTCTATCCACATTGCTTCAGTCCCTGTGGAATTCGGGGAAATCTCTGATTGATATTGCGGGTCTTTTCATCGTTACGCCGGTGGTCGCGTTCTACATGCTTCTTGATTGGGATCGCATGGTTGACCGCATCGATTCATGGGTGCCGCGCAAGCAGCTTTATACCGTTCGCGGCATCGCGCGTGACATGGATGCAGCAGTTGCCGGCTTCGTTCGCGGGCAGGGTACTTTGTGCCTCATTCTTGGCACTTATTACGCCATTTGCCTGACCTTAACCGGACTTAATTTTGGCCTGTTGATCGGCTTTTTTGCCGGTCTAATCAGCTTTATTCCCTATATTGGTTCCTTTGTCGGACTGGCGCTCGCAATCGGTGTTGCACTGGTGCAGTTCTGGCCGGATTGGATCATGATTGTGGCTGTCGCAGGCGTGTTTTTCTTAGGTCAATTCGTGGAAGGAAATATCCTACAGCCGAAGCTTGTCGGCTCGTCCGTAGGGCTGCATCCGGTCTGGCTTATGTTTGCTCTGTTCGCCTTCGGTTCTCTGTTTGGCTTCACTGGAATGCTGGTTGCAGTGCCTGCTGCGGCAGCAGTCGGGGTGCTTGTGCGTTTTGCGTTGAATCGCTATCTCCATTCTCCGATGTATGATCCGGTTTATAAGCGCTCTGAACCCGATGAGGGGCTGCTGATTGAAGCTGGCGACAATGCAGGCAAAGAGAAATGAAATTAGAACGTAACCGGGTGAGATTTTCAGGAGAAAGCGATGAGTGACGCACCGCGTCAGATTCCGCTCGCTCTTGAGCATCAGCCCGGTTATCACCGTGAAGACATTATGGTCACGGGGTCAAATCGCGCGGCGGTAGATCTTATTGATCGCTGGCCGAACTGGGTGTCGCCGGTGGTTATTTTGGCTGGTCCGACGGGCGCTGGAAAAACACATCTGGCGGAAGTCTGGCGTGCAGCAACCGGAGCGCTGCTGGTTGATCCAAAATCCATCAGTGAGACAGTGGTCCATGGTGCCGCCGAATATCCTGTGCTGATTGATAATATCGGTGGTGCACGTTTTGATGAAACCGGCTTGTTTCATCTCATCAATAGTGTTCGGCAGAATGCAGCGCTTGGTCCGGGACCATCGCTGCTAATGACTTCACGCCTTTTGCCAGCCAATTGGAAAGTCAAACTTCCCGATCTTGCATCGCGGCTTAAAGCTGCAACGGTTGTGGAAATTGCAGAGCCGGACGATATGTTGCTTGGTGGCGTCATTCACAAGCTTTTCGCTGATCGACAGATCAGTGTAGAGCCGCATGTGGTGAGCTATCTGGTTAGCCGCATTGAGCGTTCGCTTTTGTCTGCAATCCAAATTGTGGATCGCCTTGATCGCGTGGCGATGGAGCAAAAGACCCGTATCACCCGCACGCTTGCCGCACAGGTTTTATCAGAAACTGGTCACGATAAGGCATGAAGGTAGCTGTCACCGGAGCCAGTGGATTCATCGGTGGCGCTGTTGTTCAGCAGTTGGTTGGCGAGGGGCATGAGGTTGTCGCGCTTTCGCGCCATGATTTGTCTGAACCCAATTTCACGGATGTTGATACCGTCATTCATTGTGCTGCGCTGGCGCATCGAACTGGTGCCGAACGCCCGCAGGCGGATGAATTTGATGCCGTCAATCACCGCCTGACCATTGCGCTCGCCGAGAGAGCAAAGCAATGCGGTGTGCGTCGTTTTATCTTCGTGTCGACAATCTACACAATTGCAGGCAATCCATCGCCGCTGACGCCTGATATGCCGTTGTCACCGCGCGATGATTATGGTCGTGCCAAAGCAAGAGCAGAAGCTGCGCTCCTAAACATGACGGATATAGAAATTGTCATCGCGCGACCTGTGCTTGTGTACGGGCCAGATGCGCGTGCTAATCTTCGAGCGTTGATGAAGCTCTGTGACACAGCTTTGCCGCTGCCATTCGGTTTGGCCAATAATCGGCGCAGCTTTGTGTCGCTTGAGAATGTTGCGCGCGCACTCGTATTTCTTAACGCCGCGCAATCAGAGCAGGTCTCAGGTAAAATATTTCATCTTGCAGAGCCAGAAACACGTTCTACACGCGAACTGGTTTCAAAAGCCCGCAAAGCGCTGGGGCGTCCTCAAAGGCTGGTTCCTGTCCCAGCCTTTACAATGAAAACATTACTGACGCTGGTCGGCAGAAAAACGCTCTATGAGCAATTGTTCGGCGACATGGTCGCCGATACATCGTCACTGCTTGCTATTGGATTCAAATACCTGCCGGGAGACGCGCAAATTGCTGCTATGGCAAAGGCCGCCAGAAAGAATTAGTTCTTCTGCCCCACGGCCATTGGTGGCTGAATGCGAGCCTTCTGGGTCAAAACCTGTGCAGGTGTTGCCGGTTCGGACTTCTTTGCAACCGAACCTGTCGTCATCATTTGCGCAGTGTCTGGTTTATTGCGGCCACCACGCAACTCGTCTTCATGCACCCAGCCAATCATATTGGTTGATGGAACGACGACGCGATGCCACTTGCCGGTCTTACCATAGGAGCGCATTTCGCGTCCGCTTTCGACAGTACCGATAGCGGGTGATTTATCCCATGCATTCTTGTGAATGGTGAGTTTTGTGCGGGCGTAGATCACAGACGGCGAATGCGCTGGTGTATTTGTGCCACGCGGCGGCATTGGCAATGCACGAGCAGATGCCGGAGGTGGCGGCGGAGGCGCTATTTTTTGCGTCGGCATTGGTGGCTTTGGAGCTTGGATAGCGGCTTGCTGAACAGGCTTAGACAGCGTGGGCGCAACAGCAACTGCAGGGCGCGGAACAGGTCCAACAGCACCAGCATAATCTTTAGCGGGAGTTTTTCTCTCGACAGGTTGTCTGGCTTCGGTTCTGGCCGGAGCAGATGGAGCGGCTTTTGGGGCAGGCCGCTGAAAAAGCGCAGTGAAAGCAGCTTGCGGGCTCTTATGCTGTGCCGTGGCCCACAGGCTGAACGCACCCAGCGCAAGAATGGCGCCAAGTGCCAGAATTGGCGCGGATGAACCTGAATTACCCTTGCCTCTGGTCGAACGCCCGGTAGAGCGTTTTGCAGGGCGGGAACTCCGTTTCCGTGTTGCCATATGTCTTGTCCCCTGTCCGAATCGCTACAGGAAGACACTAATATGTCTTCCTTGGCATTTGGTTACCGGGGTTTAATTTCAGACGGAGCGAGTGAGGCCGCCATCCACGCGCAGGTTCTGACCAGTTATATAGGCAGCACCTTCTGACGCAAGAAACGCGACGGTTGCGGCGATTTCTTCGCTTTTGCCATAGCGCTGTAAGGGCACGCTGTCGCGGCGTTCTTCGGTTGCGGGCAGGCTGTCGATCCAGCCTGGCAGCACGTTGTTCATACGGATGTTGTCCGCAGCATAGGTATCCGCAAATACCTTGGTGCACGAAGCAAGCCCAGCACGGAATACGGCTGATGTCGGGAACATTGAGCTTGGTTCAAATGCCCATGCCGACGAGATGTTGATGATTGTGCCGGATTTCTGCTTTTGCATGTATGGCACTACGAGACGGCTCGGGCGAACGACATTCAGGAAATAGGTGTCGAGACCTTTGTGCCAGTCTTCGTCGGTAATATCGAGAATCGGTGCGCGGGGACCATGGCCCGCACTGTTAACGAGCGTATCAATACGCCCCCATTTTTCGACTGTCAGATCGACGAGCTTTTTGAGATCATCAACGGACTGATTAGAGCCCGTTACACCAATGCCACCAAGCTCTTTGGCCAAGGCTTCACCTTTACCTGATGACGAAAGGATGGCGACAGCAAAGCCGTCTGCGGCCAGACGCTTGGCTGAGGCTGCACCCATGCCGCTGCCGCCTGCTGTGATAAGCGCTACTTTTTTCTCTGACATTTCCTGATCCTAAGGTGATGAAATTGTTTCAATATGGAGAAAGTAGCGGACGCTATTAAAATCCCAAATGAATTTTCTTGAATTTAAGATTTCATGGCGCTGTTTGGCCAATAAAAACGCCGCAATCGCGGCGTTTTTGAATGAAAGTGTTAAAGCAGTCTATTCCTGTACGGATGGCTTTTCCGTCGAAAAACTTACGCCCGAAGTAGAAGCGACGCGTTTCTCACTCGCTTCTTTTTGCTGCAACGCATTGCGGATTGCGGCCCACTCATTTTCGTGGCGGCGATAAAGTGCATCTGAAGTCTGGATGTCCATTTGATCCTCCATTGGCTTGGCAGGCAAATAACATGGAGTGCAAAGAATCGTTGCATCACAAACCGTAAGCATTTGAAATCTTAATCGGTTTATATGTTTACAACCGATTTAGACTCACAACTTTTCGCCAGGTTGCCGCATCCTTCTCATTCTAAAGGATTAGTTTTCCTGAATGGAAACGCCGCCTTCACCGATTTTCATTTCAATACCGGAGGGCTTGGTTTCCTCCTGATAGGTGTAAACGGCAAAACCCGCCACGACGACAATGAGAGCACCAATAATAAGATAAAGACCGTTGCGATTCACTCTGGAACTCCTGAAATTCTAACGATGCCTTTAAAACGCTTGAGCGAATTGTTGGTTCCTGATGCATGCTGAAATGTTAACAAAGGCCCGTAACAAGCTGTGTGTGAATAAAGATCTGTGATTTTCCTTTTAGCACTTGCTTTATGTTCGCTGATTATCTAGGGAAGAGCCGCTTACAAAGCATCGGAGTGTAGCGCAGTCTGGTAGCGCATCTGGTTTGGGACCAGAGGGTCGGGAGTTCGAATCTCTCCACTCCGACCATTTTTCAAGACAATTTATCAAGTAACAATGTCGCATCTCTATGCTGTGACGTGCGCCTTTATCGCGTTGACATGGTATGACGTGTGAACTATTCCCTTGTTGAAATTACTGCCCGTCACTGGGCTTAAGAATATAGATCAAGGTTCTTCAAATGGTTGCGCGTATTTACCGTCCAGCTAAGACAGCGATGCAGTCTGGTAAAGCCAAAACGGATAACTGGCTTCTGGAATATGAACCAGAAAGCGCTCGCAAGGTCGAGCCGCTTATGGGCTACACCTCTTCAGGTGATATGAAGAGCCAGATTCGCCTGTCTTTCGACAGCCGCGAAGATGCGATTGAATATGCTACCCGCAATGGTATCGCTTATCGCGTGATCGAACCGCATGAAGTGACGCGTCGCAAAGTATCCTATTCGGATAATTTTAGCTTCTATCGTCCACAGCCTTGGACGCATTAACAGCTTTTACCGGCCTTATGCTTTGTGCTATGGCCGGTTTCTGATGGTGAGGTCCCGTAGCTCAGCTGGATAGAGCACCGGCCTTCTAAGCCGTAGGTCACTGGTTCGAATCCAGTCGGGATCGCCATCAAAACAATGACTTAGCGTCATTAGTATTCAAAAGTTCCAACTCATAATTTTTAGAGTTCAAAGAGTTCTGCTGAACTGTTTCAAAAAGCGACTGCGCTTTCGCGAACGGCGTTTATCAAAACTACATAATTCAGAATTGAAAAACGCCGCATAATCTGCGGCGTTTTCTTTTTTCGAGAATTTATTGTCCTCGTGGTCCATTGCCACGATCGCTGGAGTTTGATCTCCATCTTTGACCACGATCACGATAAGGTCGATCCCAGTTTCCACGTGGGTGGTCCCAATGGCGACCTCGGTTCCAGTTTCGATTGCGATCCCAGCGGCCCCGATCCCAATGTCGACGGTTGTAATCGTGGCGATCCCAACGGTCATTTCGATCATTAACAGCTGCGCCAATAGCTAAGCCTGCGATAAGGGGAATGCCGATGAGCGCCGCGTTGCGACTAAAATCATCGGACGACGCATTGCTGCCGCCCTCCCGCATTGCCAGATAGCGAGAAGATGCCCAGCCAGAAAGGCCGCCATAGCTGACTTGGCACCATCCGTAGCCCGAGGTGCAGCCCTGCACGCTAACCGGGGCGCGGCTTGGAATGCTGCCTAGCGAGGCATAGCCTGTTCCTGGACCAGTTCGTACATTGAGGCTTGTTGTAACAATTGCGTTTGCTGCTTGAGCGGCGCCTGCGGAGAATACACCCAAGGCTATAAGTGCCGCTTTGAACGTAAGTTTCATCCGAATTCTCCTGAACAACTTCATTGGTTAATAAACGATGAACAGGGGAAGTAAGTTCCGTTGTCTCTGAAATCTATTTGGATTTGCGATGACGCAGAATGACAGCAATAGCGAGCCCAGCGAGGCCAATAGCAATGAAGCCTTGCAATACAAAAACCCAGTTCATCATAGCAGTTTCCTTTGGTGCAAAACGCACCTGAAGTCAGAATGTAATTCGCTGAATGGTTCTTTATCTCATTTCACGCACAAGCGAAATGGACAACTGAAGGCGAAAGACTTCACGTGTTCGTTCACTCTTCTGGGCCGAAATATTTCACTTTCAAAGCATGCAAAGTTTCATTTTCCTGAAGGCTGATGATCGCCACGGAGGCAGGTTTTACGAGATCACTGTGGCGTGGAAAAGCGAAGCCATATTTGTCAGGGCTGAACGTGTTGCCAACCATCTCGACGGGTTCATTCGGATTCTTATGCGCGTAATATTCCAGCACTGGACTATCACCAACAATCGCTGAAATCTCATCATTTGTGAGTGCCGAAACAGCTTCAGGTAGGTGATCAAAAGTGACTGTAGAAATAGAACGGGATGTGAGCAACTGTTGTGCGATACTGCCCGTACGCACGCCAACAGTTTTGTTTTGAAGGTCTGCCAGATTGTTGATTTTGGTGTTGATATGCGTGACGGTCATCACGCTTGTGACCGATGACGTGACATAAGCCACCACGGCAATACCGAAGACAAGCCAGAATGCCTGCCATATTCGTCCTGCCCAACCGAATAGGTTTTTACGCGAACTTTTCCCTGACGTTGCAAGTGAAACGACATGATAAAAGCTTTCGGCGAGACCCTCTACCCAACGGCGTGGAAAGTGCTCGTCAAATCGCCTGTCAAAAAGAGTGAGAGCGATTGTTGCGATCAAAATAACAATACCGATCCATGCATATGTTGCCAAATGCCCGGCATTCTCAAGCCCGCCGATGAGGTCGTCCCATCCGTTCCCGGCCTCGGTATGAATTAAGATACGTAGCCCGGCATCGAACCACGGATGCGTGAAATCCACGACTTCCGCACGGCTTTCTGTGATTGTGAGATTGGTTACGGCCGCATCGACTTGATTTTCAGAAACCGCCTTCACCAGTTCTGTGTAATTTGGATATTCGACAAATTGCGAAACCAATCCAAGACGAGTGCCAATGTCACGCCAGAGATCAACGGCCATACCGTTATAGGTGTCTCCTTCTTTGATGACGAAAGGTTCGCTAACATAGACGCCCACTTTAACCTGTCGAAGTGGGGCATCCTGAGCATTCGCTGGGATCAGTGAAGCCGTTAGGACCAAAAAAGCAATGATAGCTTTCAGAAAAGAGCTAAAATGATTTCTGATAGAGTTACGAAATTGCACTGTCCCAAGCCGTTTTCCATTGCAGATAGCGGCAAGTATAAATGTTTCGGGCGGTGAGGGAAGCCGATAAAGCGCTATCGTTGCCCGCAAATTATCATTTAGTATCAAGTAATATCTAATGAAAACCCATCGCAACCAATATAGATTGCGATGGTTTTGGCGTCATTGAGGTGTAGATCTAACTCAGATCGCTGCAAAGCCATTTTCGAGATCGGCAATCAGGTCTGGCACATCTTCAAGGCCGATCTGCAAGCGAATAACCGGACCGGGATAATCGCCCTTAGCGACGGTGCGGTCTTTCAACCCGACTTCATTTGCGAGGCTTTCATATCCGCCCCATGAATAGCCAAGGCCGAAAATTTCAAGCGCATTCAAAAATGCATGTGCTTGCGCCCGCGAACCGGTCTTCAAAACGAAAGCAAAGACACCTGATGAGCCTTTGAAATCGCGTTTCCAGAGTTCGTGTCCCGGATGGCTCTCAAGGGCAGGGTGCAGAACGCGGTCAACTGCTGGATGGCTTTCGAGCCAATGCGCAACTTCAAGCGCGCTTTTACGATGATGTTCGAGACGAACGCCCATCGTACGCAAACCACGCAGGATTTGATATGCATCATCAGGAGCGGCACATAGCCCGAGTGTTCCGTGGGTCTCAAGCAATTGTGGCCAGCATTTTTCATTGGCTGAAATCGTACCGAACAAAATATCTGCATGCCCCGAAGGATACTTCGTGGAGGCATGAATGCTGATATCGACACCAAAATCCAATGGCTTGAAGTAAAGCGGTGTCGCCCATGTATTATCCATCATGACAATGGCGCCAGCTTTGTGCGACGCTTCGACAATGGCTGGAATATCCTGAATTTCGAACGTGTTAGAGGCGGGGGATTCTGTAAACACGACTTTGGTGTTGGGGCGCATAAGTGCTGCTATGCCCGCACCGATTTCAGGATCATAATATTCGACTTCAATCCCCATCCGCTTGAGAATTGTATCGGCAAAATGACGAGTTGGATTATAGATCGAGTCGACAAACAACGCGTGATCGCCAGGCGACAAAAAGCCCAACAGCGGGATTGTGACAGCCGCAAGACCGGATGGCACGCACACAGTTCCTGCTGAACTTTCCAGCGCATCTATAGCTTTGCAAAGCGCTTCACTGGTCGGTGTTCCACGCGTGCCATAGGTATATTTCTGATTGCCGGTTGCCATGGTTTGAGCATCCGGGAAAAGCACTGTGGAAGCGCGTACAACGGGCGGATTGACGAAGCCGTGATAATCGCGTGGATTATAACCATCGCGTGTCAATCGCGTGTTTATGCCCAGCTTTTCTGTCTTGTCCTGTTTGTTAGTCACGAAATTGCCTCCAGGCCATGTTGCATGCTGATCCATCAAATCTCTTTCGGAGATTTCTGCAAGTTTGCTGATCAAATTTGCAAAAACAGGTTTCGTGTCCGTTCTGATGGATGATCCTGATTATTGGATAAGGCCCGTATGTTGCGGATGCAATATGCAGCTTTGTTACAGTGATAATGTAAAACAGAGGAAGTGTAATTCCGGTATGCCTGATTTGAATGAGCGTAAGACCACAAACACAATTTTCTATCCGGTCCGCGCGGCATTAGAACTGATAAATGCACTCTTAAAACCGGCATATCCCGGAGCGCCGTCGAGCTGGACGATGGAAATGACAGCAATCGTGGTGTTGATGCCATTTGTGCTTCTGGTGCTTCATATTTGGGATGCTCAGATCATTCGATCGGCAATGAACAGCGATTTCGTCGTCATGGAAATTCTTCGGGTGATTACCGATTTGATTCGCACCGTTGTATGGCTCGGTGTGGCAATGGTTGTTTGGTTGGTAACGGTTGTTTTGCTTTCTCCGTCCATGCGTCTGGTCGTGCACGAGAAGCTTGTTCGTTTTCATAGCTGGGCTACGCTGGTCTTAGCCTCTATCGTTGTTGGCAGCTTTCCAACAGAAATTGGCAAATTGGTAATCGGGCGTGCACGACCGCTGCTGCTGGATGATCTAGGTTCTGCTTATTTTGCGCCTTTTCGGGGTGAACATTCCTATGAAAGCTTTCCTTCGGGACATTCTATGATGGCGGGTATCATGCTCGTATCCCTGTGGATTTTCTTGCCAAGATGGCGATTTTTAACGGTTCCTGTTTGCTTGCTTTTTGTTATCAGTAGGCTTGCAGCAGGTGCCCATTATCCGACAGATGTCGTTGCTGGGCTTTCAATTGGCTTTATCGCGACATGGTGGGTTGCCCGCTTTATGGCGACGCGAAATATTATTTTTTCGCTTGAGGATGATAAGTTGATGCCACGCGTTTGAAATAGCTAAAATCATGGTTTTCAGCCTGAATGACATAAGATCAATCTATCGATAATATATTGATATTTATATATAATTTATGAGAATTGGTGTTATGGCTAATGCTGTTCATCTTATTGAACAGCATTAGCCGAAAATTGGGAAATCATGTAAAAACGCGCATGTTAGAACAGGTTATTTTGGCTGTTTCGACTTTTTCCTCAACGTTAATCCCTTGACCAAAGCCAAAATTTCGCCTTCGATAGAGCTGTGAAGGCGACAGGTTTCGCTGACCTATAAAATATAGAAAGCCGATAACGGCCTCGGGTGAGCGACAGTCTGCGTAATGCATAAGTTGGGGGAGGAGCTAAGCTCTTATTTTTCAACTTATTGCTAAAAATAAAGCAACAGAGACGCTCAGAATAGTTTCTGGCGATCTCAGGGAACATAAAAAAGGTTGCAGGCCAGATGAAAAAGACGGTTTTGACAGGGGTATTGGGTGTGGCGGCGCTGGTGGGTGCAGCTTCGGGAGCATCGGCCGATACACTTTCCGATGTAAAGAACAAGGGCTTCCTGCAGTGTGGTGTAAACACCGGTTTGCTTGGTTTTGCTTCGCCAGATGACAAGGGCGAGTGGTCTGGTTTTGACGTGGACTACTGCCGCGCAATCGCATCCGCGATTTTTGGTGATCCGACAAAAGTAAAGTTTACGCCGCTGAATGCGAAAGAACGTTTCACTGCGCTGCAATCGGGCGAAGTTGATGTTCTGGTTCGTAATACGACGGCAACAATTAGCCGAGATACATCGCTCGGTCTCGATTTCCCTGGCATCAATTACTATGATGGTCAGGGCTTCATGATTAACTCAAAGAAGCTGTCCGGCATTAATTCCGCCCTTCAGCTATCGGGCGCTTCCATCTGCGTTCAGGCCGGTACGACAACCGAATTGAACATGGCGGATTACTTCCGTGCCAATAAGATGGAATATAATCCGGTTGTTTTTGAAAAAGTTGAAGAAGCAAACGCTGCCTATGATTCCGGTCGTTGCGATGCCTATACGACAGACCAATCCGGCCTTTATTCGATCCGTCTGACATTGGCCAATCCAGATGACCATGTCGTTCTACCAGAAATCATCTCCAAGGAGCCACTCGGACCAGCTGTGCGTCAGGGCGATTCGAAGTGGGCGGATGTTGTTCGCTGGACGCATTACGCATTGTTGAATGGTGAAGAATTCGGCATCACGCAGGCAAATGTCGAAGAAATGAAGAATTCCGATAATCCGGAAATCAAGCGTCTTCTTGGCACCGAAGCTGATACCAAAATCGGTACGGATCTCGGCCTGGCCAATGACTGGGTTGTAAACATCATCAAGGGTGTTGGTAACTACGGCGAGTTGTTCGAACGTAATCTTGGTGCCGGTAGCCCGCTCAAGATCGCGCGTGGCTTGAATGCCGAGTGGAACAAGGGCGGCCTGCAATACGGTATGCCGATCCGTTAAAACAGCACCGAGTCGCACGACATTTGGCGGGGGCAGAAATGCACCCGCCGGATTTGTCGGCACTGGGATTGGTCACTGTCTTTTGCATTACCGGTAACGACTGGGCGCGGAAGTCATGCCAATTGCTTATATCGGATAATTTAATAAGCGCTCTGTATCGGACGATCAGAGCCGCAATCTTCGGCAATCTCTGCGACGGCTCTGAAATGGTTTTCCGATGGGGCGGGATCGTTAGCTACTTTCAAAGCGGATACAGTGTCCGAGAGAAAACAGGGAACATATGGCTTCCTATTCTGCAACTGACAAACGCCGAAGTGACAGTGGCACATCACTCCTTTATGACCCGCGGGTGCGCGGCATTTTTTATCAGGTTGTGGTGTTCGTTGTCGTTATCGGTTCGATCTACTGGATCGTAGGAAATACGATCACAAATCTTCAGCGCGCCAATATCGCTTCCGGTTTCGGATTTTTGAATGGGCGTGCGGGCTTTGATATCAGCCAGACTCTCATTCCCTACAACAGCGATTCGACCTATGGGCGCGCTATTCTGGTCGGTCTTCTCAACACGCTTTATGTGGCGGGTTTGGGTGTAATTCTGGCGTCTATTATTGGCTTTCTGGTCGGCATTGGACGACTTTCGCGTAACTGGCTGATCCGCAAAATCTGCACGGTCTATGTGGAAGTTTTCCGTAATATTCCGCCACTGCTTGTTATCTTTTTTTGGTATTTCGGCGTTCTTTCGGTTTTGCCGCAGGCGCGTGAAAGCCTCTCTTTGCCACTTGGGACCTATCTCAACAATCGCGGGTTTTTCATGCCGTCACCTATTTGGGGTGAGGGCGCATGGTTGTTGCCCGTCGCATTGCTTCTCGGCATAGTGGCTTCGTTTTTTGTGGCGCGCTGGGCGAAGCGTCGGCAAATGGCAACAGGCCAGCCGTTTCATACGGTACGTGTTTCTGCTGCTCTGATCATTGGCTTGCCGATCCTCGCACTGATCGTGACAGGATTTCCGGTCACGTTTGACCTGCCAAAGCTTGGGACGTTTAATCTGACTGGTGGCGCGCAGGTTAAGCCAGAATTTCTGGCACTGTTGCTGGCTTTGTCTTTCTACACCGCATCATTCATTGCGGAAACCGTTCGTGCAGGTGTTCTGGGTGTAAACAAAGGCCAGACAGAAGCGGCCTATGCAGTCGGTTTACGACCCGGCCAGACGATGCGCCTGATTGTTGTACCACAGGCTTTGCGCATCATCATTCCACCGCTTTCGAGCCAGTATCTCAATCTGATCAAGAACTCATCGCTTGCCATTGCAATCGGTTATCCTGATCTGGTTGCAGTTGGTGGCACGATCCTTAACCAGACCGGCCAAGCTGTTGAAGTCGTTGCCATCTGGATGGTGATCTATCTCAGCATCAGCCTGATCGTTTCCGGTCTGATGAACTGGTTTAATGCGAAAATGGCATTGGTGGAGAGATGAGCATGGAAAATACAAATCTCCATTATGTCCGAACACAAATGGTCGAGGGGGAAAAGCCGCCCAGTTCAGTGCAGGGCTTTTCTCATTGGCTGCGCGTCAATCTTTTTGCCACGCCAACGGATGCAGCATTGACGATTTTTGGTCTGGCGATCGTTGCGTGGTTTTTGCCGCCGATGGTCCAGTGGCTGTTTATTAATGCTGCGTGGACAGGAACAGACCGCACGGCATGTCTAACGGTCGTGCAGGGTGGTGTTCAGCCTGAAGGCTGGTCAGGTGCTTGCTGGGCGTTCGTAAATGCGAAATATCAGCAGTTTATCTATGGGCGCTACCCGTTTGAAGAGCGCTGGCGGGTTGACTTAACTGCGGCATTATTCGTGATTTTGCTCGTTCCTTTGCTGATCCCGAAGATTCCGCACAAGATCATCAACGCCATTCTGTTCTTCTTTGCCTTTCCGATTATCGCCTACTTCTTGTTGGTCGGCGGCTCTTTTGGCCTGCGTTATGTTGAAACGTCGCTTTGGGGTGGCCTGCTGGTAACACTGGTCTTGTCGTTTGTCGGTATTGCGGTTTCACTGCCTCTGGGGGTTGTTTTGGCCTTGGGGCGGCGATCAAAACTGCCTGTGATCAAGACGATGTCGATCATCTTCATCGAAACGGTGCGCGGCGTTCCATTGGTGACGGTCCTGTTCATGGCCAGCGTAATGCTGCCGCTCTTCCTGCCGCCGGGGGTCACTTTTGACAAACTGATGCGTGCGCTGATTGGTGTGGCATTGTTTGCCTCGGCCTATATGGCGGAAGTTGTTCGTGGCGGATTGCAAGCTATTCCGCGTGGACAATATGAGGGCGCGGATGCTCTCGGGCTGGGATACTGGCAGAAGACCAACCTCATTATCCTGCCACAAGCGTTGAAGCTGGTGATACCCGGCATCGTGAACACATTTATTGGTCTGTTTAAAGACACCAGCCTTGTCTACATCATCGGCATGTTTGATCTACTCGGTATTGTCCGACAGAACTTTTCCGATGCAAACTGGGCTTCTCCACAGACACCTGCAACTGGACTGGTCTTTGCGGGCTTCGTTTTCTGGATTTTCTGTTTCGCCATGTCGCGATACTCTATATTCATGGAACGACGGCTCGACACGGGTCATAAACGATAAGAATTAAAGGGAATAATTCAAATGAGTGCACAAAGCGCCCTCCCGCAATCTGAGCTTGGTGTCGACATCGACCGTTCAAAACTTGAAGTCTCGAAGACCGAAGTGGCGATTGAGATCAAGAACATGCACAAGTGGTATGGCGAGTTCCACGTGCTGCGTGACATCAATCTGAAAGTCATGCGTGGTGAACGTATCGTCGTGGCTGGCCCATCGGGTTCCGGTAAATCAACCATGATCCGTTGCGTTAACCGTCTGGAAGAACACCAGAAAGGTCAGATCATTGTCGATGGCATTGAACTAACCAACGATCTCAAGAAGATCGATGAAGTCCGTCGTGAAGTCGGCATGGTGTTCCAGCACTTCAACCTCTTCCCGCATCTGACCATTCTGGAAAACTGCACGCTGGCCCCGATCTGGGTGCGCAAGATGCCGAAGAAGCAGGCGGAAGAAATCGCCATGCATTATCTGAAGCGCGTGAAAATTCCGGAGCAGGCCAATAAATATCCCGGGCAGCTTTCCGGTGGTCAGCAGCAGCGCGTGGCAATTGCCCGTGCGCTCTGCATGAACCCGAAAGTCATGCTGTTTGACGAGCCGACTTCAGCGCTTGATCCGGAAATGGTCAAGGAAGTGCTCGATACGATGGTCAGCCTTGCTGATGAAGGCATGACGATGATCTGCGTGACGCATGAAATGGGCTTTGCCCGTCAGGTTGCAAACCGCGTCATTTTCATGGATCAGGGCCAGATCGTTGAGCAGAACTCACCTGCTGAATTCTTTGACAATCCGCAGCACGAACGCACAAAGCTCTTCTTGAGCCAAATTTTGCACTAAGCAATGAGACCGCTTTAAAAAAACACCCGCCGCGAATAACGGCGGGTGTTTTGTTTTATTCGTCGTGCGGGCCTTCGCAAAACTGAATACGGTTTCCGAATGGATCAATAACCGCCATCACGCGTCCCCAGGGCTGATCCTCGATCCCGGGCCGCATATAGCGATAGCCACGTGAATTCACTTCCTTCTGAAACGCATCCACACCCTGCATGCGCACAAAAACATTTGCGCCGGGACTGCCATCTCCATGATGTTCGCTCAAATGCAAGGTGAGACCAGCGCGTGAAACCTGCATGTAAAGAGGCATCCCTGCCGCAAATCGGTGTTCCCAATCGAGTGTAAAGCCGAGAAACCCCACATAGAAATCTTTGGCCTTTTCAATATCGAAAATCCGAAAGATAGGGCAGGTCTGTTCAAACTGGATCGTCATTCGGGATCTCCCTCTTGATAATGTAAGCGCTATGCATCCTTTGGGAAGCGTCGGAGTTATACATTATGTCATTCGTTACAGTGAGGAGGAACTGTTATGGCAAAGATGATTTTTGTAAATTTGCCCGTCAAAGATGTTGCTCGTTCGACAAGCTTTTACGAGTCGGTTGGGGCAACCAAAAATCCAATGTTTTCGGATGAAACAGCATCCTGCATGGTATTCTCTGATACTATTCACGTCATGGTTTTAAGCCATGAGAAGTTCAGTCAATTTACACCTAAGAAAATTGCCGATGCCCATAGTGCAAGTGAGGTGTTGATTTGCGTTTCGGCTGACAGCAAGGCGGAAGTGGACGATACCATTGATAAAGCTGCCAAGGCAGGTGGGCGGGCCGATCCTGCTCAAAAGCAAGATTATGGGTTTATGTATGGCCGCAGTTTTGAGGATCTCGACGGCCACATTTGGGAAGTTATGTGGATGGATATGGAAGCCGCTTCTAAAGCTATGAGCTAACCAAACGGGGGCAAGACATAAGGGAGGAGAAAACTATGTCTGGTCTAACTGTTTGCCTCTGGTTCGATAAGCAAGCTGAAGAAGCCGCGAAATATTATGTTTCGATATTCCGTGATCTGGGAAGACCCGCGTCGCTTGATGGTTTGATACGCTTTAAACATAGCCATCAACCGGATGGCGTGGATGTTGTGGCGGCAAATTTCACGCTTGATGGGCAAGCTATGTGCGCATTGAATGGCGGGCCTGAGTTTAAGTTCAATCCCGCAACATCTCTTGTACTCAAGTGCAAGGATCAGGCAGAGCTCGACGCATTCTGGGATCGATTACTTGAAGGTGGCGCGCCTTTGGAGTGTAGCTGGCTGACCGATAAATATGGCTTTGCATGGCAGATCGTGCCCGAATTCATGCTCGATATTCTGCAAAATGGCTCACCAGAAGTGAGGCAGCGTGTTGCAAATGCGATGATGACGATGATCAAGCTCGACATAGCAACGCTTGAAGCGGCGCGTGATGCTGATGATTGAGGCTAGTGCGAATTAAGCGCTGAAACGGCATCATGGCCATACAGCCAGTCCAGATCTTTCAAAAAACTATCTGGGCTGCGCATGGCGAAAAGCATATTGCGACCGAGCGCGAAAGCACCTGTTGCATGATATGCAAAGCGGTTCATCTGGCCGCGTTTGGCGACTGCTGCAATCCGCTCTTTTCGAACAGAATCAAATCGCTTCAACGTTGATTGTTGATCCTCGTTATCCAATGCTTCTGCGAGCACAGCAGCATCCTCGATGGCCATGGCAGCGCCCTGGGCTGCAAAGGGCGTAACTGCATGAGAGGCATCGCCAAGAAAAATTGTTCTGTCGGGGCCAGCAAACTGTGCGTCGGGCATTTCAAACAGCGGCCAGTAGGTCCATTCATCTGCAACGTTCAGAACATCACGAACGGGCTTACTCCAGTCTTCATAGATGGATCGCAGCCGTGAACTGTCACCAGTCTTCGACCAAACCTCACCCGGATTTTCACCCGTCGTAATGGCAACAAAGTTGAAAAAATCGCCGCCTTTGACTGGATAGGCAATGAAATGCGCTTTTTTGCCGAGCCAAGCAGAAACAGATTTCTGTTCCGGAATGGCTGACGTGAAGCTCGCAGGCAAGTCATCGACTGTGACTGTTGTGCGCCATGCGATATGTCCGCTGAAACGCGCTTTGTCATAGCCAGCTTTGGCGCGCTGCATCGACCACACACCATCGCATGCTATCAGATATGCCGCCCCAATGGCCTGTTCAGTGGCGTCACGTCTGACAATCGCTGTGATTCCGCTGACGTCAGCCGTGTGGCTTAAGACTTCCGAACCGAGATTGATTTCTATATTCGGATTTTCGTTGCAGGCAACAAGCAGTGCGGATTGCAAATCGGCGCGATGACACACGACATAGGGATGGCGCCAACGCTTTGACGCCTTGTCGCCGAGCTGCATCGCGAGCAAAGGACGAGCTTTGCGCCCATCCATGAGATAGAGCGCTTCGGGTGTAACCGCGTGTGAGGATAATCGATCCGCAACGCCGAGGCGCTCAAGATGGCGCATTGCATTGGGAGCAAGCTGCAAGCCTGCGCCGACTTCCGACAAGGCATGCGCTTTTTCAAAAAGCTGAACAGACCATCCGCGAGCTGCGCATTCAAGCGCAGCACTTAAACCGGCAACGCCGGCCCCGGCAATGAGTATGCGTTTTGTATCCAGCTTGCTCATAGTTTTAGCGGCAGCAATACCGCTTGTTATCTTCAGGCAGCTTTATCGGCAGGCGCATCATAGACGCAGCCAGCAGGCAGTGTTTCATCTGCATGAAGCTGCGGATTGTAGCGATAGAGCGTCGAGCAATAAGGGCAGACAACTTCGCTTTCATGTCCCATGTCGAGGAAAACATGCGGATGATCGAAAGGCGGATTCGCGCCGACGCACATGAATTCCTTCACGCCGATTTCGATGGAGTTGTGTCCAGCGTCGTTCTGGAAGTGCGGGATGATGTGATCGGACATGATATACTCCGGAGCTTGTGGGGCGCGGCATCAAATTTAGGGTAGCTATTTTTCAAGCATTTACCGCGTACGACTTGTTTCTGGAAGCGTTTTCATCAATTCTGGAGACAATTCAAGCGGTTTGCTATCAAACTGTCATATGACAGCCATAGGCTTATGGTCGCACCGGGATCTTCCGGTAAAAGCCGGGACAGGAAAAATGAACGAAAACAGCATTATGGCACCACATACGACTGATCTGACCATTCAGCCAGCCAATGATCTTTCAACGGACAAGAATCTTGGAAAAGATCAGAATGCTCACGAAGCTTTGATTGACGATCGAATTTCTGAACTGATGCAAAGCTCAGAACGCTTTGTTAATCGCGAGTTTTCGTGGTTGCAGTTCAACCGCCGTGTCCTCGAAGAGGCAGGCAATACCCGTCAGCCATTGCTTGAACGTCTGCGTTTTTTGTCTATCTCGGCGGGCAACCTTGATGAATTCTTCATGGTGCGTATCGCAGGGCTTGCCGCGCAGGTTCGCGCAGGCGTTGCCATGCGCAGTGCGGATGGCCGCACGCCGCAGGAACAGCTTGATTTCGTTCTCGAAGAAGTCAGTCGCCTTCAGGAAGGTCAGCAAGACCGTCTGCGTACACTTCGCGAAGAGCTCGAAAGAGAAAATATCGAGATCGTTCGCCCGGCAGCTTTGTCTAAAGATGAAAAAGAATGGCTGGAAAACCACTTCCTTGAAACCATTTTCCCTGTCCTGACGCCGCTTTCGATCGATCCTGCGCATCCGTTCCCGTTCATACCCAATCTTGGGTTCTCTATGGCGCTGCAATTGGCACGTCGCCTCGATAGCCATCCGATGACGGCGCTGCTGCGCATTCCTGTTGCTCTCAAGCGTTTCATCCAGTTGCCGAACGAACAAACGAACGCGTTCCGCTTCATCACGATTGAAGATGCGGTTAGCTTGTTCATCGGTCGTCTGTTCCCGGGCTATGAAGTGCGCGGCGCAGGCACATTCCGCATTATTCGCGATAGCGATATTGAAGTGGAAGAAGAAGCTGAAGATCTCGTCCGTCTGTTTGAGACCGCATTGAAGCGCCGCCGCCGTGGGCAGGTGATCCGTATCGAGTTTGATGCAGAAATCCCGGAAGCCTTGCGCGTGTTCGTTGCAACGGAACTCGGCGTTTCAGAGAATCGTATCAGTGTTCTGGAAGGCCTTTTGGCGCTGAACATGATTTCGGAAGTTGTTTCGATTCCGCGCGATGATCTGAAATTCGTGTCTTACAATCCACGTTTCCCGGAGCGTATCCGCGAGCATGGTGGCGATTGCTTTGCAGCGATTCGCGAAAAGGACATCGTTGTTCACCACCCTTATGAATCATTTGACGTCGTGGTGCAGTTCCTGCGTCAGGCGGCGGCTGATCCTGATGTGCTGGCGATCAAGCAGACGCTTTATCGTACCTCCAACGACAGCCCGATTGTTCGTGCGCTGGTCGATGCTGCCGAAGCTGGCAAGTCGGTAACTGCGCTGGTCGAATTGAAGGCGCGTTTTGATGAAGAAGCAAATATTCGTTGGGCACGCGATCTCGAACGCGCCGGTGTTCA
The DNA here is from genome assembly GCF_023554105.1 of Brucella sp. 21LCYQ03. Classification (GTDB taxonomy): domain Bacteria; phylum Pseudomonadota; class Alphaproteobacteria; order Rhizobiales; family Rhizobiaceae; genus Brucella. Next base: position 85,841 of record NZ_JAMJWE010000003.1, read on the forward strand.
GGTTGTGTTTGGTTTTCTTGAACTGAAAACCCACGCCAAAATGTCGCTGGTTGTACGCCGCGAAGACCAGAAGCTGCGCACCTATGTTCATTTGGGCACGGGAAATTACCACCCGATTACAGCGCGTATTTACACTGACTTGTCGTTCTTTACGTCAGACGCTGATATTGCGCGTGATGTTGCACACATCTTCAATTTCATCACAGGCTATGCGCAGCCAGCCGAGGAAATGAAGATCGCTATTTCTCCGCTGACGCTGCGTGCGCGAATCCTCAAGCACATTGAAGATGAGATCAGCAATGCGAAGGCTGGTAAGCCTGCTGCCATCTGGATGAAGATGAACTCGCTGGTTGATCCACAGATTATTGATGCGCTTTATAAAGCCAGTCAGGCAGGCGTCGATGTGGAATTGATTGTACGTGGTATTTGCTGTCTGCGCCCGGGTGTTCCGGGTCTCTCGGATAATATTCGCGCCAAGTCGATTGTCGGACGTTTTCTCGAGCATAGTCGCGTTTTCTGCTTCGGAAATGGGTATGATCTGCCGTCTGACAAGGCAATCGTCTATATCGGTTCAGCCGACATGATGCCGCGCAATCTTGATCGCCGTGTCGAGACTTTGGTGCCAGTGACCAATGCCACTGTGCATCAGCAAATTCTGTCTCAAATTATGTTTGCCAACATAATTGATAACCAACAGAGCTATCAGCTACTTGCGGATGGCACCTCTCGCCGGATAGAAAAAGCGGACGGAGAAGAAGCCTTCAACGCGCAGGAATATTTCATGACAAATCCAAGCTTGTCTGGTCGCGGAAAGTCACCGAAATCATCTGCCCCACGCCTGACTGCACATCGCAGACGTGCACAGGCGGAAAGAAAAACGACTTCATGAGTCCAGCAATAGCACAAGGCCGATTGAAGGGCCTCAAGCCCGTCGCGGTTATCGATATTGGATCAAACTCGATCCGTGTCGTTGTTTATGAAGGCATTGTTCGCTCGCCGACAGTGCTTTTCAATGAAAAGCTTCTCTGCGGTCTTGGCAAAGGTTTGGCCAAGACTGGGAAGCTCAATGAGAAATCCGTTGATATTGCTCTTCGCGCATTGAAGCGTTTTCGCGTGCTGGCTGAACAAGCCGGCGCGATTTCCATTCATGCGCTGGCAACAGCCGCTGCACGCGAAGCCAAGAACGGACCTGATTTTATTTCTCAGGCCGAGGCTATTCTTGGACGGCACATTGAAGTTCTGTCCGGCAAGGAAGAAGCCTATTATTCGGCGCTTGGGATTATTTCCGGGTTCTATAAGCCACAAGGCATTGCTGGCGATCTCGGTGGTGGCAGTCTCGAACTGGTCGATGTGAATGACCACGATGTGGGTGAGGGAATCACGTTGCCGCTCGGCGGTCTGCGCTTGCAGGACATGTCCAACGAACAGCTGCCGGAAGCGGCTAAGATTACCCGTATCGAACTCGAGCGTGCAACACTTCTCGAAGAGCATCAGGGTCAGGTTTTCTATGCGGTTGGTGGTACATGGCGAAATCTCGCTAAGCTGCACATGACGGCTAAGCATTACCCGCTGCATGTCATGCACGGTTATGAGATGGACCCGGTGGAAGCAAAAAGCTTCCTCACGCGCGTTGCCAAAGGCAATATTGATACGATGCGCGGCATTGAAGCGGTTTCCAAAAACCGTCGTCAGCTGCTTGCCTATGGCGCCACCGTTCTACTTGAAACCATTCGCCGTATGAAGCCATCAAAGATCGTCTTCTCAGCGCTTGGTGTGCGTGAAGGCTATCTTTATTCACTGTTGCCTAAGAATGAACAGCGGCTTGATCCGCTTTTGGCCTCGGCAGAAGAATTGGCAATCTTGCGTTCGCGTTCTCCGCGTCATGCGCGTGAATTGGCTACATGGACCACACTATCGTTGCCGGTGCTTGGGTTTGACGAAACCGAAGACGAGGGCCGCTATCGTCAGGCCGCGTGTCTGGTGGCTGACATCAGCTGGCGGGCGCATCCCGACTATCGCGGCTCTCAGGCGCTAAATATCATCGCGCATGGCTCTTTTGGCGGCATTGATCATCCCGGTCGCTCTTTCATGGCCTTGGCGAATTATTATCGCCATGAAGGACTGGTTGAAGACGAGATTGCGCCTGAAATCCTGAAACTTGCCACGCCGCGTTTGCGCGAACGTGCAAGGTTATTGGGCGCATTATTGCGGGTTGTCTATCTGCTCTCCGCTTCCATGCCGGGAGTTATTCCGCGCCTTTATTGGCGTGAGGAAGAGAATGGAATAGCCCTAGTCGTGCCGGGTGATATTGCTGATTTGATTTCGGATCGCCCTGAAGGCCGCCTGCAGCAGCTCTCAAAGCTGGCAGGTAAGAACCTTTTCTTTGCCGTTGGCGACAGTGCAATTGAAGCAAACGACCATCATTAAAATCGAATGATCGATAAACAAGAAGGCCGGCGGGAATGTTTCCGCCGGCCTTTTGTTTAATTTAATTCAACTGCCCGAATGCGTCGGTTTTCAAACTTGATACCAATTTTGCCTTCGATGAGATCAAGCGCTTTCTGGCCGAAGACTTCGCGACGCCAGCCTTGCAACGCAGGCACATTGGCTTTCTCGCCTTCAGCCGCAATCTTGTCGATGTCATCGGAACTTGCGACGATCTTGGCCGCAACGCCATGTTCTTCGGTCACAAGCTTGAGCAGCACTTTCAGAATGTCTCCAGCGGCAGCACTGCCTTCAGGAGAATGCGATTGCTTCGGCAATTTTGGCAGGTCCTCTTTTGGAATAGCCAGTGCAGCCTGAACCGCAGTCACAAGACCCGCAGCCTGAGCCGAACGCTCCCAACCTTTCGGGATAGAACGCAAACGACCGAGCGCTTCTGCATCTTTCGGCTGCTGTTGAGCGATTTCCGCAATCGTATCGTCCTTGATGACACGGCCACGCGGAACATTACGTTCGCGTGCTTCACGTTCGCGCCACGCTGCAACCGACTGCACAATTGCCAGCTCAATCGGCTTACGCATACGCGTTTTTACGCGTTTCCATGCATCGTCTGGGTGCAGATCATAGGTCTCACGTGCGCTAAGCACGGCCATTTCTTCATTAACCCACTCGCTGCGGCCTTCTTTCTGAAGCTCATCCTTCAGATAGAGATAGATGTCGCGCAGATAGGTAACGTCAGCCAACGCGTAATCGAGCTGCTTGTCGGACAGTGGACGGCGGCGCCAATCAGTAAAACGTGAGGATTTGTCGAGATGTTTGCCGGTGACTTTTTGAACCAGCGCATCATAGGAAATGGCATCGCCAAAACCGCAGACCATCGCGGCAACCTGACTGTCAAAAATCGGGGCAGGGATCAGATTACCTAAGTGGAAGACTATTTCGATGTCCTGACGCGCGGCGTGGAACACCTTGACCACTTTCTCATCGGCCATAAGGCGGAAGAAAGGCGCAAGATCGAGGCCGGGTGCCAAAGCATCGACCAAAGCAGTATGGTCAGGCGAGGCCATTTGAATAAGACAAAGCTCCGGCCAGAAAGTCGTTTCCCGAATGAATTCGGTATCGACTGTCACAAAGTCGGATTTGGTTAAGGCGGATACGGCCTCTTCAAGGGCCTCTGTGGTCGTGATGAGCTGCATATTCTTCTTTTAGAGCGCATCCCGAAAACTGTGAAGCAATTTTCGATTAAGTTGCGCGTTTAAACAAAATATTGAAGCGCGGGCCGCTTGTTGCGCCGCAAGAGCGATATTGCGATGAGATAACACGTAAATAGTGATTTTTGTCGACATATTCTGTCAAGCTAGTTTAACACACGTAGTGTCGGCTTGACAAAGCGTGATCAAAATGCGCTTTTCCGCCCGAATTGCAGCGCTTTGCTTGCACAAGATTTATAAAGTTCCAAAAGGCAGAAATCATGCACCGTTATCGCAGCCATACCTGCGCAGCCCTTCGCAAATCGGATGTTGGTTCGAAAGTCCGTCTGTCTGGCTGGGTTCATCGCGTCCGTGACCATGGTGGCATCCTCTTCATCGACATTCGCGATCATTATGGCCTGACTCAGGTTGTTGCTGATCCTGATTCGCCAGCGTTCAAGATTGCTGAAACCGTTCGCGGCGAGTGGGTCATTCGCGTCGATGGTGAAGTGAAGGCTCGTGCCGATGAAGCGGTGAATGCCAACCTGCCGACCGGCGATGTTGAAATCTTCGCAACCGAGATCGAAGTTCTGGCCGCAGCCAAGGAATTGCCGCTGCCAGTATTCGGCGAACCGGATTATCCTGAAGACATTCGCCTCAAGTATCGCTTCCTCGATCTGCGTCGCGAAACGCTGCACAAGAACATTATGAGCCGCACAAAGATCATTGCAGCGATGCGTCGCCGCATGACCGAAATCGGCTTCAATGAATTCTCGACGCCAATCTTGACCGCTTCGTCGCCGGAAGGTGCGCGCGACTTCCTCGTGCCAAGCCGTATTCATGAAGGCAAGTTCTACGCGCTGCCGCAGGCTCCGCAGCAGTATAAGCAGCTTCTGATGGTTGCTGGTTTCGACCGCTACTTCCAGATTGCACCTTGCTTCCGCGATGAAGATCCGCGTGCAGACCGTCTGCCGGGCGAATTCTATCAGCTCGACCTTGAAATGAGCTTCGTAACCCAGGAAGAAATCTGGGAAACGATGGAACCTGTCATGCGCGGCATCTTTGAAGAGTTTGCCGAAGGCAAGCCTGTCACACAGCAGTTCCGCCGCATCGCTTATGACGACGCTATCCGCACCTATGGTTCGGACAAACCAGACCTGCGTAACCCGATTGAAATGCAGGCAGTGACCGAGCATTTTGCTGGTTCCGGCTTCAAGGTCTTTGCGAACATGATCGCAAACGACCCGAAGGTCGAAGTCTGGGCAATTCCGGCAAAGACCGGCGGCAGCCGTGCATTCTGTGATCGCATGAATTCATGGGCACAGGGCGAAGGCCAGCCGGGCCTCGGTTATATCTTCTGGCGCAAAGAAGGCGACAAGCTCGAAGGCGCAGGCCCGATTGCCAAGAACATTGGTGAAGAACGCACAGAAGCGCTTCGCGAGCAGCTTGGTCTCGGCGATGGCGATGCCTGCTTCTTCGTAGCTGGTCAGCCTTCGAAGTTCTACAAATTCGCAGGCGATGCCCGTACGCGCGCTGGTGAAGAACTGAACCTCGTTGATCGTGATCGCTTCGAACTCGCTTGGATCATCGACTTCCCGTTCTACGAGTGGGACGAAGACAACAAGAAGCTCGACTTCGCGCATAATCCGTTCTCGATGCCGCAGGGTGGCATGGAAGCACTGCAAACGCAGGATCCGTTGTCGCTCAAAGCTTACCAGTACGATCTGGTCTGTAACGGCTTTGAAATCGCTTCCGGTTCGATCCGTAACCAGCTGCCAGATGTGATGGTGAAGGCGTTTGAACTGGTTGGTCTCAGCCAGCAGGACGTTGAAGAGCGCTTCGGCGGTCTCTACCGTGCGTTCCAGTACGGCGCGCCTCCACATGGCGGCATGGCTGCCGGTGTTGATCGCGTTATCATGCTGCTCGTTGGTGCAAAGAACCTGCGCGAAATCTCGCTGTTCCCGATGAACCAGCAGGCGCTTGACCTTCTGATGAACGCACCTTCGGATGTTTCGCCAGCACAGCTGCGTGATTTGCACATTCGTTTGGCACCAACGCAGAAGAGCTGATCGGTTCAGGTATGAAATTAAAAAAGCCCGATCGTGAGATCGGGCTTTTTCTTTGGTCTTATTAGCAGGCAAAATAAAACCCGGTGAGCGGGGCTCACCGGGTTTGTTTAATCAATATCAGATCAATCAGTTGTTGGCGTCGACTGCGATCTTCAGCAGTGGAATGATCTTTGTTGGATCAAGCGATGCTGTTGCAACGATCGATGCAAAGCTAACCGACTGGTCAGGTGTAGCCGAAATTGTCAGCGACTTTGGATCGTCGAAATACTTTTCAGCCGCAGTCTTCAACTGCTGAGCAAATTCAGGGTTCTTGAGCTGTGTTGCCATCAGCGGAACCATCATTTTCAGCTGTTCGCCAAGCTGCTTGCCATCTGCACCCTGCTGCTTGCCGTAATAATCGAGCAGCTTCTGCGTGAGGGTTTCATTGTCAAAGCGGATTGTCAGGTTCTTAAGGCTCAGCTGTTCAGCAAGACCGAGAATAGCCAGACCAGCAGCGTCCTTATCGGCATCTGCCTTGGTCATATTCTGCTGGGTTTTCTGAACGGCTTCAAGGAAAGCAATGTCATAACCGGCAAGCGCGCCGGTGATGTCGATTTTGCCGAGTTCCTTTGCACTGATCTCGAACTGGTCGAGTGATGCGTCGCCAGACTTTGGCAGCCATGTGCCCTTTGACGTCACGGCGCCGTTGAAGGTGTTCATGTCGAGCGGAGCAAGTGGGTTCTTGCCATCCTTCTCGAATGTAGCATCAATATCAGCAATGGTCAGCGCGTAGTCGATTTTCTCAGAGCGGTCAACTGCGTTCAGCGACACTTCCAGATCTTTAACCGTTGCGCCATCCTTACCGGGCGTTCCGAATTCCATCTGACCAATCTTCATCTTGTCATAGAAAACGATCTGGTTGAGCGCGCCTTCGGCTTTCTCCGATGGAATCTGGACGTTTTCCATCGAAATGTCCTTGATGGACACTTTGTCATTCTTGTTTGCTTCGCCTGCAGGAACTTCGATGTCAGGAACAGTTATTTTTTCAATGCTGTAACCGCCGTCAGATGCATCCTCAACGTTTTCGAGGGTAATGTCACCAATGGCTGTTTCCTTGTCGGAAACCGTTGCAAGCTTGATCTTCGTGCCTTCAAGCACAATGTCGGAGCCATCAGCTTTGACATTGGCAAAGCTAAGTTCTCCGCCCTGCTTGGCATACATTGCCTTGAGGCGTTCAGCCACGGCATTGGCATCAGCGGCCATAGCTACGCTGCCAAATACCAACGAGAGCGCCGTGCTTGCTGCAAAAACGCGCGCGGCCTGCTTACTAAGAACGAAAACCTGCATTTATTGGCTCCTGATCATTTGGTAAAAAATTCAAATGTCTACATAAGCTTTTACGAAAGGAAAAAAAGCCCGTTTCGCTTTTCCTACGTTCGTTGTGGAGAAAACCACGTTATTTTCTCTATACAGCAGCAATGACGGCATATTTGCGACGAATGTACTGGATTGGTTCTCATCACTACTTGCTGACGAATCGCGCAATTGGTACTGAGAACTATGGGTAAAAGTCTGATTCCGCCGGGCGACGGCGAAGAACACATCGAACGGGTCGATCTCAAGTCTGCGCTTGAGGAGCGTTACCTCGCTTATGCACTGTCCACGATCATGCATCGTGCGCTGCCGGATGTGCGCGACGGTTTGAAGCCGGTTCATCGCCGTATCGTTCATGCGATGCGTCTGCTACGTCTTAATCCTGATCAGGCCTATGCAAAATGCGCGCGTATCGTCGGCGACGTGATGGGTAAATTCCATCCGCATGGCGACGCATCGATTTATGATGCTCTCGTGCGTCTCGCGCAGGACTTCGCCGTGCGTTATCCGCTCGTGGACGGGCAGGGCAACTTCGGCAATATCGACGGCGATAATGCTGCTGCCATGCGTTATACCGAAGCGCGAATGACTGAAGTGTCTACGCTGCTGCTCGAGGGTATCACAGAGAACGCTATTGATTTTCGCCCGACTTATAATGAGGAAGACGAAGAACCCATCGTCCTTCCGGGTGCATTTCCGAACCTGCTCGCCAACGGCTCGGCAGGTATCGCGGTCGGCATGGCCACCAATATTCCGCCGCATAATGTGGCGGAGCTTTGCTCATCCGCGCTGTATCTCATCAATCATCCCGAAGCGAGTGTTGAAGAACTCATCACGTCGCCTGCGCAATGGGAAGAGTTGAAGAAGGAAGCCGAGAGCGATCCTACAGCGCTTCTGAAATGTAAGGTGCGTGGCCCTGATTTTCCGACTGGCGGTATTCTGGTCGAAGATCATGCCAATATCGTTGAAGCCTATCGCACGGGACGCGGCTCGTTTCGTGCACGCGCACGCTGGGAAAAGGAAGAAGGCAATCGCGGAACGTGGGTGATCGTTGTCACCGAAATTCCATATCAGGTGCAGAAATCGCGCCTGATTGAAAAGATCGCCGAGTTGCTTCTGGCGAAGAAATTGCCGCTGCTTGATGATATTCGCGATGAGTCTGCCGAAGACATTCGCATCGTACTGGAACCGAAGAATCGTACTGTTGATCCAGAATTGCTGATGGAATCGCTGTTCAAGCTGACTGAGCTTGAGAACCGCGTTTCGCTCAACATGAACGTGCTTTCGCATGGCAAAGTGCCAAATGTTCTGTCGCTCGGCGGCGTGCTCAAAGAATGGCTCGAACATCGCAAGGAAGTGCTTGTTCGCCGTTCTGAATATCGCCTCGCTGAAATTGAGAAGCGACTGGAAATCCTCGGCGGTTTCCTCAAAGCTTATCTCAATCTTGATGAAGTCATCCGTATCATTCGTGAAGAGGATGAGCCGAAACAGGAATTGATGCGATTCTTCGATCTGACGGATAATCAGGCCGAAGCCATTCTCAACATGCGCTTGCGTTCGTTGCGCAAGCTTGAAGAGTTTGAAATCCGCAAAGAGTTCGACGGCCTGACTGCCGAGAAATCTGATCTGGAAGGCTTACTTGCCTCTGGCACGCGCCAGTGGAAGAAGATCAGCACAGAAATCAAAGCTGTCCGCGAAAAGTTTGGGCCAGCTACCAAACTAGGCAAGCGTCGCAGCACCTTTGCGGAAGCACCAACCCACGATCTTGAAGATATTCATCAAGCGATGATCGAGCGTGAGCCGGTTACGATTGTTGTGTCTGAAAAGGGCTGGTTGCGTGCGATGAAGGGCCATATGGCTGATTTCTCGACGCTGGCTTTCAAGGAAGGCGACAAGCTCAAGCTCGCTTTCCACGCTGAGACGACGGATAAGATTCTGTTCTTCACCACGGGCGGCAAGTTCTTCACCATCGGCGCGAATACGCTTCCCGGCGGTCGCGGTCATGGTGAACCGATCCGCATTCTGGTCGATATGGAAAACGATCAGGATATTCTCACCGCTTTTGTCCATGACCCCCAGGCAAAGCTTCTGCTTGTGTCACATGAAGGCAATGGTTTCATTGTTTCGGAGAACGAAGCGGTCGCCAATACCCGCAAGGGTAAGCAGGTGATGAACGTGAAGGCACCGGACGAAGCCAAGCTTTGCCAGCGCATTTCGGGTGATCACATTGCGGTAGTCGGTGAAAATCGCAAGATGGTCGTCTTCCCGCTTGCAGAAATTCCGGAAATGACACGCGGTAAAGGCGTGCGGTTGCAGAAATATAAGGATGGCGGCATTTCCGACATTCGTACTTTTGCAATTGCTGACGGCCTGTCGTGGCAGGATTCAGCCGACCGCACGTTCAATCGCAACAAGGAAGAGCTTGTTGAGTGGATCGCAGCTCGTGCCTCTGCCGGTCGTACTGTGCCAAAAGGTTTCCCACGTTCGGGAAAATTCTAAAACAAAGGCGGCTTTGATGCCGCCTTTTTGTTATCCCTCAAATTTCTGCCAGCCACGTGGACCGAGATGTTCTTGTGGCTTGAAGCGGGTTTTATACTGCATCTTCCTTGAGCCTTCGACCCAATAGCCCAGATAGACATGTGGCAAGCCAGCCGCACGTGCGCGCTGGATATGGTCGAGGATCATGTAGGTTCCAATGGACCGCTCATGCATATGCGGTGAGAAGAACGAATAGACCATCGACAGACCGTCAGCCATCACGTCGGTAAGGGCTACCGCAATCAGTTCGCCGTCACCCTTGGCGCTGATGAAACTATCGGGCCCACGTCGGCGATATTCGATAATCTGCGTGTTGACGTGGGTGTCTTCGACCATCATCGCATAATCGAGCACTGTCATATCGGACATGCCGCCTGAATGATGCCGTGCATCCAGATAATCGCGAAACAGCGCATATTGTTCGGTGCTTGGTTGCGCCTTGTGCGGACGACCAATCAGATCGCGATTGCGATCCCAAACTCGGCGCATGCTCTTGTTCATCTCGAACTCACCCGTCAGGATTCGTACCGAAACACAGGCACGGCACATCTCGCATGCAGGTCTGTAAGCAATATTCTGAGAACGACGAAAACCACCCTGGGTCAGCAGATCATTGATCTCGCTGGCTTTGTCTCCAACGAGATGCGTAAAAACCTTACGTTCCATTTGCCCGTCAAGGTAAGGGCAGGGCGATGGAGCCGTTAGGAAAAACTGCGGAGACTGTTGCGGTTGATGGGTCATTCAATATCCACGAAACGGCAATACCGAACCATCTCTTTGAGATTTTTTATATACTTGTCTTGATCCCAAAACCGGTTTCCACTTTTGGGAGACACGCTTTAAAGATCGAGCCGGCTGCACAAAACGTCAATAGACATTTTGTGCAGCCGGCCCTGAATTTTTTTGATGCTTGATTATCGATCCGACCGGATGACGGCAGTTCCAAGCAAAAGGTCATGCACGGCACGCTTACGGTCAATGACCAGCGTGGCAAGCAAGATCAGCGGTGTCAGCACCACATTGAGGCCCCAGAATAGAACTGTGTGAACCACAGCCAGCATCGGGTCGACGGTGCCACCTTCAAGACGAACGATTTTGATGTTCATCATCTGCATGCCTTTGGTAGCCTGCTGTGGTCCGCCCAGCGTGCGTGACACGTAGAACAGAGCGACGACCGGAAACATGATGGCATAAAGCGCCCAGCCAAGCGACAGTGTGATGATGCCAAGGATGAAAATTACTATGGCAGCCGGAATGCACAATAGAAACACGATGAGATAGTCGATGAGGAATGCCATGATACGACGCGTGCGCACGCCTTCAAAAAATGCGCGGCTTTCGTAACGCGGCCCCATAACTTCGCCGTGTAGAATATGATCGGACATTGTCCCTTCCAGTCGTTAATACGAAAAGCGTTCGGGAAATAAACCGTCCGCTGCTCCGCACGTTGCGGAACAGTCTCAAGGTGGTGCATGAAACAGGCTATTTCAAGGAAACAGCATTTTGGAAATTAGCCTTGGCTTTTCAGCTTTTCCGCCACATCCAGTGCAAAGTAAGTCAGAATGCCGTCGCAGCCCGCACGTTTAAAGGCAAGCAAGCTCTCCATCATGACTTTTTCTTCGTCGATCCAGCCATTCATGCCAGCGGCTTTGATCATCGAATATTCGCCTGAGACCTGATAGGCATAAGTCGGCAGACGGAATGTGTTCTTCAGACGGTGGATAATGTCGAGATAAGGCATGCCAGGCTTAACCATCAGCATGTCAGCGCCTTCCGCCACGTCCAGTTCGGCTTCACGCACAGCTTCGTCAGGGTTCGCAGGATCGATGTAATACGTCTTCTTGTCGCCCTTCAGCAGGCCAGCTGTACCGATCGCATCGCGATATGGGCCGTAGAAGGCGGATGCGAATTTGGTCGCATAAGACATGATCGGCACATGGTTGAAGCCATGCGCATCCAGTGCCTGACGAATAGCGCCGATACGACCATCCATCATGTCGGAAGGCGCAATCACATCTGCGCCTGCTTCGGCCTGTGACAGTGCGCCACGAACGACCATGGCAACTGATTCATCATTGATGATCTCGCCATTGCGCAAAATGCCGTCATGACCATGCGTCGTGAATGGGTCGAGCGCTGCATCCGTAATGATGCCGATTTCCGGCACTTCTTTTTTGATCGCACGCACCGCGCGATTGATCAGATTGTCGGGGCTTGCAACATAAGCACCGTCTTCGGTCTTTACTTCTGCTTTTTCGCGCGGGAAGGGCGCAATCGCGGGAATGCCAAGCTTTGCGGCTTTCTCTGCCATACGCACAGCCATATCGACCGAATAGCGTTCCACGCCGGGCATCGCATCGACAGCTTCGGTTACACCCGTTCCGTAGGTCAAAAAGAATGGCAGGATCAGATCGTCTGCCGTCAGATGTGTTTCCTGAACCAGTCTGCGTGACCAGTCGGCCTTGCGCATGCGCCGCAGACGACGGCCTCCGGTCACATCATCGACGTGGCCCGAAATGTTTGCAGGAGAAATGTTGTTCAGACGATCAGTCATATAAATGTTCCCGAGAGAAGAAAGCTTGGGAATCTACCGGTTCGGAAGCTTAGTGTGTGTTGCAGACGGTTTATCATGGGAAAAGTGGCTAAACCAAGCACAATAGCCTGTGCAGGATTGACGCGGGGCTTCTCAGTTTCTACCCATTTCATATAACGGGAGAAAGCGACATGCAGATTGACTTCGGTGGCGGCAGCGAAATCAGCTTTGAGCGTAAGGGTAAGGCTGGCCTTGTCAGGCTTACGCGCACATCTGCGCTCAACGCTCTTACCCATAAAATGATTCTTGCACTCGACCGTGCTTTACAAGCATGGGAATCGGACGACGATGTCGCTGTCGTTATTGTCGAAGGTGAAGGCCGTGCGTTTTGTGCGGGTGGCGATGTTGTGGCCGCCTATAAGGCTGGCCAGGAAGGAACACCTGCATTTGATTTCTTCCGCGACGAATATCGTCTCAATGCGCGCATCGGACGGTTCCCAAAGCCATATGTCTCTTTGTTGAATGGCATCGTTATGGGCGGTGGGGCAGGCATCTCCATTCATGGCTCGCACCGGATCGTCACCGAAAATACGCTGTTTGCCATGCCAGAAACAGGCATCGGCTTTTTCCCTGATGTAGGCGGAAGCGCTTTCCTGCCGCATCTGCATGATAATTTCGGCTATTATCTCGCACTCACAGGCAATCGGATCCGCTGGGGTGATTGCCTGCAAAGCGGTATTGCTACTCATGCCATATCAAGCAGCGATCTGGATGATCTGCGTGACGATCTGATTGCAAAGGCCGATATTGATGCGGCTCTGGCACGCGCACAATGTCCGGATTTTGAAACCTCTCCCGAGGTACGCACTGTGATTGCCGAGAGTTTTGAACATGCAACGCTTGCAGAATGCGTCGAAGCACTGGAAAAGGCTGCTGCAAATGGGAGCAAACCAGCAACGGATATTTTGACTGTTCTTGCTACGCGGTCGCCAACCAGTGTAGCGGTGACATTCCGTCAGATAGCTGATGGTCGTGCGCTTGATCTCGATGATTGTATGCGCATGGAATATCGCATTGCATCACGCATGTTGGCGGGGCACGATTTTTATGAAGGCGTTCGGGCGGTTTTGATCGATAAAGACGGGGCGCCAGTCTGGCAGCCTGCGTCGATTGATGAGGTGAAGCCGGAAACGGTCAACGCGTATTTTGCTAATCTTGGCGAGAGGGAACTGAGCTTTTGATGCGTCAGGATAAGTTGCACCAGCATATCCAGCCCAGTGGCACGGAATGGTCTTTCGTATGGTTCATGCGATTGATCGCACTCGCTGCTCTGGCAAGCGGCGTTTATTACTGGATTAAGCTGATCGGTGTGCAGCCGGGCTTGTTGTGGCGCTTTGATTTGATGCCTTGGCAGTGGCAAACGGCCTGTGTTGCGCTGGCACTCTTGATGCCCGTTGCGGCGACTGGCCTTTGGATGCGCGCACCATGGGGGCCAGTTCTGTGGGTCGTGGCAGCGATTGGTGAAATAGCTATCTATTCCGTCTTTGCTCGGCACTTCGAGTATCGCCCCCTGATTGTCGGCTTTAACGCGACTTGCATCCTCATTTATGTGGTCTTCCGCATCATGCTCTTTCTGGAAAAGCGACGGCTGTCACGCGTCGGTCTCGCCGTCTGAATTGATGTGCTGGTAACAAAACATTAAGCCTGAAATTGCATTTCGCTTGGTAAGTTACTGTTAAGGCTGACTTTTAAGTCCAATTTTATGCATCTCGTCTAAATTCCTATCCAGACACGGTGAAAACACCGGCTGAACAGGAAAGAGAGCAACCTCACGTAAGGTTGCTCCGACAGAGAGGCAAAAGACATGATCAATGCACAGCACAGAATGGATGCATCTGCTCCGCTTTTGAATCCCGAAGCAGCGCTCCGCACACTTTATCTTGAAGCACTACAGCTCGTTGAGCGTCTGCATCGCCGTCTGCTCGACGTTATCAAGGATGAGTTCGACCGGGCAGGTCGCAGCGACATTAACGCGACGCAGGCGTTGCTTCTGTTCAACATCGGCAACTCCGAGCTAACCGCAGGTGAGTTGCGTTCGCGTGGCTATTATCTGGGCTCAAACGTCTCTTACAATCTGAAAAAGCTCGTTGATATGGGCTTTATCAACCATGAACGTTCAAGCACAGATCGTCGTTCGGTGCGTGTCAGCTTGAGCGATAAAGGCAATGAGATTGCGGATCAGGTACAGTCTCTTTACCAGCGTCATATTGCTTCTATTGAGCAAGTTGGCGGTATTCAGGTGGAAGAGTTTACAGCAATGAACCGGTCGTTGCAGCGCCTTGATCGCTTCTGGAATGATAGCATAGCGTATCGACTGTAGTATTTTGTTGCAGAACGGTCACAATTGCGCCGGTTAATACGTTAAACTTTATGATTGTGAGCTATTTAAGCAGTCGCTGCCTTGAATTCTTGGCGGCGCGACATGAATAAGCCATAAAAACCGACTTATCCGGTTTAATACAGTGCATAATCGTGAGCTATTTCTGAGTGCTTTGCATTCGGACGCAACGGGTTAGCCTTTGGGACCAAAACAATGACCAAAACCGACAAGAATATGCTGGCTATGAATGTGGGCCGTCGCAGCTTTCTGCGTGGTGCTGCAACTGCTGGTTTGGCCGCTGCCGCATCTGCAATTGCTCCTGCGGCATTTGCCCAGCAGCAACAGGCATTGAATGATATTCTTTCGGCGCCGCGCCGCGGCAACTGGGACGACCAGTTTGATGCGCGTGCAACGGGTGGCCAAAAGGTTGCAACCAATCAGCCGGTTATCAGCCAGCAGACGGTTGGAAATCTTCAGTCCGCAATTGCCCAATATGGCGATATTGCCGCTCGTGGTGGCTGGCCACAGGTTCCGGGCAGTGCAAAGCTGCAGCTTGGCGTCAATGATCCTTCGGTTCAGGCTCTGCGTCAGCGCTTGATCGTTTCGGGCGATCTGCCACGTGAAGCGGGCGTTTCGAGCGCATATGACACTTATGTCGATGCAGCCGTTAAGCGTTTCCAGTCACGTCACGGCTTGCCTGCCGACGGCGTCATGGGCCAGTTCACTTATGCTGCCATGAATGTTGATGCGAATACGCGTCTCGGCCAGTTGCAGACTAATCTTCAGCGCCTCTCCGGCATGACGCCAGCAAGCCAGACAGAGCAGCGCTTTGTTATGGTCAATATTCCGGCTGCTCGCATTGAGGCCGTTGAAAACGGCAGCGTTTCACAGCGCCATACAGCGGTTGTTGGCAAGATTGATCGTCAGACGCCAATTCTTGATTCCAAGATTCACGAAGTTATTCTCAATCCTTACTGGACGGCTCCAAAGTCGATCATCCAGAAGGATATTATTCCGCTGATGCGGAAGAACCCGCAATATCTGGCAAACAACAAAATCCGCCTTTACAATGCGCAGGGTCAGGAAGTTCCGCCGGAAAGCGTTGACTGGAACACCGACGATGCAGTGAAGCTGATGTTCCGTCAGGACCCGGGCAAAATTAACGCCATGTCCTCGACGAAGATCAACTTCCACAACACGCATGCCGTTTACATGCATGACACACCGCAGAAGAGCTATTTCAACAAGTTGATGCGCTTCGATTCGTCCGGCTGTGTTCGCGTGCAGAACGTTCGCGATCTGGATGTATGGCTGTTGAAGAACACCTCTGGCTGGGACCGTCAGAATATTGAAGGTACGATTGCTTCGGGTGTGAATACGCCAATTCAGGTTGCCGATCCTGTGCCGCTGCACTTCGTTTATATCACTGCGTGGTCAACTGGTGACGGTGTGGTGCAGTTCCGCGACGATATTTACAAGATGGACGGTGCGACAGCACTGGCGCTTGGCACCGATATCTGATCGGAAATTATCTACTAAAAAGCCGCCCAAATAAGTTTCGGGCGGCTTTTTTGTTTCTCTTTATGCCTTTGGCACCATCATGCCGCATTTTGGAACATGCTTTTCGCTTTGCGGCCATTGGCCTTGCCATTCGAAGTGTGATACTGCGCCTCATCTCTTAGTGCTACGGCCGGCTAACCCGGAGGGTGTGAAACATGACACAAGCCAATACCGCTTTTTTCAACGCAACTCTTGAAGAGATTGATGCCGATATTTTCGGTGCGATCCGCAACGAACTTGGTCGTCAGCGCCATGAAATTGAGCTGATCGCCTCAGAAAACATTGTTTCGCGTGCGGTGCTTGAAGCACAGGGTTCGATCCTCACCAACAAATACGCCGAAGGCTATCCGGGCAAGCGCTATTATGGCGGCTGCCAGTATGTTGACGTTGTAGAAGAGCTGGCAATCGAACGCGCCAAGAAGCTGTTCGGTGCAGAATTTGCAAACGTACAGCCAAACTCCGGCAGCCAGATGAATCAGGCCGTGTTCCTCGCGCTTTTGCAGCCGGGCGACACTTTCATGGGCCTTGACCTCAATTCCGGTGGTCACCTGACACATGGTTCGCCTGTGAACATGTCGGGCAAGTGGTTCAACGTTGTTTCTTATGGCGTTCGTGAAGACGATCACCTTCTCGATATGGAAGAAATCGCGCGCCTTGCACGCGAGCATAAGCCAAAGCTCATTCTCGCTGGCGGTACCGCTTATTCGCGTATCTGGGACTGGAAGCGTTTCCGTGAAATCGCTGACGAAGTTGGCGCATATCTGATGGTTGATATGGCTCACATCGCTGGTCTGGTTGCCGGTGGTGTACACCCATCGCCAGTTCCACATGCGCATGTTTGCACCACGACGACTCACAAGTCGCTGCGTGGTCCACGTGGCGGTATGATCCTCACCAACGATCCTGATCTGGCGAAGAAGTTCAATTCGGCTGTCTTCCCGGGCTTGCAGGGCGGTCCACTGATGCACGTGATTGCCGGTAAGGCCGTTGCGTTTGCAGAAGCTCTGAAGCCAGAATTCAAGATCTATGCTCAGAACGTTGTTGATAATGCGCGTGCGCTTTCGGACGAACTGAAGTCGCAGGGCTTGGATATTGTTTCGGGCGGTACTGACAACCACCTGATGCTGGTCGACCTGCGTCCGAAGAATGCGACTGGTAAGCGGGCTGAAGCGGCCCTTGGCCGTGCGAACGTCACCTGTAACAAGAACGGCATTCCATTTGATCCAGAAAAGCCATTCGTAACCTCTGGTGTTCGTCTTGGTACGCCTGCCGGTACAACACGCGGTTTCGGCAAGGCCGAATTCAAGGAAATCGGCTCACTGATCGCAGAAGTGCTCGATGGTCTGAAAGTTGCCAACTCCGACGAAGGCAATGCATCTGTTGAAGCAGCGGTTAAGGCAAAGGTTATTGCACTGACCGATCGCTTCCCAATGTATGGCTATCAGGGCTAAAACCCTTCAAATTTTGATGAAGCCCCGTTCAACCTTGTTGAGCGGGGCTTTTTCATATCTGTCTCAATTAGGCAGCATTCGCCTGATGGGGTATCATTCAATGGAATCATCTATCCAGTTGAAAGTGTGTCATGCGTTGTCCCTATTGCCAGTCTGAAGATACGCAGGTGAAGGATTCCCGCCCGGCGGAAGACGGAGCGGTTATTCGCAGACGTCGTGTCTGTTCGGTTTGTGGTGGACGCTTCACAACTTTTGAGCGCGTGCAATTGCGCGATCTTATGGTCGTGAAGAAGAGCGGTCGTCGCGTGCCTTTTGATCGCGAAAAGCTATCGCGTTCCATCGATGTGGCTTTGCGCAAACGTGATATTGACGAAGAACGCATCGAACGGGCGATTTCCGGCATTGTACGCCAGCTTGAAAGCTCCGGCGAAGCAGAAGTTACCTCAGACGAAATTGGTCGTTTGGCGATGGATGCGCTCAAGGGCGTCGATGACATTGCCTATATCCGCTTTGCTTCTGTTTATCGCAATTTCAGTAAAGCCGTCGATTTCCATAACGTCATTGATGAGTTGACGACGACTGAAACTGAACGCGATACGGACGCATAAAATGAGCCAAGTGGAATTCTCGCATGCAAATGCGACGCCGGATGATTTGCGCTTCATGGAAGCAGCCATTCGTCTTGCACGGCGCAACAAGGGTTTAACGGGAACAAACCCGTCAGTAGGCACCATCATCGTCAAGGACGGTATAATCGTCGGACGTGGTGTCACGGCCATTGGCGGACGTCCTCATTCTGAGCCGCAGGCACTGGCCGATGCGGGCGAGGCGGCGCGGGGGGCTACAGCTTATGTTACGCTCGAACCCTGTGCACACCATGGTCGTACACCGCCATGTGCGGAAGCTCTTGTGCAGGCGGGCGTCGCGCGCGTGTTCGTTGCTGCGACCGATCCTGACGAGCGCGTCAGCGGAAAAGGCTTTGCGATCCTGCGTGACGCGGGCATTGAAGTGGTGCCGGGCATTTTGTCCGAGAAGGTTGCCGATGATCTCGCGGGCTACCTGAATCGATCTTCTAAAAAACGTCCGGAAGTGATTCTGAAACTTGCACTTTCTGCCGATGGCTTTATCGGTAAAAAGGGTGAAGGGCAGGTTGCAATTACGGGTCAAATTGCACGCGCACAATCGCATATTTTGCGTTCGCAGACGGACGTAATTCTGGTTGGTGTCGAAACGGCCATCGTTGATGACCCTATCTTGAATTGCCGTCTGCCGGGGCTGGAACAACGCTCACCCGTTCGCCTTGTTTTGGACAGCGGATTAAAATTACCGCTCGATTCAAAGCTTATTCGAAGCTCAGACGCTATTCCTTTGTGGCTTGCTTGCTGTGAACATGTGGCACCTGAGCGACGTTATGAGATGCAGGCGGCGGGATGCCGCATCATCGCGGCGGAAAGTGATGAAGGTCGCATCGCTTTACCAGAACTAATGGATGACCTTGCTGCACAGGGTATTTCTTCGGTTCTGGTCGAAGGCGGAGCAAGCGTTGCGAGCAGCTTTCTGAAAGAAAATCTGGTCGATCGCGTCGTGCTTTTCCGCTCACCTGTTGAAATCGGTTCCGCTGCCGGGGTTGCCGTCACGGATCTGCAATCCCATATCGCTAATGAATTCGCAATTATGCGCGAGGCGCGATATGGCGACGATGCTTATGCGGAATATGTAAGGAAGACTTGATGTTTACAGGTATTGTTACCGACATTGGCAAGGTTGATCGTATCAAGCCGCTCAATGAAGGTGTGCTGCTGCGGATCGAAACAGCTTACGATCCTGAAACCATTGAACTCGGCGCTTCGATTGCCTGTTCCGGCGTTTGCCTGACCGTCGTGGCACTGCCAGAAAAAGGCACCAATGCCCGCTGGTTTGAAGTGGAAGCATGGGAAGAGGCGCTACGCCTGACGACCATTTCAAAATGGGAAAATGGCACCCGCATCAATCTGGAGCGTTCGCTCAAGCTTGGTGACGAAATGGGCGGCCATCTCGTTTCCGGTCACATTGATGGACAGGCGGAAATCGTTGAGCGCAAGGAAGAGGGCGACGCTGTTCGCTTCACTCTGCGCGCACCCGAAGGACTGGCCCCCTTTATCGCCCAGAAGGGCTCTGTCGCACTGGATGGCACGTCGCTGACGGTGAATGGCGTCAACGGCAATGAATTTGATGTTCTGCTCATTCGTCATTCGCTCGAAGTGACCACTTGGGGTGACCGTAAGGCGGGTGACAAGATCAATATTGAGATCGATCAGCTGGCCCGTTACGCAGCAAGGCTTGCGCAATATAAGAAATAAGCTTAGAGCCTAAGAACCCTAAGCTGTTTTTTTGAATTTAGCGTTGACCGCAAGATTTGCGGTCCGCGATTTCTGTCATGGAGTCTCTCATGTCGAAGCACGAGGCGCACGCGCCGCATTTGCTCATTGTTGAAGCGCGTTTCTACGAAGAACTGTCTGATGCGCTTCTTGACGGCGCAAAGGCTGCTCTCGATGCTGCTGGCGCGACCTATGATGTTGTGACGGTTCCCGGTGCGCTGGAAGTGCCAGCGACGATTTCTTTCGCGCTTGATGGCGCTGAAAATGGCGGCACGAATTATGATGGGTTTGTTGCTCTTGGCACAGTCATTCGCGGTGAAACCTATCATTTTGACATTGTTGCCAATGAATCCTGCCGTGCTTTGACCGATCTTGCAGTTGAAGAAAGCCTCGCCATAGGCAATGGTATTCTGACTGTAGAGAACGATGAGCAGGCTTGGGTGCGTGCGCGTCGTGAAGACAAGGACAAGGGTGGCTTCGCAGCCCGCGCAGCCCTGACTATGATTGATCTACGTAAGAAATTCGGAGCCTGATACGATGACTGCTTCTTCTGAAGGCCGCACCAGCCCGAATGCACCAAGAGCTGCCAATAAGCGTGGCGTCGCGCGTCTCGCAGCCGTTCAGGCGCTCTATCAGATGGATGTTGCCGGTACAGGCGTCATGGAAGTCGTTGCTGAATATGAAGCCCATCGCCTTGGCAAGGAAGTGGACGGCATGCAGTATCTCGATGCCGATCCGCAATGGTTCCGTGGAATTGTGGCAGGTGTTGTGGAAACACAGCTTGCGCTTGATCCGATGATCCATCAGGCATTGACTGAAGATTGGCCGCTTTCTCGTCTCGATTCAACACTGCGTGCGATTTTGCGCGCCGGTGCATGGGAATTGAAAACCCGCAAAGATGTGCCAACTGCGGTTATCGTTTCGGAATATGTTGATATCGCCAAGGCTTTTTACACCGAAGAAGAGCCGAAGCTCGTCAATGCCGTGCTCGACCGTATCGCTTTCGAGCTTCGTGGCGAAAGCCGTGGAACAAAGCCGCGTGGCAAATAACAGACATTCCTATTTAGATGACAAAGGCTGTGAGAAATCGCAGCCTTTTTGCTTTGGTAATTCAATAAACTACGACTTGACGTTTCAACACGTCTTCCGCATGTTGAGCCTGCGGCATTGAGAATGCGCGAATGCAGAAACATCTGCAAACTCTTCGATTGTAAGCAGATGCTTCAAACGTAAAATCAAGCCGATGAAACCCGGTGAATGGACGGTTTCAGGCACTTCCATGCCGCTATCTTTGGCCCGGGGAGGGGTTTTCGGGCCTTTCATGCGCCGATGTGTGCAGATAATCGCTCCGTGATTGCGAGCGATCTATCTCAAGCTGGTGCGCGCTCAATGGGAGTTGGCCTAAATGGGAATCGGAGTTCTTCTTCTCGTCATAGCCTGCGGTGTGTTTTCCGTTCTGTTTGCCATATGGGCAACGCGTTCGGTGCTTGCCGCAGATCAGGGCACAGCGCGTATGCAGGAAATTGCTGCTGCAATTCGTGAAGGTGCCGCAGCCTATCTCGCGCGACAATATACGACGATTGCGCTGGTTGGCGTGGTTGTCTTTCTTGCAGTCTGGTATCTGCTCTCAATTTCGGCCGCTATAGGCTTCCTCATCGGTGCAGTCCTGTCCGGTTTGACGGGCTTTATCGGGATGCATGTTTCTGTGCGTGCGAATGTACGAACCGCTCAAGCCGCATCTCTGAGCCTCGCCGGTGGTTTGGAAATAGCTTTTAAGTCTGGCGCTATCACGGGAATGCTCGTGGCTGGTTTGGCACTGTTGGGCGTGTCGGTTTATTATTTAATTCTGACTGTCTGGCTGGGTTATGCGCCGTCTGATCGCACAGTCATCGATGCGCTTGTGGCGCTCGGTTTTGGTGCTTCGCTGATTTCTATTTTTGCGCGCTTAGGCGGCGGTATCTTTACAAAGGGCGCTGATGTCGGGGGCGATCTGGTCGGTAAGGTCGAGGCAGGCATTCCGGAAGATGACCCACGCAATCCGGCAACCATTGCTGATAATGTTGGCGATAATGTTGGTGACTGCGCGGGCATGGCTGCGGATTTGTTTGAAACCTATGCGGTTACGGTTGTCGCCACCATGGTTCTGGCCGCAATCTTCTTCGCTGGTTCTGATGTGCTTTCAAGCGTGATGCTCTATCCGCTGGCGATCTGCGGCGTTTCCATCCTTACATCGATTGCCGGAACGTTTTTCGTCAAGCTTGGCGTCAATGGCTCGATTATGGGCGCGCTGTATAAAGGGCTGATCGCTACCGGACTTCTGTCTATTGCAGGTCTTGCTGTCGCCAATACACTGACTGTCGGCTGGGGAGAGGTTGGCACTGTTGCAGGTCAAACAATTACCGGCACTAACCTGTTTATCTGTGGCATCATCGGTTTGATCGTTACTGGCCTGATCGTCGTGATTACCGAATATTATACCGGCACCAACAAACGCCCGGTCAATTCGATTGCGCAGGCGTCTGTGACGGGCCATGGCACCAATGTCATTCAGGGCTTGGCGGTGTCGCTGGAATCAACTGCCTTGCCTGCCATTGTGATTGTTGGCGGTATTATTGGCACCTATCAGCTTGCGGGACTGTTCGGCACCGCAATTGCCGTTACAGCTATGCTTGGCATTGCCGGTATGATTGTGGCGCTCGATGCCTTTGGCCCGGTGACGGATAATGCGGGCGGCATTGCTGAAATGGCAGGCCTTGATCCGGAAGTTCGCAAGTCCACCGATGCGTTGGATGCCGTAGGCAACACGACGAAGGCCGTCACCAAGGGCTATGCGATTGGCTCTGCCGGTCTTGGTGCGCTGGTGCTGTTTGCTGCCTATTCCAATGATCTGTCCTATTTCGCCGCCAACGGGCAAACCTATCCCTATTTCGCAGATATGGGGCCAGTATCGTTTGAGCTGTCCAATCCATATGTCGTGGCTGGTCTGATTTTCGGTGGCCTTATTCCATATCTCTTTGGCGGCATGGCCATGACAGCTGTTGGACGTGCAGGCGGTGCCGTTGTGCAGGAAGTGCGCCGTCAGTTTCGCGAAAAGCCGGGCATTATGACTGGCAAAGATCGCCCGGATTATGCGCGTGCAGTCGATCTGCTCACCAAAGCAGCTATCCGGGAAATGATTATTCCATCGCTGCTTCCGGTTCTGGCTCCAATTGTTGTCTATTTTGGTGTTCTGCTCATCTCAGGCTCCAAAGCTGCGGCTTTTGCAGCGCTCGGCGCGTCACTTCTGGGCGTTATCATCAACGGATTGTTCGTGGCCATATCCATGACATCAGGTGGTGGCGCGTGGGATAATGCCAAGAAGAGCTTTGAAGATGGCTTTACCGATGCCGATGGCGTCAAGCATCTCAAAGGTTCGGAAGCACATAAGGCTTCCGTAACGGGCGATACTGTAGGCGATCCTTATAAGGATACCGCTGGACCCGCCGTTAATCCGGCAATCAAGATCACCAACATTGTGGCACTTTTGCTGCTCGCAGTGCTCGCGCATTCCGCTTGATGTAAAACCAATAAAAAACCCGCCGTAAGGCGGGTTTTTTTATGATCGTTTTTGCAGAATTAGTTGTTTCCACCAGCTGTCATGCCGCCTGGAAGCGACGTTGGAGCCTTGGCAACACCCTGAATGATCTGGCCAATGAAGGTCTGATCCTTACCGCCGGTCGGCGTCGTACGGGATACAAAATCAAAGACCTTGCCATCCTGAAGACCGTAATTGGCGATATGATGAACCTTGCCGTCCTTATCGAAGTAAACCGCAAGGATATTGCGATCGACAATTTTCGGCTTCATGAACTGGGCTGCACGGTAGCGCTTCTGCGAAATGTAATAGAACACTTCGTTGTCGAAGGTTGCCGTCGTCGATGGCGTTCCGAGAGCCAGAAGCACTTGCTCACGGCTGGAACCAACCGGAACCGAATCGAGCGCATCCTGATCAAGCACGTAACCCTCTGTGATCGTTTCCGACGGGTTTAGCGTGGACGCAGTGTTGCATCCGGCAAGAGCCGCCGAAAAGAGAATTGCTGTGCCTGCGAGAAGGGCACGCTGTTTGCGTGCGCTTGGGAAAATTCGCTGCAACAAAGACCTCTCCATACATTCTATATCAGCGCGGCACTTTCGCCGTCAGGAGAACTTCGGTAAACCACCTTGCTTCTGGATGCAACAAGTACGGTCGTATACGAATGATTCTTCGACTT
This sequence comes from Brucella sp. 21LCYQ03, assembly GCF_023554105.1. Taxonomy (GTDB): domain Bacteria; phylum Pseudomonadota; class Alphaproteobacteria; order Rhizobiales; family Rhizobiaceae; genus Brucella. Next base: position 109,964 of record NZ_JAMJWE010000003.1, read on the forward strand.
TTTCGCCGCAAAAACAAAGCAAATGAGACAGTTGTGCTTCGCGTTTACGAGACGATCGTGGCGGCGGCGCGGCAAAAGCGATTTTATTCACAATTTCAGGTGCCCGATACACCATTGGGGCGCTATGAAATGCTTTCAGTTCATATTTTCCTTGTTCTTCATCGTATGAAGGGCGAAAATTCGGCGCTAATGCCGCTTGCACAGGACATCGCGGACGAGTTTTTCAAAGATGTCGACCATTCTTTGCGAGAATTGGGAATCGGTGATCAGGGCGTTCCGAAGCGGATGAAGAAGCTGGCACGGATGTTTTACGGCCGCGTCAGTTCTTACGGGACGGCACTGGATAATAATGACAAAGAGGTATTGGCAGCGGCTCTGACAAGAAATATTCAGCCTGATCTCGAATTATGGCCGCATTCTCACCATTTGAGTGCGTATGTGTTCGCGTGCCGGGATTTGCTTGCAAAAACCGATGACAGCGTTTTGGCAGCAGGTGATATTTCCTTTATGAATGTCGACGACATGGCGCTATCGCCAACTGATACGAAGAAAAAGGCTGAGAATAATGACTGATAAACCGGCACTGACTTATCCCGTTCCGGTTCTGCATCTCCCCCACAAGGGTTTGACGGTGAAGATAGGGACGAATGAAAAGGAGAGAGTGGCATTGGCTGATGAGCACGGCCTTGTGTCGGTCAAGTCTTTTGATGCCGAATTCTTGCTCACGCCTTGGAAAAAGCGTGGCATCCGCATTCGTGGAACGATCAAAGCAGACGTAGTACAGTCATGTGTGGCAACGCTTGAGCCGCTGGATGCAACGATTGACGAGCAGGTCGACACGATTTTTGTGCCTGAGGATTCCCGCCTTGCTAAAATCCAGCTCGATGAGAGTGGTGAATTGCTGCTCGATGCGGAAGGCGCAGACATTCCAGAGACATTTGTTGGCGATAAAATTGATTTGGGCGCTGTCGCGGAAGAGTTTTTTGAGCTGGCACTTGATCCTTACCCACGCAAGCCGGGACTGCCAGACGAGTCGGAGCCAATAATTTTTGGCGATGTGGACGACGAAGAGAAGCCTGATTCGCCTTTCGCAAAGCTATCAGACTGGTCTAAGAAGCCGTGAATTAACGGGTGCTTGATAGAATCTGGTTGTGCAAGACCGGAAAAACACTATTTTCGCGGAAAAGCTCTCTGTTTTTAAAAATGCAGATTTGGGGCAAGGGATCGCACAGGATTAATCAAGAGTGATAAAAATTTCGATTGACGCCATGGGCGGTGATTTTGGCCCTGAAGTGGTCATCCCAGGTGCGGCGAAGGCGCTTGAGCGTCATCCTGATATCCGGTTTATTTTCTTTGGCTTGGCCGGACAGGTCGAGCCTGTATTGGCAGGTTATCCGAAACTTCAGGCCGCATCCGAGTTCCGCGCCAGTGAAGTGGCGGTCAAAATGGATGATAAGCCTAGTCAGGCGCTTCGCGCTGGTCGTGGCAAGTCGTCGATGTGGCAGGCTATTGAAGCCGTGAAAACCGGTGATGCAGATGTGTGTGTGTCTGCGGGCAATACCGGCGCGCTGATGGCTATGTCGAAATTCTGCCTGCGTATGCTCTCCGATGTTGAGCGACCTGCCATTGCTGCGATTTGGCCGACCTTGAAGGGCGAGTGCATCGTGCTGGATGTCGGCGCGACCATTGGTGCGGATGCGCGTCAATTGGTGGACTATGCAGTGATGGGTGCTGGCATGGCGCGGGCGCTCTTTGAAATTCGCAAGCCGACTGTGGGGCTTCTGAATGTCGGCACCGAAGAAGTGAAAGGCCTCGACGAAGTAAAGCAAGCAGCGCAGATTCTGCGCGATATGCCGCTTGATGGCTTGCAGTATAAGGGTTTTGTCGAAGGAAACGACATTGGCAATGGTGCTGTTGATGTGGTGGTGACAGAAGGTTTTACGGGCAATATTGCGCTCAAGACCGCTGAAGGCACTGCCCGGCAAATGGGTACATTGCTGCGTCAGGCCATGAGCCGCACACTGCTTTCAAAAATCGGCTATATCTTTGCTAAGGGCGCATTTGATCGCATTCGTGAAAAGATGGACCCGAACAAGGTCAATGGCGGCGTATTGCTCGGCATGAGCGGCGTTGTTATCAAAAGCCACGGGAGCGCAACTGCCGAAGGCTTCTGTTCAGCGATCGAAGTTGGCTATGACATGGTTCGCAACAAGCTGCTCGAAAAGATCGAAGTTGATCTGGCGCATTTCCACCACAGTCATCCGCAAACTGCGTCGAATGACGGTAGCGAAAGCACAAAATAATAATATGCCTCCTTAGGGGGCACGAATTCTGACCGGCAGAAAAGCCTGCTACGGTCACGCAGGACAGGAAAAATAACGATGATAAGATCTGTCGTAAGAGGTATTGGTTCGGCATTGCCTGAGCGGATAATGAAGAACTCCGACTTCGCGGGCGTGATTGAAACCTCCGACGAATGGATTGTTCAGCGCACAGGTATTCGTCAGCGTCACATCGCGGGCGAGGGCGAAACAACAGTATCGCTCGGTGCAGCAGCAGCGCGCGCCGCACTTGAAAATGCGGGTATCGATGCATCGGATATTGATCTCGTACTCGTGGCAACATCAACACCGAACCACACATTTCCTGCGAGTGCCGTTGAAATTCAGCGCGAGCTAGGAATTACCACTGGCTTTGCGTTTGATTTGCAGGCCGTTTGCAGTGGCTTCATTTACGCTATAACCACGGCGGATCTTTATATCCGCGGCGGTCTGGCGAAGCGTGTGCTGGTTATCGGTGCCGAAACATTCTCGCGTATTCTCGATTGGAATGACCGCACAACCTGCGTGCTGTTCGGTGACGGCGCAGGCGCACTTGTACTTGAGTCGGCAGAAGGCAAAGGTCTGACGTCAGATCGCGGTATTCTGACAGCGAATCTCCGCTCGGATGGCAACCACAAAGAAAAGCTATTTGTTGATGGCGGACCATCGACCACGCAAACAGTTGGTCATCTTCGCATGGAAGGCCGTGAAGTTTTCAAACATGCCGTGGGCATGATCACGGATGTGATTGAAGCTTCTTTTGCAGAAACCGGGCTGACAGCTGAGGATATTGATTGGTTTGTGCCGCATCAGGCTAACAAGCGCATCATCGACGCTTCCGCTAAAAAACTGAATATCGCCGAGGAAAAGGTGGTTATCACCGTGGATCGCCACGGAAATACCTCCGCAGCCTCTGTTCCACTGGCGCTTGCAACGGCTGTTGCAGACGGGCGGATTAAGAAGGGCGACCTCGTTCTTTTGGAAGCTATGGGCGGTGGATTTACATGGGGCGCAGTTCTATTGCGCTGGTAATTAGAAAATTGATAGGCCGCGAGGAAACTCGCGGCTTGACCGAACCACTTTTATTTGTGTAACCTCCTGTCACTTAAGGATATTATCTGTTCAAACACTAACCAGGCAGGTTCGGTTATGGGAGGTAAGACGGTCACACGTGCTGATCTGGCAGAGGCTGTTTATCGTAAGGTAGGCCTGTCCAGAACAGAATCGGCGGCTCTGGTCGAGATGATCCTCGATGAGGTCTGTGACGCTATCGTAAACGGGGAAACCGTGAAACTGTCGTCATTTGCGACATTTCAGGTCCGTGACAAGAATGAACGTATCGGCCGTAATCCGAAGACGGGTGAAGAAGTTCCAATTCTTCCGCGCCGCGTGATGACATTCAAGGCTTCCAACGTTCTGAAGCAGCGCATTTTGCAAGAACATCAGAAGCGCAGCGCAAAAAGCGCTAAGTAATAATTCAGATCAGTTTGCATTAGAGCAGTTTCATGAGTTCAGCCGCCCGTTTCGATGGGCGGCTTTTTTTGTTTCGCCATTGAAGCGAGGTGAGACTTTCTACTATCAACAATCTAATTGCGTATTTCCTGTTATTCTGAAGAGGTGCTTATCAGTTCCTGATATTATATATTCCTTATTAAGGCTGAGTCGGGCCGCTAATATGAGATGCCGAGAAATTGGGGCTTTTCGTCGGTTTTTTTTATGATAAACGCCGTTGGATTATTGTGATATTATGGCTCGTACTGATGAAGTACTGATTGCCATTTGAACTATCTGGACTGGCAGGGGAGGCCTTAAGGCTAACCAAACCACTGGAAAGGCAAGCAGATGGATAAAAGCCCTGACGCATTCAGGACGATTAGCGAAGTTGCAGAGGATCTTGATCTTCCGCAGCATGTTCTGCGTTTTTGGGAAACGCGTTTTACCCAGATTAAGCCTATGAAGCGTGGCGGTGGGCGACGCTATTATCGCCCGCTCGATGTTGAATTGCTTAAAGGTATTCGGCATCTGCTTTATGATCAGGGTTATACGATCAAAGGCGTGCAGCGCCTTCTGCGCGAAAATAATGCGCAATTCATCATTGCTCTCGGTAACGGTGATGTGCAGGCAATCGATGCAATTACCCGCCAGAAGCAGGCAGCCGCTGAAAAGCAGGCGATGGAAAACGCCGCTGATAATGAAATGGCCTTGCCAAATGGCATCAAGGCACCACAGCCTGCACGCAAACTGTTTGGCCTCTTGAAGGGCGAAGAAGACGGCCCGATTGGTGCTGACGGTAAACGGGCATCCAAGGACAATAGAAGTCTTTTGCAGGAAGCGCTATTTGACCTTCTCGAATGCAAGCGACTTCTGGATCAGGTCCGCTGATATCGAATAAAAAAGGGAGGCTTTCGCCTCCCTTTTTGCGTTTTATGTCGATGACAGCTTTAGTCCGATTATCCCTGCAAGGATAAGCATCACACTTGCAATACGGAAAAAGCTTGCAGCCTCACCGAGAATGAAAATTCCCACCAGAAACGCACCAACAGCTCCGATCCCTGTCCAGATGGCATACGCAGTGCCAAGCGGAAGGGTTCGCATCGCAATGGAAAGCAGTGCGAAGCTGCCTATCATCGTCACAATAGTTATGACGCTGGGGGTGAGGACTGAAAATCCCTCAGATTTTTTCATGAAATAGGCCCATATGACTTCAAGGCCTCCAGCTATTGCCAGATAAATCCATGCCATTTTATTTTGCTCCTTGGATATGGGCCGTCCCATGATTGAGATAACGAAAGGTCGTCCTTTCGAGATATAATTCCGTTTTAATGTGAAGGATGCAGAGCATCATTGAGATACATGCAGCTCAGCATTGTGAAGACATAAGCTTGGATCACTGCCATCAACAGTTCAAGTGCTGTGAGCGCGACAGTCATCGCGAGAGGCAGAATTGAAGACAGCAAGCCCATTGTTCCCAGACTGCCTAAGCCAACGACGAAGCCTGCAAACACTTTCAGCGTGATGTGTCCCGCCAGCATGACAGCAAACAAACGTACAGAGTGACTGATTGGTCGCGAAATATAAGACATCAGTTCGATTGGCACGATGATCGGTGCGAGAATGGCCGGGACGCCCGCTGGCATAAACAGTCTGAAGAACTTGAAGCCGTGCTTAAATAGACCGTAAATCGTTACCGTAAGAAAAACCAGCATTGCCAGTGCAAATGTCACGATGAGCTGACTTGTGACTGTAAATGCATAGGGAAACATACCGATCAGGTTTGCCACTAGAATGAACATGAAAAGCGAGAACACCAGTGGGAAAAACTTCATCCCATGCTGTCCGGCATTCTCACGAATTGTCTGGGAAACAAATTCGTAAAGCATTTCGGCTGAAGATTGCAGACGTCCCGGCACAACTTTATTGCGGCGCGAAGCTATAAATAAAAAACCTGCGGCAATCGTGACAGTCAGCAGCATATAGAGTGCAGAATTTGTGAAAGCGATCTGCTGGCCGCCCAGTGTGCCAAGCTCGACAATAGGTCTGATCGCGAATTGTTCTATAGGTCCAGCCACGGAACACCCCTTAATGGGGCCGTCCCCTATGCGAACACAGACGCGGGTCGTCCCGCGCATGTTTCAGATAGCTATGTTTTTTGTAGCTGACAAGTGTGGTGTCATCTCCGATCTACGAAAACTTGATTAAGCTGCACTGGATCGACCCGCCATTTACGCTATCCTAACGAGCACCTAACAATTTGGAGACTGACCAATGGCACTTTCACGACGAAATTTTATTGTCGCTGCTTCCGCCGCAAGCGGTGGAATGGCTTTGGCCCCCTTCAAAAGTGATGAAGCGAAAGCAGAAACAGCGTTGTCCAAAATTGAGAATCCAGGTTTTCATCGCTTCCAATTTGGTGATTTTGAAATAACGACGCTGTCAGACGGACGACGAGCAGGCGAGGCACCTGAGAAGACTTATGCCATAAATCAAGATCCAAAGGATGTTGCAGCGCTGCTCGAAGAAAATCTTCTGCCGACAGATCGCTTTGTAAACAGCTTCACTCCGGTTCTGATCAATACAGGTCAAGAACTTGTTTTGTTCGATACCGGGATGGGGGCAGGCGCTCGTGAAGCAGGGCAGGGCAAGCTTATCAGCGCACTTGAGGCTTCGGGCTATAAGGCAGACGATGTATCGCTCGTCGTACTCAGCCATTTCCATCCCGATCATATTGGCGGGCTTATGGAAGATGGTAAACCAGCTTTTGCCAATGCGCGTTATACTGCTGGGCAGAAAGAACATGACTTCTGGACAGATCCAGCACGGCTTGAAACACCAGCAAAAGGTGTCGCCCAACTGGTCGATAAGAACGTGAAGCCTCTGGCCGAAAAACTAACCTTTATCGATGATGGCAAGGATGTTTTGTCGGGCATTCAGGCTGTCGGAGCATATGGTCACACGCCGGGGCATCTGGCTTTTCGCGTTGAATCAGGTGGAAAGTCGTTAATGCTTATTTCGGATACAGCAAATCACTCGGTCATCACCTTGCAGCGTCCAGACTGGCATGTTTCCTTTGATATCGACAAGGAAATGGCGGCTGAAACCCGTAAGCGCATGTTCGATATGATTGCGACGGATAAGCTTCCATTTATCGGCTATCACATGCCGTTTCCATCGCTCGCATATTTGCAACGTGACGGTGAAGGCTATCGATATGTGCCTGAAACTTATCAAATTCGAACCACATAAGGGGCTCAGCGCGTGGTGCGGGATATTCGTTTTGGATAATCATCAAAATAGACCTTGCACCACAAGCCTTTATATCTTAGGGCTTTTTCATGGTCCGGAGCGTAGCGCAGCCCGGTAGCGCACTTGACTGGGGGTCAAGGGGTCGTGGGTTCGAATCCCGCCGCTCCGACCAAAAATCAATGACTTAGCCCCCATAAGTCATTTATCTGGTTTACAGCAGCCGTTCTGCTTTCGATCTTTTCCAGTATTTCTTTTTCTCAAAACGAGCACGTTACGTAGCGCGACAAAGATCGTTAGCTGATCTGCGGCGCCGATTTCAGACCATTGTAGCTCCTATGACAACCGATAGTAGTTGACGTTCATGATCTGCTCTGACAGCTTGTAAATAGGTTGGGGGATGATAATTATGACGGGGGGACAATGAGTAGTTTTGATGAAAATATTAAGATTATTGCTGAGCGTGTAAAAACGCACTCAAGTACAATGGCCACCGAAGAAGCTGTAAAGACTGCAGTGGTTCTTCCGTTTCTCAGGGCGCTGGGATATGATGTTTTCGATCCCTATGAAGTAATTCCGGAGTTTACCGCTGACGCGGTCGGAAAAAAGGGCGAAAAAGTTGATTATGCTATCCAGATTGATAATGAAATCCGGATACTCATTGAATGCAAGCCAATTACTGTTTCACTTGAGAAGAAGCATTTGGATCAGCTCTATCGATATTTCAGTGTGACAAACGCTAAGTTTGCCATCCTGACAAACGGACGTGCTTTTAATTTTTATACGGATCTTGAAGCACCTAATAAGCTCGATACGCGTCCATTTTTCGTTTTTGATATGGCCGATTTTAACCCTGGAATTGCGTCAGAACTTAAGAAGTTCGAAAAGATCAGCTTCAATGTAGATACGATTTTGGCGACAGCCGAACGACTGAAATATACATCAGGAATAAAGAAGGCCATTAACACGCTGATAGAAGATCCCACAGAGGATTTCGTCCGTATCGTTTCTGCTGAGGTCTACGAGGGGCGATTTACCGCACCAGTGAAAGAGATGCTAACAGGTGTTACCAAGTCAGCATTTCGTGATGTTATCATGGACGCTGTCAAACATCGCCTCTCCAATGCGCTCGCTGACACAGAACAAGTCGTGGAGAAAATTGACGAACTGACAGAAGAACCTGAAATCGTTACGACAGAAGAAGAAACAGAAGGCTTTATGATCGTTCGTGCAATATGTCGTGAGGTCGTAGCCCCGAAGCGTATCGCAATCAGAGATGCAAAGTCATATTGTGCCGTGCTTTTGGACAATAATAATCGCAAGCCTATTGTCAGACTTCACTTCAACCGAGCAACCAAATACATTGGTATTTTTGATGGCGACATTGAAGATCGAATTATAATCGAAAGTCTTGACCAAATTTATCAGTTCGCCGACCGCATCAAAATAGCGGCTGAGAAATATGTGTAAGTGGGTGCCCTCCGGGGCACTTCGTTTAACATTTCCGGTTCGCTTTGATCGGGAGAAATAGGATAAAATTTAAAAGTTACATTCGTTTATCTCAGCAATCAGCGAATTTTGCAGTTTTTTTGAAGGATTTTCAGCTTATTCATTTTGTTGACTTAAGTCACGATTATCCATGTTACGACATCAATAATTAAATATTATTGATGCTCGTTTAATTATATTACCTATCGTTCATTCTTAATATGTTTAATATTTTTGTCGAAGAATTTTTGGCACCAACAAAACAGATAGAGAATTTGTTGTAATTCAGTATAAGCTGAAGCGACTTATGATTTGGTATTTCGGGGGTGCTTAAGATGAGTTTTTTCGCAGAAGTCGTCAAATATGTATCAATTGTTGTGATTGGTCTTTTACCAATTATGAATCCTCTGACGACAATTCCTTTGTATATGTCGTTAACGAAACGAATGAGCGTAGAGGACAAGCGCTCGCAAGCCCGCAAAACATGTATATACGCATTCGCTATCCTGATTGTATTTATGCTGCTTGGAAATGGCATTATATCGCTTTTCAGCATATCGATGCCCGGTATCCGGGTTGCTGGTGGCATTATCATCATGATTTTAGCACTTCGCATGATTTTTTCGGGGGAAGACACCTCGTCGCAAGTCGATGCTGAACCAGCAGACATCAAAAAGGCCGAACTTGACTATTCGTTTTCACCTCTCGCAATGCCGAGCCTTGCTGGACCAGGTTCCATCGCTGTTGTTATGGGATTCACATCTCAGATCCCCGCAGATCATAGCATCACCGGGCACGTTGTAATTGCTATCGGCATCGCCATCATGGTTGTTATTGCATATATTGGGCTTTCTTCAGCCAACTGGATTGAGAAAGTGCTGGGTGACCATGGCATGCAAGCTGTGACGAAAATTATGGGTTTTCTGTTAACTTGCGTGGCAGTGCAGTTTCTGGCCTCTGGTATTCGGGAATTTATTGTCGAATTCAGCAAGCTTTCATAATTTATGAGCGAGGCATGAAAAGAATAATACAGGCGCCAGCAAATGCGATTGTGGCGCCTGTGATGTCCCACCGGTCGGGACGCATGCCTTCGGCCACCCATATCCATATGATGGAAGCGATAATGTAAATGCCGCCGTAAGCGGCATAAGCGCGTCCCGCCGCATCGCTTTCAATAAGCGTTAGCAGATATGCAAAAGCGGCAAGGCAAATCATGCCGGGCACGAGCCAGAGCGGAGACTTGTCGAGTTTGAGCCATGCCCAAAAAGAAAAGCAACCAGCAATTTCCAGTAGGGCTGCTGCAATGTAAATCAGGAGTTGCAAGGTCTTTTCCAGATATGTTTCGAGTGTTATGTCACCGCTGAGCTCAATAGGCATTTTCTGTGTTGAGCAGTTTGACCGGTGTTAGGAAAAGTATCTTTAAATCGAACCAGAGTGACCAGTTTTCAATGTAGTAAAGGTCATATTCGGTTCGCATCATTATCTTGTCTTTGTTATCTATTTCGCCGCGCCAACCATTTATCTGGGCCCATCCGGTCACTCCGGGTTTGACTCGGTGGCGGGCAAAATATCCCTCTACTACCTCATTAAAGAGCACATTATGCGAGTGAGCAGCGACTGCGTGCGGGCGCGGTCCCACCAATGATAGTGAGCCAGTCAGTGAATTGAAGAACTGCGGAAGTTCGTCGATCGATGCCTTGCGAATGAAGCGCCCCACACGCGTTACGCGTGGATCATTCTTTGTCACTACATTGCGGGCAGCCGGGTCGCTTTGTTCCGCATACATTGAGCGGAATTTCCAGACATTGATGATTTCATTATTAAAGCCGTGACGCTTTTGCTTGAAAAGTACCGGGCCCTTGCTGTCCAGTTTGATTGCAATGGCGGTTGCCAACATGATAGGCGATAAAAATATGATTCCAAGCATGCTGAAAACGATGTCGAAGATACGCTTGGCCACCGAATCCCAATCGTTGATCGGCTTGTCGAAGATGTCGAGCATCGGCACGGTGCCGATGTAGGAATAGGCACGAGGGCGAAAACGTAAATGGCTATTTACGGCTGACAAACGTATGTCGACAGGTAAAACCCAAAGTTTATTCAAAATTTTCAGTATGCGCTCTTCAGCGCTGATTGGCAGCGACACAATTAACATATCGATATGCGCAATTCGTGCAAATTCTATCAGTTCCTTGATGTTACCCAGCTTAGGATAGCCAGCAACGATGGGTGGAGAGCGTTTGTCGCCGCGATCATCGAATATTCCGCAAATGCGGATATAATTATCTGATTGTTGTTCCAGCGAGCGGATTAATGCTTCTGCACTCGGTCCGCCGCCAACGATGACTGCGCGACGTTCCATTATGCCGTTTCGCGCCCAGCGCCGGATCCGCCATGATACGAAAAGGCGTGAAATCAGCAGGACGATTAATCCGCTTATTGCCCAGATCAGGAACCATGCGCGGGAGAAGTCGGAAGAAACCTTGAATAGGAAGCCGGTTACTGCAACCAGACCCAGAATTGCTGCCCAGGTCATAAAAATACGTTTGATATGGCGGCTGGGACTGCGAAGAATATTTATTTGATAGCCGTTATTCATCTCCATGATTATCACGAAAATCGCGCTGCTACCGATTATAATCAGAAAATAATACAGAATATGTGGGGTGTTAAAGTCGACATAATATGAAAAACTGAACAGGCCTGTTGCGAAAATGATGCCGAATTCAATTAATCGTATAACACCGCTCACCATGCTGGGTGATAATGTGTCGCGCGCATATTGTGCAGCCATCTGGCGCGCCATCAGGTTCAGCTCGGTCTTCTCACTTTGTTTGGAACTGCCCACACCAGTGGCATTATCTGCTTCTGGGCCAACCGAAGTGGGCGTATCTCTGTTCCGCAAAGTTCTGCTCCTACCAACCTCGAATGCTGGGCTATGTTTAAACTTAATTCCTAAGAAAATGATGTTTAAAAATCTACGATTGACGTGCGCCTGTCAGGGGGCTTGTTTCAAGGTAAATTAATTCTCTAGAGCCGCCAATCGCAAGCAGCCTGAACTCTTTTATCGAATATAAACAAAGTGGCTTCGGAGTGCACATCCTAAAATTGTTATGTCTTTTGGGATGTGCACTCGAATTTGAAAGTGTCGCTAATGGCAAGCTTTAGTGAGGCACTGTTAATTAGGGTACGGGCTACGCGAGACTTTAAAAAACCCGTAAAAGTGAGACGAATATACAGACAAAAGCGCGATTTTTCACACGTTTGCTTTCCATAAAGTTCGACTGCAATTTACTGAAGACAAATGAGCTCTATAGGTTGGCATTCAATATCCAAAGCTAAATGGGAGCTTACGAGAGTGACTGATGAGCGGTAAGTACATTGCCGTTGTTTCATCAGAAAAAACGTTCACGAACATAAACCGTATCGCCTGGCAGAATGGGATCAGAAATAGATACGCGGCCGGTTAAAACTTTGTCATTGATCGTGCGTGTTATGTCCACATTGTCTTGATTGGCGCGTGGCGAAAACCCGCCTGCGGCAGCAATGGCTTTCTGCACTGTCATGCCCGGTACATAAGAATACTGGCCCGCACCGCCCACTTCTCCCATAATGAAGATCGGACGATAGCGATCGACTTCAACGCTGACGTCAGGGTCGCGCAAAAAACCGCCACGAAGCTTTGTGGCGATGATTGCTTCGAGTTGTTTAACTGTCTTACCGTTCGCTGGGATGCTACCGATTAGGGGAAAAGCGATATAGCCCGACTGATCGACATTGTAATTGTTTGTCAGGTTGGCCTGCTCAAAAACAGTTATACGCACACGATCACCGGCGTTAAGCAGATAAGGTTCGTTCAATCCGGCGTGAAATGCCTCGGGCGCGGGGCGATAGCTTGAGCATGCGGAAAGCATCATAGCGGCGATGCCAAGCGCGACGAGAGCCAATCGGCCTATGCGCCTATTATGAGTTTTCTGCACCGTCATTCTCGCCTCGGTCTTTCCGAAAAGACTTGCCATATTTCCAGATTCGAATTGGAATTTCTTAATTCCGATAATGACGTTATCGATTGATTAAGGTTAATGGCTGGTAAAGAATGTCAAATCTAACGAAAAATCTTCGTGCAGCCACAATCGTTTTTGCAGATTAGCGGCTTAATATTCTTGTTAGCTTGTAATGTTGCTATCTTAGAATAGAAGTAGCCAAAATTGAAATGATGCTCATATAGACTGCAATTGACTTCGAATCTGCGCCTCTCTCGAAAGGTGATAGTATATTTAAGGTTCGTGCTGGAAGTCGCTTATTATGTTGCGTGCTTTAATTCCTACTGACGAAAGTGCATCTCAAATGTCGGATAGTTCAATTAGTGTGAAGGCTGTTGCTAATCGTCTTATTGCAGAAAGATTTAAACGTGTTGTCGCTGTATCACCTGAAGGCGATGATGCATCAGCCACAACGGTAAAACTGTCACGTGAATTGGCAGATCGTCGACGCCGTGTAATTTTTATCGATATGACGGCCTTGGGTACAATGGGCCGAATGATGCTCGACAGCGCCAATTGCGCTGGAATAACCGAGCTTCTTGCTGGTGAGCGTAGCTTTAAAGATGTTATCCATACGGATAATTATTCTCAGGCACATGTCATGCCGTTGGGCAGAGTGGCGCCTGAAATTGCAATGCGCGCTGCTGCTCGCTTGCCACATATTCTGGATGCTCTGGAAACCGCGTATGATTTTGTCGTGGTTGAGTGCGGTGCTTCAACATCGCGTCAAATAGGACGCATCACTCATGAACCTGTTGCTATAATCATGAACATTGTTGACCCCGATGATAGCCGAGTTCTTACGGCGGCGGTTGATATGGATCATAGTGGATACGAAGATGTGATTATCTTGATGGACGTTCGTGAGCGATCGGAAGAGCTATATGTTGACACACCGCAACCCGCAGCATGAATTTATATTAAAATTAGTATGATCGCTCATTTACTTGAATCAAAATCAGAACAGCGTCGGTGCTTACGCGATTATCAATGACGCTTCTGGCGTGGAGGCTGTGCCATCCACCAGATGATTGCCATCGCAGGCAAAACCCAGAGAATTCCGGTTAGGAAAAAATAGAGCAGATGGACCCATGCCGGCGATTCTGCCAGCTGTGCAACAGCGATTATCGTCGCAAACACTGCATAGATTATCACCAGAGCTACAAGTAGAAATGTACCGATGAGTTTCTTCAGCCGAACGGGCATGGTTTTCTCCCTCTTTCCATGTCTCACTATCGCGTGAGGACAAGCAAAGGAAGCGAAAACGCGTCGGCTTGTCGCGTGAAGTTGTCTTGTAACCCTTTATCCTATGCTGCATGTATCCCTTTGCATGATATTAAAGGATAAGATGGCATGACGGCAGTTTCTATTCGACAAGAAGGGCAGGGTGCAACGCGATCAAAAGATGATAGCAATCGTCGGCTGATCCGCTATTGGCTCTACGCAGTTTTTGTCGTGCTGATTGCGATTGTCATGGTTGGTGGTGCAACCCGCATGACGGGTTCAGGCCTGTCGATTACCGAATGGAAACCCATCCATGGCGTTATTCCGCCGCTCAATCATGCTGAGTGGATGGAAGAGTTCGATAAATATCGGCAGATTCCACAATATCAGCAGATCAACAAAGGCATGTCACTGGAAGCCTTCCAGTCGATCTTCTGGTGGGAATGGGCGCATCGTATGCTGGCCCGTTTCGTGGGCTTTCTGGTTGCTGTTCCGCTCGCCTTTTTCTGGCTGACTGGCCGTCTCAACACGACACTGAAATATCGCATGCTGGGACTGCTCGCATTGGGTGGCTTTCAGGGTGCTATTGGCTGGTGGATGGTGGCGTCGGGCCTGAGCGAGCGCACAAGTGTTAGCCAGTACCGGCTTGCAATCCATTTGACGACTGCCTGCTTAATCATAACAGCAGTGTTCTACATCGCCCGCGGTTTGGTGAAATATACCGAACGACCCGCAGAGCGTGCGATCCAGCGTTTCGCAGGATGGTTGGTATTTGCCGTGCTTGTGCAGATTTATCTTGGTGGTCTGGTTGCCGGTCTTCATGCTGGTCTGACCTTTAATACATGGCCTTTGATGGATGGAGCGATCATCCCATCCGATTTGTTCATTCAGTCGCCTTGGTGGATCAATCTGTTCGAGAACCCGAAAACCGTGCAATTCGCGCATCGCATGTTTGCTTATACGGTCGTGGTGCTTGCCATCTTACATATGGTGCAGGTTTGGAAACATGCGGCAGGGACGACCCATGCGCGTCGCACAATCGTTCTGCTCAGTCTGATACTCATTCAGGCTGTAATTGGTATCGTGACGCTTCTATTGAGCGTGCCGATTGATTTGGGTCTGACGCACCAGTTTGTTGCGCTTTTGGTGCTTGCCTTTGCCGTAGCCCACTGGCGGGCAACCAAGGGCGCTTATCAGGAATAAAAAAAGCCCGGCTTCAAGCCGGGCTTTTCATTTCAACATTAGCTTATTTGCCAAGCATCAGGTTCATGTTCTGAACAGCGGCACCCGATGCACCTTTGCCGAGATTATCGAGCAGTGCAACGAGATTGACCTGATTGTCGCCTTCGGTGCCAAACACGAACAGCTTCATGCCGTCCTTGCCTGCAAGCTCTTCAGCATCAACGCGCGAAAGCTTGCTGCTTTCTTCAAGCGAAACCACTTCCACAATGTCCTGACCCGCATAATGCGCGGTCAGAGCGGCATGGATATCCTTGAGTGATGGATTGCCTTCAAGTTCAGTCACAAACAGCGGCACCTGAACGATCATGCCCTGCGGGAAACGGCCCACGCTTGGCGCGAAAATCGGACGACGATCCAGACGGCCATGCAATTGCAGTTCCGGCACATGCTTGTGATGCAGCGGCAGACCGTACAGGAAATTGTTCGATGCCAGATGTTCAGGATGATCCTTGTCTTCCATCTGCGCGATCATCTGCTTGCCGCCGCCGGTATAGCCCGAAACCGCATTAACGCTGATCGGATAATCTGCGGCCAGCAAGCCTGCATCACGCAATGGGCGCACCAATGCGATGGCACCTGTCGGATAGCAGCCGGGATTGGCAACGAGACGTGCTTCCGCAATCCGCTCGCGCTGGCCTTTGGCAAGCTCGGCAAAGCCATAGGCCCAGTCGGAATGAATACGATGTGCTGTCGATGTATCGATAATCCGTGTCGCGTTATGGCCTTCAAGCAGCGCGACGGATTCTTTGGAAGCATCATCTGGCAGGCAGAGAATTGCGATGTCGGCGGCGCGCAGATAGTCGGCGCGCAGATCCTTGTTGCGGCGCTCGGCTTCCGGGATTGAAATCACTTCAAGATCGTCGCGTTCGGCAAGGCGGCTGCGAATTTGCAGACCAGTTGTGCCGTGTTCGCCGTCGATGAAGATTTTCGGTTTCATGCGCTTTGCCTTTAATTTCAGTAAGTTACATCAATATTCGGAATCGATTTTTCAGCTGCTTGAATCAGTTTATGAGCGGGGCCTATCCTCATCGTGCTTTTTGCTCAGCCAGCAATCCGAGATAATACATTGCGATTGTAGCTCCCGCGATGGCTGTTATATCAGCATGATCATAAGCCGGTGCAACCTCGACAACATCTGCACCCACAAAATCAAGTTCGGTCAGTTTGCGAAGTACGGACAGCATTTTCGCCGACGAAGGGCCGCCTGCAACAGGTGTTCCTGTCCCCGGCGCGAAAGCTGGGTCAAGACAATCAATGTCGAATGTCAGATAGGTCTTTTTGCCAGCGGTGCGCTTGAGAATTTCGTCAGCAATAGATTGCGCCGACATATCCTCGACTTCGTGACCATAAATGATCTTGATGCCGCAATCTTCCGGAGCGTGTGTACGAATGCCGATCTGGATCGAATGATCCGGATCGATAATTCCGTCACGAACCGCGCGCGCAACAAATGAGCCGTGATCGATGCGCTTGCCATCATCAAACCAAGTATCCTGATGCGCATCGAACTGAACGAGCGCTAATGGGCCATATTTTGCAGCATGAGCTTTGAGCAGGGGCCACGTGACGAAATGGTCGCCGCCAAGCGTTAGCAGAAACGCGTCGGATTTGAGGATTTTCGCGGCTTCCCGCTCAATCGTTGCTGGTGTCTTATAATGATTGCCATAGTCAAGCAGGCAATCACCATAGTCGATAACAGCGAGATCTTCGAACAGGTCACGCTCAAATGGATATTGAGGATCATTGTCGAAAATTGCCGATGCGCGCCGAATGGCCTGCGGACCAAACCGTGCGCCCGGACGGTTAGAGACTGCTGCATCGAATGGAATACCCCAGACGACCGCTTCAGCGCCTTTCAGCGACTTGCTGTAAACACGCCGCATGAATGACAACACACCCGCATGGGTGGGGTCAGTGGCAGCACTTGTCAGGCTGCGAGCGGTGAAAGCATGGTCAATCGTTTTTGAGGGCATTGCCGTCTCCCGGATGGCGTTACAACTCTCATAGCGCTTCATGAAGCAAAATGGGAGATTGCTTTATGCGGTTTTCGCATCAAAACCGTAAGCACGTTCTACACGCGCAATGCGAACGCAATAAGTTTCATACCATTGCTGACGACCAAGCTTTTGGGCCAACAGATGATCGACGTCGCGCTTCCATGCGCGAATGCTGTCTTCATCGATCCAGAATGAATTGGTGATGCCAAAGCCTTCTGCATCGCGTGCGCTCTCGACACCAATATAGCCGGACTGCTTTGCAGCAAGTTCTGCCATTCGGTCTGCCATTTCACCATAGCCATCATCATCGCCCAAGCGTTGCGACGAAAACGAAACAACGAAGTAGGGCGGTTGGGGTGTATTGGCGAAGCGTTGTGATGACATTGACTAATTCCGGCTTTTTCTAAGACGGCTCATAAAAAAAGCGGACCCGAAGGCCCGCTTTCTGTAATTCCAAAGCGATAAATATTAACGCTTCGAGAACTGGAACGAACGGCGAGCCTTAGCCTTACCGTACTTCTTACGTTCAACAACACGGCTGTCACGGGTAAGGAAGCCACCCTTCTTAAGAACCGTGCGAAGGCCTGGTTCGTAGTAGGTGAGTGCCTTGGAGATGCCGTGACGAACAGCACCGGCCTGACCGGAAAGACCGCCACCAACAACGGTAGCAACAACATCGAATTGACCAGCGCGGTTTGACGCGATGATTGGCTGCTGCAGGATCATCTGCAGAACCGGACGTGCGAAATACGCAGCAAATTCTTTGCCGTTTACAGTGATCTTGCCGGAACCTGGCTTGACCCAAACGCGAGCAATCGCGTCTTTACGCTTGCCGGTCGCATAAGCGCGGCCCTGAGCGTCGATCTTCTGGACGTGAACTGGAGCTGCGGCGGAGGCCGACGCTACGCTGCCGAGTTCTTCGAGCGAGTTGAGCTGCTCAGCCATGATTATGCATTCCCTTTGTTCTTGCGGTTCAGCGCTGCAACGTCCAGAACTTCTGGCTGCTGAGCTTCATGCTGATGTTCTGCACCTGCATAAACGCGCAGGTTCTTCATCTGGCGACGGCCAAGAGGACCGCGTGGGATCATGCGCTCGATAGCCTTTTCAAGAACGCGTTCCGGGAAACGGCCTTCGAGAATCTGGCGAGCAGTACGTTCCTTGATGCCACCTGGGTGACCAGTGTGCCAGTAGTAAACCTTATCGGTGTACTTCTTACCGGTAAGAACAACCTTGTCAGCATTGATGATGATGACATTGTCGCCATCGTCAACGTGTGGAGTGAAAGTTGCTTTGTGCTTACCGCGCAGGCGATTGGCGACGAGTGATGCGAGACGACCGACGACGAGACCTTCTGCGTCGATCAGAATCCACTTCTTCACCACTTCGGCTGGCTTCTGAGAAAAAGTTGCCATTGAAGTCTTCCTTGACTAATCCCTGACCTTGCGATCCGGGCTTTTCTTGTTGCTTGTTTGGTTCTGCCTGTCTTGATGACAGCCGACCGTGAGAACATACGAAAGCGAGCTTTCATATGGTCTGGGCGGGTCGATACACAAACTAAGACAGGCCGTCAAGCGTTGTTTTTATTTCAATCTTTTAAAAATACAACAAAAACAATAGCTTACAATATTGGTATTATAATACCGTAGTTTTTAACGAGGTGGAATGGAATAAGTTGCGGTCGCATGCGCAATAAGTTCACCGGTTTCGCTGCTTGTCATGCTTATGTCCAGCACTGCGAGGCGCTTTCCAAGCTTCAGAATCCTAGCAATAGCTTCCACTGTGCCGGGATTGGCCTTGCGAAGAAAATTGATATTGAGATTAGTCGTCACTGCTAGCGCCACAGGTCCGATATGGCCGAGAATTGCTGCATAGGCAGCGACATCAGCAAGCGCAAACAGTGAGGGACCGGAAACTGTGCCGCCGGGCCGCAGATGCTGATCATCTGCGTGTAGGTGCATTGTGGCTGATCCCGCATCAATCGAGACAATTTCAAAACTCTCATCAAGCTGCGGAAATTCACGCTTCATGAAAGCTCGCAAATCTTCAAGGCTCATGACCGGGGTTAGGCTCGTGTTGTGTGCGGCGCTTATATTCATTTTCTCTCCCTCATAATAAGGAATAGGGGGAATGAGGCCGACCTTGCAAGCCAGTCGTGCGGTATGTTTACATCCAATTTGGCAAAGCCGCCTTTGGAGGACAGATATGCAGACATCTTCGGATAATGAGATTCGCGATATTCTTCGCACCGTCAAAGTGATTGCATTGCTTGGTGCATCACCAAAGCCGGAGCGCCCCAGCAATGGCGTGATGAAGTTTCTGCTTGATCATGGTTATCATGTTATCCCGGTTAATCCGGGGCAGGTGGGAAAGACCATCCACGGACAGTGCGTGGTAGGGCAACTTGCTGATATTGATGAGCCGATTGATATGGTCGATGTATTTCGCGCTTCTGATGCGCTCCCGGGCATTGTTGATGAGATTCTGGCTCTGACGAAACGGCCAGGAGTTTTGTGGACGCAGCTCGATGTCATCCATGCGAACGCTGCCCAAACAGCCCGAAACGAAGGGCTCAAGGTTATCATGGATCGCTGTCCGGCTATCGAATATCCACGCCTCATTGGTTGAGTTGAAATTGTAGAATTAATTTCTGCGATTTAAGGTTATCGCGCAAAATCCTCCTTTGCTTTCTGGCAGCCAAAGCCTAACGTCCGCTCATATCATTTGGCATAGGCTGTCAGGAGGAATTCATGTCTAAGCGCTCACCCGGTATCGAAACTTTGGCAATCCACGCTGGCGCAAAGCCGGATCCGACAACGGGTGCGCGTGCCACGCCAATCTATCAAACAACGTCTTTTGTGTTCGATGATGCCGATCATGCAGCGTCTTTGTTTGGTCTTCAGGCCTTTGGCAATATTTATACGCGCATCACAAACCCAACCACTGCCGTTTTGGAAGAGCGTATTGCTGCCCTTGAAGGCGGCACCGCAGCTGTCGCAACGGCTTCGGGCCATGCTGCGCAATTGCTGGTGTTTCATACACTGCTGCAGCCGGGTGATAACTTCATCGCTGCACGCCAGCTTTACGGCGGATCGATCAACCAGTTTGGTCAGTCGTTTAAATCATTTGGCTGGCAGGTTCGCTGGGCAGACGCAACCAACCCAACCGATTTTGCTAAGCAGATCGACAGCAAGACGCGCGCAATTTTCATTGAAAGTTTTGCTAACCCCGGCGGTATTGTCATTGATATAGAAGCCATTGCCGAAATCGCACATAAGCACGGCCTGCCATTAATCGTCGATAACACGCTGGCATCGCCCTATCTCGTGCGCCCGATTGAGCACGGCGCCGATATTGTCGTGCATTCACTGACCAAATTCATTGGCGGTCATGGCAATTCGATGGGCGGTATTCTTGTTGATGCTGGCACATTCGATTGGGCCAAGTCCGGCAACTATCCGCTTCTGACAGAAGCACGGCCTGATTATGCAGGCCTCGAGCTGCACAAGACTTTTGGCAATATCTCTTTTGCCATTGCTGCGCGTGTGCTTGGCCTACGTGATTTCGGACCGTCTATTTCGCCGTTCAACGCATTTCAGATTCTAACGGGCGTTGAAACATTGCCGCTGCGTATGCAGCGTCATGTGGATAATGCTTTGAAGGTCGCTACATGGTTGCATGGCCATGAAAAAGTGTCGTGGGTCAATTACGCAGGCCTGCCACATGATAAATATCACGCACTTCAGCAGAAATATTCGCCGAAGGGGGCTGGTTCTGTTTTCACTTTCGGTCTCAAGAGCGGTTATGAAGCTGGCGTTAAATTTGTCGATAGTCTCGAACTTTTCTCGCTGCTGGCCAATATTGGCGACACCCGTTCGCTCGTGATTCACCCAGCGTCGACTACTCATCGGCAGTTGACCGATGAGCAGAAGGTTGCGGCGGGCGCTGGCTCAGATGTTGTGCGTCTGTCTATTGGTATCGAAGATGCCGACGATATTATCGCTGACATCGAACAGGCACTCGCCAAGGTTTGATCCGATGAGCCAATTTCTCAGCTTTGAGATCAATGGTGTGATACCCGAAGAAAGCGCTCCCTTACCGGAGCGCGTTCTTTCAGGCGATCCGCGATTTCTGACGTGGAATTTTGAAGAAAGCGCCGACGGCAAGCTATTCGCAGGCATATGGGAAAGCACGCCGGGGAAATGGCGCGTCGAATATGACGAATGGGAATATTGTTATATTCTGTCTGGACGATCGATTGTGACGGAAGAGGGCGGTGAAAGCCGTGAGGTCGCAGCTGGTGATCGCTTTGTTATTCGTCCTGGCTTCAGGGGAACATGGGAAGTCATAGAAACGACCCGTAAGGATTATGTGATCCGGCTTTAGCGAGCGTGTAGATATGCCCACTGGACTGCTGGTGGACAACACGTTTCAGATGGTGATTAAAAGTCAGGAAACTTCACTCAACTCGGCGGCTATATGCGTCTTGTAATGGAAATTCTGCAGAGGGTGGAAGCAGCGCAGAAGAAAGGCCACTAGGTTCATTGAAACCAACGGAAACATCATATTATCGATCTAAGTGATTGGAAAATATGGTGGGCGATGAGAGACTCGAACTCCCGACATCTTCGGTGTAAACGAAGCGCTCTACCAACTGAGCTAATCGCCCGGCTAACTTGTCAGCCGCTGTGAGAGCCGTTTAGGCTGTTCGTTTGGATAGTGCAAGCGTAAAAATTAGAAAAATGCATTTTTTTAATTCTTCGGCTAAAAAACATGAGCTATCTGGGGATAACCCCTATGAAAACGATAATTCTGCGAGCCTGAAATGGGGTGGCTCGTAGGTAACACCAAAAAATGCGCTTCCTTTTTCTGTTTAATTTGAATGCCTTCCGATTAAATAAACTGAGTTGTGGATGAGGCCCCCTATATAAGAGGCACGTAAAATCGGCTCTTTTAGAATAAAATCAAAATTCTTCTTTTTTCTTCAGATCACTCGCTTGACACTGGTGAGAGAACACCTTAAACGACCGCTCACACCGAACGGAAACGCCGGTGACTACCCAGCCAAATGGCTGAAAATGAAATGCGCGGGTGTAGCTCAGTTGGTTAGAGTGCCGGCCTGTCACGCCGGAGGTCGCGGGTTCGAGCCCCGTCACTCGCGCCATTTTCATTCAGAAAACAAATCTTAAATTTCTGAAGAAAATGGCGCACCTCGCGAATTTATTTCCTCTCGACACACAAATGATTTTTGATGTGGCCTGGTGCTTGAAAAGCAGCGCTTATACTTCGGGCATCTTTATGGGTGCACGATTTAAAGCCTGTCGTTGAAACGTGTGAATCGCTTTTCCGATAACGGCATGCGTGAAGAAGAATTAGACGTATTCTGTGGCGCTTAATAAGCGCGCTCGCTTTCAGCTTCATCGTCGCTTGTGTGGGGCAGGGCTATTTCGTCTTCCGCTTCCAGGAAAGATAAGCCACAGAGAATATCCCGGCCAGTATGACTAGAATGTCGCCGCTGGTGAGCAAATATGTGCTCATATCGCCCTCCTAGGGGTTTGTTCCAGTTTTCTTTGTTATTCTGCGCTGACGGCATATTCAGGGTTTGATCCCAAATGCCCCCGCAGAACGCAATTATGTCTGAAGCGCAATCCTAAAAGCTGCTGTCGAATTGCTGAAGGCAATTGAATCCTGACCGCGAATCTCTGGGGCTAATTTATTTTAAGAATCGTACCGACGGCGACGGGATTTTTCTCCTTGTCACGTCATGGCATTGCGACGACGAAATGGAGGAGTTTTACACTCTATATATAGGTACAAATGGCGCCCTATATATAAAGTGTGTTTAGTTGCGTTATTTATCGGAAGCTTCGCCGGGGCTGGCACATTACCAACGGCGGCTAATGCTGGATATGAATCAGAGGTGCTGGCGCTGGTTTCTGGTTGATGCCATTCAAAATATCTCTTCAACGAGATCAGTCGATTTTAAATCGATTGATTCTATTCGCCTTAAAATGGCGAAAGATCGTTCATCTCTATTTCCTCACGAAATTATGATGATTTCATGCTATATGAAATTTGGGTAGCATATATGGGCTTGCGGATGGTGCTTATTAAGCATCTTGAGCACACTATACCCGCTTGATCGCGCTGGAGGGCTTGCGCTCGCGTGCATGCTGCGCTAACCGTCCGGCCAAATACTTAGGTTCGCACGGCATGCCCTTGAAGCTGCTTGAGGCGACGAGGTCGCAAGAGATGCAATGTGTCGCATGGTGGTAAGCGCTAAAAAGCTTATTACAGGCGGCGCAGCCTCGTTATTCAAGCCGGATTAAGGATCATGGACGAGCTTTTAAGTTCCTATTTGCCGATTGTCATCTTTCTCGGCATCGCAATGGTTATCGGTGTAGCCCTTCTGGTTGCGCCGTTTCTTGTCGCGTACAGACAGCCAGACCCGGAAAAGCTTTCAGCTTACGAGTGCGGCTTCAATGCCTTTGATGACGCTCGCATGAAATTCGACATCCGTTTCTATCTGGTGTCGATTCTCTTCATCATCTTCGATCTCGAAGTCGCCTTCCTGTTCCCATGGGCTGTGTCCTTTGGTGAAATTGGTTGGTTCGGTTTCCTGTCGATGATGCTTTTCCTTGGCGTTCTGACCATCGGCTTCATCTATGAATGGAAGAAGGGAGCCCTCGAATGGGATTGACCGGCACAAATCAAGCGTCTGGATCGACACTCATTGCTCCGCAGCCAAAAGGCATTCTTGACCCGCGCACGGGCAAGCCAGTTGGTTCCGATGACGCGTTTTTCAACGATCTGAACAGCGAACTGTCCGATAAGGGTTTCATCGTCACATCTGCTGACGCTCTTGTTACCTGGGCACGTACTGGTTCGCTGATGTGGATGACCTTTGGTCTCGCATGCTGCGCTGTGGAAATGATGCATATTTCCATGCCGCGTTATGATGCTGAGCGCTTTGGTATCGCGCCACGTGCGTCCCCGCGCCAGTCTGACGTGATGATCGTTGCAGGCACGCTGACCAACAAGATGGCTCCGGCTCTGCGCAAGGTCTATGACCAGATGCCTGAGCCACGTTACGTCATTTCGATGGGTTCGTGCGCAAATGGCGGCGGCTATTATCACTACTCTTATTCTGTAGTGCGTGGCTGTGACCGTGTTGTTCCGGTTGATATCTATGTGCCGGGCTGTCCTCCGACGGCTGAGGCGCTGCTTTATGGCATTCTTATGCTTCAGAAGAAGATCCGCCGCACAGGTACGATCGAGCGCTAAGCGGACCTTTTGGTCTCAATGGTGCAAGAAGGTTTGTTAGAACTCGATCTGTTTTCCCAAGGATGGATCGGGGTCTAAAAAAGAAAGTTAGAGATATGAGCGAAGAAGCTCTTGGTGAACTTTCCGGCTATATCAAAGAACGTCTCGGCGATGCGATCGAAGAGGCGAAGCTGGCCTATGGCGAGCTGACGCTGTCTGTTCCGGTTGAAAGCCTGATTAATGTTCTGACATTTCTGCGCGATGACGTGCAGTGCCAGTTCATTAATTTGACGGATATTTCGGGCGTTGATTATCCACAGCGCGCCAAGCGTTTTGACGTTGTTTATCAGTTCCTTTCACCACGCCAGAATCTGCGCATTCGTGTGAAGGTTCAGGCTGATGAAGATACGCTGGTTCCTTCTGCTGTGTCGGTGTTTGTCGGTGCTGAGTGGTTCGAGCGCGAAGCCTACGACATGTATGGCATTCTGTTCTCTGGCCACCCCGATCTGCGTCGTATTCTGACCGATTACGGTTTTGAAGGCCATCCGCTGCGCAAAGACTTCCCGACCACTGGTTTTGTTGAAGTTCGTTACAGCGATGAAGCCAAGCGCGTCATTTATGAGCCTGTCATGCTGCGACAGGAATTCCGCAATTTTGACTTTCTCTCGCCATGGGAAGGGACGGATTACGTCCTGCCGGGTGATGAAAAAGCCAAGACGAACTGAGCGACAGGAAGCTAAACATGGCTGAGACTCAGGTCCGCAATTTTAATATTAACTTTGGTCCGCAGCACCCTGCTGCGCACGGCGTTTTGCGTCTTGTTCTTGAACTCGACGGCGAAGTCGTGGAACGCGTTGATCCGCATATCGGTTTGCTGCATCGCGGCACCGAAAAGCTGATGGAAACGAAGACCTATCTTCAGGCTTTGCCTTATCTCGACCGCCTTGACTATGTGGCGCCGATGAATCAGGAACATGCCTATGCATTGGCTGTTGAGCGCCTCCTTGGCATTACAGTGCCGAAGCGCGGTCAGCTGATCCGCGTTCTTTTCTCGGAAATCGGTCGTATTCTGAACCATCTTCTGAACGTGACCACACAGGCCATGGACGTTGGTGCACTGACGCCGCCGCTCTGGGGCTTTGAAGAGCGCGAAAAGCTGATGGTGTTCTACGAGCGCGCTTGTGGCGCACGTATGCATGCTGCTTACTTCCGTCCGGGTGGTGTTCATCAGGACATTCCTGACCAGCTCGTTGAAGACATCGGCAAATGGATTGATCCGTTTCTTGCAACGACGCTGACGAACCTCGACAATCTGATTACGCCAAACCGTATTTTCAAGCAGCGTAACGTCGATATCGGCGTTGTTTCGCTCGAAGATGCGTGGGCTTGGGGTTTCTCGGGTGTCATGGTTCGCGGTTCGGGTGCAGCATGGGATCTGCGTAAATCGCAGCCTTATGAATGCTACAACGAAATGGAATTCGATATTCCAATCGGCAAGAACGGCGACTGCTATGACCGTTACCTGATCCGTATGGAAGAAATGCGCCAGTCGGCTCGCATCATGCGCCAGTGCGTTGATCTTCTGCTCGGTAAGGAACGCGTTGGTCCTGTTTCGCACACCGACAACAAGATTGTGCCGCCAAAGCGCGGCGAGATGAAGCGCTCGATGGAAGCGCTCATCCATCACTTCAAGCTTTACACGGAAGGCTACCATGTGCCTGCCGGTGAAGTTTACGCAGCAGTCGAAGCGCCAAAGGGTGAATTTGGTGTCTTCCTCGTATCGGATGGCTCAAACAAGCCTTACCGCTGCAAGCTGCGCGCGCCGGGCTTTGCCCATCTTCAGGCTATGGATTTCCTGTGCCGCGGCCACATGCTGGCTGACGTGTCGGCAATCCTTGGCTCGCTCGATATCGTGTTTGGTGAGGTTGACCGCTGATGTCCGTTCGCCGTCTCGCAGATGATGCCGTCCAGCCGGCTGGTTTCGCTTTCAACGCGGATAACCAGGCTTGGGCGCACAAGACGATCGCAAAATATCCGGAAGGCCGTCAGCAGTCGGCTGTTATTCCATTGCTCATGCGTGCGCAGGAGCAGGATGGCTGGGTCACAAAAGCCGCTATCGAACATGTAGCAACCATGCTCGACATGCCGCTGATCCGCGTTCTGGAAGTTGCAACCTTCTATACGCAGTTCCAGCTGAAGCCAGTTGGTACACGCGCGCACATTCAGGTTTGCGGCACCACGCCATGCATGTTGCGTGGTTCGGAAGCGCTGATGGATGTTTGCCGTCATAAAATCCACCACGATCCTTTCGAGCTTAATGCCGAAGGCACGCTGTCGTGGGAAGAAGTTGAATGTCAGGGCGCTTGCGTCAATGCGCCGATGGTCATGATCTTCAAGGATGCTTATGAAGACCTGACGCCAGAACGTCTTGCTGAAATCATCGATACGTTTGAAGCAGGCAAGGGCGACACAGTTAAGCCGGGTCCACAGGACGGTCGTATCACGTCTGAACCTATGGGCGGACTGACGGCTCTGACCGAAGACCTCGACTATAAACAGGTTGGTCTGGAAACCCGTAAGGCATCTGATGCCGCCGTTGCAAAAGCCAAGGCAGAAGCCGAAGCAAAGGCAAAGGCTGAAGCAGAAGCCGCAACCAAAGACGGAAGCAGGTGAGACATGCTGGCTGATAAAGATCGCATCTTCACCAATATCTATGGCTTTAAAGACCAGTCGCTGAAAGGCGCCATGTCACGTGGCCATTGGGATAACACCAAGGGCTTCATCGAAAAGGGCCGCGACTGGATCATCAACGAAATGAAGGCGTCAAACCTTCGTGGACGTGGTGGTGCAGGCTTCCCGACTGGCCTGAAATGGTCGTTCATGCCGAAGGAAGTGACGGATCGCCCGCATTACCTCGTCGTGAATGCCGATGAATCCGAGCCAGGCACCTGTAAGGACCGCGAAATTCTGCGCCACGATCCGCATACGCTGATCGAAGGCTGCGTTATCGCCGGTTGTGCAATGAGTGCGCACACCGCTTACATCTATCTGCGCGGCGAATTCATGCGTGAGCGTGAAGCGCTTCAGGCAGCGATTGATGAGTGCTATGACGCTGGCCTTCTGGGCAAGAATAATAAGTGCGGCTGGGATATGGATATTTTCCTTCATCACGGCGCTGGCGCTTATATTTGCGGCGAAGAAACCGCTCTGCTGGAAAGCCTTGAAGGTAAGAAGGGTCAGCCACGTCTGAAGCCTCCTTTCCCTGCAAACATGGGTCTTTATGGCTGCCCAACGACTGTCAACAACGTTGAATCGATTGCTGTTGCTCCGACAATCTTACGTCGCGGTGGTGCATGGTTCTCGTCGATTGGTCGTCCGAACAATGTCGGCACCAAGCTGTTCCAGATTTCCGGTCATGTGAATACGCCTTGCACCGTTGAAGAAAGCCTCGGCATCACCTTCCGCGAGCTGATCGAAAAGCACGCTGGCGGTATCCGTGGTGGCTGGGACAATCTGCTTGGTGTCATTCCCGGCGGCGCTTCCTGCCCGATTATCAAGGGCGAAGACATGATGGACGCCATCATGGACTTTGACGGCATGCGCGAAAAGAAATCTTCGTTCGGCACCGGCGGCGTGATCGTCATGGACAAGTCCACCGACGTCATCAAGGCAATTGCCCGTTTGTCAGCTTTCTTCAAGCATGAAAGCTGCGGCCAGTGCACGCCTTGCCGCGAAGGCACCGGCTGGATGTGGCGCGTCATGGAACGCATGGTCAAGGGTAACGCGCAGAAGCGCGAAATCGACATGCTTCTCGACGTTACCAAGCAGATTGAAGGTCATACGATCTGTGCGCTTGGTGATGCTGCTGCTTGGCCTATTCAGGGCTTGATCCGCAATTTCCGTCCGGAAATTGAAAAGCGCATTGATGATTATACACGCAACGCCGTTCAGAGCCGCAATATCCGTCTGGAAGCAGCGGAATAGGGCTTAGTTGTGTGAGTGCTGCCCACCTCCCATGGGCTGCAAGTGAGTTTGACATCTGGAAGATGCGGCAAGAGCCGCAGGTTTGGATAAGCGATGGCAAATATTAAGGTTGACGGCACAGAGATCGAAGTACCCGATCACTATACGCTCCTTCAGGCTGCCGAAGCCGCGGGGGCTGAAGTCCCGCGTTTTTGTTTCCACGAACGGCTTTCCATCGCTGGAAACTGCCGCATGTGCCTTGTTGAAGTGAAGGGCGGACCGCCAAAGCCGGCCGCATCCTGCGCTATGGGCGTTCGCGATCTGCGTCCAGGCCCGAATGGCGAAGCACCTGAAATTTTCACCAACACGCCTATGGTCAAGAAGGCCCGCGAAGGCGTGATGGAATTCCTGCTTATCAACCATCCACTTGATTGCCCGATTTGCGATCAGGCTGGTGAATGCGATTTGCAGGATCAGGCAATGGCGTTTGGTACCGATGGCTCGCGCTATCGCGAAAACAAGCGTGCGGTTGAGAACAAGTATATTGGCCCACTCGTCAAGACCGTGATGACGCGCTGCATTCACTGCACACGCTGCGTTCGTTTCACGACCGAAGTGGCTGGTATTTCTGAACTGGGCCTCATTGGCCGCGGTGAAGATGCTGAAATCACCACGTATCTTGAACGCGCAATGACCTCGGAGCTTCAGGGCAATGTCATTGACCTTTGCCCGGTTGGTGCACTGACCTCGCGTCCATATGAATTCCAGGCGCGTCCGTGGGAGTTGAACAAGACAGAAACCATCGACGTGATGGACGCTGTTGGTTCTAACATCCGCGTTGATACACGTGGCCGCGAAGTCATGCGTATCATGCCGCGCGTCAATGAGCAGGTGAACGAAGAGTGGATTTCCGACAAGACCCGCTTCATCTGGGATGGTCTGCGCACGCAGCGCCTTGATCGCCCATATGTTCGCAAGGGTGGCCGTCTGGTTGCTGTCACGTGGCCAGAAGCTTTTGCAACAATCGCTGCAAAGGTTTCTTCGACTTCCGCTGACAAAATCGGCGCAGTTGCTGGTGATCTGGCTTCGGTTGAAGAACTCTATGCACTCAAGAACCTGATCGCATCGCTAGGCTCGAAGAATATCGATAGCCGTCAGGATGGCGCAGCTCTTGATCCAGCTCTTGGCCGTTCAAGCTATCTCTTTAACTCAACGATCGAAGGCATTGAAAATGCTGACGCTCTTCTGATTATCGGCTCCAACCCACGTGTTGAAGCTGCTGTTCTGAATGCGCGCATTCGTAAGCGCCAGCGTATCGGTCATTTCCCGATTGCTTTGATCGGTGAAAAGGCTGAACTGCGTTATGACTACGAATATCTGGGCGCTGGCGCAGATACACTGGCCGCTGTTGCTGCTGGCAAGAATGCATTCCGCGATGTATTGGCTAAGGCCGAACGCCCACTGATCATCGTTGGTCAGGGCGCATTGACCGGTGAAAACGGTGCAGCGGTTCTCGCTCAAGCTGCAAAGCTTGCACAGGATGTTGGCGCGATCAGCGCTGAGTGGAACGGTTTCTCGGTTCTGCACACAGCCGCTTCCCGCGTTGGTGCTCTTGATCTCGGCGTTGTTCCGGGTGAGGGCGGCAAGGCTGCAAACGACATGCTCGGCAATCTTGATGTTGTGTTCCTGCTTGGTGCAGACGAACTCGACATGACCAAGAAAGCATCAAGCTTCGTTGTTTATATCGGTACACATGGCGATGCCGGTGCACATGCCGCTGACGTTATCCTGCCAGGTGCAGCCTATACCGAAAAATCGGGTACATGGCTCAACACTGAAGGTCGCGTACAGCTCGGCAACCGTGCTGGCTTTGCTCCGGGCGAAGCGAAGGAAGATTGGGCAATTCTGCGCGCTCTTTCTGACACGCTCGGCAAGCGTCTGCCATTCGACAGCCTCGCACAGCTTCGCGCCAAGCTCTATGCAGACTTCCCGCATATGATGGCGATTGACACGATTGCTCCTGCAAACGCAGACGATCTGTCAGCGCTTGCAGCAAAAGCATCTACCCTTTCTGGCGGCGCTGCGTTCGTTTCGCCGGTCAAGGATTTCTATCTGACGAACCCAATCGCGCGTGCTTCCGCTGTCATGGCCGAGTGCTCGGCGCTTGCGGCCGGCAGCTTCCAACAGGCAGCTGAGTAAGCGAGAGAGAGACGGAATAATGGACGGAATTTTTGCAGCTTACGTCTTGCCTGCGCTGATTATAGCGCTGAAGTCGGTCGTTCTGCTTGTCGTATTGCTGATCGTCGTGGCTTACCTGCTTTATGCGGATCGTAAGATCTGGGCGGCCGTGCAGCTTCGCCGTGGACCAAACGTCGTTGGTCCTTGGGGTCTGTTTCAGGCTTTCGCCGATCTTCTGAAGTTCGTCGTTAAAGAGCCGATCATTCCTTCGGGCGCGAATAAGGGTGTGTTTCTTCTCGCACCTTTCATTTCGGCGGTTCTGGCGATGGCAACATGGGCAGTCATCCCGGTCAATGAAGGCTGGGCGATTGCAAACATCAATGTCGGCATTCTCTATATCTTCGCCATTTCTTCGCTTGAAGTTTATGGCGTGATCATGGGCGGCTGGGCTTCCAACTCGAAGTATCCATTCCTGGGTGCACTTCGTTCGGCAGCGCAGATGGTCTCTTATGAAGTGTCGATTGGCTTCGTGATCGTTACGGTTCTGCTCACGGTTGGCTCGCTCAACATGACAGACATCGTTCTTTCGCAGAATACAGGTCTTGGCACATCGCTTGGTCTGCCTGCTTCGTTCCTCGACTGGAACTGGCTGGTTCTGTTCCCGATGTTCGTGATCTTCTTCATTTCGGCGCTTGCTGAAACGAACCGTCCGCCATTCGATCTTGTCGAAGCAGAATCCGAACTCGTGGCCGGTCATATGATCGAATATTCGTCCACGCCGTTCCTTCTGTTCTTCCTCGGCGAGTATGTGGCGATCACGCTGATGTGCGCCCTGATGACCACACTTTTCCTTGGCGGCTGGTTGCCTCCAGTTGACGTATGGTTCTTCAATTGGGTTCCGGGCATCATCTGGTTCATGCTCAAGCTCTGCTTCTGCTTCTTCCTGTTCGCGATGGTGAAGGCTTTTGTACCGCGTTACCGTTATGACCAGCTGATGCGTCTGGGTTGGAAAGTGTTCCTGCCAATTTCGCTCGGTATGGTTGTTCTGACCGCAACCGTCATCAAAGTCTTCGATCTGGTGTAAGGAGAAAGATAAATGGCTTCATTCGCACAGGCCGCGAAATCCCTCCTTCTCAAGGAATTCGTTGCGGCTTTCTTCCTCTCCATGCGCCAGTTCTTTGCGCCCAAAGCGACGCTGAACTACCCGCATGAAAAGGGTCCGATTTCGCCTCGTTTTCGTGGCGAGCATGCGCTGCGCCGTTACCCAAATGGCGAAGAACGCTGCATCGCTTGTAAGCTTTGCGAAGCGATCTGCCCGGCGCAGGCTATCACCATTGAAGCGGGTCCACGCCGCAATGACGGTACTCGCCGCACGGTTCGTTACGATATTGATATGGTGAAGTGCATCTATTGCGGTTTCTGTCAGGAAGCTTGTCCGGTGGATGCAATCGTTGAAGGTCCGAACTTCGAGTTTGCGACCGAAACCCGCGAAGAGCTTTACTATGACAAGGACAAGCTCCTTGCCAATGGTGATCGCTGGGAACGCGAAATTGCGCGCAACATCGCAATGGATGCGCCATATCGCTAATTGGTTTTGCTGAAACGCGGTTTCAGCATCCGGTTTGAAAAGCGGCAACAAGAAGGGGCGGCCCGTCTTGTTGCTGGAATTTAAGTTTCGCGATTATTCGCGGCAAACAAAGACTAAAGCGGATGAAGCAATCAGGCTTTGTCCACGGAAAGGTGTTGGGGGATCCCCATGCTGACAGGTATTGCGGCAGCGTTCTTCTATCTGTTCGCCTTTATCATGATCGCCAGTGCGTTCATGGTAATTGCGGCACGCAACCCCGTGCATTCGGTACTGTTTCTCATCCTCGCTTTCTTCAATGCAGCGGCGCTGTTCCTGCTGACGGGGGCCGAGTTCCTCGCCATGATCCTGCTCGTCGTTTATGTCGGTGCTGTGGCGGTTCTCTTCCTCTTCGTCGTCATGATGCTGGATGTTGACTTCTCCGAATTGAAGCGCGGTGCGCTGCAATATGCGCCGGTCGGTGCTCTGGTTGGTCTGATCCTGCTGGGCGAGCTGATTGTTGTTTTCGCGGGTTCGATGTTCACGCCAAAGCTGGGGCAGGGCGCGGTTCCAATCCCTGACGTTGCTGAACGCACCAACACTGCTGCCCTTGGCGACATTCTTTACACTGACTTTGTCTTCCACTTCCAGATTGCTGGATTGGTCCTTCTGGTCGCTATGATCGGTGCAATTGTTCTGACGCTGCGGCACAAGCCGAATGTTAAGCGCCAGTCGATTTCGGATCAGGTTGCTCGTACGCCTGAAACGGCGATCGAGATCAAGCAGGTCGAAACAGGCAAGGGCATCTGAGGAAAAGAATATGGAAATCGGTATTTCTCATTATCTGACCGTATCAGCCATCCTGTTCACTCTTGGCGTTTTCGGTATCTTCTTAAACCGTAAGAACGTCATCGTTATCCTGATGTCTGTCGAATTGATCCTTCTATCGGTCAATCTCAATTTTGTGGCGTTTTCTTCTGTGCTTGGCGATATGGTCGGGCAGGTTTTCGCGCTGTTCGTTCTGACTGTTGCGGCTGCTGAAGCAGCTATCGGTCTCGCAATCCTCGTTGTTTTCTTCCGTAATCGCGGTTCTATCGCGGTGGAAGACGTCAATGTTATGAAAGGTTGACGGGCAAATGCTCTATAACGCGATCGTCTTCCTTCCGCTTATTGGCTTTCTTATTGCCGGACTTTTCGGCAATAAGATTGGTGCCAAGGCGAGTGAATATGTGACTTCCGGCCTGATGGTGATCGTTGCGATCCTGTCATGGGTCGTGTTCTTCAAAATCCCGCTCGGCCACGATGCCGAAACGGTTCGTATCCCTGTGCTTCACTGGGTTACATCTGGTTCGCTGTCGTTTGATTGGGCTTTGCGCGTTGATACACTGACTGGTGTTATGCTTGTCGTGGTCAACTCAGTGTCGGCTTTGGTGCATATCTATTCGATTGGATACATGCATCACGATCCGCATCGTCCGCGCTTCTTCGCTTATCTTTCGCTCTTCACCTTTGCTATGCTTATGCTGGTTACGTCTGACAACCTGATCCAGATGTTCTTCGGCTGGGAAGGCGTAGGTCTTGCTTCTTACCTTCTGATCGGCTTCTGGTTCCAGAAACCATCGGCAAATGCCGCTGCAATGAAGGCTTTTGTTGTCAACCGCGTTGGTGACTTTGGCTTCCTACTCGGTATCTTTGGTCTGTTCGCGCTGTTCCAGACGGTTGATTACAACACGCTTTTTGCAGCTGCAGCAAACTATCTGCCAGCAGAAGGCGCTGCCGATACAGGCACAGTCGTTCTCAACTTCCTTGGCTATGAACTGCACAAAGAAACTGCTCTAACAGTTGTCTGCCTGCTCTTGTTCATGGGCGCGATGGGTAAGTCGGCTCAGTTCCTGCTGCACACATGGTTGCCTGACGCTATGGAAGGCCCAACACCTGTTTCCGCACTTATTCACGCGGCAACGATGGTGACCGCGGGTGTGTTCTTGGTTGCGCGCATGTCGCCAATTTTTGAACTCTCACACACCGCACTTCTTATCGTGACGATCATCGGTGCAACGACAGCATTCTTCGCTGCAACCGTTGCGCTTGTGCAGAACGACATTAAGCGCGTTATCGCTTACTCGACCTGTTCGCAGCTTGGATACATGTTTGCGGCTTTGGGTGTTGGCGCTTACGGTGCTGCTGTATTCCACCTCTTCACGCACGCTTTCTTCAAGGCACTTTTGTTCCTCTGCGCAGGTTCGGTTATCCATGCCGTTTCTGACGAACAGGATATGCGTCGTATGGGTGGCCTGCGTAAGCTGATCCCGATCACCTACTGGATGATGATGATCGGTACCGTTGCAATTACAGGTCTCGGCGTTCCGGGCACGATCATCGGTACTGCTGGCTTCTTCTCGAAAGATGCCATCATCGAGTCGGTTTTCGCATCGCACAGCCTTGCTTCGGGTTATGCCTTCACACTTCTGGTTGTTGCGGCTCTGTTCACGAGCTTCTACTCATGGCGCCTGATTTTCATGACATTCTATGGCAAGCCACGCGCTTCCGCTGAAGTCATGCATCACGTTCATGAATCACCGCCAGTCATGCTCGTACCGTTGCTGATCCTTGCTGTCGGCGCACTGTTTGCAGGTGTCGTGTTCAAGGAATACTTTTTCGGTCACGAATATGCTGAATTCTGGAAGGGCGCGCTCTTCACGTTGCCAAGCAACGAAATCCTGGAACATTATCACCATGTTCCGCTGTGGGTTAAGTTGTCGCCGTTCATCGCTATGCTGATCGGTCTGGTAACGGCATGGATCTTCTACATCCGTGCACCACATATCCCGAAGGCACTCGCAGAGCGTCATCGTGGTCTGTACCAGTTCCTTCTCAACAAGTGGTACTTCGACGAACTTTACGACTTGATCTTCGTTCGTCCTGCACGTTGGCTCGGCCGCTTCTTCTGGAAGGTTGGCGACGGCAAGATTATCGACGGTTACGGTCCTAATGGTGTCGCTGCACGCGTTCTCGATGTTACAGATCGCGTTGTGAAGATGCAGTCGGGTTACCTTTATCATTACGCATTCGCGATGCTTATCGGCGTCGCCGCGCTCGTCACCTGGATGATGCTCGGGAGCTCTTTCTGATGACCGATTGGCCAATTCTTTCTACGGTCACATTTCTGCCGCTCGTCGGCGCCTTGTTGATCCTTCTCATCAAGGATGACAGCGAAGCCTCGCGTCGCAACATCAAAAATGTTGCGTTGCTGACCACGGTTTTCGTTTTCATTCTGTCACTGGTTATCTGGGCCGGATTTGATAATTCAAATCCGGGCTTCCAGATGGTCGAACAAGTCGACTGGCTCGGTGGTGGCATTTCCTACCACATGGGCGTTGACGGCATTTCGATGCTGTTTGTCGTTCTGTCTGCTTTCCTGATGCCGTTCTGCATACTGGCAAGCTGGCTGGCTATCGAGAAGCGCGTCAAGGAATACATGATCGCGTTCCTTATTCTGGAAACGCTCATGATCGGCGTGTTCTGCGCGCTGGATCTGTTCCTGTTCTACGTGTTCTTTGAAGCAAGCCTTATTCCGATGTTCATCATCATCGGCGTATGGGGTGGCAAGCGCCGCGTTTATGCGAGCTTCAAGTTCTTCCTTTATACGCTGCTCGGCTCCGTGCTGATGCTGATCGCGATCATGGCAATGTACTGGCAGGCCGGTACGCTTAACATCGTCGAACTGCTGAAATACGACTTCCCGGCAGGCATGCAAACGTGGCTATGGCTGGCCTTCTTCGCGTCCTTTGCCGTGAAGATGCCAATGTGGCCAGTTCATACATGGTTGCCGGATGCGCACGTTGAAGCGCCGACAGCGGGCTCGGTCATTCTGGCCGGTATCCTTCTGAAGCTCGGTGGCTATGGTTTCTTGCGTTTCTCGCTGCCAATGTTCCCGCTGGCTTCTGCCGATTTCGCTCCGTTCGTCTTTGCACTCTCAGCAATTGCTATCGTCTATACCTCGCTCGTTGCGTTGGTTCAGGAAGACATCAAGAAGTTGATTGCTTACTCGTCGGTTGCGCATATGGGCTATGTGACCATGGGTATTTTTGCTGCCAACGAACAGGGCGTGCAGGGTGCAATCTTCCAGATGCTCTCGCATGGTATTGTTTCGGGCGCACTCTTCCTTTGCGTCGGCGTGATCTATGATCGTATGCATACCCGTGAAATTTCGGCCTTTGGCGGTCTTGTAAACCGGATGCCGAAATACGCAGTTGCTTTCCTCATCCTGACGATGGCGAATGTCGGTCTTCCGGGTACGTCTGGCTTTATCGGTGAATTCCTCACGCTGTTCGGTGTCTTCCGCGTCAATACGTGGGTAGCGCTGTTCGCAACATCGGGGGTGATCCTGTCGGCAGCTTATGCGCTCTGGCTCTATCGCAACGTGGTGTTTGGTGCGCTTACCAAGGAAAGCCTCAAGAGCATTCTTGATCTCACCCCGCGTGAGAAAGTGATCCTGTATCCGCTTGTGGCTCTCACCATCTTCTTCGGTGTGTATCCGGTTCCGGTCTTCGATGCGACCGCGAGCGCCGTGCATGCACTGGTTACCAATTATGACGCAGCGCTGGCAAATGCCGCTAGCGCTACGCTGGCGCAGTAAGTAAAGGCGTAGGCTTGATGCAAACCGACCTGATTGCTTCCCTGTCTCTCGCAGCTCCCGAGGTTCTCCTCGCGCTGAGCGGACTGGCATTGCTCATGATCGGCGTGTTCTCCGGAGAGCGCGCCTCAACCCTCGTCAATGGCCTTGCTGTTGCTGTTCTTATTGCAGCACTCGCACTGATCGTTATCTTCCCGCACAATGGCAGCGCTTTCGGCGGTGCCTTTGTCAACGATGCTTTCGCACGCTTCATGAAGGTGCTGACACTGATCGGCTCCATCGTGGCGCTGATCATGTCGGTGGGCTTTGCGCGTGAAGAGAAGTTCGACAAGTTCGAATTCCCTGTGCTGATCGTGTTGTCGACACTCGGCATGCTCATCATGGTGTCGGCATCCAACATGCTGACACTCTATATGGGCCTCGAATTGCAGTCGCTGGCGCTTTACGTGCTTGCAGCCTTCAATCGTGACAGCGTTCGTTCGACGGAAGCTGGCCTTAAGTACTTCGTTCTCGGCGCGTTGTCGTCGGGTATGCTGCTCTATGGTATCAGCCTTGTTTATGGCTACACTGGTCATATCGGTTTTGCGGAAATCGCAACTGCCGTTTCCGGTGGCGAGCGTCAGCTTGGTCTGGTTTTCGGTGTGGTGTTCATTCTGGCCGGTCTCTGCTTCAAGATTTCCGCCGTCCCATTCCATATGTGGACGCCAGACGTTTATGAAGGTTCGCCAACGCCGGTAACCGCGTTCTTTGCTGCCGCTCCTAAAATGGCTGCGATGGCCCTGATCGTTCGTGTTGTTGAAGGCGCATTTGCTCCTGTCACGCAAGACTGGCAGCAGATCATCACTTTCGTTGCAATCGCTTCGATGGTGCTGGGTGCTTTTGCCGCTATTGGTCAGCGTAACATCAAGCGCCTGATGGCATACTCGTCGATCAGCCACATGGGCTATGCCCTTGTTGGTCTGGCTGCGGGTACTGTTGTCGGTGTTAAGGGCGTTGCTCTGTACATGGCGATCTATCTTGTCATGACGCTCGGTAGCTTTGCTTTCATCCTGTCCATGCGGACCAAGGAAGACAATGTCGAGAAGATTGACGATCTCGCAGGCCTGTCGCGCAGCAATCCGGTTATGGCTGTCATCATGACGATCATGCTGTTCTCGCTTGCTGGTATTCCGCCGCTCGCTGGCTTCTTCGGTAAGTGGTATACCTTCGTTGCAGCCGTTGAAGTGGGTCTTTATCCGCTGGCAATCATCGGTATTGTGGCATCGGTTGTGGGCGCGTTCTATTACCTGCGCATGATCAAGATCATGTGGTTCGATGAGCCGGTAACGACATTCGTTCCAGCAGCAATTGAACTGCGTCTCGTATTGCTCGTTTCGGGTGCCTTCGTTCTGTTCTATGGATTGATCGGCGGCTGGCTTGGTGGTTTGGCTGAAACTGCAGCCAAGACATTCTTCTGAGCATGACAATGAATAAGGCCGCAGGTGATGGCATGGGTTTCACGCTGGCACCTGCGGCTTTAGCAGACGGATACCGACTGGAGTTTTTTCCAGTCGTCGGTTCTACCAATGCAGAGGCGCTTGCGCAGGCTAATGCCGGTGATGCAGGGCGCCTCTGGTTCGCTTCTCCGAAACAGGAGAGCGGACGAGGGCGCCGTGGCCGTACATGGACTGCGCCTGAGGGCAATCTCGCAGCAACCCTGCTGCTGGTTGATCGATTCGATCCCAAAATTGCCGCCACTTTAGGTTTTGTCGCAGGTTTAGCACTGGCTGACGCCGTTGATGCGGTTTTGCCGCCAGCCGTTGCCTCAAAAGTAAATGTTGCACTCAAATGGCCGAACGATGTTCTGGTCGATGGTGCTAAGCTTTCTGGCATTCTTCTCGAATCCACACTGCTGCCAGATGGACGCTTTGGAATAGCGGTCGGAATGGGCACGAATGTTGTCGCAGCGCCTGAAGGTCTGCCCTATGCGGCAACGTCCATCAATGGATTGGGCGGAAACACGGATGCAGCCACGCTGTTTCTGGCGCTGTCCGATGCCTGGTGTCACTATCACCGTATCTGGGATCAGGGGCGAGGCCTTAACACAATCCGCGAGTTTTGGTTAAAGCGCGCCCATGGTTTGGGCCAGCCTGTAGCCATGCAGTTGAATGGCCGCATTGTTGAAGGCGTGTTTGAAACTATCGATTCGGATTGCCGTCTCGTCATCCGCGAAGACGATGGAACACGCGTTCCAGTCACTGCTGGCGATGTCTATTTTGGAACCGCCGCATCGATCAAAGCTGGTTCCTGATCGAATATATGTGAACAATCGGCCTTTCAATCTGCTGTTACGGGCTTGCAAACTATCGATAGTGGGTCCAACAGGGGCATAATAAATTCTAATTGGAGCGCATCCCGAAACGTGTGAAACGGTTTTCGGATAAGATGCGTGTTGAAAAACCTTTTGGAGCGCCGATCTGATTGCTTCAGATTAAGATGCGCTTTAAATAACAGGGAGGCATTATGCCCCGCTCAACACAGACGCAATTTGTCTTCCTGCCATTGGGTGGTGTCGGCGAAATCGGCATGAACCTCGCCATGTATGGCTATGGTCCGGAAAACAATCGCGAATGGATCGTGGTTGATATGGGCGTGAGCTTTGCTGGTCCTGAACATCCCGGCGCTGATCTTATTCTGCCGGATATCCGCTTTCTGGAAGCTGAAAAGCACAATCTGCGCGGCATTATCATTACGCATGCGCATGAAGACCATTACGGCGCGCTGCTTGATCTCTGGCCACGCCTTAAAGCGCCGGTCTATGCGACGCCATTCACTGCTGGTTTGCTTGAAGCCAAGCGCCATTCAGAAATTCGCGCCCCTGAAATTCCGATCACGGTTTTCAAGGCGGGCGAAACTTTCGAAGTTGGCCCTTTCAAGCTTGAGGCGATTGCCGTTACACACTCAATCCCTGAACCAGTTTCGCTGGCGATTACCACGCCGCTTGGCACAGTTGTTCATACAGGCGATTGGAAGATGGACCCCGATCCATCAATGGGTCCGCTGATTGACGAAGCGCGGTTCCGTGCAATTGGCGATCAGGGCGTTCTGGCTCTCGTCTGCGACTCCACCAATGCGATGCGCGAAGGTGAATCGCCTTCCGAGCGTGAAGTGGGTGAGAGCCTGCGCGAGTTGATCGAAAATGCACGCGGTCGCGTGGCGATCACAACCTTCTCGTCCAATGTTGGTCGTATTCGCTCGATCACCGAAGCCGCACGCGATGCCGGCCGGCAGGTGCTGGTGGTTGGTCGCTCGATGAAGCGCACAATCGCTGTTGCAGCTGAGCTTGGCTATATGGAAGGCCTGCCAGAATTCCTGAGCGAAGATGATTACGGCTATATTCCGCGTGAAAATGTCGTGATGATCCTCACCGGTAGTCAAGGCGAACCACGTGCAGCGCTCGCAAAATTGGCGCGAGACGAAATGCGCAGCATTGCCTTGTCCGCGGGTGACACGGTCATTTTCTCATCGCGTCCAATCCCGGGCAACGAGAAGGCCATTCTCGACATCAAGAACAAGTTGATCGATCAGGGCATCAAGCTGATCAGCGATGATGATGCGCTTGTGCATGTTTCCGGCCATCCGCGTCGCAGTGAGTTGAAGCGCATGTATTCATGGGTGCGTCCGCGCATTCTCGTGCCTGTTCATGGCGAAGCAGCGCATCTTGTGGCGCAGGGTTCGCTTGGCGCTATGGAAGGCATTGAAGAGATCGCACAGGTTCGCGATGGTGATATGCTGCGTCTTGCTCCTGGCAAGGCTGAAATCATCGATGAAGCTCCGATTGGTCGCATTTACAAAGACGGCAAGCTGATCGGCGATGAAGACGAAATCGGTATGGTGGAGCGCCGCAAGCTTGCCTATGTCGGCCATGTTGCTGTTTCCGTGCTGCTGGATCGCGATTTCAAGATCATGGACGAGCCTGATCTTGTTGCTTTCGGCTTGCCGGAAGAAGACGGGCAGGGCGACTTGATGGAAGACATTCTGCTCGATGCCGCTATTGAAGCCATCGACAGCATTCCGCGCGCCCGCCGTAAAGACCTTGAAGTGGTCCGTGAATCGGTTCGTCGCGCTGTTCGCGCTGCGACAAATGAAGCATGGGGCAAAAAGCCGGTAGTGACGGTGTTCATCAACCGGATAAAGTAAATCTGTTTTCTGGAGGAGGAAATAGATGCTTGAACGCCTGAACCACGTGGCAATTGCGGTTCCTGATATTCGGGCCGCTTCTGCGCTTTACAGCGGCCAACTGGGTGCAAAAGTAACCGCACCCGAGGCTCTGCCGGAACATGGCGTTACGGTGGTTTTCATCGATGTTGGCAACACCAAGATAGAACTGCTGGAACCATTGGGCGAGGGATCGCCCATTGCAAGCTTCCTTGAAAAGAACCCTTCGGGCGGGATGCATCATCTTTGCTACGAGGTCTCAGATATCATTGCTGCGCGTGATCACCTGAAGGCGGAAGGCGCGCGTGTTCTTGGTAATGGCGAACCGAAGATCGGCGCTCATGGAAAACCGGTTCTTTTCCTGCATCCCAAGGATTTTAATGGAACATTGATCGAGCTGGAGGAGGCGTGAGATGACCATCGTTTCCGGCATCGCGATGTATTTTATATTCTGGTGGGTTACTTTGTTTGCGCTGTTGCCCGTGGGACTACGTACACAAGCAGAGGAAAATGACGTGACATTGGGCACCGTTGCCAGTGCGCCAGCAAAACCACGCATTGGACGCGCCTTTCTTCGCACAACTGTCGTAGCGTCTGCCATTTTCGGCCTTTATTATTATATGACGCAGGTGCAGGGTTTTGGCCTCGATGATATTCCGCATTTCTTTCCCGATCTGAAATAAAAGCAGAAACATCCTCCTGCATTTTAGAGAGTGTTAATCTCGTGCCTAATTTTTAGGCGCGAGATTGATCGGGATCACTTTGTTAGAAAAACCCTTGATCTCGTGTGAATCTAAAACTGATCAATTCAGTATAACTATTTGAATCTATGTAAAATTAGAGATGCGATATATCGGATTTCGGTGTGAAATTCGGAATGCTGCTTTACGTCTTTAATGCAATGCTGGCACGATCATTACAAAAAATAGGCGCAATCAAAAAATATAATAATATCAATAAACTGTTTGGAAATTGTCGCTTGATATTGGTAAAGCCAAAAAAAAAGCAAGGCTTTCGCCTTGCTAGTCGAATACGCGTTCGACCCGTTTCCATTTTACCGGCGGCAGCGATATATCGCGCCTGGATCCATCCTCCCAAGACTTTGACCGCGTTAAACAACGGTTATTTCCGCTGTCAGGCTTATTGATGAAAAAAATAGCGGACTGCACAGCTTTTGTCACCAAAAATCTTTCAATACGTCATATTTCCTTCGCAATTTTTACGCGAATGATATGCTGGCTACATAAAACATTGAATTTTAATACAAATCTAAAAATTGCTATTTCAGCACATCTATCGTGGCTCTGTTGATGATTGTTGTGGGCCATAAAAATGTTGGTTAGCAAACAGTAAAGGGGCGGGTTTTCAACCGCGGTATAACCCGTTATGAAACCGACAGATTTGCTTAATTTTTGCCTGATTCTCCATGCATTTGGTTGTTGCTCAGGTAATCTCTCTCTTGATCGGTGGTCACGATGCGTCTGTCGCAGTATTTTTTGCCCATTCTGAAGGAAAACCCAAAAGAGGCTGAAATTGTCTCCCACAGGTTGATGCTGCGCGCGGGCATGATCCGTCAGCAGTCGGCAGGCATCTATTCATGGCTTCCGCTTGGTCTGAAAGTGCTCAACAAGGTCTGTGACATCATTCGTGAAGAGCAGAACCGTGCTGGAGCCAATGAAATTCTGATGCCTACGATCCAGTCCGCCGAACTTTGGCGTGAAAGCGGTCGTTATGATGCATACGGCAAGGAAATGCTGCGCATTCAGGACCGTCAGGAGCGCGAAATGCTCTTCGGACCGACCAATGAAGAAATGGTCACGGATATTTTCCGTTCCTATGTGCGTTCTTACAAAGACCTGCCGCTCAATCTTTATCATATTCAGTGGAAGTTCCGTGACGAAGTGCGTCCACGTTTTGGCGTGATGCGTTCGCGTGAATTCTTGATGAAAGATGCCTATTCGTTCGACCTCGACTATGAGGGCGCGAAGATGGCTTATTATCGCATGTTCGTGTCTTATCTGCGTACCTTCGCTCGCGTTGGCTTGCAGGCGATCCCGATGCGCGCTGATACCGGCCCAATCGGCGGCGATCTTTCGCACGAATTTATCATTCTCGCTGAGACCGGCGAAAGCCAGGTCTATTGCGATAAGGCCTATCTCAATCTGGCTGTTCCGGGCGCAGACACCGATTTCCGCAATGATGAGCAGCTTACCGATATCGTCAATCGCTGGACGACGCCTTATGCGGCAACCGACGAAATGCACGACGAAGGCGAATGGTCTGCGGTGAAAGCTGATGATCAGGTTTCGGCGCGCGGCATCGAAGTTGGTCACATCTTCCATTTTGGCACCAAATATTCGGAAGCTATGGGTGCGAAAGTGCAGGGACCGGATGGCAAAGACCATTTCGTTTCGATGGGCTCTTATGGCATTGGACCTTCGCGTCTGGTCGCAGCCGCTATTGAAGCTTTCCACGATGAAGCTGGCATCATCTGGCCAAAGTCGATTGCGCCATTCGGTGTGGGCATTATCAACATGAAGGCAGGCGATGAAGCTTGTGATGGCGTGAGCGAACAGCTTTACACCGCTTTCACGAATGCTGGCCTTGATCCACTTCTGGACGACACGGACAACCGTGCTGGTTCCAAGTTTGCGACCATGGACCTGATTGGTTTGCCTTATCAGGTGATCGTCGGCCCACGTGGCGTTGCAGCTGGCGAAGTTGAAGTTAAAGACCGCAAGACTGGTGAACGTCAGAACCTTACCATCGAAGCAGCAATCAACCTGTTGACGGCTTAAATATGAGC
Organism: Brucella sp. 21LCYQ03; assembly: GCF_023554105.1. Classification (GTDB taxonomy): domain Bacteria; phylum Pseudomonadota; class Alphaproteobacteria; order Rhizobiales; family Rhizobiaceae; genus Brucella. The sequence continues at coordinate 153,623 of NZ_JAMJWE010000003.1, forward strand.
AGTGCGGCGGCAGTAAAATCTGACGGCAAGCAGAAGGCGCCCAGCAAAGCGCCTTCATCGGGCCCATTTTCAGCTTATGAGCGGATGATCGCATGGCGCTATCTGCGTGCGCGCCGCCGCGAAACGTTTATTTCGGTTATTGCTGGTTTTTCCTTCACCGGCATCATGCTTGGCGTGGCTACGCTCATCATCGTTATGGCGGTGATGAACGGTTTTCGCGCTGAGCTTCTGAACAGAATTCTTGGGATCAACGGTCATCTCATTATGCAGCCGATTGATCGGCCGCTGGATGATTATGCAAGCCTGATCACGCGCATCGATGGTATTTCGGGCGTTAAATTCGCTATTCCAGTGGTGGAAGGTCAGGCTCTGGTTCAGGGCAATATCGGTGCTGGAACGGGCGCATTGGTGCGCGGTCTTCGTGAGGAAGATCTCGCCAAGCTCAAGCTGGTTTCCGATAATATCAAGCAAGGCACCCTGCAGGGGTTTGATCAGAGCGGTGGCGTGGCCATTGGCACGCGTATGGCTGAAAATCTCGGCCTTTCCATCGGCGATACGCTGCGCGTTATTTCCCCTGATGGCGATGTAACGCCCTTTGGTGTTAATCCGCGCGTAAAGGCCTATCCGATTGTTGCGATCTTCGAGATCGGCATGTCGGAATATGATGCATCTATTGTTATGATGCCGCTGACTGAGGCGCAGCTTTTCTTCAATCAGGAAGACAAGGTGCAATCGCTGGAAATTTTCGTCGATAATCCCGACAAGGTCGACGCCATGCGCGCGCCTGTGGAGGAGGTCGCAGCTCGCCAGATTTCTATGGTCGATTGGCGTCAGCGTAATCAAACGTTCTTCTCTGCCTTGCAAGTCGAGCGCAATGTCATGTTCATGATACTGACGCTGATCGTGCTTGTCGCAGCACTCAATATCATTTCCGGTCTCATCATGCTGGTGAAGGACAAAGGTCGCGATATCGCGATCCTCAGAACGATGGGTGCGACACGCGGTGCGGTCATGCGTATATTCCTAATGACAGGTGCCGCCATTGGCGTGACCGGAACACTCGCTGGTGTTGTTCTCGGTGTCGTGGTGTGCCTGAATGTTGAGCGCATTCGCCAGTTCTTCTCCTGGCTTTCGGGAACAACCCTGTTCAATCCGGAACTTTATTTCCTGAGCACGCTGCCTGCGAAAATGGATGTGGGTGAAACATTGTCTGTCATTGCAATGGCATTGGTTCTTTCTTTCATCGCCACCATTTTGCCAGCATGGCGCGCTGCCAAGCTCGATCCGGTCGAAGCACTGAGGTATGAATAATGGCGGCTGAAGTCATTCTGCGTCTGGAAAATGTCAGCCGTGCCTATAAAGAAGCTGATCGCGAACTCGTTATTCTGAGAGAGGCGAACTTCACGCTGCGTCGCGGTGAGATGGTAGCTCTCGTCGCTCCATCGGGCGCAGGCAAGTCAACATTGCTTCATACTGCCGGTTTGCTTGAGCGCCCGGATAGTGGCGATGTCATTCTTGATGGCCGTTCATGCGGATCTTTGTCGGAGGATGAGCGCACGGCAGTTCGTCGCAATGATGTCGGCTTTGTCTATCAGTTCCACCATCTTCTGCCGGAGTTTTCCGCTTTGGAAAACGTGATGATGCCGCAGATGATCCGTGGCCTGGCACAGAAGGCCGCAACTGTTCGCGCACAGCAATTGCTTGATTACATGAAGATCGGCAAGCGTGCTTCGCACCGCCCGTCAGAGCTTTCAGGTGGTGAGCAACAGCGCGTGGCTATTGCGCGCGCCGTTGCCAATGCGCCGCTCGTGTTGTTGGCCGATGAGCCGACAGGCAATCTCGATCCGACAACATCGTCGTATGTTTTCGGCGCACTTGAAGCACTGGTTCGTCAGTCTGGATTGGCCGCGATGATTGCAACGCATAATCATGAGTTGGCTCGTCGCATGGACCGGCGTGTAACCTTGAAAGACGGTAAGGTCGTAGACCTCTAATCGTCATATCACGAGGCGCTTATAATCGGCACTTTGATGCGGCTGAAAGCTTTGTCTGCTCTTATTTATTCAACGCCGGTGGTCATCCCGCCGGCGTTTGTTGTTTATATTTCATAAACCTTAAATACCAGTCGGCCTCAATAACGGTGTTGACTTTAGAACAAAAATGGAACAAAAAATAAACATACGTGAACAAAGAGGAGTTATCCACATGACCGATCTCGTCTACGACGTTTTATCTTTCGTCTCCGTCAGCCTGTTCGTCGCTACTTTCGCCATTTGGGTGAGTGCAATCTGAAAACGTGAAACGGGTTCTTCTGTCAACCTGATTGATAGTAACGAAGCAAACTCTGGACATCGTTACCGTATTCCCCGAAACTGCTCTGATGGGCGATAAGAGTCGCCCGTTACCGTGTGCCAATCTTAAGATGTAAAAGTCTTAAAACATGAGCTGCACTTGGATGGTGCTAAAAACATGATTTCGCTATGATCGTGTTGCAATTGCATCGGCCTGCAAAGATCGGGGAAAAGTATGAGTGATACAGCAAGCATTGGCGCGGGCGAGGGTAAGTCGTCACCTCGTTTCGTTCATCTGCGGGTGCATTCTGCTTATTCCTTGCTGGAAGGCGCATTGCCTGTCGGCAAGATCATCAAACAGGCGATTGCCGATCAAGCACCGGCCATCGCGATAACGGACAGCAACAATCTCTTTGGCGCTCTGGAATTTGCTCAGAAGGCTTCAAAAGATGGTTTGCAGCCGATTATCGGCTGTCAGCTGGATGTCGCTTTCGGCGACCATAATGATAACAGTCGCAGCGTGAATCGCAGGCTTGTTCTTGATTTGGCACCTCTGGTTTTTCTCGCTTCGACCGAGGAAGGCTACGCAAATATCGTCAGGCTCGTTAGCCGCGCATTTATGGATACTTCGTCGGGTGATCCTGTGCATGTCCATGCAAGCTGGCTGTCTGAGCTTTCAGAGGACGTCATTGTTCTTTCCGGTGGTCCGCTTGGCCCAATTGGTCGTGCATTTGCTGCTGATCGTGCTGATCGCGCAGAAAGCCGTCTGGCTTTCCTAAAAGATGCATTTGGCGACCGTCTATATGTTGAGTTGCAACGTCAGGCTGGCTACGACCGTGGGCTTGAAGCAAAGACGGTCGAACTGGCCTATGCAATGGAACTGCCATTGGTCGCGACCAATGAAGCCTTCTTCCTCAAAGCTGAAGATTTTGAGGCTCACGATGCGCTTCTGGCCATTGCCGAAGGCCAAATCCTTTCCAATGATGATCGTCGGCGTTTGACGCCTGATCATTATTTGAGAAGCCGTGCCGAAATGGCTGTGCTTTTTGAGGATTTGCCGGAAGCACTCGAAAATACGATTGAAATTGCTGAGCGTTGCAGCTGGTTTACGCAAACCCGCAACCCTATTCTGCCACGCTTTACGGGTGAGTCTGACGATCCTGAAAAAGGTCTAGAGGCAGAAGCCAATGAGCTTGCCCGTCAGGCGCGCGAAGGCCTGAAGATGCGGTTGGAAACAGCCGGTCTTGCTGAAGGCTATACCGAAGAACAATATGCGGAGCGTCTCGATTATGAGATCGGTATTATCACCCGCATGAAGTTCCCGGGTTACTTCCTGATCGTTGCGGACTTTATCAAATGGGCGAAGCAGCAGGGCATTCCGGTAGGGCCGGGGCGTGGTTCCGGTGCGGGTTCGCTTGTTGCTTATGCATTGACGATCACCGACGTTGATCCGTTGCGCTTTTCCCTGCTATTCGAACGCTTCCTCAATCCCGACCGCGTATCAATGCCCGACTTCGATATCGATTTTTGTCAGGATCGTCGCGAAGAAGTTATTCGCTATGTGCAGGGAAAGTATGGTCGCGATCAGGTCGCGCAGATTATTACTTTTGGTACATTGCAGGCGCGCGCTGTATTGCGCGATGTGGGCCGTGTTCTTGAAATGCCTTATGGGCAGGTAGACCGTCTTTGTAAGCTGGTGCCGCAAAACCCGGCAAACCCGGTATCGCTGGCACAGGCCATCGAGACCGAGCCAAAAATCAATGAAGAGCGTGAGAAGGAACCAGTTGTCGGCCGTCTGCTCGATATGGCGCTCAAGCTTGAGGGACTTTACCGTCACGCCTCCACGCACGCCGCCGGTATAGTCATCGGCGACCGTCCGCTCTCAGAACTCGTTCCAATGTATCGTGATCCGCGTTCCGATATGCCGGTCACACAGTTTAACATGAAATGGGTTGAGCAGGCGGGGCTGGTCAAGTTCGACTTTCTAGGTCTGAAAACTCTGACAGTTCTCGAAACAGCCGTGAAACTCGTTGCGCGCAAGGGCATCGATATAGACCTGTCGCGTCTGCCGCTTGATGATGAACTGACCTATGAGATGCTTTCACGCGGCGAAACCGTTGGCGTGTTTCAGGTGGAAAGTGCGGGTATGCGTAAGGCGCTGCTCGGCATGCGCCCGGATCGCATCGAAGACATCATCGCGCTCGTCGCGCTTTATCGTCCGGGTCCGATGGAGAACATCCCGACCTACAATGCGCGCAAGAATGGTGAGGAAGAGATTGCTTCTATTCACCCAAAGATTGATGATCTGATCAAAGAAACGCAGGGCGTTATCGTTTATCAGGAACAGGTGATGCAGATCGCACAGGTGCTTTCCGGCTATTCGCTCGGTGAAGCTGATCTTCTGCGCCGCGCAATGGGTAAGAAAATCCGCGAGGAAATGGACAAACAGCGTGTCCGTTTTGTTGATGGTGCAATTAAGGGCGGTGTCGATAAAGCGCAGGCGAATATGATTTTCGACCTGCTGGCAAAGTTCGCCGATTACGGCTTCAACAAGTCGCACGCTGCCGCCTATGCGATCGTGTCTTATCAGACAGCCTATATGAAGGCGCATTACCCGGTCGAATTCCTTGCTGCGTCGATGACTTATGACATGTCGAATGCCGATAAGCTCAATGATTTCCGTCGTGATGCAAATCGTTTGGCAATTGACGTTGTGACGCCTTCCGTCATGACATCTTTCCGCCCGTTTGAAGTTGGTGAGAAGAAAATCTTTTATTCGCTTGCAGCCATCAAGGGTGTGGGTGAAGCGGCTGTTGATCATATAGTCGATGTGCGGGCAGAAAAGCCGTTTGAAAATCTGGAAGATTTCTGCGAACGGATTGATCCCAAAATTGTCAACCGCCGTGTGTTGGACAGCCTGATTAATGCAGGTGCGCTTGATTGTTTCGGTCGTGATCGCGCTGCGATGAGCGCCGGCATGGATCGCATCATGGGCTTTGCGCAGCGCACGCAGGAAAATGCGGCAAGCGGCCAGTCCGATATTTTTGGTCTTTCTGGCGCACCGAAAGAGCAATTGATCCTGCCGCAAGCTGCTCCATGGTTGCCATCAGAGAAACTGCATCGCGAATTTCAGGCGGTCGGTTTCTATCTTTCTGCGCATCCGCTTGATGAATATCGGCAGGTGCTTGATCGCATGCGCGTGCAAAGCTGGGCCGATTTCTCGGCAGCAGTGAAGCGCGGCGCGAATGCGGGTCGTCTTGCTGGAACGGTGACAACCCGACAGGAACGTAAGACGCGCACTGGCAACAAGATGGGCATTGTCCAATTGTCCGATGCCAGTGGCCAGTTTGAAGCGGTGCTGTTCTCCGAAGGTCTTGCCCAATATCGTGATCTGTTGGAGAGCGGTAAATCTGTAGTGATAACGGTCTCCGCTGAAAATCGTCCAGAAGGCATTGGCTTGCGTATTCAGACCGTGCAATCACTGGAGGATCGTGCCTGCGCGATGCAGAAGGCGCTTCGGCTATACCTTCGTTCCGCTCAATCGCTGAAATCGATTATTCCGCATTTTAATACACGCGGCGACGGTGAGGTGAGCTTTATCGTAATCAAAGAGGACGGACAGCGTGAGGTCGAGATCGAACTGCCGCACCGCTATCGAGTCAGTCCGCAGATTGCGAGCGCTATGAAAGCCATTCCCGGCGTTGTGGATGTTGAACTGGTTTAGAGTGCATCCCGAAAAGTGTGAAACGGTTTTCGGGCAAAGATGCACGTTAATGCAAAGAATGAGAGAGCTGATCTGATCCAATCAGATCGAAGGCGATCGAATAAAAAGGCCGACCAATTTTGATTGGTCGGCCTTTTTACTTATGCGGACGCTTTCTGGTTCAGTGCTTTGCGAACTTCTGGTGCAACCTTCGTGCCAAATAGCTCAATCGATTTCATTGTGTGTTTGTGAGATAGATTGCCCAAAGCCGTCTGCAACAAAAATCGATCATGTTTAAAATAGTTGTGTTGATTGAGGATTTTGTCGATAACCTGCTGCGGGCTTCCGACAAGCAAAGATCCTCGTGGCTGGCACATAGCGTCGAATTGTTCGCGGGTGGTTGGTGGCCATCCACGTTCGCGCCCAAGTTTGCTCATCACATAGGCATATGACTTATAGAACTCATCGCCCGCTTGTTGAGAGTTTTCAGCGATATATCCGTGTGAGTTGATTCCAACTTTGAGCTTTTCTGGCGCGTGTCCAGCTTTTAGGCCGGCTTCACGATAGAAATCTGTCAGTTGTGAAAAGCGCTCCGGATACCCGCCGATGATGGCAATAGCTAATGGCAGACCGAGAAGTGCCGCACGTCCAACCGATGCTGGCGTTCCGCCAACTGCAAGCCATATAGGCAAAGAATCTGGCAAAGCGCGGGGATAGACACCACGTCCGTCAATCGGCGCACGCGTCTTTCCGGTCCAGCTTACCTGCTCATGTTCACGAATGTTGAGAAGAAGATCGAGCTTCTCGGCAAAGAGCGTATCATAGTCATCGAGATCATAGCCGAAGAGCGGGAATGACTCGATGAACGAACCGCGTCCTGCCATGATTTCTGCACGACCATTGGAGAGAAGATCTAACGTCGAAAATTGCTGATAGACCCGAACAGGATCATCCGAAGACAGAACCGTAACGGCACTCGTTAGCTTGATATTGTTTGTGCGTGTGGCTGCCGCAGCCAGCACGATTGGTGGCGCAGAAACTGCATAGTCCGGGCGATGATGCTCACCGACTCCGAACACATCAAGACCAACCTGATCGGCAAGTTCAATCTCTTCAATAAGATTTGTTAGCCGTTGCTGTGGCGAAAGGGGACGATTGGTTTCTGGATCAGGCCCAATATCGCCGAATGTGTAAATACCGAGTTCCATGGCGTTCCATCAATCTGTTGGCAGTTGAAACTTAGTTAAGCTGCTTCATGCCTCTTGTTAAGAACGCACTGAAAGGTGATCGGGTTACCTTGAGGAAACTGGCGCTTATGTTCGATGCCTCCATCGAAGATGAAGGAACCTGATGCAGGCGTATTCGTTATTCTTCGAGAAAGAGGAAAACACAATGTCAGCAAAATCGAAAGCTCAGCAAAAGGCAGCCGGTGCAGCACTTTCCGCCAAACGCGGTAAAATTAAAAAGAGCGAGTTAGTCGGCGCTTCTAAAGAAATGTATGAATCCATGACCGAAAAGGAACTGGAAGACTTTGCAGAGACGAAGCACAAAGGTCTTCCGGAACATGTGGATGATAAGAAGAGCGACTGATAAAAGTTCAGTCGCTCAGCAACAGCTTTATTGTGCGGTCTTTGTCGCGACAATCTCGATTGCTTTCAGTTTGCCGGAAGTAATGCCGCAACGAACTGAAATACCGTCCCAGCCGCCAGTTTTGTTGCGCGCTTCACCTGGCACTGAAATAACGGCTGATACTTTCCGCCCGTCTTTAGCACTGAATTTCGATGATTTTTGATTTGTCGTAGCGTTGGCGATATCGTCTTTCGTGAATCCGAGACGATCATACTTTTTACTGTTTTTCACATAGTCATATGCAGACGCAATGCAGCCTGCAATTTGGGGTGATGCCTGCTGGTCTTTCACCAGTGTTTGATAATTACCGGTGAAGTCCTTTGAGCGCTTCGGCACTGTATCAGCACAGGCAGCACCTGTGATGCCAAGTGTTAAAATTGCAAAAAGTATGATTCTGGTCGATTTCATGGATCGTTCCTTTGAAAGGCTCTGCGCAAAATGCGATGAGCAAAATCGATAATGGCAATATTATTAGAAATGTCGTTGGGACGAATTATGTCTTATCTTTGTAGGCACAGAATAACTCACTGACAGATTCGAGCAAGACAGGATTTGCTGTGGCAACCCTGATCAAGATGCATATTTGTGAGGTGTGCAGCATCACCATCCGGGCCGATAACTGTCATGAAAAGCTTGCAACTCGCACCATGCACAGCACGCCAGAATTTCTTTTCTTTTTCCGATCCGTTCCAGCCACTTTCCAATTCAGTTTTAGAGCCGTCGGAAAATTTGAACGACATAATATCAAGCGCATTGGCGAAAGCATGTTCTGAAACGCGACCTTCTGATGCACCATTGACGTTGCGGCACTGATAATCCGACCCGGTTCCTATTTCGGCGATCTTAATATCATTTCCATAAACGGTTTTGGCAGCTTCTTTGACGTCACTTGACCATTGCGCAAGTGTGACCGCCATGGCGCAATTGGTCGTGACGGCATTGGTGAATTTCAAAGGCTCGACTTTGCCAATTGCTGTGAGTGAAAGCGGCGAGCGCGCACTGCATTGCGAACCATCCTCAATGGGCGGAAGAAGTTTGCCTTCCACATCTCCGGTCATCAGTGCTGGACACGACACCTGATAGACGCGTTCAGGCTTTTGGGGCTCAGGTTTAGCGATCTCTGGCTTGGTTATCTCGACTTGCTCTTCCGGTTTGTTTTCTGGCAGAGGCGCAGTTTCAGTTTGCGAAGGCGCAGGCTTTGCCTCAACCGGTTCTTTTCCTTCTTCCCGACGGGGCGCGGGGGTGGGAATCGGAACTGCGCTTATTACGGGAGAGGTTTTGTGCTGAGCCTTCCGGGCCGTACGTTTTTTCGTGGAGCGTTTTTGTACCTGTGCCTGTTTGGCATTCCCGCTCAAGACTCTTTCAATGAAGTTTTGAGCTTGCGCTTGCGTTAAGCTTTCGCCGGGTAGCAGTATAACCGCTGCGGCAAGAGCTCCAATAATCAACACCCTTTGAGGGCAGGCGAAGGAAATGGCCATATTTACCTCTTTTGTCAGCAAGCTGCATTGTCTAATGTCTGAGCATCGCTTGCCGTTCCTTCACGCTTGATGGTACAGCGTTATATATGGCCAAATGGCTCAAAAAGCGGGCTTTAGCCTTGACAAGATGACACTCCAATGACTAAAAGCCGCCATCGCTGGAGCTTAATCGTTCCGGCGTTTCATTTGACGTGTCCCGTGAATGAAGATCGCAGCTGCGCGCTTCATTCTGTCAGTCCCTGAAATCAGGGGCAGAGGAGGGCGCGTTTCCTGTCTGCGCCGCAAGGCGCTTTAACACTTTAGGAAATGTGATGAGCAAGCGCGAATCTTCCAAGTACAAAATTGACCGCCGTCTTGGCGAAAACATCTGGGGTCGCCCAAAGTCCCCTGTAAACCGTCGTGAATATGGCCCAGGCCAGCACGGTCAGCGCCGTAAGGGCAAGCTTTCCGACTTCGGTGTACAGCTCCGCGCAAAGCAGAAGCTCAAGGGTTTCTACGGCGATATCTCGGAAAAGCAGTTCCGTAAGACCTATGACGAAGCAGCTCGTCGCAAGGGCGATACCGGTGAAAACCTGATCGGCCTGCTCGAATCACGTCTGGATGCTGTTGTGTACCGCGCAAAGTTCGTTCCAACGATCTTCGCTGCACGTCAGTTCATCAACCACGGTCACGTCAACGTAAACGGCCGTCGCGTTAACATTCAGTCGTTCCGCCTCAAGGCTGGTGACGTTGTTGAAGTTCGTGAAAAGTCGAAGCAGCTCGTGATCGTTCTCGAAGCTGTTGCGCTCGCAGAACGCGATGTTCCTGACTACGTTGAAGTTGATCACAACAAGATGGTTGCGACCTTCGCACGCGTTCCAGTTCTCGGCGACGTTCCATACGCTGTTCAGATGGAACCAAACCTCGTCGTCGAATATTATTCGCGTTAATTCTGAGCTTCTTGCTCACGAACGACAAATAAATGGCCGTCCTTGGTTCCCCCAAGGGCGGCTTTTTTGTATGTAGAGCGCATCCCGAAAAGTGCGAAAGCGTTTTTCGGAATAAGATGCGCGTAAAAACAAAGAGATAGAGTATTTCCCACGATTCAATCCAAACGGGAAATTCTCTAAATCTAAATTCCTCTCATGTTCGCGGAAAACACCATGAACGCTCTCGATCTCAATATCGCAGAAGATACAAGTCTCGATGGTTGCCATCCGCTTTTCCGCGACGTTCCGGCAACTGTCGAGTTCAATAAGTTGCGCAAGCGATTGCTGCGACTGACACGTCAGGCGATAGACGATTTTGCCATGGTGAAACCCAATGAAAGTTTGCCTCGGGAGCGCTGGATGGTGTGCTTGTCTGGTGGCAAGGATTCTTATGGGCTTTTGGCACTGCTGCTTGATCTCAAGTGGCGCGGTCTGCTGCCGGTGGAATTGCTGGCCGTCAATCTCGATCAGGGGCAGCCGAATTTCCCGAAGCATATTCTGCCAGAGTTCTTGAGCCGGTATGGGATCGAGCATCGCATCGAATATAAGGACACCTATTCGATCGTTACTGAAAAGCTTCCTGAGAACAGCACATACTGTTCGCTCTGCTCACGTCTGCGTCGAGGCAATCTTTACCGGATCGCTCGCGAGGAAGGCTGCTCGGCAATCGTACTTGGCCATCACCGCGAAGATATTCTCGAAACCTTCTTCATGAACCTTTTCCATGGTGGCCGTTTGGCAGCCATGCCGCCAAAGCTTTTGAACGATGAAGGCGATCTCATGCTTTTCCGCCCGCTTGCCTACGTAGCGGAGGACGATATGGAAAAATTCGCAAACGCGATGCAATTTCCGATCATTCCGTGCGATCTGTGCGGCAGTCAGGAAGGGCTTCAGCGCAACGCAATGAAGGCAATGCTTTCCGATATTGAAAAGCGGATGCCGGGTCGTAAAGATACGATGATCCGAGCGATGACCAATGTGCGCCCAAGCCATCTGCTTGATCGTAATTTGTTTGATTTTGCTGGTTTGATGACCAATTCTGGCGTGGAGACTGATCGTGCAGTTTGAAGAAAAGCAGATTGATTGGCTGGCTGAGCTTTTGGCAGAAGCCGCCAATGCGGAAATCATGCCGCGCTTTCGGCAATTGGGGCAGGGCGATATTCGTCAAAAGACTTCCGCTGCTGATCTGGTTACCGAAGCCGATGTGAATGCAGAGCGCTTCATCACTGCGCGTCTTAAAGAGCGCTTTCCCACTGCGCTAATCGTCGGCGAAGAAGCCTGTTCCGATGATGAAACTTTGCTCAACGGTTTGGGCGAAGCAGACCTCGCATTCACCATCGATCCGGTTGATGGCACCTTCAATTTTGCATCTGGCGTTCCACTTTTTGGCGTGATGCTGGCGGTTGTCGTAAAAGGCGAGACTGTTGCCGGTATTATCTATGATCCGGTGGGCAAGGACTGGATACGCGCTTCTAAGGGCGGCGGCGCGCACATTCGCTATGCCAATGGTTCCACAAGCCCTGTGAAGGTCGCGGCAGCTGCAGATATTTCGCAGATGACGGGTTCTGTGTCATGGCAATATACGCAGGAGCCAATCCGCTCGCGCCTTGCGCGCAATCACACGAAATTTCTGTCTCAGATTGGCTATCGCTGTGCGGCGCATGAATATCGCATTATCGCGACTGGTGGCGCGCATTTCGCTTGCTACAATAAGCTGATGCCTTGGGATCATCTCTCGGGTGCACTCATTCATCAGGAAGCTGGTGGCTATCTCGCCCGCTGGGATGAAAGCCCGTACCTGCCTTCGCATGTAGGCGGCGGTTTACTGGTAGCACCGGATAAGGAAAGTTGGAAAGCTATCCACGAAGCGCTCTTCGCAGAATAGAAAGAAGCCCGCTAAAGCATGTCGCGGAAAAGTGGGAACCGCCTTCGCGGGGAAATCAGTCCACTGGACTGATTTTTGATCCCGCTTCGATCCGGTAACGACATGCTAAAAAGAGCAATTAAAAAAATGCCGCATTTATAATGCGGCATTTTTTTTGGCTTTTTTATCAGACTGGTTTGTTGTGCGGTTTGAATAGCTTGCCGCGCTCGGCGATAATCACGCAGATGAAGGAAATGAACCCTAACACGCAGTAACCTGCTGCAACGGGTGTTGTTGTTCCATCAAATGCTTGACCAATTGCAGCACCCAATGCTGCGCCGATAACTGTCTGTGCAAAGCCAAGGACGGACGATGCGGTGCCTGCGACTTCTCCGAGTGGCTCCATGGCCAGCGCATTGAAGTTTGATGTTACCAAGCTGAACGAGAACATGATCGTCATATAGATCATCATGAGCAGCCAGAATGGTACAGGGCCGGTAAAGCTAAGCGACAATACAACCCAAAGCAGGCTGAAGCTTACGAACACCAGCAGCATTGTCTGCGAAATACGACGCATCCCATAGCGACCGACAAGGCGCGAATTAAGGAACGATGCGAGTGCGAGTGTCATCGCAACCGCTGCGAAAGCCAGCGGGAACATTGTGCCCAGCTTATAAATATCGACAAAAATCTGCTGCGCTGAATTGATGTAACCAAATAGAGCGCCGAGAATGAATGATGTTCCGAGCATGTAGAAAAGGGCAACACGGTTAGACAAGACGATGCCGAAACCACCGATGATGCTTTTCACTGTCAATGGACGCCGATGATCAACGGGCAGGGTTTCTGGCAAGCGGATATAAGCCCAGACTGCAACAACCGCCGCCATAATCGCCATTGATAGGAAGATCAGGTGCCACTCGCCAAACAGCATGATTAGCTGACCTGTGGCAGGTGCGATCACCGGCAGGATCATGAAAATCATCATGACGAGCGACATGACTTCTGCCATTTGGCGACCTGCAAATCGATCACGTACAACCGAGACAGCAATTACGCGCGTCGCTGCCGCCCCGAGACCTTGCAGCACGCGCAAGATGATCAGCGTTGTAAAATCAGTAACAAAAGCAGCGCCAATTGCCGCCAGGATGTAGATTGTCAAACCGACAAAAAGCGGTGCACGACGGCCAAAACGGTCGCTCAATGGACCGTAAAACAGCTGCGAAACGCCAAAGCCGAGCAAATATGCGGTAATCACATATTGCGCATGATTTTCCGAAAGAACGCCAAGGCTGGCACCAATCTGCGGTAAGCCGGGCAACATAATGTCGACGGCAAGCGCATTGATCGCCATAATTGCTGCGATCAGCGCAATAAATTCGCCACGCGGACGCACGGGTGTTTGTTGGTCTGGCGAACCTTTTTGGATGTCGATCGGCATTAAGGCAGTCCTTGATAGAGCAATGCGACGTTTCCAAAGACACGACGCTGGCAACAGAATTTAGAAAACAGAAGCCTCAAGGCAAGAGCTTGAGGCGATGCACTAATTAATAGGCAATATAAAAAGGCGCCACGTAGCGGCGCCTTTCAAAAGGGCAAAAGCCAGATGAGGGATAATTAATCCTCACGCAGCTTTGGTTGCAATACCTTTATCGGTAAAAAGTGTTTGAAGTTCGCTCGACTGGAACATTTCGCGCACGATGTCGCAACCGCCAATGAACTCACCCTTTACGTAAAGCTGAGGAACGGTTGGCCAGTTGGAATAATCCTTGATGCCCTGACGGATTTCATCCGAAGCCAGAACATTGACGCCCTTATAATCCACGCCGAGATAATCGAGAATCTGCACGACCTGACCGGAGAAACCACACTGTGGGAAACCTGGTGTGCCTTTCATGAACAGCACGACGTCGTTGGTCTTTACTTCATTGTCGATGAAATCGTTGATTCCGGTCATTTCAATTCCTTTCAGGATGCCGGTTCAAATCCCGGCCCGCGTAGGGAGAGGTTCTGCCCCAATATAGTAATCTGAGCTTTGGTAATCACCCTCTCAAGGTGAAATCAAGACAAAATAGCGAGAGACCGCGCTATATCGGGGGTAGCATCTTGCCGCAGCCTGTCTTTAAGCAAGTCACAAAAACACAGGCTGCATTGTTTATTCGTTGATTTATTCAGGCACGCTGGTCTGGAGTGCCAGCGCATGAAGTACGCCGCCCATGTTGCCCTTCAGCGCATCATAAACCATCTGGTGCTGCTGCACGCGCGACTTGCCGCGGAAGCTTTCCGCAACCACTTCGGCAGCATAATGATCTCCGTCTCCGGCAAGGTCGCGGATCGTAACCTTTGCGCCGGGAATACCTTCGCGTATCAGTTTTTCGATCTCATGAGCGTCCATAGCCATGCAAAGTCTCCTGCCGTTTTTAGGCTTTTTAATATTATAGAATCGTAACGCATCATCCTGATACGTCAATCTTCAACTGTCTAACTTTTAAATCGCCGACAAGCAAACGCCCGAAGCAGGATTACTGTCCGGGCGTCATTTGATAAACGTTCTAACCGATAACGATTAGTTGTCGACGGCAGCCTCGCCGCTCATGAAGCCCGGGAACCAGCCTTCAAAAGCGTTGTTGAGATCGCTGACTGCAACATCAACGATAGCGCCGAATTTCAGACGATCACCACCAACTGTTCCCAGTTTGCGGAATGCGATGCCTACGCCTTCTGCATTCAAGGCAATCAGGTTTGCCATTTCTGGCGTCGCAGCAACCAAGTAACGCGCCTGATCTTCACCAAACAGCACTGCATGCGGCAGGCCATCGCCTGCATCAAGCGTTGCACCCTTGCCGGATTTGATAGCCATTTCAGCAACCGCAACTGCTAGGCCGCCATCGGACAGATCGTGACAAGCCGTTACCTGACCATTGCGGATTGCCGAACGAACGAACTCGCCGTTACGCTTTTCAAGCGCAAGATCAACCGTTGGGGCAGGGCCGTCAGCGCGGTCAAACAGATCGCGCAGATAGACCGACTGACCAAGATGTGAGCCGTCGCCACCAAGCAGAACCAGCGTGTCGCCGTCCTGCATGCCGCCGATTTTGGCCATCTGCGACCAGTCAGGGATGAGGCCAACGCCTGCAATGGTCGGAGTTGGCAAGATCGCCTGACCATTGGTTTCGTTGTAAAGCGAGACATTGCCCGAAACGATTGGGAAATCGAGCGCACGGCAGGCTTCGCCGATGCCTTCGATAGCCTTGACCAGCTGGCCCATGATTTCCGGCTTTTCAGGATTACCGAAGTTCAGATTGTCGGTCGAAGCAAGTGGCTCAGCGCCGGTTGCAGTAATATTGCGCCAGCATTCGGCAACTGCCTGCTTGCCACCTTCGAACGGATCCGCTTCGCAATAGCGCGGCGTTACGTCCGACGAGAAGGCGAGTGCCTTGGTTGCATGGCCTTCGACGCGGACCACACCAGCATCACCGCCCGGAAGCTGCAATGAATTGCCCTGAATGAGCGTATCATACTGCTCATAAACCCAGCGGCGCGATGAGCCGTCTGGTGAACCGATAAGCTTGAGAAGCGCATCCGAATAGTCTTCAACCTGCGGCACATTGGTTGCTGGCAGCGGCGCGTGCTTGCCCGGTTCCATCCACGGACGATCATATTCAGGAGCCTCGTCACCGAGTTCCTTGATCGGCAGGTTAGCGACTTCTTCGCCCTGATGGATGACGCGGAAGCGCAGATCATCGGTGGTCTTGCCGACGATTGCGAAATCGAGGCCCCACTTGCGGAAGATCGCCTGTGCTTCTTCTTCCATTTCAGGCTTGAGAACCATGAGCATGCGCTCCTGGCTTTCCGACAGCATCATTTCATAGGCTGTCATGTTCACTTCGCGAACCGGAACGTGGTCAAGGATGAGTTCGATACCAAGATCGCCCTTGGCACCCATTTCAACAGCCGAGCAGGTAAGACCAGCAGCGCCCATATCCTGAATTGCGATAACCGCACCCGAAGCCATCAGTTCAAGGCAGGCTTCAAGAAGGCACTTTTCAGTAAATGGATCGCCAACCTGAACGGTCGGGCGCTTTTCTTCAATCGATTCGTCGAATTCAGCCGATGCCATTGTTGCGCCGCCGACGCCGTCACGACCGGTCTTGGCACCGAGATAAACAACTGGCAGGCCAACGCCCTTGGCTTCAGACAAGAAGATGCCGTCATGCTTGGCAAGACCCGCTGCGAATGCATTGACGAGGATATTGCCATTGTAGCGCTTGTCGAAGTTCACTTCGCCGCCAACGGTCGGAACGCCGAAAGCATTGCCGTAGCCGCCAACGCCGGAAACTACGCCGGAAACGAGGTGACGGGTCTTTGGATGGTCAGGTTCACCGAAACGCAACGCATTCATGGCTGCGATTGGACGTGCGCCCATGGTGAATACGTCACGCAGAATGCCGCCAACACCCGTTGCAGCGCCCTGATAAGGCTCGATGTAAGATGGATGGTTGTGGCTTTCCATCTTGAAGACGACGCAGTCGCCATCGCCAATGTCCACAACACCGGCATTTTCGCCCGGCCCCTGAATGACGCGTGCGCCAGTGGTTGGGAGCGTACGCAGCCACTTCTTCGACGACTTGTAGGAACAATGTTCGTTCCACATGGCCGAGAAAATGCCAAGTTCGGTGAAGCTTGGTTCGCGCCCGATCAGGTCGAGAATTCGCTGATATTCGTCGGGCTTCAAGCCGTGAGCTTGGATAAGTTCAGGCGTGATATCGCGCTTATTGGAAATAGTCATCGAGATGAGGGACCCCGTCGCAGGCTGCGGTACCCGGAAACTTCTGCCGAAGGGCGGACACCTAAGGTTTCAAGGGGCCTCTTTAACCTAACTCTGCCCGAAGCGCGACAGGAAAATGCCGATTTCCCGGCTCAAATGCTGCCTTCATAGCCGACCTGACCATTTTCCAGCAATTGCCGCAAAGTTGTGAAGCCATTTTCGATGTCGTTGCGGTCCGTCGGCGAGGAAAAAGCAATACGAACGCGATGATAATTGCGCTCAATCCGTCCGGCTTTGAACTCGTCTTCATCATCAATCAGCAAGCCGTTTTCATAGGCGGCTGCTTTAAATGTGCTGGCAAGCCACGGCTCTGGCAGTTTCAGCCAGAGGATCGGAACGTGGGGTGACGATACAAAGTCATAGCCTGCAAAGATTTTGCGGGCCAGTTTCTCGCGCCATTCAACTTCTGCTGAACATTTGTCCAGCAGAGCGCTTGCCTGACCGGACAGCACCATCTGCGCTGTTGTTTCAGCAAGCAAAAACGAAACGCCACCAGTCATCAGTTTGTGTGTTACGCGTAGACGCTGCGCACAATGCGGCGGGCAGGCAGCCCAGCCGCAACGCAAGCCTGCTGTTACGGCCTTTGAAAGACTGCCCAAAAGAAATGTGCGTTCGGGCGCAATATCGGCAATTTTAGGGATATTTGACCGCGTCATAACCCCATAAGTGTCGTCTTCAATGAGCCAGACATTGTGACGGGCCGCGATATTGGCGATAGCCACGCGGCGTTCATAAGGCATGGTCGCAAGCGTTGGATTGTGAATGCTTGGCATGAGAAATGCCATTGTCGGGTGCTGCTGGTTGCAGATCCGCTCGAATTCATCCGGGATCATGCCATATTCGTCACTCGCGGCAATTGCCACGCGGCGTCCGGCAATTTTCACGGATCGACTTATCTGTGTGTAAGTCAGTTCTTCAAAAACAATCCGGTCGCCGGGCGAGGTAAAGGCTG
Organism: Brucella sp. 21LCYQ03; assembly: GCF_023554105.1. Classification (GTDB taxonomy): domain Bacteria; phylum Pseudomonadota; class Alphaproteobacteria; order Rhizobiales; family Rhizobiaceae; genus Brucella. The sequence continues at coordinate 171,336 of NZ_JAMJWE010000003.1, forward strand.
TGATTGCAGCGACTGCACCGGCATGTGCGCCATTGGTGATGACAATATTGCTGGCATCGGCAGGAGCATTCTCTTGATTAAGCCATTGTCGACCGGCCTCAAGCCAATGTTGCGGGAAATGTCGCGTGTAGTTGACGACCTCATGCGGATAATTGCGAATAACTGATGCGATCAGCGGTTCAAGGATGGCATTTTGTCCGACATCAGGCGCAGCAGTGGTGTCAAAGCGACCTTTGTCTGCCGGAGCATCCTGAATACGCGTGCCAGCTATGCCGTCGCTTGAATAGGGAGTTGGTGCAGTTTGGCTGTCAGTCTTGCCAAGCACATATGTCCCGCGCCCGACTTCACCCGTCACGAGCCCACGCTCGTGCGCAAGCGCATAAGCTCGGCCGATTGTACCAATTGTTACCTTCAGATCGAAAGCGAGATTCCGCTGTGGTGGGAGTTTCTGTCCCGCTGGCAATGAATTGTTTGCGATCGCGTCTTCAATCGCGTCAGCGAGCTGAAGATAAAGCGGGCCAGATTTGCCGGAAAGGTCGGGAAGCCAATTTGTCATGGTCACAATATAAGCATTGTATCGATATTTGAGTCAATTGTATTTACGCTTTAACGCATCAAATTGATGCAAAGTTAAAAGTATACGCAGCTAAGAGGCGTTTTGCGATGACATTCGTCCCAATTAAATACGACGAAATAGATACAATTGATACAATGCGGGTTGCTGAGCGTGAAATCCCGGTGAGCACGCGCTCCGTCTGGCAGAGATTTGCGGCGTGGTTTTCCCATCGCACAATGTTGCGTCGCAGCCGTATTGAGTTGATGGATCTGACCGACGAGCAGCTCAAGGATATTGGGCTTTCTCGCACCGCTGCCGATATGGAAGCGCGCAAAGTACGCTTCCATATTCGATAATTCGGTTTAGCTGCAATCTTTCTGGCCGGATGCCCAGCGATTGATGTCGGCACTGATACGGCTGCTATGCGCCTGCTGCATCATTGGCCCAAAAGCTTCAATTCGTGCAGGATTGCCTTCTGCCTGCACGACAAGCAGTGGGCGTCCCGCAAGATTACGCGCAGGCACCACCAACATGCGTGGGCGTCCGGTAAAAGAGTTCAGTTCCGGTGCAAAAGCATAGCCGCGGAAGTCTTTATCCTTGGATTTAAACCAGCAATTATTGGCACCCACAGCAATGCGCTCCATTGTTGCAAGGGCTGCTTTGCTGACATTTGCTGAAGCCGGGCGAGGCGAAGGCTTCGGTGCACAAGCCGCAAGAAGTGCAAGCGCGGACAGTGCTGCAAGCGCGATGGTCTTATTCTTCAAGGAGGACTCCATGGGGACGCTTTGACGATGGTAGCTAATGCGCATCTTGCTCAAAACGTATAGAAAGAATGTTAAAAGCGTATCCTTATCGGATACGCTTTTTGAATTTTTTAACTCAGGCGAGTTGAGGCATGAATGCCTTTAGTCCGTCACTCATTTCATTCGTGACAAGCTCAAAGACCGGATCCTGATTTGCTTTCACCGCATATGTGTCGAATTTTGGGTAAGCATCCAGCAAATCGCTCTTGCCTGAAAGCTTCTTGAGTGGCTCCATCAGAAAACGAATTGGTACAAGCCAAGCGTCGGCGAGGGTTGGCGCATCCGAGAGCGCGAAATCATGATCCGTCAGACGTGACTCCACAACGCTCAAGCCCGTATGAAGCTTTGCAAATAGGCGATCAATGGACGCTGCATCTCTCTCAGGCTTGCTCAGCAGAATCATTAGCTTCATCGCCGGTCCGAGCACGTCGAGTTCAGCCACGCGGGCGAGAAGCCGGATCAATGCGCGCTCGCGCGGGGTTCCGGGCAGGATTGGCGTTTCTGGGAAGTGATCTTCCAGATATTCCGCAATGACCGCTGCTTCAAACAGCGTTTCGCCGGAACCAGTGATCAGCACAGGAACGCGCTTGAGCGGAGTCACATGGCTGAAATCCGCCGGAAACGGATAAGGAAGGCTGATCGGTTTGAACGGAAGCTCCTTGAGATAAAGAACACCACGTACAAAAGCGGAATAGGGGGAGAGTGGGCGTGAATATAATTGCATCGTTATAGTTCCCCGATTCGGTTGCCGCAGGAAGTATGCAATGCTCAAGCTGCCACGAATTTACAGGTTGCGCTAGTCGATTGCGTTTGCGGCATGATTTGAATCAGCCAATATCGATACAATAAAAAAAGGCCTCCGTTTGAGACGAAGGCCTTTTTAAATCTCTAATGAAATAATGCTGTTTTAAGCAGCAATTCCCAATGCGCCTGCAAAAAGTGCACGGCCATCATTGCCGCCGTGTGCACCTTCAATCAGGTTTTCAGGATGTGGCATCATGCCAAGAACATTACCACGTGCATTGACGATACCGGCAATATCGTTGACCGAACCGTTCGGATTGGTGCCTTCCGCATAGCGGAATACAACCTGACCTTCACCTTCGATGCGCTTCAATGTTTCTGCATCAGCAAAGTAATTGCCATCATGATGCGCAACCGGGCAACGGATGATCTGGCCCGGCTGATAGCTGCGGGTGAATGACGTGTTGGCGTTGCTGACTTCGAGCTTCACTTCACGGCAGACGAATTTGAGCGAGGTATTGCGCATCAGCGCACCCGGCAACATTCCTGCTTCGACGAGAATCTGGAAGCCGTTGCAAACGCCGATAACCATCACGCCTTTGTCGGCCTTCTCACGAATAGCCTGCATGATTGGCATACGTGCTGCAATCGCACCGCAACGCAGATAGTCACCATAGGAGAAGCCGCCAGGGATCAGAATAAGATCAACATCATCAGGGATGGATGTATCTGTCTGCCAGACGGTGATTGGTGCCTGACCGGAAATCTTGGTGACGGCTGCAATCATGTCGCGGTCACGGTTAAGGCCGGGGAGAAGAACGACTGCTGCTTTCATGGCGTTTTATGTCTCTTTGAATCTGAGGGCTTCAGAGCGCATCGTGCGATCTGAAAGCGCGCAAAAAATACCTGCTGAGCGCAGTGCGTCAGGCGATGACGATTGCGTAGTCTTCAATAACCGTGTTGGCGAGCAGCTTCTCGCACATGGCTTTGATTTCGGCTTCAGCTTTAGCCTTGTCCGAGCCTTCGACTTCGAGATCGAAGACCTTACCCTGACGGACAGAATTGACGCCTTCGAAATTCAGGCTGCCGAGCGCGCCGACAATAGCTTTGCCCTGCGGGTCGAGAACGCCGTTTTTAAGTGTAACGGTGACGCGTGCCTTAATCACTGAGTAGTTCCTGATTTACATAGCCAAATGAAAACAGCCCGGTAACTTTCGTTCCGGGCTGTGCGGATTTTACTTCACAAGCGTAGGGCCGGAAGGACGGGGCGTTTCGTTCTCGTTCATGATGCCGAGACGACGTGCCACTTCCTGATAAGCCTCAACCAGTCCGCCCATATCGCGACGGAAGCGGTCCTTATCGAGCTTGTCATTGGTGTTGATATCCCAAAGACGCGCTGAGTCTGGCGAAATTTCGTCAGCGACGACGATACGCATCATGTCGCCTTCAAACAGACGTCCGCATTCCATCTTGAAATCAACAAGCTGGATGCCGATGCCGAGGAACAGGCCTGTAAGGAAGTCGTTGACGCGAATGGCGAGAGCCATAATGTCGTCGATTTCCGCAGGGCTTGCCCAGCCAAAAGCAGTGATATGTTCTTCCGTGACCATTGGGTCGTTGAGAGCATCTGCCTTGTAATAGAACTCGATGATCGAACGTGGCAGGACAGTGCCTTCTTCGATGCCGAGGCGCGTGGACAGAGAACCTGCTGCAACGTTACGGACAACGACTTCAAGCGGAATGATTTCAACTTCTTTGATCAGCTGCTCACGCATGTTGAGGCGGCGGATAAAGTGAGTCGGAATACCAATACGGTTGAGCTGCGTGAAAATGTGCTCAGAAATGCGGTTGTTCAACACGCCTTTTCCGTCAACAACTTCATGCTTCTTCGCGTTGAACGCGGTTGCGTCATCTTTGAAGAACTGGACAAGGGTACCGGGTTCAGGGCCTTCATAAAGAATCTTGGCCTTGCCCTCGTAAATACGGCGGCGACGGTTCATGGCTTTTCTCGGATTTCCAAAAATGTGATGATCGGCATTTGCCGCTATTCTCGCGGGCTACGTATAGCAATTGTGGGCTTTTAACAATCCTGCTTTGTACCCGTTCCCCCGTTTTAAGCGTTTCAGAGCCAGATAAATCAAGAAAGTCACTTTTGGCTCTTGTATAATCTTGCGCCCCTTGCCAGCTTTAGGCAAGAGAACGGTTGACGATCTCATATAAGTTAACAGCTTGGGAGTTCTATGAATGGCCACTGGCATGGACGATCGCCGCAACGCTTTTGAAAGCAAATTCGCACTCGATGCTGAACTGCGCTTTAAAGCCGAAGCCCGCCGCAACAAGATTCTTGGCCTTTGGGCAGCAGAGCTTCTCGGTAAGCACGATGCGGATGCAGACGCCTATGCGCGTGAAGTTGTTGCTGCTGACTTTGAAGAAGCTGGCGATGAAGACGTTTTCCGCAAGTTGCGTGCTGATTTTGACGCTGCCAGCGTGAGCGTCACGGACGAGACCATTCGCGAAAAGATGTTCGCTTTTCTTGAGGAAGCGATCCAGCAAGTTCAGAAAGACTAACACGTCATAAAGGGCGGAAATGCTGATAGCGCATCCCGAAAAGTGGGAACCGGTTTTCGGGATAAGATGCGCGTTAAAATAAACAGACAGCGTTTCCGCCCTTCTTTTTTGTAATGCAGGGGAATAAGCATGTCTTTGTCTTCGCGTCTTCGTGCCGGAGAAACCGTTCTGTCGGCTTGGTCGTCATTGCCGGAAGCACTTACAGTCGAAGTGTTGGCGCATAGCGCTTTTGACGCTGTAACGCTCGATATGCAGCATGGCGGGCATGATGAGCAAAGTGTGCTGCGTAGCCTTGGGCTCATCCTGAATGCGGCCAAACCGCCAGTCGTTCGCATTCCTGTTGGGCGTTTTGATATGGCAAGCCGGGCACTCGATTTTGGCGCACAGGCAGTCATCGCCCCTATGATCAACTCGGTCGAAGATGCGCGTAAATTTGCAGCCTCAATGAAATATCCGCCGATTGGCGAGCGTTCATGGGGCGTGTTCCGCGCCAATGCCGATTATGGCACGCCGGGTTCTAATGATTATCTTGTCACCGCAAATCAGGACACGCTTGCTTTCGCGATGATCGAAACACGCGATGCCTATGATGCATTGGATGCGATTCTCGACGTGCGCGGCATTGATGGCGTTTTCGTTGGCCCTGCGGATTTCTCGATTGCATGGAGCAACGGTCGCGAAGCAAATCCGGACTCTGAAGCCATCATCGAGCCGATCTCTACGATTGCACGTAAGGCAGCTGCGGCAGGCAAATTTGCAGGCATCTATTCACCATCAGCTGAATTTGCGCGCCGTTATATCCCGCTCGGCTTTCAGTTTTTAACGCTCACAAGTGATGGCGGCTATATGCGCCTTGGTGCTCAAACACTCGTTGACGCAATTCGCGCTTAAAAAATAAAGCGGCAGATATTTTATCTGCCGCTCCGCAAGCTGGTCTGAATCTATTTAATCAGAAATTTATCTAACACTCTGATTTAATGCGATTTTGGCGGCTGAAGATTGGTCATAAACTCAGCAAATACCATTGAGCCTTCTGGCCATGGTCCATGACCTGATTCTGAGTTGATATGCCCCGCATCACCAGCATCAATCAGCAATGCCCCCCAATCCTTCACCACTTCTTCTGCAGCTTCAAAGCTTGAGAACGGATCATTGCGGCTCACAATGGCAATAGTTGGAAACGGCAGACGCTCACGCGGGTAAGGCCCGAATGTCATCAGGTGCTTGGGTCTAATTTTGTCATTTGAGACGTCAGGAGGGGCAACAAAGAATGCACCCGCAACCTTATGCTGAATTTGCGGAATGGCATGAAGAGCCGTTGCAACGCCAAGCGAATGAGCAACAAGCACGATTGGCTTTGTCGCTTCATTGGCGGCTTTAACCAGCTCCGCTACCCAATCCTCTTTGACGGGCTTCGACCATTCGGCTTGCTCAACGCGTCGCGCCGTCGAGAGCTTGCTCTCCCAGCGAGTCTGCCAGTGATCAGGGCCGGAATTAGTGTAGCCGGGAATGATGAGAATATCGGAATCTTTAACTTTCATGATCCCTATTTAGAGCCGTTTCACCGCATCTTCAAGCTGGGCTATAGCGCTGGTGTGTGAACGCAGATGATGCAAATGATGAACAGCTTGTTCGCAGATCGCTATCTTGTGAAACGCTCTCTAAATTGTGATCTTTAGCGGGAAGATAACACCAGAGAGGATTTTGCGGCTATGGCCATCAGCAGAAGAACGATACTTGGAACTGCGGGTGCTGCCGTTATGGGCAATATTCTTTCCGCACGTGCGGAAACGCAGTCGAAGGAGAATGAAATGACTGAAACTGAAAACAAAATAGCCAATCAGAAAGTGGCTTCAAATGCTCCTTTACCATTTGCAATGACGACGCCTGTTCGGGTGGCGCGCATTGGTTTGAAGGCGCGCGATGCTGAAACTCTGGCCGAATATTATCGAGATGTCGTTGGCTTGCGCGAAATGACGCGCCGTGGCGCTTCGATTGTGCTTGGCGCTGGTGATCGGGAGTTGATGGAAATCGAGCAGTTTTCCGCCGCTAAAGCAGATGATCCACGCAGCGCTGGTCTCTATCACACGGCTTTCTTGCTGCCGACTCGTGGCGATCTGGCACGCTGGTCTCGTCGTGCTATCGATAAGCAGCTGCCCGTTGCTGGTGCTTCTGACCATAATGTCAGCGAAGCGATCTATTTGACCGACCCTGAAGGCAATGGCATCGAAATCTATTCCGACCGCCCGCATAAGTCATGGCAGTGGAATGGTGATCGCGTGGTCATGGGCACAGAAGCGCTTGATGTCGGCGATCTGCTCGAAACCGGAAAGCGTGAAGGTGGTGAATGGACCGGGGCGCCGCAGAATACGGTAGTTGGCCATGTTCACTTGCGTGTTGGCAATGCAAAAGATGCGGAAGCCTTCTGGAACACGGAGCTGGGCTTTAATACCGTGCAGACCTATGGCGATAAGGCCGTATTCTTATCGACCGGCGGTTATCACCACCATATCGGTGCAAACGCATGGCAGAGTTCAGGCGCTGGCTTGCGTGACAAGGACCGGACTGGCCTCGCATGGGTTGAAATGGAAGACACGCGTGGCGGTAACAACCATGTCTTTGAAGACCCATGGGGCAATGTGATCAACACGATCAAAAAGAGCGCTTAAACCTAAATACTAAAAAGCCCCATGTTTACAGAAACATGGGGCTTTTTTCGGATTCAATTTATCAATGAGATTTGCAGGCCGCCAGAGCCTAAACCTTAACCGAAAACACGTTTGAAAATCGTATCGACATGCTTCGTGTGGTAGCCGAGGTCGAACTTTTCGCGGATCTGCTCTTCTGAAAGCGCTTCACGCACTTCCTGATCAGCAAGCAGCTCTTCAAGGAAGTCTGCACCCTGTTCCCAAACGCGCATCGCATTGCGCTGCACGAGGCGGTAGGAATCTTCACGCGAAACGCCAGCCTGCGTGAGAGCAAGCAGAACGCGCTGCGAATGCACCAGACCACGGAACTTGTTCATATTCTTGAGCATGTTTTCCGGGTAGATCACCAGCTTTTCGACAACACCAGCCAGACGGTTCAGCGCGAAGTCGAGTGTGATGGTGGTGTCTGGACCAATTGCACGCTCAACACTTGAATGCGAAATATCGCGTTCATGCCAGAGAGCGACGTTTTCCATAGCAGGCACAACCGACATACGAACCAGACGGGCAAGGCCGGTCAGGTTTTCTGTCAGAACAGGGTTGCGCTTGTGCGGCATTGCCGACGAGCCCTTCTGGCCGGGCGAGAAGAATTCTTCTGCTTCCAGAACTTCGGTGCGCTGCATGTGGCGGATTTCGATGGCAACATTTTCAATCGACGAAGCGATAACGCCGAGCGTTGCAAAGAACATGGCATGGCGGTCGCGTGGGATAACCTGCGTGGAAACTGGCTCTGCTTCCAGACCAAGCTTTTCGCAGACATATTCTTCAACGCGTGGGTCGATATTGGCGAATGTGCCAACAGCGCCCGATACAGCGCCGGTCGCAATTTCCGCACGTGCTGCGACGAGACGCGAACGGTTGCGCAGCATTTCGGCGTAGAAACGCGCGAAGGTCAGACCCATTGTGGTCGGTTCAGCATGAATGCCATGGCTGCGGCCAATACGAACGGTGTCTTTGTGTTCAAATGCGCGGGTCTTGAGCGCTGCAAGAACGCGGTCCAAACCGGCAAGCAGCAGGTCGGCGGCGCGAACGAGCTGCACATTGAGCGTGGTATCAAGCACGTCTGATGATGTCATGCCCTGATGCACGAAACGGCTGTCAGGACCGATAAATTCGGCCAGATGTGTCAGGAACGCGATGACGTCATGCTTGGTGACGGCTTCGATTTCATCGATGCGCGCGACGTCGAATTTCGCAGCGTCGCCCTTTTCCCAAATGGTCTTTGCAGCTTCCTTGGGGATTACGCCGAGTTCGGCAAGCGCCTCACATGCATAGGCCTCAATCTCAAACCAGATGCGGAATTTGGTTTCGGGAGACCAGATGGCGACCATTTCAGGTCGGGAATAGCGCGGGATCATGGGCATATCCTGTTTTGGCGGCCCGTCTGCCGGGCTGCAGGTCTTGGGTAAAGGGAATGTGCGCTATTTAGCAGAGCATAACACTCTGCTCAACGCACATAACCCCGGAAAAATCTATTATCGCGCTGCTTCTGCGGCTTCGCGAATGGCTTTGATGTTGGTGGCATAGCTCGCAACCGAGTTGCCTTTGTAAACAGCAGAACCCGCAACGAGAATATTGGCACCGGCGGCGACAACGAGACCTGCGGTTTCTGGCGTAATGCCACCATCCACTTCGATATCAATCGGGCGGTCGCCAACCATGTCACGAACGCGTTTTATCTTATCGAGCATTGGCGCGATGAATTTCTGGCCACCAAAGCCCGGATTAACAGTCATAACAAGCACGAGATCAACATCGTCGATCACGTTGGTCAGCGCTTCTACAGGTGTCGCTGGATTGAGCGCAAGACCGGATTTTTTGCCGAGTGCGCGAATGTTCTGGAGTGAACGGTGCGTATGCGCACCTGCTTCTGCATGAACAGTGATCAGGTCACAGCCAGCATCGGCAAAGGCCTCCAGATAAAGATCGCAAGGCGCGATCATCAGATGCGTGTCGAAGAAAGCCTGAGTGCGTGGACGAATGGCTTTGACGACCTGTGGGCCGAACGTGATGTTTGGCACGAAATGACCGTCCATAACGTCGATATGAATCCAGTCAGCACCGGCTTCAAGCACGGCATCGACTTCTTCACCCAGACGCGCAAAGTCTGCGGACAGAATGGATGGGGCGATTGCGATAGGACGCATGGTTGTCTCCCTGGCAGGATGTTTTCACATCATAAAATAAAAATGCGTCCGGCCAGTTTTGACCGAACGCAGATATTGAGTTTAGCCCCAGCGCTTGTGGAACCACATCCACTGGCCCGGATATTCGCGCACCCATTCCTCAACGGTGTCGTTCAGAAGCTGCGCGGTTGCGGCAATGTCGATTTCGCCTTTTTCATCGCGTGGCAGCTCCATGCGCTCTTTCAGCTCAAGCCGATAACGCCCACCGGGCAGACGAATGCAGCGTGCCGGATAAACATCGCAATCATACTGACGCGCAAGCTTGGCGAGCAGCGGATTGGTCTTAACCGGACGATCGAAGAAGGTTGAAGGCACGCCGCGCTGGAATTTCTGATCCACCAGCATGCCGACATTGCCACCATTATCCAGAACACGTGCCAGCGACCATGCAGCACCGGCCTTCGAAGGCACCAAATGCCCCATATTGGTCTTGCGCGCTTTGAGGACGGTCTTCGCGATATAAGGATTGTTCGGCGGACGGAAGAGGGCCGTTACATCAAGACCGAAGGTACCGGCACAAATCGGCAGAAGCTCGAAATTGCCCGTATGCGCGGTGAAGAAGATATGTGGCTTCGTTTCGTCACGCAGGCGCTCGAAAATCGGAATGCCGTCAACTTCGATCAGGCCCGGTTCCGTTGCATGGGGATCAAAATCGAAAATCGCATCGAGGAAGATATATTCCGCGAAAAGACGCGCCATCGAATCCCACATCTCGACGGCGATTGTTCCAATTTCAGCGTCACTCTTCTCTGGATAGGCATGACGCAGATTGCTGGTTGCAACCTTATGCCGTGGTGTAAGTGGCCCGACTTTACGCGCAAACCATGCCGAAAAGCGGATCGCACTTTTAGCAGGCAGCAGACGCAGCAGTGCCAGCGTCACAAATACGGCCTGCGCCCACAGCCAGTAATTAAACTGCTTGAGCTTGCGTGACCATTTAAAGAGAAGAAGCTTGAACTTGAACATCAAAGGCTTAGTCGATCTGCAATACGATCTTGCCGAAGACGTCGCGGCCTTCCATGCGCTTTAGCGCAGTGCCGATGTCATCAAAGCCGACGATAGTGTCGATGACCGGATGAACAACGCCCTGCGCCATTTTCTGCATCGCGTCAGCCATGTTTTCCATGCGGCAACCGAACGAGCCAAGGATTTTAAGCTGCTGCTGGAAGAGCTGCATCAGGTTCATGTTGGTCGAAACACCCGAAGTCGAACCACAGGTGACGAGACGCGCACCGCGCTTCATGCAGAGCATTGAGCCTGCCCATGTGTCCGCACCAACGTGCTCAAACACAACGTCAACGCCCTTCTTTTTGGTGAGCTTACGCACAACACCTTCAAAGCGGTCAACGCGGTAATTAATGACGTGATCGGCACCAAGCGCCTTGGCCTTTTCGATCTTGTCATCGGAGCCAACCGTGGTGATGACCGTGCAGCCCATTTTCTTGGCAAGCTGGATAGCGGCCGTACCGATACCTGAACCACCGGCTTGAACCAGAACAGTTTCGCCCGGTTGGAGCTTCGCATTGTCAAACAGCATATGCTCGACCGTACCAAAGGTAACAGGAGCAACCGCTGCACCAATTGCGTCAACACCGGGAGGTGCTGGAACGAGCAGACGTGCTGGTAGATTGACGGCTTCACAGGCAAAGCCATCAAGATGGAAGCCATGAACGCCGCCGACGTGTTCACAGAGATTGTCGCGACCTTCACGGCAGGCTTTGCAGAGACCACAGGTGCGCGCGCCATAGATAGACACAAGCTGACCCGGCAGGACATTGGATACGCCGGGGCCGATTGCATCGACAACGCCGGAAGCTTCTGCACCAATCACCAGCGGCATTTTGCGCTTGGCAAATGCCATGCCGCGCCATCCCCAAACGTCGATATGGTTGAGTGCAACAGCCTTGATCCGGACTGTCACTTCGCCATTGCCGGGAGCAGGTGGCGGAGCAATATCGGTCATTTCAAGACGGCGATCGTCGAGAAGCTGCAAGGCGCGCATGAATTTATCCTTTTCAAGACATAATCCCGGAGAGCAGTCGGCTTTCCGGGATTACCGAGAATATGTAATTTTTAGACCGATTAATTCGGATTTGCCGTCAATACAAGACTTGTGTTCTGTCCACCAAATCCAAATGAGTTGGAAATCACGGCAGATACCTCTGCATCGCGCTTCACATTCGGCACAACATCCAGCGGAATTGCCGGATCCGCATGATCGTAATTGATAGTCGGAGGCAAGGTGCCGGTTTCAATTGTCAATAGTGAGAACACGGCTTCAATCGCACCTGCGGCAGTCAGCGTATGACCAATCATCGACTTGTTGGACGAAACCGGGATCGAAGAAAGCTGCTCACCAAATACGGTCGAAAGCGCAAGATATTCCATCTTGTCATTTTCAGGCGTCGAAGTGCCATGTGCATTGACATAGGAAAGCTGATCTTCGGTCAGGCCCGCATCGGCAAGAGCCGCGCGCACCGTGCCAATCGCAGGCGAGGCGTCCGGCTTTGAGCGGGTGCGATGGAAGTCGTCAGCCTTTTCGCCACAACCGGCCAGAATGCCCAGCACCTTTGCACCGCGTGCGATGGCGCTTTCAAGCGATTCCATAACCAGCGCGCCTGAACCTTCAGCCATCGCAAAACCATCGCGATCCTTTGAAAAAGGCTTGGAAGCCTTTTCCGGCTTATCGTTCTGCGTGGAGAGTGCCGAGAGCAGCGAGAAGCGGATGAGCGATTCAGCCGATACGGAACCGTCAGTACCAATCGAGAGAACGCGGTCGCTTTCGCCACGGCGAATAGCTTCAACGCCAAGCTGGATAGCAGTTGCGCCCGAAGCACAGGCCGTTGACAGCGTTACCGGCAGGCCGCGTGTGCCGAAGGCTTCCGACAGGCGCTCGGCGATATAACCAAACTGCGTTGTATTGAAGAGCTCTTCCTGACGCGCACGACGGCATGCTTCGAGCAGAAGCTGATAGCTGGCCGGACCTTCATCCTTGATGCTCGCATCAAGCGCAAAGCGGCTTTTCCAGTCCAGTTCAACCGGTGGGGCCGCAAGGAAAAGCGGACCACCGAAATCGCTGACCGAAAGACCGGACTGCGCAAGCGCTTCTTCACCTGCAAGACGTGCTAGCGCCTCAGAGAGAGCCGAAGAGCCGACATTGCTTTCAGGCAGGAAATCGACTGTGCCAGAGAAGCGTGTTTTCAGGCTATCAGTTGGAAAACGGGTGATTTCATGAATGCCGGAACGTCCACTGGTCAGCGCTTCCCAGTTATCCTGCTTGCCCTGTCCGAGCGAAGAAACAACGCCAGCACCTGTGATGGCAACAATCGGACGGCCGAGATGGTCTGTATATTTGGTCATCTTATGCTCTCACCAGCTTTGCTGCACCTTCAGCGCGTGTTGCGCCGATGGTTGTGACAATGGCCTCGCTCACAGTCCCGTCAACAGCCTTTTCCGAGGCGCTGCACGGCGCGAAAGCTTCGCCCTTCCAGACGGAAATGGCTGCGAGCGCAAGTGCGAGCGGAAACTGTGCTTCACGCAAATGCCCGGTGAGACCGGAAATGCCGCGATAAGCTGCGGAAATATCTTCAAGGGCCGCTTTTTCGGCAGCTGTTGCATCATGCGCGCCAGAGGCGCCGGAAACCACATATGCAGGCTCTTTGCCGCCATTGGCAGCGAGAACGAGTTCACGAACTGTTTTTGCCAGATCGGCTGCATCGCGGCGAACCTGCGCGCTTTCGATATTTGCGATCTCTGCATAGGCGCGTGCACCGCGCTTTTGCGCGTGCTCAGCGCTTTCAAGCACAAGGAACACACCGCCAGAACCGGAGATCATACCGCCGCCAGCGCTGCCTTCGCGGTCCCAGAGCGATGCCCAGCCGTCATGCTTGAGCAAGCCGCCAAGCTCATGGCCAAGAATCATGTCGAAATGTTCGGAATTATATGATCCGCCAACCAGCGCATGCGTGCTCTGGCCGGAACGAATGCGCGCTGCAGCCGTTTCAATCGCCGAAATGCCCGAACCTTCTTCGCCCATGAATGTGCGCGATGAGCCAGTCACCTTGTGTACGATGGAAATATTGCCAGCCAGCAGATTGGAAAGCTGGGCCAGAAACAGAGTAGGGCGCAACTCGGTGGAGAGTTTCTCGTTGAGCATCACACCGCGATTGTTGCTGGTGCGTCCTTCCTCGAGAATCTGCATATCGACGGTGATATCGCGTTCGCCGCCACCAGCGCCCACAATCATATCCATGCTGGCGCAGAGCGCTTCGTCATCTTTCATGCCAGCATCGTCGAGCGCGAGACCTGCCGCATAGGTGCCAAGCCGCTGCCATGTCTCCATCTGGCGCTGGTCGCCACGCTTGGGGATCTGCAAACCCCAATCGACTTCGCCGAGTGGATGAACGGTGTAAGGCGCAAAGGCTTCCTTTTCGAGGCGCGGTTCAGAACCAGCCTTTGAAAAAGCATTCCAATGCGCATCCAGCCCTTCGCCTAGCGATGAGATGATGCCAATGCCAGTGATGACGACTTTATTGCTCTGCATGGTTCGGTCTACCCGTAAATGCTGATCCAGAAACGGAATCAGGGCGAACACGGATGTTCACCCTCTTATACCGTCAGCTTTTGTGGCTGTTTAGCCTTTTTTGGCTGCAACCAGCTCGTCAATCTTGGCGCAAAGGTTCTTGAGTACGAAATATTCTTCGGTCGGAGCCTTGCCTTCGTTGACTTCCTGAGTCCACTGTTCAAGCGGAATCTTGATGCCGAATTCTTTGTCGATCGCAAATACGATGTCGAGGAAGTCGAGGCTGTCGATGCCAAGATCATCAATAGTGTGGCTATCCGGCGTGATGGTATCACGGTCGATTTCGCTGGTTTCTGCGATGATGTCGGCGACTTTGTCAAAAGTAGAGGACAAGTTTCGTTCCTTTATTCCTGCGATGCCTCAACAGGCATGCGTCTGAGTATCTGCGCGTATCTAGCGTGTTTCCGGCGATAGGGAAAGTCATATTGCTTTCACAATAACCAGAGCGTTAACGGCGCATATAAGGTGTCTGCTATGCGAAGCGCAACATAAAGCGGATTACAAAATTTTGAAATGTTGGAACTTGGTAACACAAATGAGCGCTGAAACAATGTCTGATCGTGGCCGGTTCAGCATTTAGCCTCTTGCGTCCGCAAAGCGATAAAGATTTGATGAGGCTATCGAAATACATAAAAATGGGCGGATAAATTGACAGCAGAAATATTTGGATATGCACCGGACGGGCAGGCGGTTCATCGGTTGACCATCGCCAATGGTCCGCTTGAGGCAAAAATAATCACATGGGGCGCAGCCATTCAGGATTTGCGTCTCGAAGGCCATGATGCGCCGCTTGTTATTGGCTATCGTGATTTTAATGACTATTCGGCCCATTCGCCGCACTTGGGTGCAATTGCTGGCCGTTTTTCAAACCGTATTCGCAATGCCCGTTTTGAGCTTGATGGCAAGACCTACGATGTTGAGCCAAATTTTCAGGGCATTCACAATCTTCATGGCGGTAGCCAAGGGTTGGGAAACCGGGTCTGGGATATTGTTGAAACAGGTGCGGATTTTGTAACTCTCAAGATACTGTGCAAGGACGGCGAAATGGGGTTCCCCGGAAACCTGAACGTCAGCTGCACCTATACGCTGAAGAATGATGGTACGCTGGTCGTGCATCTCGAGGCTGTAACGGATAAGGAAACGCCTTGCAGCCTGCTACATCATAGCTATTTCAATCTCGACGATGGCGGCGAGGGCGATATTCTTGACCATCAACTCAAAATTGAAGCCGAAGCCTACATGCCAGTCGATGAAGCGCTGATTCCCGATGGTCGCATTCTGCCTGTCAAAGACACGGCTTATGATTTCCGCGATTTCCGCCCGATCCGCTTTGATGAGAATGGTAAACAGCTCGAATATGACAGCAATTTATGCCTGACTGCTGCACGTGGACCGTTGCGTCCTTGTGCATCTGTAAAGGGAGCACGTTCGGGCATTCGTCTGGATATATCGACGACAGAGCCCGGCGTTCAGTTCTATGCCGGCAACACGATGGCCAATGACTGTATCGGGCTTACGGGCAAGCCTTATGGCAAACATGCTGGATTCTGCCTTGAGCCGCAGCTCTGGCCGGGATCGCTGGAATATTCTTATGTTCCGCAATCAATCCTGCGTCCGGGCGAAGTTTACGCCCAGACAAGTCACTTTACCTTTACAAAGGACTGAGCCTTAAGAATAAGCGGCGCGAGCGGTTTCCATCGGAGCCAGCGCGCCGCGAATTTCGACAACTCGGGCAGCAACGGCATGCGCTTTCTTCGCGGCTTCAACAGGTGACAAACCTTTGAGCCGGGCTGCAAGATAGCCGCCATTAAAGCTATCGCCTGCACCTGTTGTATCAACGGGATTGGCTTTCACAGAAGGCACGAGGCTCTGTTTGCCGTCTGCGATAACCAAAGCAGGTTCAGTCCCATCTTTTACCACAATTTCTTTGACGCCAAGTCCGATCAGTCGCTCTGCACAAGCTGAAGCAGTTTCATCGCCAAACAATGCCTGTTCATCCGGAAAGGTTGGCAAAGCTATATCGGCGATCTGCATGGCTTCACTGATGATCTTTTTGGCAGCTTCGCGATCTGGCCAGAGCTGATGGCGGAAATTCGGATCAAACGCGATAAGTGCGCCATTTGCACGGCATTCGCGTAAAACCTCGAAAAGGGTTGCGCGATGCTCAGGAAACACGATCCCAACCGAGATGCCGGAAAAATAAATCATATCGCGGTCTGTGAGGCTTGCTCTCAGAGCATCCTTATCACTGGCAAGCCGCTTTGCTGCTGCATCGCTGCGCCAATAGGTGAATGAGCGTTCCGCACCATTAAGCGTAATGGCATAAAGCCCCGGATGCACGCCGTTTATGATTGGGCTATGCGCAATTCCAATGCCATTCGCATCAAGAAATGTGCGCTGCTTCTGCGAAAAATCATCTTCGCCAAATGCGCTGACATAATCGACGGCGAAGTTTTGCTCCATGAGTGCGCGGACATACCAGGCCGTATTGAGCGTATCGCCCGCATACCCCATGCGCCACTGATCGTCGCCGCTGCCGGAAAGCTCGATCATGCACTCACCGATTGACGCAAAACCACCCATAGTCATCTCCTCATTGAATTCACAACTACGCCTATACGAAAACAGGCTTGGATGTAAAACCTGATCTGACCTCTGTTTATCGACTTGCCACATTCGCCGTGTAACGATCGCGGCAAAAGAGGAATCACTATGCGTTACGCAATTTATTTCACGCCGCCTTCGGGCGATGCGCTTTTGAAAGTTGCTGCAAATTGGCTGGGGCGCAGTGCGTTTAGTGGCGAGGCGGTGAAACTTCCGGCGATTCGCACACTTGCGGCAGAAGATATCGCTGCACTTACGGAAGAGCCGCGCCGTTATGGTTTTCATGGAACATTGAAAGCGCCATTCAGGCTTGATGACGGGTTTCAGGAAAGCGATTTGCTTTCCGCTCTGATGTACTTTGCGTCATCAACTGCTCCGTTCGCTATTCCGCGCCTGAAACTGCAGGGCATTGGCCCGTTCTTCGCACTCGTTCCTGAAGAACCTGTTGCTGAACTTAACCAACTGGCTAATGACGTTGTTGTATCATTTGAGCGATTTCGTGCGCCTCTGCGCGATGCAGAAATCGCAAAGCGCCGCCCCGAACGTTTGAGCGAAGCACAGCGGATAAATCTGGATCGCTGGGGCTACCCTTATGTGTTCGAAGAGTTTCGGTTTCATATGACACTGACCGGCCCTGTTGATGAAAAGCAGCGTCCACAGGTCGAACGTACGCTGGATGAGTTTTTCGCGCCTGTCCTTGATGAGCCGGTCGAAGTGACCAATCTGGCGCTATTCATTGAACGTGAGGAAGGTGCGCCATTCGAGATTCATTCGCTTCATCCAATGACAGGTGGTGATAAGGTGGCCAAACGGTCCTCAAGGGCCGTGGGAAGGCCATAAGGAATGACGACTGAACTCATTTTAAAAAATGCCAATATTATTCTGCCGGATGAAGTAATCCAAGGAACAGTAAAAATCATTGATGGTATGATCGCTGATATTGCCTCCGGTTCGTCCGTTTCCGGCAAGGATATGGAAGGCGATTATCTGACGCCGGGTCTGGTGGAATTGCACACCGATCATCTTGAGGGCCACTATGCGCCACGCCCTAAGGTGCGCTGGAATCCGATTGCCGCCGTTCAGGCCCACGATGCGCAGATTGCAGCCTCCGGCATTACAACCGTGTTTGATGCCTTGCGTATAGGCTTTGATCAGGAAGCGCAGACCGGCATTGAGGATATGCGCAAGCTTTCTTCCGCTATTGCAGAAGGCCGCGAAGCAGGACGGCTGCGCGCCGATCATTATCTGCACTTGCGTTGCGAGGTTTCCGCCCCTGATTGCTTGAGCGCGTTCGAGCGTTTCGGTGTTCACCCGCTGGTCAAACTCGTATCACTGATGGATCACGCTCCGGGACAGCGCCAGTTTACTGATATTGAGACCTACAAAAACTATTACATGAGCAAGCTCAGGGTCTCGGAAGAAGAGTTCATCCTTTATTGCGAAAATCGCATGGGACAGTCGCAACAGAATTCGGCATCGAACCGGATTGCGATCTCAGATGCCTGCAATACACGCGGAATTGTGCTTGCGAGCCATGATGATGCAACAGCAGATCATGTCGCGGAAGCCAAAACGCAGGGTATTCGCGTTGCCGAATTTCCGACCACACATCTGGCTGCGAAGACCTCAAAAGAGTCAGGCATGTCGGTTTTGATGGGCGCACCCAATGTGGTGCGCGGCGGCTCGCATTCTGGCAATGTTTCTGCGCGTGAACTGGCGGAGGCGGGTCATCTCGATATTATTTCGTCGGACTATATCCCGGCAAGCATGATGCAGGCTGCATTCTTCATGGCTGATGTGATGGACGAAATCACCTTGCCGCAGGCAATGCGGTTCGTTTCGGCGAATCCCGCTAAAGCTGTTGGCCTCGCGGATCGCGGCGAGATCGCAATTGGCAAACGGGGCGATCTTGTGCGGGTACAGATTGCCGAGCATGTGCCGATTATTCGCACGGTCTGGCGAGAAGGGCGGCGCGTGATTTAACACGCGCCTTTCATATTCGTGTCAGATTGAAGCGTCAGTCAGCGACAGGATGCCAGTTTCCGCATCGACCGACAGTTTCAATTCTTTGTAGCTATTGATGCTCTTATGAGCAGTTTCCGGCGAATGTGGGTGTGTTGCCGTCACCACAACGACATGCGCACCAGCGGTTTCACCTGCAACAATACCGGCAGGTGCATCTTCAAAAACCAGACAATTATGCGGATCAAAACCAAGCCGCTTTGCACCCAGCTGGAAGCATTCAGGGCTAGGCTTTCCACGCTCCACGTCTTCCGCCGAAACAATGACCTTTGGCAGCGCAATGCCGGCGGCGGCAAGGCGACGGCGTGCCAGTTCGATGGGCGCTGAAGTGACAATAGCCCAACGATCTTCTGGCAACGATTTGAGGAAATCGATTGCACCTTCAATAGCTTCAATTCCATCCAGATCGGCCATTTCCGCATCAAGCAGGATCTTGGCTTCTGTGTCCGGGTCGAGATGAGGCAGACCAAGCCTGCGCACGGTATCCACCGCACGCACACCGTGAATCGTTGGAACGAACGTCACCGGATCAATACCGTGGCGCGTGGCCCATTGTCCCCAGACGCGTTCGGTCGCAGCAATGGAACTCAGAACAGTGCCGTCCATATCAAACAGAAAAGCATCGAACGACTTATTGAAGGGGGACAGGTCGGTCAAAATATGGTCCTCAAGTTTTGGTATTAAGAATCGCGTATCATGATCTTAATTCGTAATAAGCGCGGAAGTCACACTATTCGATGATTTGATCGCCTTCGCGGCCCAAAAACTTGATCATTTGTATTGTTTGTGGCTTTTTGCGCGACTTAAAGCACGGCTTTCAATCTTTAGCTTTGATGCTCGGATGAATCGCATTCTCAGGATAATTGTTTAAATGACTGAAATAAAAAATAAAAATAGCAATTATCCCGACCATCGGTTCTCTGTGGCACCGATGCTGGATTGGTCTGATAGACATTGTAGATATTTTCATAGGCTATTTTCAAAGCGCGCGCTTCTTTACACGGAGATGGTTGTCGCCGATGCTGCCATCCACGGCCCACGCGAACGCCTGATGGGTTTTGATGCGGCAGAACATCCAATTGCTTTGCAGCTTGGTGGTTCTGATCCGGTCAAATTGCAGGAAGCTGCGCGGATTGGCGCGGGCTTTGGCTATGATGAAATCAATCTCAATGTCGGTTGCCCGTCTGATCGAGTGCAGTCGGGTACATTCGGCGCGTGTCTCATGCAGACGCCTGATGTAGTCGCCCGCTGTGTGGCAGCAATGAAAGAGGCTGTTTCTGTGCCTGTTACCGTAAAATGCCGGATCGGCGTTGACGATCAGGACCCGGAAGTGGCACTCGATGCTGTTGCCGATCAGGTGCTTGAGGCTGGTGTTGATGCGCTTTGGGTTCATGCTCGCAAAGCATGGCTGAAAGGCCTTTCGCCCAAGGAAAATCGTGATATTCCGCCGCTAGACTATGATCGCGTTTATCGCTTGAAGAAGCGCTTGCCAGGGACATTTATCGGCATAAATGGCGGCATTGCCACGCTTGAAGACGCCGTTGCGCATCTTGATCATACAGAAGGTGTCATGCTCGGCCGCGTCGCATATCACAATCCAGCAATTTTAGCCGATGTCGATCATCTGATCTATGGTGAAGATGAAAAGCACGTCGATATGGCTGAGATTATTGAGGCGATGTGCGAATATGTCGACAGGCATATTGCCGATGGCGGCAGGCTTTCGCATATCAGCCGACATATGATCGGTTTGTTCACGGGGCAACCCGGCGCGCGCCGCTGGCGCCAGATGCTCTCGACCGATGCATCAAAGCCCGATGCTAATAGTAATTTGCTGCGTCAGGCGTATGCTTCCGTCATGGAAGCTAGTGCCGAGGCAGCCTGATCAGTCTATCATAATCAGCTGATCACCGCGTACGCTGAAACCACCCAGCGTTTGCAAGAAATTCATGCCGAGCAGACTGCCGGTCATCAGACCTTCCTGCGTGACCATGGCACGGACATTTTGCCTCTCAATATCGCCAATCTGCAAGTTTGCGATGGTGATGCTTGCTGCCGTTGCCCTGCCATTGGCTGTGCTGATCGGCACATTATAGCCAAGTGACGATGTGTCGATGCCTGCGCGTTCGGCATCTTCCTTTGAGAGCACAACCGAAGATGCGCCTGTATCGACAAGGAAATGTACACGCGCACCATTCACACGGCCATTTACTTCAAAATGACCATTGGCCGATTTTGCAAGAGTGACGGTGAGTGAACCATCTGAGGCTCGTCCTGAAATCGGACTACCGGGAATGAGGCCAGCCGTGATGCGGCTTCCTACATCCTGAAGCTCATAGCGATATTGGTATCCTGCAACGAGCGCTAGAATAATGACTGCCCAGACAGCCATGTTCCGGGCGAAATCGCTGAGTCTGATACCAGAGCCTAAAATGCCTGCCGCCAGCACGACACCCCATATGCCCATATACGCCGCCTGACCAAAAGCATCATTGGCCATGCCGAGCGTTGTTCCGCTGTCATCGTTTGCCATCAGTAGCAAAATAACAACTGCAATGGCTGCAATTACGATCCAGAACAAACGCCCCATTAGTTTTCTCTCTTTTCCAGTCTTTCATGTCGCTGAGGTAAAAGCGCCATGACTGCGCGCCGTTGATCATTTTCCATGCTTGACCAACCGGCAATTTCGTCAAGCGTCCGAGCACAACCCAGACAAAATCCTGTTTGGCTGTCTATCACACAAACCAGAATGCATGGCGATTCGATTGCTGCGGTATTCATGAAATCAATGTGGTTGCATCAAAGCGCACTGACAAGGCCAAGCAAAACAGCAAGCGTACAAATCTGTTGTGCTGCTCCCAGCGTATCTCCGGTTTGTCCGCCAATTTTAACTATGCAGAGTCTTGCAAAACCAAAGACTAAGACAATGCTGAAAAGCAGAGCCTTTATGAAGCCTGCTAGCCCCGCCACAGGAACGCTGGTCAAGGCCAGAATGCCAAGACCAATCAAACTGCCGCAAACAAGCGTTTCCCAGCTTGGTTGCCCAAGATTATCAGCAAGACCACCGGGACGCGCTGATGGAAGACCATACCAGAGAGCGAGCATAGCTGCTCGGCTTGCAGATTCTGCGCCAATGAGCGCAAGTGTGGCGTAACAAGGGCCAGCTTTCTCGATAAGGGTTGCCAGAAGTACAGCTTTAAGGCCTGTCCAGATGATGAGTGTCAGCGCAGCGAAAGTGCCAATACGCGAGTCCTTCATAATTTCGAGGCGACGTTGAGGTGTTGAAGCTCCGAAAAAGCCGTCTGCGCTGTCACCAAGGCCATCTTCGTGGAGCGCACCTGTCATCGCTGCGAGTGCACCAATAGCGATCAGGCTCGAAACAAGTGCAGGCAGGTTCAGATAGTCGGATATGAGCAGTGCTATCCCTGCAAGCAGCCCAAGCACGGCACCGGCGAACGGAAAAGCCCGCACACTTGTCTTGAGCGAATCGCTGGAACCCTCAAGCCATGTGGTTCGTAATGGTAGGCGGCTCAAAAACCCCAGAGAACGAATTGTATCTCCAATGAAGCTATTTCGCTGCAAGTGCTTGCTCCGCTTTAAGAACGACATGGCATCAGAAGGAATAATTGCAGCCAATAAGCCTTGGCGCAAAGAGGTGATTTGAAAATTTGCGTAAGTGCTTATAGGACGAGCAAAATAGTTTTGCATCCTCAATTGATTGATTGGACCAGACGATATGAGTGCCAGTGGCCTTCCTTTTGACGACTTTCGTGAACTCATCCGCAATTTGCCGGGGCCAGATCTTGGTGCGGAAGCGGCTGTGCGTTCGCGGGAAGCGACACTGACCAAGCCAGCGGGCTCACTCGGACAGCTTGAAGAAATCGTCGCATGGCTGGCTGCATGGACTGGCAAATCCATTCCGCAGATCAATCGTCCGCTGGTCGCAGTCTTTGCTGGCAATCACGGCGTTACCGCTAAGAACATCACGCCATTCCCTTCAAGCGTCACTGCGCAGATGGTTGAGAACTTCGCCGCCGGTGGCGCTGCGATCAATCAGCTTTGCATTGCACATGATCTGGGCCTCAAGGTTTTCGATCTGGCGCTTGAACATCCAACGGGTGACATCACCGAAGAAGCAGCCATGGACGAGCGCACCTGTGCGGCTACCATGGCCTTTGGCATGGAGGGGATTGCGGGTGGCACTGATCTTCTATGCATCGGCGAAATGGGTATCGGCAACACAACAATTGCCGCAGCCATTGCTATGGGTCTGTTTGGTGGCGCGGCTGAAGACTGGGTTGGTCCGGGTACGGGTTCGACGGGAGAATTATTGCATCGCAAGCTTGCCGCAGTTCGCGCGGCGGTGACACTTCATCAAGACCACCTCAAAGACCCGCTGGAAGTGCTGCGTCGCCTCGGTGGACGTGAATTGGCTGCAATGGCAGGCGCAATCCTTGCGGCACGCATGGAAAAAATTCCGGTCATCGTTGATGGCTTTGTCGCAAGTGCCGCCGCCGCAGTTCTTTACGCAGCCAATCCGACATCACTTGATCATTGCTTATTTGGCCATGTGTCAGCCGAGCCGGGTCATCGTCTGCTGCTCGAAAAGATGGGCAAAAAGCCACTTCTCGATCTTGGGATGCGTCTTGGAGAGGGAACGGGTGCAGCACTTGCCGCTGGTATCGTCAAAGCGGCAGCGCTTTGCCACAGCGGAATGGCAACATTTGAACAAGCAGGCGTTACAAGTTCTACAAAATGAACATAAAAAAAGCCCCGGAAATCCGGGGCTTTTTTTATGGAAGTGCGTGATTAATTGCTTTCTTTGTCGAGCACCATGTAGTCGAGCGGCAGCTCTGTCGTGTACTTGATCTGCTCCATCGCGAAAGATGAAGACACGTCACGAATTTCGATCTTGCTAATCAGGCGCTTATAGAACGCGTCATAAGCACCAATGTCTGGCACTGCCACACGCAACAAGTAATCGACATCACCGCTCATGCGGTAAAACTCGATGACTTCTGGAAACTCTTGAACAACTTCCGAAAAGCGTTTGAGCCATTCATTGCTGTGCGAACTGGTGCGCACTGATACAAATACCGTTACCCGCGCATTGATGCGAACAGGATCGAGGATAGCAACACGGCGCTTGATAACGCCGTCTTCCTCAAGCTTCTGGATGCGGCGCCAGCAAGGGGTTGTGGATAGGCCAACCTTCTTAGCGACATCGGCTACCGCCAGTGTTGCGTCTTCCTGCAATAAGCGCAGTATTTTTCTGTCTAGCCTGTCCATGCGATTTTTATCCTGATATTAGAAACTGCTTCCCGAACCCTATGGATGTGTGAAACTTAATACCTTATCGTTTGCCTTGGCATGAATTTACAGGAAAAATATTCTGTTGAGAATGGTGGTTCTAAAATTTATTTTCTGGGGTAAATCAGTTTGCGTATTTTTTGCTGCAAAGCGGGCACGACGTCTGCGTCGAACCATGGATTACGTTTGAGCCAGCCACTGTTGCGCCACGATGGATGCGGCAAAGGCAAAACCGTTCGGCCCGCAGCATTCGGCGTTTCCATGAAGTTCCGCCAGTTCTCAACAGTTTCGGTCAGACTTGTCTTGCGCCACTCTGGGAGATGGTAGGCAAGCGCATATTGCCCGACGACCAGAATGAATTCGAGTTGCGGCATGGATGCAAAAACCCGGTCATGCCAGGTCGGGCGGCATTCACGACGTGGAGGAAGATCGCCACCATGCTTATCATAGCCGGGAAAGCAAAAGCCCATCGGCACGATTGCAAAAAGCGATGGATCGTAAAATTCGTCGCGGGTTGTGCCGAGCCATTGTCGTAGCCGATCACCGGATGGATCGTTAAAGGGTAGGGATGTATTATGCACGCGAATGCCAGGTGCCTGTCCGCAGATCGCAATGCGTGCAGTATTTGAAATAATGCAAACCGGATTAGGGTCGTGTGGCAAAGGTGGCAGATATTGGGGCGTGTCACGACAAATGCGGCACGCCTGGATCGAGTGTCTGAGCTCGTCCAGATTTTCCATTCTTCCCGTAATTCTCCAGATCAGATTGCATTTAGCAGTTTGACGACTTGGCCTTTGATATAATGGATCATATCGCTGATTACATCGGATGATCGTGTTTCATGGCCGGTTCCAGCATCGGCATTTGGATGCTGATGGTCTTTGCGCCACTGATAGGGCACTTCGAAGCTGCCACCCCATATGCCGCGTTTTTCACGACGCGCGGTAGCCTCTTCGCTGCGATAATCGCCATAGGCAACCGCCCAGCCTTGTTCCACCATCCATTGGTTGAGGTTTGTCTCACCGCGATAGCATGTCGCTAATGTGCGTCCGTATTTATCAAGTCCCAGTTTTTCACATCGAATCGCACTTCCATTGATCTTATTCAGCAAAGCTTTGCGCGCGTCTCGGCCGCAAAGGTAATCGCGCTTGTCGATCTGGCAGCTTTGCTGCATTTCCGGCGCATCAATGCCTGCAAGCCGTATGTGAATCTTGTCGAGAATAACTGTGTCACCATCAATAACATAGGCCAATCCAGCCAGAGTTTCCCTGGATTGCCGACTGTCAGGTAGAGAGACGATAATGGCAATGAGAATTGAAAATATCAATAAAGTCAGTAGGATGCTTTTAATTTTTCGTGCGTTTTGTTGCCTCGCAAAGGTATAATTACGCCGATAGCGGCGCCTTCTGTTGACCATTGTTTTTGGTACCCCCAACCAGCATTATTCTCGCTGTGTAGAATTATGCTTCGCAAAATCTATCACATTTGAAAGTACGCTTTGGTTTAACAACTTCAGACCCACAACGTTTTGTTTTGTGATGATTCAGCAACAGTCTTTATTATTGCTTTAGGCTAAAAGATGGGAGGCACATTTTGCCCATTTCCCGCCACAAAGGGGCGTCACCGCTAGGGAAAGGCGAAAGCTATTAATAGAATTGGGAAGCGTTAGTTCCCTCAGGACAGGAAAAAAATGAAGAAGGACGCATTGTTTCACAACGATCCGTTTTCGGAAGGCGAAAAAGCCATTCGATCTTTGTTTTTTCGTCCTAATGAAGAACGAGCTTTTTTCCGCCAAAATCGGGTCTCAGTGTTGACGAAAATTCAATGCACTCTGTTACTTATGTCATTAACTTCCAATCAGTGTGAAAGACCAGCGTTGTGATGCGTATCCGCAGTTTTTCATATCCCCTTATCGCTGCGGCGCTTGGCTTGGCCATTGTCTGCAACAGCGCTTCGGCTTTTGATTTAAACGATGACTCCGAGAAATCGCGTAGCCCGTTTGAACTCTTCAAGTTTGGTTTTTCTGCTTATAAGAGCGGCCACAAGGACGAGGCGATCAAGGCGCTGCGTTATGCTGCCGATCGTGGACATCAGGGCGCCAAGTGGAAGCTTGCACGCATGTATGCCGATGGCGACGGCGTTGCAGAGAATGACTACGAAGCCTATCAGATTTTTGAAAAGATCGTTCGTGACGGTGCAGAGCCGGGTTCGGAAAATGAGCCTTATGTTGCTGATGCGCTGGTCGCACTCGCCGGTTATGTGAAGCGCGGCATTCCCGGTTCTCCGGTCAATGCCAATCCCAAGTTCGCTCGTAATCTCTATGTGCAGGCCGCATCGAATTTCGGTGATCCGGCAGCTCAGTTTGAACTTGGCAAAATGCTTCTTGACGGTGAGGGCGGAGAGCCTAACCCAATGCAGGCCGCACGCTGGTTCCAGCTTTCTGCCAAGAAGGGCAATGCGAGCGCGCAAGCTATGCTTGGCAATATGCTATTTCAGGCTGGCAAGACCGTGCGTGGCTTAGCCATGCTGACCGCAGCCTTTGAGCGTTGCCCAACAGAAGACTGCACCTGGATACGCGATATGCAGGAACAGGCTTTCTCTATTGCGGGTGAAGCAGACCGCCGTAATGCGGTGGCGCTCTCCAGCAATCTGACCACCAAGGGCGATTTCTGATTACTTAAATCCGCCTGAACAATCAGACGGATAATGTGACCGTTACAGGCACATGGTCTGACGGCTTTTCCCACGCTCTGACATGCTTTTCGATATCAGTCGAAACGAAATGGTTTGCCGCTTCTGGTGACAACATCAGATGGTCGATGCGAATGCCATTGTTCTTCTGCCATGCACCGGCCTGATAATCCCAGAACGTGTAAACGCCTTCATCGTCCGTGGCAGCTCTGACCGCTTCAGTGAAGCCCAGATTTTCCAAGCGGCGAAACGCCTGACGTGATTGCGGCTGAAACAGCGCATCACCAAGCCATTGCTGCGGATTCTTCGCGTCATAAGGCTCAGGAATGACGTTATAGTCACCTGCAAGCACAAGTGGCTCCTCCAGCTCAAGCCTGCTTTTGGCCCATGCCTCAAGGCGCTGCATCCAGGAAAGCTTGTAAGGAAACTTTTCCGTATCAATCGGATTGCCGTTTGGGAGGTAGAGCGACACGACACGCAGAACGCCCTTATCGGTCGAGAAAACTGCCTCGATGAAACGAGCTTGTTCATCGCTGTCATCGCCGGGAAGGCCACGAATGACCTCATCGGGAGATTTTTTCGAAAGAATCGCGACGCCGTTAAAGCCTTTTTGCCCGTGCGTTTCGACGTGATAGCCGAGCGCTTCGATTTCCAGCCGTGGGAACAGCTCGTCCACTGACTTGATTTCCTGAAGGCAAGCGATGTCGGGCGATGATTCCTTCAGCCAATGCTGGAGGTTTTCGATGCGCGCCTTGACGCCGTTTATATTCCATGTCGCGATTTTCATGATGAAATGATTAGGCGTAAGATGGGGTGAGGGCAAGCGCTGCACGCATTCCATCACAGAATTTCCGCTCTTTCGCATAAATATGCATTGGCCATTTGTATTGCCGCTTTTGCATTCCTATCTCCCTTTTACAGTAGTCAAATTAGGAGATTTGAATGTTTGACGCCAAAAAGCTTCTCGATCAGTTTCTGGGATCGCAAATACCGGGCATGTCAGGAAGTGTTCGCGATAAGGCAGGGCAGGCCACCGATCTCGCCAAGAAGAACCCTTTGGCTACTGGTGCAATTGCTGCGGCAATCTTTGGCACGAAGACGGGCCGCAAACTTGCTGGCAATGTCGCAACCGCAGGCGGTTTGGCTGCAATCGCTGGTCTCGGTTATCTCGCTTATAAGAACTACAAATCCGGCCAGCAGCCACAAACTGCTCCGCAACGAGCAGCAGCCGAGCCTGAACTGCTCCCGCCGCCGCCAGCAGACTCACCCTTTCATCCGCAATCATCTTCAATGAGCAATAGTTTTGCGCTGACACTTATTCAGGCGATGATTGCCGCAGCAAAGGCTGATGGTCACATCGATGCGGGTGAGCGTGCGTTGATTATGGAAAAAGTGCAGATTTCACGCCTTGATAATGAGGCAGAAGCGTTTTTTGAGAAAGAACTCGCAGATCCGATTGATATTGATGCGCTGGTCGCAGCTGCTCAGACGGAAGAGCAGAAGGTTGAGCTATATACGGCTTCACGCCTGACGATTGATCCAGATACGCGTGCAGAACGTGGTTATCTCGATATGCTGGCCGGTCGTCTTGGTCTGCCGGATGCGCTGGTCGATCATATTGATGCGACCGTCTCGTCGGTCAAAGCCTGATAAAATAAAACCGGCTTTAATTCAAAGCCGGTTTTTCTTTGGGGTGGTAAACTCCATCAGATCGCGAAGCTTGTTCCGCAACCGCACGATGCCGTCGCATTTGGATTGCGGATTTGAAATGACTGTCCCATCAGGTCATCAACGAAATCGATCTGCGAGCCGTCCATGTAGGGCACTGAGATGGAATCGATCAGTACCCTGGCACCGAGCTTTTCGATAACAATGTCATCATCGGACTGATCATCAACCAGATCATATTTGTAGGAAAAGCCAGAACAGCCGCCACCTTCGACAGAGACGCGAAGTGCGGTCTTGCCGGGTTCAGAACTGATAATCTTTGCAATCCGCTTGGCTGCGGATTCAGAAACGGTAATATCTGTCATCTGCCTTGTTCCGCTTACAATTGCGTATAACGAAGTGGAATTACGAAATTCACAATCAACGCATACTTGCCATCATGTTTAGCTGATAGCTATGAACGCAGTGCGTGGAAGTCAATGTCCACCTGTCATTTACGTAATCATATTACAGTGAGGAACGCATCGCAATGTCCGGCCAGGAAATTGGGTCACTCGAAGGCATCGGCTTTGGCTATCGTGAACGCGCGCCTTATGCTTGCAATCCAGCTTTGAGCCGTGGGCGGTTGGTGTCTGAGCCAGAAAGCGCCACGCGAACCCCTTTTCAGCGCGACCGCGACCGAATCATTCATTCGACGGCTTTTCGTCGTCTCAAACACAAGACGCAGGTTTTCATTGCGCATGAAGGCGATCATTACCGCACGCGTCTGACCCATACGATCGAAGTGGCGCAGATTGCCCGTGCATTGGCGCGTGCCTTGCGTTTGGACGAAGACCTCGCGGAAGCGGTGGCGCTTGTTCATGATTTTGGTCATACGCCGTTTGGGCATACTGGCGAAGACGCGCTCAACGAGCGGATGAAATCCTATGGCGGCTTTGATCACAATGCGCAGTCTTTGCGTATTGTGACGAAGCTTGAGCATCGTTATGCAGATTTTGACGGTCTGAACCTGTCATGGGAAACCCTTGAAGGACTGGTAAAGCACAATGGTCCGCTGATAGGCTCATTTGCATCTCAAGCCGACGAGCCAGTTCCTCAGCCTATCCTCGACTTTAACGAGCGCTACGATCTCGAATTGTCGCGTTTTGCGAGCCTCGAGGCGCAATGTGCGGCAATCGCTGACGATATTGCTTATAATGCGCATGATATTGACGACGGTCTTCGCTCCGGCCTGTTGACGCTTGAAGGGCTGGATGAGGTGCCTCTAACAAAGCGGCTGCTGGATATTGTCAGAACGCGTTATCCGGCACTTGATGCCGTGCGCACCGGGCATGAGCTTGTGCGCCGTCAGATCACGATCATGGTCGAAGACGTGATTGCTGAATCACAACGCCGTATCACGAACGCCAATCCGCAAAGCGTTGAGGACGTACATGCGCAGCCACACGCGCTTGTAGGCTTTTCGGATACGATGCGCGATGAAGAAAAAACGCTGAAACGCTTTTTGTTCAAGAACCTCTATTTTCATGACAGTGTCGTGGTTCGCAGGCATGCTGCGGATAAGATTGTTCAAGACCTATTCGATATTTCATTTGAAAAGCCATCCATCATGCCAGCCGAGTGGCAAGCAGACTGGCAAATGCTTGATCAGTCAGGCAAGGCACGTCGTGTTGCCGACTATTTGGCGGGTATGACTGACAATTATGCCGTGCGCGAACACCGACGATTGTTTGACCACACACCCGATTTAGCTTAATCGGAGCTTAACGAGGCGGATACTGGCGCTAAAACGCGTTGGTATGGCTGCTATTTTTATGACGAGCCAAGGCCGGAAGACACAAATATAGCCGGACGAAAGCCTGACAGGACGAACCATGAATATCTTTGCAGATTTCGACGCACGTATCAAAAAAACGTTGCAAGAGATTGATCTGAAAACAAAAGATGGCAGCGAGCTTGATCTGTCGCGCATCAGCGTTGAGCCACCGCGCGATGCATCGCATGGTGACATTGCAACCAATGCTGCAATGGTGCTTTCCAAAGCTGTTGGTCAGAATCCGCGTGAACTCGCAACGGCAATTGCCGATGCTTTGAAGTCCGATGAAGACGTCGCAAGTGTCGATGTTGCAGGTCCGGGCTTCATTAATCTGCGTTTGAAAGACGCTTACTGGCAGCGTGAGTTGCAGGGCATGCTCAATGAAGCGACCGATTTTGGGCGCTCAAAGCTTGGCGCTGGCAAAAAAGTCAATGTTGAGTATGTGTCGGCAAATCCGACCGGCCCGATGCATGTCGGCCATTGCCGCGGCGCCGTTGTCGGTGATGTGCTTGCAAACCTGCTGAAATTTGCAGGCTTTGACGTCACAAAAGAATATTACATCAATGATGCGGGCGCACAGATCGATGTGCTGGCCAATTCTGCGATGCTGCGTTATCGCGAAGCACTCGGCGAAAATATCGGCGAAATTCCTGCCGGTCTTTATCCGGGCGACTATCTGGTGCCAGTCGGCGAGGCGCTTGCCAAGGAATTTGGCAAGACGCTTCTGGAAATGCCGGAAGAAGAAGCACTGGTGCTTGTGAAAGAACGTACCATCAACGCAATGATGGCAATGATTCGCGCAGATCTTGATGCACTGAATGTTCATCACGACGTGTTCTATTCTGAGCGCACGCTGCATGCCGATCATGCACGCGCCATTCGCGCAGCAATCAATGATCTGACGCTCAAGGGCCACGTCTATAAGGGCAAGCTGCCACCGCCAAAGGGCCAGCTGCCAGAGGAGTGGGAAGATCGCGAACAGACCTTGTTCCGCTCGACTGAAGTGGGTGATGACATTGACCGTCCGCTGATGAAGTCAGACGGCGCTTTCACCTATTTTGCGGCTGACGTTGCTTACTTCAAAGACAAATATGACCGTGGTTTCAATGAGATGGTCTATGTGCTTGGCGCAGATCATGGCGGTTATGTAAAGCGTCTTGAAGCTGTTGCTCGCGCTGTTTCTGACGGTAAGGCCAAGCTGACAGTTCTGCTTTGCCAACTCGTCAAGCTGTTTCGCGACGGCGAACCCGTGCGCATGTCGAAGCGCTCGGGTGAATTCATCACGCTGCGCGAAGTGGTGGATGAGGTTGGTCGCGATCCGGTCCGTTTCATGATGCTTTACCGGAAGAACGATGCGCCGCTTGATTTCGATTTTGCGAAAGTAACGGAGCAGTCGAAAGACAATCCGGTGTTCTATGTGCAATACGCGTCAGCGCGTTGCCATTCGGTTTTCCGTCAGGCTGTTGATCAGCTTGGGCTTACCGATCTGGATCGCGTTTCGCTTGGTGCACATCTTCACAAGCTTACTGATGAGAGCGAAATTGCGCTTATCCGCAAGCTCGCTGAATATCCACGTCTGATCGACGCTGCGGCCACCCATCAGGAGCCTCATCGCCTCGCTTTTTACCTTTATGATCTCGCCAGCGCGCTACATTCGCAATGGAATAAGGGTACAGAAAACCCAGACTTACGTTTTATTAAGGTTAACGATCCAGAATTGTCACTAGCAAGGCTAGGGCTGGTGCAGGTCGTTTCCGATGTTCTGACTTCTGGTTTGACGATTATCGGTGCGGATGCTCCAACGGAAATGCGCTAAGACGAACTGATCACTCGCAAGTTCAACAACAGTGTTGAGTGGGTGGTGGTAAGTCAAAAAGATGGAAGATCGGCGGCGGGTTAAGTCGTCGGCCTTCCATAAGGCGCAGGTAACTTCCGTCAACTTTTGCCCACATTGCCTCGCTAAAATGTGATGTATCGAGACGTCTTGCGACGTCCAGGGTTTGAGTTAGGAACACACCATGACGGACAGCAGTGCTAATCCCCGTAATTACGGCGAGCGTCCGCTGCACGAAGACGATCCGCTGATGGAACTATCAAGGATCATGGACTTCGGCGCGTCTGCTGATACCAATGCCGCCCAAAATGATTATCGGGGCGACTACCGGCCTGAACCAAATTTTGATTCTGGTGACAGCGAGATTGCGTTTGATCTTGAGCGTGAGTTGCTCGGTGATTTCGGTGATGAGCCAGAGCCGCAACAATATACGGTGCCTTTTTCGTCTAATTCTTATCAGGATGAAGCGCCGGTTCTGCATGAGGACCATCTGGCGTCCGCTCTTGAAGAAGAGTTTGATCTTCAGATGGATGTGCATGAACCAGCCGCTCAGCCGGTCGCGCCAGCACAGTCCTTTGAGTTTGTAGAAGCTGACCGCGCGGAACCCGTGCCGCAGTTTGACTACAATGATTATTCCGAAGCGCGCACAGCATACGAAGAGATCCATCCGGATGCCTATGCTGCAACAGCTGCTGCGGCACCTTTAGAGCAGAGCTATTCAAACTACAGTTCACCTGAATTTCAGGAGCCGGAAACCCAATTTGCTGATCCCTATGCGGGCGAGCCAGCCGGATATTCAACAAGCAGCCAGAGCGTCAGCAATGAATGGGAAATCCCATCCGCTGCACCGTTTGAAGCCTCCCAGCCTGTAGAGCCTGCACATCAGGCGCTATCGCTTGAAGACGAGTTGGAAAGCTTGCTGTTTGGTGAGGAGCCACAGGCTTCGTCTGCGCCAGAATCAGTTTACCAGCCAACCTATCAAGATGAGCCGCAGCCGTTTGAAAACTATGCACCTCGTTTTGAGAGCAATGTTGCTGAAGAACCAGCATTTGACGACTTCTCGCTGGAAGACCCGCAAGCCTTCGCTCCTGTTGAGCCCGCGACCAGTTACGCACCCGAAAGCTATGCACCGCAAACAGCGTCGCGAGCAGCGGCTCCAGCTTATCCGCATTACACGCTGAGCAATTTTGCAGCCGGTGCCGCGACTTCTGGCGTTTTGTCTTCAGAGCCAGTGCAGCATGCTGCCCCCGCTTTCGAATCAGAACAGTCTGAACTCGAAGACGATTTTTCGTTTGGCGACGACTTCTCGCTCTCAGATGAGCCAGATTTTGCACGCGCTGTTTCAGAATCAACCGATGACGATCAGTCTGGTCTGGAAGAAATTTCGTTCAGTGAAGACGACTTTGGTTTTGAGCCTTCGGGTGATGCAGCTTCTGCTGCGCCTGCTGATGCCTCGGCTGTCTTTACCGAAGAAGATTTCTTCACGGATGAAGATTTTGATTTGTCGCCGGATGAAGATGAAGAGCCAGTCAGTCAGCCTGCTTATGCGCATGCAACCTATAGCGATGAAGATCGCTATCCATCAGCACCATCATTTGCAAATTATGCTGACCAGCGTTCGATCTTTGCAGCACCTGCGCCTGAAATCGAAACACTAAGCGTCTCTGAAGGCAAGGTTGATCAAACCCACTCGCTTGATTTGCCAGAAGTCAGCTATGGTGATGAAGATACCGGCGCATCGCTGAATGATTTGGAAGCTGAATTTGCTGAAGTGTTCAGCACCATCGATGTCGATGAATCAGCTGCGAAGGTCGAAGTTCAGAGCGAAGCTGACAAGGCTTTCGAGGACATCTTCCGTGAAAGCGCATCGTCTTACATGCCAAGTGGTGGCGTAGCCGCTGGCGCAGCCCTTGGTCTTGGTGCTGCAGCGGCAACCGTTGCCTATGGACGCGCCAATCCAACCATCCCGTCAGCAACGCCGCAAAATGCTGCTGCAAACAGTGACGACTTCTACAATCACTGGGCTGCACAAGGTGCGCAGACCATGGAAAGCGGCGAATTCGGCACGCGTGCCGGTGGTATGCAGCCGGAAGACGATCTTGGTGTCGCTGCTGAAGCTTACCGTAATCGTCCGGTTCGTGGACGTCGTGGTTTGATCCTTGCAAGCGTCGCGGGTTTGGCTGTTCTCATTGGCGGCATTGGCTATCACTTCCTTGGTGGCAGCGGCTCCGGCGAACCTGTTGTGATTCGCGCGGACAACCAGCCAATCAAGATGCAGCCGGAAAATCCGGGCGGTGCGACCGTTCCTAATCAGGATAAGGCCGTCTACGACCGCGTTGCAGGCACATTGCCGAATAATCCTGAACAGAAGTCGCTTATTTCTGCGGGTGAAGAGCCTGTCGATCTTGGCGCTCAGGATAATGATGTTGGTATGGATGATGGTCCAGAGCCAAACACAGCAGCCGCGTCTCATTCTGGACAGGATGCGCCATTGATCCAGCCACGCGAAGTGGAAACAATGATCGTGCGTCCAGATGGTTCGATCGTTCAGGCACAGCAGCCTGCGCAAACGGCACCACAGCCGACTGCTCCTGTTGCTGCGACGAATAATAATACGCCGATTGCACCACCAGCTGAAACTGATGAAATCGGAGCGCTTGCTGCTGCTGGTGAACTTCAGGCTCCAGTGGCCAATACGCAGACTGCACAGCCGGCAGCACAGGCTCCAGCCGCACCCGTTCGTGCGCCTGTGATTCCTTCACGCCCTGCCGAACAGCCAACCACAATTGTTGGTAACGTGCCGCAGCGCACGCAGACGCCAGCACAGGCAGCTCCTGTGGCTGCTCCGCAGGTCGCATCTGCGGCTGGTGGTGGTTATTTCATCCAGATCGCTTCGCAGCCATCTGCTGAACTGGCACAGAAGTCTTATGCCAATATGGCGCAGCGTTATGGCAGCGTGATCGGTGGTCGTGCAGTCGACATCAAGCGCGCCGATATTCCGAACAAGGGCACTTATTACCGTGTTCGTGTTCAGGCTGGTTCGAAAGAAGAAGCGAATGCGCTTTGCGGTCGCTTTAAGACGGCGGGCGGCAGCTGCTTCGTAACGCAGTAAGCAATCGGGTAAATAAATTTGAAGAGGGCGGCTTTGGCCGCCCTTTTTCGTGAGACTACCAAGCTGAATGTTTTTCGGTTAAGTCATAATCACTGATTTTGAGTGCAAATGAATTGAAGGAATATCGCATGAGCGAATGCAAGGCGTGGATTGCAGGTGTGGCCGGTACAGAGCTGACGCCAGATGAGATAGCCTTCTTCCGTAATGAAAAGCCTTGGGGCTTTATCCTCTTTGCACGCAATGTCGAAAGCCTTGAGCAGGTTGCCGATCTGACCTCACAATTGCGCGACGTGACAGATCGCCCGCAGATGCCGGTGTTTATCGATCAGGAAGGTGGACGCGTGCAGCGCCTTCGTCCGCCACTGGTTCCAAATTATCCGGCAGCTGCGGAAATTGGCGCGATCTACAACCGCGACCATGATGCTGGTCTGCGCGCCGCATGGCTCCATGCACGGTTGCACGCATTCGACCTGCTTAAAGTTGGGGTCAATGCCGATTGTCTGCCCGTTCTCGATGTGCCGATTGAAGGTGCGCATGATGTGATCGGTGCACGCGCTTACTCTAAAAATCCGCAAGAAGTGGCGCTGATGGGGCGTGCTGCCGCCGAGGGCTTGCTTGCGGGGGGCGTCTTGCCGGTTATCAAGCACATGCCGGGGCATGGCCGCGCATTCAGCGATACGCATAAAGAACTGGCGCGGGTTGGTGTGCCCTTGTCTGAGCTGGTCGCGCATGATTTCGTGCCATTCAAAGCACTCAATGATTTGCCAATGGCAATGACTGCACATGTGATTTTTGACAGCCTTGACCCGAACAACCCGTCAACGCTTTCGCCAACGGTGATCAATACGATCATTCGTGACGTCATCCAGTTCGACGGTCTGATCATCAGCGATGATATTTCGATGAAGGCGCTTTCTGGCGATCTTGGTGATATTGCGGAAGGCATCACCAATGCGGGTTGCGATATTGTTCTTTATTGCGCGGGCGTGATGGAAGAACTCAAAAAAGTTGCGCCTCGCGTTCCAATTTTGGAGGGCAAATCGCTCAGACGTGCAGAGCTGGCTGAAGTCTATGCGGGTGAGCCTGATTTGTCTGATGAAGAGGAACTGCGCGAAGAGTTTGGACAACTGTTTCAAGCAATAGCTTAACAGGCGATTCTTAGGATAGGATGTCGTCAAAAGGTCAGTGGCGTTTATGCACTGGCCATCAGGACGACAGGACAAGCGGGTGGCCGGATCAGAAACCAACACAAGCAGCAAAGACGGTGCAAATGTGCCGATGGATGCTCTGTGGCAAAATGAATCTGAAATCGACGATGGCGAACCCTCACTGTTAGTCGATGTGCAGGGCTTTGAAGGTCCGCTGGATTTGCTGCTGCATCTTGCGCGAACGCAGCGTGTTGATCTCTCCCGCATTTCTGTTCTGGCGCTTGCGGAACAATATTTGGGCTTTGTAGAGCAGGCGCAGGCTCTCAAGCTCGAACTTGCAGCCGACTATCTCGTGATGGCGGCATGGCTTGCTTATTTGAAATCCAAGCTTCTGATTCCCAAACAAAAGGGTGATGACGAAGCCACAGGCGAAGAGCTAATCGCCACGCTGCAATTCCGCCTGAAGCGTCTTGAAGCCATGCGCGATGCTGCGGCGAATCTCGTTAACTGCAAACGTCTAGGACGAGATGTTTTTGCGCGTGGAATGCCGGAACTGGTTGTTGTGGATCGTTCAAGCCAGTTTTCTGCTACGCTTTATGAGTTGCTGACCGCTTATACATCGCAACGTCAACGTCAGAGCGTCACGCATGTTCAGATCGAAAAACGTGCGGTCTGGTCTTTGAAGGAAGCACGCAGCGCGCTTGTGCGACTCATGGGAATAAGTGAGGACTGGATTTCGCTCGACCGCTTCCTGATCAATTATGCATTAACGCCGCAAGAACGCGCATCGGCCTTGGCAAGCTCGTTTGCTGCAAGTTTAGAGCTTGTGCGTGAAGGTAAGCTTGAGGTCCGTCAGAATGCGCCTTTTGAGCCCATTTATATGCGTGCTCAGGCTGGAATGAATGAACTGGATGAGGACGCGGATGTCTGAGACAGAAATCGAGATTGATGACTTTGACGACAATGCTGAAACTCCAGAATCATCAATGACACTTGCTGAGTTCAGCCGGATCGCCGAGGCAATTATTTTTGCCTCCGCAGAACCAGTGACAGAGCGTGCCTTGTCAGAGCGTCTGCCCGGAAGTGCTGATTTACCCGCTGTGCTCAATCATCTACAAAAAATCTATGAGGGCAGGGGCGTCAATCTGGTTCAGGTTGGCACGGCATGGGCTTTTCGCACGGCACCTGATCTCGGATTCCTTTTAAGCCGTGAAACGGTTCAGCAGCGCAAGCTATCGCGTGCTGCGATGGAAGTGCTGGCAATCATTGCCTATCATCAGCCTGTGACACGCGCCGAACTGGAAGATATTCGCGGCGTTGAAACATCAAAAGGTACGCTTGATGTGTTGATGGAAACGGGCTGGATCAAGTTGCGCGGTCGCCGCCGTACACCGGGTCGGCCAGTGACTTATGGCACGACAGACGCATTTCTCGACCAGTTTGGCCTGCCGGAGATTCGTGATCTTCCAGGTTTGGAAGAGTTACGCGGGGCAGGGCTTTTGTCAGCGCGCATTCCATCCGGATTTTCGGTGCCGGTGCCTAATGTTGATCCCGACGAATTGACAGCCGACGAAGAACCGCTGGAAGACATCGATCTTGAAGGATTGGGGCTGCTGGCACCGCGCGGTGATTGATTTAAAGCAAGATACGACAAATAAAATTGGTGTATCTTCGTTCACGGTCACACTTCTGTTTGAAAGATTTGTTGAAAACGCTTAAATCGTAATCAGCAATACAGGAATAAGCCGTGGTTCACGGCATTGAGAGGAATAAAATGGGTAGCTTTTCTATCTGGCACTGGCTGATCGTTCTCGCAGTTGTGCTGCTTCTGTTCGGTCGTGGCAAGATTCCTGAATTGATGGGCGATGTTGCCAAGGGCATCAAGAACTTCAAGCAGGGCATGTCTGAAGAAGACGCTGCGAAGGAAGACGCTAAAGCTGACGCACGAACAATTGATGCGCGTGCTGACGATACCGTCAAGGATGTCAAGAAGACGACAAAGTCCTGATGTGATCTGGTTCGGGCTGCGTGCAATAGGGTGCGCAGCATGAATAACATCCAAGCTGATCGCAAGCAGCCTCCATGGAGGTCAATTTGTGATCTGAAATGCGGTTTTCCGCCGAAATACGGGGCGCGCGCAAAAGCGCGGAGTATCAAATATGTTCGATATCGGTTGGTCTGAACTGCTGATTATCGCGATCGTGATGATCGTGGTGGTTGGGCCTAAGGATTTGCCGAAGATGCTCAGGGCTTTCGGTAAAGCAACAGCGCGGATGCGCAGCACTGCCAATGAGTTTCGCAATCAGTTCAATGAAGCTTTGAAAGAAGCTGAACTTGAAGATGTGAAGAACATTGTCGATGAAGCGCGTAAGCTTGATCCGCGCTCGAAACTTACACAGGTCTTTGACCCGATTCGCAGTGCTGGTGAGGATATTCGGGCTGGTCTCCAGTCTACGACATCGATGTCACCCGCTGAGCCAGCAAAATTCGCAGAAGTTACGACACCTGTTGAGCCGAACGGCGCGACGGTTCCTGTTGAAGCTCCGGTCGAAAAGCCAAAGGCACCACGCAAGAAGGCTGCTCCAGCTGCGGCGTTAGAAACGCCTGTTGCGGAAACGCCGGTTAAGGCAAAGCCAAGAACAGCTAAACCGAAGGCTGTTGTTGCTAAATCCGAGACAGTTTCAAAGCCTGCTGCGCCCAAGCCCGCAAAAGTCGCTGCCGCGAAGAAACCAGCTGTGGCAAAAGCTACGACCACAAAGGTTGCCGCTCCTGCTAAAAAGACAACGAAAAAGACGACTGATAAGACAGGAAGCAAAGCGTGAAACGGGATGAGGCCGAAATTGAACAGAGCGCCGCACCTCTGCTCGAACATCTGATCGAACTGCGCCGCCGCCTGATCTGGGCGATTTTGGCGTTCTTTGTCGCTTTTGTTTTCTGTTTCGCCTTTGCGAAGCATCTCTTCAACTTGCTTGTCGTGCCCTATCAGTGGGCAATCGACTGGGCAGGTATGGATCGCTCGAAAGCGGAATTGATCTATACAGCACCACAGGAGTTTTTCTTCACACAGGTGAAGGTCGCCATGTTTGGCGGCATTGTGCTGGCATTCCCGATCATCGCTGCACAGATTTATAAGTTCGTCGCCCCGGGTCTTTATAAGCATGAGCGCATGGCGTTTTTGCCGTTCCTCATTGCTTCGCCGATTCTGTTTCTGATTGGCGGCGCACTGGTCTATTTCTTCTTCACACCGATGGTGATGTGGTTCTTCCTCGCCATGCAGCAGTCGGGTGGAAATGGTGAAGTACAGATTTCGCTTCTGCCAAAGGTCTCTGAATATCTGAGCCTCATCATGACGCTCATTTTTGCCTTTGGTCTGGTTTTCCAGTTGCCAGTCGTCACAAGTCTTCTGACGCGGGCAGGTTTGCTGACATCTGAAGGACTGAGAGATAAGCGCAAATATGCGATTGTGATTGCCTTTGTGGTTGCTGCGGTTTTGACGCCGCCAGACCCGGCAAGCCAGATCGGTCTTGCCATCCCAACGATCCTTCTCTACGAGATTTCTATCATATTGGCCCGAATGATCGAGAAGCAGCGGAAAGAAGCGAAAGACGAGGCTGACGCCGAGGACAGCGCCCCAACTTCCTGATCTGGACTTATGTTAAACAGAGGCTGCATGATCGCAGCCTCTCTCTTGTTAAATTACACGAAACGGCTTTTCCCATGCTCGACATCAAATGGATTCGCGAAAACCCTGAAGCTCTTGATAAGGCGCTTGCAAAGCGCGGGTCAGAGTCGCGCTCGTCCGAACTGATCGCGCTGGATGAAAAGCGCCGTGAGCATGTTGGCAAGGTTCAGGCTGCTCAGGAACGCCGCAATGCCGCTTCTAAGGAAATCGGCAAGGCTATGGCCGAGAAAGACGCTGAAACCGCTGATCGACTGAAAGCAGAAGTTGGCGAGTTGAAGGCCTTTTTGACGGAAGCCGAAGAAACCGAACGTCGTCTGATCAAAGAACTCAATGACGCGCTTTCCACGCTTCCGAATGTTCCTGCGGATGATGTGCCGCTTGGCGAAGACGAGGCAGGCAATGTTGAAATCCGTCGCATCGGAAATCAGCGCAATTTTTCGTTTACGCCAAAAGAACATTATGAGCTTGGCGAAGCGCTTGGCTTCATGGATTTTGAACGTGCTGCAAAAATCGCAGGCTCGCGCTTTACGGTTCTCAAAGGCCCGCTTGCCCGTCTTGAGCGTGCACTTGGTCAGTTCATGCTTGATCTCCACACCACTGAGCACGGTTACATGGAAACCATGCCGCCATTGATGGTGCGTGACGAAGCTGTTTATGGCACGGGCCAGTTGCCAAAATTCACTGAAGATCTGTTCCGCACGACGGATGGTCGATGGCTCATTCCAACGGCAGAAGTGCCGCTGACCAATCTGGTTGCCGATGAAATCGTTGACGTGAAAACCCTGCCGCAGCGCTACACAGCGTTGACGCCATGCTTCCGCTCGGAGGCGGGTTCTGCCGGTCGCGATACGCGTGGCATGCTGCGCCAGCATCAGTTCCTCAAAGTGGAAATGGTTTCGATCACCGATGCAGACAGCTCGGCTGCGGAGCATGAACGCATGACTGCTTGTGCCGAGGAAGTGCTGCAACGTCTTGGCCTGCCGTTCCGCACAGTTGTGCTTTGTACCGGCGATATGGGCTTTGGCGCGCAGAAAACCTACGACATCGAAGTGTGGATGCCGGGCCAGAATGCATATCGCGAAATCTCGAGCTGCTCGGTTTGTGGTGACTTCCAGGGTCGTCGCATGAATGCGCGCTATCGTCCGGAAGCGGAAAAAGCCACGCGCTTTGTGCACACGCTCAACGGTTCGGGCGTTGCTGTTGGCCGTGCGTTGATTGCTGTTATGGAAAATTATCAGCGGGAAGACGGCAGCATTCATATTCCTGAAGCATTGCAGCCATACATGGGCGGCCTTACGCGCATCGAGAAAGCCGCGTAGTTAAATCTTATGATCTGAATGAAGGAGTGACGACGTGCGAATTTTGCTGACGAACGATGATGGTATCCACGCTGAAGGCCTCGCAGTTCTGGAGCGTATCGCACGCAAGCTCTCAGATGATGTCTGGGTTGTTGCTCCTGAAACAGATCAGAGCGGTCTTGCGCATTCGCTCACACTGTCAGAGCCGCTTCGTCTGCGCCAGATCGATGAGCGTCATTTTGCGCTGCGCGGCACACCGACCGATTGCGTTATTATGGGCGTGCGTCATGTACTGCCAGAAGCGCCTGACCTTATCCTGTCGGGCGTCAATTCCGGTGCTAACATGGCCGATGACGTGACTTACTCCGGCACTGTTGCAGGTGCTATGGAAGGCACACTTCTCGGCGTGAAGGCAATCGCGCTCTCGCAGGAATATGATTACGATGATGGCCGTCGCGTTCTCCCTTGGGAAACCGCAGAAACGCATGCGCCTGAGCTGATCAAAAAACTCGTCGACGCTGGCTGGCCTGAAGGCGTTTTGATCAATTTGAATTTCCCGAATTGCGCGCCTGATGAGGTCAAAGGCACACGCGTCACCGCACAGGGTAAACTCAGCCATGATGCGCGTCTTGATGAGCGCCGTGATGGTCGCGGCTTCCCTTATTTCTGGCTGCAATTTGGCCGCACGAAAGCTGAAGTTGCAGAGGACAGCGATGTTGCGGCGATCAAGGGTGATTTTATTTCTGTTACACCACTTCAGCTTGATCTCACTGCGCAGAAGGTTCGTGCAGATCTAAGCAAAGCACTTGGTGTTGAAGCACTTGGGGTCGAAGCATGAATCAGGCTGTGTCTGAACGCCCGCAGCTTTCGGACAGGGAAGGATTTGCATCCTTTGTCATGCGCATGAGGGCGCGCGGCATCAATGATGCCCGCCTTTTTGGTGCGATTGAAGCAACGCCACGTCAGAGCTTTATGGGCTCTGCGTGGTCCCATCTTGCTTACAGCCAGCGCACAGCGCCGCTTGATTGCGGTGAATATATTGAAGGCATCGACGATCAGGCACGCGTGATTGCAGCGCTTGATCTTGAGCCGGGACATCGCGTTTTGGAAATCGGAACGGGGTCTGGTTTCACTGCAGCGGTCATGTCGATGTTGTCTGGCCGTGTGACAACGGTTGAGCGTTATCGCAAGCTTTGCGACCGTGCCTTGCAGCAGTTTGTTACGCTTAAACGTGAAAACATCATGGTCAAACATGCGGACGGTCGCCATGGCATGCCGGGTGGACCATTTGACCGAATCATAATCTGGTTGGCGTGCGAAGATATTCCGCGTCATTTCGTAGAGCTTCTTGCAACGCATGGCGTTCTGGTGGCACCAGTCGGCCCGGGTGACGACGTCCAGATGGTTACGCGCATTGCGAAAGTTGGTAGCCGTTTTGAGCAGGCCAATATTATGCCTGTTCGTTATCAGCCATTTATTGAAGGCATTTCCTCGGTTTTGTAAGGAAATTGCTCGCTACTTAATCCGG
This sequence comes from Brucella sp. 21LCYQ03, assembly GCF_023554105.1. Classification (GTDB taxonomy): domain Bacteria; phylum Pseudomonadota; class Alphaproteobacteria; order Rhizobiales; family Rhizobiaceae; genus Brucella. Next base: position 214,196 of record NZ_JAMJWE010000003.1, read on the forward strand.
GCAAAATTCAGCTTTTGCAGCCTATAGCGCCATGCGTTGTGGTGTTTTTGTGCACGTATGGTGTCTAATTGGTGAATATTTTTTATAAGAAATGTCCATTCTTAACCAGCGAGTAACATTAACGCGTTTTAATGAGTCCAAGTGAGTTCTAGAGTTGGGCGAGTTGATCATGCGTTTTCCAATATTGCAGCATACGTCTGAACGTCTCCTGCGAAATGCAGCGATCGTTCTGATTGCCGGATTTGGTGCAGGGTGTAGCGCCGATACAATGCGCTTTACCGATGGCATGTTTACCGGTTCTACACCTAATCAGCGTGTTGTTCAGCAGCAGCCGGCTAATGATGTTTACGCATCGGCGCCGATAGCAGCGGCACCACCTGTTTCAAGTGGTTCGGTTCAGCGCAACAGTCTGCCGCCTGTGTCTTCAGCACCAGTTGCTGCTGCTGCAACGCAGGCACAAAATCAGGTGAACCAGACGCGTGACGTGGCAGCGAGCCATGTCAGCAATGCCGGAACGCAGGTCGCTAGCGCTGCCGGTGCTGCCAACAATGCGGCCGCTAATGCGAAGTCGAATGTCCTTGGTCAGTTGCCAGCAACTGCAAGTGGTGTGCCAATTCCTGCTGCCGGTCATGTTGCAGCACCTGTCGCTGCCGCAGCTGCGGGTGGCTATGCCGTCAAATCAGGTGATTCGCTTTTCTCCATTGCGCAGAAGCACAACGTACCAGTTGAACAGTTGAAGCAGGCGAATGGCCTTTCAAACGGTGCAATCCGTGTAGGCCAGAATCTTGTTATTCCATCCGCTGCAACAGGTGCTGCAACACAGGTTGCAGCCGTATCGCCACAGCCGGTCAAGCCAGCTGTCACAGCTCCTGTACAGACTGCTTCGGTCCCGCCGAATGAAGCGTCTAACGTCAAGCCTTACACGCCTCCATCAGCGAGCAATAAGGTCATCGAAGATGCTGAAAAAGATCAGTCCGCAGCACCATCTTCGACCGGTATTTCGCAGATGCGCTGGCCGGTTCGCGGTCGCGTTCTCGCGAGCTTCGGCCAGCGTGACGGCACTTCCGTTAACGACGGTATCGATATCATGGTGCCGGAAGGCACTCCTGTAAAAGCTGCTGAAAACGGCGTCGTTATCTATTCAGGCGATGGCTTGAAGGAGTTCGGTCAGACGGTGTTGATCCGCCACGATAACGGCCTTGTGACTGTTTACGGACATAACAGCCAGATCCTCGTACAGCGCGGCCAGAAGGTTCGTCGCGGTGAGGATATTGCAAAGTCGGGCATGAGCGGCAACGCGAAATCGCCGAAGCTGCACTTTGAAGTGCGCAAGAACTCGTCGCCGGTCAATCCTTCCAAATATCTGGAATCATAAGCGGAATTCGATCAAGGAATTAAGAAAGGCGGGTCTCAGACCCGCCTTTTTCATTTTGCTTTTCTTAACGGGCATCCCGAAAACCGTCTCACACCTTTCGGGACGCGCTTTATATCGCCTTACCAAGCCGACCAGCCAGATCCTGAATGTATTGCCAGGCAACGCGGCCAGAGCGATTGCCGCGTGTGGTTGACCATGTCAACGCTTCTGCATGCAGTAGCTTTGGATCGTAATTCAGCTGGTAATTGGCAGCATAGCCATCGACCATCGCCAGATAATCTTCCTGATTGCATTTGTGAAAGCCAAGCCACAGGCCGAAGCGGTCAGATAGCGACACTTTTTCTTCAATCGCTTCCGATGGATTGACCGCCGTAGAGCGTTCATTGTCGATCATGTCACGCGGCATCAGGTGACGACGATTTGAAGTCGCATAGAAAATGACGTTGTCCGGCCGACCTTCGACGCCACCTTCAAGTGCGGCTTTCAACGACTTATAAGACGTATCATCGTGATCGAATGACAGATCATCGCAGAACAGAATGAAGCGATAGGGCGTTTCCTTGATGAGGTTCATCAGGGCAGGGAGGCTGTCGATATCTTCACGATGAATTTCAACGAGTTTCAGCGGAAGCTTGTCGGCCTGTTCAGCATTGACGCTGGCCTGTGCTGCCTTGACGAGCGATGATTTGCCCATGCCGCGCGCGCCCCAAAGAAGCACGTTGTTAGCCGGATAACCTTTTGCAAAGCGGCGCGTATTATCGACAAGCTGATCACGCACCAGATCGACGCCACGGATCAGTCCGATATCGACGCGATTGACGCGCTTCACCGCATCAAGCGTCAGACGCTCAGGCGCCCAGACAAAACAATCGGCAGATTCAAGATCAGGTGTTGCTGGCTGCGGTGGCGCAATGCGTTCCAGGGCCGCGATCAGGCGGTCGAGTTTTTGGCTCAGTATATTTTCGGTCGTCATTCCATGCCCTCAGATGATGAGGATGTTGGCTTAACATGCAACAACCAGCAGGAAAAGTGTGTGGCTATGGCTGCGTGAAGCCATCGTCGGTTGCAATTGGCGCACTAACCATTGTAATGCCATTAAGAATTTGTCTTTTGAGACTTCCAGAGGAGTAACTAATGTTCGTAACACCAGCTTATGCTCAGGCTTCCGGTGGCGCTATGGGGCCAGATATGCTCATGAGCATTCTGCCTTTCGTCCTGATTTTCGTTATCATGTATTTCCTCATCATTCGCCCACAGCGGACCCAGATGAAGAAGCGTCAGGAAATGCTCGCAGCCGTTCGTCGCGGTGATACAGTTGTAACTGGTGGCGGCATTGTCGGTAAGGTCCAGAAGGTCCACGACGATGGTGAACTTGACGTTGAAATCGCTGAAGGCGTTAAGATTCGCGTTCTGCGCAGCGCTCTTTCGGAAGTGCGCGTTAAGGGCGAACCAGTCGCTGATAACAAGAATAAGTAATTTTTGATTTGAACAGGCCCCGGTAAGGATTCCCTAACCGGGGCCTGTTCATTATTGTGAGGCCTGCGTTAAGCGCACGCTTCCCACAAAACCGGCTGCATTATGCATCCGGTTTAAGTTCTTCCAGCCGAAACGGAATTGCTGCCCGATGCTATATTTTTCACGTTGGAAATCGGCTCTGATCTGGTTGGCAATTATCGCCAGCTTCATCATTGCATCGCCTAATTTTTTCTCGCGTGAAACTCTGGCTAATCTGCCGGGCTTTCTGCCGACCAAACAGGTCGCACTCGGGCTTGATCTGTCGGGTGGTTCACGCCTTGTGCTTCAGGTGCAGAATCCTGGCCGAGGTGATGTTGACCGCACAAAAGACGTTATGCGCCAGCGCCTTGAGGAATTGGGTTATGGCAACCCGATTGTTGATGAAGAAGGCCGCAATCGTATTCGCGTTGAAGTTCCGGGCCTCTACGACGCCCAACTTCTAAAAGATATTTTGAGCATTCGTGGCGAGCTTTCATTCCTTGCTGTCGATGACAGCATGTCGCCCGATGACGTCATCCGTGGTGGCGCTTCGCCGACGGATAGTTCGATTATTTATTCATCTGACGATCCGCCCGTTGGCTATCTCGTTAAAAAACAGCCCATTTTCACTGGAGCGGACGTTGTCGATGCAAAAGCGACGCTTGGTGGCGATGACAATGAACCGGTCATCACTCTGACCCTTGATGAGAAGGGGCGCAGCGCTCTTGCAGCCGCGACCGCTCAGGTTACAGACAAGACTTTTGCCATCGTCGTTGATAATCAGGTTGTTTCAGCACCTGTCGTTGACGAGCCACTTGATACCGATGAATTGCAGATTTCCGGTGCTTTCGATCTACAATCGGCCAACAATATGTCGGTTGTTCTACGTTCCGGTGCTTTGCCTAAGGCCGTTACGGTTCTTGAAGAACGCACAATCGCATCCGCGCTTGGCGACGATTATGCGAGTGCTGCGGTTTCTGCGGCATTGCTTGCAATGGTGCTCGTCGGCCTGTTTATGATCCTGTCCTATGGCGTTCTCGGCGTCATCGCTATGGTGGCGCTTGTCGTCAATATGGTCATTCTCGTTGCGGTTATATCGTTGATTGGGGCCTCCATAACGCTTGCGAGCGTTGCTGGTATCGTGCTGATTATCGGCATGGCGGTTGACGCCAATATTCTGATTTATGAACGCGTACGCGAGGATCGCCGCAAAGGCTATTCCGTTGTTCAGGCAATGGAATCGGGCTTCTACCGCGCGCTTTCGACGATTGTTGACGCCAATTTGACCACGATGATTGCGGCACTGGTGCTGTTCCTTATGGGCTCAGGTCCGGTTCATGGCTTTGCACTCACCGTTACAATCGGCATTCTGACGACACTGTTCACGACGCTGACCTTCACGCGTCTGCTGATCGCTCAATGGGTGCGCACTGCAAAGCCGAAGGAAATTCCAAAGCGCCGTCTGAAGCTCGTACCAACGGTTACACATATTCCGTTTATGCGTTTGCAGTTTGTAACGCTGGCGATTTCAGTTCTGGCTTCGGCAATCGTTGTCGCGCTCTTCGTCAACATTGGTTTCAACTACGGCATCGACTTCCGTGGCGGCTCAATGGTCGAATTACAGGCACGTAGCGGTGATGCAGATCTGCCTGACATTGAAGAACGCATGAGCGAGCTGAACATCGACAGCGCGCGTGTGCTGCCCGCAAAGTCGCCGCGCTCAGCTCTTGTCATCATCGGCAGCCAGGAAGTGGGCGATGATGCCGAGCAGACCGTTGCAGTGAAACTGCGCGGCGAATTCGAACAGGACTATTCGTTCCAGCGTGTTGAAGTGGTTGGCCCGACAGTATCCGAGCAGCTTTCACAGGCTGGGCTTCTGGCGCTGTTCCTGTCGCTTGCCGGTATTTTTGTCTATGTCTGGGTGAGATTCCGCTGGCAGCTGGCGCTTGGTGCGGTTCTTTCAACACTTCACGACGTGATTATTCTGGCGGGCGTGTTCATCGTCTTCCGCATGGAATTCAATCTATGGAGTGTAGCGGCGGTTCTGACGATCATCGGTTACTCGCTCAACGATACCATCGTGATCTATGACCGTGTTCGCGAAAATCTGCGCCGTTACAGCAGTGCGCCATTGCCCGCAATTATCGATGCCTCGATCAACCAGACTTTGTCGCGTACCTTGCCGACAGCTTTTGTGACTTTTATTGCGCATATTCCGCTCTATATGTTCGGTGGTGCGGATATTCGCATGTTCGCACTGGCGCTGAGCGTAGGTATTATTGTTGCGACGTATTCTTCGATCTTTATCGCAGCACCTTTGTTGGTTCAGTTCGGCCTCAAGCCACGTGAAGCAGATAAAGATGCAATGAGCGATGATCTTGAGCAGTCGCTCAATCTGGATAATTAAACATGGCTAAGGGTATAGAAATTCGCGAAGCCCATTTTCCGGGCCGCGCACCGATTGATGCCTATGGCAATGGCGGTTTCCGCTTTGCCGATATGTCGCATATAGGATCAATCCTTTGCCTGCCATCGGGTATTCATGGCTGGAAGCCGCTGACACCACCCATTATTTCGGTCAAAGATCTGGCCGCTATCTTGGAGCAGGCGAATGATATCGAAATTCTGCTTGTTGGAACGGGTATGGATTTGCGACGAATCCCGGAAGATGTCCGGGCTATGTTGCGCGAGCATCGCATTTCGTCCGACCCGATGAGCACAGGCGCTGCGGTGCGCACATATAATGTTTTGCTTGCGGAAGATCGTGCGGTTGCAGCGGCGCTGATTGCGGTAGACTGATTGAATGAACCAGAATGAAGAACATTGCCTGGCGCTTTTGCGCGAGGCTGACCGGGATCGTTATCTTTCAGTGCTTTATGCGCCGGAGGACAGGCGCGGTGCATTGGCTGCCCTCTACGCCTTTAACACCGAAATCGCTCGCATTCGCGATCTGGTTCATGAACCATTGCCCGGAGAAGTTCGTCTGCAGTGGTGGCGCGATCTCATCAATGGCGAAGCGCGAGGAAGTGCGGAGGCACATCCATTAGCAGCTGCACTGATCGACACGATAAACAAATATGATCTGCCGCGCGTGGCTTTCGATAATTACTGCGAGGCGCGTATTTTCGATCTCTATGATGATACGATGCCAAGCCGGAACGATCTGGAAGGTTATTGCGGGGAAACCGCTTCTGCTTTGATTCAGCTTGGCACACTTATTCTTGATCGCGATGCTGCGCAGGCGCACACAGAAACGATCGGCCACGCAGGTGTTGCGCAGGCGGTTACTGGTCTGCTGCGTCTTCTGCCGATTCATCGTCGTCGCGGACAGCTTTATGTGCCAGCGGATATGTTGCAGGCTGTTGGTGTGTCGCGTGAAGCATTTCTGGCTAATGACGACAAATCTGCTCATGAACGGGTCGTCAGCGTTATGATTGCACTTGCGCGCGAACATCTGGCGATTTTCAATAAAGCAAAGACAGATTTGCCGAAAAGTCTCGGCCCGGCATTTCTGCCGATGGCGCTTGTTCGGGCCTATCTCAATGCTATTGAGCGATTGGGCAGCAAGGCCGCTGATCAGGTTGCAGACCTCTCGGCTATACGAAAACAATGGCTGATGTTTAGAGCTGGTTTCTAAAAAATAAGGCGGTTTCCTGAATAAGAAAACCGCCTTATCTATTTGATTTAAAATTTCTTTCTGAACTAAGCGTTGTTGCTCAGCCATTCCTGAAAGTCAGCCAGTGCACGCGCAGACAAAGCGCGCTTTTTGGCAATCGTCTTTTCTTTGCCGCGAAGGCGCTTGCCTTCGGTCTTTGGAACTTCGATTGGCGGGAACAGGCCGAAATTCACATTCATCGGCTGGAATGAACGCTTGCCCGGCTCTGCATCATCAGCAACGATGTGACCGCCAGTGATGTGGCCGAGCAGCGCACCAAATGCGGTGGTGAGCGGTGGCGCAACTGGTGTTTTTCCAAGCTTTTCAGCAGCCGTAAAACGTCCAGCCAGCAGACCAATCGCTGATGATTCGACATAGCCCTCGCAACCGGTGATTTGGCCTGCAAAGCGCACGCTCTCACGTGATTTGAGGCGCAGCACATTATCGAGCAGCACTGGCGAGTTGAGATAGGTATTGCGATGCAAGCCGCCAAGACGCGCAAATTCTGCATTCTCAAGACCGGGGATCATTTTGAAGATGCCAGTCTGTGAACCGTATTTCAGCTTCGTCTGGAAACCGACCATGTTGTAAAGCGTGCCAAGCGCATTGTCCTGACGTAGCTGCACGACCGCATAGGCCTTGACCGTTGGATTGTGCTCATTGGTGAGACCCATTGGCTTCATCGGGCCGTGACGCAGAGTTTCTGCACCACGTTCTGCCATGACTTCGATTGGCAGACAGCCGTCGAAATAGGGCGTGCCTTCCCATTCCTTGAAATCTGTCGTGTCGCCTTCGATGAGGGCTGCAACGAAAGCCTCATACTGCTCCTTGTCCATAGGGCAGTTGATGTAATCCTTGCCGGTGCCGCCGGGACCAACCTTGTCGTAGCGCGACTGGAACCAGCAGACATCCATATTGATCGAATCAAAATGCACGATCGGCGCGATGGCGTCGAAGAATGCCAAAGCATTCGCACCGGTTTGTGCCTGAATAGATTCAGCCAATGATGGCGCGGTCAGAGGACCAGTTGCAACAATTGCCTGACCCCATTCTTCTGGCGGTAAGCCAGTGACTTCTTCGCGCTCAATGGTGATGAGCGGATGCGCCTCAAGCTTTGCGGTCACAGCCTGCGAAAAGCCATCGCGATCAACCGCCAAAGCGCCGCCAGCCGGAACTTGATTGGCGTCGGCACAAGCCATGATCAGCGATCCTGCGATGCGCATTTCTGCGTGAAGCACGCCAACAGCATTGGTCTCAGCATCGTCCGAGCGGAAAGAGTTGGAACAAACCAGTTCTGCAAGATGATCTGTCTTGTGCGCATCTGTGCCACGAACGGGGCGCATTTCATGCAGAATAACTGGCACGCCAGCTTGCGCAAGCTGCCATGCGGCTTCTGATCCAGCGAGGCCGCCGCCGATGATATGTACGGGGGAGAGATTTGTATCTTTTGACATGGCAAATCCCATACCTCCTTTGCATGCCGCCTTCAATGGGAGAAGAGCGTTGCGAGAGGGTAAACAGGTGCCAGAAAAACTAATGGCATCCATCGCGGGAGGAGGTGCGATGAATGCCATTATTGTCAGACCGGAATTGGGAGGAGGAGAGTCCGGTCCTATAGTATCGCAAAGCTTGGGAGGAGGAGTGCTTTGCGACGAACCGGGCCTGATGGGAGGAGGATTCAGGCCCAGCAAATTCGAATTCGTTTTAAAGTCCGTTGGACTTAGCGACCCTTGGACTGACGCGCTACATATGGGATGTCTGCGCGGGAAATGCCGAGGTCATTGAGTTCGCGAGTCGAAAGCTGGTTAAGCTCGTTGACTGTGTCGCGATAACGGCGCCAATTGCTGTAAGAGCGGATAAGGTTCATGGTGGTATTCCTTCATCGTTGAGGAACTGATTATCAATTCGTCTTGTTTGTTGCTCATGATATAACGCATTGTTTTCGCTACTTGCAGACCCAAGTTTGCATAGCTGCTTTGCGGGTTCCGCAAGACGATCTAAATCGATTAGAAAAGCATCGGCCCAAAAATCGTTTTTGATTTTTGGAAGGCTCGATGATTAGAGTAAATAGCTAGAGCGTCCTTTGTGCGTCCATTCGGACGCACGGCGCTCTAGTAAGGCACAAAATTGCCGTAAAGCGCCCGAAGGTAATTGTTTGCCGGCTGGTGAGTTTCCTATATGTTCTCAGCCACTTGGTAGGTTGATACCGTCAACGGATAGATTCTTCGGGAGTTGTTTTGTCGTTTTCAGTTTCAGTAGAGCGCCTTGTCGCGCGCTGGCAGCAGGAAGGCCTTATCGATGCAGAGACTGCATCGCGGTTGAACGCTGACCTCGAAAAACGTGGCCCCCGGTTCAGCCTTGGTTCGGTTCTGGCAACTCTTGGCGGGCTTTTGCTGGGGGCAGCCGTCATCATGCTGGTGGCGGCAAACTGGCAAGATATGCCACGCATGGTACGTATCGGCCTGATCTTTGCATTGATATGGGTGTGCTATGTCGGCGGAGCATGGCGACAGACCCGTGGCGATACCGTGCTGCCGCAGGCTCTCTATATCATTGCCGCAGCATCATTCGGTGCCGGTATCGCGCTTGTAGGGCAGATGTATCATATGTCGGGCGATGTGCATTCTGCTGCCGTCGTCTGGGCAGTGGGCGTTTTTGCCTCGGCATTCCTGCTCCGCTCATCGGTGCTTACGGCTTTTGGTGCGGCAGTCGCTTGCTTTTATCTCTCAACCTACTTTTTCGACAATGATTATGGCAGTCTGAGCTATCGCTGGATCGGGCCCTTGTTGGTTCTGGTGGGAGCTATTGCTGCACGCTTCACACAATCACGACATGCGGCGCATATTCTGTGTCTGTTTGTTTTGGGATGGGCTTCGCTTCTTTATTCTGAGAACGAGAGTCGTTTCATTCTCGGTACGATGCTGATTGTTGGTATTGGCTTCATGCTTGCGGATGCTTTCGCACATGACCCACTTCAGAAATTGACACGGTTCGCGCATCCGCTTGCATCTTACGGGCTGCTGCTCGCATTGCTGGCATTGGGTATTCTCCAGCTTGACACCATGCTTTCAACGATCTTCGACAAAGACGTGACGCAGGATGTCGTCTTTGGCATTATCATTCTGGCGCTTGCCGTTGGTGCGCTTGCACTGTGCGGGCGGGATAATGGCAGTTTACGTTCGATTGCCTATGCGGCTTTTTCATTTGAAGTGCTTTATCTGGCCTTCACAACCGTCGGCTCAATGATCGGCACATCGGGCTTCTTCCTTATCGCCGGCGTCCTGGTTCTTCTTCTGGCGGCCTTTGTTCGTCGTATGGAAAACAGGTTCGGACGAAAGCGCCAAGGGGAGTTGAAGCTATGAGCTTATTAAAGAGTAAGTGGCTTTATGCGGGTGCCGTTGTTGCTGCCGCGCTTCAGACCGGCATCCTTTACGCAAGTATTGAGGAACGCGCTTCTGTGCTGCGCTCTGGCCATGAGGTCGTGCTTCAGACGCGCCCTGTTGATCCTCGCGACTTGATGCGCGGAGATTATGTGATCCTTGGCTATGATATCACGTCGATTGACCGCAAGTTGATCAATGGATCTCCTGTCGACGGTTCTCGCACTGTTTATGTATCTTTGAAGCCCGGTGATGGCGGCATTTGGCACGTCGCTCGTGCATCTTTTATACCTTTCGCGGACCTCGCTACGGATGAAGTGCAGATTCGCGGAGAATCGACCTACGCGATTGCAGATTACCCGGATGCCACGCTTAATATGCGTTACGGCATAGAGCGCTATTACGTGCCTGAAGGTGAGGGGCGTGTGATTGAGGATAGCCAGCGAGATTTAGAAATCACCGCGGTAGTTGCTGTGGATGATGCAGGGACCGCTGTAATCAAGGCTTTGCGTGATAAAGGTACGCAACTTTATGAAGAGCCGCTCTATTAATCAGGCTTTAAATAAAAAGAGCTTGGCTAAGGCGAGAAGATCGCTATATAGGGGCGGAAAGCACGAAAGCGCTTCGGCTTGAAAGAGCTGAAAATCAATCTTGCAAAACGGCTTTTTTCCTTTGAACCGGGAAAATTGAGTGTTATAGAGACGCGCGCTTTCGAGAGGCGGTTCAATATCTGAGACGATACTGTGTATTCGGTGGAATACACTTCGGTTCAGAAGCGGATATGGCGAAATTGGTAGACGCACCAGATTTAGGTTCTGGCGGGAGACCGTGGGGGTTCGAGTCCCTCTATCCGCACCAACTGCCTCAAGGCAAAGAATTTCTCTCCCGCGACAAGGCAAAAGCGCCGGCAACGGCGGGGCAATGATAGAAGTGAAGGTTTGAACATGCAGGTTACCGAAACGCTTAATGAAGGGCTGAAGCGCGAGATTAAAGTCGTGGTTCCTGCCGGAGATCTCGAAGCGAAGCTTTCTGAGCGCCTAGATACTGCGCGTGGCCGCGCTAAGATCAACGGTTTCCGTCCAGGTAAGGTGCCAACTGCACACCTGCGCAAGACTTACGGCAAGTCCTTCATGGCTGAGATCGTGAACGAAATCCTCAACGATTCGTCGCGTTCGATTCTTGCTGACCGCAACGAAAAGTCGGCAACGCAGCCAGTTGTTTCGATGTCGGAAGACGAAAAAGAAGCTGAAAAGGTTCTCGACGGCAAGGCCGATTTCGTTTTCTCGCTGACTTACGAAGTTCTGCCAAAGATCGAAGTCAAGGATTTCAGCAAGATCGCTGTCACCCGTGAAGTTGTTGACATCTCGGAAGAAGAAGTTGACGAACAGGTTAAGCGCATTGCTTCCTCGACCCGCACTTATGAAGCGAAGAAGGGCAAAGCTGAAAACGAAGATCGCGTAACGATCGACTATCTCGGCAAGCTCGACGGCGAAGCCTTTGAAGGCGGCGCAGACACCGACGCTCAGCTCGTTCTTGGTTCCAACCAGTTCATTCCTGGTTTTGAAGAGCAGCTCGTTGGCCTCAAGGCTGGCGACGAGAAGGTTATCAACGTAACTTTCCCTGCTGAATACGGTGCAGCACATCTTGCTGGCAAAGACGCAACCTTCGACATCACCGTTAAGGGCGTTGAAAAGGCTGGCGAACTCGTTCTCGACGACGAAACTGCAAAGAAGCTCGGCATTGAATCGCTTGAGCGTCTGCGTCAGGTTGTTCGTGAGCAGATCGAAAGCCAGTACGGCCAGATTACCCGTCAGAAGGTAAAGCGTCAGATTCTCGACGCGCTCGATGGCGATTACGCTTTCGAAACACCTGAAAAGCTGGTTGAAGCTGAATTCAACAACATCTGGCAGCAGATCAACTTCGACCTGCAGCAGGCTGGTCGCACGTTTGAAGACGAAGAAACCACGGAAGAAGCTGCTCGCGAAGAATATCGCAAGCTTGCTGAACGCCGCGTTCGTCTCGGTCTGGTTCTCTCCGAAATCGGCGAAAAAGCTGGCGTAGAAGTAACTGAAGAAGAACTGCAGCGCGCAGTTTACGATCAGGTACGTCGCTACCCAGGTCAGGAAAAGGAAATCTACGAATTCCTGCGCAAGACGCCGGATGCAGTAGCTAACCTTCGCGCACCGATCTTCGAAGAAAAGGTCGTTGACCATCTGCTCGCGAACATCAACGTGACCGATAAGAAGGTCTCGAAGGAAGAGCTGACTGCAGAAGACGAAGACGGTTCGGAAGCAAAGCCTGCTAAGAAGGCAGCAGCCAAGAAGAAGGCCGCTCCTAAGAAGAAGGCAGAAGAAAAGTCCGACGAGGCTTAATTCTCTCTCTGATATGAATATGGAATTGGCCGCGCATTGCGCGGCCTTTTCTGTTTGACCACGGCTGATTGACTGGCTGAAAAGCTTGCATCCTATGGGGGTTTGCTCTAGCCAGTAATCAATCAGTTTTTAGCTCAATCCGAATATTTGCGAGCCAGCATGACCCTTATTGATACGCGCACACCAGAACCGAAACGCTTTATCTCTGGCGCCACCGGCGACTGGGAAATCGTCATTGGCATGGAAGTCCACGCACAGGTCACGTCCGAATCGAAGCTCTTCTCCGGTTCGTCCACAGCGTTCGGCGCGGAGCCGAATGCGAATGTATCCCTGGTCGATGCTGCGATGCCGGGCATGTTGCCGGTGATCAATATTGAATGCGTCAAGCAGGCTGTGCGTACCGGCATTGGCCTCAACGCACAGGTCAATCTGAAGTCGGTTTTCGACCGCAAAAACTACTTCTACCCTGATCTGCCGCAGGGTTATCAGATTTCGCAGTTCAAGCAGCCGATTATTGGCGAAGGCAAGATCATGATCTCGGTCGGCCCCGACAATAAGGGCCAGTTCGAAGACGTAGAAATTGGTATTGAACGTCTGCATCTGGAACAGGATGCGGGCAAGTCGATCCATGATCAGCATCCGACCATGTCTTATGTCGATCTGAACCGTTCTGGCGTAGCGCTGATGGAAATCGTTTCCAAGCCTGATCTGCGTTCGTCGGATGAAGCCCGCGCTTATCTGACCAAGCTGCGCACAATCGTCCGCTATCTTGGCACTTGCGACGGCAACATGGACGAAGGCTCGATGCGCGCCGACGTGAACGTTTCCGTTCGCCGTCCGGGCGGTGAATTCGGCACGCGTTGCGAAATCAAGAACGTCAACTCAATCCGCTTTGTTGGTCAGGCGATTGAATATGAAGCACGTCGCCAGATTGCTATTCTGGAAGACGGCGGTTCTATCGATCAGGAAACGCGTCTGTTTGATCCGGTGAAGGGTGAAACCCGTTCGATGCGCTCCAAGGAAGAAGCGCATGACTATCGCTATTTCCCGGACCCAGACCTTCTGCCGCTCGAATTTGATCAGGCATTTGTTGATGCGCTTGCTGCTGATCTACCAGAATTGCCAGACGTCAAAAAAGACCGTTTTGTCGAAAAGCTCGGCATCTCGGTTTATGACGCATCGATTCTGGTCAGTGAAAAGGCGATTGCTGATTATTACGAAGTCGTTTGTGATGGTCGTGACGGCAAACTGGCGGCAAACTGGGTCATCAACGATCTTCTTGGTGCACTGAACAAGGCAGGCAAGGACATTGAAGAATCGCCTGTTACGCCTGCACAGCTCGGTGCGATCATTGATCTGATTAAGGACGGTACAATTTCCGGCAAGATCGCCAAGGAATTGTTTGAAATTGTCTGGAACGAAGGTGGCGAACCGAAGCAGATTGTCGAAGATCGCGGCATGAAGCAGGTGACCGATACCGGCGCGATTGAAAAGGCCGTTGACGACATCATTGCAGCCAATCCGGAAAAGGCTCAGCAGGCCAAGGAAAAGCCAAGCATGGCTGGCTGGTTTGTCGGTCAGGTCATGAAGGCAACCGGCGGCAAGGCCAATCCGCAGGCCGTTAATGATCTGGTTAAGTCCAAGCTTGGGACTGAAGAATAATGTGGGTTCGCAGCGCCAGTGAAGCCGATCTGAAGGCCGTGCACGAATTGCTGGTTTCAACCTGGCATGCGACTTTCGATGACATTCTTGGTCAGGAGACGGTAAATGCCGTCACTGGCCAGTGGCATTCTGTTGCAGCACTTAAGGCCAATCTCAAGAAGCCATATTCTGAATTCATCGTTGCAGACAACGGCGAGGGTGGTATCGACGGAATGGCTTTTGCAAGCCAGACCGGAGAAGGAAAGGCCTCGCTTCATCAGCTTTACGTTCGGCCTGAGACGCAGGTTCAGGGCATCGGTACGATGCTTCTGGCAGAAATTGAAATGGCTTTTCCCGGCGTTAATACGATGCGCCTTGAAGTCATCGAGCGCAACGCAAAATCTGTTCGTTTCTACGAGCGTAAAGGTTATGCGAAGGTCGGCCGTAGCGAAGATTGGGGCGATCCCAATTGCAAAGAGCCTGTACTGATTATGGAAAAGTCTCTTGAAGGCTGGAGCATGTAGCAACTCTTTGCTGCTGCATCATACTCTTGTGACAGCGGCAACTTGCCCCTTGCCTTGTGCCTTTGATAGGGCCATAAGCGTTCAAAACCCGGCAGTTATTCTGTCTGTGGCAATAACGGATCTGGATAGGTCATGAAAACATTTATTACGCAAGTCTTCACATGGTGGAATAGCCAGACGCTTGGCACCCGCCTTCATACCTGGCGCAAAGGCGAACGGGTTGGCGAAGATGAGTTTGGTAATATCTACTATCAGGGTGGCAAAGACTCTGAAGGTCGCACCCGTCGGTGGGTAATTTTCAACGGTTATGCAGAAGCAAGCGCGATCCCTCCGGGCTGGCATGGCTGGATGCATCACCGCGTTGATACGCCGCCAAGCAAGGAAGACTACAAGCCACGTGACTGGCAGAAGCCACATTTGCAGAACCTTACAGGTTCGCCACTGGCTTATCGTCCAAAGGGCTCGATCGCTATTCCGGGAACAACACCGGGCGAACGTCCGCGCGTTACGGGCGAATATGACGCCTGGACACCGGGTAACTAATTAAGCAGAAAAAACGGCATGAACATTCATGCCGTTTTTTATTGTGCGCGGTTTGCGTAAAACGGCTGAGGATATATCCCTCTACTGTGCGACGATACGGCATTGTTGCTTGCGGCTGGGCAACGAATCGTCACATTTGATCCCTAGGAATTACTAAGGTGCTATAATTAACCAGATTGATACGGATATCCGTTTTGACGAAGTATTCTCCCGGCACGGCTATAAGCGGTAAAAACTGGTTCAAGCAGGCAGCAAAGGTTGCTCTGCTCGCGCTCATGGCTGGTTCTGTGAGCTTCAATGCAGCCTTTGCAGAACGTATTTCTAATCCCGTTGCAGAGTTTTCTGGTCTGGATAAGATCACGGGCCGTATTACGACATTTGATGTTTATATCAATGAAACAGTGCAGTTTGGTGCGTTACAGGTGACACCAAAGGTTTGTTATTCACGCACTGAGAATGAAGCGCCGCGTACCGATGCTTTTGTCGAAGTCGATGAAATCACGCTCGATCGCAAAATCCGTCGTATTTTTACGGGCTGGATGTTTGCCGATAGTCCAGGTTTAAATGCTGTCGAACACCCGATTTATGATGTGTGGCTTAAAAACTGCAAACAGTCGTCTGACGTCCCGCCACCAAGCCAGCGTAATTAGTCAGATCTTTAAAAAATCGCAGTGATTGTAAGCGCGTGTTCGAGCAGCGCTTCATATTTTTTGCGCCTTACTTCTATGGCGCCAAAACGCTCCAGATGCGCTGTGGTAAACTGTGTATCCAGCAGCACGAATCCCTGCTGATTGAGATGCTCTACCAGATAGGTGAGGCAGACCTTGGAGGCGTCACGCTTACGTGTAAACATGCTCTCGCCAAAAAAGGCGCCACCAAGCGTCACGCCATAAAGCCCGCCGACGAGATGGCCGTCATGCCATGCTTCAACCGTGTGGCAATGACCAGCTTCAAAAAGCTTACCATAGGCCTCGCGGATGGGAGCGTTGATCCATGTTCGTGCGCGTTCACCAGAGCCACTAGCGCAGCCGTCAATAACGCCCTCGAAATCACTGTCGAGCTTAATTTCAAAAACAGCTTGTCGGATGGTTTTTTGCAGGCTTTTCGGAACGTGAAAGCCATCAAGCGGGATGATACCGCGCTTATCGGGACGTACCCAGAAAATCTCTGGATCGTCCGCCTCTTCTGCCATTGGGAAAACCCCGGTGGCATATGCCCGCAGGAGCAATTCCGGGTCGATTGAATAGTCGTCCGGGGAAGCTCCTGCGGGCAATTTATTTATGCACCTGATGTTTCTGACTGTTGAGCCAGATACTTTTCAAGCCAATGGATGTCATAATCACCATTGGCGATGTCCTGATTGGAAATCAGGTCTTGGAACAGGGGCAGGGTCGTCTTGACGCCATCGACAACAAACTCATCGAGCGCGCGACGCAGACGCATCATGCATTCAACGCGGTTGCGACCATGTACGATCAGCTTACCAATGAGGCTGTCGTAATATGGCGGAATGCGGTAGCCGGAATAAACGCCCGAATCCACACGGATGCCAAGGCCACCCGGTGTATGGTAGTGCGTGATCAAGCCCGGTGAAGGCGTAAAGTTGCGCGGATCTTCAGCATTGATGCGGCATTCAATAGCATGGCCATGGAAGCGAACATCGCTCTGCTTGACGGAAAGACCGAGACCAGCTGCCACACGGATCTGCTCGTGAACAAGATCGATGCCGGTAATGGCTTCAGTGACCGGATGCTCCACCTGAAGGCGGGTATTCATTTCAATGAAATAGAACTCGCCGTTTTCATAGAGAAACTCGATCGTGCCTGCACCGCGATAGCCCATATCGGCAACAGCATTGGCACAGATCATGCCTATCTTGTCGCGTGCTTCAGCGTTCAGTGCTGGCGAATTGGCTTCTTCCCAGACCTTCTGGTGACGACGCTGCAAGGAGCAGTCGCGTTCGCCAAGATGGATTGCATTGCCAGCACCATCGCCCATGACCTGCACTTCGATGTGGCGCGGTTTTTCGAGATACTTCTCGATGTAAACTGCATCATCACCAAAAGCGGCACCAGCTTCGGTACGTGCTGTAGCAAGTGCTACTGCCAGATCATCTTCAGTGCGCGCAACCTTCATGCCGCGGCCACCACCACCGGCTGATGCCTTGATGATGACTGGATAACCGATTTCTTTTGCGATGCGCTTGGCTTCGCCTTCGTCGGTTACGCCACCATCCGAACCCGGAACGACCGGAATGCCGAGGCGCTTTGCAGTGCGCTTGGCTTCGATCTTGTCGCCCATGGTGCGGATATGTGCGGAGGTTGGTCCGATGAAGGTAATGCCATGTGCTTCAAGAATTTCAGCAAACTTGGCATTTTCCGACAGGAAGCCGTAGCCCGGATGGATTGCATCCGCGCCAGTGATCTCACAAGCGGCAACGATTTGATGAATATTCAGATAGCTGTCGCGTGATGGAGGCGGTCCAATGCAAACGCTTTCGTCCGCAAGGCGAACATGCATCGCATCGGCGTCTGCCGTGGAATGAACTGCGACCGTCTTGATGCCCAGTTCTTTACAAGCCCTGAGCACACGAAGAGCGATTTCGCCACGATTGGCTATGAGTATCTTTTGAAACATTGCGCTTTGCTGCCCGTTCATTGAATAAGCCGGAATTCTAAAGCATGTCTCCCAAAAGTGGGAACCGGTTTTGGGATAAAGATATGCTTAAAAACAAAGAAATAGAGCGAGCGTTGTGGATACCATCAGGTGCGACACGCTCTAATGACCGATGGGTCGTCTTATTCAATGACGACAAGCGGTTCGCCGAATTCAACAGGCGCTGCATCTTCAACCAGAATTGCCTTAACCGTACCGGCGCGTGGAGCAGCGATCTGGTTCATGGTCTTCATAGCTTCGATGATGAGAAGGGTCTGGCCTTCCTTAACCTGTGTTCCAACTTCGATGAAGTTGCGTGCGCCAGGAGCAGGGGCGAGATAGGCGGTACCGACCATTGGCGAAGGAACAGCATTCTTGCTGAGTTCTGCTTTGGTTGGTTCTGCTGCAACGGCGGCAACAGGCGCTGCAACTGCAACAGGTGCAGCCTGCATGACGGTGGCCGCAGCCTGAACCGTTACATTGCGCGAAACGCGAATGCGGAGTTCACCATGTTCGACTTCGATATCGGTGAGGTCGGTTTCATTGAGAATGTTCGCGAGATCGCGGATTGTATCTTTATCGATGACGGAAGTTTTGCTGGACATATCAGGCCCCTTTACGCTTACCCGTTGTTTTCTTCTTCTTTGGCAATTGCCGCGAGTGCGCGCAGGCCGAGCAGGTATCCTTCCGCGCCAAAGCCGCAGATAACGCCCTTGGCGACTGCGGAGACATAGGAATGATGCCGGAACGCTTCACGCGCATGAATATTCGACAGATGCACCTCAACAACCGTTACCTTGGCTGAGCGGATGGCATCGTGAATAGCAACCGAAGTATGACTGTAAGCAGCCGGGTTGATCAGGACATAAGCGTTTTTATCGCCTGCTTCCTGAATCCAGCTGACCAGATCACCTTCGTAATTCGTCTGACGAAAATCGACAGTAAGGCCTAGTTGTTCGGACTCACGTTTGCAGCTCGCTTCGATATCATCGAGCGTTGCCACACCGTAGATGCCCGGCTCGCGCTTCCCAAGAAGATTGAGATTGGGGCCGTTCAGAACAAAAACCGTTTTTACCATGTTCATCCGTTATGGATTACGGGCCTATTACGAAATTTCGATTACACTTCGCATTCCATATAGAGAGGTTAGACGCAAGCTGAAACCCTCTAAATTAATGCTAATGTTACACCACGGCGTTTTTCCCGCTATTCTTTGTGGAATGAACGCAATTTGTGGCAAAAATAGTCACTTATTTGTTTTGGCTAGAGCATCGCGCCCTGAAGAAAAACTACAGGGCACGCTGTCAATTGGCTCAGCTTTTATCAGCTGTACGTGCAGCAGCGATTCTTTCGATCAGACCTTCGGCACCGATTGCACCCGGAACCAGATCATTTCCGATGATATAAGACGGCGTTCCAGTGATGTTAAGCTTTTGTGCGAGCTGATAGGTTTCCTGAAAAGCCTTGGTGATTGCAGGATCTTTCATCTTCTCGCGCAGCTGGGCTTCATCCGCACCAAGCTTGACTGCGTCAGCGATAGCCGAAGCCTCGGTTGCGCGCTCCTGTGCGCCCAAGAGAACTTCATGATACTCGACATATTTTTCTGGCATCAAAGCTTTGAACGCCTGTGCCACTACATGTGCACGCATGGAATCCGGGCCGAGGATCGGGAATTCCTTCATAACGAAGCGAACATTCTTATCATTTTTGAGGATCGCTTCCATATCGGGCAGGGCGCGTTTGCAATAGCCGCAATTATAATCGAAAAACTCATAAACCGTGACGTCACCGTCTGGATTACCGAACACTGCGTCATGTGCAGGGTTGAAAAGCTGATCCTGACTGGAGGCCAGAACCTGCTTCACCTGTTCTTGAGCAGCTTCTGCCTGCTTGGTTTCAAGTGCAGTCTGCACTTCGACCATTATTTCCGGGTTCTGCAACAGATAATTGCGCACAATGCTCTCGACAGCCTGTTGGGTCATCGCAGGTGCTGCCGCCGCCTCAATCGGGGCAACTGGCGCTTGATGCTTCTCAGTGCCTGCAAAATAGCCGAGAGCGAGGGCTCCGGCACCAATGATGCCGCCTGCCAATCCGCCTAAAATTACGTTCTTCATATTGATCACTTTCTTACGTTCTGAAAAACCGCTCAGACAATTCTCAATTGGAATGTCTTAGGATTATTTTTTCTTCGCTTTGGCGTTGATGATGTCTTGCGCGCGCAGCCAGTCGGGCGTTCCCCGCTTCATCTGCTTTTGAGCGCGAATAGCAAAAATCTGGGCCTGCTGTAGGTTGCCGGAATAGTAGTTCATGTCTGCCGTTGCAAGATCAGCACGCGCCATATCGCCAGACTGGCCATAAGCCTGTGCGAGATAACCATATCCTCCCGGAAATTCTGGGTCGGCTGCAATCCCTGCTTTTAGCTCCTTGATTGCATTAGGCATATTAGCTTTGGTGCCAGTCAGCATTAAAGCGCGACCATAGCTCATCCGCAGCAATGGTGACTTGCGCGTGTCCAATGCAACGGCGCGCTGGAATGCTTTTGCAGCACCTTGAGCGTCGTTTGCCTTAATCAGCACTTCGCCCATCATTTCGTGGAAATACGGATTTTTTGGCTGTTCTTTAATCAGCGCTTCGAACTTCGGAATTGCGGAACGTGCCGAGCCATTCAGGTATGTCGTGATTGCACTGCCGTAACGCGCTGGCAAGCCACCGGGATTGGCTTTGAACATGCGTTGCAATGCGCCCATATTGTTAGAATAGGCAGCAATTTTAGCACGTGCCATATCATGTCGAAGCTGGAGTGCTGCTGAGTCCGTCTTGTTGTAATTCGGACTCTTTTTTGCGAGTTCTTCCAGATTAGCAATGCGTTCGCGCGGCAAGGGATGGCTAATGCGATACTGATCGATCTGCGTGCCGGAAAGCGAAAGTGCAGAAGCAAAGCGCTGGAATGTATCAAGCATTCCTTTGGTGGACTGGCCGGTTGCATTAAGATAATTCACCGCCAGACGGTCCGCGGTGATTTCTTCAGTGCGCTGATAGCTCAACAGACTGCGCATCGCCATTTCATTACTACCCATGGCAATGCCACCGCCTGCACCCGCAGCGCCGCTACTGCCTGATGCAGCACCCGCAACACCAACACCAACGCCAAGCAACATGCCGATAACGGCCATGGTGCGGGCACGGCTTAATTGTTCACGCAAACGATCCTGATGGCCACCAGCGATGTGGCCAGCTTCATGCGCAATTACGCCGATAATTTCATTGGGCGTTTCGGACTGCATGATCGCGCCGGTATTGATGAAAATACGGCGTCCATCAACAAAAGCATTGAAGCTTTGGGAGTTGACGAGAATGACGCGGACGCCGCGTCCACCCAGATTAGCTGCTTTGAGGATTGGTCCAGCATAATCCGCAACAAGCGCTTCAATTTCAGCATCGCGCACAATCGGAACGCCGCCACCGCGCGACTGAGCCTGTGCAGGCAATACGCCCGTAACGCCGATAGCAAGAGCCGCAAAAGCGGCTACGGAACGGCGGATGACACGGCGGAAAGAAAACGCTTCCATCGGAAAAGTTGCAGACATGCTCCCCATTATGCCTCTCATCCTGCTTAAAAGAAAATGATGCGAATCTTAAAGGTCAAATGTACTTTAAGGACTTTATCTCAATCTTCATCGCTGTTTTTGCCAAAGCCGCTGTTGCTTTACCAATCCGGCGATTATAGGGCGAGGGAGTAACATTGCATTCCCTGCATCTTGGAGACTAAGTTGAATACTCTTTCAAACCGAAGCGCGGTCGAACCGTTTCACGCCATGGATGTTCTGGCGGAGGCCAATCGTCGTCGTGCGGCGGGCCATCCGATAATTTCGATGGCAGTAGGCCAACCAGCAGACCCTGCGCCGCAAACCGTGCGGCTGGCTGCGGAACGCGCCCTGAAAGATGGTCGCATCGGTTACACCGATGCACTTGGTCTCATCGAACTGCGTGAGGCGATTGCTGCGCATTATGAACAGAGCTATGGCGTATCCGTTTCGCCCCAGCGCATTGCGATTACCACAGGCTCGTCGGCAGCGTTTAATCTGGCATTTCTGGTCTATTTCGACCCGGGCGACCGTGTTGCAATCACGCGTCCGGGTTATCCGGCCTATCGCAACATTCTGACAGCGCTCGGCCTTGAAGTGGTTGAAATCGCCAATGAAGGCGGCGCATCAGGCGCGCTTACTGCTCAGGCACTAGCTGCCGCACACGCCGAAAAGCCGTTGAAGGGTGTGCTTTTTGCAAGCCCAGCCAACCCAACGGGTGCCGTGATCGATAAACCAGAACTCAAGGCAATCATCGAAACGGCTCAGGAACTGGGCATTCGCGTTATTTCTGACGAAATTTATCACCGCCTTTCTTATGAAGCGGAAGATGTAACGGCCTTGCAGATTTCAGATGATGTGACGATCATCAACTCGTTCTCAAAATATTATTGCATGACCGGTTGGCGCATTGGCTGGATGGTGTTGCCGGAAGCTGATGTCCGTGCAATCGAGTGCCTCGGGCAGAGCCTTTATATTTCAGCGCCTGAACTTTCGCAGCGCGCTGCAATCGAAGCATTCAATGCGACTGCGGAACTGGAGCGCGTGAAAGATCGCTATCGCCAGAACCGCAAAATCCTGCTCGATCACCTTCCAAGAATGGGATTGAGCCTTGCAGCGCCGATGGATGGCGCATTCTACGCCTATTGTGATGTTTCGCGCTTCACCAATGACAGTATGGAATTTGCACGTCGCATGATCGCCGAAACGAATATTGCCGCTACGCCGGGACGTGATTTCGATCCGATCGATGGTCATCGAACCATGCGCTTTTCCTATGCGGGAAGCATCGACGAAATAGATGAAGTAGTACGTCGCCTTGAAGCATGGTTGCCACAGCAAAAGGCCTGAACGTAAAAGCACCAGAGCGCTTCACACTTTTCTGGGCGCGATCTAAACTAAAAAGAAAACCGGCGCTTCCGCCGGTTTTCTTATATTCTGCATCAGAGTTTGGCCGGGCTTAGAAAAAGCCCTTTTTCTGCCACCAGCCGCCGCGCTTCGGCTTCTGTTCCTCTGTTTCACTGGATGTAACCACAGGCTCAGTGACCTTTTCAGGTTCTGCAACCTTCTTTGGTTCCTCAACAACTGCGACTTCCGCTTCAACTGACACGTCTTCGGCTTCTGGCTTAGCAGCCGCTTTGCGGGTACGGCGCTTCGGCTTTGCAGTCTCAACTTCTTCCGTTGATACCGCTGCTTCAGCCGTTACGTCCTCTTCAGTGGTCTTCTTGCGACCGCGCGTCTTGCGCGCAGGCTTGGCTGGTTCTTCGACCGGATCTGCCGCAACAACATCGTCATTCGCAGCTTCTTCGCTCTTTGCAGCCTTGCGACCACGCGGCTTGCGTGCTGGCTTTGCTGCCTTTTCGTCTGCTTCAGCAACAGCGGCTGGCTCAATTGCAACAGGTGTTTCAATGGTCACGGTTTCGATCGCCACCACTTCGTTGACAACGACTTCAGCAGCGTTTTCCTCAACCCGTGAAGGAATGACTGGCGTATAGCCAACAAACTCTGGATCAGGAACTTTCTTAGCGTGAAAGTCATCTTCACGACGATTTTTGCGACCTCCGCGGCGACCACGACGACGCTTCTTGCGACGATCTTCTTCGCTCAGCGAACCATTGCTTGGCGATGATTTGTCTTCATCATCATCGTCGTCCGACGCTTCCGAACCGGAATCTGCCTGTGCTGACTGCTCGCCACCTTCACGATCGCGACCACCGCGACGACGGCGACGCTTACGGCGCTTGCGATCACCTTCTTCGCTGCTTTCTTCGCGAGCAGGTGCCTCAGCGGCGATTTCTTCTTCGGGCTCATCCTCGTCCAGCGGAATATCCGGATCGTTCAGATCATCTTCATAGACGATTGGAGCAGCAGGATGAATTGTGATTGGGCGTGTCGATGGCGCACCCTTGTCGATGACAAAATGCTGATGACCAACGCTATCGTCTGCATCAACGCTGATTGCAGCGCCGAAGCGACCCTCCAGCTCTGCCAGCAATTCGCGCTTATTGTTCAGTACGTAAAGCGCTGAAGCAACCGGAGTGCGAACAGTGATGTCATAGCCCGAATGGCGCAGAAGATAATCTTCAATGCCACGAATGATATGCAGCGCCATGGACGAGTCTGAGCGAACATGACCAGTTCCGCCGCAATGCTGGCACACCTGCATCGTGCTTTCGAGCACTGATGCACGAATGCGCTGACGCGACATTTCGAGAAGACCGAAATGCGAAATGCGGCCAACCTGAATGCGGGCGCGATCGTCTTTCAGGCAATCCTTCATCTTCTTTTCGACAGCGCGGTTGTTGCGCTTTTCTTCCATGTCGATGAAGTCGACGACAATAAGACCGGCAAGATCGCGTAGACGAAGCTGACGCGCGACTTCTTCAGCCGCTTCCAGATTGGTCTGAAGTGCGGTGTCTTCAATCGAATGCTCACGGGTCGAGCGACCCGAGTTGACGTCGATTGCAACCAGAGCTTCGGTCTGATTGATAATGAGATAACCGCCAGATTTCAGCGTAACCTGTGGCACGAGCATGCGATCGAGCTGTGCTTCCAGACCATAGCGCGTGAAAACCGGAACCTGTTCGCGGTACGGCTGAACAACTTTTGCATGCGTTGGCATCAGCATACGCATGAACTCTTTTGCTTCGCGATAGCCGGTCTCACCGGCAACGAGAATTTCCGAGATTTCCTTGTTGTAGAGATCTCGGATCGAGCGCTTGATCAGACTGCCTTCTTCATAAACGAGCGAAGGAGCCGTTGATTGCAGTGTCAGCGTGCGGACATTTTCCCACATACGCATTAGATATTCGTAGTCGCGCTTGACTTCCTGCTTTGTGCGATTGGCACCAGCGGTACGCAAGATCACGCCCATGCCCTGCGGCACTTCGAGTTCTTTGACGATATCTTTAAGACGCTTGCGATCCTGAATATTGGTGATTTTGCGCGAAATACCGCCACCGCGTGCTGTGTTTGGCATCAGCACCGAGTAACGACCAGCAAGTGACAGATAGGTCGTAAGAGCTGCGCCTTTATTGCCGCGCTCTTCCTTCACCACCTGAACCAGAATGATCTGGCGGCGCTTAATCACTTCCTGAATGTTGTACTGACGACGATTGGTGCGAACATGCGATGGAAGCTCTTCCATGGCGTCTTCGGAACCAACCGATTCAACCATGTCTTCTTCGTTTTCGACTTCGTTGTCTTCGTCATCGTCGCTATCGTTGGCTTCGATAGCTTCCGAAACAACATCACCAGCCAGATTCATCAAAGCGATGGCAGGTGTACCAGCGACATAATTTACGAATGCCGGACCAACTGGCTCTGCAGCAGGTACTCCGTTTTTAGCGACGTTACCCTGCTGTCCACCATGCTGGCCATCGCGACGGCCGCGACGACGATGGCGGCGGGAACGGTCATTGTTCTTCGCCTTTGGCTCGTCGTCTTCGTCTTCATCTTCGGCGCGCGCAGCTTTGGCTTCTGCTTCGAGAAGAGCAAGGCGATCAGCAACCGGGATCTGATAATAATCAGGATGGATTTCAGAGAATGCAAGGAAGCCATGGCGATTGCCGCCATATTCCACGAATGCAGCCTGAAGGGATGGTTCGACGCGGGTGACGCGTGCGAGATAGATATTTCCCTTTAGTTGCTTCTTATGTTCCGACTCAAAGTCGAATTCTTCAATTTTGTTTCCGCGCGTCACGATAACGCGCGTCTCCTCCGGGTGGGAGGCATCGATAAGCATTTTGTTGGACATAATTGTCTTTCTTACCGGCGCTAAGACGCAAGCCGCGTGCGCCGGACGAAACCCTGAAGGCTGTCGTCCTGGCTGGGGAGCATCTGCCGGATGATATTGGGTTCGTTGGAACAAAAGCTGCTGTGTCTGCGCGCGATGGCCAACTGGCGATCACGGTCTTCAGGCTTGCAATGGTCAGTCTTGCTTGACCCATAGCTGTTCCGTTCGAAACGACCTCATATATGGCCCGAAAAAGCCGGGCCGACCTGTTTGCTCTTTTCAGAGCGTTGGCGACAGCGCGTATCCATGCGCAGTCGGCCGATCAAAAAACGGAGGCGGCGGGGATGCCGTGTTCCGCTGAATTCTGTGCGGGCTAGGGGGTAGTGAATACCATACACCACTGTTTTAGCTATCTTTCGTCGCGATCCGTATTGAAAACCGGCAAACGATTCTGACAGCTATTCCAAAGCCTATTTAAGCTTTTATGGCGTCGTTCGCGCTATGACAAGTATGAATATCAGTTGACACCGTGATCGCAATTTTGCCGAAAGGTGATTATAGAAAGGGCAATGGCCTGTGCTGCCGGTCAAAAGCCGGGATCAAAGCCTTTGTTAACCATAATTTGATACGGTTTGATTGATCAAATGTACGCATCCATATGCTTTGGCCCGAACGGTCAACTTTCGATGAATTCATAATGTTTAGATCGCGAACACCTATGCATTGTCTGAGCCTGCAAAATATTGCCAGAAATAAAATGAACGCGCGGAATATGTTCGCGCTTCTTGTGATGCTCTGTGCTGCGTTTTTTCATATCGGGTCGGCAAAGGCTGCAAGTGATGCGCCGCTGTCTGCATTAACGTATCGTATGGCTGGCGATGATCTGCGTATGCGTGTTGTTGTGATGTTTGATCAGGAGCCGAAGTTTTCGACACTCCTTTTGGCTAATCCTCATCGTCTGATCTTTGAACTGCCTGAAACACGTTTTGGCTTTGATGAGAATAGTCTTGCGGCGAGGGGGATTGTTTCGCGTGTCCGCTATGGCTCTGTTGGAAAGAATCGCTCGCGCCTCATTCTGACATTGCGCGGTCCGTTTGATGTCGAAAACGTTCAGGTGATTAAAAACGAGACGACTTCAGGGTATCGTCTTGTTGCTGACATTGTAGCGACTTCCGACCAGCAATTTGAAGCGAAGCTTGCGGCGCCGCACGATGTGGCTCGATCGACTGGCGTGAAAGCCGCATCGCCTGCGACAGGCAATGAAACACGTCCGTTTATCGTGATGATTGATCCGGGGCATGGCGGCATTGATAGCGGTGCTGAAAGCCTGAGCGGTATTAAAGAGAAGGATTTGACGCTCGCATTTGGACAAGAGTTACGTGATCGTCTCGCTAAAGAAAGCAATATCAAGGTTTTGATGACCCGTGATGACGACACGTTCCTGCGTTTGTCAGAACGGGTGCGTTTAGCGCGCCAGCATTCAGCTGATCTCTTTATCTCTATCCATGCGGATACGATTAATCAGGGAGATATTCGTGGCGCAACCGTTTATACAATCTCTGATAAGGCGTCGGACGCCGTTGCACGCGCTATGGCTGAGCGTGAAAACAAATCAGATAGCATAGCAGGTGCTGTTCCTGAGGAATTACCCGAAGTCGCTGATATTCTGCTTGATTTGACACGCCGCGAAACCCATTCATTCTCTCTGAGCTTTGCTGAAAAAGTCATCCACTCGCTTCAGGGTGAAGTCAATCTGATCAATAACCCCCATCGTTTTGCCGGGTTTCAGGTTTTGCGGGCGCCCGATGTGCCATCAGTTTTGATTGAAATTGGCTATCTTTCTAATGCGGAAGACGAAAAACTGATAACCAGTCCGCAATGGCGTCAGAAGCTGGCGGACCGTATTGCTTTAGCTGTCAAAGCTTTTGAAGTTCAAAAACATCCGGAAACTTTGTCAAAAAGACTCAATTAGTGTAGTTTCTTCGGAATTATATCGGCATCGCCTCATAAGATGCACTGTTGCAACAGTATTGCTTATTTTTGTCAGCGTTTTCGTATTGTGTCGGTTTAATTGGTAAAAACTTGGAAACGATCTTGCCTTTGACGCATTTGATGGTCACTAACCCAATTGTTGGTAGAGCAGCTTTGATCGGCGGAAGCATTTATATTGCTTCCTAGTTTTTGCGGGTAATCTGAAGGCGGGATTCCGGGTTTATGGTAAGGCTTATCGGATATTTCTTTGGAATTGGAACGGTTCTGGCTCTGATAGTTGCCGGCGGCGTGGCAATGTATATTGGAAATGTTACCAAGGATTTGCCCGATTATGAGGTGCTTGCTAAATACGAGCCCCCCGTGATGACGCGCGTCCACGCTTCAGATGGTAGCCTTATGGCGGAATATGCGCGTGAACGCCGCATGTATCTGCCTATTCAGGCCGTCCCAAATCGCGTGAAAGCTGCGTTTATCTCCGCCGAAGATAAGACTTTCTATGAACATCATGGCCTTGATTTCGGTGGCCTCGCCCGCGCGGTTGTAACCAATGTAAAGAATATGGGTTCAGGTCGCCGCCCTGTAGGTGCATCGACCATCACGCAGCAGGTCGCTAAGAACTTTCTTCTGTCATCAAATCAGACCTACGACCGCAAGATCAAAGAAGCGATTCTTGCGATGCGTATTGAACAAGCTTACTCCAAAGACCGCATTCTTGAGCTTTACCTCAATGAAATTTTCTTTGGTCTCGGCTCATACGGTATTGCCAGTGCTGCACTGACCTATTTCGATAAGTCAGTCGGTGAGTTGAGCATAGCGGATGCTGCTTATCTGGCGGCTTTGCCAAAAGGTCCAAATAATTATCACCCATTCCGTTACCCCGATCGCGCATTGGAACGCCGCAATTGGGTTATCGATCGTATGGCCGAAAATGGTTACATCACGACACAGGAAGCCGATGAAGCCAAAAAGGAACCACTTGGCGTAAAGACACGCACGGCGACACATTACCTTTTTGCATCTGAGTATTTTAGTGAAGAAGTACGCAGACAGATCATTCAGAAATATGGTGTGGATGCGCTTTATGAAGGCGGCCTCTCTGTCCGCACGACACTAAACCCAACGCTACAGGTTGAAGCGCGCAAGTCTTTGCAGGCAGCACTTCTTCGTTTTGACGAAGCGCGCGGCTGGCGCGGGCCATTGAAACATGTCGATCTTGGTAGTGACTGGGCAAGTGCTTTTGGCGACATGCAGTCGTTTGAAGATGTGCCGGAATGGCAACTCGCTGTTGTCCTCAATGTGTCTGCTGCGGGTGCCGATATTGGTCTTCAGCCAGCTATTGAAGGCTCTGGTTCACGTAGCAAGGTCCGTACACGAGCCTTCATCTCTGCCGATGACATGAAATGGGCGATGCGTGTTACAAATATTGATGGCAAGCGGGGAAGTGCAAAGTCGCCGGAAGGTGTATTGAAGCCCGGCGACATTATATATGTCTCTAAGGTGGGCGATGGTGATTCGCGTTTCCGCCTGCAGCAGCCACCGAAATTGCAGGGCGCACTGGTCGCGATGGACCCACATACGGGACGTGTTCTGGCTATGGTTGGCGGATTTTCCTACGGACAGTCTGAGTTTAACCGCGCAACGCAAGCCTATCGTCAGCCGGGGTCATCGTTCAAGCCAGTTGTTTATGCGGCAGCTCTTGATAATGGCTACACCCCGGCATCCGTTGTTCTTGATGGGCCATTGGAGGTCAATCAGGGCGGATCGCTCGGCGTGTGGGCGCCTAAGAACTACTCCGGCAAATTCTCAGGTCCGTCAACTCTGCGTTATGGTATCGAACAGTCCCGTAACGTCATGACGGTCCGGCTTGCACAGGATATGGGTATGAAGACGGTCGCAGAATATGCTGAGCGTTTCGGCATTTATGACAAGATGATGCCCGTTCTTTCGATGGCCCTTGGTGCGGGTGAAACGACTGTTCTGCGTATGGTGACTGCATATTCAGTTATTGCCAATGGTGGACAGAGTATCACTCCATCAATGATCGACCGCATTCAGGACCGTTATGGCAAAACTGTATTCAAACACGATGCTCGTCAGTGTGAAAATTGCAATGAACAACAATGGTCAAATCAGGACGAGCCGACGCTGATCGATAATCGTGATCAGGTACTTGATCCGATGACGGCTTATCAGATCACATCGATGATGGAAGGCGTTGTGCAGCGCGGTACGGCGCAGATCTTGAAGAGTCTTGATCGTCCAATCGCAGGTAAGACTGGCACGACCAATGATGAAAAGGATGCTTGGTTCGTAGGCTTTACACCGGATATGGTCGTTGGTGTTTTCATTGGGTATGATACGCCTACGCCCCTTGGTCGTGGTGGTACGGGTGGCGGACTGGCTGCTCCGGTATTCAAAGATTTTATGAGCCAGGCCTTGACCGGAACACCGAAAGTCGACTTCCGCGTACCAGAAGGAATGACGCTGATCGCGATTAATCGTAAGACTGGCATGCGTACCAATCAGGGTGATCCGAACCTGATCATGGAAGCATTTAAACCCGGAACAGGTCCATCGGATAGTTATTCTGTTATCGGCATGGATCAGTATCGTGAAGGCTCGCCGGTTCAGCCACAATCGCCACAGGCAACGAGAGCCATCAATTCAGGTTCAGGTGGACTTTACTGACCAACAGCGCATCCCGAGAAGTGCGAAGCAGTTTTCGGATTAAGATGCGCGTATCAGCAAAGAGATAGAGCATTTCTAGTATTTTAATCAAAATGGTAAATGCTGTATCCCCTCTTTACACTGCGCCGCGTGCAAATTATGGTCCGCGGCGCTCGAACCGTTTTTTTGTTCGAGATCAAGTGTGAAGTCTGCTCATTTCGAGCTTAGATATTCTCCACAAGTTACAGACTTATTGAAGGAACGATTTGCCCATGCGCGCGGAAATCGAG
The DNA here is from genome assembly GCF_023554105.1 of Brucella sp. 21LCYQ03. Classification (GTDB taxonomy): domain Bacteria; phylum Pseudomonadota; class Alphaproteobacteria; order Rhizobiales; family Rhizobiaceae; genus Brucella. The sequence continues at coordinate 244,602 of NZ_JAMJWE010000003.1, forward strand.
ACGCTGGTTGATGAAATCCAGCAGGCCATAAGCCTGCTGAGGAGGCATCTTTGACTGGGATCAGGCAATCAAACGTCTGGGCTATCTAAATCAGAGAGCTGAAGATCCGACCCTTTGGAATGATGCACAGGAAGCCCAGAAGCTGATGCGCGAGCGCCAGCAGTTGGAAGATAGCATCAATGGTATCAATGCTCTCAAGCAGACGCTGAATGATAGTATCGAACTCATCGCCATGGGCGAAGAGGAAGATGATAAGTCCATTATCACGGATGCGGAAAACACCATCCGTGAGTTAAAGCAGGACGTGGATCGACGTCAGATTGACATGCTGCTTTCGGGCGAAGCCGATGCGAATGACACTTATCTTGAAGTCCATGCTGGCGCAGGCGGTACGGAAAGTCAGGATTGGGCATCTATGCTTCTGCGTATGTACACGCGCTGGGCCGAGCGCAGTGGACGTAAGGTCGAAGTGATGGAAGTGCATTACGGTGAAGAAGCGGGCATCAAGTCTGCGACGATCTTGATTAAGGGTCACAATTCTTACGGTATGGCAAAGACGGAGTCAGGCGTTCACCGTCTGGTTCGAATTTCGCCATACGATTCGAATGCGCGCCGCCACACATCCTTTGCCAGTATCTGGGTTTACCCTGTTGTCGATGACAATATTGACGTGCAGGTGACCGAAGCCGATGTTCGTATCGATACGTATCGCGCGTCAGGTGCCGGTGGTCAGCACGTTAACACGACGGATTCTGCTGTGCGTATTACGCATATCGCCAGTGGCGTTGTTGTGCAGTGTCAGGCGGAACGTTCGCAGCATAAGAACCGCGAAAAAGCCTGGGCTATGTTGCGCGCTCGCCTTTACGAAGAAGAGCTGAAAAAGCGTGAAGCTGTGGCGGATGCAGCCAACGCCAGCAAGACTGACATTGGATGGGGGCATCAGATCCGCTCTTATGTGTTGCAGCCTTATCAGCTTGTGAAGGACTTGCGCACCGGCGTTGAAAGCACCAATCCGCAGGAAGTTCTCGATGGTGCAGTATCACCATTTATGGAAGCAGCGCTTGCGCACCGCATCCATGGCGGTGCTGAACTCATCGAAGATATTGATTGAGTGCTCTGAACCCGAAAATAAAAAAACCCAGCCTCGGAGCTGGGTTTTTTATTAATCAGGAATCTTTGGATGCCGAGGGAGGCTTGGCTGTACGTGGTCCGGTAATGATCGGGTCAGTTGCTCTGATCATTAGTGCATCTTTAGGTACAAATACCTCTGACTGAACCGGAATGCCCGGAGGAGCTTCTGTCGGCATTTCCGGCAGCGGTTGCATAAGGGATGGATTCTTAAGTAAAGCCGCAAGCTTGCCAGGTGAGCTGCTTAGGTTCTGTTGACCTTCAGGAGCTTTTTCAAACCCTATATAGATGCTGGCTCCAATTCCTACGAACACGGCCAACGTGCTAAGCGCTGTTATGTTTGTAGACTTCTTCATCATATGAGCAGTCTTTGCATCCTGTATATCTGATTTGATTTTATGCTAGCACAGTTAACAAAACTTATCCGAAGCTTTGGGTGTCAAAGCGCATTCCGAGAAGTGTGTAGCGGTTTTGGAATGCGCAATAATTTAAGAAATCAAAGCGCACGCACGGCATTAAGCACGGCTTGCGCGTGTCCATCCACCTTTACTTTTTCCCATATTTTAGCAATGCGGCCATCGCTATCAATTAAAAAAGTGGTGCGTTCAACGCCCATATATTTACGGCCATACATGCTCTTTTCAAGCCAGACGCCGTAAGCTTCGAGCACAGTTTTATCTTCATCAGCCGCCAGATCGACGGTCAGTTCGTGTTTTTTACGAAATTTGGCATGTTTTTCGGCGCTATCCGGCGACAGGCCAATAACGCGTGTTCCAAGCTCGTCAAATTCGGGTTTAAGTTGCGAGAAGGCGATAGCTTCTTTTGTGCAACCTGAAGTATCATCCTTAGGATAGAAATAAAGTACGACTGGCTTGCCTTTGAGCGATGACAAGCTAATCGTATCTTTGTTGTCGGAAGGCAATGCGAAGTCGGGTGCCTGATCTCCAACCTGGGGACGAGCCATATCTAGGCCTTTCTTTTATGGATAAACATGAAAACTGCCTGTTACACTTGGAGCTATCGCATTTGGACTGGTTTTGCGCAACCATTCAACCATGCGCGATCAAACCGGGCAGCGCATGTTGTTAAGGCATTACATGTTGTAATGGATTGTTTGACGAAGCAAAAAAGTGCAATAAATCATTAGGTTACATATATATGTGTAACCTGCGTGTTAAGGGTGCCATGGGCGGGAATTGAGTGTTCGGCTGGAATATTGACAGATAAACCACACAAAATCCGCTTCACGAAGCGTGAGATAAAGAGAATCGAACGACTTGCGGCGGAAGGTGGCGAGGGCGGAATGCTTGTATCTCCACGGCCTCGACGCTCGTTTTTGCGTTGGTGTTCTCATGCTTTTCTTTCTCTATGTATCCTGGCTGTTCTTGTTGGAGGCGCGGGGTTTGTCATTCTGCGCGGCGGTGTGAACAGTGATCTTTTACGAGCTGAGGCGCAAAAAAGCTTAAGCCTATTGCTTGGAAAAGATGCTTCAGCAACAATTGGCAGTGCTGGCTTATCGCTTGATCAAAACAGTTTGGTCGCGATGGAGGCGCACGATGTTTCGATCGCTGATCCGCGACAAGGCCTTGAAATCAAGAATATCAAATCTGTAAGGCTGGGTTTGGCACCGCTGCCATTACTTACTGGTAATGTTCGCGTCGCGGAGCTTGAAGTTGATGGCGCAGCTTTTGACCTGCCAGAGCAGGAAGGTGCTGGTTTCTGGAAGTCGCTTCCCTATGACAGGCGCGGCTATATTGATTTTGATGCTGTCTCCGAAGAGCTTTTTTCTGCGATGCGACGAAATCTGGAATTGTTGCAGGATCAAAATACGCAGGCAATTGGACTGCTCAACACAACAATCCGCTTTAAAACAGGTGATGAGCAACAAAGCATAGAAGTCCAAAAACTGCGTTTGGTCGAAGATTCCGGAAGTATCTCCGTCAAAGGCACCATCGTTTGGAAAAATAAGACGATCGTTATCGATGGAAGTATTGATCGCAAAGGTCATCAGAACGATCTTGACGCATTTCAGATCAAGATCAGCAACTTGCCGATTGATATTGGTTCGCCTGAGGAAGTTGTTCCTATTATCGACGGAAATCGAGTCAATCCAGCGCATTTTGATCTTAAAGGTAAAGCGAGCCTGTCCTTGTCAGGAAAAGCCGCGAGCGACGATAATCCAGAGCGGGTTAGTGCCGAGTTGGCCGTCGATGAAATCAATATGGAACTTGGCCGCGTTTCTGATGTGCGTGGCAATGCATCTCTTCTCATAGAGCATTCTGTCGGCAGCGGGAAAATTGAAATCAAGCCATCACGCCTTCAGTTGGGCGGAGTAAATGCTCAGTTTAATGGTGCTTTTGGGCCGGAACCCGAGGCTGGTAATAGTGTGAGCGGCCCCGATTATCGTTTCGAACTGGTGACAAGTTCAGCAACAAGCAGACCTGCAGAATCGAGCGATCCGCTTTTGTCTTTTGGCGTAAAGATAGCGGGTCATTTCCTGGCTGATCAGCAGAGACTGCAGTTTTCAAACCTTGATGTGCAAACCAGTACTGGTGAGTTGTATGGACAGGGTAGTATGGGCTTTGGCCGCGGCTCACCCGAAATGATTTTTTTACTACGCATTCCTGAAATGGCAGTCGCTGATGCCAAACATCTCTGGCCGATTGACGTCGCTGATGGTGCCCGAGAGTGGGTTCTAAAGAACCTGTTCGGCGGAACCCTAAAGGATAGCCGCATTGATATTTCTCTTGCAGGTGGCCGTTTTAACGGTCCGGGTTTACCACCGCCTTTGACAGGTGATGAGATTAAGGCCGACTTCAACGTTAGTGAAACGCGGTTTGATGTGATCGGTGAATTGCCTCCAGTTCGTGATGTTGATGGCAGCATTTCGGTGCGCGGCGCCCATACAACAATCAAGCTGGCAAAGGGAGTTGCCTATACACCGGACAATCGAAAGGCTTTCGTTTCAGACGGAACTTTGATCATACCATGGGGGCCGCAAAGACCAGTTGTTGCAAATCTCGACTTGCTGGTTTCGGGAGAAGCTGCCGCGATTGCTGAAATTGCTGGTAAAAAGCCGATAGATGTTTTGAAAAATGTGCCTTTTACGCCGGAGGATTTAACCGGTTCTGTAAAAGCACAGGTGAAGGTTGGCTTTGCTGTTTCAAAAGGTGCGCCTCCCGGAACTCTGACATGGGATGCAGATATTGGCTTCACCGATCTGGCCATTTTAAAGCCGGTGGGAGGCTCCACGGTGAGTGATGCAAATGGCAGTATTAAGGTGGATCAGTTGGTTGCTGTCATAACTGCCGATGCGAAACTTGATGGTATCCCTGCAAAAATAACGATGACTGAACCGGTAGATCGCTCGGGCCCTGCGAAAAGAGATCAAAAGATCAAAATTGAACTCGATGATAATGCCCGTAACAAACTGTTGCCCGGCCTCAAAGATCTGTTCACTGGTCCGATTTCCGTTGAGCTCGGGATGGAGGAAAACGGTAAACGGCATGTATCAGCTGATCTGAATAAGACACAGATCGATCTACCATGGCTTAGCTGGCGTAAGGGTAGTGGCGTGCCAGCCAAAGCAACCTTTGATTTAACTCAAGCCAATGATAATGCTGGAAAAATTGATATTAATAATCTTGTTTTGACCGGCGATACATTTGGCGCAAAGGGTGATATTTCTATTTTAAAAGGCGATTTACAATCTGCCGATTTTAGCGACATACGCTTAAACCGCTCAGATAGAATGAATGTAAAAGCTTCAAAAACCGATGGAAGCTATCGGGTAACTGTTCGTGGATCACAGTTCGATGCCCGCTCAATTATAAAGCAAATATCGGACATTCAAAAAAAGAGCGAAGGTTCTGGTGGCAAAAGTCCACGCGTTGTAGTGAGTGCAGAAATTGATGAAGTGAGCGGCTTTAATGATGAGAAACTACACAAAGTAGCGGTTTCCTATGAGAGTGCTGGGAGTAAACTTTCTGGTGTTTCAGTCAATGCGCTCACCTCTTCTGGGCAAGCCTTTGCCGCGACCAACAATGATCAGGGCGACGCCCGATCGGTTTCTTTACAATCCAATGATGCTGGTGCGGTTCTGCGTTTTTTCGACTTTTACGACAAAATGCGTGGGGGAAAGATTACGGTTGGTTTGGCCGGACAGGGTAATGGACCTCTTACCGGGCAGATTGATGCGCGCAACTTTTCGATTATCAATGAGCCGCGATTGGCAAAAATTGTTTCGAGTTCTCCAAACAGCGGTGGAACAAGCCTAAGTCAGGCAGCTAAACGGGATATTGACGTATCACGCGTTGATATTGAGCGTGGCTTTTCGCTGATTGAAAAAGGTGAAGGCTATATGAAGCTTTCCAAAGGTGTTGTGCGTGGCCCATCTGTGGGAACCACCTTTCAGGGCACGCTATATGATCCAAAAGGCAACATGTCGATTACTGGAACGTTCATGCCAGCTTATGGCGTAAACCGGATCTTTGGTGAAGTGCCGATCTTTGGCGCGCTTTTGGGCAACGGACGTGATCGTGGTCTTTTAGGTATTACCTTCAAGCTTGAAGGTACTGCCAAAGCACCACAGGTGATCGTCAACCCGATTTCAATCATTGCGCCCGGTATTTTCCGTTCGATCTTTGAGTTTTGATGGATAATAAAAAAGCCCGGCTAGGCCGGGCTTTTTTTATTACTATTTTACTGCATTAAGCAGGACGGATCAGCACATGGCGCTTCTTGCCAAGCGAAACCTTGATAACGCCTTGTTCGTTAAGCGCTGATGCATTGATCGACAAACGAGGGTCGGTCACGATTTCATCGTTAATGCGAACTGCGCCGCCTTCAATGTGGCGACGTGCTTCGCCATTGGTTGCGCAAAGTTCTGCAAGCACCATCAATGCAAGCACACCGATGCCATCGTTGAGGGTCGCTTTGTGCACGCCAACGGTCGGAAGGTTTTCCGAAAGTTCACCGTCTTCGAAAGTCTTGCGAGCGGTATCAGCGGCTTCTTCGGCTGTATCGCGGCCATGCAGAATTGCCGTAATCTCGGTTGCGAGGATTTTCTTCGCTTCGTTGATTTCTGAGCCGCCGAGAGCTGCCAGCTTAGCAATTTCATCGAGTGGCAGCGTTGTGTAGAGCTTCAGGAAGCGTTCTACGTCAGCGTCTTCTGTATTGCGCCAATACTGCCAGAAGTCATAGGCGCTGAGCATATCGGCGTTTAGCCAGATAGCACCACCCAGCGATTTGCCCATCTTCTGGCCTGAAGCTGTGGTCAGCAAAGGCGAGGTGAGGGCGTAGAGCTGCGGCGTACCCATACGGTGACCGAGATCGATACCATTGATGATATTGCCCCACTGATCCGAGCCGCCCATCTGCAAGCGCATGTCGTAGCGCTTGCTGAGTTCTACGAAATCGTAGGCCTGCAAGATCATGTAGTTGAATTCGAGGAACGAAAGCGACTGTTCACGATCAAGGCGTGTTTTGACCGAATCAAACGACAACATGCGGTTGACCGAGAAGTGACGGCCAACATCGCGCAGGAATTCGAGATAATTAATATCACGCAGCCAGTCAGCATTGTTGACCATCAACGCGTCTTTTGGACCTTCGCCGAAAGTCAGGTAGTTTGCGAACACGCGTTTGATACCGGCGATATTATCGGCAATGGTGTCTTCGGTCATCAGCTTGCGTGCTTCATCCTTGAAGGATGGATCGCCAACCATGCCAGTGCCGCCACCCATAAGGGCTACGGCGCGATGACCTGTCTGCTGGAACCAGTGCAGCATCATGATCTGGATCAGACCGCCAGCGTGAAGGCTTGGCGCTGTCGGATCAAAGCCAATATAGGCCGTCACGGTTTCCTTGACCAACAATTCATCGAGGCCGCTTTCATCAGACATTTGATGAATAAAGCCGCGCTCGGAAAGCGTGCGAAGAAAATCGGATTTAAAACCGGACATGCCCTTTTCCTGACTGATTAGGCGAGAATGGAAATAACGGTAAGTAAGTGCTTACCGCCTTATGATAATTTGCCTTTAGCATCATTCAAGCGGGAATAACAAGGAAACTCCGGTATGGCCGATTTGAAACGCGCAATTGGGTTGATGAGCGGCACATCAATGGATGGTATCGATATTGCGCTTGTCATCACCGATGGCGAAACTTTCGTCGAACGCGGACCATCGAGTGCAGTGTCCTATTCCGATGGATTTCGTGCGCGGTTGAAGGCAGCACTTATTGATGCGCGTAGTATCATTGATCGCAACGAGCGTCCCGGCGTTCTCAGGCAACTTGAACACGATCAGACCCTTCTTCATGCGATTGCCGTTCAGGACTTTCTCTATGAATATTCGTTGAAGCCGGAAGAGATCGATGTGATCGGGTTTCATGGTCAGACCGTGCTGCACCGCCCGCGCGAAGCACTCACGGTGCAGATTGGCGATGGATCATTGCTTGCTGCAGAAACCGGCATTCCAGTCGTTTACGATATGCGTGCCGAGGATATGCGAAATGGTGGCGAGGGCGCCCCGTTGATCCCGGCCTATCACGCGGCGCTCGCTGCCAACTTGCCTTCAGGTCTCGAAGGGCCGGTCGTCTTCGTTAACATTGGCGGCATATCCAACCTCACTTATGTCGATGAAGCAGGTAGGCTGATGGCTTATGATAGCGGGCCGGGAAATATGCTGATTGACCAGTGGATGGAACTGCACGAGCAGGGTAGCTTTGATCCCGGTGGTATTACGGCCATGAGTGGTGTCGTCGACGAGGAACTGGCCGTCAGATACCTCGATCATGATTTCTTCAAAGGCAATCACCGCCGGTCGCTGGATCGTGGTGATTTTATTGTGCCAGCAAAAAACGATGCTGACTTAGCAACAGGAGCACGCACGCTCGCTTATGTAAGTGCTGCTGCCATTCTGCGCTCGGCATCGCATTTGCCGTCACACCCCCTCACATATGTGGTGAGCGGCGGCGGACGTAAGAATGCGGCTATTATGTCTGAGCTGAGTGCGCTTGCTGAACGCGAAGGCGCTCGTGTCGTTGATGCCGACAATGTTGGTATCGATGGGGATGCCATGGAGGCGGAAGCATGGGCTTATCTGGCGGTGCGATCCATGCGCGGGCTTCCACTGACATATCCTACAACGACCGGCTGCGATAAGCCTGTATCAGGTGGGGTTCTGGTGCTTCCGCCAAAATAAAAGCCCGGCGATCAAACACACCGGGCTTTTATCAAATCAAATTGTAAAGCTTTTAACGCAGACGCTTCTGGCGGACTTCAACCAGTTCGCCAGCAAGGCGACGATCCAGATATTCCGAGCATTCATCGATCAGAAGATCACCCTGGCCGGTGAAGAAGTGGTTCGCACCCGGCATTGTGTTCTGGGTAATCGTAATACCCTTCTGCGTCTTAAGCTTGTCGACAAGCACCTGAACGTCTTTTGGCGGTGCAACCTTGTCCTGATCACCATGAATGATCAGACCCGATGATGGGCAAGGTGCGAGGAACGCGAAGTCATAGGTGTTTGGCTGCGGTGCGACTGAGATGAAGCCTTCGATTTCCGGGCGACGCATCAGAAGCTGCATACCGATCCATGAACCAAAGGAATAACCGGCAACCCAGCAGTTCTTGGAATCGGGGTGCAATGCCTGCACCCAATCGAGCGCGCTTGCTGCATCGGACAATTCGCCAGCGCCGTGGTCAAACTCGCCCTGACTGCGGCCAATGCCACGGAAGTTGAAGCGAAGCGTCGTAAAACCGCGCTGCTGGAACATATAGAACAGATCATAGACGATCTTGTTGTTCATGGTTCCACCGAACTGCGGGTGCGGATGCAGGATAAGCGCAATTGGTGCGTTCTTTTCGCGTGAAGGCTGATAACGGCCTTCAAGGCGTCCGGCTGGGCCGTTGAAAATGACTTCTGGCATGTGTACTCCGCTGGTGATCGGAAGATCGGCTCTCAAGTGGCGAACTTGACGTGGCAGTGCGCCGCTTCTAGAATCGATTTGAAATTTCGTTAGACTGGACGATAGTTCAGTACCTGATGTGGCTTAATAGGCTTTTCCTGACTGAAAATTCAAGAAAATTGCGCTTATCGTCACTTAAAGGCTTCGCTTAGGAGATAGTATCGGTGATCGGAACCGGCAAGAGGCTCTATCTGGACTATAATGCCAGTGCGCCATTGCTTGATGAAGCACGCAATGCGGTCATCGAGGCATTAGGCATTACCGGCAACCCTTCATCGGTGCATCGTGAAGGCAGGGCTGCCCGTGCACTGGTCGAATCGGCGCGACGCAGCGTGGCAGCGCTTGTGAATGCTAAGTCGGATCATGTGTTCTTCACATCCGGCGCGACTGAAGCCGCATCCACACTCCTGACACCAGTTTACATGATGGGCCGATCCCCAGTGCGTCTCTCGCATCTCTATATAAGCGCGACAGAGCATCCTTGCATGCTGGCTGGTGGGCAGTTCTTATCAGAAAACATCTCCGTTATTCCCGTCGATGAAAACGGTATCTTGCGTCTTGAAGCTTTGGAACAGGCCTTAAAAGCGCATGACAAAAGCGCAGGTTTGCCGCTTGTTGCCGTTCAGGCGGCTAATAACGAAACTGGCGTGATCCAACCGATCCGCGATATTGCAGCAATTGTCAAAGCGTCGGGTGGTGTATTCGTCGTTGATGCTGTGCAGGCAGCAGGACGTATTAAATTAGATATTACAGATAATTGCGGTGATTACTTAATAATCTCATCACACAAGATTGGTGGGCCGAAGGGTGTCGGTGCGGTTATCGCAATTTCTGATCTTATGATGCCAAAAGCACTGGTGCGAGGTGGCGGTCAGGAAAAAGGCCATCGGGCAGGCACCGAGGCGCTGCCACTTATTGCAGGCTTTGGGAAAGCAGCTGACGTTGCGGCGGAACGATTGAATGCCGATGGCTGGTCTTCGCAATCGCGTGACAGGCTGGAAGCTGGGCTTATGGAAATCGCACCCGACGCGACGATCCACGGTAAGGCCGTTGATCGTCTGCCAAACACGACATTCTTCTCGATTGATGGGCAAAAGGCTGAGACAGTCCAGATCGCATTTGACCTTGGCGGCATAGCTTTGTCTGCGGGATCGGCTTGTTCTTCAGGCAAAGTGGGGCCGAGCCACGTACTGGCCGCTATGGGGCATGAAGATGGTCCCGGCGCGATCCGCGTGTCACTAGAGCCAGAAGCATCGGCAGAATCTGTTGATCAGTTTTTGGACGTTTTGCGCAAAATCGTCGCCCGTCATGAGCGTTCCAGAGCCAGTTAAAAGCGAAATCAGGCGTAAGCTGTAAATTATTCTTGAATTTTACTGGCAAATTTAAAGCTGGGCTTGAAATTGAGTTTAGAAAGGTTTTAAAGAAGCGTCACGCACACTATATTGTGGCGACGATAACGGCTATCATCGCCCTGACGTTTGCAACTGTCGGACCTTGAATTCGACGAGGATGGAGAACGCCAATGCCTGCAGTGCAGGAGACCATTGATCAGGTTCGCGGCTTGGACGTGGACCAGTATAAATACGGATTTGAGACAACCATCGAATCCGAGAAGGCCCCGAAGGGGCTGAACGAAGACATCATTCGCTTCATTTCTGCTAAAAAAGACGAGCCGGAATGGATGCTGGAGTGGCGTATGAAGGCCTATGAACGCTGGCTCACCATGGAAGAGCCAACATGGGCACGTGTCGAATATCCGAAGATCGACTTTCAGGATCTTTACTATTACGCGGCACCAAAGAATCAGACCGGTCCTAAGTCACTTGATGAAGTCGATCCGGAACTACTCCGCACCTATGAAAAGCTCGGTATTCCTCTGCGCGAGCAGGAAATTCTTGCTGGCGTGCGCAAGCAGGGCGATCCAAGCGAAATCGACGGCAATCCTTCGGACAATGTTTATGCATCTGGCCGCGTGGCTGTTGATGCTGTGTTCGACAGTGTTTCGGTTGTCACGACTTTTAAGGCAGAGCTTGCAAAAGCTGGCGTGATCTTCTGCTCGATCTCGGAAGCTATTCGCGAACATCCTGAACTGGTTCAGAAGTATCTCGCTTCGGTGGTACCGGTTTCGGACAACTATTATGCGACGCTGAATTCGGCTGTCTTCACAGATGGTTCGTTCGTTTACGTGCCAAAGGGCGTTCGCTGCCCGATGGAGCTTTCGACCTATTTCCGTATCAATGAAAAGAATACGGGTCAGTTTGAACGCACGCTGATCATCGCGGAAGAAGGTGCTTACGTCTCCTATCTCGAAGGCTGCACAGCACCACAGCGCGATGAAAACCAGCTTCACGCAGCGGTTGTTGAATTGATCGCGCTCGACAATGCCGAGATCAAGTATTCGACGGTTCAGAACTGGTATCCGGGCGACAGCAACGGCAAGGGCGGCATCTACAATTTCGTGACCAAGCGTGGCGATTGCCGTGGCGATAATTCCAAGATTTCGTGGACGCAGGTTGAAACCGGCTCTGCGGTAACGTGGAAATATCCGTCCTGCATTCTGCGTGGTGACAATTCGCGTGGCGAGTTCTACTCGATTGCCGTTTCCAACGGTTATCAGCAGATCGACAGCGGAACCAAGATGATCCACCTCGGCAAGAACACGTCGAGCCGCATCATCTCCAAGGGTATTTCGGCAGGCAACTCCAACAATACCTATCGCGGACAGGTTTCTGCGCATCGCAAGGCCGAGAATGCCCGTAATTTCACCCAGTGCGACTCGCTGTTGATCGGCAACGATTGCGGCGCGCATACCGTGCCCTATATCGAGGCGAAAAACGCCACGGCACAGTTTGAGCACGAGGCAACTACCTCCAAGATTTCCGAAGACCAGCTGTTCTACGTTATGCAGCGCGGTATCCCGGAAGAGGAGGCTATCGCCCTCATCGTCAATGGTTTTGTGAAGGAAGTCATTCAGGAACTGCCAATGGAATTCGCTGTCGAAGCACAGAAGCTCATTGGTATTTCGCTTGAAGGCAGCGTCGGTTAATCCGACGCGCTTGACTGCCTTACCACATCCGATTTTCTGGCCAGCTCTTTAACTGGCATAAGCAGTCCCTCGCTGAGGCTGCGCTGAGAGACAAGGTTTATACCCATGCTTGAGATCATCAACCTTCATGCAAAGATCGCTGACACGGATACTGAAATTATCCGTGGTCTGAACCTCACCGTGAACAAGGGCGAAGTTGCCGCCATCATGGGCCCGAACGGCTCTGGCAAATCGACATTGTCTTATATCCTTGCAGGTCGCGATGATTATGAAGTGACCGAAGGCGACATTCTTTATAACGGCGAGTCGATCCTTGAGCTCGATCCGGCTGAACGCGCTGCCAAGGGCATATTCCTTGCGTTCCAGTATCCGATGGAAATCCCAGGCGTTGCCACGATGGAATTTCTGAAGGTTGCGATGAACAGCCAGCGCAAGGCGCGCGGCGAAGCAGAACTGAAGATTCCGGAATTCATCAAGCGCGTTAAAGATGCTGCAGGCGGCCTGAACATCGATATGAACATGCTCAAGCGTCCGCTGAATGTGGGCTTCTCGGGCGGCGAAAAGAAGCGCGCGGAAATTCTTCAGATGCAGCTTCTGGAACCAAGTCTTTGCGTTCTCGACGAAACCGATTCCGGCCTCGACATCGATGCGCTGAAGATCGTTTCTGATGGCGTGAATGCGCTTCGTTCACCAGATCGCGCTGTGATCGTGATCACTCACTATCAGCGTCTGCTTGATTACATCGTTCCAGACAGCGTACATGTTCTTTACAAGGGACAGGTCATTAAGTCGGGCGACAAGACACTCGCAAATCACCTTGAAGAAAACGGCTATGCTGACATTATCGGCGAAGTAGCCTGAGGAGCGGATTATGAACATCCAGACCTCAAAACCAAGGACACCCGCTGAAAGCGCGTTGATCGAAAGCTTTGCCACCCGTATGGGCGAGCTGCCGGGCAATGGTGATGTCGTGATTGCGCGTGACAATGCGCTGGAAGAACTGAAAATCAATGGTCTTCCGTCGCGTCGCATCGAAAGCTGGCATTACACGGATTTCCGCACGCTTCTGAAAAACGTGCCGGATTTCAATCCGACTGCCGGAACGAACGCGCTTCCGACATTGCTTGCAGGCTCGACCCTTCTTGCTGCCAGTAATGGAGCGGCACTTGCTGCGAAGGCGCCTGAAGGTGTTACGCTGACAGCTGTGCGTGATGCGCTTGCTGATGGATCGCTTGTTCCGCAGCTTAGCGTTCGCGGCACTGACGACACGATTGGCCAGATCAATGCTGCTTATGTCAGCGATGGCTGGGCTGTTTCGATTGCTGATGATGTTGAGCTTGAAGCACCGCTTGAAATTCAGAACATCCAGAAGTCCGGTCAGGGTCATACACGCTTCCCGGTCGAAATTGGCTCGAATGCCAAGGCAACGATCATCGAGCGTCAGACCGGCGGCGAGGGCGATGCCTTCTCGACGTCTGTCAGCCATGTGACAGTCGGCGATGGTGCCGATGTTATCTGGGTTATCCTGCGCGATTTCGGTCATTCGACGCAGCTTGCACAGTTCAATGCAACGATTGGCGCAGGCTCAAAGCTTACGCTTTATATCGTCAATGCCGGTGGCAAGCTGATCCGTCAGGAAGTGCATCTGACTGTTGCGGGTGAGGATTCGGATTTTGAACTCCGTGGCCTCAATTTGTTGGCTGACGATTCCCACACAGACATCACCATGACGGTTGCGCATCTGGTTGAGAACACACGTTCGACCCAGATCATCCGCAACGTAGTCAAGGATCGCGCACGCGGCGTTTTCCAGGGCATGATCCGTGTTGCACAGATCGCTCAGAAAACCGATGCGCGCATGGCCTGCAACACGCTGTTGCTGTCGGATGACGGCGAGTTTGATGCAAAGCCTGAGTTGGAAATCTTCGCCGATGACGTGGCTTGCGGCCACGGTGCAACGGTAACTGAGCTTTCCAAAGACTATCTCTTCTATCTGATGGCACGCGGCGTTCCTGAAAACGAAGCACGCGGCCTGCTGATCAAGGCTTTCATTGCCGAGATTATTGAAGAGCTGGAAAATGAAGCTCTCGTTGAGGCACTGGAAGAAGTGCTCTCAAACTGGCTTTCAGCCCACGCTTGATTGAACAAGGCGGAGTAAGAATTACTCCGCCTTTTCTGCCTCAATGGTAGAAGGAACGATCATGGATCAGAAGAATGCGCTTATAGCGCGCTATGACGTCGAGGCGATCCGCAGAGATTTCCCCATCCTGTCACGACAGGTTCATGGCAAGCCGCTCGTTTATCTTGATAATGGTGCGTCTGCACAAAAGCCGCAAAGCGTCATCGACGCGATTACCCATGCTTATTCAAATGAATATGCCAATGTGCATCGCGGTCTGCATTTTCTCTCCAATGCCGCGACCGACGCTTACGAAAAATCGCGCGAAACAGTCCGCCGCTTTTTAAATGCCGGTTCGATAGACGAAATCGTCTTCACGAAAAATGCGACCGAAGCGATCAATACTGTCGCTTATGGCTACGGCATGCCGAATATCGGCGAGGGTGATGAAATCCTGCTGTCGATTATGGAACATCACTCCAACATCGTGCCATGGCATTTCATCCGTGAACGTCAGGGCGCAAAGCTCGTCTTCACACCAGTCGATGACGAAGGCGTGTTCCATATTGAGGAATTCGAAAAGCGCCTGACCGAACGTACCAAGCTTGTCGCCATCACCCATATGTCCAACGCGCTTGGCACAGTAACACCGATCAAAAAGATCGTGGAACTCGCCCATGCGCGCGGTATTCCGGTGCTGGTTGACGGCAGTCAGGGCGCTGTGCATATGCCTGTCGATGTGCAGGACCTTGGCTGTGACTGGTATGTCTTTACCGGACACAAGGTCTATGGTCCGTCAGGCATTGGCGTTCTTTATGGTCGCGCAGAAATGCTCGAAAAGATGCGCCCGTTTCAGGGCGGTGGCGAAATGATCGAGGAAGTGACGGAAGAAAACGTCACTTACAATCATCCGCCGCATCGTTTTGAGGCCGGAACACCGCCAATCGTTCAGGCGATTGGGCTTGGTGCGGCTCTTGAATATATGGAAAAAGTCGGCCGTCACGCGATTGCAGCGCATGAAGAAGACTTGCGCGACTATGCGCATGAACAATTGGGCAAGATTAATAGCTTGCGCATTTACGGCAACGCGCCGGACAAGGGCGCTATTATTTCGTTTGCGCTAGAAGGCATTCACGCGCATGACGTTTCGATGGTGATTGACCGGGCAGGGGTTGCGGTGCGTGCAGGCACGCATTGCGCGCAGCCGCTCTTGAAACGTTTTGGCGTCACCTCTACATGCCGTGCTTCATTCGCACTATATAATACACGCGCTGAAGTCGATGCATTGGCAGAAGCCTTGGAAAAGGCAAGGAAGTTTTTCGGATGACCGAGATCGAACAAAAAGTTCAGGAACAGACAGAAACCAAGACGGACGATGCAGCTGCATCGGCAGGTGATAAGTCTGTGTTCTCCGCTTCTGCTATTCCGCAGGAAGAATTGCTTCGGCTGACTGATGACATCATCAGCGCGTTAAAGACGGTTTATGACCCTGAAATCCCGGCGGATATTTACGAGCTCGGTCTTATCTACAAGATCGACATCGAAGATGATCGCACCGTTAAAATCGAAATGACGCTGACGGCTCCAGGTTGCCCGGTTGCTGGCGAAATGCCGGGCTGGGTTGAGAATGCTGTCGGTGCAGTTGAAGGCGTTTCGATGGTCGAAGTGACGATGACTTTTGATCCGCCATGGTCAGCTGATCGTATGTCGGAAGAGGCACAGGTCGCTGTCGGCTGGTACTAAAAACAAAAACGCCCCGCATCGCGGGGCTTTTTTGTTAGAGCGCATCCCGAAAAGTGTGAAACGGTTTTCGGGAAAAATACACTTTAACACAAACAATCCGATCAAAACCCGCGCTAGTGGCCGGTTGTATTGGCATAATGCATGGAGTTTTTGCCAAAGCAGCCTTGAATAAGTCCGACTAAACCGCCCAATGCCGTTGCCGATGAAACAAGGCCATGTCCACCACGAAACGGAATAGAAAGGCTGGCACCCAAAAATTTGACAGCACGCCCTGCGATCTTAACGGGCAGCTTTTTTAATGTTTTATTTGGGTTTTCCCGATAACGGGCACCAAATTCAGTAATGTTGTGATCACGGTTTCGGCGATAATGATAGCTCAGCGTTAGTCGCGATGAGGGAACTGTTTCATAAACAATCGCATCACAGGCCCACCCAGTTTTGGCACCGAGTGATTTTGCTTTCGCCCAAAGGTTCCAGTCTTCGCCGCCGGTCAGTCCAAAATGGGAATCAAAACGCAAGTTGTTTTTGCGGAAAAAATCCAGACGACCCATCCAGCTACCTGTCGCGACCTTGATTGAGTCGCCGCGACCCGTCGCACATTTCTGCTGACATTTTCTTTCTGACTTATAACCGCTCCGTTCGATCCCGGACCAAACCAGTCGCTGCAAAATAGTAAGATTCTCATCAAACGGCCTGGGCCGAACTGGCGACCCGACAATATCAAGGTCGAGACGATCGCGTTCTGCCAGCAGTTTTACAAGCCAGTCAGATTCAACAAATTCGTCATCGTCTACATAAACCAGAAAATCGAAATCATGTTCGATTGCGTGGTTAAGCGCACGGTTGCGTGCAGACGATATGCCCAAAACACTTTCAACGATATAGTCAATATGACTGTCAGGCATCAGCAAACGAAAATCTTTAATGCTTTCGCAAAGTGTAGGAGAAATGTTATTCTCGACAATAAGAAATGATACGTTAGCGTTGTTGGGCTTTTGAATAGAGGCTAACGACGAAAATAGATTGCAGAGCATCTTCGGTCTGTTCCGAGTTATGATGGAAATGCAGATGTGACGCTGATGCATGATCCAGTAAGCCTACAAATATTTGATATATTTAGTAAGCTTAATATATAATTCTCATGAAGGCAATAGTTGTAATTCAGGTAAATAGAGGTCCCAATTACAAGTGAGTACCATCTATGTTAAAATAAATTTTTATTTTAAAAGAATATGTTTTCTGCCTAGCCAATAATACCCCTTCTTCAACACGCCCTGTGCGAAGATCAAAATTTAAAAATCTATTGAATTCCATAATCGGTTTAATAGATTTTATACTCATTCGATAATCTTAGTCTTAGCAATTTCAAAGCTAGGTAATGCGTACCTCCAGTGCGTATTACATAGCTTTTGGGGGTACCCTTCGCAAGCATATACTCTCACCAAAAAAATGCAGTTTATTGTTGTAAGTGACAGATTGGTGGGACAGTCAGCGCATTTTGATGGATATGGCTCGTTGGGCGTGCGGACCGTAATGTAGAGTACGACAGGTTTATCAACGTTGAATAAGCTGGTTCGCTATAGCCGGGGGATAGCGCACGGTCGCGTTTTCGACATTTAGCAGATAAGTGAATTGAAAAACAGGCTTCAGCCCGCGTTTTTCTTTGGCTGTTTTATATTCAAGAATGATGGTTGTCGTTTCTGCTTTTCTGCCTATGTGAAATGAAATCTGTATCAGGCAGACTTATTAAATCAAACTGGGTGGGCCAAATGGGAGAGAAAAATGGCTTACATAGAAGGATTTGTCGTTGCGGTTCCGAAGGCCAATAAAGAGGTCTACCGCCAACATGCGGCTAAGGCTGCGGAATTGTTCAAAGAGTTTGGCGTAACGCGAATGGTCGAAGCCTGGGGCGATGATGTCCCCGATGGAAAAGTCACAGATTTCCGCCGCGCGGTTCAGGCAAAAGACGATGAAGAGGTGGTCTTCTCGTGGTTTGAATATCCTGACAAAGCCACACGCGACGCTGCCAATGACAAAATGATGAGTGATCCACGTATGAAGGACATGGGTGAAACCATGCCCTTTGACGGCAAGCGCATGATTATGGGCGGTTTTTCAACGATTGTTGATGTGTGATCAGCGTAGTATTTATTGATGGGGTTGACGGCTCTGGTCGTCATCCCTATCTCACGCTGAGCCAAAGGCTTCAAAAAAACTGACGCTGGCCCCTCTGTCATCGCGTTGCGGTAAATCTCTGTTAAGCAGAATTATGTTTTATGGTGGAAATCGGATTGACGGCTTCAAATCAGTATCGAAGCCCTCGTGAGTGTCCGGGAAGGAAGCCGAAATGTGGACCAAGCAGAAACGTAAATCTATTCGTGGCCGTTTTGTGCTGCCTGTTTTGACAGCTGCGTTTCTGAGCTATTTTGGTTTTCACGCCTATCATGGCGAATTTGGTCTTTATTCGCGTCTCCAGCTGGAACAGCAGAAAAGCCTGCTGACCGAACAGCTTGCACAAGTGACTGCCGACAGAGCCGCACTTGAGAAGCGAGTCACGCTTCTGCGCGATGGTTCGATTGAAAAGGACATGCTTGACGAGCAGGCTCGCAGGGCGCTTAATCTCTCCCATTCCGACGAAATGACGATAATCATTTCTCGCGAAGATCGGTCTAATTAACCAAATTCAGGTTAATTGTCTTTTTGTGATATGTTTTTAAAGGCTTGGCGGCATAGCAGCTATGCTTTGCGTGCATATTGTATCTTGTAAATTGCCCGTATAACGTCACAATGGAACGACAATCGTAGAGCGCCGCGCGTCCTTCGTGTGCGTGAAAGGTGCTCTGATAATTTGAATGGTCGCATGTTGCTTTCAAAATCACTTCTGATTTTGGGTGCATGCTATAGGGAGCGAGATATGGCACCGAGGGCTAATAAGGCGCCTGCTGGAAAAACGCAGACGTCTTCTGTCACCACCCCCAAGACGCCAGCGCCTGCAAAGTTTAATAAAGAGCAGGAACTGAGTGCTTACCGTGAAATGCTTTTGATTCGCCGTTTCGAAGAAAAGGCCGGACAGCTTTACGGTATGGGCTTCATCGGTGGCTTCTGTCACCTTTATATTGGTCAGGAAGCCGTTGTCGTCGGTATGCAGACAGCGCTCAAGGAAGGTGATCAGATCATCACTTCCTATCGTGACCATGGTCACATGCTGGCAACCGGCATGGAAGCACGTGGCGTTATGGCCGAGCTGACCGGCCGCCGTGGAGGTTACTCCAAGGGCAAGGGCGGCTCTATGCACATGTTCTCGAAGGAAAAGGGCTTTTACGGCGGTCATGGTATCGTCGGCGCTCAGGTTCCTCTCGGCACTGGTCTTGCCTTTGCGAACAAATATCGCGGTAATGACAATATTTCGGTTACCTATTTCGGCGACGGCGCTGCCAATCAGGGCCAGGTCTATGAAGCTTTCAACATGGCATCGCTGTGGAAGCTTCCGGTGATCTACGTGATCGAAAACAACCGCTATGCAATGGGTACATCGGTTTCGCGTTCTTCCGCTGAAACAGATTTCTCCAAGCGCGGCGTTTCGTTCAACGTTCCGGGCATCAAGGTCGACGGCATGGATGTTCGTGCTGTTGCGGCTGCTGCCGAATTTGCTGCCGATTGGGCGCGTTCGGGCAAGGGGCCATTGATTCTCGAAATGGAAACCTACCGTTATCGTGGTCACTCCATGTCCGATCCTGCGAAGTATCGCTCGAAGGACGAAGTGCAGAAGATGCGTTCCGAGCACGACCCAATTGAACAGGTCAAACTGCGCCTGATCGAAAATAACTGGGCCACTGAAGAAGAGCTGAAAGAAATCGACAAGGAAGTCCGCGACATCGTCGCTGATTCGGCCGATTTTGCTCAAAACGATCCAGAGCCGGATGTTTCCGAGCTCTACACGGATATTCTGCTCTAATTCAGGAAAGGTATTGTCATGCCCGTAGAAATTCTCATGCCTGCCCTTTCCCCGACGATGGAACAAGGCAAACTGTCCAAGTGGCTTAAAAAAGAAGGCGACAAGGTTACGTCCGGTGACGTGATCGCTGAAATCGAAACCGATAAGGCAACGATGGAAGTTGAAGCCGTCGATGAAGGCACAATCGGCAAGCTGTTGATCGAAGAAGGTTCGGAAGGCGTAAAAGTAAATACGCCAATCGCAATCCTGCTCGGTGACGGCGAAAGCGCGTCCGACATCGGTTCGGCTCCTGCTGCAAAAGCAGAAGCACCGAAGGAAGAAGCGAAAGAAGCGCCAAAGGCTGAAGAAAAGAAGGCCGATAGCGTGCCTGCTGCTCCGAAAGTTGAAGTTGCTTCCGATCCGGACATTCCAGCCGGTACAGAAATGGTTTCGATGACTGTGCGTGAAGCACTGCGCGACGCCATGGCTGAAGAAATGCGCCGCGACAACAATGTCTTCATCATGGGTGAAGAAGTTGCCGAATATCAGGGCGCTTACAAGATCACGCAGGGTCTTCTTGACGAATTCGGTCCTCGCCGCGTTGTCGACACCCCGATCACCGAGCATGGTTTTGCCGGCGTCGGCGTTGGTGCCGCTATGGCTGGTCTTAAGCCAATTGTCGAATTCATGACGTTCAATTTTGCCATGCAGGCGATTGACCAGATCATCAATTCGGCTGCGAAGACGCTTTACATGTCGGGTGGCCAGATGGGCGCGCCGATGGTGTTCCGTGGTCCTTCGGGCGCGGCTGCTCGCGTTGCTGCCCAGCACTCCCAGTGCTATGCCGCATGGTACAGCCAGATTCCTGGCCTCAAGGTCGTCATGCCTTACTCGGCTGCTGATGCGAAGGGTCTTCTCAAGGCTGCTATCCGCGATCCAAATCCGGTCATCTTCCTTGAAAACGAAATTCTCTACGGTCATCATTTCGATGTGCCGAAGCTGGATGATTTTGTTCTGCCAATCGGCAAGGCCCGCATTCACAAGCAGGGCAAGGACGCGACCATCGTTTCGTTCGGTATCGGCATGACCTATGCGGTCAAGGCTGCTGAAGAGTTAGCTGCACAGGGCATCGATGTTGAAATCATCGATCTGCGCACCATCCGCCCAATGGATATTCCAACGGTTGTTGAATCGGTCAAGAAGACCGGTCGTCTCGTCACTGTTGAAGAAGGCTACCCACAGTCTTCCGTTGGTACTGAAATTGCCACCCGCGTCATGCAGCAGGCTTTCGATTATCTCGATGCGCCGATCCTGACGATCGCTGGCAAGGACGTTCCGATGCCATATGCGGCCAACCTCGAAAAGCTGGCTCTGCCGACTGTAGCTGAAGTGGTGGAAGCGGTGAAAGCCGTGACCTACACCGCCTGAGGAGTTACTGGACATGCCGATTAAAATCACCATGCCAGCACTTTCACCAACCATGGAAGAAGGCAATCTTTCCAAGTGGCTGGTTAAAGAAGGCGACAAGGTTACGTCCGGCGATGTGATCGCTGAGATCGAAACCGACAAAGCGACGATGGAAGTCGAAGCTGTCGATGAAGGTATCGTTGCCAAGCTCGTCGTTCCTGCCGGAACCGAAGGCGTCAAGGTCAACGCGCTGATCGCAATCCTCGCCGAAGACGGCGAGGATGTCGCAGAGGCAGCAAAGGGTGGCGACGCTGCTCCTGCACCAAAGGCAGAAGCCAAGGCTGAAACGCCTAAGGAAGAGCCAAAAAAGGAAGCTGCTCCCGCAGCAGCTCCGGCTCCTGTAAAGGCTGAAGCTCCTGCGGCTGCTTCTGCTGCGAATAATGGCGAACGCGTTTTCGCGTCACCACTTGCTCGTCGTATCGCAAAGGATGCGGGCGTTGATGTTTCCGCTGTTAAAGGCACTGGTCCTCATGGCCGTGTCGTTCAGCGTGACGTTGAAGCTGCAATCAAGTCTGGCGGAGCGAAAGCTACATCTGCTGCACCACAGGCAGCTGCATCGGCTCCAAAGCCTCAGTCGGATGATGCCATCCTCAAGCTCTTTGAAGAAGGCACATACGAAATCGTTCCTCACGACGGTATGCGCAAGACCATTGCCCGCCGTCTGGTTGAATCGAAGCAGACTGTTCCGCATTTCTATCTGACGATTGATTGCGAACTCGATGCGCTTCTGGCTCTGCGTTCGCAGATCAATTCGGCTGCACCACTGACCAAGACGGAGAAGGGCGAGGTTCCGGCCTACAAGCTTTCTGTCAACGATCTGGTGATCAAGGCTGTTGCTCTTGCACTACGTGATATTCCTGAAGCCAACGTCTCATGGACTGAAGGTGGTATGGTCAAGCACAAGCGCGCGGATGTTGGTGTTGCCGTCTCCATCCCGGGCGGTCTGATTACGCCAATCGTGCGTCAGTCGGAATCGAAGACGTTGTCCGCCATCTCCAATGAGATGAAGGACCTTGCCAAGCGTGCGCGTGATCGCAAGCTCAAGCCTGATGAATATCAGGGTGGTTCGACCTCTGTGTCCAACCTCGGCATGTTCGGCGTGAAGGACTTTGCAGCAATCATCAACCCACCACATGCGACGATCTTCGCAATTGGTGCGGGCGAACAGCGCGCAGTGGTCAAGAATGGTGAAGTGAAAGTTGCGACAGTAATGTCCGTCACCCTTTCCACCGATCACCGCGCCGTCGATGGTGCGCTGGCCGCTGAACTTGCACAGGCCTTCAAGCGTCACATCGAAAACCCGATGGGTATGCTGGTCTGATATGGTTATACGCCGCGGGTGGACGACACTCGCGGCGTTTCCTATTTATAAGCCGACAGAAAGTCGGCAATTCGGGAATATGCACCGCAAAAACTGCGTAAGATGCCGTTTCCCGTATTTTCGATGTTTTAAGGGCAGGAAACTATGGCCGACATCTACGACGTTATTATCATCGGATCGGGACCGGGCGGTTATGTCACCGCTATCCGCGCAGCGCAGCTCGGCCTCAAGACAGCCATTGTCGAGCGTGAGCATCTGGGCGGCATTTGCCTCAACTGGGGCTGCATTCCGACCAAGGCGCTGCTGCGTTCGGCGGAAGTGCTGCATCTGGGCGAACATGCCAAGGATTACGGCCTTAAACTCGAAGGTTCGATCTCAGCTGATGTGGATGCGGTTGTTGCGCGTTCACGTGGCGTGTCGGCACGGCTGAATGGCGGCGTTGCCTACCTGATGAAGAAGAATAAGATCGACGTGATCTGGGGCGAAGCCAAGCTCGTTAAAGGCGCATCCGGCAATACGCCTGCGGAGATTTCGGTCGGTAAATCGTCGAAGCAGCCAATGCTGCCGCAGAATCCAGTGCCGAAGGGTGTTCTGGGTGAGGGCAGCTACAAGGCCAAGCATGTGATCGTTGCGACCGGCGCGCGTCCGCGTTCGCTGCCGGGCATTGAGCCGGATGGCAAGCTGATCTGGACCTATTTCGAAGCTATGGTTCCACAGGCGCTGCCAAAGTCGATGGTTGTCATGGGCTCCGGCGCTATCGGTATTGAATTTGCATCCTTCTACAATGCCATGGGCGTTGATGTGACGGTTGTTGAGCTGATGCCAAACATCATGCCGGTTGAAGATGTGGAAATTTCCACTTTCGCTCGCAAACGTCTGGAAAAGCTCGGCCTCAAGATTATCACCGAAGCCAAGGTTACCAAGGTTGAGAAGGGCACGGACTCTGTCACTGCTCACATTGAAACCAAGGACGGCAAGGTTGAAAAGCTGACCGTTGATCGTCTGATTTCGGCTGTTGGCGTTCAGGGCAACATTGAAAATCTCGGTCTTGAAGCGATTGGCGTGAAGACAGACCGCGGCTGCGTTGTCATCGACGGCTATGGCAAGACCAATGTTGAAGGCATTTATGCCATTGGTGACGTTGCTGGTCCTCCGATGTTGGCTCATAAGGCTGAGCATGAAGGCACGATCTGCGTTGAAAAGATCGCCGGTCTGCCAAATGTCCATTCGCTCGATAAGGGCATGATCCCGGGCTGCACTTACTGCAATCCACAGGTGGCATCTGTCGGCTTGACCGAAGCCAAGGCTAAGGAACAGGGCTTTGACATTCGTGTTGGTCGCTATTCCTTCTCGGCAAATGGTAAGGCTATTGCGCTTGGTGAAGATCAGGGTCTGGTCAAGACGATCTTTGACAGGAAGACAGGACAGTTGCTCGGCGCACACATGGTTGGCGCAGAAGTCACCGAACTTATTCAGGGCTTTGTCGTTGCGATGAACCTTGAAACGACTGAAGAAGAACTGATGCACTCGGTCTTCCCGCATCCGACCCTTTCCGAAATGATGAAGGAAAGCGTTCTGGATGCCTACGGCCGCGTGCTGAACGCATAACAAAGAGGTAGTCACATTCCGCTGATCGATAATGGAGGGCCATGGCGGCGCGCCGCATGGCCCATGATTAAATGGTGTACCGTTGGCGGTCTTGCGCTCGGCTTTATTGCGGGGAGCTTGAGTTTAGTCGGCGGTAATACCATATCGGTCAATGGGATGGCGATTGCTGGCTGGTATGGTGTCTGGACACTGGCTTTTGCCCTTGGATTTGGCGGGCTGTTATTCGGCCTTATCTGGGCACTGGTTTTCAAGGCATTAGGAATGGCGGCGAGACGGTAAGCCGCAGCATATTGACGATGTCTTTGGGCGTGCCAAGTTGACAGGTTACAGACCAGAGATTACGAACCGGACCCAATTTAGAAGTGTTTCAAGTTTGTGAAAACTTCGGATAGGCAGGAAACAGCATGGTTACAGTTCTCGACACGGTGAACCAGAGACGTCTTCGTCATCCGGAGAAGGCACATCGCCCGGACAATGAAATCCTGAAAAAGCCGGAGTGGATCCGCGTCAAGGCTCCTGTTTCGCGTGGCTATAATGAAACGCGTGAGATCGTCCGCTCGAACAAGCTTGTTACCGTTTGCGAAGAAGCTGGCTGCCCGAATATTGGCGAGTGCTGGGAAAAGAAGCACGCGACCTTCATGATTATGGGTGAAATCTGCACCCGCGCCTGCGCTTTCTGTAATGTTTCGACCGGCATTCCGAAAGCTCTTGATCCGAATGAGCCGGAAAGTGTTGCACGCGCTATCAAGCAGATGGGCCTGACCCACGTTGTCATTACCTCTGTTGATCGTGATGATCTCGCCGATGGTGGCGCACAGCATTTTGCTGATGTTATTCGCGCCATCCGTGAAGCAACACCAAAGACGACGATTGAAATTCTCACGCCAGACTTCCTTCGCAAGGAAGGTGCGCTTGAGATCGTCGTTAAGGCTCGCCCAGACGTGTTCAATCACAATCTGGAAACGGTTCCGTCGAAATATCTCAAGGTTCGTCCGGGCGCTCGTTATTTCCATTCGATCCGCCTGTTGCAGCGTGTGAAGGAACTCGACCCGACAATCTTCACGAAATCCGGCATCATGGTTGGTCTCGGCGAAGAGCGGAATGAAATTTTGCAGCTGATGGACGACCTTCGTTCGGCTGACGTGGATTTCATGACCATCGGTCAATATCTCCAACCAACCCGCAAGCACCATCCGGTTGTCCGTTTTGTCACGCCAGACGAATTCAAGTCGTTTGAGACAATAGGTCGTACGAAGGGCTTTGCTCTGGTTGCATCCAGCCCGCTGACGCGTTCATCGCATCATGCCGGTGATGATTTTGCAAAGCTTAAGGCTGCGCGTGAAGCGCAGGTCGCAGCACAGGCTTAAATTCGCATGCCGCAATTTACCAATGTCAGACGCGTTCATCACAGGGCAGACCAGATGTTTGCTCTGGTATCGGATGTGGAAAAATATCCGCAATTCCTGCCGATGTGCGAAGCACTCTCGATCCGCTCGCGTAAGGAACGGGACGGAAAGACACTGCTAATCGCTGATATGACGGTTGGCTATAAGTTGATCCGCGAGACATTCACCAGCCAGGTGCTTCTGAAGCCAGAAGAAAACGTCATCGACGTGAAATATGTCGATGGTCCATTCCGCTATCTCGACAATCGCTGGACTTTCAAGCCGGTTAACGATGGTTATGAATGCGATGTCGAGTTTTTCATCGATTATGAATTCAAGAGCAAAATGCTTGGAATGCTGATGGGGTCGATGTTTGACCTTGCTTTCCGAAAATTCTCGGAAGCCTTTGAAAAGCGCGCTGACGAGACTTATGGCATCGCTTAATCGAGGCTAAGTGCTTCAAGAACCAGTGCTAATGCCGAGAGCACAGTCTCATGGCGTATTTCTTCACGGGACTTTTCTCCAAAGCGGCATTCTCTGTGCATCGTGGCAAAACCTTTGCGCGCGCTCGCAATATGCACAAGGCCGACTGGCTTTTCCGCTGATCCGCCGCCGGGGCCGGCAATCCCTGTCACGGCAATGCTGATACCTGCACGTGAGCTGGCAAGTGCACCTTCTGCCATGGCGATTGCCACTTCCTTGGAAACCGCACCCACTTGGCTGATCAGCTCCATCGGCACGCCGATCATCGCGTTCTTGGCTTCATTCGAATAGGTGACAAAACCGCGGTCCACTACATCGGAAGAACCAGCAATATCGGTGAGTGCCCCCGCGATCAGCCCGCCTGTACAGGATTCTGCCGTCACAATCATGATGCCCTGTTTGCGGCATGCATTCAGGACGTCGATGGCTTGAGCTTCGGCAACAAGTGTCATTCAGGAACCTCACCGGGATAGATCACGGTTGCAGTCACAATAGCAGCAATACCTTCACCACGGCCAACAAAGCCCATTTTTTCATTGGTGGTAGCTTTGACAGAAACACGGTCCTGCGAAATACCCAGCATATTGGCCATAGCTCCTGTCATTGCCGGGCGGTGCGGGCCAATCTTTGGCTCTTCCGCAATGATCGTCACATCCGCATTGGCGATACGGCCACCGGCTTCGCGCACTATCTTGACTGCATGCTCAACGAAGATATGCGATGCAGCACCCTTCCATTGCGGATCGGATGGCGGGAAGTGCGTGCCAATATCGCCTGCGCCGCGTGTGGCAAGCAATGCATCGGTCAGTGCGTGGAGAGCCACGTCAGCATCTGAATGACCGTTGAGCTTTTTATTATGCGGAATGGCGACGCCGCAAAGCGTAACATGATCACCCGGCTCGAAACTGTGAACGTCATAGCCATTGCCGGTGCGAATATCTGGAAAGGAAGTCATGCGATGCCTCAAACGTTTGTCGGCCATTTCGATATCTTTGGCCCATGTCAGTTTGGTATTGTCTGCCGAACCTTCGATGATTTGCACTGCAAGTCCATAGGCTTCTGCAATCGACGCATCATCGGTGAAATCCGAGCGTCCGCTGAGATATGCTTTTTCGTGTGCATCGAGGATTGGTGCGAAAGGAAAGGCCTGCGGTGTTTGCGCTGCAAAAAGACCAGCGCGCGGGACCGTCATTTTGACTGTGCCGTCGCTTGCTGACTGTTTCAGCGTGTCGGACACGGCGAGCGCTGGGAGTACGCCTTCCTGCGGTGTCAGATTGTCGAATATGCGGGCAAGCAGTTCCTGCTCGATAAATGGGCGCACGCCATCATGGATAAGCACATAGTCAGGAGCGTCTTTGTTGAGCGCCAGCAATCCAAGTCGGGTGGATTCCTGCCGTGTCGGGCCGCCGGTGACGATGCGCACATTTTCATAATGGTCGGTAATGGCCTTATCGTATAGCACTGTATCATCGGCATGGATGACAACGATAATTTCAACAATCTCAGGACACTGCGCAAAAGCCCTCAGCGTGCGTGAAAGCACGGCTTCGCCGCCGATCCGCCGATATTGCTTCGGACCTTCGGTGCTTTGTCCTGCACGTTCGCCACGTCCTGCGGCTACGATGACTGCTGCTGCCCGTAAAATATCGGTCGCCTTCATAAGAGATTCAAATTGCTATTTGCCGAATAACGCCTTGCGTAAATAATTGCCATACCGCAATCAATTTATCATTATCCGCACGTGCTTTTCCTTGCGTTCACCGCATCAAATGATTAAACTGTGTGCTAATTGCATCATGCACATCAAATGAGCATCTTTTGGTCGCCAATCTTGAACAGCCTTTAAGCATAAGCAACGTGGTCGTTCCTAACCGCGTTTTTCTAGCTCCTATGTCGGGTGTTTCCGATCTTCCATTTCGCAAGCGCGCTGCCGAAGCGGGCGCTGGTATGGTTGTTTCTGAAATGGTTGCGAGTGCCGAGCTTTGCAATCGTCATAAGGAAAGCATGTTGCGCCTGTCCGGCGAGGGGCTTGGCACGCATGTCGTGCAGCTTGCAGGCCGCGAAGCGCACTGGATGGGCGAAGCTGCCATTATTGCCGAAGGCGAAGGTACCGATATTATCGACATCAATATGGGTTGTCCTGCAAAGAAGGTGACGGGCGGCTATTCCGGTTCAGCGCTTATGCGCGATCTTGATCATGCGATGACTTTAGTTGAGGCAACGGTAAATGCTGTCAAAGTTCCGGTTACGCTGAAAATGCGTCTCGGCTGGGATGAAAACAGCATTAATGCGCCGGAACTTGCAAAGCGTGCCGAAGATGCGGGCATTGCGATGGTGACGGTTCATGGACGCACACGCTGCCAGTTTTATGAAGGCACAGCCGACTGGGACGCCATTCATGCGGTGCGTGATGTTGTGAAAATCCCACTGGTTGCCAATGGTGATGTGTCGTCACGCGAGGATTCGGAAGAATTGTTGCGCCGCTCTGGTGCTGACGCCGTGATGGTTGGCCGCGCTTCCTATGGTCAGCCCTGGCTTGCGGGCTTGATTGCAGGCAGTGATTTCGCACCGCGAACAGCTGATCGCATTCTTTCTTATATTATAAGACATTACGAAGATATGCTCGACCATTATGGCAGCAAGACGGGTATCCGCCATTCGAGAAAACATCTCGGCTGGTATCTGGATCGCCATGCGGGTGAAGCATTCTCTCAGGCAGATAAGGCTGAAATCATGACGCTCACTGATCCTGAAGCGGTTATCGCGGCGCTAACCCGCGTTTTTCTGCGTGATGCAGACAGAAAGGTCGCATGATGGGCGGTAGAGGTGAAGCGAACGGCATTCCAGCAATCATACTGGATGCGATCAATCAGCCTGTGATTATGGTGAGTGCCGACAATCACATCGTTTACGCCAATATGGATGCTGAACAGTTTTTCCGCTCTGGCTCGTCTATTCTGGCGCGCAATCGTCTTGAATCGTTTCTGCCTTTTGGCAGTCCATTGCTGGCTCTTGTCGATCAGGTCCGCACGGCTCAGGTCCCGGTTAATGAATATCGCGTTGATATTTCGTCGCCTAAGATTGGTGCCGAACGCATTGTCGATCTTTATGTGGCACCTGTTATCGAAACGCCGGGCGCTGTGGTTATTCTGTTTAAGGAAAAGACCATGGCGGAGAAGATCGACCGCCAGATGACCCATCGCGGCGCTGCTCGCTCGGTTACGGGGCTTGCTTCGATGCTTGCGCATGAAATCAAGAACCCGCTTTCAGGCATTCGCGGTGCCGCCCAATTGCTCGAACAGGTGGTTGGCGATGAAGATCGTGCATTGGCACGGCTGATCACTGATGAAACTGATCGGATTGTGAAGCTCGTTGATCGCATGGAAGTATTTTCCGATGAGCGTCCCATCGAGCGCACAGCGGTCAATATTTATTCGGTACTTGATCATGTGAAGACATTGGCGCGCAACGGTTTTGCGCGGAATATCCGCTTTGTTGAGGAATACGACCCATCGCTACCGCCGGTTTATGCCAATCGCGATCAGCTTGTGCAGGTTTTCCTTAATCTGGTGAAGAATGCTGCCGAAGCGATCGGTGACCGTGAGGGTGCCGAGATAACGCTATCAACCGCTTATCGTCCGGGTATCCGCTTACAGGTTCCAGGTGCAAGCGACCGCGTGGCTCTGCCACTGGAATTCTGCGTGCATGATAATGGTCCGGGAGTACCGGAGGATATGCTGCCGCATTTGTTTGATCCGTTTGTGACGACCAAGACCAATGGATCTGGTCTGGGACTGGCACTGGTTGCCAAGATTATTGGTGATCATGGCGGCGTGATTGAGTGCGACAGCCACCCATCGCGCACCACATTCCGCATTTTGATGCCGCAGTGGAAGAGTTCAGCTGAAAATATGTCTGCAAAGACAGGAGATAACGCATGATTGCCGGACGTCCGACAGGTACGATTCTCGTTGCCGATGATGATGCTGCTATTCGCACTGTGCTTAATCAGGCATTGTCGCGTGCAGGCTATGATGTGCGGGTTACATCCAATGGTGCATCACTCTGGCGCTGGATAGCTGCCGGCGATGGTGATCTGGTGATTACCGACGTTAATATGCCGGATGAGAATGCATTTGATCTGCTTCCCCGTATCAAGAAGATGCGTCCCGATCTGCCAATTGTTGTTATGAGCGCGCAAAATACGTTTATGACCGCGATCCGCGCTTCGGAAGCCGGTGCTTATGAATATCTGCCAAAGCCGTTTGATCTGACAGAACTGATCAATATTGTTGGTCGTGCGCTGTCTGAGCCAAAGCATAAGCCCGCTGCGGTTTTGCCGGATGAGCAGGCTGAGAATATGCCGCTGGTCGGTCGTTCGCCTGCGATGCAGGAAATCTATCGCGTGCTGGCGCGTATGATGCAGACAGACCTCACCATGATGGTCACGGGTGAGTCGGGAACGGGTAAGGAACTCGTAGCGCGCGCACTGCATGAATATGGTCGCCGCCGCAAAGGACCGTTCGTCGCCATCAATATGGCCGCTATTCCGCGTGACCTGATTGAATCCGAATTGTTTGGCCATGAAAAAGGTGCCTTTACCGGCGCACAGAACCGTTCAAGCGGACGCTTTGAGCAAGCCAATGGTGGCACGCTTTTTCTGGATGAAATCGGCGATATGCCGATGGAAGCGCAGACGCGCTTGTTACGTGTGTTGCAGCAGGGCGAATATATGACGGTCGGTGGACGTACACCGATCAAGACCGATGTGCGGATTGTTGCTGCAACCAATAAGGATTTGCGCCAGCTCATTGCGCAGGGGCTGTTCCGCGAAGATCTGTATTATCGTCTGAATGTCGTGCCTCTGCGACTGCCGCCGCTTCGCGAACGCAGCGAAGACGTACCTGATCTGGTTCGACACTTTTTCAAGCGCGCTGCTGAAGAAGGTCTGCCTGAAAAACGTATCACTGCCACGGGCTTTGATATGATGCGTCGTTATCCATGGCCGGGCAATGTGCGTGAGCTCGAAAACCTTGTGCGCAGGCTTTCAGCACTTTACCCGCAAGACGAGATTTCGCCTGAGATCATCGAAGCCGAGCTGAAATCTGAGCTTTCAAAGCCCGATGCCCCTGTGGTTGTGACGGGTGATCTCGAAAACATCACCATTTCGCAGGTGGTGGAGCAGAACATGCAGCGTTATTTCGGCTCGTTCGGTTCTGATCTTCCGCCGCCCGGTCTTTATCATCGCGTTCTGGCAGAACTGGAATATCCGCTCATCCTCGCATGTTTGACAGCTACGCGCGGCAATCAAATCAAGGCTGCAGAAATTCTGGGCCTTAACCGTAATACGCTGCGTAAGAAGATCAGAGAACTCGGTGTGAATATCTATCGGGGTGCAAAGCAGTAGAAAATGAGCAGAAAGCCGCTCACAGTTTCGCGAAACCCTATTTAAGCTGTAAACAATCGTTGCATTTTCGCCACAATGCGTTGCATAGATGCAACGCTATTGGGTAACATGGTTAACATGAATACAGCGAATCTGACGACCGATATGGATAAGGTAGGGCGACCATCGCGCGGCGGTGAGGGGCGCAGGCTTCTTGCGTTGCCCGGTATCATTACCGTTATTCTGGCGCTGATTACTGCTTCGCTGTCGTTTTGCATTCTCATTGGTATTACGCCGATCACGCCTGACCGTGCGGTGACGCTTGCGCTGGTCATTATCAATGTTGCGCTAATTGTCTTTTTGATCCTGCTCATTTGCCGCGAGATTTATCGCATTATATCCGCGCGTAGATCTGGAAAAGCTGCATCGCGCCTACATGTGCGTATCGTTGCGCTGTTCTCACTGATCGCTGCAGTGCCAGCAATTGTGGTGGCAATCGTTGCCTCGGTCACACTCAATCTCGGGCTAGATCGCTGGTTTGATACCAACACACGCGATATTGTGAGTTCTTCACAGAGTTTGACGACTGCCTATATCAAAGAGACAGCGCTGAATCTGCAAAGCACATCGTTTTCGATGCTTCAGGAACTGGATGCGCAGCGCACCGTTTACAGTCTCGATAGAGGTGGCTTTATTCGCTACATGACGCTTCAGGCTGGCGGTCGCGGTTTGCTGGGCGCATTTTTGGTGCGCGAAAATGGCGATGTGGTTGTTAAAAGCGAAACGGGCGTTGAAACGCGTCTTCCTCCTCCAACCGAAGATGCTTTGAGAACAGCTGTTGATGGAAGGCCAGTTATTATACCGCCGGGCAATAGTAATTTTGTTGGCGCAGTCATCAAAATGCGTGAGATACCGGACCTTTACCTCTACACGGTACGGCAGGTTGATCCGCAGATTTTGGAATCAATGCGCCTGATGGAGGCCAATACACAGCGCTATCAGGAGATGGATGCGAACCGCATACCAACCCAGATTGCCTTTGCGCTGCTCTATTTCGGTCTGACGCTGATTGTTCTTCTGTCTGCCATTTGGACCGGTATAGCGGTGGCTGACCGTCTTGTTCGCCCAATCCGACTTTTGATCGGTGCGGCTGACGATGTTGCTGCCGGTAATCTCAATATTTCTGTACCTGTACGCGCATCTGACGGCGACGTTGGCGCATTGTCGGATACGTTCAACAACATGGTTGCTGAGTTGAATAGTCAGCGCAACGAGCTTTTGTCAGCGAAAGATCAGATTGATGAACGTCGCCGCTTTTCTGAGGCGGTTCTTTCTGGCGTCAATGCGGGTGTTATCGGTATTGAGACTGATGGTTCAATTTCGATCCTTAATCGCTCGGCTGAACATATGTTCGGAGTTAGTTCACACGATGCAATCGGTAAAAGCTTGAGCAGTATTGCGCCAGAAATTGGACAAGCTTTTGAAGTTGCACGCACAACCGATCGTGCGATGCACCGTGAACAAGTCAGCATGACGCGTAATGGTGTTGCACGAACCTTTAACGTGCAGGTGACCGTCGAAGATTCAGAATCTGACGATCACTCCTATGTCGTTACCGTTGATGATATTACTGATCTGGTTCAGGCGCAGCGTTCTTCGGCGTGGGCGGATGTTGCGCGTCGTATTGCGCATGAGATCAAAAACCCGCTGACGCCGATCCAGCTTTCTGCAGAACGTATTCGCCGTCGCTACGGCAAGGTGATCGTTGAAGATCGCGAAGTGTTCGATCAGTGTACGGATACAATTATTCGTCAGGTCGGTGATATTGGTCGCATGGTGGATGAGTTCTCAGCCTTTGCGCGTATGCCTAAGCCGGAGATGAAGGCGATGGATATGCGTGAGGCGCTGCGTGAAGCTTCGTTCCTCATCGAAGTAAGCCGACAAGATATTAAGTTTACCAATGAATATGGCTCGGAAAAGCTAATCGGTTCTTTCGATAGTCGTCTGCTCGGCCAGGCTTTTGGCAATATCATTAAGAATGCCAGCGAGGCGATTGATGCCGTTCCGAAAGAAGAGCGTGGTGATGGGCATATTCTTGTTCGCGCCCGCAAAGACGACGGACATCTGGTGGTGGAAGTGATTGATAACGGCAAAGGCTTGCCGGGCGATGATCGTCAGAAGCTCTTGGAGCCTTATATGACGACGCGCGAAAAGGGCACTGGCCTTGGCCTCGCGATAGTTCGCAAAATCGTGGAGGACCACGGCGGACAGTTGGAGTTGCATGATGCGCCAGCAGATTTCCACGGTGGACGTGGCGCAATGATACGTATGATCTTTCCTGAGGTTTCCACCGGCTCTGCTGGTGCGGAAGAGGGAAATCCCGGAAACGAGATAGTTGGACAGGTGAACTGATATGGCAGCCGATATTCTTGTTGTTGATGACGAAGTGGATATTCGGGAACTTGTTGCAGGTATCCTGAGCGACGAAGGGTATGAGACGCGCACGGCCTTTGATGCTGACAGCGCGCTTGCTGCGATTGATGATCGTGTGCCACGCCTTGTCTTTCTTGATATCTGGTTACAGGGCAGCCGTCTTGATGGTCTTGCACTGCTTGATGAAATCAAGAAGCAGCACCCTGATCTGCCCGTCGTGATGATTTCTGGGCACGGCAATGTTGAAACGGCTGTTTCGGCAATCCGTCGCGGTGCCTATGATTTTATCGAAAAGCCGTTCAAGGCAGATCGCCTCATTTTGGTTGCTGAGCGTGCGCTGGAAACATCCAAGCTGAAACGGGAAGTTTCCAACCTGCGCAAGCGCGGTGGCAACAGCATGGAGCTGATTGGCGCTTCGCTCGCAATCAACCAGCTGCGTCAGACGATTGAGCGTGTTGCGCCAACCAACAGCCGTATTATGATTACCGGACCTTCGGGCGCGGGTAAGGAACTTGCAGCGCGTGCCATTCACGCACAGTCGGGTCGGGCCAACGGTCCATTCGTTACGGTCAATGCTGCAACCATTACGCCTGAGCGTATGGAGATCGAGCTTTTCGGCACGGAGATGGATGGTGGCGAGCGCAAAGTTGGTGCGCTTGAAGAAGCCCATGGTGGCATCCTTTATCTTGATGAAATTGCCGATATGCCACGTGAAACGCAGAACAAGATTTTGCGTGTGCTGGTTGATCAGCAGTTCGAACGTGTGGGTGGAACCAAGCGCGTCAAAGTTGATGTGCGCATTATTTCTTCGACTGCACAAAACCTTGAAGGCATGATTGCCGAAGGTACGTTCCGCGAAGATCTATTCCATCGCCTTTCCGTTGTGCCCGTGCATGTGCCAGCGCTTGCCTCGCGTCGTGAGGATATTCCATCGCTGGTCGAATATTTTATGACGCAGATTGCCGAGCAAGCGGGTATCAAGCCGCGCAAAATTGGTTCTGATGCAATGGCTGTTTTGCAATCACATAGCTGGCCGGGCAATATCCGTCAGCTGCGAAACAATGTGGAGCGCCTGATGATTTTGGCGCGCGGCGACGATCCGGATGCGCCGGTAACAGCCGATCTTCTGCCAGCAGAAATTGGCGACACGCTGCCACGCGCGCCGACCGAATCCGATCAGCACATCATGGCTCTTCCTTTGCGTGAAGCACGTGAGCGCTTTGAAAAGGAATATTTGATTGCGCAGATTAATCGTTTTGGTGGCAATATCTCGCGTACAGCTGAGTTTGTTGGCATGGAGCGTTCGGCATTGCATCGCAAGCTAAAGTCGCTTGGCGTATAACAGTTAAACAGGTTCAGGGCAGGCGGGACGATCATGCGCGTAATCGTGTGCGGAGCAGGGCAGGTTGGCTACGGTATTTCCGAACGGCTTGCTGCCGAGGAAAACGATGTCTCCGTCATTGATACATCTGCGCGTCACATTGAGATCGTGCGTGATACTCTGGATGTGCGCGGATTCGTTGGTCATGGCTCGCAGCCAGATGTTCTGGCTGCTGCTGGTGCTAACGAAGCCGACATGATTATCGCGGTGACGCTATCTGACGAAGTCAATATGGTGGCTTGTCAGGTTGCACATTCGGTTTTCAATGTGCCGACCAAGATCGCCCGTATTCGCGCGCAGTCTTATCTGAAAGCTGAATATCAGGACTTGTTCCTGCGCGAAAACCTACCGATTGACGTGATTATTTCACCGGAGCTGGAAGTGGGCGAGGTGGTTTTGCGGCGTATCGCCTTGCAGGGCGCGACCGATGTTTTGCGCTTTGCGGATGATAAGATTATCGGACTTGCAATCGAGTGTCTGGAAGAATGCCCGGTTATCAATACTCCATTGAAACAGCTCTCCGACCTGTTTCCTGATCTTGCGGCAACAGTTGTGGGTGTTGTACGCAATGGCAGCCTGTTTATTCCGCGCTCAACCGATCAATTGAACGCTGGTGATCTCGCTTATGTTGTGACAACCCGCGAACAGGTTCGCAGAACGTTGTCGTTGTTCGGGCACGAAAAGCCAGAGGCGCATCGCATTGTAATCGCGGGTGGTGGCAATATCGGCCTCTATGTTGCAAAGGCCATTGAAGAGCGCAAATGGCAGACGCGCATAAAGATGATCGAAAGTGAGCATGAGCGCGCTTTCATGATCGCTGACCAGCTGAAACGTACGATGGTTTTACATGGCAGCGCTTTGGATCAGGCGCTTTTGCAGGAAGCGGATATTGAGGATGCTGATCTTTTTGTCGCTCTGACCAATCAGGATCAGGTGAATATTCTCTCAAGCATCATGGCAAAGCGGCTTGGGTGTAAGGCCAATATGGCGCTGATCAACACGACCGGCTATCAAGATTTTACACACATGGTTGGGATCGATGCCTATATTGATCCGAAGGCTGTCACGGTCTCGAAGATATTGCAGCATGTGCGTCGCGGTCGTATCCGTGCTGTCTACAGCGTCTATCGCGATATGGCCGAGATTATTGAAGCGGAAGCGCTTGAGACGTCATCGCTGGTCGGTGCGCCTTTGCGTGATCTCGATTTGCCGGAAGGCTTGCGC
Organism: Brucella sp. 21LCYQ03; assembly: GCF_023554105.1. GTDB lineage: Bacteria > Pseudomonadota > Alphaproteobacteria > Rhizobiales > Rhizobiaceae > Brucella. The sequence goes on from NZ_JAMJWE010000003.1 coordinate 281,231, forward strand.
ATCGGTGCGATTTATCGTGCAGGGCAGGTTATTCAGCCAAATGGTGATGTGCGTATTAAGCCGAAAGATCGTGTTGTAATATTCGCAACTGCTGATGCTATTAAACATGTGGAACAGATGTTCCGCGTTAGCCTCGAATTTTTCTGAGTTTTTCAAAATGCCAACCTCTGTTATCCGGTATCTCTGATGGATATCTGCACTTTCTGGTATGGTCCGAGCCTACGGGACGTCGACCGCATATGCCTTGCATCTATGGTGATGACTGGCCAACGCGTGAAGCTATTTTCATACGCGCCAATCGAGAATGTCCCTGAGGGTGTCGAAATACACGATGCCAGCACTATTCTGCCTGAGCAGGTATTTAAGCGCCTTGATCGCAACTATCCGAACTTACGCAGTCGAACCACAATTGTTCAGTTCAGCGATATTTTCCGTATCATGCTGATGAAGCATAAGCAGGGGGTGTGGCTTGATACGGATGTCTATTTGCTAAAGCAATTTCATCCCGATCCCTCTAAGCCATATCTGGCTCGAGAGAATCGCTTTCGCGTTGGGGTCTCCGCGCTTTATTTGCCTAGTGATCATCCTATCATTCGAGAGTTTGAGCACTATATTGCGGCCACTTATCCTCTCCCGCGTTGGCTGGGATTGCGACGTGGCAAGCTACGGCCATTATACTATCGTCTTACCGGCAAAGAAGTTACGCCTGCCGCTATCGGGATTACAATTTTCGGAAATGACGGCATATCGCGGCTCGCGCGCAAGTATGGCATCTTTAAAAATGCAGCACCGCGGGAGAATTTTTATTACTGGGTAGGGAAAGAGGCGACGCGGATTTATGATCCGATCTATGACATAGAGCCGACCAAACACCCTGATTTTATTGGTTTTCACATTCATAAGAAACATAAAGAGGTTGTCTCAATGCAACCGGGAAGTTTCTATATGTGGGCGATTGACCGGGTTAGGCCAATGCTTGGTGAACCACTTTCGAGCGACCTCAAATAAGGTTCCTGTATTCATACCTGCAAAGATTTGCATGTCGGGTTTTGAATTTGTTGGTTGCGGAAAGATTCCCATCCTGTTAACCGAAGATTAAGAGCGAAGCAGTTGTCTTTCCACAGCAATTGCATTTAGCGACTGGTTTTGCGCAACCCGGGAGCTTGATTTATGTGTGTGCGCGTGTTCGTCTGGCATAAACGAACAAACTGCTGATCGATTAAAGGAATAAAAACAATGGCTGAACGATCGCAAAATCTTCAAGACCTTTTTCTCAATTCTGTACGCAAGCAGAAAATTTCACTGACCATTTTTCTTATCAATGGTGTGAAGCTCACAGGTATCGTGACGTCATTTGATAATTTCTGTGTGTTGCTGCGTCGCGATGGTCATTCGCAGCTTGTTTACAAGCATGCAATTTCGACCATCATGCCGAGCCAGCCGGTACAGATGTTTGAGGGTGAGGAAGTCTGACGCTTCTCAGTTTATAACTGACCAGTTTTATGCTGGAGCGTGGTGATCTCTTGAAATTGTCACTCTGCTCCAGCTTTTTCGATTCTAATCCCAAATGTCGGGTTTTCAGGATTATGATTTGATTGGCCGGGGCGTCTTCTATTTGAAACCGCTTATGCGAAGACCTATCTGCTGAAGCAGTTGGGTGCCGTATCCCGGAGTAAGTTTATTTGTCGAAATTCAAAGACGCGAATGTTTCGCCTGCCGATGAAAAAAAGGGTTTTGGCCTGTCTGAGCCAGAACCGACGAGGGCGGCGGTAATCGTTCCTATTTTGCCGGAACGTTATAATACCAGTACAGCGAGTGAAGAAGGTGAACGGACGCAGTTTCAGCGTTCCAACGAAGCACGGCTGGAAGAAGCAATTGGTCTTGCCCGCGCGATCAATCTTGAAATTGCCCATGCTGAAAATGTGACTGTCAGCCAACCGCGACCAGCGACGCTGCTGGGTACAGGTAAGATTGAGGCAATCGCCGAAATTCTCGAAGAAAAATCGATTGGTCTCGTGATCGTTGATCATGCCTTGACGCCAGTGCAGCAACGTAATCTCGAAAAAGAATTGCACGTCAAGGTCATCGACCGTACCGGCCTTATTCTGGAAATCTTTGGTGAGAGAGCGCGTACCAAGGAAGGTGCGTTGCAAGTCGAGCTTGCGCATTTGAATTATCAGAAGGGTCGTCTCGTTCGAAGCTGGACGCACTTGGAACGTCAGCGCGGTGGCGGTGGCTTCCTTGGTGGTCCAGGTGAAACACAGATTGAAGCCGACAGACGTATGCTTCAGGAAAAAATCCTGAAGATTAAGCGCGAGCTGGAAACGGTAGTCCGCACCCGCACGCTGCATCGTCAAAAGCGCCGCAAAGTACCGCATCCTGTCATCGCATTGGTTGGCTATACCAATGCGGGCAAGTCGACGTTGTTTAACCGCATGACGGGCGCCGATGTGCTGGCCGAAGACATGTTGTTCGCAACGCTTGATCCGACATTGCGCCGCATTCGTCTGCCGCATGGTGAAACGGTTATTCTTTCAGACACTGTGGGCTTCATTTCGAACCTTCCGCATCATCTCGTGGCGGCATTCCGTGCAACGCTTGAAGAAGTTGTCGAAGCTGATCTGATTCTGCACGTGCGCGACATTTCCGATCCGGATAATGCGGCGCAAGCTGAAGACGTCGAAAGCATTCTGACTGGTCTCGATGTCGATCCCCATGATCATAAGCGCGTGATCCAGATTTGGAACAAGATTGACAATCTCGACGAAGCTGGACGTGAGGCCGCCCTGCGTCTGGCTGCGGCTGGTGGTGATGAAGGTCGGCCGATCCCGCTTTCTGCATGGACTGGTGAAGGCGTTGAGAGGTTGCTGTCGCTGATCGAAAGCCGCATTGCTGGCGCGCTCGGCTCAGTAGATGTAGTGCTTCCGCCTTCAGAGCTTCGTATTCTTGACTGGATTTACCAGCATGGCAGCGATGTGAAGCGTGAAGATCTGGAAGATGGCTCTGTTCGCATTCAGGCTCGACTGACAGAGACAGCACGCAAAATGCTTGACGAGAAACGCGGCATTAAGCCTGTCGAGCAGGATTCCGATTGGGATTGATCGGCATCTTGCGGAACAGGGCTGCAAAGCCCTATGTATGGAACATCCATACGATTCATATTCGTTATAAATATGCAGAGGCCCATAATGAGAGATCCAATTGAAACCGTCATGAACCTCGTGCCGATGGTTGTCGAGCAGACCAACCGTGGCGAGCGGGCCTATGATATTTTTTCACGTTTGCTGAAAGAACGCATCATCTTCGTCAACGGTCCTGTCGAAGACGGCATGTCGATGCTGATCTGCGCGCAGTTGCTCTTTCTCGAGTCTGAGAACCCGAAGAAAGAGATCAACATGTACATCAATTCGCCCGGCGGCGTTGTTACGTCCGGCATGGCGATTTATGACACGATGCAGTTCATCAAGCCGCCAGTATCGACGCTTTGCATGGGACAAGCTGCTTCCATGGGTTCGTTGCTGCTAACTGCCGGTGCTACCGGTCAACGTTATGCGTTGCCAAATGCGCGCATCATGGTTCACCAGCCTTCGGGTGGTTTCCAGGGGCAGGCGTCCGACATTGAACGTCATGCGCAGGACATCATCAAGATGAAGCGCCGCCTGAATGAGATTTACGTCAAGCATACAGGTCGCGATTATGAGACCATTGAACGTACGCTTGATCGCGATCACTTCATGACAGCGCAGGAAGCTCTTGAGTTCGGTTTGATCGATAAGGTCATCGAATCGCGCGAAGTGGCTGTTGAAGAAACCAAGTAATCCGGGGAGGCAGTTCGTCTGCCTCTTCATGTTTTAGCGTCTTTTGCCACAAAAGCGGCTTATTTCGTGGTCCTAGCTAAAGGTTAACGCATCGCGTTAAGCATCTGTTGGGGTTCACGGCGTTAAAATAGTTCAGATTATGCCGAATCTCGCTGGGGAACATGATTTTTCAATTGTTCCCCGCTTTAGGTTCTGCAAAAGTCGCCACTTAAGGCTTATTCGGTCGGAAAGCCTTCGGTACGCGAGATCCAAAATGACTGGCAGTGCGTAAAAACTGCCGATGGAGCCGGGAAGAAGTGTTGTTTTTGCTTCTTCAAAGGGTCCGAACCGGAAGAAACGATCGAGATGGACACAGACGGCTGCTGTTCATTTCGGTTTATTGAAAGGAAACTGCAATGAGCAAAGTCAGCAACAGCGGCGGCGATTCAAAGAATACGCTTTATTGCTCGTTCTGTGGCAAAAGCCAGCATGAAGTACGTAAGCTGATTGCAGGCCCGACCGTATTTATCTGCGACGAGTGCGTCGAACTTTGCATGGACATCATTCGCGAGGAAAACAAAACCTCGATGGTGAAGTCGCGCGAGGGTGTGCCTACGCCGCAGGAAATCAAAGACGTACTCGATGACTATGTCATCGGTCAGAAAGACGCCAAGCGCGTTCTCTCGGTTGCGGTACACAATCACTATAAGCGTCTTGCCCATCAGTCGAAGAGCAACGACATCGAACTTGCGAAGTCCAACATTCTGCTGGTTGGCCCAACAGGTTGCGGTAAGACCTATCTTGCCCAGACACTTGCACGCATCATCGATGTTCCGTTCACAATGGCTGATGCAACGACTTTGACAGAAGCCGGCTATGTCGGTGAAGACGTTGAAAACATCATTCTAAAGCTGCTCCAGTCAGCTGATTATAACGTTGAACGCGCGCAGCGCGGCATTGTTTACATCGACGAAGTCGATAAAATCAGCCGCAAGTCGGACAATCCTTCGATCACCCGTGACGTATCGGGCGAAGGCGTTCAGCAGGCGCTTCTGAAGATCATGGAAGGCACCGTTGCTTCCGTGCCGCCGCAGGGTGGCCGTAAGCATCCGCAGCAGGAATTCCTGCAGGTCGACACAACGAACATTCTGTTCATCTGTGGCGGTGCGTTTGCGGGTCTTGATAAGATCATTTCGGCGCGTGGCGAAAAGACATCAATTGGTTTTGGTGCCAATGTGAAGTCTGCCGAAGATCGTCGTATCGGTGAAGTGTTCCGCGAGCTGGAACCAGAAGATTTGCTGAAATTCGGTCTTATTCCGGAATTCGTCGGTCGTCTGCCAGTGATCGCCACTCTGGAAGATCTGGACGTTGACGCACTGGTACAGATTCTGACCGAGCCAAAGAATGCGCTCGTGAAGCAGTATCAGCGTCTGTTTGACATGGAAAATGTTGAACTCAGCTTCCACGACGACGCTCTGCGCGCGATTGCTAATAAGGCAGTTGAACGTAAGACCGGTGCGCGAGGTCTGCGTTCGATTATGGAAAAGATCCTGCTGGACACGATGTTCGAGCTGCCAACGCTGGAAGGCGTTCAGGAAGTGGTCATTTCCGGTGATGTTGTAGATGGCAGTGCCCGTCCGCTCTACATCTATGCTGAGCGTCAGGACGAAAAAGGCAATGCCTCTGCCTGATAGCTGTTGAAGAAAATGAGATAAGGCCGCGAAAGCGGCCTTTTTCTTGTCTATGTCTGGGAGCAGTCTGGATACATCGCGTAGTTGTTATTGTACAAATTTCTGTGACGGCGCAGGATAGATGACGATTCTATGAATGCTGCCATTAAAGCAGCTTGAATTTAGGAGTTCGACACTCCAATTATGGACCGAAGCACTGGTTGTGGACTGCCTCATCATGAAAGGGGCCACAACCTTTGGCAATCGGGTCGAATGACCTGAGAAAGGACTGACATGACGGATATTGAACAGAAGACGGAAGCGGGTGGCGAAGACGGGCTCTATGCCGTTCTGCCGTTGCGCGATATTGTAGTCTTCCCCCATATGATCGTTCCGCTGTTTGTTGGACGTGAAAAGTCGATCAAAGCACTTGAAGAAGTGATGGGTGTCGATAAGCAGATTCTGCTCGCAACGCAGAAGAATGCTGCAGACGATGATCCGGCACCTGATGCTATTTATGAAATCGGCACGATCGCAAATGTGTTGCAGCTTCTTAAGCTGCCAGACGGCACCGTAAAGGTTCTCGTCGAAGGCACTGCGCGCGCCAAGGTTTCCAAGTTTACAGATCGCGAAGATTATCACGAAGCATTTGCTACGGTTCTTCCTGAACCTGAAGAAGATGCTGTTGAAGTCGAAGCGCTTGCTCGCTCTGTGGTTTCTGACTTTGAAAACTACGTCAAGCTGAACAAGAAGATTTCGCCTGAAGTGGTTGGTGCAGCCACCCAGATCGAAGACTATTCAAAGCTTGCTGATACGGTCGCATCGCATCTCGCGATCAAGATTCCAGAAAAGCAGGAAATGCTGTCGATTCTCTCGGTGCGTGAGCGTCTTGAGAAGGCACTTGCCTTCATGGAGTCCGAGATTTCTGTTCTGCAGGTAGAAAAGCGCATCCGTGGCCGCGTCAAGCGCCAGATGGAAAAGACCCAGCGCGAATATTACCTCAACGAGCAGATGAAGGCGATCCAGAAGGAGCTTGGTGATGGAGAGGACGGTCGTGACGAAACGGCTGAACTTGAAGAACGCATCAACAAGACCAAGCTTTCTAAGGAAGCACGCGAAAAAGCACAGGCTGAGCTGAAAAAGCTGCGCAGCATGAGCCCGATGTCGGCAGAAGCAACCGTTGTCCGCAATTATCTCGACTGGCTGCTTTCAATTCCTTGGGGCAAGAAGTCTAAGGTCAAGCAGGACCTGAACTTTGCCGAGGAGGTGCTTGATGATGAGCATTTTGGCCTCGACAAGGTTAAGGAACGCATTGTCGAGTATCTCGCAGTGCAGGCTCGCTCGACCAAGATTAAGGGCCCGATCCTTTGCCTCGTTGGACCTCCCGGCGTTGGTAAGACCTCGCTTGCTCGCTCGATTGCCAAAGCTACCGGCCGTGAATATGTCCGTATGTCGCTCGGCGGCGTGCGTGACGAGGCTGAAATCCGTGGTCACCGCCGCACGTATATTGGCTCGATGCCCGGTAAGGTCATCCAGTCGATGAAGAAGGCAAAGAAGTCCAATCCGCTCTTCCTGCTCGATGAAATCGACAAGATGGGCCAGGACTTCCGTGGCGATCCATCATCGGCAATGCTTGAGGTGTTGGATCCGGAACAGAACTCGACCTTCATGGATCATTACCTTGAAGTTGAATATGATCTGTCGAACGTCATGTTCGTGACGACTGCCAATACGCTGAATATTCCTGGTCCGCTTCTGGACCGTATGGAAGTTATTCGTATTGCTGGTTACACCGAAGATGAAAAGCTCGAGATTGCGAAGCGGCATTTGCTGCCAAAGGCAATCAAGGACCATGCTTTGCAGCCGAAAGAGTTTTCGGTCACAGACGATGCGCTGCGCAATGTTATCCGTCTTTACACACGTGAAGCCGGTGTGCGTAGCCTTGAACGTGAACTGATGACTCTGGCACGTAAGGCCGTGACCCAGATTTTGAAGGCGAAGAAGAAGTCGGTGAAAATCACCGATAAAAACCTCTCCGATTATCTCGGTGTTGAGCGTTATCGTTTTGGTCAGATCGACGGTGAAGATCAGGTCGGTGTTGTCACAGGTCTTGCCTGGACTGAAGTGGGCGGCGAGCTGCTGACCATCGAAGGCGTCATGATGCCCGGCAAAGGCCGCATGACTGTTACGGGTAACCTCCGTGATGTGATGAAGGAATCGATTTCTGCGGCGGCATCTTATGTTCGCTCGCGTGCGGTTGATTTCGGCATTGAGCCTCCGTTGTTCGACAAGCGCGACATCCACGTGCACGTACCGGAAGGAGCGACGCCAAAGGATGGTCCGTCGGCTGGCATCGCCATGGTTACGGCAATCGTCTCTGTTATGACCGGTATTCCGGTTCGCAAGGACATTGCAATGACCGGCGAAGTGACACTGCGTGGCCGTGTTTTGCCTATCGGTGGTCTCAAGGAAAAGCTGCTTGCTGCATTGCGTGGCGGCATCAAGAAAGTTCTGATCCCAGAAGAAAACGCCAAGGATCTGGCGGATATTCCGGACAATGTGAAGAACAATCTTGAGATCGTTCCAGTGTCGCGCGTCGGTGAAGTCCTGAGACATGCACTGGTTCGTGAGCCACAACCGATTGAATGGACAGAGCCTGAAACACCCGTCGCGTCGACTAAGGTCGATGACGATGCGGGCGTCTCGACGGCCCATTGATCATCGCTGGGTGCTAATAAGCTGACAATGCCGGGCCAAAAGCCCGGCATTTCTGTGTTTAACCCCGGTTTTCTGGGCTTTTTTCGTGTTGACAGGCTTGGTTTGTCAATCAATTTGAATAAACTGCACGCAATCCGTTCGCGTAAATCGCGCCGGTAGATAAAGAAAGGAAATGCCTATGAACAAGAACGAATTGGTCGCCGCAGTTGCGGAAAAGGGCGGTTTGACAAAGGCCGACGCAGGAACTGCAGTTGACGCAGTCCTCGCAGCTGTCACCGGTGCACTTCAGGCTGGCGAAGAAGTACGTCTGCCAGGCTTTGGTGTTTTCTCCGTATCGCATCGTGCAGCTTCGACAGGCCGTAACCCGTCGACTGGCGCAGAAGTTGCAATTCCTGCCCGTAACGTGCCGAAGTTCTCGGCTGGTAAGGGCCTCAAGGATGCCGTGAACGGCTAATTGTCAGAGCGCTGTGCGTCACGTTTGGCGCACGAGGCACGCTTTGACTTCTGGCTTGAGCATCATGCTTTCTAAAATCGAATTTCGATTTTCGATTTGTGGGTTGGTGCTATAACTGTCGCGATAGTCGCGGACACTGCTACGAGAAGGCCCGGTCTAGCCGGGCTTTTTTATTTTTAGAGAGAGGTTTTGCTTTGCGCTCGCGTAAATTGATGATCGTACTCGCAGCTATAGGCTTTACCGGTCTTTATTTTGCAACGCCGCCAGCACAAGCTGAAGCATGTGAACAGCAGATTTTTCAGGATACGAAATTCATTGTCTGCACGGTGAAGGACAAAGAGAAACTGCAGCTATTCTGGAAGAACGCAGATGGTGAGCCGTATCGCAATTTCTCGAAAGTGGCAGATGCTTTAGCTGGAGACGGCAAAACATTATCATTTGCCTTGAATGCCGGTATGTATCAGGTCGATTTTACGCCGATGGGGCTATATGTCGAGAATAGCCAGGAACTTGTGCCCGCTGATACGAAAGCACCTCAGCGCATCTCTGGTCCGATTCCCAATTTCTATAAAAAGCCGAATGGCGTTTTCTATTTTGACAATGACAGCGCCGGTATTGTTTCCACCGATAAGTTCTTGAAGCTTAAGCTTCGACCAAGCTTTGCAACTCAATCCGGTCCAATGCTGGTTATTAATAACAAGCTCAATCCCATTCTGATTAAAGGATCAACAGACCGCACTCGCAGAAGCGGCGTTGGTGTTTGTTCTGATAAATCGATCCGATTTGCGATCAGCGAAGACGCTGTGAATTTCTATGACTTCGCGATGCTTTTCCGTAACGAGTTAAAATGTCCGAATGCACTGTTCCTTGATGGCGGCGGTGGAGCGGGGATTTATAGTGCCACCTTAGTTCGAAATGATATTTCATGGCATGGTGGATATGGACCGGTTGTTGGTTTTGTTGAATAAAAAAGCCGGGCATTGCCCGGCTTTATAATTATTCAGCAGCTTCTGCTTTGCGTCTTGGACGGCGTTCGAGTAGCTCTTTGAGGAATTGGCCAGTATAAGAACGTTTTTCCTTGGCGATGTCTTCAGGACGACCGACAGCAACGATTTCGCCGCCACCATCGCCGCCTTCAGGGCCGAGATCGATAACCCAGTCAGCAGTCTTGATGACTTCGAGATTGTGCTCGATCACCACAACCGTATTTCCCTGCTCAACCAGTTCGTGCAGCACTTCAAGGAGCTTTGCGACGTCATGGAAATGCAGGCCAGTGGTTGGTTCATCAAGAATATAGAGCGTGCGGCCTGTGGCTTTACGCGACAGTTCCTTAGCGAGCTTTACGCGTTGCGCTTCACCACCTGAAAGTGTTGTAGCTTGCTGGCCGACCTTTACGTAACCAAGACCGACTTTGACAAGCGTTTCAAGTTTGTCGCGCACAGCGGGAACGGCTGTGAAGAATTCTGCACCTTCTTCGACCGTCATATCTAGCACGTCGGCAATCGATTTGCCTTTAAAGTGCACTTCGAGCGTTTCGCGGTTGTAGCGTTTGCCATGGCAAACATCGCAAGTCACATAAACATCTGGCAGAAAGTGCATTTCGATCTTGATGACGCCATCGCCCTGACAAGCCTCACAGCGTCCACCTTTCACGTTGAACGAGAAACGTCCCGCCTGATATCCGCGCGCCTTGGCTTCCGGCAGACCTGCGAACCAGTCGCGGATCGGCGTGAAAGCGCCGGTATAGGTTGCCGGATTGGAACGCGGCGTGCGGCCAATCGGTGACTGGTCGATGTCGATCACTTTGTCGAGAAACTCGAGACCTTCGATACGGTCATGTTCCGCAGGATGCTCGCGGGAACCCATGATGCGGCGCGATGCTGCCTTGAACAGTGTTTCGATCAGGAAGGTAGACTTGCCGCCGCCTGATACGCCTGTAACGGCTGTAAAGGTGCCAAGTGGAATATCCGCCGAGACATTTTTCAGATTGTTGCCGCGTGCGCCCACAACTTTAATACGCTTTGCCTTGGAGATTTCGCGGCGCTCGGCAGGAACGGCAACTTCAAGGGCACTTGACAAATATTTGCCTGTGAGCGAGTTGGCGTTTGCCATCACGTCATCAGGTGAGCCTTGTGCAATAATATGGCCGCCATGAATGCCCGCTGCAGGCCCAATATCGACCACATAGTCAGCCGTGAGAATCGCATCTTCATCATGTTCGACAACGATGACTGTGTTACCGAGATCGCGCAGATGACGCAGCGTATCCAGAAGGCGAGCATTGTCGCGCTGATGCAAGCCGATCGATGGCTCGTCGAGCACGTAAAGTACGCCAGTCAGACCGGAACCGATCTGCGAGGCGAGGCGAATTCGCTGGCTTTCACCACCTGAAAGCGTGCCGGAATTGCGCGCGAGCGTCAGGTAATCGAGGCCAACGTCATTGAGGAAGTCGAGGCGCTCACGAATTTCCTTGAGAATACGCGCTGCAATTTCGCGTTGCTTTTCGTTGAATGTACTATCGACATCGCGGAACCATTGGTCAGCGTTGCGAATCGACATATTGGTGATTTCACCGATATGCTTCATGCCAACTTTGACGGCCAGTGCTTCCGGCTTCAAACGATAGCCACGGCATGCCGGGCAGGGCGTTGAGGACATGAAGCGCTCAATTTCCTCGCGCGACCAGGCTGAATCAGTTTCCTTCCAGCGGCGTTCGAGGTTTGGAATAACACCTTCAAATGCCTTGGTAGTCTGATAAGCGCGTAAGCCGTCATCATAATTAAAGGCAATTTCCTTGCCCTTTGTGCCGTGAAGAATGGCCTGCTGGGATTCATCTGAAAGATCTGCCCACTTAGCGCTAACCTTAAAGCCATAGGCCTTTCCAAGTGCTTCAAGTGTCTGATTATAATAAGGAGAAGACGAACGCGCCCATGGCGCCACTGCACCGTCTTTGAGTGAGACAAAAGCATCAGGAATGATGAGATTAGGATCAATTGCCTGTTGTGTGCCGAGGCCATCGCAAGTTGGGCAGGCGCCGAACGGATTGTTGAACGAGAACAAACGCGGCTCGATTTCAGGAATCGTAAAACCCGAAACAGGACAGGCAAATTTTTCCGAGAACATCACGCGTTCATGCGTTTCATTCGCCGATTTATTCGCCGCGCCACCAGCGGCTGTTTCTTCTGGTGGCAAAGGCTTGTCAGCAAACTCAGCAATCGCCAGACCTTCGGCAAGTTTGAGACAGGTTTCAAGACTATCAGCCAGACGGGTTGCAAGATCACCACGCACCACAACACGGTCCACGACCACATCAATGTCGTGCTTGTATTTTTTATCGAGGGCAGGGACATCAGCGATTTCGTAGAAGGTACCATCGACCTTCACGCGCTGAAAACCCTTCTTCTGAAGTTCTGCCAGTTCCTTTTTATATTCACCCTTACGACCACGAACGATTGGAGCCAGAATATAAAGACGGGTGCCTTCTTCAAATGCGAGAACGCGATCAACCATCTGGCTGACGGTCTGGCTTTCAATCGGCAGGCCCGTCGCAGGCGAATAAGGTACACCCACGCGTGCGAAAAGCAGGCGCATATAATCGTAGATTTCTGTCACGGTACCGACGGTCGAGCGCGGATTGCGGCTCGTTGTCTTCTGCTCAATGGAAATAGCAGGGGAAAGACCATCAATCTGATCCACATCCGGCTTTTGCATCATTTCCAGAAACTGGCGCGCATAGGCCGAAAGGCTTTCGACGTAGCGACGCTGGCCTTCTGCATAAATTGTATCAAATGCCAGCGATGATTTGCCGGAGCCGGAAAGACCGGTCATTACGATCAGCTTGTCGCGCGGCAGATCAAGGTCAACATTTTTCAGATTGTGTTCACGCGCGCCACGTATGGAAATGAATTTCTGATCGCTCATTCCGCGTCCTGCCTGTTTGGTCCTGTCATGGAGTGTCGGGCGTCGAGCTTAATGTCGCGCCGCTCCATAATATGTGTATGAACCCCTTCCAAGGAAAGGGGCGTTCGATCATTTACAGCTTAAATATCACCGGAACAAAGATCGAACAACTCGACCTCTGATATGCGATACGAAATGTGAACGCAAGAGCGTTGACTGTTACTCCTGACAGGCGCAGACTGTAGATACTCGCTGGATGGAGAGATTTCGGGATGGTTACTCGATATCGACAAGAGGTCCATATAGGCGAGCAAATGCAACAGGAGGAAATGGAGCATGAGTCCACCTGACTAAGTTGCCTCGCTTTCACAATTGTCAAAGCACAATCACTTCACGTCATTCTGCATTGTCTTTTGGGATTAACGCATAATTGTTCGTGTTTGTTGATTGCAGAAAATCTGAAATATGCGCGGAGATTGTCCGCTTTAATGCAGTAGATTTCCGAAAACATTTATCGGCGAAGCATTGTCGATATGAGAGCATTGCTCAAATCCAAGCCCTGCGCGCCTAAGAAACAGTGAGCGGCAGGGCTTAACTTTGCGATCACGTATCAAATCATAAGAGTGCTATTTAGCCTTGGAATATCACTTTTAAATGCGTCAACGCGCTCATAATTTACGAATATTGATTGCATTTTGAACAAAACAAGAACATAATCATCTGTGGAACATTCTTAAAATAACCTCTGCAATCAGCGCGCTTCGAGAATGACTGTTGTAGTGTGTGTTCAGAGTTTTATGTGATGGCGCATATTTGCGCCTGACCTTTATTTTGGAAAGCACGTCTTGCCAGATTAGTCCGATCCAATTCGGATGAAACTGTAAGTTAGGCTGTGCTTGCGAGACCCGGAGTAAGTTTTCGATGGCTGGTAGCGTCAACAAAGTCATTCTGGTCGGCAATCTTGGTGCCGATCCTGAAATTCGTCGCCTCAATTCTGGCGACCAGATCGCCAATCTGCGTATCGCGACCTCGGAAAGCTGGCGTGACCGCCAGAGCGGAGAACGCAAGGATCGCACCGAATGGCACAGCGTTGTCATTTTCAATGAAAATCTCGCCAAGGTTGCCGAACAGTATTTGAAGAAGGGGTCTAAGGTTTATATCGAAGGAGCGCTTCAAACACGTAAGTGGCAGGATCAGAACGGCAACGACCGCTACAGCACCGAAATCGTATTGCAGAAGTTCCGTGGTGAACTTCAGATGCTCGATAGCCGTGGTGAAGGCGGCGGTGAAGGCCGCTCCTTTGGCGGCGGTGGCGGCAATCGTAACCAGATGTCTGATTATTCGGGCGGCGGTAATGATTTCGGTTCCTCCGGCCCATCCAGTCAGGGCGGCGGTGGCGGCGGTTTCTCCCGCGATCTCGACGACGAAATCCCATTTTGATGAAATAAGGCGGGCGCATTAAGCGCCCGCTTTTTTATTTGGATTTTTTAATAATAGTTTTTATCTAAAGCACTGTTTTATAAAGATATTCTGATAAGATAGATCGCTAGTTTATATCCATGAACTGGCATAAGGCAGCGATAGTGCGTTGCTTTTCTCGTGAGAAACCTGAACTATTTCTTGCAGGGTGCATGAGTTCAAATTTTTTAAGAGAAAAGATGGTGATCGCGAGCGCTTCTGCTCGCGGAATCGACCAATGCGCTCCTCCAGATTCTGATAAATTCACTTTTATAACAGTATATTAGTGTATTTAATTCGAGAAAAACATCAAATTATATATCTGACCCGTTGGTGTGTTTAGCCTGCTATAAGCGATTTTACGCCATCGGCAACAAACTGAACCGCTAGTGCAGCAAGAATGACGCCGAGGAGTCGTGTCAGAATGGAGCGGCCGGTTTCGCCCAAAAACCTGTCGACGCGTTCTGCAAGCAGCAACACGACATAGGTAATAAGCAAACAGACTGCGATGACGCCGAGAAGGGCGGCACGGGGACCGATGCCATCAAAGGAGTCCGATGTCAGCACGATAGCCGAAATGGCACCCGGACCCGCGATCAGCGGAATCGCCAGCGGGAATGCGGCGATATTGCGGATATGGTCCTTGGTAATGGCAACTTCGGCGCTTTTTTCCTTACGCTCGGTTCGTTTCTCAAAAATCATCTCAAAAGCGATCCAGAACAGAAGCAGACCACCTGCGACACGGAAAGCGCCGATGCTGATGCCGAACATGCCGAGTATCTGTGCGCCAGCAATCGCAAACAGCGCCATGACAATGAAACCGATGATGGATGCGCGCAGAGCAACCTGTCCACGATGGCTGCGATCCATGCCGGGTGTGAGTGCCAGAAACAATGGAGCCAGACCGGGCGGATCGATGGTCACGAGCAGGGTGACGAAGGCGCTAAAAACCGTATCGTAGAACCCCATGCTAAATACGCCCCTTTTATTGGCAATCATTGTTTGATTTGCGAAACAGATTGTAGCTGATCAATGGCGTATGGTCGACGCAAAGCGTGCCCCCACACAACATCATTGCGCGATGTTTATGTGAATATCTTTCAAGCTATTGATAAGGCGACGGAATTTCACCCCGCGAAATGGTCGCTAAATTGGCCTTTTGTGCTGTTTTGTTCTATAAAGTGACTTTATCGATTCTGTTGAGAAAGATATCTGAATAGTGTCAGATCTAACGCCACCACCCGGTTCCGAAGATATGAATGGCGGCCCGAGCGGCCCTACAGGTATCGAGCCGATTTCTATTATTGAGGAGATGCAGCGCTCCTATCTCGATTACGCAATGAGCGTTATCGTTAGCCGTGCGCTGCCTGATGTGCGCGACGGCTTGAAGCCGGTACATCGTCGTATTCTCCACGCCATGAACGAGATGAGCCTCGCTTACAATCGCCCCTACCGTAAATCGGCAGGTGTGATCGGTGAAGTGATGGGTAAATACCATCCGCATGGCGATGCATCGATTTATGACGCCCTCGTGCGTATGGCGCAGGACTTCTCGTTGCGCGATCCGCTCGTCGACGGGCAGGGCAATTTCGGTTCTATCGATGGCGATCCGCCAGCGGCAATGCGTTATACTGAATGCCGTCTGGAAAAAGTCACTGAATCGCTTCTGTCGGATATCGACAAGGACACCGTTGATTTCCAGGATAACTATGATGGCCGCGAGCGCGAACCAATGGTTCTGCCAGCGCGCTTCCCGAACCTTCTTGTCAATGGTTCGGGCGGTATTGCGGTGGGTATGGCCACCAATATTCCGCCGCATAACCTTGGCGAAGTCATCGATGGTTGCGTAGCGCTGATCGAAAATCCAGCTATTGAGCTGGAAGAAATCATGGAAATCATTCCCGGTCCGGATTTTCCGACCGGTGGTATCATCCTTGGCCGCGCTGGCATTAACTCGGCTTACAGCACGGGTCGCGGTTCCGTTATTATGCGTGGTCGCGTGGCGATTGAGCCAATGCGCGGCGACCGTGAAGCCATTGTTATCACCGAGATTCCTTATCAGGTGAATAAGGCTTCGATGATCGAGAAAATGGCTGAGTTGGTGCGCGACAAGCGTATCGAAGGCATTTCCGATCTGCGCGACGAATCCGACCGCGACGGCTATCGCGTTGTGGTTGAGCTCAAGCGCGATGCGGTTGCAGATGTGGTTCTGAACCAGCTTTATCGCTACACGCCTTTGCAGACCTCATTTGGCTGCAACATGGTGGCGCTGAATGGCGGCAAGCCTGAGCAGATGATTCTGCTCGATATGCTGCGTGCATTCGTGTCCTTCCGTGAGGAAGTTGTTACACGCCGCACCAAGTTCCTTCTCAACAAGGCCCGCGATCGCGCGCATGTGTTGGTTGGTCTGGCGATTGCAGTTGCCAATATTGACGAGATCATTGCTCTTATTCGTCGTGCGCCCGATCCAGCGACTGCGCGTGAGCAGTTGATGGAACGTCGTTGGCCTGCGGCTGATGTTGCACCGTTGATCCGTCTCATTGATGATCCGCGTCATGCGATCAATTCCGATAACACATACAACCTGTCTGAAGAGCAGGCACGTGCGATTCTTGAATTGCGCTTGCAGCGTTTGACAGCACTCGGTCGCGATGAAGTTGCGGACGAGTTGAACAAGATCGGCGAAGAAATTCGCGATTATCTGGACATTCTTGGCTCGCGCATTCGCGTGATGACAATCGTCAAAGAAGAGATGATTGCAGTTCGTGACGAGTTTGCTACGCCACGCCGCACCGAGTTTGGTCTCGGCGGCGCTGAAATGGACGATGAAGACCTCATCGCCCGCGAAGACATGGTCGTGACTGTCAGCCATGCTGGTTATATCAAGCGTGTGCCACTTGCGACCTATCGTGCACAGCGTCGTGGCGGCAAGGGCCGCTCCGGCATGGCAACGAAGGACGAGGATTTCGTAACTCGTCTGTTTGTTGCTAACACGCATACGCCGGTGCTGTTCTTCTCCTCGCGCGGTATCGTTTATAAGGAAAAGGTCTGGCGTCTGCCAGTCGGTAATCCGCAATCACGCGGAAAAGCACTCATCAATATGCTGCCATTGCAGCAGGGTGAGCGCATTACCACCATTATGCCATTGCCGGAGGATGAAGAATCCTGGGCAAATCTCGACGTCATGTTCTCGACAACGCGTGGCACGGTGCGCCGTAACAAGCTTTCCGACTTCGTTCAGGTCAACCGTAACGGTAAGATCGCGATGAAGCTGGAAGACGAGGGCGATGAAATCCTTTCGGTCGATACTTGTACCGAATTTGACGACGTTCTTCTGACTTGCGCCGGTGGCCAGTGCATTCGCTTCCCGGTTACTGATGTTCGCGTATTTGCAGGCCGTAACTCGATTGGTGTGCGCGGTATCAACCTCGCGGATGGCGACAAGGTTATTTCGATGGCAATTCTGCATCACGTCGATGCGGATGCACCTGAACGTGCTGCCTATCTCAAGCGGTCGATTGCAGAGCGTCGCGCGCAAGGTGCCGACGATGCGGATGATATTGTTGTTGTTGGCGAAGACGTTGAAAACGAAGCTGAACTCAATGATGAACGCTATCAGGAACTGAAAGCGCGTGAGCAGACTGTTCTAACCGTTAGTGAGTATGGTTACGGCAAGCGCTCTTCGTCATACGAATTCCGCGTTTCGGGTCGTGGCGGTAAGGGCATTCGTGCAACGGATACCTCGAAGACCGACGAAATTGGCGAACTGGTTGCCCTGTTCCCAGTCGAAGCAAGCGATCAGATTTTGCTTGTTTCCGACAAAGGTCAGTTGATCCGCGTTCCGGTTGGCGGTATTCGCATTGCCGGACGTTCGACCAAGGGCGTTACCATCTTCAATACGGCTGACGGCGAAAAGGTCGTTTCGGTCGAGCGCATTTCGGAAACCGAAAGCGATGAAGAGAATGGCGCTGTGGAAGCTGAGGGTTCAGCGGAAGGTGAAGCGCCTGTAGCTGGCGGCGAAGAATAAGAAAAAGTCTCGATGAGGGACATTTCTTCAATAGAAAAGGCCGGTGGCGGAAGCCATCGGCCTTTTTGAGATGTCAGGACTGGAGGGAACTGACGATCTGTAAAATAAGCAATTAATGTGAACGCAATTTACGCATGGTACTCAAACTGAATGCTGCGGGACGAACTCGGTTACGCTTTGCTTCGTTCTCTTCCAGAAGCAGAATAATCGCCGATGCAGCCATTGCTACCATCATGGATAATGCCAGAAGAAATATCATCATCGCTGTATCCTTTCATTATAGATACGCTTGAGAAGCAAAAAGGTTGCACCGAACCTGCGCCCATGCTGGTAAACTGGTTGTGAATCCCGTGTGAAATCGTGTTTCATTGCTCATTCAATTTGTTTTCTTGGTTTCTGATTTCTTTCAATTGTGGTTGTTGTTGAAAATCTGATGAGAAAAGGCTAGCTGGAAGAAATGACGAACGCGATTTATGCGGGTTCTTTCGACCCGGTCACAAACGGCCATATGGATGTGCTCAAAGGCGCGCTTCGCCTTGCCGACAAGGTTATTGTCGCGATTGGCGTGCATCCCGGTAAAAAGCCGCTGTTTAGTTTTGAAGAGCGCGTCGCGCTTATTAATGCGAGTGCGGAGGCTTTGCTGGGCAAGGATGCAAAGCGCGTTTCGGTGATTTCGTTTGATGCGCTTGTGATTGATGCTGCGCGCAAACATGGCGCCAAGCTGATGGTGCGTGGTCTGCGCGACGGTACAGATCTCGACTATGAAATGCAGATGGCAGGCATGAACGGAACTATGGCACCGGAATTGCAAACCGTCTTTCTGCCCGCCGATCCGGCTGTGCGCACAATTACTGCCACATTGGTTCGCCAGATTGCCTCCATGGGTGGAGATATAAAGCCCTTCGTTCCAGCAGCTGTTGCCTCCGCTCTGGAAGCAAAATTCAAATCCTGATTCAGGGAGTTTCTTGATTATGTCCTTTATTCGTTCGGCTTTCGCCGCTGCTACCATTGTTGCGTTTTCTCAGGGAGCGGCTTTTGCTGCTGACACACTTAACCTGCAGCTCAAGGACGGCAATGTTGCTATTGAGCTCGCACCGAACCTTGCGCCCAAGCACGTTGCGCAGATTGAAAAGCTGGTGAAGGAAGGCGCGTATGACGGCGTTGCATTTCATCGCGTGATTCCGGGCTTCATGGCGCAGACCGGCGATGTGAAGTTCGGCAATGTCGATAAGGGCTATAACGCATCGCGGGTTGGCACTGGCGGTTCGGACATGCCGAATATTCCTGCTGAATTCTCCAAGGAACCATTCGTGCGCGGCACGGTTGGTATGGCGCGCAGCCAGTCACCAGATTCAGCGAACTCGCAGTTTTTCATCATGTTCAATGATGGTGCATTCCTGAACGGCCAATACACAGTTATTGGCAAGGTTGTCAGTGGCATGGACGTAGTCGATAAGATCAAAAAGGGAAGCGAATCTGACAATGGTTCGGTTGAAAATCCTGACAAGATCGTCAAGGCCACGATCACCAAGTAAAAAATAGATTCAACGCGTATCCCTGTCCCAAAAATCATTTAAACTTTTGCGGATACGCTCAATAGGAGAGGCCCGATGGCTTATAAAGACCCGGAAAACACACTCGTTCTTGAAACCACCAAGGGCAATGTTGTTATCGAACTCTTTAACGAACTGGCTCCTGGCCATGTCGAACGCATCAAGGAACTGGCACGTGAAGGCGCTTATGACGGCGTTGTGTTCCACCGCGTTATCGACGGCTTCATGGCACAAACCGGTGACGTAAAGTTCGGTAAGACCGGCGGCGCACATTTCAATGGCTCGCGCGCTGGCATGGGCGGTTCGGACAAGCCTGATCTGAAGGCTGAGTTCTCGAACGTGTCGCACAAGCGCGGTACGGCTTCGATGGCGCGTGCGCAGAACCCGAATTCGGCTAACTCCCAGTTCTTTATCTGCTTTGGCGATGCATCATTCCTCGACCGCCAGTACTCCGTTTGGGGTCAGGTTATCGAAGGCATGGAAAATGTTGACCAGATTAAGCGCGGTGAACCTGTTACCGACCCAGACATGATCGTCACTGCACGCATCGCTGCTGACATCTAATTCTGTCGTTTCTATAGAATATAGCGGCTCCGGTTTTGCCGGGGCCGCTCTTGGTTTGAGGTTTTACAATGCGTATTGATCTTTTCGATTTCGATTTGCCGGATGAGAGCATTGCTTTGCGTCCAGCAGAGCCGCGTGACCATGCTAAACTCTTGCGTGTTCGTCCCGGTCAGCCATTCGAAGATCGACAGGTGTTTGAGTTGCCTGATTTGTTGCAGCCGGGCGATGCGCTCGTTTTTAACGATACAAAAGTTATTCCCGCACAGCTTGAAGGTATGCGCGAGCGCGAAGGCAATATTTCGCAAGTGAGTGCTACGCTTCATATGCGTACCGGCCCTGATCGCTGGAAAGCATTTTTGCGTCCTGCCAAGCGCGTGAAAAAAGGCGACCGCATTCGTTTTGGTCATTCCGGTTCAAGCTGCTTCATGGGCACGCTTGATGCAACCGTGGCAGAAAAAGGCGATGCAGGCGAAGTGCTGCTGGTGTTCGACCTTTCTGGCGCAGCTCTTGATGAAGCCATTGCCGCCGTCGGCCACATTCCTTTGCCACCTTACATTGCATCCAAGCGCGCGGAAGATGAGCGCGACCGCAGCGATTACCAGACGGTTTATGCGCGTGAAGAGGGTGCAGTTGCGGCACCCACTGCCGGGCTGCATTTCACGCCTGAACTGCTCGCGAAAATTCGCGAACGCGGTATCGAAGAGCATTTTGTGACGCTACATGTGGGTGCGGGCACCTTTTTGCCTGTCAAGGCCGATGATACGACTGATCACAAGATGCATTCCGAGATTGGTTATGTTTCAAAGGAAACAGCTGATGCGCTCAATGCCGTTCATGCGCGCGGTGGCCGCGTGATCTGCGTCGGTACAACATCGCTGCGCCTCATTGAGAGTGCTGCCGGTGAAGACGGTATCATCCGACCATGGGCAGGCCCGACCGATATTTTCATCACGCCCGGCTATAAGTTCCGTGCCGTTGATCTGCTGATGACCAATTTCCATCTGCCGCGCTCGACACTTTTCATGCTGGTTTCGGCCTTCAGTGGTTTCGAAGTGATGCATGAAGCTTATAAGCGCGCAATCGAGACAGGCTATCGCTTCTATTCCTATGGCGATTCAAGCTTGCTCGAACGAGGTTAGCCGAAACGGTTTCCTTTTCAGTCAAAACTATTTAGAGACACGGCATGACCAGCGAAAATTTTGAATTCAAAGTGCTTGCGCGTGATGGCGCGGCGCGTCAGGGTGAAATCTCCATGCCGCGCGGCGTGGTGCGCACACCCGCCTTCATGCCGGTTGGCACAGCCGGAACCGTCAAAGCCATGTATATGGATCAGGTGAAGGATTTGGGCGCGGATATTATCCTCGGCAACACCTATCATCTGATGCTGCGTCCAGGTGCGGAACGCGTGGCACGTCTTGGTGGCCTGCATGAATTTGGCGGCTGGAAAGGCCCAATCCTCACCGATTCCGGCGGCTTTCAGGTTATGTCGCTCGCGCAATTGCGCAAGATCGATGAAACAGGCGTGACTTTCCGTTCGCATATCGACGGCAAGCCTTATGAAATGACGCCAGAGCGCTCGATCGAAATTCAGGGGCTGTTGGATAGCGATATTCAGATGCAGCTTGATGAATGCGTGGCCCTGCCATCGCCTGAAAAGAATACTGAGCGCGCCATGGAAATGTCGCTGCGCTGGGCAGAGCGCTGCAAGGTTGCTTTTGGCACCCAGCCCGGCAAGGCCATGTTCGGCATCGTACAGGGCGGTGACAATGCGCGTCTGCGTGAACGTTCGGCTGAAGCGCTGAAAGCCATGGATCTCAAAGGTTATTCCGTTGGTGGTCTGGCCGTTGGCGAGCCACAGAGTGTCATGCTTGACATGCTTGAAGTCGTTTGCCCAATCCTTCCGGCGGAAAAGCCACGTTATTTGATGGGCGTTGGCACGCCGGATGATATTCTGAAATCGGTTGCACGCGGTATCGATATGTTTGACTGCGTTATGCCGACGCGTGCCGGTCGTCATGGTCTGGCGTTCACGCGCTTTGGCAAAGTGAACTTACGCAATGCGCGCCATGCTGATGATCATCGTCCGCTTGATCCAGAATCAAACTGTCCGGCAACGCGTGACTATAGCCGCGCTTATCTGCATCATCTGGTCAAATCCGGTGAAGCGCTTGGCGGTATGCTGCTGACTTGGAACAATTTGGCCTATTACCAGTATCTCATGCAGGGAATTCGTGCAGCGATTGCGGAAGGCCGTTTTGAAGATTTCGCGGCTGAAACGACAGCCGGATGGGAGAGGGGCGATATACCTGCCCTTTGATTTTCTAACGGTATCAAGTTTTAGAAACGCGCCTTCGAAGGCGCGTTTTTTTATTGCCGGCAAGAAATTTAATTTCTCAATAAAATGGCTATGCAATCGATTACATTTGTGATTAAAATTGGTTTCATCGAGTTCTATGGGAGGAGAGCATGGTTAAATTTACAACGACTCTTATGTCGGCTGTTGCTGTTTTGGGATTGACTGCATTTTCCGCTCACGCTGAATCTTATAAGATCGGCTTGAGCAATGGTTGGGTTGGTAGCGAATGGCGCACCCAAATGATTGATGAGGCAAAAGAAGCTGCAGCCAAGTGGAAAGAGCGCGGCGTCGATGTCGAGGTTGTCGTTCAAAGCGCCAACGTCGATGTTCCTGGTCAGATCGCTCAGGTGCGTAACTTCATAAGTCAGGGTGTTGATGCAATTATCATCAACCCGAATAGCCCAACAGCTTTTGATCCGATTTTCAAACAGGCCGCACAGAAAGATATTCTTGTCATCGCGACCGATGCCGAAGTGTCCTCGAAAGATGCGATTTATGTCGGCATTGATCAAACCGATTATGGTCGCAAGGGTGGCGAGTGGCTTGCCAAGACGCTTGATGGCAAAGGCAATGTCGTTGCAATCAATGGTGTAGCTGGACATCCTGCAAACCAGATGCGTGTTGACGGCTACAAGGATGCATTCAAGAATTATCCCGACATCAAGATTATCAATGAAGTAAACGCAAATTGGGATCAGGCGCAGGGTCAGCAGGCAATGCAGAACCTGCTGGCAACCTACCCGGATATTAATGGCGTTTATGTTCAGGATGGTATGGCGGCAGGCGCATGGCGTTCAATCATTGATGCCAAGAAGACGGATTCCATTGCGGCAACAGGTGAAATTCGCAAAGACTTCCTTGATCTGTGGAAAAGCGACAAGCTGAACTCAGGTGCTGCCGTAAACCCTCCAGGTGTAATGGCAAGTGCACTAAATGTTGCTGTGCTGAAACTTCAGGGCAAAGAGTTCAAGGAAGAGCCGACTTCGGGGCAGTATAAAAACGCGCATTATCTCGAAATTCCGTTCATCGATTCAACTAACTTCGATGAAGTCTATAAGAATATGGACGGTAAACCCGGCTATTATTCTTACACGACGACACTGTCGATTGATGACGCGGAAAAGCTCTTCAAATAAAACGCTGAAAGGGCCGGATGCATAAGCGTTCGGCCTTATCATATGGATCGCCAGCATTGCGGGTTGCCCAGCCGTTTGAATGGCTGACGGCACTTTTGAGCATAGCTGTATCTAACACCGGAAAAGTGACATGACAGAACTCATCATTCGTGGTGTTCGCAAAGCCTATGGAGCAACACTCGCACTTAAACGGGGCGACCTTGATCTTAAGTCGGGTGAAGTTCATGTGCTTATCGGATCGAATGGTTCTGGTAAAAGTACGCTCTGCAAAATTGTTGCCGGAAGCGTGCGGCCGGATGAGGGGGAGGTCATACTCAACGGCCAGCCGGTTACTGTTTCCGGTCCGCGTGCTGCACGCGCGTTGGGGATCGGCATTTTCTATCAGGAACTAAGCCTCTCTGCACATCGGAGCGTAGCGGAAAATATATCGCTTGCCGATTTGCCACGCAAAGCAGGTGTTCTGGTTGATCGTGATTTGGTAGCGCAGCGAGCTGAAAAATACATAGCACTGTTTAAAAATGTGGTGGGCGACGGCTTTTCTGCCGATGCGCCGGTGAATAGTTTGCGGGAAGACCAGCGCCAGCTCGTTGAAATTATGAAAACGCTGGCCAGTGAAGCACCCATTCTGATTTTTGATGAGCCGACATCGTCGCTTGATCGTTCGCAGGCTGAACGTTTCTTTGAAGTGCTGCGCGATCTTAAAGCACAGGGCCGTGCCATCGTTTTTATATCTCATCGCATGGATGAAATTTTTGCAATTGGCGACCGGGTAACGGTTATCCGCGACGGTGAAACAATCGCAACCACTGCTATTTCCGACATTGATCAGGCGGGTATTGTCAGTCAGATGGTCGGTGAAGCACCGGGCGTGCAATCGGATAATATATCGGTTCAGGCTCCCGCACTCAGCCGGGGGAAAACCACGCTTACTGTCACCAATATTTCCGGCAAGCATTTTCATAATGTGTCGTTTGACGTCGCCGCCGGTGAAATCCTCGGGCTTGGCGGTTTACACGGACAGGGGCAATCGTCTGTTTTGCGTGCCCTTTTTGGCGCGTCGCAGATAAGTACCGGCACGGTGACGCTCAACGAAAACACAATTTCGATAAAGTCTCCGCGACAGGCTATCCGGCAAGGCTTTGCTTATGTCTCAGGCGACCGTGTGCGTGACGGTGTGATAACAGGCCGCCCGATCATCGAAAATCTGTCGCCCGTGCATTTTCTGCGTGAGCGTGTGCATCTGGTTAAACCCGGCAATCTTAAGGCACGGGTTATTCCCGCTTTACAGGCGATGCAAACGCGTTTCGCAAGTCTTACACATCCGATCAGTTCCCTTTCTGGTGGCAATCAGCAGAAGATTGTCATTGGCCGCTGGCTGATTGACCGGCAACAGGTACTCTTGCTGGACGACCCCACTAAGGGCATAGATCTGTCCGCGAAGGCTGATTTGTTCGCACTTATTCGTAAGCTCGCAGCCGAGGGGATGAGCATCATTCTCTATTCATCGGAAGACAGTGAGTTGCTTGATAATGCGGATCGTATTCTTGTGTTTAACGGAGGGGCTGTCACGCGTGAGCTGACAGGGAAGGAGCGTACCCGCTTCAACCTCTACCGCGCCGCTTATGAGGCCGCATGATGTCTGTAGATATGACAAATTCCCCGCAAACCAAAGTGCCCGCCAGTGCGATTCAGCGTCTGGTGACGCGTTTTCCGTTCTTTCCCGCGCTGATTATTCTTGCAGCGCTTTTGGCTCTGAACGGCTTCTTTGAACCAAACAGTCTGAGCTTTGGATCGCTGACAGGACTCATTAGCACCTATCTTGCGCTTATGCTGCTTGCGGTCGCGCAGACCTATGTGGTGTTTTCCGGCGATATTGATTTATCGGCCGGAAGTATCGTTTCTCTGGTGAATGTCGTGATTGTCGTTTTGATGGAACGATGGGGTGGTGGTGGGTTTCAGGTTGTTCTCGCCTGTCTTGTCGGGATTGGCGCCGGGATACTGTGCGGAATTTTCAATGGTATCGCTATTGCAGCACTAAGACTTCAGGCGATCGTCGCGACTTTTGCGACCAGCATTTTTTTTACCGGAATTGCGCTGTGGATTTTGCCAGTTGCAGGTACGCCCGTTCCTGAAGTTTATTGGACCGTTTACACATCGGAATATTTCGGCATTCCCTTCGTGATTTATGTGCTCGTTGCAGCGCTTCTTGCTGTCGGTTTCCTGACTCGTACTGCTCTTGTTACACAGATGCTTTCGGTGGGCGACAATGCCAATGCTGCGTTCCAGTCAGGTCTTCCCGTCACGCTTATACGCATCAAGGGCTATGTGATTTGCGGCTTCTTTTCCGCACTCGCAGCCCTATGCATTTCCGGTGATACGGCAAGCGGCGATCCGCTTGTCGGCGGGAAGATGACGCTTTTCAGTGTTGCCGCGGTTGTTCTTGGCGGAACTGCACTTGCCGGAGGTGTCGGCAGCGTCGTTGGTTCAGTGATCGGGGCGTTCATTATCGGATTAATTAGTTCGCTCGTGTTTTTTGTCGGAACTCCATCGGAATGGCAAAATCTTGTTCAGGGCCTCGCGATCCTTATTGCGCTGATGGTCGGGATCATTGTTTCAAGAAAGGCCAGCGCATGACAACGCAGACTAATACCGCAAGCTTTTCGATTATGTCTGTACTGCGCCAGCCACTTTTGATTGCAATTTTTTTGATTGTTGTGCTTCTTGCGCTGGGTGAGTTGCTTTCGCCGGGCTTTGCCAGCGCACAACAAATATTGCGTCTGTTGATCGTCGCTGCACTGCTTGGGATTGTTGCAGCAGGGCAAAATCTCGTCATTCTCGGCGGGCGCGAAGGCATTGACCTTTCGGTTGGCGGCGTTGTTTCGCTTGCAGCTATTGTTGCCGGAAATATGATGGACGGCTCTAATGGCGGCATCATACCAGCATTGGTTGTCGCTCTTCTTGTTGGAGGCCTGTTCGGTACAATTAACGGGATCGGCGTTACAATCCTGCGCATTCCGCCTCTGGTCATGACGCTTGGAATGCTTGGTGTTTTGCAGGGATTGCTGGTGGTTATCCGTAACGGTATTCCATCTGGACGTGCCGCGCCGGGGCTGACTTCTTTTGTCACGCAACCATTTTTACTCGGTTTGCCGGGTATTTTGTGGCTCTGGATTGTTGTCGGTCTTGCGATGGCATTCATGCTTTATCGCACTGTTTTCGGCACACGTATCTTCGCTATTGGTTCTAACGAACACGCCGCTCATATGGCAGGTGTGCCGGTGCGTTTTATTCGTATTAGTTTGTTTACATTATCTGGCATGTTTGCAGCGCTCGCAGGTGTCTGTTTGCTCGGCTATTCTGGTTCATCGTTTTCGAATGTGGGTGAGCAATATATGCTCCCCTCCATCATTGCAGTTGTCTTTGGTGGTACACCGCTTTCCGGCGGTAAGGGTGGATACACAGGAACGATGGCTGGGGCCATATTGCTAACGGTCCTTCAGAGTATTCTTACAACGGTCAATATTGACGAATCCGGTCGCCAGATGATCTTCGGCGCAACGTTGCTGGTCTTGATGCTGTTTTACGGCCGGGGCCGGTCAATGAGAGGCTGATTGCAAGCAAATGACATTCGATACGCGAGCCGGGATAAAGGATATTGCTGACCGGGTAGGTGTTTCAACCGCGACTGTTTCGCGTGCTCTGAGCGGTTCTGGTCTTGTGGCAGAGGCAACAGAAAAGCGCATCCGGGCTGCAGCACTTGAGCTGGACTATCGACCAAATATTGCTGCGCGCAATCTGCGTATGCAACGGTCTATGGCTATTTTGCTGGTTGTGCGTGATGTATCCAATCCGTTTTATCTTGAAATATTCAAAGGCGTGGAAGCTGAAGCGCGTGCTGCTGGTTTTTCAGTATTGATGGGGAACGCCAATAATGATCCCGCCCGTGCCGCCGAGTATTTTGAAATGCTGCAAGACGGCCATGCCGATGGAATGATCCTGATGACCGGTGCGTTGGGAGCCGAAACTGTTCGCAGTCTTAAAGGAGCAGCTCAAAAGCCGCTTGTTGTGGCACTTGAGCTGATTGATGATCTTGATGTTCCCAATGTTCACATCGATAACTACCAGGCTGCCTTCAATGCTGTACGGTATTTGGTTGATCTAGGCCATAAGCGTATCGCGCATGTTCAGGGTCCGATGCCTGAATATTTGAGCCTTATGCGTCGCAAGGGCTATTTGGCTGCAATGGCCGATGCCGGCCTGCCGGTGCCGGAACATTACGATCTACCCGGCGACTTTACGCGTGATAGTGGACAGGCTGCATGTCGTGCGCTGTTTTCGCGCAAAGATTACCCAACGGCAATTTTTCTCGCCAATGATGAAATGGCAATGGGTGCAATTAACGAATTACGTGGGCTTGGCTTTTCAGTTCCCTCGGATGTATCGATCATAGGGTTTGATGATATTTTTCTAAGCGAAACTTTTTATCCGCCGCTTACAACCGTCAGCCAGCCCCGCGACGAAATTGGTCGTCAGGCCATGCGCATGCTTTCAAAGCTTATATCGGGCGAAGCGAAAACTGTCCCGTCGCAACTGCTTGAAACAACGCTGAGCATTCGTGGAACAACGGCACCAGCTCCTAAAGACTGATCATATCCGGGAGGGGATAAGAACAAATGACAACACTACCCAGACAGCGACTGCGGATCGGTTTCATAGGGTCCGGGTTTATTGCGCAGTTCCATTTACGTTCGATGATTGGCGTGCGAAACATCGACGTTGTTGCAGTTTACAGCCGGGATGAACAAAAACGGTCGCGATTTTCTAGCCTTGTTTCCGAACTGGAACTCGGTGATTGCCGCTCGCATGCAACGTTGGAGAGCTTGCTTGCGGACGAAAATGTCGATGCGATCTGGGTGACATCGCCCAATCATACCCGCCTTGATATTATGCGT
This sequence comes from Brucella sp. 21LCYQ03, assembly GCF_023554105.1. Classification (GTDB taxonomy): domain Bacteria; phylum Pseudomonadota; class Alphaproteobacteria; order Rhizobiales; family Rhizobiaceae; genus Brucella. Next base: position 309,816 of record NZ_JAMJWE010000003.1, read on the forward strand.
GTCATTCATGGCGAAGTAAAATCAGGTCGCTCGAAAGTCTTTGCCGTTGCCTGTGAAAAGCCTTTGGCGCGTACCGTTGCAGAAGCGCGTGAGATGCTGCGCCTCGCTGATGATGCTGGTCTTAATCATGGCTATCTCGAAAATCAGGTTTTCTGCACGCCTGTGGCGCGTGGCAAAGAAATCATTTGGCGCAGAGCTGCGGCGACGACGGGAAGACCTTATCTTGCGCGTGCAGCAGAAGAGCATTCGGGTCCACATGAGGCCTGGTTCTGGCAGGGTGATAAACAGGGCGGTGGCGTATTGTCAGATATGATGTGCCATAGTCTTGAAGTCTCGCGACATCTTCTCACGCCACCCGATGCAAAGCGGAATACGCTGAGGATCAAGTCGGTCAACGGAACCGTGGCCAATCTCAAATGGACGCGTCCGCATTATGCAAATCAATTGCGTGAGCGCTTCGGCTCAGATGTCGATTACCGCAACAGACCATCAGAAGATTTTGCTCGGGCTACCGTCACACTTGAGGATGAAGACGGCAATGAACTCATGATCGAAGCCACAACTTCATGGGCTTATGTGGGTGCCGGACTACGCATTCAGCTTGAACTTCTTGGGCCAGAATATGCGCTAGAGTATAATTCGCTAAACACCGGTTTACGCATTTTTATGTCACGTGAAGTGAAGGGCGGTGAAGGCGAAGATCTGGTTGAAAAGCAGAATGCCGAGCAAGGTCTCATGCCAGTTTTGGAAGATGAAGCTGGCGTTTACGGCTATACAGATGAAAACCGCCATATGACCGAATGTTTTCGTAAGGGCATCACGCCCATTGAAACATTTGCTGATGGTCTTGCGGTTGTAGAAATGATGATGGGGCTTTACCGTTCGGCAGAAACCCAAAAGACGGTACATTTTCCAGCGCCTGAACTTGAAAACTACGTTCCGGTGGTTGCCAGAACATAAAAAATCAGCCGGCTTCGAGCAGTTTTTCGAGCCGGCAGATGACGGCGTGCCGTTCTTCGTCACTGATAATGTCGCAATCAAGTAGCCGCCCGCATTCCAAGCCGGAAAGAGTGAGATAGGTGATCAGAACGAGATTTGGATCGGATGCATCTTCGAACATGCGATCCAGCAAAGCGCGATGATAATGTCTGACCGGGATCATAAAGTCCGGGTTCTCCACCAGAGCAGCAAGAATACCGCTTGCCGGTGGTTCATCATCCGCCTGAACACGGAAAACATCAAAAAACGCACGTGCAATCCGGTTCTTTCCTTGGCTTTGGAGATTCTCCTGATTCTCCATCGCTTGCGCATGAACTTTCATGTATTCTTCAACAACGGCCTCTAGCAGCTTTGCTTTGGTTGGGAACGAATAAAGCAAACCGCCTTTAGAAAGGCCAGCACGCGCAGCCACAGCATCCAGCGAAATATGTGCAGGTCCGACTTCTTGTGCGATCTCCACTGCCGCGCGTAAAATGCGTTCTCTAGAAGAGACCTTGTTATTTGTCTGCAATTCTCCCCGGCTCCTACTCGTTCGATAGTTGACAATACCGTCCGGACGGTACAGTGATTTTCGTCAGATATTCAAGTAAATTGCGTGCGACCTAACTCTGAGAAACAGTGTTCCGCACATTAACGACGCCCTGGAGTGCATCCGCAATGATCAAACGCCTTATTCTGGCAATCATCTTTCTCGTGATCGTCGTGGGGGGGCTCGTCGGCTTCAACCTGTTCAGAGAGAAAGCCATTAAGGACTATTTTGCGAACATGAAACAGCCAGCGCAAACTGTTTCGACTATTACAGTTTCGCCCTCAAGCTGGACGCCAGGTATTGAGGCCATTGGCACTGCAAATGCAAAAAACGGTGTGGACTTGACCGTCCAGCTCAATGGTATCGTTCAAAAGATAGCATTTAAGGCCAATCAGGACGTCAAGCAGGGTGATTTGCTGCTTGAAATGGAAAACAGCATCGAAAAGGCAGATGTTGCAGCGGCTGAAGCTCAGTCTGTTCTCGCTGATCAGAATCTGAAGCGTGCACAGAGCCTGCGTAAGAGCGGTTTCGGTACAGTATCCGATGCAGACACCACCGAAGCGACCGCAAGTGCAAACAAGGCTGCAGTTGTAAAAGCGCAGGCTGTTCTTGACCAGAAGTTTGTTGTTGCGCCGTTTTCCGGCATTATCGGTATTAACAAGGTCGATCTTGGCCAGTATCTCACACCAGGAACAGTGATTGCGACACTCCAGCAGGTCGATACAATGCGGGTTGATTTCACAATCCCTGAATTGTCGCTGCCGATGATCAAATTGGGTCAGACAATCAAGATGGGCCAGAGCATGGCCGCTCTTGATTTTTCCGGTGTGATTACGGGTATCGACCCAAAAATCGATCCGTCAACACGTCTGGTTTCTGTACGTGCAGAGGTTGAAAACCCGGGCCATAAGCTGACACCCGGTCAGTTCCTTCAGGTTCGTGTAGAGCTGCCGACTGAAGAAAACATCATCACTTTGCCACAGACGACAATCGTAACCAGCCTTTACGGTGATTATGTCTTTGCCGTTCGCCCCGCCGAAAAAAAGGAAGGCGAAGAAGCTGCTGAAAGCGACAACCTGACCGCTCAGCAGGTTTTCGTTAAACTTGGACGCCGCTTTGGTGAAGTAGTGGAAATCATCAGCGGTATCAAAGACGGCGACGTTATCATCACAGCTGGTCAGAACAGGCTTTCTGCTGGCATGTCGGTCAAAATCGACAATGCTGTAAACCCGATCCCCGCAGCAGATAAGAAATAGGCGCGAGAGATGAGCTTTTCAGATATCTTCATCCGGCGCCCCGTGCTTGCCACTGTGGTCGCGCTTATGATCATTCTCCTGGGTTTACAGGGGATTGCTCAGCTTTCAGTGCGTGAATATCCAAAAGTAGACGAAACCGTCATCACGGTCTCGACAACTTATGCGGGCGCGAGCGCCGAACTTATTCAAGGCTTTATCACCGCCCCAATCGCGGAAGCAGTCGCGACGACCGAAAACATTGATTATGTAACCTCATCGAGCCGCCCATCGTCCAGCACCGTTACGGTTCAGATGAAGCTGGGTGCAAATCCCGATGCGGCACTTACGGAAGTTATCGCCAAGGTCAATCAGGTTCGCGGCAAGTTGCCAGATGAATCTGATGATCCGGTGATTTCCAAAGGTACGGGCCAGAGCTTTGCGACGATGTATCTCGCAGCTCAGAATCCGAATATGACCAATGAGCAGATTACCGAATATCTTGAACGCGTTATCCAGCCGCGCATGTCCACAATTCAGGGCGTGGCAAGTGCTGCAATTTTGGGCGGTCAGGTCTATTCGATGCGTATCTGGCTTGATCCTATTCAGCTTGCTGCCCGACAGATAACCGCGCCTGAAGTGCTGGCTGCAATCAAGGCATCTAACTTCCTTTCGGCACCCGGAAAAACGAAGAACGAATATGTTTCTTCATCAATCACACTTGAATCGACGTTGCAAACGCCTGAAGCTTTCGGCGCGATGCCCGTTAAGTCTTCGGGTGATGAAATCGTAAGATTGCGCGATGTTGCACGCGTGGAACTTGGTGCTCAAAGCACTGATACAATTGTTTCTTTCAACGGTTCTGCCGGCACTTTCTTAGGCGTCTCTCCAACACCTGCCGCCAATCCAATTGATATGGCAAATGCGGTGCGCAAGGAATTGCCATCGATCCAGAGTTCGTTGCCGGAAGGCATGACGATTGTTCTGGTTTACGATGCAACCGAGCAAATTAGTTCGTCGATCAACGAAGTTTTCACAACCATTGGCGAAGCTGTTGCTATCGTTATTTTGGTTATTATTGTCTTCCTTGGATCGTTCCGGTCGGTTCTTATTCCAATCGTTACCATTCCGATTTCGCTGATTGGGGTTTGTTTCTTCCTCTATATTCTGGGCTTTTCGATCAATCTTCTTTCGCTGCTCGCGATGGTTCTGGCGATTGGTCTGGTGGTCGATGATGCGATCGTGGTGCTTGAGAATATCCATCGGCATATTGAAGAGGGACTGCGTCCAATGGATGCCGCCTTCAAAGGTATGAAGGAAATTACTGGTTCTATTATTGCGATGACGATCACGTTGGCTGCGGTGTTTGCGCCACTTGGGTTTACAGGTGGTCTGACCGGCTCGTTGTTCCGCGAGTTTGCTTTCACGCTAGCAGGTGCGGTTATCATTTCTGGTATTGCGGCGTTGACAGTATCGCCGATGATGTGCGCTCGTTTGCTCAAGCACGGTGAGGCAACGCGGTTTCAGAAGTTTATTGATAAGACTTTCGGCAAGCTTGAAAATTTCTACCATCGTCTGGTTTCAGGATCTCTCAATTACCGTCCGGTAACGCTGCTGATTGTTGCGGCACTCGTTGCGCTTACCGGGTTTCTCTTTATGAAAACATCAAGCGAACTGGCACCAGAAGAGGATTCCGGTGCGCTGTTTGCCCTTATCAACGCCCCGCAATATGCGACGTCCGCTTATACTGATTTATATGCGCGGGAAATCGATGAGCTGACGAAAGATACGCCTGATCTTAAGACGCGATTCCAGATTGTCGGCATGGATGGCGGTACAAATTCTGGTATTGCGCTATGGGTGCTCAATGACTGGAACGATCGCAGTCGAACGCAAAAGCAAATCCAGCAGGAACTGACCGAGCGCCTCACGAAAGTGGCTGGTGTTCAGTCATTTATCTTTGCGCCTCCTTCCTTGCCGGGGACGGGTGGTGGTTTGCCGATTTCGATCGCCCTTCAATCCACTGGCCCTGCCAATCAGGTTTTCGAACTCGCAGAGCAAATTAAGAATGAAGCGCAGGCGACTGGTCAATATATCGTCGTGCAGAATTCGCTATCGTTTAATTCACCGCAAACCCGAATCTCAATTGATCGCGACCGCGCAGCGACACTTGGCGTTCAGGTCAGCGATATTGGCTCGACGCTTGGCCTTCTGACGGGTGGTGCTTCGGTTGCTAAGTTTGACCGCGATTCAAACAGCTACGACATCATCACGCAGGTTCCCGATGAGTATCGTTCGAACCCGGAAAAGCTGGGCGACTTCTATGTTCGCAGTCTTTCAGGCGAAATGGTGCCGCTTTCGGCTCTGATTAAAATTACACAGGCTGGCGCTCCGGCAGCAATTGAGCAGTTTAATCAGCTTAATTCTGCAACGATTTCCGCTCTGCCTCTGCCGGGTGTAACGACGGGACAAGGCCTGCAAACACTTGTTGATTTGACACGTTCGAAAATGCCGGAAGGCTTCTTCCTGGATTATTCCGGCCAGTCACGTCTGGAAGTCGAGCAGGGGAACACGATTCTGATCGCATTCGGCCTTGCGGTCGTCGTGATTTATCTTGTGTTGGCAGCGCAGTTTGAAAGCTTCCGCGATCCTTTCATCATCATGATGTCGGTTCCACTTTCGATTTTCGGCGCAATTGTTCCGCTTAATCTTGGATTGGGTACGATCAATATCTATACGCAGGTAGGTATGATTACGCTTGTGGGGCTGATAACCAAACATGGTATTCTGATGGTGGAGTTTGCCAATCAGCAACGACGCTTGCATGGGCATTCGCGTCGTGAGGCGATCATCCTTGCTGCCGAAACGCGTCTTCGCCCAATCTTGATGACCACGGCTGCTATGGCACTTGGTGTTGTGCCACTGATTCTTGCAAGCGGCGCGGGTGCTGCTGCCCGTTATTCGATGGGTCTGGTAATCTTTACAGGTATCACCATCGGTACGATCTTCACGCTGTTCGTGGTTCCTATGTTCTATACGTTCATCGCTGAAAAAGACGTGGTTGGTGAGTTTATTCCAGAGAGTGAGGATGGTTCGCAACCAAACCCTGCGTCGCATCACTGAAACTTGCCCAATCACTGAAACTTGCATTGAATAATCAGATTAAGGGCGGCCTTATACGGGCCGCCCTTTTTGTTGGGATGAAGTTGCATTCCAACTGTTTCACACCATATGAGCCAGCATGATACCTTTATCCGTACTTGATCTTTCACCCGTCCCTGAAGGCAGCGATGCAGGACAGTCTTTGCGCAATACCCTTGAGCTTGCGCAACAGGCTGAAAAGCTTGGCTTCACGCGCTATTGGCTGGCCGAGCATCACAATATGCCGGGCATTGCCAGTGCGGCGACCTCGGTCGTTATCGGCCATGTGGCAGCGGGCACGTCTACCATCCGCGTTGGTGCGGGTGGCATCATGTTGCCGAACCATTCGCCATTGGTGATCGCCGAACAATTCGGCACGCTGGCTTCGCTGTTTCCGGGCCGTATCGATCTTGGCCTCGGTCGTGCGCCGGGCACCGATCAGCTGACGGCACATGCGCTTCGCCGGAATCTGGAAAGCAGTGCCAATGATTTTCCGCGCGATGTCGTAGAGCTTCTCAATTATTTCAAGCCAGCCGATCCCGCCCAGCGCGTTCAGGCTGTGCCGGGTGCGGGGCTGAATGTCCCTGTCTGGATCCTCGGTTCAAGCCTGTTTGGCGCGCAACTGGCTGCCATGCTGGGACTGCCTTATGGCTTCGCCTCCCATTTCGCACCGGCTGACATGGAACGCGCTGTAGAGCTTTATCGCGAACGATTTGAGCCGTCCGAATATCTGCAGAAGCCTTATGTCATGCTTGGGCTTAATGTGATTGCAGCGGATACGGATGAAGAAGCACATCATCTGTTCACGTCGCAATTGCAGGCATTTGTGAACTTGCGCAGCGGTCGTCCCGGCAAGTTGCCAGCGCCCGTTGTGGGTTATCAGGAACAGCTTGATCCTTCCGCACAGGCACTGGTTCGCCAGATGCTTTCATGTCGTGTGGTGGGCGGTCCTGAAACAGTCGACAAGGGCATTCGTGAATTTGCCGAACGCACTGGTGCGGACGAATTGATGGTGACGGGCATGATCTATAACCATCAAAAGCGTCTTCGTTCTTATGAGATCGTCAGCAACTCAATGGCGTGAGGATCGAACTCGCGATTGACCTCAGTAAGAAGCCAATCGCGAAAAGCTTTGACCGCAGGCGTATTTGCACGCGCCTGCGGTGTCACAAAGTGATAGCTGCTCGGGCTTTTGACTGTGTGCTGATAGGCCACGACAAGCTGCCCGCTTTCAATTTCCGCACTGATCAGAAATAGCGGCATCAGTGCAATCCCAAGACCTGCGACACAAGCCTGAGAAACATTTGAGAATTGCTCAAAGCGCATTCCGCCTGCAACTGGTGCTGCAATGTCCAGGCTTTTGAACCAGTGGCTCCATGCGCCGGGGCGTGATGCCATGTTGAAAAGCGGCAGGCGCAACAGGTCATTCGGCTCGGTGATGGCGTGCTGTTTCAGAAAAGCTGGACTGCACACAGGCGCAACCATCTCCTCCATTAAGAACGTACAATCGGCATTCGGCCAATTTGGCTGGCCAATATGGATTGCCGCATCGAGGCCCTCACGTTCAAAGTCGAACTGACCAATGCGTGTGGCGAAATTCAGAATAATATCTGGATATTGCGCGACAAAGCGCGGGATGCGCGGGATTAACCAGCGGGTGCCGAAAGTCGGCAGAAAGGCAAGATTGAGCGTTGTCCCACGCATTTGCGACATGACCTGCAATGAGGCTGCGCGAATAGAGGCAAGGGCAGGGCTGATCGCATGAAGATAGGCACGCCCGGCATCGGTCAGCAAAACATGGCGGCTGGAGCGCTCAAACAAGGCAGCGCCAAGCTGTTCTTCCAACAAAGCAATCTGACGACTAACCGCACCTTGCGTTAAAGACAGCTCTTCCGCAGCGCTTGAAAAGCTCTCGTGTCGCGCCACTGCATCAAAGGCAGCAAGCGCGCTCGTGGATGGGAGCAGGCGTCTCGAAAGTGAAATCATCATCTATTACTAAATGGAATAGATCGATGAGTAAACGTAAATTGCATGTCGTATAATGCTGCGCCATAGTCTCACCAACCGAATTTGAGGAGATTATTCATGTCGCGTGCCGCATTTAACTGGGAAGATCCGTTTCTGCTTGATGAGCAACTGACCGAAGACGAGCGGATGATCCGCGACTCGGCGCAGGCTTTCGCGAGCGATGTTCTGTTGCCGCGCATTGAAAAAGCTTATCTTGATGAAACGACTGATCCGGACCTGTTTCGTCTGATGGGGCAGGCTGGTCTTCTTGGTGTAACGCTTCCCGAGGAATACGGCGCGGCCAATGCTGGCTATGTTTCCTATGGTCTGGTGGCGCGCGAAGTCGAGCGCATCGATTCCGGCTATCGTTCGATGATGAGCGTTCAGTCGTCGCTCGTCATGTATCCGATCTATGCTTATGGCTCCGACGAACAGCGCAAGAAATATCTGCCGGGTCTGGTTTCCGGAGAATTGATCGGTTGCTTCGGTCTGACTGAACCTGATGCCGGTTCCGATCCTGCTGGCATGAAAACCCGCGCCGATAAGATCGATGGCGGCTATCGCATCAGCGGTTCCAAAATGTGGATTTCCAATTCACCGATTGCCGACGTTTTTGTGGTCTGGGCCAAATCGACGGCTCATGACGGTGCGATCCGTGGCTTTGTACTTGAAAAGGGCATGAAGGGTCTTTCTGCCCCCAAGATTGGCGGAAAGCTTTCGTTGCGTGCTTCGATCACTGGCGAAATCGTCATGGATGGCGTGGAAGTATCGGAAGATGCATTGTTGCCGAATGTATCGGGCCTCAAGGGTCCGTTCGGCTGTCTCAACCGTGCGCGCTATGGCATTTCATGGGGTGTGCTGGGCGCGGCAGAGGATTGCTGGTTCCGTGCGCGTCAGTATGGTCTTGATCGCAAGCAGTTCGACAAGCCGCTGGCTGGCACGCAGCTTTATCAGAAGAAGCTCGCCGATATGCAGACAGAAATAGCGCTGGGCTTACAGGCAAGCTTACGCGTTGGTCGTCTGTTTGACGAAGGCAAAATGGCACCCGAAATGATTTCCATCGTCAAGCGCAACAATTGCGGTAAGGCGCTCGATATTGCGCGTCAGGCTCGTGACATGCATGGTGGCAACGGTATTCAGATCGAATATCACGTCATGCGCCACGCGCAGAATCTTGAAACCGTCAACACCTATGAGGGTACGCATGATGTTCATGCGCTGATTCTCGGACGTGCGCAGACCGGCATTCAGGCGTTCTTCTAAAGCATGTCTCCCCAAAGTGGGAACCGGTTTTGGGATAAAGACATGCTTCAAAACAAAGGAATAGAGCGAGCGTGCTGGCTACAATTAAGCGCAACACGCTCTGATCGCTCGAAAAGGTTTTGAGAAATGCAGAATACACCGCTTGCGGGTCTTAAAGTCATTGAGCTGGCCCGCATTCTGGCAGGTCCATGGGTCGGACAGACACTGTCCGACCTTGGTGCCGACGTCATCAAGGTCGAAAGCCCTGAAGGTGACGACACCCGCACATGGGGGCCGCCATTTATCGAGGTTGAAGGCGAAAAGTCGGCAGCCTATTTCCACGCCTGTAATCGTGGCAAGCAATCGATTGTTGCTGATTTTCGCTCTGATGAGGGCAGGGAGCTCGTGCGCAAGCTGGTTGCCGATGCGGATGTGGTGATTGAAAATTTCAAGCTCGGCGGTCTTGATAAATACGGCCTCGACTATGAAAGCCTGAAAGCGATCAATCCGCGGCTGATCTATTGCTCAATCACGGGTTTTGGTCACACCGGGCCTTATGCAGAACGTGCGGGTTATGATTTCATGATCCAGGGCATGGGTGGCATCATGGACCTGACTGGCAAGCCGGACGGGCAACCGCAGAAGATTGGTGTGGCTTTCGCAGACATTTTTACTGGGCTTTACAGCGTCATTGCTATCCAGTCGGCTCTCATCATGCGTGAGCGCACGGGCAAGGGTCAGCATATCGATATGGCGCTGTTTGATTGCATGTCGGCGGTTCTTGCCAATCAGGCGATGAATTATCTGGCGTCCGGCGTTTCGCCCAAGCGTATGGGCAATGCGCATCCCAATATCGCACCTTATCAGACGCTGCCTGTATCGGACGGTTACTTCATTATCGCCTGCGGTAATGACGGGCAGTTTGCAAAACTGACGGCTTTGCTGGGAATCGGTGAAATCGCGCGCGATTCCCGCTTCCTCACCAATGCATCGCGCGTCGCCAATCGCGATGCACTGACAGCAATTCTTGAAGAGCGTACAACGCAATGGTTACGGGACGATCTTCTGGCAGCGCTTGCTAAGGCAGGGGTGCCCGCCGGACCCATCAACACTGTTGAAGATGTGTTTGCCGATCCGCAATTCATCGCCCGTCAGATGAGAATCGATCCCGATGGTGTGCCGGGCTTACGTACGCCAATCCGATTCTCGGACGCCGAACTGAAGCTCGACAGGCGATCACCGAAACTGGGCGAGCATAAGAATGATATATAACAAAAACCCCGCTCTTTACTTGAACGCGCATCTTATCTGAAAACCGTTTCACACTTTTCAGGATGCGCTTGGAGCGGGGTTTTTAGTGGGTCAGTTGTCGGTGGCGACCATCACGTCTGATGCTTTAACCACTGCATAGGCCGTCTTGCCAACCTTGAGGTCAAGTTCATCCACGGCTTCATTGGTGATTGATGAGGTAACAACGACACCATTTCCGATATCAATGCGGATATGCGCCGTGGTTGCACCTTTGGTGACATCGACGATTGTGCCTTTGAGGCGATTGCGTGCGCTGATTTTCATTGTTTCTTCCCGTCGTTGATTGGCGTCTGCATGATGCAATAAAGCATTTTTGCAGGTTGGATAACATCCCAAATTCGAGAAGTTATTCATTGCTGCAGCACAAAAAAATCAAATTTTTCTCAGGGAAGAGAATGGTGCGGTCGAGAAGACTCGAACTTCCACGGGTTGCCCCACAGCGACCTCAACGCTGCGCGTCTACCAATTCCGCCACGACCGCACTGTGTGGTAGAAGCTGAACAATGTCAGCGAGAGGGCATTTAGCAAAACAATTTCGACTGCACAAGGCGATTCTTCAAGTTGATAACAATTGAATGAAATTAATTCATAAAACTCTTAAATACATGATTTAAAATACAAAAAAGCTTCGCATCATCTGGAGTAAACCAGATAGCAAAGCTTCGATACAAATAGGTCATATATTTTGGGAAAGAATGGTGCGGTCGAGAAGACTCGAACTTCCACGGGTTGCCCCACAGCGACCTCAACGCTGCGCGTCTACCAATTCCGCCACGACCGCACTGTGTGGTAGAAGCTGAACAAAGTCAGCGAGGAGCCATCTAGCAAATCGATCCGACAGGCACAAGCCTATTCTTTAGCGAGTTTCAATCTTTTTTGAAATATCGGTGAAATATCGAATTATTAAGCACTTATGCTCTGTAGACGCCTGATATCTTCCAATCGTTTCACCGTTTCCGCATAGCCAATGTCGATTGCTTCGGAAGCGCGGTGAAAGTCGGCAAGGCCAATTTGTCCAACAGTTGGCATCAAGGAGACATCAGGCGGATCACCAGCCATACGGGCGCGGGAAATGCGGTCCTGAATGATGTTGAAAGCTTCCATCATTACCCCGGTAATACCAAGACGACCTTCATTTCCACCATGAATCATTTCGCTTAACGTATCTGGATGCGATTGCGCATGTTTGATAACAGCGGCACGTCCGAACTGATCATAATGCAGATTAACGGCCAGCACCAAGCGCTGCTCATAAGCGCGACAGACAGAGACGGGCACAGGATTGACGAGGGTTCCATCAACAAGAATGCGTTCCTGCCAGCGAACCGGCTCGAATATGCCGGGTAGGGCATATGATGCACGCATGGCTTCAACCAGCGGGCCGGTAGAGAGCCAGATTTCATGACCGGTGCGCAATTCTGTGCATACTGCCACAAAGGGCCGGTCAAGATCTTCGAGACGCAAACCATCGAGGTGTTCGCGCATCCTGCTATCAAGCTTCATGCCACCGAAAAGACCACTGCCGCGCAAGGTTATGTCCAGAAGATTGAACATGCGCCGTCGTGTTAAACTACGTGCAAACTCTTCCAGCTGATCGAGCTTCCCTGCGAGATAGCAACCACCGACCAGTGCGCCGATTGATGTGCCGGCGATCATTTCGATTTCGATACCCGCTTCATCAAGAGCGCGAAGTACGCCGATATGAGCCCAGCCGCGTGCTGCGCCGCCGCCTAATGCGAGTGCGATTCGTCGTGGCTCAGGTCGGGCTTGAGGCTTGGCGATTTCGGCACCTTCGATGTTCAAAGGCTGCGAACTGGCTGCTTTACGCTTTTGACCCCAAGGGAACATATCGATCAACACCTCTTGTTTCGGTGAGTTTATCAAAACACTGTAGCGAAACAATAAATGTTAAAAATAACAGCTCGGAAAAATTAAAGCGCATCACGAAAGGTGCGAAGTGGTTTTCTGGGCGCGCTCTAATGGTCGTGGCCGCACGAGCCTTCAATAGAAAGGCTAACCTGACCATTTTCGGACTGAACTTGCCGGTAGAAACACGAGCGGCGCCCGGTATGGCAGGTTGGACCATCGCCAGCCACGCTGACTTTTAGCCACAGTGCGTCCTGATCGCAATCGGTGCGCAGTTCGATCACGCTTTGCAGATTACCAGAGGTCTCGCCTTTTTTCCAAAGTTTGGATCGCGAGCGGGACCAGTAATGCGCGATGCCGGTTTCGAGCGTCAGGCGCAACGCTTCGTCGTTCATATGCGCAACCATCAACAACTCGCCATCCTGTGCGTCAGTGACGACTGCAGTGATAAGGCCGGAAGCGTCAAAGCGCGGCATGAAAACCGCGCCTTCTTCAATTGCCTTCTTGTCGGAAGGCTGTGCTGGAAAACTGCTCATTTTTGCGCCTGATAATATGCTTACTTACGAATGAGAGACATGAAACGAACCTGTTCGTTCACGTCTGTCTTATAATCGCCGGTAAAGGTCGTGGTGATTGTGCTTGCACCCTGCTTGCGGATGCCACGCATCGCCATGCACATATGTTCAGCGTCAATCAATACGGCAACGCCGCGCGGCTTCAAAATACGCTGAATGCTGTCAGCGATCTGAGCCGTAATGCTTTCCTGCGTTTGCAGGCGACGGGCAAAGATGTCAACAACACGTGCGATTTTTGACAGGCCAAGCACTTTTCCATCCGGTAGATAAGCGACATGCGCTTTACCGATGATCGGCACCATATGGTGTTCGCAATGCGAGAAGAACGAAATATCCTTCACCAGCACCATATCGTCATAGCCGGATACTTCTTCAAAGGTGGTGCCAAGCACCTCTTCAGGGCTTTCGGCATATCCGCCAAAAAGTTCGCTATATGATTTTGCTACACGCTTCGGTGTATCAAGCAGACCTTCGCGGTCCGGATTATCTCCTGCCCAGAGAAGGAGGGTGCGTACTGCAGCTTCTGCTTCAGCCTGCGTTGGCTTTTGCAATTGTGCTGATGCAATAGATTCGTCACGGATTTTTTTGATGCGCGCGTCCATCGTTATTCTCCAGTAGTCTCCTTCAAAGAGGAGACGAGTTAAACGGACAATACAACGATGCGCTCAGTCATCAGAGGTCTGAGCGTGCGGTGTATTGATCCGACAACACCAAGCTGCCGGACAGGAATTTCTGCGACTTCATAACCATGTGATAATCTGACCATGGCGCAGTCGCGACTTGCCTATTATATAGAGCGCAAAATGCAACTTCAAACCGTAACCGGGCGACAATTTTACGTATTTATCCGGCAAGGCAGAAAGTTCGTCTCAATGATCGACGATGTTTATAATAAACGTATCCTTGAATTTGCAGGGAATATTGAAAAGCTTGGCCGTATTGCGGATCCAGATGCGGTCGCAACCGTTCACTCAAAATTGTGCGGTTCTACCCTCACGGTCTATCTTAAGATGCATGATGGTGTGGTTACCGACTTTGCGCATGAGGTAAAAGCCTGCGCATTGGGGCAGGCGTCATCGTCGGTTATGGCACGGAATATCATCGGCTGTTCATCCGAAGAACTGCGGGCAGTGCGCGATTCGATGTACGCGATGCTGAAAGAAAACGGTCCTGCTCCCGAAGGCCGATTTGAGGATTTAAAATATTTCGAGCCAGTGCGCGAATATAAGGCTCGTCATGCTTCGACGCTTTTGACGTTTGATGCGGTTGTCGATTGTATTCGCCAAATCGAAGAAAAGGTGCAGGCCGCCTGATGTGTGGTTGCGGGAAAGATCACGTGGGTGATACCGATACACACAAAAAGCGTCAGACCCGCAACTTCACCGATCCGTGGCGCAAAACGCCGGGCAGGGTGTTTGGTACGAGTTTGATACGATTATATCAGCTCACACTTTCCTCTTTCATCGGCAATTCGTGCCGCCATATGCCAACCTGTTCCGAATATACATACGAATCTGTAGCACGATATGGCTTGTGGAGTGGCAGCTGGATGGGGCTTTTCCGGATCATGCGTTGTGGGCCGATGGGTACCCACGGTTTTGATCCCGTGCCGAGAGAATTAATTCCTTATTTCAAGTGGTATTTGCCGTGGCGTTATTGGCGCGTTTCGTCACCGAAAAATTAAATTCTTTTATAAAAAAACTGTTGATCAATTCTGCGCTGATTAGAATTCGTTAATGATAATTCTGTTTTATCAGGAAACGCAAATCAGTTTTAAACAACGTCTTTTTGACGCCGCATTTCAGCTGCATTTGCATCGTGTTTTCTAGTCTTGCGAGCCATCATGCATAAATCGTCCTCCCGCATCGCCCAGCTTATTGCCGGTGTTGCGCTTTCTGCCAGTGTTTTCTGTGCAACCAGCGCCATGGCCAATGTTTCTTGGGTCGTATTTGATGCGGATACGGGCGTTGTGGTTGGACAAGACGGAGCAACTGAGCAACACGCGCCAGCATCGCTGGCCAAAATGATGACGCTCTATCTGGCATTTGAAGCATTGAAGACAGGTCGTATCCATTGGGACGACCAAATGCCGGTGACAAAAAATGCTTCGGCGAAAGTCCGCATGAAGCTTTATCTCAAACCCGGTGAGACGATTTCCGTTCGTGACGCTATTAACGGCATGATTATCGTATCGGCTAATGATGCTGCAACAGTTATGGGTGAGTATCTCGGCGGTTCGGAAGCAGGTTTCGGACGCCTTATGACGCAAAAAGCCCGCAACCTTGGCATGAAGAGCACCTATTTCGTCAACCCATCAGGTTTGACAGGGCATTTGCCACAGCTGACAACTGCGCGCGATATGGCGGTGCTTGGAATGTCGCTGCGTCGCGATTTTCCGCAGGAATACGCGTTATTTTCACAGCGTTCGTTTGAATATAAAGGTCGCCCATTTAACGGCCATAACAATCTGATGTATCGTTATCAGGGCGTTGACGGCATTAAGACCGGATATACTGACGTATCGGGCTATAATCTGGTTTCATCTGCAATCATCAATAACAAGCATCTTGTTGGCGTTGTTCTCGGAGCCGGATCGTCACGCGAGCGCGATGATCGCATGTCGAAGCTCCTTACGCGCTTTGGCACAGAAGGTGCTGGATTTGCAGGACGTGAGCTGACTGCGTTTGCTGCGCCAATTGAAAATGCACTGCCAATCGTCACGCAGATTAAGACGCCTGAGCCAAAAGAAGATGCCGTCTCGGATATGATCGATGATTCCAAAATAGAGCAGGGCGATGGTGGTTTTCTGGTCAATCCTGCAGCGTCACCATGGCGTGTTCAGGTCGGCATGACGCCATCGCGTAAAGGTGCCGATGAGTTGCAGGCGAAATATTTGCCAGTCGTAGACCGTTTGGTGCCGGGAACCAAAGCAGAGATTTCGACAGCGCCGCGCGGCCGCAAGCTTTATCGCGTTCGCTTTACCGGCTTTAAAGATTCAGATGCTGCGCAAAGAACCTGTACCCAGCTTAAATTGCAGGGTGTTCCGTGCCTGGCTATTCGCAACTGATTTCAGCCAGAATTATAAGACGTCCTGAAAGCACCGTGATGCAGTTTGCCACGGTGCTTTTGCTTTACGTAGTGGCCAAAAAAGATTATTAGCCGGTCTTCATTTCCTGTTGTGTAAGCAACATATAGATGGTTCTGCCAATTCAAAGCAGGATCGTTTCATGACTAACCACCCGCAATCGTTGGCGGGACTGGATAAGGACAATACGATGTCGAATGTTTCCATGCAGTTTCCTGATGGATCGGTGCGCGAATATGATGCCGCAACAACCGGTTTCGAGTTAGCTGAATCAATCTCCAAATCACTCGCTAAAAAAGCCGTGGCTTATGCCGTAGATGGCACCGTGCGCGATCTGTCCGATCCGCTTGGCGCTTCCGGTGCAATTGAAATTCTGACCCGCGAAGACCCGCGCGCGCTCGAACTGATCCGTCATGATACGGCACACGTTCTTGCAGAAGCCGTGCAGGAGCTTTTCCCCGGCACACAGGTTACGATTGGTCCAGTTATCGAGAATGGTTTTTATTACGACTTTGCGCGTAATGAACCTTTCACGCCCGATGATCTGCCGGTGATTGAAAAGAAAATGCGCGAAATCATTCAGCGCAACAAGCCGTTCACCAAGCAGATTTGGTCACGCGAAAAGGCCAAGCAGGTTTTTGCCGATAAGGGCGAGAACTATAAGGTCGAGCTCGTCGATGCGATTGCTGAAGGTCAGGATCTCAAGATCTACAATCAGGGCGAATGGTTCGATCTTTGCCGTGGGCCACATATGGCGTCCACAGGTCAGATCGGCAACTCGTTCAAGCTGATGAAGGTTGCTGGCGCTTACTGGCGCGGTGATTCAAACAATCCAATGCTGACCCGCATTTACGGAACAGCATTTGCCAATGATGCCGATCTCAACGCTTATCTTCATATGCTTGAAGAAGCCGAAAAACGCGATCACCGCCGTCTTGGCCGCGAAATGGATCTGTTCCATTTCCAGGAGGAAGGTCCGGGCGTTGTCTTCTGGCACGCCAAAGGCTGGCGCATGTTCCAGACGCTTGTGGCCTATATGCGTCGTCGCCTCGACAGCCATGGCTATCAGGAAGTCAACGCACCACAGGTGCTGGACAAGTCGCTTTGGGAAACTTCAGGTCACTGGGGTTGGTATCGCGACAACATGTTCAAGGTCACGGTTGCCGGTGATGATACCGACGATGACCGCGTGTTTGCACTAAAGCCGATGAACTGCCCGGGTCATGTTCAGATATTTAAGCATGGTCTTAAGTCTTACCGCGATCTACCTATAAAACTTGCAGAATTCGGCAATGTGCATCGTTATGAACCTTCGGGTGCTTTGCATGGATTGATGCGCGTTCGCGGCTTTACACAAGATGACGCGCATGTGTTCTGTACTGAAGAACAGATGGCTGCTGAATGCCTGCGTATCAATGATCTCATTTTGTCGGTCTATAAGGATTTTGGCTTTAAAGAGATCACGATCAAACTTTCGACCCGCCCTGAAAAGCGCGTCGGTTCGGACGAATTGTGGGATCGCGCTGAAAGCGTGATGATGACGGTTCTTGAGCAGATCAAAGAACAATCAGATGATATCAAGACCGGCATTCTGCCGGGCGAAGGTGCCTTCTACGGTCCAAAGTTCGAATATACGCTGAAAGATGCGATCGGTCGCGAATGGCAGTGCGGAACGACACAGGTTGACTTCAACCTGCCGGAGCGTTTCGGTGCATTCTACATCGACAGCAATTCGGAAAAGACCCAGCCGGTTATGATCCATCGCGCGATCTGCGGATCGATGGAACGTTTCCTAGGCATCCTGATCGAAAATTTTGCCGGTCATATGCCACTTTGGTTCGCACCGATTCAGGTGGTTGTGGCGACCATTACGTCTGAAGCTGACGGTTATGCTGCTGAAGTAGCAGCTAAGCTCAAGGCTGCTGGCTTGCAGGTCGTGACTGACGTTCGCAATGAGAAGATCAACTACAAGGTCCGTGAACATTCGGTTCAGAAGGTTCCGGTCATTCTCGTTTGCGGTATGCGTGAAGCGGAAGAAAAGACGGTCAATATGCGCCGTCTTGGTTCACGTGATCAGGAATCGATGACGCTGGATGAGGCGATTGCGCGTCTCACAGAAGAAGCAACGCCACCGGATTTGCTTCGTCTGCGCAATGCATAATAAAAAAAGGCCCGCTTAAAGCGGGCCTTTTCATTTCAGATATAATTTAATTAGTCTTGCGCGGCATCATCGTCCGTCAGTGCTTCGGACTCACGGTTTGCGACCACCTCAACTTCTTCATTGGCACCAGAGGTGACTTTGAAGTCGCGCTGATAAATACGATCTTTGTTTTTTGCGACGGCAACATAGTCGCCCTCAATCAAAACCATGGACGAGTAAGCACCAGCACTTTCACGAACAACGTCGCCAGAGGCATTTAGGATAGACCATGAAGTGTCGGCGAGTGCCTCACCGCCTTTTTTTCCAACAAGTTTGAGGACGACTTCGGCTGCGCGATGCTGAACTGTTGCTTCTGTGAGCTTGCCTGCTTCCACACGAATATCCGCGCGGATAATGGCATTCGCTGTGCCGTAGTTGGAAACGACGTGATAAGTACCGCTATTCAACCGGATGATTGTGTCGGGCTTTACATCTGGCACGATGAGCGAACGGTCGCTGTTGTCTTCATCCGCATAAATTGAGAAGCGCACGAGATCGCTTTTGATTTTGCCTTCATCGGGCAAAACGGCACTCAGTTTCATTCCGCCAGCATCAAGCGTCATAACCTCATGACGCGTATTTTTGTTGAGGGTAATGCGCTTAGTCGCACCAGCGCGCCCATAGGCAGCGTGAACGAGATAACTGCCTTCTGGCAAGTTGAAAACTGTGCTGCCACCCTTTGCTGATGCAATCAGAGCCAGCTGTCCGTCTGCGCCAACCTCCGGCGCAAATACGCGCCAAACGATTCCCGAAGAAATATCCGGTCCATCCTGATTGAGGCGCGCCTTCAGGTCGAGCTCGCTCGTTTTAATCAGCGGATTATTCTCTGGACTTGTCGGGTCGGCATAGGGGCTGATTGATGGTAAATTCAGTTTTGGATCCGGGAAATTTGGCAATCCAATCGCATTGTTAGACTGCGTTGGTCCAGTGTTTTCCGAAGGGGATTGCATTGCTGGTGCTGCTGCCGGTGCGGGTAATTCGAGCTGAAAGCTCGGTAATTTGAAACCACTGCCACCGGGGCCAGCTTGCGGGCCACCACCAAATCCGCCGCCGGGCCCACCCGGTCCACCACTCTGTCCACCGCCGGGGCCACCTGGGCCCTGCGCTAAAGCAGACGATGCGATCAAGACAAACGAAAGTGTCGCTGCAAGTTTCTTGCGGCGCGATGATTTTGCACTGTTTGCCCGAAACGGACCCAGACTATCTGACATGATGTTGTTTTGAACCGAAGCGGGTGGCGAATTCAAGGCTAAATTGGTGGACACCTTCGCAAATTTACGTTTATGCAAAAACACCATCATAGATTTTTGACTTTACACCCCGATCCTATCGGGCGAGAAGGAACCGCCTCCACATTAAACTGGAGTGACTTATACAAATTTCAGCGATGAGGTTTCCCCCGTGACGCATCCGGTTTTTGAATTTTTGGCGCAGCGCAGTTCTACGCCTATTTCCGCAATTTCAGAGCCTGCTCCGCAAGGTGCTGAGCTGGATGATTTGCTGAAAGTTGCCGCGCGTGTGCCTGATCATGGCCGTCTGACGCCATGGCGCTTTATTCTCTATCGCGGTGATGTGCGTCATAAGGTCGGTGAATATCTCGCCAAGCGCGCGGAGGAGCGGGAAGGACCGCTGAATGAAAGCCGTAAAGATCAGGAGAGGGCACGTTTTGCGCGTGCGCCACTGGTTATATGCGTCGTTTCTTCGCCGGTTGCTCATGAACGTATCCCGGAATGGGAGCAGTTTTTGTCGGCCGGTGCTGTCGCCATGAACCTCTGCACCGCAGCCAATGCGCTTGATTATGCGACCAACTGGATTACCAACTGGTATTCCGATGATGCGCCAGCCCGCGCCTATCTGGGACTTGCACCAGAAGAGCGTGTTGCCGGATTTATCCACATCGGCACGGCTGCAAACAAAATGCCAGAACGTCCGCGTGCGGATATGGATAAGATTGTTTCTGATTACAGCGGGCCATGGGTATCTTAATCGTTCTCCTCTAAAATTAGTTATAAGTGACGGAAAACGCTGATGTTTTATGAACCTTCATCTGGTCATAATCTTCCTCATAATCCATTCAAGGCAATCGTTGCACCGCGTCCTATTGGTTGGATTGGTACGCGGTCGAAAGATGGTGCGCTGAACCTTTCACCGTACTCATTCTTCAATGTGGTCAGCGACACACCGCCGATGATCATGTTTTCATCCAGCGGTTTCAAAGACAGCGTTTCATTCATCGAAGAGACGGGCGAGTTTACGGCCAGTCTGGTCAGCGATCATCTCAAAGAGCAGATGAATGCGTCTTCAGTAAATGCGCCGCGCGGCGTGAGCGAATTTGACTATGCCGGTTTGACCGTTGCGCATAGCAAGCTGATTGCAGCGCCTTTTGTTAAAGAGGCTTATGCGGCACTGGAATGCGTTCTGGTCGAGATCAAGCGTTTGCAGGACAAAGAGGGCAGGCCGACCGACAATTACATGGTGATTGGCGAAGTCGTCGGCGTTCACATCGATGAAAGCGTGCTGACCGATGGGCTGTTTGACATCAAAAAAGCCAAGCCGGTGACACGCCTTGGTTATATGGACTTTGCCACGACGGATGAGGTTTACCAGATGTTTCGTCCAAAATGGGACGATAAGATTTGAGGGAAGGGGCTGTTTACAGCCCCTTTTTCTTTGCCTCGCCCCAGATCGCTTCCATTTCTTCGAGTTGGGCCGCTTCAAGACTGCTGCCCGATTTCCTCAATGATGTTTCGATAAAATCGAAGCGACGTTTGAACTTGTCGTTGGCCGCAATCAGCGCAGTTTCTGCATCAATTTCGAGGTGTCGGCCAAGATTGACCATTGCGAAAAGCAGATCGCCATATTCCTCTGCGATATGCGCCTTGTCGCTAGCGGCCATTGCTTCTTTAAGTTCAGCTGTTTCTTCAGCAATCTTATCGAAGATTGGGGCTGCCTCTGACCAGTCGAAACCTACCTTGGCGGCCTTTTGCTGGAGTTTAAGAGCACGCAGCAGGGCAGGGAAAGCATTTGGAATATCATCAAGATATCGCGTTTTCTCAACTGTTTCCAAACCAAGCTTTGCACGGCGCTCTGCACGCTCGGCTTTTTCCTCTGCCTTGATGCGGTTCCATGAACCCTTTGCCATGCCGGCATTTCTGGCTTCTGCATCACCAAAAACATGCGGGTGGCGGCGGATCATCTTGCGGGTGATGGCTTCCACGACATCGCCGAAACCGAACTTGCCGTCTTCTTCTGCCATGCGTGCATGGAAAACGACCTGTAACAGCAGATCGCCCAGTTCTTCGCGAAAATCATCCATATCATCGCGCTCAATGGCATCGAGCACTTCATAGACTTCTTCGAGCGTATAGGGCGCAATAGATTCCGATGTCTGCTCTACATCCCAAGGACAGCCTGTTTTAGGATCACGCAGCGCAACCATGATTTCGAGAAGACGGTCAATATTTTGCGAGGGTTCCATCTTCACTCCGTAAGAATTGATGTCGCATTGTTGGTACAAGCTGCAAGAATCAAATGGTTTGGGTTGCAGTCGGTCACGGTTTTTGCATAGTCCAAAGCTAAACGCCCATGGGATCGCACATTGGTGTGCCATGTTCAACAAGCAGGTATTTAAATAATGACGATTCTTGTCACAGGTGGTGCTGGATATATTGGTTCGCATACATGCGTTCAGTTGATTGAAGCGGGTCACGAAGTTGTTGTAGTCGACAATTTTGAGAACAGTAGTCCGGAATCGCTTCATCGGGTGGAGAAAATCACAGAGCGTGCACCGATCCGCGAGCCGGGAGATATCCGTGATCGTGCCTTGCTAGAAAAGATCATCACACGGCACAAATGCTCGGCAGTCATCCATTTTGCTGGGCTGAAAGCCGTTGGCGAGTCGGGTGAAAAGCCACTGCATTATTACGACTGCAACGTGCTGGGTACTTTGCGTCTTTTACAGGCGATGGAATCGACCGGCGTAAAGACCCTCGTTTTCAGTTCGTCAGCGACTGTTTATGGCGATCCGCAAAAGCTGCCGATTACCGAAGATCAGTCACTTTCTGCGACCAATCCCTATGGCCGCACAAAGCTTGTGGTCGAAGATATGCTGCGCGATCTCTATAACAGCGATAACAGCTGGAAGATTGCGATTTTGCGTTATTTCAATCCGGTTGGTGCCCATGAAAGTGGTCTGATTGGCGAAGACCCAAAGGGTATTCCCAACAATCTGATGCCAATTATTGCGCAAGTCGCGACAGGCCGCCGCGAAAAACTCAATGTTTGGGGCAATGATTATGCGACACCAGACGGAACTGGCGTTCGTGATTATATCCATGTCGTTGATCTTGCGGCTGGTCATCTTAAAGCACTGAAAAAACTTGATGAACCACAGTGCTTCTCAGTTAATTTGGGAACCGGGCAGGGCTATAGCGTGTTCGATGTGGTCAAGGCTTTTGAGCATGTCTCTAACCGAGAAATCAAATATGAAATTGCCCCTCGTCGCCCGGGTGATGTGGCCGAATGCTATGCCGATCCGGCATTTGCACGCGATTTTCTAGGCTGGACTGCGCAGAAGGATTTGCGCGAAATGTGCAGGGATATGTGGAACTGGCAGTCCAAAAATCCGAATGGATACGAACCAGACTGATGATGCTCAGCTTCCCGCAAATGTGAACTGATCAGCTGCTTAGCCTATCCTTTAGTATTGTACCAAAGTCTGATTGGACTATTACAACAGGGGAGAGAGCTGACCAGCTTGCGGCCTGAAGGTTCTACGCGAGCTTATTAAGGACTATCGAGATAATGCGTTTCCTACCGGACAAATTCACCTGTATGTTGATTGCAACCATTGTGCTTGCGTCATTTATTCCAGTGCAGGGAGATTTTGCTGAGTGGTTTGGCATAGCGACCAAAATCGCAGTTGGTCTTCTGTTCTTCCTTCATGGTGCGCGTCTATCGCGTGAAGCTGTCGTTGCTGGCATCACGCATTGGCGTCTGCATCTGGCCGTCGCAAGCTCTACATTTATTCTGTTTCCTATACTCGGCTTGGTTGCCGGCTGGACCATTCCTGGACTGTCGCAATCGCCATTCTATCTCGGCATTCTCTATCTCTGCGTTCTGCCATCGACTGTGCAATCGTCGATTGCTTTCACGTCGATGGCTGGCGGTAACGTATCAGCGGCCATTGTTTCAGCATCCGCATCCAACATTTTCGGCATGTTTTTAACGCCTTTGCTCGTGGGCCTGTTGTTTGCTGTTAAGGGCGGCGGTGGAATTTCCGTCGATGCACTTGAATCTATCTTGCTGCAATTGCTCGCGCCGTTTGTGCTTGGCCAGATTCTTCAGCCATGGATCGGCAATTTTATGCGTCGTCATGGCAAGTCGCTGGGCCTTGTTGATCGCGGTTCGATCCTGATGGTTGTTTATCTCGCGTTCAGTGAAGCGGTTGTTGAAGGCTTGTGGCACAAGGTTTCATGGAACGACCTTAGCGTGATGATCGGCGTCAATATCCTGCTTCTGGTGATCGTCATGCTGGCCACCTGGTATGGCAGTAAATGGCTTGGATTTAATCGTGCCGACAGGATTACGATCATGTTCTGCGGCTCCAAGAAAAGCCTTGCTAGTGGCGCTCCGATGGCGAGCGCTATCTTCATCGGCGCTGATGTGGGCAGCATCGTATTGCCGCTGATGCTGTTTCATCAAATACAGCTTATGGCTTGTGCCGTTATAGCGCGAAAACTTGCTGATCATAAACCGGCATCCAACACGGTAACGTCGGCAGCAGAATAGAACTGTTCTTGCTGTCAAAGCGTTATAAGGTTAGGAGGGCAGGAGGTCTCAAGAAAAGGCAATGCATATGTCCGAGCAGAATGGCAAATCCACTGATACAGAGTCATTTGATCAGGAAGCTTTAGCAGAAGCTTACAATCAGGCACTTGCGCTGGAAAAAGCTGGCGATTTGGATGCTGCCGCGCTGGCTTATCAGGCCGTTCTTGAAATCGATCCCGAGGATCACGGAGGCGCTGCTGTGCGTCTCGCCAGCATGGGACGTGGCGCTGTTCCGCCAAAAGCACCGGATGCGTATGTATCGACGTTGTTTGATCAACACGCTGAAATGTTCGACACAATTCTTGTCGATCAGCTCGGCTACGATGTGCCGTTGCAACTGCGTGAAATGCTTCTCGAAATGGATGAAGAATTTCAGGCTGAGAGAATGCTTGATCTCGGCTGTGGAACAGGTCTTTCAGCTGATGCGCTGGACGATATGGCTGACCATAAAACCGGCGTTGATATCTCCGAAAACATGATCGAAGTCGCCTATGAAAAAGGTGATTATGATGCACTGTTTGTGGGCGAAGCTGTACGCTTTCTTGAAGAGACCAAGGAGGACGCCTGGGATCTGATCGTCGCCACAGACGTGCTTCCTTACATGGGTGATCTTGAGCAATTTTTCGCTGGCGTGTCGGCGCATTTGACACCAAGCGGCTACTTCAGTTTCTCAAGCGAAACACAGCCTGATGAGCGATTTTCCGGACGTAATTTCATGGTCGGCGATTATCAGCGCTTTGCGCATGCTCAGACATATGTACATTCGCTCTTATCTAAGCACGGTATGGAATGCATCCGCTGCGAAGACATTGTTGTTCGCAGCGAGCAAGGTTCGCCAGTGCCCGGACATCTTTATATCGCCAAACGCAGCTGACCTTAGGACGGCTAATACAGTTTGGTTCCATAAGATAGATTATGCGATCATTTGTTGTAGCCGGGTGCATTCTAGTTTGAAGTGCGACTTGCCGTGGAATAGAGAGCTGACGCACTGGAAAGCTCTCCATCATCAAAATAAAACCGGATAAGCATTGCTTATCCGGTTTCTGTGTAGCTTTAAATTTTCTGACCTACATCAATGCGATTGCCATCCGGGTCTTCAAAGACAAAAGCCCGCAATCCATAGTCCTTATCCTGTAAGCCTTTTATGATCCGCATTCCACTTTGCTTACATATTGTGTGCAGAGCGTCGACATTATCTACCAGCATATGAGCAATGTTAAAATTTGCCGCCTTATGCTCTTTTTGCAGCGATAGATGCAATTCGCCGTTCTCGCGGCGCAGGATCATGAAACCCACTGGATTTCCGTTCTCAAACACTTTTTCAAAGCCCAGCATATTCATGTAAAAATTGCAGGCCCGATCCATATCTTTAACGGGAATCATAACAGCAATTCGTCCGAAACCGACATTCTGATTAGCGACATTGTTCATCGCATAACCTCTGTTTGCGAAGGCCTAGCCTTCAGACAGACGGTGCTGCTGAAAGAAATGCGCTTCATTGTTTTTATGAGAAGGACGGTGCCAACGCTCTATTCCTACTTTGTTTTCATTTGCTTTGGAACTCGTTCGTGTTGATTAAAATCATTTTTCGGCTGGTGTATTTTGATATAGCTGCTGTGAGTTGATCTAAGACGAAAGCATGCGTGTAATAGCTGGCTGCTTAGGCTATTACCTCTATGCGCCGACTCCGAATGCCAGTGTGAATATCCAAGCACGGAGAGCGTTGTTTCCAGCTTTTGGGCTGGTCTGCAAGGAAGGTAAAAACATGTTGGAAGCTCGTATCAGGAACACATCTCTGCATGATAAGATTATCACTGCGGAAGAAGCAGCAAGCCTGATAAAAGATGGCATGATTGTCGGCATGAGCGGTTTT
>NZ_JAMJWE010000030.1 GCF_023554105.1 Brucella sp. 21LCYQ03
AGTTCGAGATGATAAACCGCAAATTAGTGACAGAACCTCTCCACTAAATAAGGGCAAGTCCAGAGTGCGTCCGGTGCTGTCTTGAAGCGCAGTCGTAGCCGATCTCTGTGGCCCAGATGATGTGGCTTTTCGAGGGAGGCCTGAACGCGTATGCCCTCGTTGAAGCCGGGAAAGTCGAAACCTCCCGGACTTTTGTCTTTTGGTGCCATTCTGTTTAAACCCCCGCAGAAACAGTCGACAATTTTAAGCTAGCTTACCGCATGGATGGTGGACCGAAAACGTTTTTCGGTGAAAGCGTAAAGATTTCGCAGCCGTCTTTGGTAACGCCAACGGTATGCTCATATTGCGCAGTCAGAGAGCGGTCGCGCGTAACGGCCGTCCAGCCATCCGAAAGAACCTTAACGCCGGGCTTGCCAAGATTAATCATCGGCTCAATCGTGAAGATCATGCCTTCTTTGATTTCAACGCCTTCGTTGACTGTACCGTAATGCAGAATATTGGGTGCATCGTGGAAAAGTTGACCAACGCCATGGCCGCAAAAATCGCGTACCACTGAGCAGCGTTCGCCCTCTGCATAGGTCTGAATGGCAGCACCAATGGCACCCGTTTTCACGCCGGGCTTTACAACTTCAATGCCACGCAGCAAGCTTTCATAGGTCACTTCAAGAAGGCGTTCTGCTGCACGCTTAATTTCACCAACCGCATACATGCGGCTTGAGTCGCCATGCCAGCCATCGAGCAAATAGGTCACGTCGATATTGACGATATCGCCATCCCGCAGAGGCTTGTCATCTGGAATACCGTGGCAAACGACGTGGTTGATCGATGTACAGGTGGACTTTGTGTAGCCGCGATAGTTTAGCGTCGCTGGAAAAGCGCCATTATCCATGCCGAATTCAAAAACGAACCGGTCGATTTCATTGGTGGTGACGCCAGGCTTTACAATGTCATTCAACGCATCAAGGCAACGAGCGGTAAGATTGCAGACTTTGCGCATGCCCTCAAAGGCGTCTGGGCCATAAAGCCTGATCTGCCCGGTATATTTCATCGGCGCGCTCGTTGCTTCGATATAAGTCACCATCTCGGTCCGTCTTTCTAATATTCTATAGGCACGACTGTTTCAGCACTGATGCCGTTTTCTGTTATGTGGCATCGAATAGCCCACGCCTCAACCCCGGCTGCGCGTGCGCGGTCAAATGCGCGCGCATAAGTCGGATCAAGATCGCCTGAGATGCTGAATCTGTCGCAATCGTTTCGCTGGATAATAAACACCATCACGCCCCGATAGCCAGCAGATACGACATCTACGAGCTCATCAAGGTGTTTTGCACCGCGCGCAGTCACTGTGTCGGGAAATTCGGCAAGGCAAGGGGTGCGGATGAAGTGAACGTTTTTCACTTCCACATAAGCGCGTGGCTGTTCACCTTCATCAAGCAATATGTCGATGCGTGAGTTTTTTCCGTATTTTTGTTCGCGCTTGAGAAGGCGGTAATTCTTCAAGTCTGGAATCATGCCTGCAAGAATGGCTTCTTCGGCGATTCTATTTGGCAGGCCCGTATTAATCCCGACAAGTGTATTGTCTGCTTCGACAATTTGCAGAGTGTGCCGATATTTCCGGTGGGGGGCATCCGAAACGCTCAACCAAACGCGAGAGCCCGGCGTTGTGAGACCGAGCATTGAACCTGTGTTGGGAACGGAAGCCGTTATAAACTGTCCGTCGTCGAGCGTAACATCGGCCAAAAAGCGTTTATAGCGGCGCTCAAGGCGGCCTGTCACAAGAGGAGGGTTGAAAAGCATGGTCCGGTTTAGGCGGATGTATGCTCTGATGCAAGCGCCTGTAGCTTTAGAAGAGGGACGTGAAAATATCTGCCCAACGCATATCCGCGCTAAGCACGAGCATAGCTGCGATAAGACCGGCGCCGAGTAGGGTGAGTGTTGTTTTAGTTTCGCTGGTAATCACGGTTGCCACCAAATTGCTTTTGAACTGGTGGAAACTTCACGCTTAATTTAGCCCGCAATATGATGCGAAAATGTTTATTCGCGGCATTTTGCGGGCAAATTGTGAGAGCCAATAAGGGCTATTCTTTTACCCAGTTGAAAGCCAATTCTTCACGGAATGCAAAGCGTATGATGTGACTTGCTACAACGTCTTCCATCTGTGACAGAGCCTCTTGTGGAGCCTCAACGGTTGCTATGAGTTTTTCCGAATCTGCATCAAGAATAACGATGCGATTCTCACCGAGATCAATTCGCCCGTGCTCGGGTGTGAATTCGATGGAAAATTTATGTGCCCAATGTTTGCAGAGCTGCTGCAAATAACGGCTGGCGTGGGCAGTTGGTACGATAGCGGTCGTTTTAGCCATAATCTTGCTGTCCAATCTCAAGTTTTATGGACAGTGCCTAGCATTGCTATCTGAGGAATGTCACTCAGCAATATATCAACTTTTCGGGAGAATAAAAAAACCAGCAAGTGGTACGCCCAAGGGGAATCGAACCCCTGTCTGCGCCGTGAAAGGGCGCTGTCCTAACCGCTAGACGATGGGCGCCTGTTGCTGGTGTGAGTGGGCTTATATGCAGGAAATTTCCGATGCGCAAGTCCTTTTTAGAAAAAATCCAAGAAAATTTTATTTAGAGATTTTTATGCGGGTCGCTTTTGAAAACAATGAGATAGAGCAGCAAGCTGAAGTCATGCTTGCGCAGCAAAACTCGCTTGCGACAAGTCGCTTTGAGTAGATCGATCATTTGTCTGGAAAAAGAAAAACCAGCAAGTGGTACGCCCAAGGGGAATCGAACCCCTGTCTGCGCCGTGAAAGGGCGCTGTCCTAACCGCTAGACGATGGGCGCCTGTTGCTGGTGTGAGTGGGCTTATATGCAGGAAGATTGTGACTCGCAAGCCCTTAATTCGACTTTTTCATAAAAATATCATTCAAGGCTAATTTTCGGGGTGTGTGCCTTGTGGATAAAAGAGCTATCTGACTGAAACACAACAAAAAAAGCCGGGCAATATGACCCGGCTTTTGTCTTGTCTATCGCTTGCAGCTCCAGTTCCAGTCGCGCTCTGGCCCGATATCCACATGTACTGAGGTTGTATGGCAATAGGTACCAACGCCACCGCGATTGGACATGTTGCGAGCGTAGCGTGCAATCTCATGTTTCGACACGCCGTCGATTTGAATATCAGCCGCGGCACAAATCATATGCAGTGATTTGCGGGCGCCATTCACTTTGCGGTTGTAAGACGGGCTACGGTAGCCAGAAGTGACCATGACTGGTTTGCGGAAGTGCCGTTCCATAGTCTTCAGCATGGAAACGAGTTGAGGCTTCAGGCAGGCGACATCGACAGTCTCGCGCTGAACTTTCAGGCCATTGGGCGCTAGGCGCGCCAGACCAGGGGCGGACGCAAGCTGTACGGATGCGTAATCGTCATATTCGTTCGCATCGATGTCGCTGTCATCATAAATGCTTTTGCGATGCTTGATTTCAAAGCCGCCATTGGCGCGCACACCGGGAAGGGCATAATTATATTCTTGCGTAGATTTTTTTGTTGGACGCACAACAGCAAGTTTCTTGTTTTCTGCTTTGCTTTGCCCATTCGCGCCTTCCTCATTGAAGAGACGAGCAATGCTTCCCTGACCAGCTGTTGCTGGGCGCTGTGGAGCGACATAAGCATTTGCGTTCTTCGCTGAGCCGAAAAGCGACGTAACCTGCGTCGGCTTTTCCGGCTCAACGGGTTTAGCAGCTTCGGTTGCCGGGGCGGCTTCCGGTTCAGGCTTTGATTGAGGCGCTGCTGTCGTGGCTTGTTCTTCAGGCTTTTGAGTTTCCGCCGCTTGCTCTGGTGCTTCAGGAGCAGCTTCAACTGGCTTTTTGCCAAACATACCAAACAATGAACTGGATTTTGTCTCTGAGGCGAGGGCTGCAACCTGAACAGGCGCTTCCTGTTTCGGTGCGCCTTCTGCAGATGCAGTCGCTGTTGGATTTGTTTTTGTATTTTCAGCGGGAGCTGTTTTTTCAGCCGCCGCTGGCTTTGTTGATTCTTTGGCGGTTTCAGCTGCTACCGTTTGGTCGGCCGCGCTTTGAAGAGTTTCCGCAATGACGGAACCATCCGGGTCATTCGTCATTTGTAATGATGAGGTGCCATTACTGGTCGATGTGCAAGATGTAAGAACGAGCGCGAGCAAGGCTACGCTACCAGAAAGTAGTCTTCTTGTTGTCGTGTGCGTTGCTACTGCGAATTTCAATATCTGCTCCAGCTCGATGTCCCACACAAATGGGCTTGACCATTTTAACGAGCCGGAAAAATCCTGATCTCGTTTGGTTTGGGGAGATCGGCTTCCCCATGTGAGTCGCGCTAAAGCATTTTCAAGCAGCTTTACTCACAAAAACCGGCAATGAAGGCCAGCTTAGATAGTTCAATTTTTTCAGTGCTTTATTACGGATGCATCGTGAATGCAGTCGGCCTAAAGCATGAGTAGACAAATTATCGAATGATAAGTTGTAACCAATTTTTAGGGTTTTTAACTGCCAAACGCAACTATTGAAAGCGATCAGTGTTTGAATAAATCGCATTTCAATTTTGTTTTACGTAAAAATAACGCAATATTACTAATTGTAACTTTTGGTTATACTTGTTGTTGAGCGTGCTTTTGAAGTGGCCGGATTGTGCCGGATCGCAACTCGGTTGTTGACATGACGTAGCGAGTTGGTGCTATCCACTTTCCGATATATTATCTGCGTCGGGCGAGTTATAGATTTCGCAAGAACAGACATTAGTGCAGAACATCAGGATTGGAACCCGACATATGACCAAGAGCACGCGGACGTTTGCCAATATCATGCTGGCAGCAACAGCCGTGGCGCTTCTCGCGGGTTGTGCTGGCGGTCCTGAATTTCAGGGTACGCCGCAGGAAGGTGCGAAGCGCACCGATACCTATCCGACCTTTGGACGTATGCCGAAAGCCGCCACAGTCCAGATTACGCCGGAAGAAAAGGCGCAGATGATGTCTGGTCTTGATTCCGATCGCACGCGACTGGCGGCCACACGCTCGTCCGCAAGTACGCTCACTCCTGCTCAAGCCGCCGCATTGCGCAAGCAAGCGCAGGATGAAGCCGCCGCTACACTGAAGCAGATCGAAGCCGGGGAATAAGAAGCTTTTCGTCAATAAAAGCTTCGTCGCAGAACTGTAACAAGTCTCGACCCGATTCGATAACAGGTGTATAGCTCCAAACGCGGCGCATGCGCGCCGTTTCATTCAACTCCCTTCTGGAACAGGATCATGTCGGAAGAATTTCATAAAGTCCGTCGTTTGCCACCTTATGTCTTTGAACAGGTTAACCGCCTGAAGGCATCGGCGCGAGCGGGCGGAGCCGACATCATTGATCTCGGAATGGGCAATCCTGATCTGCCAACACCGAAGAACATTGTCGATAAGCTTTGCGAAGCGGTACAGGATCCGCGCGCGCATCGTTATTCCTCGTCAAAAGGTATTCCCGGTCTTCGTCGTGCGCAGGCACAATATTATGCGCGCCGTTTCGGCGTGAAGCTCAACCCCGATACGCAGGTTGTGGCTACGCTTGGCTCTAAGGAAGGCTTCGCCAATATGGCACAGGCAATCACTGCGCCTGGCGATGTCGTGCTTTGCCCGGATCCAACCTATCCAATTCATTCGTTCGGCTTCATCATGTCGGGTGGCGTGATCCGCTCGATCCCTGCAAAGCCGGATGAAGAATTCATTCGTGCACTGGATCGTGCAGTCAAGCATTCCATTCCAAAGCCACTTGCGCTGATCTTGAACTTCCCGTCCAACCCGACGGCTTATGTCGCGACCCTTGATTTCTACAAGGATGTGGTCGATTTCGCGCGTAAGAATGATCTGATCATTCTTTCTGATCTGGCCTATTCGGAAATCTATTTCGACGATAACAACCCTCCGCCATCGGTTCTTGAAGTGCCGGGTGCTATGGATGTTGCTGTTGAATTCACCTCGATGTCGAAGACATTCTCGATGCCGGGTTGGCGTATGGGCTTTGCGGTCGGCAATGAACGCCTGATTGCAGCACTGACGCGCGTTAAATCCTATCTGGACTACGGTGCGTTCACGCCTATTCAGGTTGCAGCAACCGCAGCGCTCAATGGCGATGGCTCGGACATTGCTTATGTCCGTAACGTCTATAAGCAGCGTCGCGATGTGCTCGTCGACAGCTTTGGCCGTGCAGGCTGGGATGTTCCACCACCAGCGGCGACCATGTTCGCATGGGTTCCGATTCCAGAGCGCTTCCGCGCGTTGGGTTCGCTTGAGTTCTCCAAGCTGCTGGTTGAAATGGCCGACGTCGCTGTTGCTCCGGGCGTAGGCTTTGGTGAGCATGGCGATGAATATGTTCGTATCGCACTGGTTGAAAACGAACATCGCATCCGTCAAGCTGCTCGCAACATCAAGCGCTTCCTGTCCGCTAAGGATGAGAATGTGCAGAATATCATTCCGCTTGAAGGCCGCCGTTAACAGCCTTTAAGATAAAGCGAGGGCCGCCTTTTGGTCGGCCCTTGTTTCCCACCACATACAAATTCAACAATTCAGAAAGACAGAACAATGAGTGATGCATTGCGGATCGGCGTTGCCGGACTGGGCACCGTTGGTGCTTCGGTGTTGCGTATTCTACGTGACAAGGCCGAAATGCTCACTCGTCAATGCGGCAAGCAGGTTGTTGTCACAGCGGTGAGCGCTCGTGACCGCAGTCGTGATCGCGGTGTCGATCTTTCTGGCATCGAATGGTTTGACGATTCTGTCGAGCTGGCGAAAAGTGCCAATATTGATGTTTTTGTTGAGTTGATCGGTGGCGATGAAGGTCCGGCCAAATTGGCTGTTGAAGCTGCATTGCGCGCAGGTCATCATGTTGTGACTGCCAATAAGGCGCTTCTTGCGAAGCACGGCGTCTCGCTTGCCAAGATTGCCGAAGAAAAAGGTGTGCTTCTTAACTTTGAAGCAGCCGTTGCAGGCGGTATTCCAGTCATTAAGGCGATGCGTGAATCATTGACCGGCAACACGGTTTCGCGCGTTTACGGCATTATGAACGGCACCTGTAACTATATCCTGACCCGGATGTGGGAAGAGGGCATTTCGTTTGAGGATTGTCTCGCAGATGCACAGCGCCTTGGCTATGCCGAAGCCGATCCGACTTTCGATATTGAAGGCAACGACACGGCGCACAAGCTTGCGCTGCTGACAAGCCTTGCATTCGGTACGCAGATTGCTGCCGATGATATTTATCTCGAAGGCATCAGCAATATTTCGCTTGCCGATATTCGCGCTGCTGATGAGCTTGGTTATCGTATTAAGCTGCTGGGCGTTGCACAGAAGACTGATACCGGCATTGAACAGCGCGTGCATCCAACAATGGTGCCAACATCGTCGGTTATCGCGCAGGTGCATGGTGTGACCAACGCTGTTGCGATTGAAACCGATCTTTTGGGTGAACTACTGCTTTCCGGTCCGGGTGCCGGTGGTAATGCCACTGCTTCGGCCGTGATTGGCGATATTGCTGACATTGCCAAGAGCCGTCCCGGCTTCCAGCATGGTCCGGTTTTTGGCACGCCTGCGAAAGCCTTGCAGCCATATAAGCGCGCTAAAATGCGCAAGCATGCTGGCGGCTACTTCATCCGTCTGACGGTTTATGATCGTATTGGTGCCTTTGCCGCTATCGCAAAGCGTATGGCCGAAAATGACATTTCGCTTGAGTCGATTGTTCAGCGCCCGCTGATGGATAGCGATGTCAGCGATGGTATCAAGACAGTCATTCTTGTTACCCATGAAACGACCGAATCTGCTGTTAAAAAAGCACTTGAGGCGATTTTCAAGGATGATCATCTGGTCAACAAGCCGCAGATGATCCGCATCGAACGCGCTGGCTGATTGCTGGCTAAAGCTGCCGCTCTTGATGCGCGGCAGCGTTTTTGCTAAGAAGTACGCATCGGAATAGTCCGATAGAGAGACACAATGGAAAAGGAGGGCTGTAATATGTATGTGACGCGTCATGACCGTCATCGTCAGTATGGCCCTGATTTTGCCCTGCAACAGTAAATTGTGCAGGGCCGATTAAGACTTAAACAACAGTCTTTTTCTGCCTTTTCTGAAGGCTCAGCTTTATTTGCTGTAGCCGAAAATTTGCAAGCACGTTGATTGAAGCTGTTTGAGAACTGCTCGTCAGTGCTTGGCCAAATTGGGCCTATTGCCATGTCTCTTATTTCTGTTCAGAATCTTTCGCTTACCCTTCATCAGACCTTGTTCTCTAACCTTGATTTTGTCGTGGATGAGGGCGAACGTTTGGGTATTGTTGCCGCTAATGGTCGTGGAAAGACCAGTCTTTTACGATTGATTGTCGGGGAGGGTGAGCCGACCAGCGGTACGATCACGCGCTCGCGTGGGCTGAAAATTGGTTATGTCAGCCAATATGTTTCCGCTGATCTGATGGACCTCTCTTTTTACGATTTGGTCCTCAGCGGACTGGATGAAGATGCGCGCGACTATGAAAGCTGGCGCGCTGACATCGTGCTTGATGACCTGAATGTTCCGGCTGAATTGCGTGGCCTCGCTGTTCGGCAGTTGAGCGGCGGCTGGCAGCGGCTTGCGCTTCTGGCGCGTACATGGGTTTCTGAACCTGATATGCTTCTATTGGACGAGCCGACCAATCACCTTGATCTTGAAAAAGTGCATTTGCTGGAAAACTGGCTTGATGCGCTTCCGCGTTCAGTAGCCGTAATCGTATGCAGCCATGATCGTGCTTTTCTCGATGAAGTCACGAAACGCACGCTTTTTCTGCGTGCGGATAAGTCGTTCGTCTTTGCCTTGCCCTATAGCCAAGCGCGTGTGGCGCTTGACGAGATTGACGCGGCTGACGCCCGCCAGTTTGAAAAGGACAGGAAAACTGTCCAGCAATTGCGCAGACAGGCCGCGAAGCTCAACAATATTGGTATCAATTCGGGCAGTGATTTGCTGGTTGTGAAAACCAAGCAATTGCGTGCAAGAGCCGAGAAAATCGAGGAGAGTGCGAAAGCAGCGCATGTTGAGCGCTCTGCTGGCAAGATCAAGCTTGATGGGCGAGGTAGCCATGCCAAAGCGCTGATCGTGATTGATCTGGCCGAGATTGCGACGCCTGACGGTCGGGCTCTCTATAATACCGGCCAGCTTTGGATCAATCCGGGTGATAGAATCGTACTGCTTGGCGCGAACGGAACCGGCAAGACACGGATTCTCACACTGGTTCGGGAAGCTATAGTTCAACCGGAACAATCGCTTGCGGGCATTAAAGCCACACCGTCGCTTGTGCTGGGCTATAGCGATCAGGCTTTGTCTGAGTTGAATGGTGACTGGACGCCTTTTGAAACGATCATGAAGCGTTTTGACGTTGGCGACCAGCGCGCACGGTCATTGTTGGCTGGTGCTGGTATGACGCTGGATATGCAGGCGAAGCCCTTGTCGCGGCTTTCGGGCGGGCAAAAGGCACGCCTTGCTATGCTGGTTCTGAGACTGACAAAGCCAAACTTCTACATTCTTGATGAGCCGACCAATCATCTCGACATTGACGGGCAGGAAGCGTTGGAAGCAGAGCTGCTAAGCGATGAAACCGCTAGCCTGATTGTTTCGCATGATCGCAGTTTCGTGCGCAATATTGGCAATCGTTTCTGGGTTATTGATGGAAAAAAGCTGATCGAAGTGGAAAGTCCCGAGGCTTTCTTCGACGGTGCGACCGGCTGAAATATCGGGCCTTTTGCGCTAAATCGATTAAGAGTTAGAGCGGAAAATGTTTTTACCGCTCTTTCCCTTGCAGGTCCGCTGGGACTTTGACAAAACATTTGCACAATGTCGCTATAGATGGCGAAACACATTTCAAATGAATTCAGGACTTTGTTCACATGGCCAAGACTTCAGAACAGCAACCGCAACGACCAGCGCAGGGACTTGATCGTATTCTGACGCTTGAGCTGGTTCGTGTTGCCGAACGTGCAGCAGTTGCGGCCGCGCGTCTGCGTGGACGTGGCGATGAAATGGCCGCTGACCAGGCCGCTGTTGATGCCATGCGTCAGGAACTCAATCGTTTGCCGATTGCCGGAACGGTGGTTATCGGTGAAGGCGAACGCGATGAAGCGCCGATGCTTTATATCGGCGAAGAAGTTGGCACTAAGCAGGGACCGGATGTCGATATCGCGCTAGATCCGCTGGAAGGCACCACGATCTGCGCCAAGAACCTGCCGAACTCGTTGGCGGTGATCGCTATTGCTGAGAAGGGCAATCTGCTCTACGCGCCCGACGTTTACATGGAAAAGATTGCAGTTGGACCGGGCTATCCGAAAGGCGTTGTCGATCTCGACGCGACAGCCACTGATAATATCCACGCTATTGCGAAAGCAAAAGGCGTTCAGCCGCATGAAATTACGGCCTGTATCATGGATCGCCCACGTCATGCGCGCCTGATCGAAGAAGTGCGTGCGACAGGAGCTTCCATTCGCCTTATCGGTGACGGTGACGTTGCGGGTGTGATGCACACGACCAATCCGGACGAAACCGGCATCGATATTTATATCGGTATCGGTGGTGCGCCGGAAGGTGTGCTGGCTGCTGCCGCGTTGCGCTGCATTGGTGGTCAGATGCAGGGGCGCTTGCAGCTCAACTCCGATGAAAAGATCGCACGGGCCACAAAGATGGGCATTTCTGACCCGAAGAAAATCTACACCATGGAAGAAATGGCCAAGGGGGACGTGCTGTTCGCTGCAACGGGCGTGACCGATGGCAATATGCTTTCAGGCGTTAAGTTTGCCCGCGATTATATCCAGACTCACACAATCGTCATGCGTTCAAGCTCACAAACGGTTCGTGAAATTAAGGCGAGACATCAGGATCTGTCTAAATTTTAGAACCATCGATATTTAGGCTCTGGCTGCCTGCAAATGGCGTTGTTCTACGCTTCCGGTGCTCATGTACCCATAAGTACATTCCGCTCCGGTTCTCGAACTCCACCATGTTCGGTACGCCATAACCGAAATCTCTTCTGGTTCCCGACTTATGATCGAACGGCGGCATTGCAAAAATGCCGCCTTTTGTGTCTTTAAGAAACCATGACAACAGAACGCTTTTTTCTTGGTATCCGCAAATCTGTCACCGGCCAAAAATGGATGGACCGGCTCGGCCCGCGTGAGGCCAATACAGCGCTTGCGATTGCGCAGCATCACGGCATTTCCGATCTCGTTTCGCGCGTGCTCGCGGGGCGCGGCGTCAGCGTTGAAGGTGCGCCGGAATTTATTGATCCTAGCCTGCGCAATCTAATGCCCGATCCGGCTATGCTGACCGATATGGATAAAGCCGCAAACCGGATTGCAGATGCCATTATGCGGCGCGAAACCGTTGCGATTTTTGGCGACTATGATGTGGATGGTGCATGTTCGTCCGCATTGATGGCGCGATTTTTGAAGCACTATGGCCTTACCCATTCGATCTATATTCCGGATCGTATTTTTGAGGGCTACGGCCCCAACCCTGATGCCATGCGTGAATTGGTTGCAAAGGGCGCGTCGCTTATCGTGACGGTAGACTGCGGCACCAACAGCGCGCCATCGATTACGGCTGCAAAAGAAGCGGGTGCTGATGTTGTCGTGCTTGATCACCATCAGGTCGGCGGCGATCTGCCTGACGATGCGGTGGCAATCGTCAATCCGAATCGCGAAGACGATATTTCGCAGCAAGAGCATTTATGTGCGGCGGGCGTTGTTTTTCTGACGCTTGTTCAGGTGACAAAAGTTCTGCGTGAGCGGGGCAAAGGGGCTGGGCCTGATTTGCTTTCGCTCCTCGATCTGGTTGCACTTGCAACTGTTTGCGACGTGGTGCCGCTCAAAGGTGTAAATCGCGCCTTTGTCGTCAAAGGTTTGCTCGTTGCGCGTAGTCAGAGCAATGCAGGACTTGCAGCACTGGGTCGTGTTGCGCGTATTGGCGAACCGCTTAATGTTTTCCATCTCGGTTATCTGATTGGTCCACCTATCAACGCTGGTGGGCGCATTGGTGATGCAGGCTTAGGTGCTCGCTTGCTGACACTGGATGATTCCACTGCCGCTGATCCGATTGCGGTTGAGCTCGACCGTCTCAATCAGGAGCGGCAGGCGATGGAAGCTGAAATGCTGATTGAAGCAGAAGCAGAAGCATCGCTTGAGCTTTCGGGTGGAGCTGGCGCATCTGTGATCGTGACGGCAAGTGACCGCTGGCATCCCGGTATTGTCGGGCTTCTGGCTTCACGGCTCAAAGAAAAAGCACGTCGTCCGGCCTTTGCAATTTCGTTTAATGCCAATGGTATTGGCTCCGGCTCGGGACGGTCGATTACGGGGCTTGATCTAGGCAAGCTTGTGCGCGGCGCGATGGAACGCGGATTGCTGGTGAAAGGTGGGGGTCATGCGATGGCGGCCGGCATCACCATTGAGCGGGCCAAGCTCGGCGCGCTTCGGGCATATCTTGAGGAAGAGTCAGCTGATACTGTCGCAAGATTGCGTGAAAACCAGAGCCTTTCGATTGATGGTGCGGTGGCTGCATCGGGTGCAACCGTTTCGCTCTACGAATCTTTGCAGAAGGCTGGGCCTTTTGGCTCTGCGCATCCGCAGCCGGTTCTGGCGCTACCACATCACGTTCTCGCGGATGTACGCACTGTCGGGCGTGATCATGTCCGCGTTGTGCTACGTGGTGCCGATGGAAAGCGTGTGAATGCGATTGCGTTTCGTGTTGCTGAAGGCGATCTGGGGCGGTTTTTGTTCAATAATATCGGCCAAAGCGTACACATAGTTGGCAATCTGTCGCTCAATCACTGGAATGGCTCTGTCACACCTCAGATACAGATTCTGGATGCGGCTGTGCCTGTTTGAATTTTCTCAACTTTTTTGTCTTCACGCTCTTGTGAAAGAGGGGGGTGAATTCCCATATGATCACGGAATAAAATAATCTGTGATGACTCTATTGGGAGATACTTATGCCGGGTTCCGGAAACCGCCTGACCAAACTGACCGCTGCAATGGTCCTTGGGCTTATCGCCTCTTTTGCCGCTGTCGATTTCGCCGAGGCTCGCCGTGCAGGCGGGGGCGGTTTTGGTAGCCGTGGTGCGCGTACTTATCAGGCGCCTGCACCAACACGGACTGCACCGAATAATGCAGCGCCTGTTGAGCGTTCGATGACGCCAAATACAGGTGCACAACAGACCAATCGTCCGGGTGCTGCCGCTGGCACGCAAAATGCAGCCGCACGTTCGGGCGGAATGTTCGGCAATTTTGGTCGTTCGATGCTCGGTGGCCTTCTTGTTGGTGGTCTGATTGGCATGCTGCTGGGTAACGGCCTTGGCGGTATGGCTGGCATGTTCGGCCTCCTCTTGCAGGTTGCGGTCATCGCTCTGATTGCAATGTTCGTTATGCGCATGATTGCAAATCGTCGTCAGACAGCAGCAGCGGGCGCAGGCAATGCAGGTGCTCAGCCTTTTAATGCTGCACAGGTTTTTGGTTCTGCAAAGACTGCTGCACCGCAGTCAAACACTGCAAGCCGTACACCTTCGGTTAATCCGTTTGCC
The DNA here is from genome assembly GCF_023554105.1 of Brucella sp. 21LCYQ03. Classification (GTDB taxonomy): domain Bacteria; phylum Pseudomonadota; class Alphaproteobacteria; order Rhizobiales; family Rhizobiaceae; genus Brucella. The sequence goes on from NZ_JAMJWE010000030.1 coordinate 13,582, forward strand.
AACAAGCAGGAAGAAGCTCCAGCTGCGCCCGTTGTTGAAGACGAGCCAATGGATGTGGGGCAGGAAGAGCTTGATCGTTTTGAGCAGATGCTTTCTGAAATCCAGACCGCTTACGGCCGTGAGGATTATGCAGCACTTCGTAAGCTCGCAACACCGGAAGCCATGTCCTATCTCGCAGAAGAGCTTGGCGAAATCGCTTCGAGCGGTATGCGCAATGAAGTGAAGGACGTGAAGCTGCTTCAGGGCGATGTTTCCGAAGCATGGCGCGAAGGCAATGTCGATTATGCGACTGTGGCTATTCGCTACTCGGCAATCGACGTGATGCTTGATCGCAACACGGGTGCCGTTGTTGAAGGTAACCCGGATGAGCCAGTGGAAAGCGTCGAATTCTGGACGTTTACCCGCGTTGACGGTGGTGATTGGTTGCTTGCAGCCATTCAGGGCACTGAATAATAAAATAAAGCCCGGTCGCGAGACCGGGCTTTATTTTTACCAGCTGCCGATATTTTCGGCGGAAGCCCAAGGCTCTTGCGGAGCAAGACGCTCACCCTTCTGGATCAATTCAATCGAAATGCCATCTGGTGATTTGATAAATGCCATGTGACCATCGCGCGGCGGACGGTTGATGATGACGCCTGCGTCTTTCAACTTTTGGCAGGCTTCGTAGATATTATCGACCGCATAGGCGAGATGACCGAAATTACGGCCACCAGTATAGGTTTCCGGATCCCAGTTATAGGTTAGTTCCAGTTCGGGAGCCCGTTCTGCCGTGGCCTTTTCTTTATCAGCCGGAGCCGCAAGGAAAATAAGTGTGAAGCGGCCTTTTTCATTTTCAGTGCGTCGAATCTCTTCAAGGCCGAATTTGTTCACATAAAAGTCCAGCGATTCATCAATATCGCGAACGCGAACCATGGTGTGCAGATAGCGCATCGTCTTCTCCTGTTTTGCAGATAGGCGGGTCACAAACTCAACGCTTTCCCGAAAGAATGGTTCAGTACGTTTCTCGTGCCCGCTTGAAAGAGCTGTTAACGTGGATAAGTGGCCCGCATAAAAACGCAAGTAACAAGTTGTCGAACGCCCACGCTGCCTTATGTTTTCGGCAGGCCGTTTTTGTTTGAGAAATTTAGGAATTAACGATCAGCGCATAAAGCCTGTGGTCATCTTCAATTGAACAAAAGATAGGGCTTGCCGCCTACGGTTAAGGAAGTGTTATTCTTTGGGCAAGAATCACGTCAGAATCGCAACGGAACAAAAGAGGAGGGACGAGCGCATGGCAGACAAATCTGTGTCAAATGACCAGTTTCGCAGTCAGGCCTCCTCAGAAGAGATTGGCGAACTCGTTGAACTCTCGGGCCATATCAAATGGTTCGACGTTGCAAAAGGCTACGGCTTTATCGTTCCTGATCAGCCGGGCTTTACTGATATTCTCCTCCACGTCACAACACTGCGCCGCGACGGCTTCCAGACAGCGCTTGAAGGTGCCCGGATCGTCTGTGAAGTGCGCAATGGTGATCGTGGTATGCAATGCTTCCGCGTTCTTTCCATGGATACATCGACAGCCGTGCATCCGGCACAGATGCCGCCACAGCGCACGCATGTGACTGTGACGCCATCGAGCGGTCTCGAACGCGTGATTGTTAAGTGGTTCAACCGCACCAAAGGCTTTGGCTTCTTGACGCGCGGTGAGGGTACTGAAGATATTTTCATTCATATGGAAACGCTGCGTCGTTTCGGAATGATGGAATTGCGTCCCGGTCAGGTGGTCCTGATCCGCTTTGGCGACGGTGACAAGGGCCTGATGGCTGCCGAAATCCATCCGGATATTGGAACTGCGATTCCATTCTCGCACTGATCTTGCAGCATCTCATGATGTAACAAGGCTGTGAGTGGCTCTTGTGATGCCACGACCTCATTGATATTGTCCCCAGCTCAATTCTATCACTGTTCATTTCCTGACATTCGGGGATGAGCGCCAAGATGCAGGGCAAGAGCACTTCATGGGCCGCATTCTTTTCGCATTCGCTTTTCTGTTCTTTGCGGTTTCTGCACAGGCGCAGGAAACCAAACCCATGCTGCTGCCTTTGGATAAAGAGCCACTGACTTTCGTCACTTCAGGCGGTAAAGCATCTTTTGCATTGGAAATTGCTGACACCGATGAAGCGCGTATGCGTGGATTAATGTGGCGCACGGATTTCCCAAAAGATCGGGCAATGCTTTTTGTTTTTGGCCAGATGCGCGATGTGATGATGTGGATGCAGAATACGCCATCGCCGCTTGATATGGTGTTTCTCGACGATACCGGCCATGTATCCGCGATCCACGAAAACGCAGTTCCTTTTTCGGAAGATATTATTTCTTCGCAGGGACCGGCGGCCTATGTGGTTGAACTTCTGGCCGGGACTGTTAAACGAACCGGTATCAAGCGTGGTGACAGAGCAGTCCACAAAGCAATCTGCGGCGACTGCCGTAACTAGCTCTCTCATAAATCCCGCATTCTGAAATTCAAAAGGAATAAAAAATTGAGCGCGCTCGACATCGAATATTTCGAACATGATGGTTTGCGTCTGGCTTATCGTCAGGATGGCGAGGGCGATCCGATCCTGCTTATTCACGGTTTTGCATCATCCAGTCTGGTTAACTGGGTTTCGCCGGGTTGGTTTCGCACGCTAACCGAGGCTGGTTATCGCGTGATCGCAATTGACAATCGTGGCCACGGCTTTTCTGCCAAGAGTCATGATGCCGCTGATTATACGCCGAGCGCTATGGCGGGGGATGCGGCGGCTCTACTTGATCATCTTGGCATCGAAAAAGCGCATGTCATGGGATATTCGATGGGTGCGCGGATCACCGCGTTTTTAGCCGTTGAGCATCCTGAGCGTGTGCATAGCGCCGTTTTTGGTGGCCTCGGTATAGGCATGGTTACGGGTGCTGGCGATTGGGAACCAATTGGTGAAGCGCTTCTTGCAGAAGATCCATCAACCATCACGCATCCGCGCGGATTGATGTTCCGTAAGTTTGCTGATCAGACCAAGAGTGATCGTATTGCGCTTGCAGCCTGTGTCATTACCTCGAAGGAACTGGTTTCGCCCGAGGCAATTGCGCGCATCATGCAGCCTGTTCTTGTTGCCGTGGGTACGACTGACGATATAGCAGGCAGTGCACAGGAACTGGCCGATATGCTGCCGAACGGACAGGCGCTTGACATACCTGATCGTGATCACATGTTGGCGGTAGGCGATAAGGTCTATAAGAAAGGCGTTCTGGCGTTTCTCGAAGAGAACCGTCTCTGAGTTTCGACCAAAGCATCAACGAGATTTACGCAGTGTCAACGCGCAGCATTTTGAGATATGTTAACGGCTGAACGCGCATTGCGGTGCAGGCATAGAGCAACGGGAGTTCTCGGTGTCTGCGATAAGCAAAATTGGAGTATGCATAATGTCCGTTCGTTCGAACGCAAAATTGTCCCCTTCGTTGGGACAGGTAGATCCGATCTGGCATTCCATTCGCGCTGAAGCGGAGGAAGCTGCCAAGAATGATCCCGTGCTTGGAACGTTCCTTTACGCGACCATTATCAACCAGACGACGTTGGAAGATGCGGTTATGCATCGCATCGCAGAACGTCTTGGACATGCTGATTTAAGCGCTGATATTTTGCGTCAGACATTTGATGCGATGTTTGAGGCTACTCCTGATTGGTCGCATATCGTGCGGGTTGATATTCAGGCTTTCTATGATCGCGATCCGGCTTATAGCCGTTTCATGGATTCCATTCTTTATTTGAAGGGATTCCATGCCATCCAGACGCATCGTCTGGCGCATTGGCTTTATAAAGAAGGCCGAAAAGACTTTGCTTATTATCTGCAAAGCCGCTCATCGTCGATTTTCCAGACTGACATCCATCCTGCCGCCCAATTTGGTAGTGGTCTTTTTCTTGATCATGCGACCGGGCTTGTGGTTGGCGAAACAGCTGTCATCGAAGACAACGTGTCGATTCTACACGGCGTAACTCTCGGTGGTACAGGTAAGGCCAGCGGTGATCGCCATCCAAAGATTCGCCATGGCGTGCTGATTGGTGCTGGCGCGAAGATTCTCGGCAATATCGAAGTTGGTCACTGCTCGAAGATTGCCGCCGGTTCTGTGGTACTCAAGCCAGTGCCGAACAATGCGACGGTTGCGGGTGTTCCAGCCAAAGTTGTCGGTGAGAGTGGGTGTTCTGAGCCGTCTCGTGCGATGGACCAGATGCTCGGCGAAGCTGCATTTGGCGAACATATGTATGGCGAAGGCATATAGGCCTATTCGTTCCGGAATATCATAAAACTGACTGCTTCTGGCTTTTTAACCAGAGCGGACTATATGTCTGAAAAGCTATTCCAACTAACGGTGCATGCGTTCATTCGCGCGTGCGTTAGTGCTTTACATCAAACAATGCCGGGTGCATTACACCGGCCTTAATTCAATATCAGGAGAAGCCGGTTGAAACCCGAAGAACTCAAAAAACTCGACGCATATTTCAAGCGGACTTTTAACAATCCTGGCCTTCAGATTAAGGCGCGTCCACGCAAGGACGATTCCGCTGAAGTCTATCTGGATGATGAGTTCCTGGGTCTTGTCTATAAGGATGAAGACGAAGGCGAACTCTCCTATAATTTCTCGATGGCTATTCTCGACGTCGATCTGTGAGATTCTTTTCGATTACATGAGACGCCCTTTCTGCCTTGCAGAGAGGGCGTTTTTTATTGAAATTCACATTCCGTTCTTGGGATAAATAGCGCATTCTGCTGTGAAATATCGCAATGGAGGGAAGCTGATGCCAATCTACGTTTATAACGGCCATAAGCCAGAGTTTGCAGACCGTGCCAGCAACTGGATTGCGCCGGACGCAACGCTGATTGGTAAGGTTCTCGTTGGCGAGAATGCTGGCTTCTGGTTTGGTTCCGTTCTGCGTGGCGACAATGAGCCGATTACGGTTGGCGCGAATACCAATGTGCAGGAACATACAATCATGCACACAGATATTGGGTTTCCTCTGAGCATTGGAGAAGGCTGCACAATTGGCCATCGTGCGATTCTGCACGGCTGTACGATTGGCAATAATACGCTGATCGGTATGGGGGCGATTATTCTGAACGGTGCGAAGATCGGCAATAATTGCCTTATCGGTGCGGGTGCGCTCGTAACTGAGGGCAAGGAGTTTCCAGACAACTCGCTGATTGTTGGCTCGCCAGCGCGCGTTATTCGGGAGCTTGATTTTGCAGCGGTGGAAAAACTGAAGCTATCTGCAAAGCATTATGTTGAAAAAGGCCAGTCTTTTATGCGTGGTCTGGAACCGGCATAAAAAAGGAAGGGGAGTGACACCCTTCCATTTTTCACAGGGGTATTTCAGCAGGATTAGTTGCGAATACTGCTGACGAAAGTATCGCTACCATCTTTAATCGACACCCATACGCCAGTGTTCGTTGTCGACTGGCGTTTGAGGTAGGTGTAATCGGTGTCATTCCAGAGCCGCACGCGCTGATCGAGATTATCGAGAATGAAATCGCCGCGATCGGTGCGAATCGTCAGAACCGCATGGCCTTCACCATTTGGCTGGCGCACAACGGTCATGAGTAATGTGTTCGCCGGAATACCGAGCGCAATCAGTTCGCGGCGCTTGAGTAGCATATAGTCATCGCAATCACCGGCAGTCGTTGGGTATTCCCAATATTCTTCGTGGCCCCAGACTTCCATATCAGTGCGCGGAGCGATTCGTTCATTGATGCTGGCGTTGATCGTGACGATTTCCTGCCAGACATTCTGATTGAGCGTTAGCGGCGCGCTATTCTTATTCAATATGCTGCATTCAGCAGGATGACGCTCACAAAATTCATAGTGGCCAATCGGCTGCGACGTGCGTTCGCCGGTCGGCATCCAATGCGATTTAGACGCGGGGTTGGCTGCTTGTGCAAAGGCAGTTCCCAGCAACAGCATCAGGACTGCGATGATTGTCTGCTTTGTCATTCTTTTGTCTCCCTGTTGGAAACAAGAATGCGTGCAAGACTTTGAGAGTGGGAAAATTCAAACGCGAAAATGCGAATCTAATTTGAATAAAACTGAATTGAATGCAGCAAGGTTTTGTTCAGAAATAGCGTAATTCAGCTAATATTAGCGTGATTTATGGCCTTTTGATGCCCAAATCGGCCTGAAGTGCTATTTGCGATTCCGTAACCTTAGTGCGCGTTTACTTTTTGATTTGCGCCAGTTTAGGCTTTGCCGCCGGTGATCACGCGCAGCTGTGGCATATCACGGCTCGGCGCATGTGTTGCCCAGCGCTGCCGTCCGTTGGTCGCGGTCATTGTGATGGCAGAGGATTTACGCTCCTCTTGCGCAACAAGCAGATCAGGCGCCAGTGGTTCGATTCGGTTGAGATTGCCGAGCACGATTGGATCAGCACCTGCCCATGCGATATCATTCAGCACGGAAATGCTACCGAGCAGGTTCAATCTGCCATTATCGCTTATTGAAAGCGGCGCCAGCAACATTTCAAATGACAGACTGCGTCCCGAAAGACTAATGCCGTCATTGTGGCTCAATGCTGGAACCAGAAATTCATTGATGTTTCGCGTTAGCTCGTGAAGGGCAGGGCGATTACGTTCCGGCCAGAGAGCAAGAAAGAGAGTCGTTTTAAGCTCGCGCCCGAACAGGGTGCAGATCCGGGTGCCTGCGAGGCGAAAGATCAGCTGTCCTGTTTCATCCTCTTCCAGAAAGAACAGATCAGAAAGATGCCGTCCGAGTTTGCGTGGCTGAATAGATTCGCGTGAGGGCGCTTGAAGGCTACCGCTCTGGCTGAGTGCCAGTCGCTGCCATTCGCTGAAAATTGCGATCGTGCTGCGGTTTTTCATCTTGCGCTGCTTATTGCTCGTCTGGGTTTGCGGGCTTTGCCCATCGCTCAGCGCATTAAAATAGTATTAACGGCAGGGACGCCAGCTTAACCCTTTCTTCATCCACGAGGGATGTCTGTTAAGGTTAACAGGAAGTAATAGTTGCAAAGAATCTATGATAGCGCTTTGATGGGGCTTCAGAAGAAGTCATTGTCTTGGTTGGCTTTTTCCTGATCTCCAGATTCCGTCTCGCAATGCTTCAACATTTGCGACAAGGCCGTACGGTTCAATCCGGCGGCCTTTATTTTTAACGAATTGTCACTTATCTAGAATCATTATTCGGAAGATTTTTAGCTGGAAAGCGGCCGTTCATGAGCATACCTCAGCCTGATATGCGGGAAAATTCGCACTCCTCTCGTGGGGGAGAGCCGATATTCAACATACCGGGCGTCGTGCTGGCATTAATGGCCATTTGCGCCGGCGTTTATATTTATCAGAACTACATTATCAGCGAGCAGCAGAACTATGCCTTCATGCTGAACTTCGCACTGATTCCTGCGCGGTTCTCTCTCGCGGGTGGCTTTACTGATCCCGCAGCCTTATTCACGCTCATCAGCTATTCTTTTATGCATGGCGGTTTGGCGCATATAGCAGTGAATATGATCTGGTTTGCAGCTTTCGGTTCACCGCTTGCAGGCCGTATCGGCACCGGACGGATGATTATCTTCTGGATTCTTACTTCTGTGGTCGCCGGATTGACGCATTATGCGATCTATCCTGAGAGCGTGACGCCGCTTGTCGGTGCCTCGGGTGCTATTTCGGGCATGATGGGTGCTGCTGCGCGTTACGGTTTTCGCCGAGTAGGGCATGGACGCAAATCTGAATTTGCAGGGCCCGTTTTGCCGATTGGTCTCACATTGACGTTGAAGCCAGTGTTGACCTTTGTTGGCGTTTGGTTCCTGATCAATATTGTCACGGGGCTTTATTCGACAGGCGGTGCGGATCTCTCGGGAATCGCATGGGAAGCACATATTGGCGGATTCGTTGCCGGTTTTTTCGGCATTGCTTTGCTGGATAAGCCACGCAGTTACGACGCAGTTATCAAACGCAGAGGTTAACTCTCCCTATTTCGCACGCTTGCAAAGCGGAGCATCAAAGCGCACCATTATGGGAACACAGCTGGAGGAGCTGCGTTAGAATCATGCAGCGATGCTGCTGATTGGATTGCTGAACCTTGGGAGGGACTTTGGCATGACTGTTAGATCGATTCTTGAAACTAAAGGCAGGGAAGTCGTTGTCATCAGGCCTGATGATACGCTTGCACATGCCATTGCCATTCTTGCCCAATATAAAATCGGCGCAATTGTTGCCTGCGACGCGGAAGGCCATATCAAGGGCATTCTTTCCGAGCGCGATGTGGTTCGTGCAATGGCGACGATGGATGCGGAAATATGGAAGCGGCCGGTTTCGGACTTCATGACGGCACAAGTGCAGGTATGCCGCGAGCATCACACGGTCAATCAGGTGATGGAAATTATGACGATTAACCGGTTCCGTCATATGCCGGTTGAAGAAAACGGCAAACTTGCGGGAATCATCTCAATCGGTGACGTCGTGAAGCGGCGTATCGAGGATGTTGAGCAAGAAGCGGAAGATATCCGCAGCTATATAGCAACCGCCTAAATTATTATCTGGAGAGTGAAAAACGCTCCAGATAATAGATTTTTTCAATTCGTTAGGCAGAGCGACGGGTGCGCAGGTAGCGCTCAGCTGCATAAAGCGAAATTGCAGCGGCGTTTGAAACGTTGAGCGATTTGATTTCGCCCGGCATGTCGAGACGTGCCAATGCTGTAACGGTTTCGCGGGTTTTCTGGCGAAGGCCTTTGCCTTCTGCGCCCAGCACAAGCGCCACACGATCACTGTTTAGCGTCGCTTCCATCTCATTTGGTCCTTCAGAATCAAGACCAATGGTCATGAAGCCAAGGGAGTGAAGCTCTTCGATTGCATCTGCGAGATTACGCACTTCGATATGTGGGATAATTTCCAGTGCACCGGAGGCAGCTTTCGCCAAAACGCCGCTTTCTTGCGGGCTGTGGCGACTTGTCGTGATGATCGCACCTGCACCAAAGGCCACAGCGGAACGGATGATCGCGCCAACATTGTGTGGATCGGTAACCTGATCAAGCACCAGAAGAAGCGGGCTGTCTTTCAGTTCGGAGAGCTTTTTATGACGAAGCGGTTCTGCTTCGATCATAACGCCCTGATGCACGGCATCCGAACCTGTTTCCTTGTCGATCTCTTTTGGTTCGACGATTTCAACAGGGAAGGGCTGGTTTTCAGCTTCGCCAATTTCGAGGCGAGCGAAGCCATTGCGTGTGGCGCGCATGCGCAAAATCTTACGCGCGGGATTCTCTACTGCTGCACGTACGGTATGCAGGCCGTAAAGACGGACCGTACCATCGCTTACGCGGCCTGCAGGGATCGGTGCGCGTTGCGGTCTGTGTGGCGCTTTGCCTTCAGATGCGGCTTTCTGGTCGCGATGTTCGCGACGCAGGCGTGCATAGTGAGAATCTTTTGGGGTGTGGGAAGAGTTTTTATCGTTCATGAGGCGCTTATATCCTGTCCACAACAGGGAAGATAGCATGTGCGATTTTATTTAAGGCAAGAAATAATTGTTCGCTAAGGGCGTGAAATCCCGGTTTCGTGCGGTTCTGGGGCATCTTCTATCTATGGAGATGTGCAAGCTGTGGAAAGTTCTGCATTCTTTTCACTTTTACCCTGTTGACAGGAGCGACGCATATCGGCATAAGCCCCCTCGCAGAACGACGGTACGGTCCAAACGGACAGCCAGACATTCTGCACAAAATGCCTAGTTACTCGACTCTGCTGATAGTGATATTAGGAGGAATGCCCGAGCGGTTAAAGGGGACGGACTGTAAATCCGTTGGCTAAGCCTACGTTGGTTCAAATCCAACTTCCTCCACCACTGTCGGATTAGAGTTTAGAGTATGCGGGTATAGCTCAATGGTAGAGCAGCAGCCTTCCAAGCTGAATACACGGGTTCGATTCCCGTTACCCGCTCCAGTTTTTGTGAGCGGATAGGCGTAAGGTATCATCGACGGGCGGTTCGCCGTTCCGTTTTAGCATAAATGTCGGCCTGGTGGTCTGTAAGGCTTTCAGGCGGGCGCTCGAGCGGTTCTAGGATAAAGAGAACAACGGCGATGGCAAAAAGCAAATTTGAACGTAATAAACCACACGTAAACATCGGCACTATTGGTCACGTTGACCATGGCAAGACTTCGCTGACCGCAGCGATCACCAAGTTCTTTGGTGAATTCAAGGCATACGACCAGATCGATGCT
>NZ_JAMJWE010000300.1 GCF_023554105.1 Brucella sp. 21LCYQ03
CTGGCTATCATCGACAATTAAATTTTAGATTTTTGCCGCTGTGTCGTACATTAGCTGTGAGCATACAAAGACCTCACCATATTTCATCATTACACTATTTATTCCATGTCTGAAAAGAAGCTATTTAACACGGAAGCAGCACCAAAAGCCATTGGCCCATATAATCAGGCGGTACAAGCCGGAGATACCTTATACGTTTCAGGCCAGATTGCCTTCTTACCAGAAACGATGCAACTCGTAGCTACCGGTATTGCTGATGAAACGCATCAAGTTCTGAAAAATGTATCCGCCATTCTTAACCATGCCGGCTATAGCTTTGAAGATGTGGTAAAAACGTCCATCTTCATTAGCAACATGGATGACTTTGGCACCATCAACGAGGTATATGCCCAGTATTTTGTCGAAAACCAACCGGCGCGCGAGACCGTCGCGGTGAAGACCTTGCCAAAGAATGTGAATGTAGAGATCTCGGTAATCGCCTGGAAAAAAGGCTCGTAAATCCTATCTTCATACCATGGCTGTATTAACAGCGATCACTCCGATAGAATACCTCAAAGGCGTTGGCCCTCAGAAGGCCGACGTCTTGAAGAAGGAATTGCAAATTTTTA
>NZ_JAMJWE010000301.1 GCF_023554105.1 Brucella sp. 21LCYQ03
AATCAATTTTCGAACCTTTTAGCAATTGTTCGTGTGTAATAAAGTTCTTCGCATGGGCTTTACCATCTACATTTAATTGCTGTACATAGCGGTTTTCAGCACTATTGTCCTTTCCTGCTATCGATATGGTATTTCCATTGGCGAGCGTAATCTCTGCCTTATCGAACAGTGGTGCACCAAAGATGTACTCATTTGTAGCCGGACACACGGGGTAGAAACCTAATGCCGAGAATACATACCAAGCAGATGTTTGTCCATTGTCTTCATCACCACAGTATCCATCTGGATAAGGTGTATACATACGATCCATCGTTTCACGTGCCCAGTATTGCGTTTTCCAAGGCTCGCCTGCATAATTATATAGATAGATCATATGCTGGATTGGCTGATTACCATGTGCATACTGCCCCATATTGGCCACTTGCATTTCACGAATCTCGTGGATCACACCACCATAATAGCTTTCGTCGAAAATCGGCGGAAGAGAGAATACAGAATCCAACTTAGTGGTAAATGATTGGTGTCCACCCATCAAACGTGCCAACCCTTCCACATCATGGAAGACCGACCAGGTATAGTGCCAGCTATTTCCTTCAGTAAATGCATCT
>NZ_JAMJWE010000302.1 GCF_023554105.1 Brucella sp. 21LCYQ03
CTTGCTCCACTCGGCATACCAGCTGTTGAACAGCTTGAACTGGGCTTCAACATAACCGCGCTGGCTGTCGGAGAGCTTATCGCTTGCGTTGAAGTGCAGCGTATATTCCTTGTCACCCTTCAGAACCATCATGTGCTTGAAGTAAAGCACCAGGTCCGGGCCTTCATCGAAAGACGAAAGAACGGCCAAAGCCTGTTCGAGTTCAAGCGCACGCTGACGCGCGTCGGCATCACCATTTGCCGCAGCCTGCGAAAGCTTGCACATCTGGATGACTTCCTTTGGCAGAACGTTGCCGATGCCGGTGATAGCACCTGTTGCACCGCAGTTCACAAATCCATGGAACACAGCCGTATCAACACCGATCATAAGCGTGACATCGTCATCACGGCTGGTGATGTTTTCGGCTGCGTAACGCATGTCGGCAGGGCCGCCGAACTCCTTGAAGCCAACGAGGTTCGGATGTTCCGCACGCAATGCGAAAAACAGATCAGCGCGCGTTGCAAAGCCATAATAAGGGCTGTTGTAGATGACAGCTGGGAGATCAGGAGCAGCCGAAAGCACAGCCTTGAAGTGGTCCTTCTGCGCTGCAATCACCGAGCCACGCGACA
>NZ_JAMJWE010000303.1 GCF_023554105.1 Brucella sp. 21LCYQ03
GGCAACGTACCCATCTCTGGCGTGGCAGGCAGACCCGTTTATGCCGTATTTGCCTACCCATGGGCAGGCCTGGATTCCCAAAACGGAGCCGCACAAGGATCCGTCGATGGAGAAGTTAGTAAGGATTATCGGACGATTATTGGCGCGGGAACAACGCTGGAAGAGCTGGAGTTTTTCGGCTCGTCGATTCCGACCAGTTTTGGCTCTTTCATAAACTCCTTTTCTTACAAAAATATTAGCCTGCAGGTAGGTATCTCCTATAAGCTGGGTTACTGGTTTCGCAGAGGATCGATCCATTATACCAACCTGATGAATAGCTGGCGTGGCCATAGCGATTATGGCAATCGCTGGCAACAGCCCGGTGATGAGGACATCACAGATATTCCTGCTAATATGTACTCCACGGACTCCCAGCGGGATAACTTCTACGCCGGATCCGCCGCACTAGTAGAGCGCGGAGATCATATCCGCTTGCAGTACATCAATCTGAGCTACGGTTTGCCCCTGCAGGTTGCCGGAAAGCGGCAGCAAATATTGGTGTACTTGAATGCCAATAATCTAGGACTGCTCTGGCGAGCAAACAAGCAGGGTATCGATCCGGACTTTAA
>NZ_JAMJWE010000304.1 GCF_023554105.1 Brucella sp. 21LCYQ03
GAAGATAAGCAGGTAGATGCTGCTCTTCAATTTGAACCCGCCTATTCGCTTTTTGTCAGTAAGAATGGTGACAATAATTTTTTATTAATAGATAGCAGTTGGCAGCAGGTGGGATCCGTGAAGCCGCCGCATAAAGGCTTTAACCGAGAATTCATCCAGCGAAATGGTTTCGTTTATTCCATCAACCCGCAAAATGATTATCTCATCCAATACCAGATTTCCTCTGCCGGATTACAAGCCAAAGATTCCATCAAATTGGTAAACGATAATATCGAGCAATACCATTGGAAAAACAATTCTGACACCTTATTAATCGCCAATGTCGTACATGGCGACACTGAAACTTGCCGCTTTTACGAGATCGATACCAAGAATTTTTCGCTGATTCGCGAGCAGAACGTGCCAATACCACCTGCTGTGAATGACTTTTCTATCTTAAGCATTGGCTTGATCCATTATGAAAACAATAAATTGTGGATCGCTTATGCTTACAGCAAAATGCTTAGCCATACCGAATATACTACCCTAGACACGATGTATTATCGCACGTTGGATTTTTCCTCGCTGCGTGTACTATCCGAACAAAAAGACGCCCGATCCACCTATC
>NZ_JAMJWE010000305.1 GCF_023554105.1 Brucella sp. 21LCYQ03
CAATGTCAACGCGACTACCGGTGTGGGTTCACTCCTGCGAAACATCGATATCCTGGATGCCAACCAGTTTCGCGCTGCCCTGGCCAACTACGGGCTAAACGCCGAGTTAGGCGACTTAGGGAGTAATGTGGATGCTATGAGTGCAATCACGCGACGAGCCATCAACCAAGACTACGCCATCTCCATGAGCGGCGGTAGTGAAGACGCTCGGTTTCGTACGTCTATTGGTTACCAAAATATGGAAGGCATTCTTATCAACAGTGGCTTCACGAAAGTTGCCGGATCAATCAATGCCAACTTTCGTATGCTGGAGAGCAAAAAATTGGGCTTGGACATGGGGCTGTTTGTGACACAAACAAATGAGCAATTAGCGCCGGTAACTGAAGATGCGGGTTTCCAAGGAAGTATAGTGGGTCAAGCGCTAAACTGGAACCCCACATTACCTTTGCGTCATCAAGATGGTCGCCTCAATATATTATACGGTACATCCATCATTAATCCGGTAGCTATGAGCGAAGCCAATAATGACCATGCTCGTGTAAGTACCGTACTCGCGAATATATCATCTTATTATAAATTGAATGACTGGTTAGAGTACCGCATGTTG
>NZ_JAMJWE010000306.1 GCF_023554105.1 Brucella sp. 21LCYQ03
TTCATTATGTGTTACGATGATAAAGGTTTGTTGCATCGTATCACGAAGGTCGAAGAACAGGCGGTGCAAAGACGCGGCATTTTCCGAATCTAGGTTTCCCGAGGGCTCATCAGCCAGTATAATCGCCGGATTATTGATGAGTGCTCGCGCCACAGAAATTCGTTGTTGCTCGCCTCCGGATAAGGCTCCAGGTTTGTGAGAGGCACGATCAGCAATGCCGAGTCGTTCCAATAATTCCATTGCCCGTTTTTCCACCACTTTTTGTGGTGCTCCCGCAATATACCCTGGAATAGATACATTCTCCAATGCTGTAAATTCAGGTAGGAGGTGATGAAACTGAAACACAAAGCCAATGTTGCGGTTACGGAAGTCACTTAATTTTTTTTCGTTGAGCTTGTGGAGTTCCTGTCCGTTGATGAAAAGCCCGCCTTTATCGGGCCGATCCAGCGTGCCTATGATATGCAATAATGTACTTTTACCTGCTCCGGAAGCTCCCACAATTGATACGACCTCTCCTTTCTGTACCTCTAGGCTTACGCCTTTTAATATCTGAAGTTCGCCATACGTTTTATAAATGTCTTTGGCCTGTAGTATCATACTGCGAAGT
>NZ_JAMJWE010000307.1 GCF_023554105.1 Brucella sp. 21LCYQ03
AAACGGAATACTAACACTTCGTTCGTTAAACCCTAATAAAGATAAGTACCCAGATTACGAGATTAAAATGGATGATCTGATCCAGATTTACAATGTAGTGAAAAGAGTACTAGAATAAACAATACGCATTTACACAAAATGAGCACAGATTTTACAGAAGTAGGAAAGCTTATTGCCAGCTTTCGGCATGACCAAGGTTGGACTGCTGAGGAACTAAAGTCCAAATTAGGTATATCAACAGTAACACTTTCCAGAATCGAAAATGGTAAACAAGGACCAAACGCCGGAGTAATTAAAAAGCTTTCGGAGTTAGGTATGGATGTAGCGGATCTAACATACGCTTCACGGTTCCATAGTAAAGAGCAATCTCTATCATACCGTTTAGCCGAAGTTGAAAATAAGTTAGCCTTGGTAGAGCAACAACTATCGAAGGTTATGAAGGCTCTTGATCAGAAGTCTTGATATAATCCTCAACTGCTTTAATTACTCCCAATTGCACCTTGTGCACTACCGACCAATCAGGATCAATGTATACATCGGTGATATCGGCACCGGTCTTATGATTTAAAGCAATAGATACTTCCTCTTTACTAAATTTGCAAACCT
>NZ_JAMJWE010000308.1 GCF_023554105.1 Brucella sp. 21LCYQ03
TGTGCATCGCGGCCAGCCTCTTCTGCGCCACCTCCCGGCCAGTGTTTGACCATGGCGTTAACACTTTTTATGCCCCAGCCGGGCGCATTTCCATGCGTTTCTGTTGAGGTTTGGAAACCATCTATGTAGGCTCGTCCCATGTCGGTGGTTAGCTCCGGACTTTCACTGAACGCATAGGCTGCACGATACCATCGCGGTTCCGTCGCCAGATCTATCTGTGGTGACAGTGCTGTTGTAATGCCGAGTGCGCGGTATTCTATGGAGGCTACCTCTCCAAATCGCTTAACGATGTTTGGATCGAAGGTAGCGCCGAGCGCCAAGCCATCAGGCCATATGGATATATTACCGCCAGCCCCTTCGTTAAATTCCGCATTTGCGCTGGCGGCGTGTCGAGGATCGGAACTATTATTCGCCGGAATACCTAGCGGAAGAGATTCCACATAGGCTTGTAGAGTATTGGTCCATCTAGCGGCGATTTCCGGAGTTTGTACTTTGGTAATCAACACATGTCGAAGATGATCTTCTCGCAAAAATTTTTGCTGTTGGTCGGTTAGTTCGGCTGGATCTGCACCACTCTCGGCAAAACTCTTTCCGCCATAGGTAGAT
>NZ_JAMJWE010000309.1 GCF_023554105.1 Brucella sp. 21LCYQ03
AAATAGTCAACCAAACCGTTCAATCTGCTTTTGATGCTGG
The DNA here is from genome assembly GCF_023554105.1 of Brucella sp. 21LCYQ03. Lineage (GTDB taxonomy): Bacteria > Pseudomonadota > Alphaproteobacteria > Rhizobiales > Rhizobiaceae > Brucella. The sequence goes on from NZ_JAMJWE010000309.1 coordinate 41, forward strand.
AATCGCCACGGAAAACATTTATTTCTTTGGTTTTTCGCAAGGCGCCTGCCTTACCCTTGAGTTTCTGGCAAGAAACGCGCAGAGATATGGTGGAGCCACTGCAGTTATAGGCGGTGTAATCGGTGAAAGAATTGACGGTCGCAACTACCAAGGAGATTTTCAACAAACACCCATCTTCATCGGAACAAGCAATCCTGATTCACACGTCCCTGTCGAACGCGTCTATGCGTCGGAAAATATTTTGAAAGAAATGAATGCGGACGTGACGGTGAAGGTATACGATAACTTTGGACACTCCATTAATCAAGACGAAATAGAATGGGCTAATAAAATAGTGTTTAAATAGCGCAGACTCAAGCCAGATCACCATTCATAGCCATATCGCTGCATGACGGAAACCATTGCCGTCACGCAATCTGATTTTATTTATCACTTTTGTCGCTATATTTATATAGAGATAAGAGTGCTTAAAATCGGGGTATACCATGTTTGAAAACATTATTAAAAACGTCACCAAATGGATCACATTAACGGAAGAGGAGCAAACTTTATTTATCAGTTTTCT
>NZ_JAMJWE010000031.1 GCF_023554105.1 Brucella sp. 21LCYQ03
GACGTGTAACCTGATAGGGCGACCCTGCGTGTCGGTGACGGCGTGCAACTTGGTATTCATGCCTGTCAATCGGCGTTTAAACGGGGCTCTGACGCATATTTGATGATATCAGGGTGCCCCGACTATACGCGCCTGGAGCAGATCGAGTTTCCCTCGGCCGTACATTTGCCGCTTGATGAGCTTAAGTTTCGTGATCTGACCTTCTGTCTGGCCGTTCGACCACTGTGACGTTATCGCATTCTGAACTGCTGTCTGATCGCGGATAACACCATTGGCAAATGACGCGACCAGGCTCTTTGCCGCGCGGTCGATCCAGCTTTCCAAATCGTCTTTTGACTTGTGTCGCAGCATGTTGTGAAAGCTCTTTACGACATCCCGGGCCTCAACTAGGTCTGGTAGCCGTTCCTCAATCGCAGCAACCGTCATCGCTTGAGCCTTGGTTAAATTGATGCGTTCAAGGGTCATCAGACGAACGATGGTCCGCGCTGCCGGCGTATGGCCAAGCCCGTTCTCGGCCTTTTCGGCACGCCGTCGTCGTGTTGCCCATTCGGAGACAACACGAAGGCTACCGCAAAAGCCGGCCAACCGAAGCTGCCGCCACAATTCGGCACCGTTTTGCAATCCGGCATCCCATTGCGCTTCAAGCCAGGGCAAATGCGGTTCGAGGGAGGTCTGCCGGACACGAAAGATGTCAGTCCGCTGGCCACGAACGACACTGCGGACCAGCTTTCGACTGTGTCCGGTTCTGCGCACAATTTCCTTGATGGATACGCTTTCGTTGATGAGGCCACGGATAACGGCATTTGCCTCCTCACGCCGCAGATACCCCTCGTATTGAAGCCGCTCGGCCGCGGTCAAAAGCTTTGGATTTACAGTGGCGGTTCCAATTGCCACGCGTACCTGCCGCATCGATTTGCGCACGGCATCAAGAAAGGCCTGGCTTGCGTTTTCCATTAGATGCCAGCGGTCGGCAACCTGATCGGCCTGCGCATACCCGCCACCACGGTCTCGTGCGATGATCTCGATCTGTGGCTGCTCGGCCAGCCAGGCTCTGGCGGTCGCGGCTTCCCTGTCAGGCAACAATGCGATCGTCTTTCGCCGTTCAAGATCACAAATGATCGTGCCGTATCGGTGATTGCGACGCCATGCCCAGTCATCAATGCCGATGACGCTCGGCAGCGGTGGCGGCGGACGATTATATCGGCGAACGGTCCGCAGCAGCGTGTCATTGCTAACCGGAAATCCAAGACGATCTGCGAACCGAGCAGCCGGGCGACCGCCCAATGCAATAGCGAGATGGCGAATCAACGTGTCCAGGCGTACGGTCCGGCGTGCCATAGGTCGGACTGCGTTGTCGCCGAAGCGCTCGGCGAAGATCTTTCGGCGGCAATTGCTGGCGTTACAGAAGAAGCGTCTGACCGTCAGTCGCAGCTCGAGCCGTCGACCCGCACACGGTAAATCGGCAAGCATCCGAGAATAGCGACTATGAACGCGGCGGGAAGCATTTCCATAGTGGGGGCATCTGCCTTCTTGTGACCGGCCAGACGCTACGACAACGATCGCGTCGGCGGCATCATGTACTGCTTCAACATTGAATTCGGCAGGGATCAGATCGGAAAGTCGAAATCGGGTCCGCATGGCACTGATTCTCCATTAAAAACCATGCCAGCAGAATCCAAAACATCATCGAAAGTGAGTCAGACCCCCGTTTGGATGCCGATAACCCCTCAAATGGGGTCCTTATTCCATGCTTAATGACAATTAGTGAACGCAAATTGTTAAGTTGCAGCTTGTAGGATCGAGCAGCTGAAATATCCCACGTTACAAAATGCTGTAACTTCTGATCATGTCACAAATACATATCCATACTAAATGGCGTGCACCTCGAACCAGCTTGATAGATCTCGTATTTTATCGCGATTTTGCTTTCGGTCTGGAAATAGTGCAAAATAGCCATACCCTGTGTCCAAAACTCTGGAGAAAGGGCGCAGAAGCGCTCCACTGGCCAAGTCATTCTCCGCAAATGTAAGGTCACCCATGGTCACTCCAAAGCCGCTTGCAGCGGCCGTCATTGCAAAGTCCTGCGTGTCGAAAACCTGATTACGCAAGCCTCGGAGCGAATAAGCGCCTTCGGCCTGCAACCAGAGCATCCAGTCACTGTGTCGCGGATTTGAATGAATCAACACACATTCAGCCAGTTTTTCTATGTTTGCAGGCTGCCCTAATGTTTCGATCAACGACGGCGAACACATAGGCGTCAGACTTTCTCTGACCAGAGGTATAATCGCCATCCCCGGCCAACTGCCATTTCCATAAGTTATCAGCATATCAATATCGTCAACTGAGAAATTCGGGCGCGCAAACCAAGCGGTATCGATATTTATATTCAGATCAGGGTGCTTTTTTAAAAGATCTGGCAGGCGAGGGAGGAACCAACGCCGAGCCAACGTTGGTGGCATGCGGATGGTCAGTGTGCGACTTGGACGTTTTGTAGCTTCAAAAGAGCTTTTAAGCGAAGCCATCAATCCATTGATGATGGGCAGCAGCGCGCGTCCCTGTTCGGTCAAAAGCACCTTTCGCGTATGCCTATCAAAAAGGCTACAGCCGAAATAATGCTCAAGAAGCTGGATTTGGCGGCTGATAGCACTTTGACTGATATTGAGCTGATTGGCTGCGGCCGTAAAGCTTCCCGTATCCGCGACAACCGAAAAACTTTGGAGTGTCTGCAATGGTGGAAGACGATTATTGTCCAGCTTTAGATCCAAGGGTCACTCATAATTTCAGAGGATTAAGAAGGCCAGTCAGAGTATCATTGAGGGTTGAGAAAGGCGAATGTTATTGTATCGCGCACAAGAACTTGAGTCTGATCTTCGACGAATTTATGCAATCAAATTAAGAAATAGAACATAGTTTGTGGGGCGCCGTGCCGCCCCACAAATTTTAGAATTAAAGCAAAGCGCGGATTTCTGCTATGGCAGAATGTACCTGTTGCGGAGCTGTGCCGCCCCGATGCTTGCGGCTCGCAACAGAACCTGCAACGGTCAGAACATCGAAAACATCATCGTTGATAACGGATGCAAATTTTTGCATTTCGCTCAGAGGCATTTCGGACAGCGTGTTCAGCGCTTTTTCCCGCGCATGACCGACGATAGCAGCGACGGCGTGGTGCGCATCGCGGAAAGGCAGGCCGGCACGCACAAGATAGTCCGCAAGATCTGTCGCGGTAGAATAGCCCTGATCTGCTGCCAGAAGCATTTTTTCCTTCTTGACTTTTATGGACGGGATCATCTGCGTTGTTACAGATACCGCGCCGCGCACCGTTTCAAGACTGTCTGTAAGTGGGGGTTTGGATTCCTGCTGATCTTTGTTGAAGGCAAGAGGCTGACTTTTCATCAGTGATGCTGAGAAAGCGAGATTGCCAATCAGTCTCGCGGCTTTGCCGCGCAACAGTTCTGCGAGATCCGGGTTGCGCTTTTGTGGCATAATTGATGAGCCGGTGCAGAATTGGTCGCCAACTTCGATAAAGTCGAACATCGGTGTGCACCAAAGGATGATTTCTTCTGATAGCCGTGAAAGATGCCCCATTATGATCGTACCAAGGCTACAAATATCCACCACGTAATCACGGTCGGATACGGCATCAAGCGAATTTCGGAATGCTGCGTTGAAGCCAAGTTTTGTTGCACTGAATGCGGGGTCGATTGGAAAGCCGGTGCCAGCGAGTGCGGCAGCACCAAGAGGCGAAATATTGAGGCGCTCACGAGCTTCTCGCACGCGTTGGCGGTCACGCAAAAACATCTCAGTATAAGCCATCATATGATGTCCAAACGTGATCGGCTGTGCCACCTGAAGATGCGTGAAACCTGGCATTATTGTTTCCGCGTGCTTTTCGGCAAGATCAACTAGCGCACGAATAAGAGCAGAAATTTCCGTATCAAGCTTGTCAAGTTCACTGCGGGCATAGAGGCGTATATCCGTCGCAACCTGATCGTTACGCGAACGCGCCGTGTGAAGTTTTTTGCCGGGCTCACCCACAAGCTCAGTTAGGCGTTTTTCAACGTTCATATGAACGTCTTCGAGCTCTTTTTTCCAGACAAATTTACCCGATTGCATTTCCTGAGCGATTGTATTGAGGCCGGACTGGATCGCCAGATTTTCTTCTTGTGTTAAAATTCCTGCACGCGTCAGCATGTCGGTGTGTACAAGCGAGCCATGAACATCGTGCAGCGCTATGCGCTTATCCTGATCAAGACATTCATGGAAATCGCGGAAATCGTCAGCAACTGCTTCTTTAAACAGTGGTGACCAGGTTGAAGCCGTATTGGTTGACATCTGATAGTGTCCTCAGTTTTGCATTGGGGATTGCAGGAGGGGAAGAAGCGCCCGGACGTCAGGTATTTTTTCGAGGTTGAGGATCAGTTCCCGTATCGCGTCAACCTGCGTCACTGGCAGTATCCCTTTGCTAAGGTCGTGATATTTTCCGGTAATCTGTTCAACAGAAAGCGGATTGTCTGGACCGCCGAGAGGGGCTTCCACCACTTGCCGGTGTTCGTCACCGTTATGCGTAATAATCCTGACTTCCGGCTCATCCTCATCAGCCATGGTTTTGTCGATTTCTATGGTCATTTTGTCGAGCCAGTCTGCAATTTCAGGCGCTTTCCAAGCATTATTGGCAAGTTCATCCAGGAACACCTTGCCATAATGCAGTCTGGCGGCCATTGCATAAGGCAGGCTCATTTGTGCCTGTGCACGCGTCGTGACTGACTTGCTGCCGCACATTCCAAACTGAAAGGCACTCATTCCGACTTCAATCTTAGCCACATTGGAGGCGTTCAAACCGGTTTTCGTGAAAATCAGGTCGATAGCGTCAATCGCGGAGTGGGTTCCACGGCATGTTGCATAGGGCTTGATTGAGCAGCGATTGATACGCCAGAATACACCGTAATCGCGTATAAGTGTCTGCGGATCAGCTCGGTCTCCGCAATAGGTTGCAAAGAAGCTTCCCCATTGATCGGACTCAAATACGTATTCTGGTCCCTGAAAGCCGCTTCGCGCCAGACAGGACGCCAAAATTCCGGCTTCGGCAGCGCGTCCGGAGTGCAGCTTTTTTGCAGAACTGCCGTTGCCGATGAAGGCCCATGTTCCCGCAGCGAATGAACAGGCTGTTCCAAGCGCCGACGAGAGATCATGTCTGTTGAGTTTAAGAAGTGAGCCAACTGCGGCGGTTGCTCCAAATACACCGCAGGTGCCGGTCGAGTGCCAGCCCAGTCCGTTATGGGTCTCATAGCCACCCGCGGCTTCAAGCACACGGCGACCAACCTCATAGCCCAGAATAATACTGCGAAGAAAGGCAGCGCCGGTTACAGGTTCCGCAATATCTGCAAGAGCAGCAATTGCGGCGGGAATTACGACAGCCCCCGAATGATCGCAGCCACCGCTGTCATCGAGTTCATAGGCATGGGCAGAGACGCCATTGATTAAAGCTGCCGCGCGGGCATTGGTCGAATAAGATGTACCCCAGACCGCGCAACGACCTTCACTACCAGATGGTTGAAGCACTTCTAGCATTTTTTGTGTTTCGAATGATCGTGCTCCTGCAAGGGAGACCCCGATCGTATCGAGAACATGTATTTTAGTTTTGTCGATTGTCGCGTCCGAAAAGGCAGATTCAGACGTTTCTGTGAGAAGACCGGCAAGCGCTTCTGATATCATCGTGCGGTCTCCTGCACATAATCTTTGTAAACATTTATCGGATGTTGTGGTGGAAAAGGCTGCAAATGTTGAAGGCACCATTGTGCAATCTCGGATGCTGTCGCGAACCAAACGTCATTATGGCTCTGGATGTAATCTATCATTTCTTCAATGATACTTATCCTGCCCGGTGTGCCGCTCCATTCCGGATGGATTTGCAGTACAAAGCAGCCCCCATAGCGATGATAGGCATCAAATTCTGCCTTCCAGTTTGCCAGAACCGCTTCATATGCGGGAAGTCTGCTCTGGCCTTTCGGAAAAGCAGGGGTAAAGTTGAACTGAAAATAGGGACGGTCATCGAGTTCGATATGAACGGGAATTTCCAGAAGTCCCGATTGATGAAGGAATGGTACGTCGTCGCCATTCAACGATGCTGACCACTGGAAGCCTGCTTCAAGAAGTTGCTGGTCAAAGCCGTGTGGCCAGTTGCCTGCTGGGAGCCGAAACCCTGTGATCTCCTGAGTGAGGCAGTTTTCAAGAAGTGCTTTCGATTGTCTGATGCGATCCAGCGTTACCTGCTGACTTAAAAGATCGTAACGTTCAATAGTGAGGCCGTGGCTGGCAAAGTCATGTCCGCTGGCGCGTATGTCGCGAAGTAGTGTTGCGTGTGTCTCAGTGAGCGTCGCCGGGACGAACCAACTGGTCGCCAGTTTCTTGTCTTCGAATGTACGGCACAGGCGTTCGACGCCGCGAGCCGTTCCATATTTCCATACAGAGAAGCTTTTGTTGCGATCAGCAAGATCAGGCGCAGCGGCGAGTGCATCCAGCCCATCACTGAACAGAACGGAAATGGAAGCGGCACAGCCTTTGCCTTCAGGCCAGAAAGATTGAGACCCACCGAACTGGGTTAGCTGAGTTTGAGATTGTGCAGACATCAGTTTTTCACCCGGTCTGTTTGTGCGCCGTTTGTTGTGATCCACCATTGAGCAACATCCGAGAGGCGTGTGCACCACACCGCATCACCATGCGCTTTGATTGCGCGAAACAGACCGTCAAGAATTGAAAGACGTCCTGGACGGGCGCAAACCTTTGGATGAAGTATGGTCGTCCAGCACAAACCATCACGATGATAGCCTTCAAACTCGGCTTTCCAGTTGGCCTCAACGGTCCGGTAATCGGAAATGCGATCTAGCCCTACAGGAAAATCGGGTTCTTCCGTATAGGCGAGGGCAGTATAGTCATCGATGTCCCATCGAGCCGGGATTTCGACGAGGCCGTGGCTCGGCAAAAATGTGTCGTGGAAGTAAGGCCTGTCATCACCACGCATAGAGCTTGAATAAACAATGCCAAAAGCTTTCAGCAATTCGGCTGTTTCATTGCTCCAATCCCCGGATGGTGTGCGGAAGCCAACAGGAGTCACGCCGAGATAGCGTTGGAAAATTGCCTTGGAGGTTTCCATAATATTAAGCTGTTGCTCAGGAGTGCAGTCTATAAAAACCTCATGCCGGTGGCCGTGATAGGCAACTTCGTGTCCCTCTGCGACAATGCGAAAGCAATGCTCGGTCCAATGTAAAACAACCCAGGTGGGGATGAAGAACGTGGCCTTCAGGTCATATCGTGCCAGCAGATCAAGAAGCCGGGGGAGGGCTTTCCACGGACCATATGCACCTTGGGTGAAATATCGCGGATTGTCCCGCAGCGAGCCGTCAAGCATTGCATCTCCGGTCGGGCCATCTACGTCAAACGCTAAAGCAACCGCTGAACGCCGCCCTTCTGGCCAGAGAATTGGGCTTTGATGGAGAGAAGACTGCAGCATTGAGACGCTCGCTACCTTATTTGCAATTGCTGAAATTTTTCGCGCACTTAACCTGCGGAACGCGCAAACGCGTTCCGTTGGTTTGTTTCTGATATTGTTAAGCTCTCCTGCGGCTTATTTGACGCCGTTGATGACGACCTTCTCGACCGCGTTGTGGGTCAAGCCCCACTTCTTAAGAATTTCAGCGTAAGTGCCGTCTTTGATAACTTCTTCGAGCGCTTTGGCGACCGCATCGCGCAGAGCGGTGTTCGACTTTTTAAAGCCCATGCCGAATGTATCATTGCTCAACAACGGGTCGCCGATCAGTGTAAAAGTATCGGGTTCAAGACGCATCTGATAGGCAATGGTTTCAATTCCCTGCACGACTGCATCATAGCGACCCTGCTTCATTCCAAGACGTGCAGCATTGGAATCTGCTGTGCCTTCAAACACGATTGCTGGTTTGCCCTTGGCTACACAATTGGCATCGCTCCAGTCAGTTACGTTGGTTCCGAAGGTCGTGCTGCGGCTTCCCGCAACCTTCTTGCCGCAAAGATCCTCTGGCTTCTTATATTCTGCTGCATTTGCATTGGTCGTGAAAAGAATTGGACCGCTTGTAAGATAGTCGACAAAATCCATGCTTTCCTGACGCTTTGGATTGTCACTCATGCCGGAAACGATAATGTCGCCGCGTCCGGTTTGCAGTCCGCTCTGCAACTCCTGAAATGCAGAAGTTACAAGAAGTACATTCAGGTTGAGCTTCTTTGCCACGGCATTAATAAGATCAATATCGAAGCCGTCCAGCGTACCGGTCTCAGGGTTTACAAATTCCATTGGGGGGTAAATGGGATTGACCAGAACGCGCAGTTCGCCTTCGTTGACCAGATTGAGATTGTTGTCGGCCATCGCTACAGATGCCGATAAAAGTGTCATGGCAGATGCGATAAGGGTGGTGAGTTTCATGATGTTCTCCTCGTGAGTGATTATTATTGTTAGAGTACTGCCGACACAAAGTTTCTGATGCGGGGATTGGTCGGATTATCGAGCACCTGATCAGGTGTTCCCGTTTCAACGATGCGACCTTCATCCATGAAGATCACACGATCAGCCACCTCGCGGCAAAAGCCGATTTCGTGGGTGACGACGATCATTGTGGTTCCTGATGCTGCGAGCTCTTTCATTACGCCAAGCACTTCACCAACGAGTTCCGGGTCAAGGGCCGAAGTCGGCTCATCAAACAGCATGGCTTTGGGGCGCATGGCGAGCGCACGGGCAATAGCAACCCGCTGTTGTTGGCCCCCTGAAAGCTCAGCCGGATATGAATCCGCTTTATCCAGCAGCCCGACGCGGCTCAGCAATTGCTTTGCTTCCTGAATGCATTCCGACTTTGGGCGCTTTTGCACACCGGTGGGACCGGCTACTATGTTTTGAAGAACGGTGAGATGTGGAAAAAGATGGAACCGCTGAAAGACCATCCCAACAGACTGACGCTGCTTGGCCTTTTGCTTATCGCTGAGGGGATAGAGTTTTGTTCCTTCAATTCGAAATCCAGCAATTTCACCATCGACCGAAATATAACCCGAATTGATCTTCTCAAGCTGATTTATACAGCGCAGAAAGGTACTTTTGCCTGAACCGGATGGACCGATGATGCAAACGACTTCACCTTTGTGAATATCGAAATTGATGTCTTTGAGGACGTGAAAGTTATCGTAATATTTTTGAAGTCCGCGGGCATGAATGATCGGTTCCATCACGCTTCCTCCCCGGCGATCGCCTGAGCAATTTGCTGCTTTGGATTGCGCCTTCCCCACCCTTTTGAGAAATGCCTTTCGATATAAAGCTGAACAATACTCAGCACTGTGACGATAACCATGTACCAAATTGCAGCAACGAACAGCAGTTCGATAACGCGTGAGTTGACATAATAAATATCTTCAACGCTTCGAAGGACTTCTGAATATTGGATGACACTTGCCAGTGAAGTGAGCTTAACCATACCAATTGTTTCATTGCCAATTGGTGGAACAATCACGCGCATCGCCTGAGGGAGAACGATCTTGATCATCGCCCGGAGGCTAGTCATACCAATTGACTGAGCGGCTTCGGTTTGTCCTTTATCAATGGACATAATGCCGGCTCTCACAACCTCGGCTGTATAAGCGCCTTGTTGAATTCCAAGACCGAGAAATGCCGCTACAAATGGCGTCATTATTTCAACGGTTTTGACCGAGAAAAGTCCTGGGATGCCAATCGTGGGGAAAATCAGCGCCAGATTGAACCACAGAAGCAATTGAAGCAGAGCTGGAATACCGCGAAACAGCCACACATAGCCGATTGATATACTGCGCAGCACACCATTATCCGACATGCGCATCATTGCGGCAATGACACCAAGCACTATACCAAGCGCCATCGCGCAGAACGTCATAATGATGGTGTTGACGACCCCGGATAGAACAGCAGGAGCAAAGAGATTGGCAGAGACATATTGCCAGGCGATGTCACCTTTCCAAAATGCTCTGATAAGAAATAGAACTGCGACAATGGACGCAACTGCGAGAGCTTTTGTTGCCCAGCGACGCGGCGGGACAATTTCCAGTTTTCCTGGATCTGCGATCAAAGGCTGTGTCATTAAGTTCCCTCTGGCTTTTTAGCTCAGTGCTTTTATTAAGCCGAATATTGAGAGCTCCCGTTTAATTTAACAAACGCCAATTGGTTATGGGATTTATGTGTTTTTAGCATAAATCGTTAATGCAATAATCGGGGGAATGGATGAATTCGATTTCTTGTCTTCGCCCTTTTCAAAGGCGTTACTGCATGATTGCCATCGCTGTCGGCGTCCGATAAGTGAAGGCTAAACTCATCCGGTATTTCACACCCCAAATTATAAATTCAGATTTTCCAGAGGTCGCTATGCCTATTTATGAACTGGCAGCGTTAGGAGCCGCTACATGCTGGGCTCTTACCGGTTTGATTTCTGCTGGACCTGCTGGGCATCTCGGTGCGTTCACATTTAATCAGATGCGCCAGATATTTGTTAGTTTTTTACTGATTATCTACGTGGTGGATACCGGAACTTGGCATCAGTTAACTATCGCCACAGCGATACCTCTCGTCTTTTCAGGCATCATCGGCATATTTCTTGGCGATACTATGCTCTTTGCAACGCTCAACAGATTGGGGCCGCGTCGTGCAGGGATTTTGTTTGCTATGAATGCGCCAATCGCGGCGTTCCTCGGATGGGCGGTGCTCGGTGAGACGCTCAACCTCCGCATCGTTGCCGGTATCGCAGTTACGATTGTCGGCGTGTGCTTTGCAATATTTTTTAACAATCGCAGTGTGGTTACACATCCTTGGGAGACAGTTCGAGGTTCTTTAGCTGCCGGCGTTTCATTAGGTCTTCTGGCAGCGATTGGTCAGGCAATCGGCTCCATCATTGTGCGACCAGTCATGGAAAGTGGTATCGATCCATTTCTCGCTTCACTGTTGCGTGTAGGCACGGCGGCCTGTTGCCTCAGTGCTCTCTCCGCCTTTCCAATATCAGCGGTCCGGCCGCGCAACCGAATGTCTATGCAAGTGGCATCCATGACGGCTCTATCGGGTTTTCTTTCGCTCGCGATGGGCATGACGCTTTTACTGTTCGCGCTTTCAGGCGGAGAAACAGGGATAGTTTCTACCATTTCAGCAACAACGCCAGTCTTTATTCTTCCGATGCTGTGGTTAAAAACAGGTCAAAGGCCAAGCACAGGAGCTTGGCTTGGCGCAATATTTGTTGTGTTAGGGCTCACTTTAATTGTTTCTCAGTAAGTATAAAAATGCTTAGGCGAGTGGTCAAAGTAATCTAAATGATCATCATTCGCTATCATCGCTTTAAAAGCCTTATAACAGCGTAAATTAGGAGCATTGGCTGGCTGATTAAATTGTGAAAAGGCGTCGTTCTTACCGATCGCAGATACACAAATTCTGGGGGATTGTTAACAAAACGATGCTTGTTAAGGCAAACACTGTGTCCAGTGAATCCGTTTGGCCGCATTGCAAGACCCTTTCAAACAAGCGTAACCTAGCCATACAATGCTTCTGGGATTTAATAGCTGCAACGGAAACCGGAAAACCTGCGTGAAAAGGGTGTCCGGTTTTTGTGCTAAGCCGCAGTTATGCGTTTTATACTATCTGTGGCCGGGCAATATTGAGATGATCGCGTAATGTCGAGCCGGTATATTCGGTGCGGAAAAGCCCGCGCTTCTGAAGGATCGGTACGACCTTTCTGTTAAACTCTCCAAGACCGCCCGGGAAGTAAGATGGCATTACGTTGAAGCCATCGGCGGCCTTGCTTTCAAACCATTCCTGCATACGGTCGGCGATCTGCTCAGCGGTGCCGAGCACGATATGGTGGCCACGACCTGCCGCCACCCGCAGCGCCAGATCGCGAATGGTAAGGTTTTCCCGGCGTGCGAGATCGCGCAGCAGTTCCGCACGGCTGCGAAGCTGATCGGAAATCGGAAGGTCGGGCAGAGGACCGTCGAGATCGTAATCCGCGAGGCTGTGGCCGATACGTTCTTCGAGAAGCGGCATGGCGCTTTTAATATCTGTCCAGCGATTAAGCTCTTTGAGTTTCTCGGCGGCATCTTCAAAACTGTCGCCGATAATTGGCATGAAGCCGGGCATCACTGCAACGCTATCCGCATCACGCCCGGCTTTCACCACGCGTGCCTTCAGGCCAGCATAAAAGGCCTGGGCTTCGGGCAAACTTTGCTGCGCAGTGAAGACAATATCGGCAATGCGGGCTGCCAGATCCTGACCGGGGCCAGAGGAACCTGCCTGAATGAGAACTGGATGCCCCTGCGGAGAACGCGGAATATTGAGTGGTCCCTGCACTGAATAATATTTGCCCGCATGGTTGAGCACATGTACCTTGTTTGGATCGGCATAAACGCCGTTCTGCTTGTCTTTCGGAAAAGCATCATCGTCCCAGCTATCCCAAAGACCGCGCACAACATCGACGAATTCTTCGGCAACAGCATAGCGCTCATCATGTTCAGGATGGCTCTTGGAAAAGTTATTGGCTGTGCGCGCATATGAGGTGGTGACAATGTTCCAAGCAGCACGACCATGACTTAAATGGTCGATGGACGCAAAGGCACGCGCGGTATGGTAAGGTTCGCCATAGGTAGTCGAAGCTGTTGCCGCGAGACCGATCTTGGTCGTGACCATTGCCAATGCAGACAAAAGCGTCAGTGGTTCAAAACGCGCAACCATCGACGGGTGCGCGTCGACACCGCTGGTCAGACCGTCAGCTAGAAACACCATGTCGAATTTTGCGTCTTCGGCTTCCTTTGTCACGCGGCGCAGCAGATCGAAATTCTCGCTGCCCGCTTCCGCATCCGGGTGCCGCCAGCCAGAAACATGGTGGCCTGCCCCTTGCAGAAAAAGGCCGAGATGCATTTGTTTCTTGGTCATATTTTTTACTCCGGGGATTGGTTCAGCAGCGAGATGAGTCTTTGCAAATCATGTGCGCTGGCCATGGATTGGACGAGGGCCGGAATATCTGCAAAGCGCGGATCATTACCGGTTGCGTCGTTGAATTTGTCGGTCGGGTCGGTGATGCTCGGCAGGCCATCAACGCGCTGCGAAAGCGTTGTGCCGTCCTTGAGCGTTACATCAATAATGACAAAACGGGTTCTGGGATCGGGCGAAAGCCGTGGCGCATTCTCGTCATGTTTGCGTGTGACTTTTGCCGCGAGTTGAGCCAGATCAGTATCCACCGCTCGCTCATCGAAATGGGTAATCGTGAGCTTTCCGTCCCGTAATGCAGCCGCAAAGATATATTCAGGGCTGAACCGCGCATCGATACCCGTAACAGGTCTTGTGATAATAAGCGCCGCATCGCCGCCGGGCGGGAAGGTTATGGAAACCGTGGCAATCTGGTGGGCTTGCAGCGCCTTGTCATGGCGCAATGCCAGTGCGCCAACCGCAACCGGATGGGCTGCCGTGCAGCAAGGGAAAGCCTTGAGCGTCAGGCCCGGAGAGATAATTTGCCATTGCGCGCCCCAGTCTCGCGTGACGCGCGAAACATCTTCAGCACCAAAAGCGAAAGCTTTGAAAAAGCCAATCGGGCTATCGATGAAATCCGGCGCGCCCTGAAAGCCTGCTTCCGCCAATCGGGCGGCGGTTAGGCCAGCGCGTGCGGCAAAGCCTGCATGAAGCGGCTTGGCATCAAAGCCAAATTGCAGGCGAAGCCCTGCTGACTGTGTTGCGGCAAGGCCGAGCGCGATTGCGGTTGTTGGCGCATCGAATTTGAGAAGATGTGCGATTGCGGCGGCTGCGCCAATGCTGCCAAGCGTTGCAGTTGCGTGAAAGCCGGTTTCATAATGTTTGGTGCCCATGGCAAGGCCCAGTCGCGCCATGGTTTCAAGGCCTGCGATATAGGCAGAAATGAAAGCATCCGCACTCACATCGCTTTGCGCTGCAACCGACAGAAGTGCAGGAATGATTGCAATTGTCGGGTGTCCGCGCGCACTGCCATGCACATCATCATAATCAAGCACATGGGCCGCATGACCATTGATCAATGCTGCCGTGAAAGGATCAGCCCTACCGCTATTTCCAATCAGTGCGACATTGCCGCTTGCACCCAAAACCCTTTGCACGAGAAGCGTGCTGCGATCATTAGCTCCACCAATCGCACAGGCGAGAAAATCGACGATTGCTGTTCGGGCAATGCTGATAGCCTCTGCGGAAGGCTGCGAATGGACGATAAGTTCGCTGAGGTTGGCGGTCAGACTATTGGTCATGTCAGATGCCTCCGCCGCCTTCATTGACGCGGCTTGCATTGCCACCAAGGCCGTTGACGAAAGCGCCGATGCGCGGATTCGTGGATTTGTAAAAGAGTTGCTCCGGCGTGCCTTGTTCGATGATGCGACCGTTTTCGGTAAACACAATCGTATCGCTGATTTCTTCGGCAAAGCGCATTTCGTGGGTCACGAGAATACTGGTCATGCCTTCATTGACGAGATCGCGGATGACGGAAAGCACTTCGCCGACTGTTTCGGGATCAAGCGCCGATGTGACTTCATCAAACAGCACCAGTTCCGGGCGCATGGCAAGCGCACGCGCGATCGCGACACGTTGCTGCTGACCACCGGAAAGTTCGCCCGGATAGGCATCTGTCTTGTGTTCGAGACGCACTTTCTTCAGAAGCTCTTTCGCATGGCGTTCTGCTTCAGCTTTCGGTGTACGCAGGATTTTGACCGGCGCAATTGTGATGTTTTCCAGAACCGTCAGGTGCGGGAACAGATTAAACTGCTGGAACACGATGCCGATGCGCTTGCGCAAGGTGATGCGCTCGGCTTCGGTTCTAAGCTCATCCACACGGGTCGAACCCACGGTAATCTTGCCCGATTGCGGGATCAGAAGACCATTAATGCAGCGCAGGATCGTTGATTTTCCTGAGCCCGATGGTCCGATAATCGAGACGGCATCGCCCTTGTTGATTTTCAGATCAATACCTTTGAGAACCTCATTCTGCCCGAAAGACAGATGAACGTTTTCCAGTTCAACCAGTGTAGTTTTGGTGGTGTCGCTCATGTGAATTCCAGATCCTTGTCAGCGGGAGGAGAGCCGCTTTTCGAGCCGCTGCGTAAAGCGCGACACGGGATAGCAGAAGAGGAAGAACGCCATCAGCACGGTCAGATAGATGATGACAGTGAAATCATTACGCTGCACGGCGGTGCTTGCATCGGTGGCTGAATGTAGCAGTTCATGTACACCGACAAGCGAGGCCAGAGCCGTACCCATGGTAATGGATGTATAGAGGTTCATCCACGGCGGCAGCGAACGCTTGACGCATTGCGGCAGGATGATCCAGCGCAGCGATTGCAGGCGCGAAAAGCCCAAACTCTGTGCTGCTTGCCACTGCGCAGTCGGAATCGACTGGATCGAGCCACGGGTGATTTCGGCAATATGCGCGCTGGCCGGGATTGCGAGGCCGACAACGGCCTTGATCCAGTCAGGAAAGGGGACGTAATTGCCAAGCACGACCAATTCGAATGGAAAAATATAGGTCGCTGCGAAAATCAGCACGAGATGCGGCGCGTTGCGAAAAATCTGCACATAGGTCACGGCAGGTGCGCGCACGATCCGATAGGGTGCCAGCTCTATTACGCCGAGAATGACACCCGCGAGGGTTCCAAGCGTGATTGCGCAGATGCTGATCAGCACATTCATGGCAAAGCCTTTGCCAAGATAGGGCAGCCAGTCGATCCAGATTTGTCCCAACGACGGGTCGAGATAGAACCAGAACAGCGTTGCAAGAATGATCACTGTGAATGTCATCGTGGCAGGCGAAAGCCGGATGCCGGGCTTTTGTTCAATAGCAATATTCATTGGCCATATCCCGGAATTGCGAGGCGCTTTTCAAACCAGTAGCCAACCTGTGCGACGATGAGATTGATAATGCTGAAGAACAGCAGGATAACCAGCATCAGCTCGACGACATTGTCGCGCTGCGTCCAGATCAGGATCGAGGCATAAGTGATCTCGCCAACCGCAATGGCCGAGCCAACGGTTGTAAGCTTCACCAGATTGACGAGATTGTTGATGATTGCAGGCAAGGCGGTGCGGATTGCCAGTGGCAGTTCGACGTAAATCAGCACCTGAAGCGAATTGAAGCCGATGGCCCTTGCTGCCTCAATGGTCGTACCGGGGACCGCTTCAATGCCGCCACGCAATGCTTCGGAGTGAAGAGCTGCAATATGCAGGCCCGCGATAAAAACAAGCCAGAAGAACGGCGTCAACGGATTGTTCTGAGCGCCGCCAATGGCATTAGAAATCAGCATATTGAGTACGAGAAAGCCGCACATAAGCTGAACGAGCGTTGGCGTATTACGCGTGAGTTCGACATAGCCGCGCACCGGCACCGAGAGCCAGCGCTTGTTGGAGGTCAAAGCGCCTGCAAACACAACACCGAAAAACAAACTGATCGGAATGGTGATGATGACAAGCTCAAGGGTCGTGACCATGCCATCGAACCACATGCCGCGTTCATAGCTGCTATTCAAAAATTCATAATTGAGGCCGATTGCACTGGTCAGTTCGATAAAGCGCGATATCAGAGCTTCTTCCATTAAAATTATCCGGTAACTTTCCGCATAGCCTCTAAAGTTGCGGACAGATGACCCGCCCGCAATTCTTCTGGTGTTGGATTGTTGAGCGCTTTACTGCGCCTTGAGCTTGTTATGCTCTTCTTCGAGATAGCTTAGATTTGGCAGACGGTTTGCCTTGGCAATTTCGATCATCTTGCCCGACGCGTGCAGATCGCGAACGATCTTGTCGAGAGCGGCTTCAGTGTCGTTTTCGTCTTTCTTGAACCAGATGACGGAATCCGAAGGGATCAGGTCGCTCGGGATCAGAATGCCATAATCCTTCCACTCGTCGGCCCGGTCCTGAAGCATCAGACCAATTGTACCGCTGACGTGAACGGAAACATCGCAATTGCCGCCCTTGAGAGCCAATAATGATTCAGGCTGGCTCGGCAGTGCCTTGACGGTGGCACCATATTCTTCCGCAAGCGGCTGGGCGTAGTTCGAACCTTGTGAAACGCAGGCAACCTTGCCTTTAAGGTCTTTCCAGTCCTTGATGCCGCTGTCTTTACGGCCAATGGCCGCGCCACCCATGCGGTCATATGGTGTCCTTACATAGCCGAGCGACTTGGCGCGTTCTTCCGTATATTGCATGTTGGCGATCAGAACATCGACCTTTCCCTGCTGGAGGAATTGCACGCGATTTGGCGGCGTGACGGTCTGCGTGGCGAGCTCAACACCGAGGCCTTTTGCCAGTTCTTTGGCAATGTCGATATTGAGGCCCTTCTGTTCTTGCGTCTTTGGGTCGATATAACCGAACGGTGCGCCTGAGAGGATGACACCGACAGTCAGTTTGCCCTTGGCTTTGATGCGATCCAGTGTTGCGTCTGCATGCGCCGCACCTGATGCGGCAAGGGCTATCAGAGAGCCGACGATAAATGTCTTGGCGAGATTTTTGACGCTGAGGACCATTGGGGGAATTCCTTCGTTTAAACTGGAGCGAATTTACAGGAAGGAGAACCCACTTTACGACGAACGGATTTCCATTGGTAAAGATGGAATTAGAATATTCTTCTATTGAAGTTGAAAATTGGCATGAAATTCCCATTACAATGGACCATGCTCTTAAGGTTGGAAAAATCGGTCATACATTATGTAGCATCAATTCGAAACCAACGATGGCCCTTGAGAAAAATGTATTAAGTACACTCTCCCACAATCGGTCCGCTCAAGATAACTTTATGAGCATGTTGCAGTTTTTCAAGCTCCGAACTGGAAATCAATGCAGAGAAACTGCCTCTTCTCAAATTAATGTTGGTAATAGGAGAACTTAGAGCGTGTCCGCTTTACTCGGGGTCATATCCGTACGATTTGAAGTAGTTGGCGCATTCTTGTGGTTCGAACAGCGTAACGATTTGGCCAACGGTATTCCATAAGCCGTCGACCGTTCGCTCGGCTTTTGCGCGCAAGACGGCCTTGAGCTTCGCGAATGCCTTTTCGATGGGGTTGAAGTCGGGACTGTATGGAGGAACGTAAAGCAACCGGCATCTGGCGTCTTCTATTGCGTGACGTACTCCTTCCGCTTTGTGTGCAGGCAGATTATCCATGATGACGATGTCGCCCGGCACCAAGGTTGGAATGAGAACCTGCTGGACATAGGCCTGGAAGGCAACGTTACCTTTACCTGAGCGTAAGCATCAGCGGCGATAACGTGTTATGACCGAACCTCGTTCTTCGCTTTATTATCGC
The DNA here is from genome assembly GCF_023554105.1 of Brucella sp. 21LCYQ03. Taxonomy (GTDB): domain Bacteria; phylum Pseudomonadota; class Alphaproteobacteria; order Rhizobiales; family Rhizobiaceae; genus Brucella. The sequence goes on from NZ_JAMJWE010000031.1 coordinate 18,316, forward strand.
CATCGTTATCCTGCTGAAATTATCGTGGAAGCTGTATGGTTGTATTTCCGCTTTCCACTGAGCTTTCGCATGGTCGAAGATATGCTGGTTTATCGTGGGATCTTCGTCACGCATAAGACAGTGTATGAATGGGCTGAGAAATTCGGACGGGCCTATGCCAATACTATCCGTCGCCGGACACCACGCCTCGGCGACAAATGGCATTTGGATGAAATGGTTGTTCTGATCAAAGGTGAACGCCACTTTCTTTGGCGAGCGGTTGATCAGGATGGTTTTGTGCTGGAGGTTCTGGTCCAGAAACGCCGTAATACCAAGGCCGCCAAGCGGTTCATGCGCAAGCTTCTCTCTGCTCAAGGCTGCGCACCGCGGGTGATGGTCACCGACAAACTACGCTCGTATGGCGCGGCCAAACGAGCGATAGGCCTTAGGTCGTGTTGACAAAGTGGATTCCAAAATCAACTAAAGCATGATTCAAGACTGTCTTTTAGGAGGCAGTGATGGTGCGTGGCGATCTTACCGAACAAGAATGGGGTATCATTGAAGGCTTGTTGCCCTCTGAGCGCGGTCGTAAGTCTCGACCTGCGTTGGATAATCGTCGTTATGTCAATGGTATGCTTCATGTTCTGCGGGTTGGCTGCCCCTGGCGCGACATGCATGAACGCTACGGCAAATCGAATTCGGTTTATGTCCGATTTCGACGCTGGGCGGAACAAGGCGTATGGGATGCGCTTTTGGAAACACTCGTCGAACTGGGCTTCACTGATAACTGGCAACATATGATCGACAGCACAACTATTCGCGGCCATTCTCAGGCAGCGGGCGCTAAAGGGGGACTTATAAGGAGGCTTTTGGTCGATCACGCGGCGGCTTTACGACAAAAATCCACGCCCGCACAGACGGTCAGGGACGCCCTCTTGGCTTTATCCTGACAGGCGGAGAAGCTTCGGATTACAATGCTATCGCAGACTTGATGTCTATACCTGTGAAGAAGCCCAGACTATTGCTGGCTGATAAAGGCTATGATGGCGATAGTTTTCGGGAGGCTCTTTTGTGCAGCGGAATAATGCCAGTCATTCCACCAAAAGCAAACCGGAAAGACCCGCCCGCCTGTGACTTCCGAGCCTACAAAGATCGCAACCGCATCGAGCGCATGTACAACAGACTAAAACAATTCCGTCGCATTGCCACACGATACGATAAAACTAGAAAATCTTTTGAAGCATTCCTCGCTATAGCAGTCGTCAAAATATGGCTACCTCACTTTGTCAACATGACCTAGTGTTTGCGATCATCGCCAACATAAAGGTTTGAACAATCAAGCAGAGAATTCGCATCAGCCAATACGACGACGAGAGCGGATCATGAAGCGCTTTAAATCAGCGCGACATGCGCAGAAGTTCACATCGGTACATGATCCGATCTACAACCTGCATTACTTTCCCGCAACCATTTCAACGCAACTGATCATCGTGCGTTGCGACAAACCGCCAACAACATGTGGCGTGAAATCGCTTGCCTGAAATCTGCATAGAAAATGCGTCAAAGAGTGAGTTACGTTGACTCTCAGGTTAACGTAACGGTGCCCAACAACGCTATGATAGCCATTACAGTCTGGTATCTCAGTGTCCCGAAAGCTGTTGCGTTTGATCTCACGATAGATTGTCGAGCGATGCCGACCCATCAGTCGGGCTATATCGCCGAGAGGGACTTCGCGCTGCCTCAGTTCGAAAAGACGACGCCGTTCAGGCAAAGTGATCTGCGAGTAGCAATTCGACGTCCAATTTCCTCCATGGCTAACCACATGAATTCATTGGTATGTTGCAGTTTAAAATAGAATGTGACCTAGAGCGGCTCAAATCAAACAGCAAAATGAGCTGTAAAGTACATTCCGACGAACCAAAGTTCTCATTCGACGACGGACAATGAATGAATGTAGAAGTAAGGAAACAGCTTTCTATTTTATTTAGAAATTGTATTAGTACATGAAATTTTTTTATTCTATTGGTAAATTCATTAATAATATTATATTAATTATAATTAATAAATCTTATTGATATTAATTTCATTAAACTCAAATAATAAAAAATAATCAGACGTTTAGACAGTGATAACGTCGATGTGATTTGATCAGGCGATATTTAAACAGGAGTTGTAAATGCCAAATCATCTATTGCGTATGCGTTCACTTTTTGCTGGTGTAGCAATGCTTTCATTAGTTTTACCTAGCGTAAGTCGGGCTTGCACATCTTTGTTATATACGGACGCTAACGGTGCGCCTTATGCTGGCAGAACACTCGAACTGTCGATGGAGCTGCCATATCAGGTAGCCTATTTCCCATCGGGCACAAAATTCGGATCCAAAGCTGATCAACATCATGTTTTAGAATTCGATACAAAAAATGCTTTTGTCGCAATCGGTGTAATCGATCCAGAAGATAAGAAATTTAAAGCTATTCAGGGGGTAAATGATAAAGGCCTAACTTTCAGCATGCTGTCTTATCCAGATGCTGAGGGGCCAAAAAATTCATTCAGTAAAAATCAAGCTGTTCTGGCGGCGATTGATCTCGGTGCGTGGACACTGTCTCAGTTTGAAACGGTCGAGGCCGTCAAAGCGGAATTAGAGCGCCAGCCTGTTTTAGTAACCGATCTGTTTGCAAACATCGATTTTGGAACGCCGTTTCATTACACGCTCCATGATGCATCAGGTAAGTCCATCGTTATCGAATACAGCAATGGAAAGCAGAATGTTTATGACAACTCAGTCGGTGTTATGACAAATGGCCCTGACTTTCCGTGGCATATGACAAATCTGAATAATTACACATTCATGAATAACAAGGATCACTCGACGACTGAAATCAATGGCGTAAAATTTCAACAGCCAGATTCAGGTATCGCATTAGCAGGATTGCCATCATCGAATACGTCTGTTGGTAGATTTATGAAAGCCGTTTATTATTCACGGTTCGCAGAAAAGGTGGATAATCCGCAACGTGCTCTGATAACGCTTGCTCACATCATGAACAATTTTGATCGCCCTCGTGGCATCACGATTGATAAACAGGCAGAAACGAGCATAGAAGGCATTCAAATTCCTGAAGTTGCGGGCGAACCAGGATATTCATCTGAGTTTACAACTTGGACAACATTGACCGACCTCAAAAATCCAACGATGTATCTAAAAACATACAGTGACATCAACTATATGAGTTTCGACCTCTCTCAACTCAAAGATGTTAAAGATGCTAAGATGATTGATCTTGCGAAGATTTCTCCATTTGTAACAAACGGATCGGAGTTAATCCTTAAGGGCAACTGATCAATATTCCCTATGATAGGTAAGTGCGATTGGATGGGTCGCACTCATCTGTAGTATGACGTGTACAGTTACCTTTAAATGAAATTGCAATATTTATTATTTCAAAGCTCTTTTTATTATATTTGTTAAATAGATATTTTATTAAATTTTTAGAATAATCAAGCATATGAGTAGACGGCTACTCGATGTCGAAAATACAATTGAATGAATTCATTCTGAAACACAAAGCAAGCAGTCGCCTCGTTACAATATGAACGTTCTCAACTCGTTTTCAGATGCCGCCCAATTCTATTTCTTATCTCATAGAATTCTTTGTTGATAGCGAGTGTTCGTGTAAATGGTCGCATGAAGCTATAATCGAAAAGTTAACCGCTTAGAGCCTGAATCATAATGAATGTAACGATATCAGGCTCTTGCGATGCGCCGGGTGAGCAGGCG
>NZ_JAMJWE010000310.1 GCF_023554105.1 Brucella sp. 21LCYQ03
GTAATCTTCCCTAAAAACAGCTATAGTTATTTGTGTAGATTTATAATAGCTTGTATTCATTCCTCCTTTCAAGCTTTCGATCGTGATTCATGAATGTTTTGTTGAAATTCCAGCGAAGAGGGTACAAATAGATTAAAGTTCTTTTTGCATGCTAATTCAAACTATAACCTCTTCTAAAATTAATCACCGTTTATCAAACCCAATTATGAAAAATGTAGAAATGACAGAAGCTATTGGCGCGTAACCCGCAGCTTCCTGTCATTCGGCTATCGCATCGAATAGGTAAATGTTTTTGGCCGTTCCATGGATTCGCTATATGTGTTGCCAAACCGATCGGTGACCTTGATTTGCAAAGTGGTATTCGCTGCTGAAGTCTTTACTTTAAACATGTGTGAGGTATTTGCCGCATCGAAGGTCGGTGTTGCATTCACATTGAGGCGACGCATAGCATAAGAAATAATCTGAAGGGGATCATACGAAGAAACCCGTTGTACGGCTAGAGATCTGCCATTCTCCGTGACCGACACGGTCCACTTGGGATCGTAACCCCACACATTGATCAATACCTCATTGTTTTTATTGGCATTGGCAAAGTTGGCGGCATA
>NZ_JAMJWE010000311.1 GCF_023554105.1 Brucella sp. 21LCYQ03
GCGCGCATCAATTTTGTAGAAGGGTCATACAAGTTTTTGTAATTCATAGACCGTTCTTTGTATACTTGCAACTCCTCTTCTGTCTTCCCTAATGACTTGCCAAATTGATAGATGGACCAATCGTTATATGCGTATTCTAACGTGCGTGCTACGTTTTGCGTGATTTTGCTATCTGTCGGAATATAACCCAAATCATTGTAAAATGTATAACCAGCTCTTCCTGTGGAAGAATTAGTGGGGTGTACGTTGTTAGCACCATGCTTTACCGCTTCCCATAATGTATTGTAGTCGTAATCTCTTAAACCTGTCCTATAGGCATCTGCTACTACAGAGGCAGAATTATTGCCTATCATCGACGCGCGATGTCCTGGACTGGCCCATTCTGGCAAGAAGCCGCTTTCTTTGTATGCGTTGACCAAACCTTCTTGCATCTGTGTGTTCATCGAAGGATACAATAAATTCAGCAAGGGAAACAAACTGCGAAAGGTATCCCAAAAGCCAGTATCGGTGAATAAAGGGCCGCGTAGCACCTGCCCATTGTAGGGACTATAATGCCATTGTTTCCCTTCAGCATCCCATTCCGAGAAATCACGAGGGAAAAGTGT
>NZ_JAMJWE010000312.1 GCF_023554105.1 Brucella sp. 21LCYQ03
CCTGGCTTTAGACCCGAAAATTCAGTGTTGGAGAATCGTAATTCTTTCGCCGCCTACATGGATACAGAGTTGAGTATAACAAAAAGCTGGCTATTAACTGGTGCTTTGCGTTTTGAGAATTATTCTGACTTCGGATCTACGTTAAATTGGAAGTTGAGCACCTTATATAGAATGAGTGATATCTATAATTTCAGAGCAGCTGCTAGCACAGGATTTCGAGCCCCTTCGCTGCATCAGCGATATTATAATGCCACAACCAGTCGAGAGGTAGATGGTGAATTTTTGAATTCAGGCGCTTTTCAGAATAATAGCCGAGTGGCTGAGTTACTTGGAATTCCTTCTTTGCGACAAGAACTATCCCAGTCTTACAGTGCCGGATTCACAGCGAATTGGGGAGCATGGAAGGCCACGGTAGATGGCTATTACATTCGTATTGATGATCGTGTGGTATATACCGGAATGTTTATGGGAAGCACTGCACCAGACGCGACAGAGCAAGAACGGGAAATAGCAGGCTTATTGGCACAGGCGAATGCCAATGCTGCGCAATTTTTTGCGAATGCAATCGATACCGATACAAAAGGAATTGATGTAGTATTAACCTA
>NZ_JAMJWE010000313.1 GCF_023554105.1 Brucella sp. 21LCYQ03
GTTAATTACTTTGCGATGTGCAATAATCTTTCCATTGTCATTTATTTCTAAGCCAGGCAGGCGCGCTATTACGTCTTTTAATTTTTGCTCATTGCCGGTGGTGAATAGATCCAGATTATAGCTTATCGTGTCACCACGTTGTATTGCTGCTGCTTTGGCAATGACGGTTACTTCATCTAGCTTTCTGTCGTCTTGATTTAAAGTGATTTGGTAGCGGTTTTCTTTATTTTGTGATACGTGAACCTCTACTTCCTTTTTTAAGAAGGAGATATGGTTAATCTCTAAAGTATATGTCCGATCAGGTTCCGCTGTTAATTCGAACTGGCCATCTAAACCAGTGATCGTGTAAGCTATAGGGCTATGTTTGTCTTGCTTTTTTAAGACAATGCTGGCCCTTGCGATCGGTTTGTTTTCTAGGTCGGTAATCAGCCCCTGTATTTTTGCCTGGCCTAACACGACTTGGCTGGAAAGCATACAACTTAGAAGTAACACCAGTCTGTTGAGCATGAAGTAATCTATTAGCTAGAAAGGAGGATTTTCGGTATTTCGCTTTAATTCAGAAATCTTATTTTCCAGTGTTTTTTTGTATTTAGCCCGTGTAGTT
>NZ_JAMJWE010000314.1 GCF_023554105.1 Brucella sp. 21LCYQ03
AACGGAGAATTACACGCCGGTGACCCTTACCGCATGGGTTGGTTGCATATCCCGGTACGTCTTAAGAAAGGAAAGAATGAATTCTATGTGCGGGGCGTATTGGTAGCGGCAGAGTTGTCTTTCCCAGAAAAGCCACTATCGCTGGCTATGGAAGATGTTACGCTAGCAGATATCGTAAAAGGGCAGTATAATTCGGCGTTGAAAATCGGAGTGAACGTGGTCAATTCCTCGGGAAGGCCAACAACGAAAACGATCATTAGAACTACCGTAGGCGAGAAGATTTCTGAACAAGAGATCCCTGCTATTGCGGCGCATAGTGCTAGAAAAGTACTTGCAACGATTGATGCGTCTGCCGTGAACGAACTAGGAGACATCCCAGTATCTATTGCCTTAGTGCAAGCTGGGAAAGTGCAGGATGAGCAAATGCTACAGTTACGATCCGTAGAGAAAAATCAGTCCTATCGACAGACTTTTATCAGTAGCATTGATGGCAGTTTGCAGTATTACGCAGTGAATCCAGCGAAGGGTGGCGATGCCCAGGAGAAAGCTTTATTTTTCTCTGTGCATGGAGCTGGCGTAGAAGCACTCGGCCAGGCACAGGCCT
>NZ_JAMJWE010000315.1 GCF_023554105.1 Brucella sp. 21LCYQ03
GAAAGCACTCTATCTAATGGGCGATATCTTTGATTTCTGGTTTGAGTACAAGACCGTAGTACCGAAGGGATACATACGTTTTCTGGGCAAGTTAGCAGAATTAGCCGACCTAGGCATTCCCATCATCTTTTTTAAAGGCAACCATGATATGTGGATGTTTGACTATCTGAAAGAAGAATTAAACGCAACGATCATTGACGATGAACAGGTTCTGGAACTAGATGGAAAACAATTTTACCTGCACCACGGAGACGGATTGGGGCCTGGCGATCGGAAGTATAAATTTCTGAAGAAAATATTCCGAAGCCCTTTATGCCAATGGCTATTTGCCCGACTCCACCCTAACTTAGGGGTCGGCATTGCGACATCTTGGTCAAAGCACAGTCGGTTGTCAAGCGGAGAAAATGCTGCATTTCTAGGCGAGGATCAAGAATGGCTGTACCAATACGCATCATCTGTAGAGGCTAGTAAGCATTACGATTATTATATTTTCGGACATCGTCACCTGCCTTATGATCTGCCGATCAAAGATCTTAGCCGAATTATCAATCTTGGTGAGTGGGTGAATTACGAAACATATGCCTCCTGGAACGGTCAGGAATT
>NZ_JAMJWE010000316.1 GCF_023554105.1 Brucella sp. 21LCYQ03
CGTGATCGATATCGTATCGATTCACCGTCTCTTGAAAAGACTGCAAAATGGGATTTAAAGAAATTTTCTCCTCTAATGCCTGATGCGTTTGCTCTTTAAATCGTTGCAACAATTTGTGCTTATCATAGCTATGGAAGCTATCCACTATCTCGTCTGCCAACCTCACGTATCCATAAATGGCATACACCGCCGGACGAATGCAGGAATCTAATGAAAGGATGCCAAGCGAAAAGCTGGTACTATATTTTTCTGTGGTGGCTTTGCTTACTTGAAAGCTTAATTCATCAAACAGCTTTTTCATAGGAGTGTGTGTTAAGTTTATTGACTTCGGTAGCGACGATTTTACCAGAAATGATGGACGGCGGTACACCCGGGCCCGGTACAGTCAATTGTCCTGTATAAAATAAGTTTTTCAATTTTTTGTTCTTTATGGCAGGCTTCCATACCGCAGTTTGAGATAGCGTGTTGGCTAAGCCATATGCGTTGCCACCGTAGGCATTATAATCCTGTATAAAATCAGAAACACAATAGCTTTTCTTATAATCCATTTTATCTGTCAACCCAGTCGTCCCAGTGTGTTTCTCCAGGCGTGTGATCATATCC
>NZ_JAMJWE010000317.1 GCF_023554105.1 Brucella sp. 21LCYQ03
TTACATCTCCACGTATAACCGCATTAAACCAAATAGAGCATTGCGAACCAATGGTAACATCACCCACAATAGTACAATTGGGAGCAAGGAATGCATCTAAAGCAATCTCAGGGACATGATCCCCTACAGGTAATATAATAGCTGACATAAAGTAAAAATTAGTAAACCGTATCTTGGAGTTCGGTCGCGTGTGCTGGATAATCTGTCGTGTAATGCAAACCTCGACTCTCTTTTCGAGCCATCGCCGATTTCACTACCAGATAGGCCACTTGTATAACATTTCGGAGTTCACATAGTTTTACTGATAATCGAGTATTCTTATAGAAAGACTCCGTCTCATCATAAAGTAAGCCTAGACGGCGCATTGCTCTTTCTAAGCGAAAATCAGAACGTACAATACCTACATAATCACTCATCAACTTCTGTGTTTCTCGTAGATTGTGGGTTACCAAAATATCTTCATTGGATAAGGTAGTATTCGTATCATCCCATTCAGGTACATCCGTACGATAAGATAGCGTACCGAAGCTGTTTTCCACATGTTTAAAAATACGATGCGCATAAACGGCTGCTTCCAATAAAGAGTTAGAGGCCAAGGGATTA
>NZ_JAMJWE010000318.1 GCF_023554105.1 Brucella sp. 21LCYQ03
GATTACGCCAACAGGCGTGATGAAATTTCAACCCGGATTTGATGATCTGGTAATAACATCCCTGAGTTTTGCAAAAGATTTGCTGAGCGAACCTACGCGTGTTTCAGCCATTGAGCTGTTTCTCAAGGATCCTTCTGCAGTAAATAAAGTGCAGCGATCCATACAAAAAGAATTAGGTGACGATTTTATGGTGAAAGATCGGCAGCAACAAAACCCTACACTCTATAAAACCGTGAGTTCGGAGAAATGGATTGTATTTTTCATCGTGACCATTATCGGCGTAATTGCCATATTTAACATTATTGGCTCCCTGACCATGTTAGTGATCGATAAAAAGAAGGATATCCAGGTGTTAAAAAGTTTTGGAGCAGATGCCAGCCTTATTCAGCGCATTTTCTTTTTTGAAGGAATACTTATTGCGCTATTAGGAAGTGTTATAGGTATAGGACTTGGAATCGCTTTTTGCCTGCTTCAAGCAAAATATGGCTTCGTACGTACTGGAGGACAAACTTTGTTTGATGCATACCCGGTAGATGTTCGTTATATGGATGTTGCCCTGATCTTTTTTACGGTAATGCTTTCTTCCATACTAATTTCTTATAC
>NZ_JAMJWE010000319.1 GCF_023554105.1 Brucella sp. 21LCYQ03
CTTCTTCGTCTTTCGGACCTGCGATGATATCTAATACTTCTACATCAAACACCAATGGAGCATATTGAGGAATAGCGCCCATAGAGCCCTGTTGTCCGTATCCAATGCTGGAAGGAATAATGAAAGTTGCTTTGCTACCTTTGTTCAATAACTGCAATCCTTCTGTCCAACCCGCAATAACTGGATCTTTACCTACACGAACACGAATAGGCTCGTAGGTACGCATAGGGTTATGAATTTTATTTTTCTTTGCCAACTCTGGATCATTGGTATCAAAGATTTTCGAATTAGCCGCTAAAGCACCTGTATAGTTCAATACAACCGTATCACCTACCGCAGCTACCTTACCAGAACCTTCTTCTTTGATTACATACTGCAAACCAGAAGCTGTTTTCTTTGGCTGTAGCTTGTTTTTCTGGATGTAAGAGTTGATTTTTCCTTCTTCCGCATTTTTGATTTTTTCGATTTCGCCTTCAAAGTATTTGTTTACTTGTTCGAAAAGTACGGAATCAGCCAAGTCGCCTTTTTTAAATACTTTCTCTACTTTAAATGTAAACTGAAGGTATTTGTCTGCAAACTCTGGTTTAGGCTGGCCGGTACGTG
>NZ_JAMJWE010000032.1 GCF_023554105.1 Brucella sp. 21LCYQ03
CGCCTGCTCACCCGGCGCATCGCAAGAGCCTGATATCGTTACATTCATTATGATTCAGGCTCTAAGGGGGCAAAATTGTCTTTATTGTCAAACATAGTACCATTTTTTTCTGAAGTTTCCACACCTGAGATATCTCAGAATTTATGGCTCGCATGCACAGCTTTATTGTTTAGAGACGCACGGGGTGGGGCATATAATGGACGCACAATGGAGTTGTCCATGGAAATGCCTTACGTCGTGGCCAGCTTTCCAAAAGGGCACGAATTCAATTCATCGGTTGATGGGCATGCTCCTCTTAGCTTTAAGTCAAAGCATGCTATTTTTGCTATTACTATTCCAAATGAAACCGTTAGTGATTTGAAGATCGTTGAAGGTGTCAATGATCAGGGGCTTAATTTTAGCTTGCTGGCTTATATGAGCGCATCGGGGCCTTCCGATAATTCAAAAAAAACCAAAGCAATGCTGGCAGCAATAGATCTTGGCGCATGGATTCTCAGTCAGTTTGAAAGTGCTGAAGAAGTTAAATCAGAACTGGCGAAACGCGACGTAATTCTGACAGCCCTTGCCCCGTTGCACGGTGCGAAAACACCTTTCCATTATACAGTTCATGACAAGTCAGGTAAGTCTATTGTCATCGAATTCTCGAATGGCAAACAGAACGTGTTCGACAATCCCGTGGGTGTAATGACAAACGGGCCAGAATTTAATTGGCACTTGACCAACCTTAATAATTATACCTTCCTCAATAACCTTGATCAATCAGATAACAAATTTGGTGATTTGACAGTTTCACAGCCAGATTCTGGCATCGCGACAACCGGACTACCTGCTTCTAATACGTCTGTTGGAAGATTTGTTCGCGGAGCTTATTATCTTCACTTTGCAGAAAAAGCAGAACCGAAACAAACTTTGCGCTCGCTCGCTCATATTATGAATAATTTTGATCGCCCACGTGGCATTACGATTGATCCGCGGGGTTCCGACGATCTGAATATTGAAGGTGCGGGTGATGATGATGGTCGAGACTATATTACAGAATATACCTCATGGACTGTTTTGGGAGATCTAAATAACCAAGAGTTCTATATTCGTACCCATAGTTCAATCAATTTCATCAAGTTTGATTTAAAGCGGATATTTGCACTCTCCACACCGAAAACGGCGCCTCTCGAAAAGATGTCCACACTTGATATAAATGACGTAACGGATGCATTTTTGAGTTAACAATCTTTATAACAAGCCATCGGCAGAATTAGTTTTGTCCTGAGTATCAATTTGTAGATACCCAGGACAAAATGTTGCCCTGGAAATTTTGCCCAGACGATGAATGCGCAATTTCAACTCTGGCATTGGCCGTTTCTATGGATTTGGTACTTGCGGCATCTGCCTGTTTAAGTCAGGTCGTCATTTTTGAGGTTCAATGCAGCCATAGACAGAATACGTCAGCCTTTACAGGGCGGTAAGAGATGGCTGTGAAGTTGTGGCGGCGGAACAAAAGATCGTGTTGATTTTGATTCTGGGGAGGCAGAAACCGCTGAGCTTGACCCAGATATTTCAACCGCCCATGATTTTTTTCCATTTTCGGTTCAGACTGCTTGAGTTTTCAATCCCGTGGTTCAAATCTTGTTAGCGCTATAATCGGTATCGGCTTGACACCGCTTCCAAGCTTGTCCGTTACAAGACGCGGGGCCGACAAAGTTGCCCGATCAGTCTGGTAAAGAACACTTTGCTGCATATTTATCCGATCGGAACCCCGTTATCCACCTTTGTGAGACTAAGCACTTTCTGAGCGTCTGAAAGCTTAGATGCTTTGAATCTTTCTCTGAGCTGGGAAAAAGAGCGCGAAAAACTGTAATAATAAACCATCCCGGTATAAGGGGATCAGGTCATTGTGTTTCGAAACTTTGCGAAAAAGCCATATTACCTTCTATTGAAGCGAACGGGCGCAGTGATCGTCTTGTTCGCGTCTGGCGGTGGTGCGGGCACTGGCGAAGCACGCTGTACCAGCGAAAGAACTTCATTGTCTAATTCAGGCCAGCCTGAAGATTTTGCGATCAACGCCGATAAAACCTTTCCGGCATTGTCGATGCGAAAGCGAACGTAGACCACTCCCTCTTCACGACGTGATTTTGCACCCGAAGGATATTTCTTTCGGCGTTCCAGATGCGCCATAAGCCGAGACTGCCAGCGTGCTGGCGTCATTGAAGATGCAAACAACCCTGATGCGGTTTGCCGTGCTGCATTACGGTTTGATTGGGTGACTTGTGCTTGTGCCTGTACGGACTGCTTTGAGGAAGCTTGCTCCTGCTGGCGTTTTTTTACCGGCTTTTCTTTTTTAGCAACTTCTTTTTTCGTCTCAACCAGCTTTGGCTTTGCTACTGGAAGCGGAACCTCAATTTTATCAAGCTGGGTGAGTTCTTCTTCAGGCTCTTCCAGTTCGACGGGCTCCAGTTCGTCCTGAACCGCTTCCCGCTCAATCGGATCATCGACAGGTTCTTCAATCTTTTCAGCCGGCGCACTGGCATCCGAAGTTTCCTGATCGGTCGAGATTTCATTTTCTTCGGTCATAGCCGCTTCCGGTGTTTCCGCAAGCTCGACCATTATAGCAGCAGGCGGCATATTATCAGCCGCCAGCATTTCATGTTCACGCATTAGCCACATCGCAGCGCCCATATGCACGGACAAAACGATCAGACCTGAACCTAGCCAAAGAACAATTTCTCTAACTCGACCAACTGTCCGTCCGACGTCGACACCACCATTCATTATGCGTCGACCTCAAATGCTGCAACGCTCAAACGCATCACCGCTTTCTGCAATATATTGAAGGCAGCGTTTGCAGTAGTCTCCTTTGATGGCTGCGAATGGTAGCCGAAGCCCGGCTGCATCAGATGCAACACGGTGCCAACATTAGTTGTACGCGCCTGACAGGCCAAATAAATACCGAGGTTGCGCCCGCGTTTGCAGATAAAAAAGACATGATGGATCAGATCAATCACGCTATGTGATGCGTGGCAATTTGTAGTGGATCTCACCTCTGCTGCTTCAAGATTTATCAAAGCATTGCAAGTGCCTCTTCTCGCATAAAGAAAGAAAACCTTATCTGAAAGGTCCGCCTGTCTGGTAAATCGTATCGTCACAATTTTCACTCTGTGTCGAATTTCATTTCACGGCGCTGCGGTCCCATAAAAATCAGCAAAAGCGAGCAAAGAAACCCGTTTATTACCAGTTCCAGCGCGGTCATACTCGGCTCTACTACCAATCCCAACAGAATAATAACAACAACAAAAACAAGCAGGCAGCATCGGAATGTTAATGGCAAATTATTCAAAGCTCGCCATACGTCAATTACACAAACCATACTTTTATTGGTTTGAAGCCAATGCAATATTTGGGGTGAAAGCTGCATAAAACAAAGCATTGCACAAAAGGCAAAGAAGGTTGATGGCATCAATGGCAGCTTATGCCCAATCAATGCAGCTACCACCAGCAAAAGACCCAATGCGAGATAGCCTGCCCTTTGGCACTCATCGGGATAGATTGATGACGTGGAATCAGAGACAATCATGAAAGTTTTCCACGTACCAAACTATGAACATGGCGAAAAGTAATCTTACCGTCAGCATTCGGCGTATAAAAACTAAGAGTAATCAAATCCTGATCATCCCAAGCGAAAAGGCGGATTTCTTTCAAATCAAGAAGCAGCGTATAACGCTTGCGGTTCGCAGACGAATGGCAGGCCATGAAGGCTTGATCGAGGCGCTCGTGAACACCCTTTGTGCCCGCTTTCAGGCATTCAGAGCGAAGAGGAGCAACGGGGTGTTGTCGTGTAGCAGCAGCAGTCATATCGTTTGTCCCTGTTAGCGAGCAGATATTCTTGCCGATATGGCTTTGTGGTCAGCTCTCTAATTACTAAGACGTTTGAGAGCGCTATTTTCTGCACTGCCACGGCAAAAATGCCGTGGCGTAAAATGTCAAACCCAGAAGATCGTGACGAATGGAGTTTAAGTCTTAGAATTTAGCGGTCAGGCTGGCTCGCACTGTTCTGCCTGGCGAAGGCATCAGCCCCAGCGTCAACGCATCCATGTAATAAACATCAGTTGCGTTATCGACTGCAAAATCAAACGTCGTGTTATCATTGATCTTATAGCTGCCGAACAGATCAAGCAGTGTGTAGGACGTCCAGTTAATCGTGGCGGTATAGAAGCCGCTATTCGCGCTTGAAGTGTCTGTTGCACGTTTTCCGGTATAAGATACGCGTCCACCAAGTTCGAGCTTTTCATCAAACCAACGGGTACCAAGCGTTATGGAACCCGTCATCTTTGGTGGAAGATGCAATTGCGCAAAGCCATTGGAAACACCACCCGGACGGCACGCTATAATGCTGTAAATTTCTTCTTCCTTGGTGCAGAATTCCATGTGCTTGTAATAAATACCGGACGCGTGCGTGAAAAAACGTCCGTTGTCATATTCAGCCGACGCCTCAAACCCACGGAATTTAGCATATTTCAGATTGCGCATAGCCACTGATGGAACATTGATGCCTTCAGTAACGGTTTGCGTGGTGCGCGTGAGATAGTTATCTATTGTGTTGTTGAAATATGCCGCTTTAAAGCGAACTTTGTCACCACTGGTGAAGACGTCATCCTCAAGTACATTGAAGCCAAATTCCCAGTTTTTGGCATGTTCTGGTTTGACATTAAGTGTTGGTGCTGCGCCAAATGACCAACCAGAAGTCGATTCAAACAGACTTGGCGAACGGATTGCCTCCGCATAACGGCTATAGAATTGAATACCGTCAATCGGCTCAACAGTAACAGCAAAGACCGGCGCAAAGCCAGAATTCGTCTGATCATTGTTCATGTATGTATCAGTTCGGACAATTCGTTCAGGATTGTTATCGTAACTGTGGCTCCAGGTATATCTCAATGCAGCTTCAAGCTTCAGCCAGTCTTGCGGCTTCCACTCGGATGCAACAAAGCCGCTTGCCTCGCGACGCCAGCCGTCGCGAGCTTGCTGAAGTGCGGTAACTCCAGATGCTCCCAGATCAACATCATCTGGCGGCGCGAGTGTTTCATAGGTGTAGGATCCGCCATAATTCAGCGTGACATCGCCCCAGCCCGTCGAGATCAGACTCTGGTTGGAAACATCAAAACCCGTCCTCTTGGCGATGTCCCAATAGCCATCGCTCATATCGATACCGAAGAACTCATAGGGTGTCAGAATCTGTGTTTCGGTATTGGTATGCCAGAGATTAGCCGTGAGATTGATTAGATCAGTATTATCAGGATTCCATTCATAACGCGACGTCAGGGTGTTTACCGTCACTTCACTCAAAGGTGCCTGCACAACGCCTTCACCACGAACGATCACCGATGGCATCAATTCACCAAAATGGCTATTATAGCGCATATAGCCAAGCTTGAGCGAATGGCCGCCCTCAAATGTCATTTTGCCTTTGAGAAGATAAGACGTGTTGTCCTGCGAGGTATTAAGTACTTCTTCGCCACCACGATAACGATTGAGCCCCGTAAGACGGAAAACCGTGTTCTCGACCCAGCGCCCTCTTGTAACCGGAACACGTTCAACCACACGTTCAATATCTGGAACGTCGCCATGGGTGCCAGAATAATAATTGCCTGTCTTACGACGCGCATAAGCGGCAACGATTTCAGCATTTTCCCAGCGTGCTGCAAAAGCGACACTGCCCGAACCGGATGTGGGCTCCAGGAATGCCGGGCGATCCATCCCGGTTGGTGACATATAATCATTGATGTTCGGCAACGTTTCGGGTGCAACAACGGGATTGCATGCCCAACTGCAATCTGTGCGGTATGATTTCTCCGAATAGCCATAAATACCGCCAGTTGTACCTTCAGGCGGAGGGCTTGAGGTGTTTGACATGACACTGCCACGAACACGGATGCCCCAGTTTTTGTCACCCGTGATAATGTCGTCTGCCTCAAGCGTGCGCATCACCGCAAGGCCGCCCGTAGCACCAACACCGTAAACGCCGGTCGTTGGCCCTTTTTCGATCATTATGCCGCCGATCATATCTGGATCAATATAATTTCTCGAGGCAACGCCCGAATAGCCACGATAAACAACATTTTGCTGCTGCGCGCCGTCAATAACCACTGGCACGCGGCCGAAACCCTGCATACCGCGAACATTAATATCAACCGCACCACTGTTTCGATTGTCACCAGAAAGAACGCCCGGTGTTCCTTTCAGAAAATCGCCAACCGATGTTCCGCGAAAGCGTTCAATTTCCTTTTCGGAAATATAGCTGCTGGAGCCTGCTGTTTGATAAGGAGCATCAGAAAGTGCTGTACCTAATCCGGTTGTGACTGTGATGGTGTCGAGAAGCGTTGTGCCTTCAGCACCCATAGTCTGGGGTAGTGCAGGTTCGTTGCTGTGAATGGTAACGGTATTTGCACCTGTGAAACCATAGGACAATCCGCTGCCATTCAACAAGCGCGACAAAGCTTGTTCATTTGTCATTGTACCCAACAGTGCGGGGGCATTTGTCCCCGATGCAACCGAAGTCTGATAAGCAAGCTGAATGCCCGACTGATCAGCCAGAAGTCTCAAAGCACGATTTAGCGGCTGGCTTGGAATATTAAAACTATGCGTCTGAATGCTCTGCGCATGTGCGGCTACAGGCGTAAAGCCAGGCACAATACCCAGACAAAGTGCCGTGCTTGTCATTAAACTTGCAATCAAGCCACGACGCACATGTGAAAAACCTGCGGAAACTGCCTCAGTAACTATCATCGAACGTCACAATCCTTCTTACAGACATCAAAGTGCCGGGCCGAAAAGACCCGTTGTAAGGATTGTGGGTGAAGTGCTGCCTGAACCCTCTGATATGTAGACGCGTTGCCGCGCGGTTTGCCCAAAGAGAAAAATGTAAAAAATTGAAAATATTTTATCAGGCGATGAGAATGACCACACCAGGAACACGACGAACGGAAAGTCCCTGGGTTTGTGACAAGGCACGAATGGCGGATAACAATTCACTCGTTGCAAAAACCCCACTGACTGGCACGGACGAATTGACACCCGGACCAAGAACGATCCGTTCAGGCAGATAACGGCCAATATCAGCGACCACATTGCCAAAGGAGCGACCTTCAAAAATCAGTCGCCCTGTTTTCCATGCAAGTTCCGTATCGAGATCAACGTGATGCGCAAGTGTTGGTGCTCCACCCCTCTTATAGCTTGTCTGCTCACTGGCACTGAGTAAGACATTGCCTCCGTCACTCGTTGCTGCACCGGCAGATACGTGCACCTGCCCTTGGCTGACCGTCACAGTTGTCGTCTCATCCGTTGCTTGAACTGTAAAAATTGTTCCCAGAGCATCGCTATTGCCCTCCTGCGAAGTGACGCGAAACAGTGTGTTTTGCTGAGCAACACGAAAATCAACCTCACCTTTGAGAAGATGAATGAGGCGGAAGTCCGGGCGGAAATCCACGGAAATTGCACTGTCGGTATTTAGAAAAGCAAAAGAACCATCTGGAAGGGGCACTTCCGCCTGTTGCCCAACACCAGTTGCGAAATCAGCTTCCCACCACGTCCGAAGCACCGGAAGACCAAATGCGGTGACAGATGCAGCGAGTGCAATGCCACCTCCAGCGAGAAACGCTCTGCGTCCCAAGCGTGGTTGCGATAAGACTATTTGATCTGACGTGAGAACAGACGCTGCTGGCTTAGCATCCAGCGCCTGCAATTCTTGCCAGAACACGCGCTCACGTTCAAATGCCTGCCGGTTTGTGCTTGATGCATCCCGCCAAACCTTGAATCGTTTCAGATCAGCTTCACTCACGTCGCCAGAAGTCAGCCGCACGATCCAGTCGCGCGCATCCATAGAAATATGGTGATCATTCTCAGAGCGTTGTTCAGGTTCGTCCATTAAAACTTTGCGATCTGGTTGCGCTTAAAGCGCGGCAAATTAAATACTCTCGTATTATAGACGTTTGAAAGCCAAATTTACCAAAGAGAAATTCGAAAAATCAGTCGTTAAATTCATCCCTGAATTTAGCGAGATGCTCAAGTGCGCGCCTGATATGATAATAAACAGCATTATCGCTTATTCCCATCTGCTCGGCTATTTTACGATGCGGTACACCCTGCATGCGATTGAGCAAAAAGATTTCACGCGTCTTTTTGGGAAGTTCATCAAGTGCATTGCAAAGTAAAGCTAGATTTTCCCGATCTATCATTACTTGCTCTGGTGAGATTGTATCGATGCTCTCCCATAATATATCGGAAAGCTCCTGATCAATTTGGGAGCGTCTTCGTTCTTTCCGGAAGTGATCAGTGATCGCATTATTGACGACACGGGACAGATAACCACCGATATTATCGACAGGAGTGCTAGCTTCGGCAGCTTCGAGCTTCAGCCATGCATCCTGCACAACGTCTTCCGCCGTTGCGCGATTGGATGTCCGCATCCGCGCATTCGCCTCAAGACGTGGTCGGGAATTTAAAAATGCCGAAAGTAGATTGCTGAGTTTCAACTTGTCCACGTTACCTATGCGTTAACTTATACGCACCTGTATTATTGAGGATGCGCTCGACTTAGTGGATCAAAAAAATATACGCAACCAAAATCATTGGTCTATGGAAATTCTGGAAACCGATTACTCAAAAATGAATAACGGCATGGCTGCATTCACATCAATAAAAACTAAGAAATCATCTGAGGATGTTCTGGTTGTATCCTGCTCAATTTCGAACCTGTTTACGTTTTTGCTTGATTCGCGATAGAGCCCAGATTTTTTTATTTCCGCTAAAATAATATTCCTGAAACGATCACAGATAAGCATAAAACAATAACATATTTTGGCAAGAATCAATACAATTTACGTCTTCATTATGACGCATTTTTCCAGAGAATAACGAAATATTAGTAGAGATCGACAGAAATAATAATATCAAGTCAGTGTGGTTTCCATCATAAAGTAAAACTTGCGGATGACAACCACACCTTAGCTGAGAGGACCTTAAGGTCCCGAACAAATCTCTGCTTGAATTGTTGGAACTTGTCCAACTTCAAAACTATATGCCCGCAATCCCTGCTCATCGAGTTTGATAACGCGGTAACATGGCAAGCCACCTGTCCACCATGGGTTAGGCAGATCCAGTTCCGTTATAAACCGATGCGAGCAAGCTTGTCCCGAACTGTAAGCAATGCCCTGCGCACTCGTTCCGGCCAATGGCACATGAATATGCCCGAAGATGATATGTCTTACACCCGCTTTATGGGCATGAAGACTCTGCATGATGGCACTATCGTCATGCATTCCAATATTATCAAAATGCGCAATGCCCGCATCGAATGGCGGATGATGAATGAAGACCGTAACAGGCTGGTCACCTGCGCCTGCAAGCGCGCTGTCAAGCCATACGAGGCGGTCTTGTTCATAAATACCACCGATGACATCCGCCTGATGGCTGTCGAGAAACAGTAGCCTTCCAAAAGCTGTGTCCAGATGAGACTGGATATAACCATTTTCGTCGCGCGGATGGTCTGGAAATGTCGCAATGAATTCTGGCCTGCGGTCGTGATTGCCCAGCAGCAGACGCACTTCAAACGGGGCAGGCGCCAGAATTTCACGTAGCAATTCATAGGCTTCCGGGTCACCATAATTGCACAGATCACCCGTGATCACCAACAGATCCGCATCGCTGTGCTTTTCGAGAATGTCTGCCACCGCAAGACGCAGCTGCTTTTCCGGGTCCACACCATTCACCACAACGCCTGAAGGCATTAGATGGGTGTCGGTAATCTGGATAATTTTCATAATCTGTCTTTCAAAAAATATGAGGGCTGCGAAAGCTCGAAATAGCTGGCTTCGCAGCCCCAAAAGATCAGGCTCTGATCTTATTTCATCAGTGCATTTGTCTGTTCAACGAGTTGTTTGAGACCGTCTTCGGGGGAAGTCTCACCGCGCATTACTGTGCCGATGACATCGCGCTGTGTGCGCCAGATACGAACGGAATCGCCACCCGGATAACCAGCCCATGGCAGCGAACGGTCAGCCTGCAAGGACGCGGTTTTGACATTCGGGTGTTCGGCATAATAAGGAGCCAGATAGTCTTCGCCTGTTGCGCGCTTGTTCGTTGGCAAGTAACCCGTAATACGAACGATTACGTTCTGGGCTTCCGGGCCAGTGATCCACTTAAGATACTTCCATGCCGCGTCCTGCTTTTCCTTATCCTGTGTCAGGATAACAGCCGAATTCCCACCGGTTGGAACACCGCCTTTTTCTGCATTATCAAGCGGGAAAGTAGACGTCACGAGTTTGAAGCGGTCACCAACAAGACCTTCGATGGTCTGGACGTGTGCAGGTGTCGAGAAGATAAAGCCGGTCAGACCCGCACCAAACTGCTGGCGAGACTGATCCCAGTCGAGCAGGTTCTGGCCGCCTTCGGTCACAAACTGACGCGTAAGTTTGAGCGCGTTCAAACCAATTTCATTGTCAAAAGCGACCTTTTTGGTTTCTTCATCAACCAGTTTGCCACCCTGCTGGAACACCAGCGACTGCCAGAGCCAGTCATCCGGCCAGCCATTAATGTCATAGCCCATGCCCGAAATCTTTGGATCAAGCGCGTGAATCTGGCTTGCCAGCTCGATAAGTCCGGCAAAGGTCTTCGGCATGTTTTCCGGATCACCGCCTGCCTTCTTCACAAGATCAGAATTGATATAGATGATTGGCGAGGATGCATTGACCGGAAGGCCATATTGCTTGCCGTCAACCTGACCAAGCGCCGCCATCTTCGGGCTGTAGTTGTTGTCGAGGAATGCCTGACCGCCTTCAGCTTCGATGAAAGGCGCAAGATCGGTGATCTGATTGCGCGGAGCAAGCGTATGCACCAATTCGCCAGTGAGATTGTAACCGGAGAAGTAAACGTCTGGCAGATTGCCTGTGACTGCTGCACGCAGAACCTGCTGCTGGCCTTCATTATAACCGACGGCAGGTGCAAGGAAGTTGATCTTGACGTCGGGATTGTTCTTCATAAATTCATCGGCCAGCGGCTGATGGAATTTGGTGAAGCCCGGCAGATTGTAAAGCACATTCAGCGTTACATCATTGGCCGAAGCGATGCCCGGCCTGGCAAGCCCCGCAACGGCTAAGCCAAGAAGCATACCGTTAATGACAGTCCGTCGATTGATAGTCATGATAGTCTCCAGAGAGGACAGTGGGAGGAAGAACGGTTGGTGATCGGGTTATTTGACGCCGGTCATCGTGATGCCTGCGATGAAATGCCGTCGGGCAAGAAGGAAGCAGACAACCATCGGTGCGGTGATAATCGTGGCCCCGGCCATAAGCGCACCATAGTTTGCGCCTGATTCAATATCGGCAAAAAACAGCATACCGAGTGGTGGCGGTGCGAGATTGGTGTCCGAAATAACGACCATTGGCCAGTACAGATCGTTCCAGTGCGCAACGAGCGAAAAGACGGAGAAGGCTGCCAGTGACGGCAGAGAACCACGCAACACGATGCCCCAGCAGATTTCCATCTCGGAAAAACCATCTATACGAGCGGCTTCGATGATTTCATCGGGATAGCTGCGAAACGACTGATGAAACAGAAAGATCGCAAAAACCGACAGAAAGAACGGTGCCATCATCGCAAAGTAGGTATTGAGGAGCTGTACTTTTGCCAGTCCGACAAAGAGCGGCAAAGCCAATGCCTGAATGGGCACGCAAAGGGCTGCGATCACCAGCGCAAGCATGATTTTGCGGCCCGGAAAGCGCAATTTGGCCAGAGCATAGGCCGCGGGAACTGCGGTTAAAACCTGCACGATCAAAATACCGAAACAGACAATAACGCCGTTAAGCATGAAGCGGAGCATTGGCACCTGGCTTGCGGCACGCACATAATTCTCAACCGCATCAAATTTCTTAGGAATGGGCCATAGCGATACGTTGAAAACCTCGCCTGGTGAACGGATCGAAGTCAGCACCATCCAATAGAATGGCAGCAGCATAACGAATGCGCCAAGAGCCAGAACGATATGCGGTAAATATTTGCGAAGTGCGGCCATTAGTAGTGCACTTTCTTGTCGAGATGGAGGGTTTGTCCAATGGAAAGAACAAGCACGATCGCCAGAAAAATCAGCGTCAGAGCCGCGGCGTAGCCAGTGTTCGAATATTCAAAACCTTCAAGGTAGAGATCGAAAAGCAATGTTTCCGAGCCAAAACGACCTTTGGTCAGCACTGCCACTGTTTCGAACACTTTGAATGCTGAAATTGAGGTGGTGACGACAACAAACATAGTCGTCGGTCCGAGCATTGGCCATGTCACGGTCAGAAAGCGATCGATTGGATTTTTCGCACCGTCCAGACGAGCGGCTTCATGCAGGTCTTTCGAGATCGCCGTCAGTCCGGCCAGAAACAATATCATATTAAAGCCCAGCACCTGCCAGATACCGATGAGGGCCATAGTGGGGATCAGCAGTGCCGGATTGGACAGGAAGGAAACTGGCTCGAAGCCAAACCATTTGATCACCGCATTGACCGGCCCAATGGATGGGTGGAGCAGGAACTGCCAGACAGTTGCCATAGCGACCAGCGTTGCAGTCACGGGCAGAAAATAAGCGACTTCCCAGAACGCGCGGCTTCGCTTGCGATTGTAAACGAGCAACGCCACCCCAAGCGCCAGAAAGACACCGAACGGTATGACGATCAGCGCATAGATAATCGTGTTTCTCAGCGCCCGCATGAAAACCGGATCGCTGAAAGCGTTGATAAAATTATCCAGCCCGATGAAACGGGTTGAAAGTGCGCCAAGCTGATAATCGGTTACCGAGAACCCCGCCAAAACGATCATCGGAATGATATATGTAGCCAACAGCAGCAGGACTGCGGGTGCTGCAAACATCAGCCCGCGTATGACAAGTCGTCTTGCTGCACGCGACTGCTTGGGCTTACCGGCCATAGCGCCGCTTGTTGTAAAGTCAGTGGTAGTCATGCCAGCACCCGCTCGCGCATGGCTTCAATCCGCAAACCATTTTCACCAAACAGATGAACACGATCAGGCGCAAAACCCAGATGCAGATTGCCGTCATCATCGTGGACGAGCTTTTCACCAGCGCGCTGACGCAATGTAATTTCAATGTTGTTATCGTTGAGAAGACGACAGGTAACAAAGCGGTCAGCGCCATGGGTTTCGCTACGCTCAATGCGTGCTGCCAGTCCGTTTTGAACGACATACAAATCTTCAGCGCGGAGACCCAACATGGCTGACCCGCTTTGTCCCGGTGCCACCGATATTCCCAGCGGCTTTCCGATGAAGGTAACCTGCCCTTGATTGTCAATTTCGACGGGAAGCAAATTGATAGACGGCGTGCCGATGAAGCGTGCGACGGTCAGCGTAGCCGGACGGCTGTAAAGCTCATCAGGCGTGCCCAACTGTTCGATACGACCTTCCGACATCAGCGCGATACGATCTGACATGGTCATCGCTTCGATCTGGTCATGCGTTACGTAGACGAAAGTTGCGCCAAGCCGACGATGTAACTGTGCGAGTTCATTGCGCATATGGGCGCGCAGCTTTGCATCCAGATTAGAAAGCGGCTCGTCCATAAGGAACGCAGCGGGAGACCGGACCAATGCGCGCGCAAGCGCAACACGCTGTCTCTGTCCACCTGAAAGCTGCGCAGGCTTACGATCAAGCAGATGCTCAATATGCAAGGTTTCAGCTGCGCGAACAACCTCATCATTAATTTCTGAAAGCGTATGAGCAGAGGAAAGCAACCGGCCAATCAAAGGCAACCGGGCAGAAAGCTTGAGCTTGCGCATTCTAAGCGGTGTCGCAATGTTCTGGCGCACATTCATATGCGGATAAAGCGCATAAGACTGAAACACCATTGCGAGATTGCGGTCGCTGGGGTCGATATCAGTTACGTCGTGATTGCCGATGGCTACAGCACCGTTGTCAGGCGACTCCAGTCCAGCGATAATTCGCAGCAGAGTGGATTTACCACATCCCGACATACCGACGAGGGAAATGAACTCGCCGGGACGAATGGAAAGATTGATGCCTTTGAGGACGTCATTTACGCCAAAGGATTTTCCGATGTTCGTGAGTTCAATTGATTGAGGCATTGCTTCGCGCTCCTTTATTGAGGCGCGAATGCCTATGCTTTCTCAACTTGACACTCGGAAGACGGATTTGCGAAACTTCAGTGACAAAAGCTTCTTATCAACGTTCTTCCTCAACTAAACGCTTTCACCCTGATCTGTCTGAACCGCATGCAAGCAGTTAAACCCCGGTTTACGTGTCTGTTTCAAAAGGTGCCATGCCGGTCGGCATATGGCAATTTGTCTGCGTTTCGTTGTTTATGCACCCAAAGATAGGATTAGGCTTCGGCACTCGAAAATCATAATTCTCTCCACGGCCTGCTGTTTTTTGATTCAGACATTAAGAGTATGCGGCTTAATATGAATAGCTTGCAAATCCATGTGCCCGAAGAGCTGTAATTAGCTTAAAATCATTAGATTTTTCATCGGTAAATCGCGCTACATAGCGGCATTTATTGGCTAAAAACTAATACATAGCATTAAGTGCGCCACTTAACACTTAAGTTATTTGAATAAAAATATCGCAAGAAAATTACAGCGATTATTGAAAGAATCTAATTTCTATGGACCAAATCGTAAATTAGAATTTTTTATTTTACTACTAATAAATAATATGATTATAGGTTTGAGCTATACATATGCATCTGCTGGTTGCGTATTGATTGGAGATTTAGTGTAGGAATGACTCCTACATCGAAGGGGCGGGCATGAAAATTCTATCTAAAAATTCCAAATTAATTTTGGGATCAACGGCTATTGCGGTTGTCCTGTCGAGTGCAGCAGCGTTTTCTCAACAGTATGGCGCGATTGCTAACGGAGAAGAAACCGTCAAAGTAGATACTGCTATTTCAACATCCGGCGATCGTGCTTACGGTCTTTTGGCTATGAATGGCGGTATCATTAACAGCACTGCAGATATTACTACAACTACATCCGGCGCTAAACACGTTTCACACAGCGTACAGGCTGGTGGGAATGGAGTCACGGTTGGAGAATTTGGTGATTCTGCCGGAATCGTTAACCTCACCGCTGGAAAGATTACTTTTGAAGGTTCGAACTGGGGTACTGCATTACATGCTGTCGATGAGGGCCTCATTGACGCTAAAAACGTTGCGGTGATCAGCAACAGCTATGGTGCGATTGCTGAATCCGGTTCGAAGATTAATATTGCTAACTCAAAAGTTACGACATCTGGCAATGTCAGTGCGTTAGTTGCAAATAATGACCTTAGAAAAAATGGCACGGTCGGCGGTATACTCAACGTCAGCGATACAAGCGTTATCACATCTGGCGCCAATGCAGCTGGTGTATCGGCTGAATTCGGCGGCACGGCAACAATTACCGGCGGTAGCATCACGACCAGTGGCTTTAAGTCATATGGTGTACGCGCTACTGAAGGCGGTACAGCTACAATCGTAGGCGGTGACATTTCAACATCCGGCGATCGTGCTTACGGTCTTTTGGCTATGAATGGCGGTATCATTAACAGCACTGCAGATATTACTACAACTACATCCGGCGCTAAACACGTTTCACACAGCGTACAGGCTGGTGGGAATGGAGTCACGGTTGGAGAATTTGGTGATTCTGCCGGAATCGTTAACCTCACCGCTGGAAAGATTACTTTTGAAGGTTCGAACTGGGGTACTGCATTACATGCTGTCGATGAGGGCCTCATTGACGCTAAAAACGTTGCGGTGATCAGCAACAGCTATGGTGCGATTGCTGAATCCGGTTCGAAGATTAATATTGCTAACTCAAAAGTTACGACATCTGGCAATGTCAGTGCGTTAGTTGCAAATAATGACCTTAGAAAAAATGGCACGGTCGGTGGCATACTTAACATAAGCAATACAAGCGTTAATACTTCTGGTACCAACGCAGCAGGTGTATCGGCTGAATTCGGCGGCACGGCAACAATTACCGGCGGTAGCATCACAACCACCGGTGAAAATGCATCGGCTGTTGCTGTGATAGGCTCAGGAACGGTCACTGTTTCAGGCACAACTCTTTCATCTGCAAACGCTGCCACAGCAAGCGTTCAGCTTAACACTTCTGACGACGTTGCAAACGTTACCTTTGGCAATGGAACTGTTGTTACCAATAACAACGGCACATTGTTGCAGGTTAATCGCAATGGTACAGATAACGGCGGCATCGTAAACTTTACACTGAAAACGGGTTCGGAAACCACCGGCGATATCGTGGACACGAACGCTAACGCTACCGGATTTACGAATTTCACGACCGAAGCAGGTGCAAAATGGACCGGCTTAGCTCAGGGTGTAAAGGACATTAACACGCAAGCAGGCAGCAGCCTGTCGTTCGGTGCAGGGACTGTAATTGCCGGTGACGTGAATGGCGTGACCAGTAACTTCACATTTGATTCTTCAGGTGGTCAGATCAATGGCAATGTTGGTCTGAAACAAGGCTCAGTAACCAAGGGCGGTAGCATTAGCTCACCAATAAGTGTCGGTGGTAATGTTTTCGTCGACGAAACATCGGTCATGGGTGGAAACTGGAGCGTTGCTGGTAATCTGGGCAGCTCTGGCATTATCACTCCAGGCAATTCAATTGGTCTGGTTAAGATTGGACAAGATCTCGTCTTGAGTGATAGTTCTGTCTATGAAGTTGAAGTCGACGCGGATGGTCAGTCAGACCGTATCGATGTTGTGGGCACTGCAACACTTAATGGTATCGTCAATGTTACACCACTTGGTGGCTACCAACTTGGTTCAGCCTATACGATTCTGACAGCAAACAGCTTTGGTGGGACGACATTTGACAGCGTAAGCTGGAATGAAAAACAGATCTTCATTACACCGGAACTGAGCTATAAGGGACAAGATGCTAACGCTGCACCTAATGCAGGTTTGGCAGCTCCAAACAGAAGCGTTGAGCTGACACTTAACCGTAACGATGTTGCGTTCGCGAGTGTGGCCGAAACATCCAATCAGGTCGCGACCGCAAATGCGCTCGATAGCCTTGCGCTTGGTGGTCCATTGATGAATTCAGTGTCACTACTTGACGCTTCAAGTGCACGCTCTGCTTTTGAACAGCTTTCGGGTGACGTCCATGCATCTGTCAAAACTGGCTTGATTGATACTGCCAACCTTACGGCGGACGCGATTAACAATCGGCTTCGTTCAGCATTTGAGGGTGTTGGAGCGCAAAGTGTTCCGGTGATGTCTTTCGCACAGTCGCCGAAAGGAAGCGCGCCGCAGCCGTTTGATGCAGCAACGCCAACCTCTTTGGATTATGGTGTCTGGGCATCTGGATTTGGTTCCTGGGTTAATCACGACGGAAATTCAAATGCTGGAGGTTTGAAAACTTCCACGGGTGGCTTCCTTTCCGGCGTTGACGTGGGTCTGAATTCTGGATGGCGTTTGGGTGTTGTTGGCGGATATAGCCAAACTGATCTTGACGGTAAGGGTCGTAACTCTTCGGCAAACAGCGACAATTGGCATCTGGGTATTTATGGTGGTAATCAGTGGGGTCCAATCGGACTTCGCGCCGGACTTGTTCATACTTGGCACAGCATTGATTCTTCGCGTGGCGTATCCTATGCAGGCTATAATGACAGCCTTGAGGCTGACTACCATGCAAGAACATTGCAGGCCTTCGGCGAACTTGGCTATCGCATAGATACGACAGTTGCTGCATTTGAGCCTTTCGCCAATCTCTCACATGTGCGCCTTCACACTGATGGCTTTACCGAGAACGGTGGAGTTGCAGCTCTGACGGTCAATGGCAACAACACAAACACAACCTTCACAACGCTCGGTATGCGTGCTTCGGCGCCACTTTCACTTGGTAGCACAAACGCGAACCTGAAAGGTACACTGGGATGGCGTCATGCTTACGGCGATATTACGCCTAACTCAACGCAGCTATTTGCAGGAAGTAACCCGTTCACTGTCGACGGAATCGCAATTGCAAAAGACGCAGCGCTAGTTGAAGCAGGGTTTGACGTGCCAATCACGGAAGCTGCAAAGTTCGGCGTGAGCTATGTTGGTCAGTTTGGTAGCGGCACCAAGCAGAACGGCTTCAATGCGACCTTGAACGTTAAGTTCTAAAAACATCGGAACCGCCGAGAAATGACTCGGCGGTTCCAGTTTACAAGTTTTGTCTGATTAAATTTCTACAAGCGAGCTTGCCTCGGCTTAATTCGGATTCCACCCAAGCCATTTTTCCAAAATAGAAGAAATATTTTTTGCATTGATGATTACGGATCATGTGCGCAACTTCGATACCCCGCGATTGTCGCTGAAGCGGAATGAATGGGGGGCTGCGGACGAAAACTTGGACTATCAGGGAGTTAGTTCATGTATTCCTACGAAGGCCGGATGTGAGCCGTTGCGCTCTACATCAAGCTGGGCAAGCGCCCGAAAGCGACTATTCGTCAGTTGGGTCACCCAAGCAAGAATGCTTTGAAAGGCTGCTATCTGGAATATGAGCATCATCTTGATCTGCGTTTAGGATTTGCACCCCGCCCCCAAAGTTCACACAGGCGCAGAAGGAAGCGGCTGTTGGGCACTACCGCACGCATGGTCGTTGTGTTTCTGCAACGATGCGCGCCAAGGCTATCCAAGGTCGTGCAACGTTGACAGCATGGGTTCGTGAGGCGTTTCCTGAAACTAGGTCGTACACGCATAAACTAGGTTTTCAAATTGGGCTGATTTTGATTCACTGAATCCTTGATTTGGAGGCTTCTCATGACCCGTCGCCGGTTTGATCTCACCGATTTCGAGTGGAGTTTTATTCAATCTCTGCTACCGAACAAGCCGCGCGGCGTGCCCCGTGTTGACGATCGGCGGGTGATCAACGGCATCTTGTGGCGGTTTCGGACAGGCTCGCCGTGGGCAGATATTCCTGATCGATATGGTCCGTATTCCACATGCTACAACCGGCTCGTGCGATGAGTGTTTATTGCCACTGAGAAGTGCCCCGGTTTGGGGTGATATTTCCTTTTAGAATTGACCGATGTTTTAACCTTCCCTCGTTTATTTTTCAGCGAGTGCTATGGATTGATTGACATCGCATTATTGAGCGTTATCCGACGCTGTCATTACCGGGACGAACTATCGATCTGCGAGATTGCCCGACGAACGGGATTATCGCGGAACACTATCCGCAAGTACTTGCGTCTCAATGGCATCGAGCCAAAGTTTCAGGTTCCAGACAGGCCAAGCAAACTCGACCCATTTTCTGACCGACTCTGACCACGTGGTTAAAGTCGGAAGCTCGCAAACTTCGCAAACAAAAACGCACGGTGAAGCAGATGCATGCTGACCTTGTCGCTCTGGGCTATGAGGGATCATACAGTCGCGTTGCTACCTTTGCCCGCGAGTGGAAGGCCGATCTTCATATGCACAACCAGACATCGGGTCGGGGTACGTTTGACCCTTTGAGCTTTGAACCTGGCGAAGCATTTCAATTCGACTGGTCAGAAGACTGGGCAATTATTGGCAATGAGCGGACAAAGCTTCAAGTCGCCCATACGAAGCTAAGTTATTCCAGAGCTTTATCATTCGTGCTTATCTCACACAGTCCTATGAGATGCTGTTGACGCTCACAACCATGCATTCCGAGTGCTTGGTGGTGTTCCACGGCGCAGCATTTATGACAATATGCGTACAGCCATCAATAAGGTCGGTCGAGGCAAAGAACGAGACGTCAATATTCGCTTTCAAGCGATGGCCAGCCACTATCTGTTTGAACCAGACTTTTGCAACCCAGCATCGGTTTGGGGTGATGAGGGCCAGAAAACAGTCCAGTGAACTGTTTTCCCGAAGAACGCCCGAAGCTCAAGCGGAGGGCCGGGGTAGAGAGATTGAGAAGAATGTTCAGGATTCCCGGCATCGGTTCTTTCAACCAGCTCCACGATTTGCTTCACTGAATGAATTGAACGACGGGCTGGAGGAACGTTGCAGGTTTTTCCGGGCAACGACACAGCATAGTAAAATGTGCGGCAGCATAGCCGATCTTTGGGCTGAAGAAGTCCAGACTCTTAAATGAGGCATTGGTCCAGCAGTTGCATCGCTGTGACTTTCTCAATGATGCAAACAACATCGTTTTGGTTGGTGGACCCGGCACGGGTAAAACTCATATCGCCACCCTATTGGTGTCCAGGCGATTGAACACCATCACAAACGCGTCCGGTTCTTCTCAACGGTTGAACTTGTGAATGCATTTGAGCAGGAAAAAGCCCAGGGCAAATCGGGACAGATCGCCAACCGGCTCATTTATTCCGATCTCGTCATTCTTGATGAGCTCGGATATCTGCCATTCAGCGCATCAGGTGGCGCGCTTTTATTCCATCTGCTCAGCAAACTTTACGAGTGCACGAGCGTCATGATCACCACCAATCTCA
>NZ_JAMJWE010000320.1 GCF_023554105.1 Brucella sp. 21LCYQ03
GGTAAACCATTCGATCGCTTTCTCAAACTCTTGTCTTGTATAATAAAACTTACCAATCTGGAAATTTGCGGCTTTGGAATTTGCACTAGAAGGAAAGTCACGGATATACTTAAGGAATAAGCTTTCTGCATTACTTTCTTCCAACTCTAATGCACATACTGCTTGGTAGTAACGGATATTTTCTTTCAACAACGTCAACTCCTGAGTCTCATCCAGCTGCAAGGTAGATTTTGTACGTACACTCTCTGCCCGATCAAACTGCTTTGCCGCGGAACTGTACTTTCCCCGCTCGAACAACTCCAAACCTGACTTGTATGCGCTATTAACATCTTGCCAAGCAGTTTGCTGAGCGACTGCGGATGCCCCCATCAAGCATAAAGCGACGCCAACTTGATATATCTTATTGTACATATTTTAACGAATTCTACTATTTATTGGATAAAGTCTTTCATCACCTTGTGTGCTTGTCCAACGCTGGTTTATACGGCATATTGGCCAACAGGACCTACAACATACGAAAATAGATGTTACCCTTGAAGTTTTCCTCAAAAGTTATTAACATTGGTGCATAAATACCGTTTTTAACGATATTTTAACAGATG
>NZ_JAMJWE010000321.1 GCF_023554105.1 Brucella sp. 21LCYQ03
TGATGTCGCCATCTTTGGAGAACCAAGTAAAGCTGGCGCACACCAAGTCGACAACCCGATTTATACGAAGCGCATTAAGGTCAATGAGATCAAAAATAAAATGCAAATCGTGGTAAGTAGTAAGCCGCTTGAGGTTGGGGTAGATCCGAATAACAAGTTGATTGATGCCGATTCCAACGATAATCGGAAGAAGATATAGTTTAATTTTTACCTGTTGTTAAGACCTCGATGGCAATTGCCGCGAGGTCTTTTTTATTCGCTTCACGGTATATTTGTCTTTGCAGAATCCAGAGGAACACGAAGTACAAAAATGTTGTGATTCGAACCATTGTCTTCGTAGGAAAGTGTTCCACTATGCAATTTAGCAAAAGAGTAAGCCAGCGCTAGGCCTAAACCAGACCCGCTAACGTGATAATGTACGCTTGATCGATGGAAAGGTTTAAAGATTTCGGAAACGTCCGAAGCTTGCAATTTAATACCATCATTCTCCATCATCAAAACAAATGTGCCTTTTTTCAAATCCTCTTTTAGGTTGATAATAACTAGCTTATCGGCGTATTTCACCGCGTTGGATAATAAATTACTGATTATTTTATAAATGA
>NZ_JAMJWE010000322.1 GCF_023554105.1 Brucella sp. 21LCYQ03
AGGACAACAGAAGGATATGGATTTCGAAACGGAGGATCAGGTGGAAGAATCTGCTTACATCGCCATGATCCGTGCGAAGACATCGGTACTTCTGGGGGGAGCGCTGCAAATGGGAGCTATCTTGGCGAATGCTAACGCGGAAGAGCAGGAGTTACTTTTCCAGTTTGGGGTGAACTTAGGGATTGCTTTTCAGTTGCAAGACGATATTTTAGACGTATATGGTAATCCTGAAAACTTTGGAAAGCAGGTAGGGGGTGATATTCTTTGCGATAAAAAAACCATTTTACGCATTCACTTGCAGCGGCTCGCTGATGAGCAGGACGCGCTAACGCTAAAGGAGCTAGTGAATGAGCGAGATGCGGAGAGCAAGATACAGACCACTAAGCAATTGTATGCCAAGTACGATGTACGCGCGATTGCCGAGGAGCTCAAAGAACGCTATTCTGAGCACGCCTACAAAGCCTTAGAAGCGATAAGGGTAGCTGCGCAGCAGAAGGTTGCTTTATTAGATTTGGCACATAATCTGATGGTTCGTACGCATTAGTCAATTAGGATTACTGCGAATTATTGCCTAATTTGTATTAAAGCACGCCGAAAGGTAG
>NZ_JAMJWE010000323.1 GCF_023554105.1 Brucella sp. 21LCYQ03
AAGTACAAAAAAGGCAAACGTTGTAAAAAATGCCCTGATCGGTAAAAAAAATTTTACGCTTTAGGTAACCTAGAAAGCGTTACTTTTGCAGCATGAGGGTTACACCAAATAGGCTAAAATGGGTGCTTCGCTTCTATCCACCATTCTTTTTTCAGCGGATATGGGTAAAAAGCATTCGTGAGGGTTACTCTGGAGCTGATGTGGTCGTTCACAAAAGTTTGCTTAACATGAATGGCAATGGGGCCATCTTCGGAGGCACCATCTTTTCGTCCATTGATCCTATTTACCCTGTGCTAATCGGTGCTTTTGTCAAAAGCAAAGGCCTGAACAAAACAATATCCTGGCTAAAATCTGCCCACATCGAATATAAAAAACCTGGATACCGCAGCCTGCATTTTTCCGTAACTCTTGACCCAGCGCAAATGCAGGAAGCTCTCGATACCTTACTCGTACATGGCAAAGTCGTCAAAACCTTCTCTACCGATATCTTCGATGTGGATGGCCTTCACTGCGCTACCGTACGTAATGAGATTTATATACGTAACTTGCAATTTGATTTCAACTCGAACAGTACAACAACAAATACATAAACAAAGTGTTA
>NZ_JAMJWE010000324.1 GCF_023554105.1 Brucella sp. 21LCYQ03
CTAAGAACCATGCATTCAATATGTTTCCGGCGAAAAAATTAAGCATCGACAAGATGAAAGTGATCACCATAACCCTAATCTTGAATCTCCAGATGACGAGCAAAAAACCAATTAAATTAATCACTAAAATAGCGATCACAGCATGTTGAGCTAAGAAATATAATAGCGCGGATAGTACTTGCATGATGCAAAATAGTTATATATTCATGATAAATAAATAGGAAATGTATATATTTTGGATCAGAAATAGCTGATCTGATGGCATTTTTCGCGAACTACTAAAAATAATACACAGATGTTAAAAATTTTATCACTTCTATTTCTGACGATTGGTTTCATTAGTGTTCCCATACTACGTGAGGGTACACATGCGGTCACGCATCAGATGATCAGTTGGGATGCGCCCGGGAAGGTGAACATCAAGAAATGGGCAGCAGGTAAGTATAACATTTCTGGGGGCCAGAAAAACAGTAAAAATGGAGATTACCTGCAGATTAATGGCACGCTGCAGGTAGTTAATAGTCGAGAGCTGCTTTTTCAGGGAGATATATTAACCAAGATTACCGGAATTAATGGTAACGCGGAGTGTAAAAGATCCGGA
>NZ_JAMJWE010000325.1 GCF_023554105.1 Brucella sp. 21LCYQ03
CTAGCTCATTGGTATAGTAATTGGCAAATGCATCTTTGATAACCTCCGTTACTTGATCTTCTGCTGGTGGCGGATCTACTCGCTCCACCACGACGGTATCGGTCACCGTATGCACCACAGTATCCGAGATCGTCTTATAGGTCTGTTGCAAAACTCTCGGCTCTGTCCTAGGAGGCTTGGCCTTAGAAAACAATCGTTGAAAAAAGCCTCGTCTTTTGCTACCCGAATCTTCCTTTTGGAAAAACATGCTATCTGGAATATTGCGACTTCGTACTTCTAAAGAGATACGGTCTATAATATTGAGCGAGTCGCTAGAGCTAAATGTATCTAATTTAGAAAGCAAATCCTCTTCCAGATTATCTAGCACTTCGAGTTGTTTTTCACTGCGCATGCTCTTCAACACGCGAAACTCATCTTTTATTTGCTCCAGAACGGTCGGAATAGAGTCCAGATCTTGAATATCTGCTGAATCCAACTCATTAGAATAGAGCGACCGTAATTTAAGGATGTTATCTCCGATAGAGTCGATAAGCAGCACATGTTGGCTATCGAAATCTTCTGCAGGAAGCAAACTTTGGGCATAAAAAACATCGTTTAATCG
>NZ_JAMJWE010000326.1 GCF_023554105.1 Brucella sp. 21LCYQ03
AAACCATTTTTAACAATGAAAAGAAGCCTATTTTCACTCATATTCGTAATTTTGGGTATGACGAATACTTTTGCGCAAATCGCAGGTGATTGGAAGGGAAAATTAGATGTTCAGGGAATGAGCCTGGAGTTAATCTTCCATATTACAGAAACTCCTGACCGAATCTCCGCTACTTTGGATGTGCCGATCCAGGGAGCCAGTGGCTTACCGCTATCTCCTGCCAAATTTGAAAACAATACGTTATCTGTGGCTATGGAGCAGGCCGGAATTAAATATGAAGGCGTGTTGGAGCAAGGCAAAATTACGGGAACTTTTTC
The DNA here is from genome assembly GCF_023554105.1 of Brucella sp. 21LCYQ03. Classification (GTDB taxonomy): domain Bacteria; phylum Pseudomonadota; class Alphaproteobacteria; order Rhizobiales; family Rhizobiaceae; genus Brucella. The sequence goes on from NZ_JAMJWE010000326.1 coordinate 318, forward strand.
CCAGGCCGGTATGGATATGCCGTTAGTACTGGAAAAAACTACCATTACCAAGCCTGGGGATACGACCTTGGTATCTAGTCAAGAAGAGATAGATGCTTTGATCGCTTTAGACGAAGGAGATTTTACTTATGGCGTTAAAGATTATTTTGCGAAGCCCATTACTTCTGGTTTTCAGCTTTCGCCAAACGGTAAATACCTTTTATACAGAGAAAAGGATCAAAACAATAAGCGACACGTGATGATCAAAGAGGTCGCTACAGGCAACGTAGTACGCGCAATTGAAG
>NZ_JAMJWE010000327.1 GCF_023554105.1 Brucella sp. 21LCYQ03
GTATTTACTTTCTGGATAATTTTGAATGAAGCTCTGATAATAGTCAATCGCTTCATTAAAGCGCTCTTCTTGACGAAAGAAAGCACTATGTTCGGCAAACATGTATTGCGAACGAACGATTAGATAATCTGCTTCTTCTGCATATTTCGTGTCAGGGTACTGCCTAAGCATACTTTCGAAAGCAATGACGGCTGCTCTGAAATCTGCCGGCTGGGCCATATTATAATAAAGCTTCGCATTATCGAACGCCTTTTTCTCGAGTTTGTTGCGTAGATTCTGAATAAGCTCAGAGGCCTCCTCCCCACGTTCAGATTCGGGGTAAAGATTTACAAATAACTGCAGCTCATCAATGGCTTTGTACGTATTCTCCTGATCCAAATTAGTTCGTGGTGAATCTACATAAAAACAATATGCTGACATAAAACGACATTCTTCTGCTCGCACACTGTTTGGGTAGTTTTGTGCAAATGTTTTAAAGTGGTAACGCGCGGAGATATAATCTTTCATCCGGTACGCGGTGTAAGCTGTATAGTAATTTAAATCTTCTGCTTCAGCGCTCGCACGGTATCGTGTTAGTAAGTCGGTAAAAAGAACCGATGC
>NZ_JAMJWE010000328.1:0-223 GCF_023554105.1 Brucella sp. 21LCYQ03
TACAAACCCTGGACCTGTTGAGCCAATATAATTGCCAGGCCATTCGCCGTATTCAAGGGAGGATTAGCTGCGCCGATCCGCGCCTGTGCCGATGTCGAAGCGCTGCGGTATACACCATTTGAAATATGGTACAGCGCATCGCTGAACATTTGCTCATTTTCGCTCCCTAAGGCATCAAGATATCCATCGCGGGAGTTACTTTTTTGTCCTATAAGTCCATTAT
>NZ_JAMJWE010000328.1:233-600 GCF_023554105.1 Brucella sp. 21LCYQ03
CGGCTGCATTGGTCATCTTGAAAGACGTGATATAGAGTCTAGCTGCGTTGCTCATAACGGCGCGACCAAAAGATCCTACAGGCTTCCCGTAGGTTCCGCGGCCTTGCGTCGAGATGATTTGTACATCCATATATGGTTTTAGCGCATTGATAACCAGTTCACTGGCCGAGGCGCTGGACGACGTCACCAAAAAATACACGCGATTCAGACTGAGATTATTAGTTTTATTAATCTTGATCGGCTGAAATGGTGCGTTAGTACGGGATGGATCTGTAAAACCACCAGCCGTTAGGATATCGTTCATCACATAGCTATACATGATCTGGCCGTTATGACCGGACGGTACAATCAGATTGGTCAATAGCTG
>NZ_JAMJWE010000329.1 GCF_023554105.1 Brucella sp. 21LCYQ03
GGCGGTGGTAATGCCTTTTGCGCTGGCAGCACTAACTAGCTCACGATAGTCGGCCACGGAACCACTCGCGGAAGGGTATTGTAAAAATAGCGCGAATACATCTTCGGTAAGATCACTTTCAGAAAGATCTGCCGTTCTTATTTCCACACCAAAAGGTATAGCACGGGTGTGCAATACGTCCAATGTTTGTGGGAAAATGTCTGAACTTACCAGGAAAGTACGGGCATCTTTGTTTTTACGGGCATTAAACAACATAAACATCGCTTCTGCAGCCGCAGTTGCTTCATCTAATAAAGAAGCATTCACAATTTCCAGACCGGTCAAGTCAGACACCATTGTTTGGAAGTTCAACAAGGCTTGTAAACGTCCTTGAGAAATTTCGGCTTGGTAAGGCGTGTACTGCGTATACCATCCTGGATTCTCAAAAACATTACGCTGGATGACTCCCGGCAGCACGACATTGTAATAACCTTGTCCGATATAAGATTTAAAAACCTTGTTCTTCTCGGCAATCTGGTTTACACGCTCTAGGTAAGCGACCTCACTTAATGCCGCTGGCAAACGCATTTCTTTTCTCCGAATAGGCGCCGGAACGGTTT
>NZ_JAMJWE010000033.1 GCF_023554105.1 Brucella sp. 21LCYQ03
TGTAAGCAATCCGATTGAATCATAACCTACTGAAATCGCTCAATCCTTTTTGGAACAGGCTCTTAGAGATTTTTTCTAAGATTAAATTTAAACTCAAATTTAAAAATTGAGAATTGTAAAATGATAAATATTCAGTATTTTATCATGTTTTTTATTTGTCATTACCAACATCAGAGAAGTGTTTCTTTATATTTGATAAGGTTGTAAATTCGAGTGGTTTTTCCAAATCATTTTTCTTAAAGTCTTTAGGCGAAAAATTGAAGAAAGATCTGAATCGTTTACTGAATATCGCAGGATCAGTGCAGCCAACGCTCCAGGCAATGCTTTTAATGGATACCTTGCTTCCATTATTCGATTTGGAAATTGCGTTCCACGCTAACCTTAATCGCCGTTCCCAAATAACCTGGCCAACGCCGCCTTCTTTCTCGAAAAGCCTATAAATATGAGAACGTGATATACGGAATTTCTTGTAGAGAAAATCTGGCGTTAGGTTAGGGTTTGTTATATTCTTATCAATAAAATCGATTATGGCCTGCTTTTCAAGGCTGGGTAAATTCGTTGCATGATGCACATCTTTACTGAGAAGTTTTGCGACGTACTCCAGTATATCCGCTTCAAAAGCTTGACTATCTTCGTACGATTTATTCTCAACTATTTGTAGAGCAGAAATGATAGCACTTTTTAATAGGATTCCAAGCGGCGATTGTCCTTTTATGACGGCAGCATTAAGTGCTCTAGGATCTACAATGTGCGAAATTAACTCTCTATTGAATGCTATAGATATTGTACTTCCATCACTAACGATAATATTGAATGGAACAGAGTAGTCAAATATTACTATATCGCCAACATCGAGAGATATTTCATTTCCGTTGCAGTTACCAACACAATTTCCTTTTGTAATAATTTGTAAAAGTATTTGATTGATGCCGCCAAAATTAATTAAATTATTAGATCTTGAGCAGGTATGTCGCAGATATTTTGAGCGTCCAATAAGTGATTGACCTAAAAAATTTGTTTCGACTTGTCCATCAACATCTATCCCGCCGTCAACTGACCTGGCATCATATAGCGGTGCAATAATTTGTCGCCACATCTTCATATTTTGTATTGTGTCATTATTTTCAATATCTTTAGCTCTATCCATGTCACTCTCATCTCCGATTTTTTCAAGAATAAGGATCGTTAATTTTGACAGTCCTATGAAACGGTTGTGAAATGTGATTCAGATAATTTACTTCTACAAATAATAGCTATTAAAGCAATATTCTGGTTTAAATATATGAGATTTAATTGATATTAATTTAGCGTTTACTGATATACTATTTTTATATTCGAGAAAAATTCGATTATATAGAAACTTGAATTTCTAGTGATCTTAAGCCGCTTTATAGCGTTTTTCCTTCTAAAGTTCCAATTTATCCGTTTATTTGATGGTGGTATTAATTTTAAGGGGACTTTACTGGTGCAAAAATACCTTTTTCTAAATCGATTTTTTCGGTTTTGTTACTTATGCAGTTGATCGTTTAGCGGAACTCTGATCATTCTCTAAAATTGTGATTTGGAGAGGTGCACAGTATGTCCACAAAGTCCGGACTTTATGCCGATACGATACTTTACAACGGTACTATCTGGTGTGGATACGATGAGGGCATAGCTGAAGCGCTGGCGATCTGGCAGGGCAAGGTGCTTGCGAAAGGGACCAAAGATCAAATCTGGTCGCTTAAAGGTGAGAACACACGGCTGATTGATCTGGAGGGACAGTTCGCAACTCCAGGTTTGAATGATGCACATCTTCACCTCATATCGGTTGGACTAACGCTCAAGTGGATTGATGCGACACCTCAAGCCGCACCGACTTTGGAAAGCTTGCTTGGCGCAATTCGCGAGCAAGCTGCTTCGGTTCCTGCTGGAACATGGATCAAAGCGCGTGGCTATGATCAGACGAAGCTCGACACCGGTCGTCATCCGCATAAATCTGAACTTGATGCTGCTGCTCCCGATCATCCGGTCATGTTGGTGCGTGCCTGCGGTCATGTCTCGATTTTTAACTCGAAGGCTTTTGAGCTTGCTGGCATTGATGAAAAATCACCCGTACCTGATGGCGGTCTGATTGAGCAACAAAATGGTGTACTGACTGGAATGGTTGCCGAAAATGCGCAAGGTGTTGTGCGTCAGGCTATTCCAGTGGCCACCACCGAGGAAATGATTGAAGCGATCGAAGCGGCAGGCAATATGTTGCTTTCCTACGGCATTACCAGTGTTATGGATGCAGCGGTTGGACATGTAGCGGGCTTTGATGAGATCAAAGCTTACAATCTTGCCAAGCTTCGTAAGAAGTTGCCTGTTCGCACTTGGCTTGTTTTGCTGGGTGATCCCGGCACGTCTATTGTCGAGAAATGTTATGAGGCCGGTTTGGTTTCAGGCGTTGGCGATGACATGCTGACCGTTGGCGCGGTTAAGATATTCCTTGATGGTTCGGCGGGCGGTCGCACCGCCTGGATGAGCAAGCCTTATCTGGGCGAAGATGATAATATCGGTGTGCAGATATTGCCCGATGCTGAGCTTGAAGCAATGGTTCTCGATGCTCATAAAAAGGGGTATCAGCTTGCTTGTCACGCCATTGGTGATTCTGCAATTGGTCAGTTGATTACTGCATATGAAAAGGCGCTGGCTGCTTATCCTGATGCGGACCGTCGTCACCGGATTGAACATTGCGGTTTCTCCACACCCGAACAACATGAACGGATGCGAAAGGCAGGTATTTATCCATGCCCGCAGCAGGTGTTTATTTACGATTTCGGTGACGCCTATATTTCGGTTTTGGGTGAGGATAGGGCACTTTCGAGCTATCCGCTCAAGACGTGGAAAGACCTTGGCTTTAAACCTGCAACAGGAAGTGATGCTCCTGTTTGTCATCCAAATCCGTATCCAAATATCTACGCCATGCTGACGCGCGAAACTGGCAAAGGTACTGTCATGGATGCGCGCGAATGTGTGAGCATTGAAGAAGCCCTTCAGGTCTACACCGAATATGGTGCGTTTTCACAGAAACTGGAAAACGTGAAAGGAAAACTCATTCCGGGGCAGGTTGCTGACATAGCTGTTTTTTCGCGCAATATGCTGACCGCAACACCACAAGAAATTCTCAACGATACGCTTTGCATGCTTACCATTCGTGACGGCGAAGTGGTATTCAAACGTTGATAAGAAATCAAAAAAACTAGGATGGGGAAAATTATGAGAAAATTCGCATTGCTCGCGGCTTTATCTGCGGCCTTGATGGCGGGAACTTCAGCCTATGCTGCTGACGAACCGCGTACAGGCGGCGTTATTAACTTTGTCGCACCTTACGGGGATAGTTTCTCGACACTTGATGTTCAGGCATCACCGACCACACAAGATGAGTTTTACGCGAAAGCCATCCACCGCACGCTTTATGACTGGGATGCCGATCTGAATAAGCCTGTGCTGGGTCTTGCAACTGATGTGACGGTTTCAGATGACAAGCTCGTCTACACCTATAAGCTGCGAGAGGATGCCTATTTCCATAATGGCAAGCCGCTGACCGCAGACGATATTATCTGGAGTTTTACCCGGATAATGGATCCAAAGAAGACATTTCCTCCAGCGCGTTATATTTCTGAAATCAAAGGCGCGGACGAATACAATCAAGGCAAAGCGACAGAAATTTCAGGTCTCAAAAAGATCGACGATCACACGCTGGAAATCACGCTCAAGCAGCCAATCGATCCGGGCTATCAGTTTATGCGCAACAACACGTCGATCTATCCGGCAGGCGAGGGCGACAGTGATGAATTTCAGCGCAAGCCAGTTGGTCTTGGACCGTATAAATTTGCGGAATATATCCCAGGCTCCCGTCTGACGGTCGAGAAATGGGATAAATATTATGAAAAAGGCAAGCCTTACGCAGACAAGATCAATATCATGATCATGGGCGATGCGTCGGCGCGCGACGTGGCTTTCCGCAACAAGGAAATTGATGTCGCCGTGCTTGGGCCTGCGCAATATTCCGCTTATCTCGCCGACCCCGAACTATCGAAAAATATGATAGAAGTTGCTGAGGTTTATACGCGTGCGGTGGGCTTTAACCCCGATTTCAAACCATTTCAGGACAAGCGGGTTCGACAGGCGATTAATTATGCAATTGATAGTGATCTGATCATCAAGCGCTTGGTGAAGGATAAGGCCTATCGCGCTGTTGGCTGGTTGCCAAATTCCTCTCCTGCGTTTGACAAGGATGCAAAGCCGTATCCGTATGACCCCGAAAAGGCGAAGGCTCTACTGGCAGAAGCGGGCTATCCTGACGGTTTTGAATTTGAATTGACCGCCACACAGAATGAAAGCTGGGGTCTAACGATTGTTCAGGCGATCATTCCTATGCTGGCTAAGGTTGGGATCAAAGTCACGCCAAAGCCGGTGGAGGCTTCGGTGCTTGCTGATGTTGTTCCGTCGGGCAATTTCCAAGCCTATATGTGGTCTTTGGAGAATGGCCCTGATGCGCTGACTGCGATGCAGTGCTTCTATTCAACAACCCCTCAGTCGGCCTGTAACTATCAGAAGTTTGCCAATGCAGATTTCGACAAGCTGGTTGATGAAGCTAAGCTCGCTAAAACAGAAGATGAGAAGAACGAGCTACTGAAGAAAGCCAACAATCTGTTGCAGGAAGAAGCGCCGGTCTGGTTCTTCAACTACAACAAGGCTGTGATGGCACATCAGCCATGGTTGCATGGTCTTCAGCCAAACTCGGCCGAACTCGCAGTTCAGTCTTATGAGAAGCTCTGGGTTGACGACACTGTCCCGTCCGGGCGCTAAATTGAGCTGATTTTGATCGGCTCGCTTGTTGTGGGCGGGCTGATCTTCGCTGATCCGAAAAGAGGACTGTGTGCTCTATTTTATTGTCCGTCGCGTTTTACAGATGATACCGACCGTTATTGCGGTATCGCTGCTGATATTTGTCATTTTCAGCGTGGTTCCCGGTAGCATAGCAACGGGGCTTGTTGCGAGTGGCAAGGGCATGAATGATCCTAAAATGGTCGAAAAGATTACGCAGGAATTTGGTCTCGATAAGCCGGTTCATGTTCGTTTCGGCAATTATATGATGCAACTTGCTCAATTCGATCTTGGCACCTCTTACAGATCACGACAGCCGGTGGTTTCGCTTCTTCAGGAGCGGATGGGACCGACGCTGAAACTGGCATTCGTGGCGATGGGATTTGCAATCTTGATTGGCGTCCCGCTGGGCTTTCTGGCTGCATTGAAGCCGGGTAGTATTCTCGACAGCGTTACGATGATTGGCGCGGTGTCTGGACTTTCACTTCCACAGTTCTGGCTTGGTCTTCTGCTGATGTATCTCTTTGCGCTAACGCTCGGCTGGTTGCCGAGTTTTGGCTATGGGGATGGCGGTATACGAAATGTGATTTTACCTGCGCTGACCTTAGGCGTAGCACCGCTCGCTCTTCTTGCAAGAACAACTCGCGCGGCGGTGCTTGAAGTGATGGGGGCAGATTTTATCCGCACCGCGCGTTCAAAAGGCATGAATAGTTTCCGCCTTGTGCAGTGGCATGTCATGCGTAATGCGCTTGTGCTCATTATTACAACCATTGGCTTGCAGTTCGGCTCAATGATGGGGCAGGCCGTTGTGGTGGAGAAACTATTTTCATGGCCGGGACTTGGTTCGCTGCTGATCGATAGCGTTGCATTGCGCGATATCCCGGTGGTGCAGGGTGCAATTCTGGTGATTGTATTGTGGTTTCTGATCATCAATACAATTGTTGACATCCTTTATGCGGTCATTGATCCGCGTATTAGCCACGAGTAGGCCCATGAAGCTGCGTTTCAATCTCGTTTTGGGTGGGTTTATATGCGCAGTAATGGTGACTGGCGCTGTTTTTGCGCCGTGGATTGCGCCGTATCATCCCGTTATGGATGCAGATCTGATGAATGCGGAGTTGCCGCCCGATAGTCAGTTTTGGTTTGGCACGGATGCGCAGGGCCGTGATGTGTTTTCACGTCTCCTTTACGGCGCACGGGTCTCTTTGACAGTTGGCGTTGTATCGCAATGCATCAACACGGTTATTGGGCTTTGCCTTGGAATTTCTGCGGGTTATTTTGGCGGTTGGTGGGACGATTTTGTAACGGGCCTCACCAATTTGATGCTTGCAATTCCTTCTCTGATTTTTGCTCTCGCGATTATGGCGGTACTTGGGCCTGGTCTGCCAAGTCTGCTTTTGGCGCTTGGTCTGACAAACTGGTCTTGGACGTGTCGTATTGCGCGCAGTTCTACGCTATCTCTGAAAAAGCAAGGTTATATTCAGGCCGCCAAGATGCTTGGTTATGGCGATAGTCGCATTATGATTACGCAGATTGTGCCGAATATGATTGGACCAATCCTTGTGATTGGCACGCTTGGAATGGGAGAAGCTATCCTCGCCGAAGCAGCACTTTCTTATCTCGGCCTTGGCATAAGCCCGCCGGAGCCCAGCTGGGGCAATATGCTGACGGATGCGCGTGAACTGATTGTAAATGCGCCATGGGCGGCCATTTTCCCCGGTCTCGCTATTTTCTTTGCGGTGCTTGGTCTTAATCTGTTCGGTGACGGTCTACGTGACTGGCTCGATCCACATATGAGGACGCGCAAGGCATGACTGAACATGCGCTTCTTGAGGTGGAAAACCTTCGCATTGATCTCAATTCGGGTTCGACCCCGCATAATGTGGTTGAAGACGTGTCTTTCACCATTGGTGCTGGTGAAACTTTCGGTTTGGTTGGAGAGTCCGGATGCGGAAAGAGCATTACCGCACTTTCCATGATCGGACTGCTGCGTAAGCCGCTGTCTGTTGCAGGTGGCGCAATACGCTTCAAAGGGCAGGACCTTCGGAAAATATCAGCGCGCGACATGCGTAAACTACGCGGCAATCGCATTGCGATGATTTTTCAGGAGCCTATGACAGCCCTCAATCCTTTGTCGCCAGTCGGGCGACAAATTGCTGAAATGTTTGTGTTGCATCGGGGGGCAACATGGCATGAGGCGGAACGCAGAGCCGTCGAAGCACTAGCAAGTGTCCAGGTTCCGGCGCCGGATCAGCGTGTAAAAAATTATCCTCACCAAATGTCGGGTGGTATGCGGCAGCGCGTGATGATTGCGATTGCACTGGCTTGCAACCCCGATCTTTTGATTGCTGATGAACCGACCACGGCACTTGATGTTACAGTTCAGGCGGAAATCTTACGCCTTATGCAGGAACTTTGCGCAGAGCGGGGCACATCGGTGCTAATGATCAGTCATGACCTCGGCGTTATCGCTAAGATGTGCCGTCGGGTGGGGGTTATGTATGCAGGACATCTCGTCGAGGAAGGTATGACCGCAGATATTTTCCAGCATCCTGCGCATCCTTATACGCGTGGTCTGCTGGCCTCGCTACCCAGGCTTGGATCCCGTCAAAAAGACGGTCAGCGAAAGCTGCAAGAAATTGAAGGCGTGGTTCCATCGATTGCTGCCTTTCCTGAAGGTTGCAGGTTCGAGCCACGCTGCACGCGTACGACTGATATTTGTCGCAATAAAAAGCCGGGCTGGACCCCATTATCTGATTTAGGCTCCGTAAGGTGCTTCCATCATGAGTGAAGTGAATTCCACCAATCCAGCTGAGCCTCTTGTTCGCATTGACGATCTCTGTGTCAGATTCCCGATTAGTGGCGGAATATTTAGCCGTTCAAAGCAATTCCTATATGCCGTCAATAATCTGAGCCTGACCCTAAACAAGGGTGAGTGTCTGTCGATTGTTGGGGAGTCTGGCTGTGGTAAATCCACGCTCGCGCTTTCAATCGTTGGGCTGCAAAAGCCGACCAGTGGAGAGATTTTTTTCGAAGGCAAGCCGATTACATCGGCACACGAGCCGTCGCGGATTGAACGTGCAAAAATGGCGCAGATGGTCTTTCAAGATCCGTTTGCATCGCTCAATCCGCGCCAGACAATTTACACATCACTCGCAGCTCCTTTGCAGCTTCATGGCGTTAAGTCGCGTTACGAAGTTGATGGGCGCGTTGAAGAAATTCTGCGTCTTGTCGGCCTGAAACCTGAGCAGGCTCGACGTTTCCCGCATGAGTTTTCCGGTGGTCAGCGGCAGCGTATAGGAATAGCGCGTGCATTGCTGCTCAATCCGAAAGTCATTGTGCTGGACGAGCCGGTTTCCGCTCTTGATGTGTCGATCCGTGCGCAGATTATCAATCTGCTGCTGGAACTCAAAGAACGTCTGGGTCTATCTTATATCATGATCAGCCATGATCTGAGTGTCGTTGAACACATGAGTGACCGTGTGGCAGTTATGTATTTCGGACAGATTGTGGAAAGCGGGCGATGGGACCAGATATTCTCAAACCCGACGCATCCTTACACGCGCCGACTAATATCCGCCATTCCTGATCCTGTTTCCGAATTGACGGGTAAGCAGTTGATTGATGAGAATAACGCTCCGGAGCCGCCTGATGGGTATCAGTTCTATCCGGAAGGTTTTGGCACACATGATGTTCATCAGCCTCCTAAATTGACGCAGCTGATTGACATTGGTGCAGGCCAAAACGTCCGCGTTATTGAAAGACTATGAGTTATGATTTTAGTTAGATGATTGCCGCAAGCGTTTGAAAATTAGTTCGCCAATTGGGATTGCGGACGTCGCAGCTGGTGATGGTGCGTTGCACACATGTAAAACGCGCTTTGACTGAATAAACTTGAAGTCGTGAATGAGTTCACCGGTGTTTGAAACGGCTTGAGCGCGTATTCCTGCCCGATAAGGAAGCAAATCATCGCCTTGTAATGAAGGGCAATATTTTCTGCATTTTTCCAAATAACTGGATTTGAAGAGGCTGTCTTTCAACTCCTGAATTCCGGATTGCAGATTGTTCGACATAACTCTCCAGAAACCCGGAAATTTCACATAGGTTGCCATGTCGTGGAGGTTGACTGAGAGCTTTGCATACCCCTCACGAGACATGCCAAGCACAGCATTTGGACCCACGGTCAGTTTGCCATCCATCATTGGCGTTAAATGAATGCCGAGGAACGGCATAGACGGATCGGGCACCGGATAAATCATGCGTTCGACGAGATTACTCAGTTCAGGCTTTAAAGCGTAGTATTCACCGCGAAATGGCACGATCTGAAAATCTATGGTTTCCCCCGAACGCTGTGCGAGCCGGTCGGCTTGAAGCCCGGCACAGGCAATGACATGGCGACTTTCCCAGACGTCCTTGTCTGTATGGATTCTTACCGCATGAGTAAGTTCTTCGATGCGGTCAACTTTCACGTTGAACATGATCGTGCCGCCCGCATTCCTGATCATATCGCCCATAGCTCTTGATACGGCGCGATAATCAACAATCCCGCTTTGCTCAACCAGCAAAGCACCAAGTCCGGTAACATGGGGTTCGAGTTCGATAAGCTCCGCCGGAGTTAAACGCCGACATGTTATACCATTTGCAGCAGCATTCGTTTCGAGACTTGCCAGTCGTTGCAATTCCATCTGGTTGGTTGCGACGACTAATTTTCCGGGCGTGCGGTAGGGAATGCTATTTTCAGCGCAAAATTGCTTTGTCATGCGTTCGCCAGCCCGGCAAAGTTCTGCTTTCAGGCTTCCGGGCTTATAATAGATACCGGCGTGAATTACGCCGCTATTATGCCCAGTCTGGTGCGCGGCAAGTGAGCCTTCTTTTTCCAACAGAAGGATGCGTGCATCGGGTTCGCTTTTGACAATCTTCAACGCAGTTGCCAAGCCGACGATGCCACCTCCCACAATACAATAGTCGTACATGTTTGCGCCCAAGATCTGCTGTATGACCAGTTCCAGTAATTTGTTACATGAAGAAAAATTAAGGTCAATCAGACGAGCATAGATGCTAAGGTCTAGAAAGTGCATCTTTGTTTTGGGCTGATAACTATGGAAAAACGTGGCGCTGGTGTTTAGATGGTTTACGACAAATCGAACATCGTAAAAGTGAATATGGATCGGTTGCCAAAAAGTGGTTGTTGCCCCAAATAGTTGGTGGAACGAGTTATCATTGTGAAGAGAAATGGATCAAAAGTGATACGATTAATATCTGGTTTTCTTTTTCTCTTTCTGACGCTTAGTTCGCAGTCCAATGCGTTAGAAGCGGTACCGCCAGCTGCGCTGAAACCCTTGCCACAGCAAATGCAAGCCGCTCAACTCACATCAGAATTTCTCACGCGCTTTCATTATAGTCCTGTACCCTTGGACGATAAACTTTCGGTCATGATCATGGATCGATTTATCGACTCGCTTGACCCCGAGCGGCTTATCTTTTTGCAATCCGATATCGATAGCTTCATGATGAGCAGCAAGAAAATCGATGATGCCATCCAAAACCAAGATTTAAGCATCCCGTTTGCGATTTTTAATATTTATCAGGAGCGTATCACTGATCGCATTACTTATGCGCGTAGCCTGCTCAAGGATAATTTTGATTTCACCGTAGAGGAAAGCTACCCTCTTGCCCGTGATAAAGGCCCTTGGCCTAAATCGCCTGCTGAGCGAGACGACCTTTGGCGCAAGCGCGTTAAGAATGATTGGTTGCGCTTGAAGTTAGCTGGCAAGAATGACGCCGATATTCGTGAAACGCTTGGAAAGCGTTACGATAATTCACTGGCGCGTGTCTTTAAGTCGAAACCTGAAGATGTATTCCAGACGTTTATGGCCGCGTATACGACTTCGGTTGATCCCCATACGGATTATTTCGGGGCTAAGGCGTCCGCCGAATTCGATATTTCTATGAAGTTGTCTTTGGTCGGTATTGGCGCTGTTTTGCAGGAAAGAGACGATTACACGACTATTCGTGAACTTGTAGCAGGTGGCCCAGCACAGTTGTCGGGTAAGGTTGCTGTGGGTGACAGAATTGTTGGAGTAGGACAGGATAAAGACGGTCCGATCAAAGAAGTTGTTGGAATGCGCCTCGATGAAGTTGTGGAGTTGATACGCGGCGCGAAAGGCACAGTTGTAAGGCTGGATATCCTACCAGCAGATGCAGGACCAGATGCGACGCATCATATCGTCAGTCTTGTGCGTGATAAGATTAGTCTTGATAAACAGGCAGCCAAGCAGACGATCCTGTCCGTAAAGGATGGTGATAACACCCGTAAGATTGGCGTGATTACACTTCCTGCGTTCTACGAGGATATTGAAGCACGCCGTAAGGGCGACAAGGATTATCGTAGCGCCAGCCGCGATGTTGCGAAGCTTATCACTGAGCTGAAAAAAGAGAAGGTCGATGGCATATTGTTCGATCTGCGCAACAATGGTGGTGGCTCATTGTCAGAAGCTATTGACCTCACTGGTTTGTTTATAGGCAAGGGGCCTGTTGTTCAGCAACGCAATTCAAAAGGGGAGGTGAAGGTCGAAAGTGATGATCTCCCAGCACCAGCATGGGATGGGCCGCTCGGAGTTCTAATTAATCGCGGATCTGCTTCCGCTTCCGAGATTTTTGCAGCTGCAATACAGGATTACGGTCGTGGTGTCGTTATCGGCGAGCCGAGTTTCGGTAAGGGCACTGTCCAGACGGTTGTTAATCTGGATGAAGTTGTGAACAATCCTGAGCCACAATTCGGCGAACTGAAATTTACGGTTGCGCAGTTTTTCCGGGTTAACGGCGGTACAACCCAGTTGCGCGGTGTGACGCCGGATATCGAGTTGCCGGGGCTTTATAACTTGGAAAGTTTCGGAGAATCGAGCTTTAAGAACGCGTTGCCGTGGACCGAGATTAAGCCTGCAAAATATAAGCCCACAGGCGATGTGAAAAAATTGATCCCATCCCTGCAACAGCTGCATAGTAAACGTGTCGAGAACGAGCCTGAATTCCAGAGTTTCGTCCAAGATATCGATACCTTACAACAGGATCGCGAAAAAAAATCTATATCGCTGAATGAAACAGAGCGTCGCAATGAGATGAAGGCGAGAGCAGACCGTCTGAAGTCTCGTGGACAAGATAGTGCTGAGATAGAATCTTCCAGCGACGATGGATTGCAGGCAAATGAGCGAAGCCTGAGTGCTGATCTTGCGATTGAGAAAGCTCGAGAGAAAGTAAAAGACATACTGCAAAATGAGGCGGCAGCAATTATTGCTGATATGGCTGATCTTGAGGGTGGGCAAGTTAAAGCTGCTCAAAAATGATTGGCGTGAATGACTTCAAACCCTGGGTCCTGTTATGCGCGCGAGCCGATCATAAAGATTAGTACGTTTACGCGAAACATTCACTATGTCGGATGGTTCATGTGAGGGTCTGTTAATGGCGCACACTGATGGAAACGGGAGTGTGGTTGCAGATAGGCAAAGAGTACTTTCGATGACGTATTGACGGCTGTTGACGCGCCAGCTGTGAACCATCAAAAGGTTGCTGCTGGTATTTGGATCATGAGTTTTGGTTCGAATGTGCTTTACGTTGAGCGACCTATAAATTTCGCAAACTTATGGCTTTATATTAGGAGCCATTGTCAGTCATCATCCACGCACCTCGCTTGTTTCGCGCCTTCGCGTGTGATCCAAGTTCGTTATCTAATTTCGGATGGATTTATTCGACTTATCTTTACGCCCGTTGTGAGTGGTGTCATCTGGCTGTCATGCAGCCGGAATAGAAGCGCGCAAACCATTAAGATTGCGCGCCTATGTTACATGAAACTAAAATACACGCGGACGTTGCTGTCGAGGCGGAAAGCCTGAGCCTCGCCTATGGCAATAACACGATCCTCAGAAACATCGATCTGACCTTACCAAAAGGCCAGACGCTTGCACTGCTTGGTCCGTCAGGTTGCGGAAAAACCACATTGTTGCGTCTGGTGGCGGGCCTTCTGGCACCCACGACCGGATCAGTGACGATCAATGGCGTAAAAGTTGCTGATGCTGCCACGGGCAGATTTTCGCCGCCTGAAAAGCGTCATCTGGGCATGGTGTTTCAGGATTATGCGCTTTGGCCGCATATGACGGTTTATGGCAATGTTTCTTTTCCGCTGGAAATGCGCGGCATCGGACGTGCGGAGCGCGAAGCCCGTGTGAAGTCTGCTTTGGGCCGCGTTGGTCTTAAAGGCTTCGGTGATCGTTCGATCAGCGATATGTCGGGCGGTCAGCAGCAGCGTGTGGCCATTGCGCGCGCTATCGTTGCCGAACCCGGCCTTGTTCTGTTTGATGAACCGCTTTCCAATCTTGATCGCGAATTGCGTGAGAATATGGTCACCGAAATTGGTCAGCTCGTTGCCAATCTTGGCCTGACTGCAATCTATGTCACCCATGATCAGAGTGAGGCTTTTTCGCTGGCTCATCAGGTTGCGATCATGCGGGCAGGTGTCATTGAACAGTTGGCCGCACCCGAAACTCTTGTGGCGCAACCGAATACGCCAGCAGTCGCTGACTTCCTTCGTCTTGGCTGTGTGATGCCTGTTGAGCGCGAAAGTGCCGGTTATCGTATTGCACAGACTGAAATCCGGCTTGCGAATAGCATAGCACCCGAACAAGCGACGCATGTACTTCTGCCATCGCGGTCAGTGCGCAGCGTCGAATTGTGCAATTCATCCATTCCAGCGACGGTTCTGCGCACGCAGTTTCGTGGTGATGGCCATCTTACTACCGTACGCATCGGTTCGCAGGCTGTTTCTCATGAGTTGACCTATCTCGATAGCCATCGCCTTACGCCCGGCGTGCCGGTTGGTATTGCAATCGATGCAGAACAACTTCGCTGGTTTTCTCACTAAAACTACTATCTCAGGCACATCTCAGGAGAGATTTATGAAAAAGTCCCTTATCGGTGCAGGCATGGCATTTGCCGCAGCTCTGCTCGCAAGCACGGCAGCTTTCGCCGACATCACCGTTTACTCCGCTGGTCCGGGCAAGCTGATTGAAGGCTTGGCCGCTGGCTTCACAGCCAAGACCGGCACCAAGGTCAATGTCTTTCAGGCAACCACCGGCAAGGTCATGGCGCGTATCGAAGCCGAAGCTGCCAATCCTGTAGTGGATGTTCTGATTTCGGCTTCGTGGGATACAGCAACGGATTTTGCCAAGCGCGATTGGCTCGTTGCTTATACGAGTCCGAATGCTGCAAAAGTTCCTGATTTCCTGAAGAATGAAACCGCTGTTGCTCAGGGCGTTTCGGCTCTCGGTATTGCATGGAACCCAAACAGCAAGACGCCAAAGCCAACCGAATGGGCTGATCTGGCCAAGCCGGAATATAAGGATTTGGTCAATCTTCCAGACCCATCGCAGTCGGGCGCAACCTTTGAACTGGTGGCAGCGCTTTCGGAAACACAGGGCTGGGATCTGTTTAAGAACCTTCAGGCAAATGGCGCCGTTGCTGCTGGTGCGAATGCAGAAGCGCTGAACCCTGTACTTCAGGGCGCGAAAGCCGCAGTTTTTGGCGCGGTTGATTACATCTCGCTTGCTGGCAAGGCAAAGGGCGAAGCCATCGATGTGATCTTCCCGACATCGGGTACGGTTATTGCTCCGCGTCCAGCCATGATCCTCAACTGGTCGAAAAATCAGGACGAAGCCAAGCAATTCATCGATTACATGCTTTCGGATGAGGGTCAGGAGATGGTGGCAAAAGCCTATCTGATGCCTGCTCGTTCCGATGTTGCTGCTAACCGCCCGCTGATCAGTGATCTGAAAATCCTTCCGATCGATGCGGCGGCTGTCTACGGCAAGCGCAATGAAACGCTGAAGGAATTCAACGCGATTTTCGGCGTGAAAAAGTAAGAAACAGATGGCTCTCCTCAAATTGAGGAGAGCCACTTCATTTGGCTATTTTTAAATTGCTGTCATTTTTCTTGGCAGCGGGAATACCGCAGAGGCAAACATGAGTGCAAAGACCGCTACCGCTGCAAATCCGCTTGGGCTTGTGGCCGTTATCGGCCTGGCCATTGTCGTCGCGGTTCCGTTCATTTTCATCGTTTTGCAGGCGATTTTCCCTCAGATTGGGCAGGGGATTTTGAGTGCGCCTTTTGTGCACCTGCCAGCTCTTTTTGAAGATCCAAGGCTCCTGCGCATGACCGGCAACACCATTCTGCTTGGTGTCAGCGTCGTCGTGCTATCAGCTATTATCGCAGTTCCGCTCGCCGTATTCCGGGCGCTTTATAAGGTGCCTTTTGCACTGGGCTGGGATGTGTTGATGCTCGTGCCATTTATGATCCCGCCCTATATCGCAACGCTTGGCTGGATCATGACATTGCAGCCACGCGGTTATCTAGATCAGCTTGCCGGATTCAACCTAGCGCCGTTTCTATTTTCGCTTGGCGGTATGACTTTCGTAATGGCGCTCAACACGTTTCCGCTGGTCTATTTTGCGGTATCGCGCACAATTGAAGCCGTTGGTGCACGCTATTCCGATGTTGGTCGCGTATTTGGTGCGTCGCCGTGGCGTTCGTTTTTCCGCATCACGCTACCACTCGCAACGCCGGGACTGGCGGCAAGCCTATTGCTCGTCTTCGCTTCGGCAATCGAGGAATATGGTACACCGGCAGCACTCGGCAGTCGCTCCGGCTTTGAGGTGCTGGTAACGGAAATCGATATGCGCATTTCCGATTGGCCGATTGATCTTTCGGGTGCGGCTGTTTTCTCGCTTGCACTGGTTTTGTTGTCCCTTGCAGCTTTCATGCTGCAACGCTGGATTTTGTCGCGGCGCTCTTATGTGACGACTGGCGGTAAGCCGCAAAACAAGGACAAGCGTGATCTGGGCGCGTTCAAGGTTCCGGTCGTTATTCTCTTTGGTGTGGTCGCTTTTGCTGCAACGGGCGTGCCGCTTCTCGCAATCCTTGCAACCGCTATGTCGAAAACCATTTCAGGCGGGCTTACGCTATCCAATCTCGGTTTCGATAATTTTGCTGATATTGCGGATAATAGCGCAGGTGCGATGCGCGCATTGACCAATAGCCTTTCATTGGGTGTTGCGAGTGCGTTGCTAACCGGATTCCTGGGCGCTGTTGCCGCCTATGCCGTTGTTAAAATGCGTTTCCGTGGACGTTTCTGGCTTGATGTTCTGACGGTGCTGCCGAACTCGCTTCCGGGTGTTGTGGTGGCGGTCGGTTTGATCCTTGCATGGAACCAGCCATCTTTGCTGATTTCGCCGTATAATACGCCACTAATTCTACTGCTTGCCTATTGCTGCATTTTACTGCCGCAGCCAATCCGCTATGCAACCGCAGCCTTTCATCAAATTGGCGGTAATTTGGAAGCCGCTGCGCGTGTTTGCGGGGCAGGTAGTTTCACAACCTTCCGCCGCATCATGCTGCCGCTCATCGCACCAAGTCTGGTTACTGCAATGCTATTGGTTTTTGCGGTGGCAACGCGTGAGTTGGTCGCCTCCATACTCGTCGCACCCGTCGGTATGCAGACAATCTCAATCTTCATCTGGAGGCAGTTTGAGCAGGGGTCGATTGGGCTTGGCATGGCTATGGCTTTCATCGCGATTCTGCTGACAACGCTGCTGCCGCTGTTACTGATGGGCTTGCTCAAGCGAACGGGTCTGGTGAAAATCTAAAGCGGTTCTTGTCGAAGCCGAATTTCCAGAACCGCTTCTTTCTTTCGTTTTCGCATTATCCAACGCAAAACCGCTTCGCACTTTTGCTGGAAATGCTCTGCCTGTCGACAAATTGCGTACAGAGATTTATCCTTTCAGCTTGTCACCGAGTCCGTGGCTGACTGAAAGGAATAAGCAATGTCTCTCAATACCCCGCGCCCAAGCATTTCCGATGATGAGCGGCTTGAGCGTATCAGTGTTCTGCGCCGCAATTTGAGCGAAAAAAACATCGGTGCGTTGCTGCTTGGGTCGACTGAGAGCCTGCTTTATTACACTGGCCTTGTCTGGCATTCGAGCGAGCGACTGCTTGGGGCAGTCATTACGCAAAGCGAGATCATCTATATCGTTCCGGGCTTTGAGCAGAGCCGCGTGGAAAGCCTTCCGCATTTGGCTGGTGAAATCCGTATCTGGCAGGAAGAGGAAAACAGCGCCGCCCTCGTTGCTTCTCTGCTGAAAGCAGGTGAAACGCTTGCGGTTGACGATGCTGTACCGTTGTTTGTTTATAACGCTTTGCGCCGTGAAATTGGTGCAGACCGTCTTGTCGATGCTGGCCCGATTATTCGCGAGCAACGTATCGTCAAATCGCAGAACGAAATCGACATTATCAAATATGCCATGAGGCTGACGCTTGAAGTGCATCGCCGTGCGCATCAGTTTATCCGACCGGGCATTGCTGCATCTGACGTGGTGCGTTTTATTGATGAGCAGCATCGTGAAATGGGTACAAGCGGCTCGACCTTCTGCATAGTTTCCTTTGGCGAGGCCACCTCTCTGCCTCATGGTGCAGATGGTGAGCAGTTTTATAAGAATGGCGATGTTATTCTCGTCGATACAGGTTGCCGGATTGATGGCTATCACTCCGATCTGACCCGCACCTATATGTTGGATGAGCCGACCGCGGAATTTGAGCGTATCTGGACGATTGAACGGCAAGCGCAGCAGGCGGTCTTCGATGCTGCTAATATTGGCGCTGCCTGTTCCAGCCTTGATGATGCGGCGCGTGCCGTGTTGGTTAAACATGGCTTGGGGCCGGATTATCAGCTCCCCGGTCTGCCGCATCGTGCGGGCCACGGTTTGGGACTGGAAATCCATGAAGCGCCTTATATCGTGCGCGGTAATCAGTTGCCGCTGGCAGCGGGTATGTGCTTCTCGAATGAGCCGATGATCGTCGTGCCGGGACAGTTTGGCGTGCGTCTCGAAGATCATATTTACATGAGCGCCGAGGGCGCGCAGTGGTTTACGCAGCCAGCAAAAGGACCAACAGAACCATTCGCCTAATATTTGTTTGTCGCATTATCCTACGCAAAACCGCTACGCACTTTTGCTGGAAATGCTTTGAAGGATATGCTGATGACGGAAAGCGATAATAACGCCATCCCTGAACGCAAGCGCGGTTCTGGCGGGAAAATGGTCTATGACCTTCTGCGCGATGAAATTCTCGATCTGGTGCTGCCGCCGGGCAGCCCAATTGATGAAGTGCAGCTTGCCGAGCGGTTCAAAATGTCCCGCACGCCGATCCGCGAGGCTTTGGTGCGGCTGGCAGGAGAGGGGCTGATTGATACCCTGCCGAACCGCTCGACCATGGTGTCGAATATCGACTTCCTCAACATGCATACCTATTTCGATGCGCTGACTTTGATGTATCGCGCCACAACCCAGCTTGCCGCCAAAAACCATCGGCAGGAAGACCTCGATATCATCGCGTCCCATCAGTCCGAGTTCACCAAGGCTGTTGAAGCACAGGATGCACTTGGGATGATTGCGACCAACGCAGCACTGCATCTTGCTATCGCAGAAGCAGGGCGCAATCCATATTTCACGAGTCTCTTCAAGCGCTTGCTCGATGAGGGGCGGCGCATTCTACGGCTCTATTATCAATCTTATAATGATCGTCTGCCACGGCGTTTTGTCGAAGAGCATGAAGAAATGATTGCGGCAATCGCTGCGCGCGACATGAAATTGGCCGAACAGCTGGCGCATGAACACGCAGAGCAGATCGTGCGTCAGGTGCAGAAACTGGTGATGCGCGATGACCGGCTGGAAATAAACCTGTAGTGCTACGTAATTTCTGTCGACAAATAAAATACAGACTGATATATCAGTTGCAGTGGACTGAAAATGGCCAAGCCCATAACAGTCAAATCGCTCTGGTTTTTGTTTGTTGCATTGTCCGTAGCAAAGCTGCACCTCAGTTCGAGGACGATGCGCTGAGAGGAGTTTTCGATGGCTGCCAATATTTTTTCCGGCGTGATTCCGGCTCTGATGACCCCGTGCAAGGACGACCGCACGCCTGATTTTGATGCGCTTGTGCGCAAGGGGCAGGAACTGATCGATGCTGGTATGTCGGCGGTCGTTTATTGCGGTTCGATGGGCGACTGGCCTCTGCTGACTGATGAACAGCGCATGGAAGGCGTTGCTCGCCTGACCGCTGCTGGCATTCCGGTTATCGTTGGTACTGGCGCTGTGAACACCGCTGTTGCTGCCGACCATGCTGCCCACGCGCAGAAAGTTGGCGCAAAAGGCCTTATGGTCATCCCGCGTGTTTTGTCGCGTGGCTCGGTGATTGCAGCGCAGAAGGACCACTTCAAGGCTGTGCTTTCGGCTGCTC
>NZ_JAMJWE010000330.1 GCF_023554105.1 Brucella sp. 21LCYQ03
TTTGCTTGTATAGTATGCTTGATTCCAATAGCCACCCCATAGCGTATACCCATCGGTACCCACTTGATCCTTGCAATTAGTGGAGACTACAATTTGATATTTCTCGTACATATAATTCAGAGAATGCGAATCAATAAACCAAGAGCCTACCGATTTTGGATAATAGCCAAAGATGCCTTTGAACTTTTCCATATAAACATCAGTCAGTTTTTCACGCTCCTCTGGGGTATACCCCGTAGTAAATGCAATATTGGCGGTCGAGACCCAGCGATGTTCGCCGCGCCATGGAATATCCGCCGCTTCACAATGTGGTTGTGTAATTTCCCACCAAGCTCCAATCTCAGATTGGTCATCCAGCCCGTTTAGCAATAGATCTTGGTATTTTGGGTTGATTAACGCATCGTACTGGAGCAAGAATGTACCGGGCAGTTTATGCTTTTTTAATAAAGCCACTTGTCTGGTCGTTGCATCCAGCAGTAAACTGTCTGCTCCTTCTACGCGGTAATCTGTTTGTCGAATGAAATTAACAATGTTGATAATACGTGGCGACTCCGCTTTCGCTACATTTTCCGAAGAGTTGGCACAGGACAAAAGGAATA
>NZ_JAMJWE010000331.1 GCF_023554105.1 Brucella sp. 21LCYQ03
GATCTGCCTTTGTACGATAGTGCTGATCGACAAATGGCTTTAGTACTTTTACCATATCAGACAAGTAGGCCTCGCCCAATGGTTTCGGGAATGAAGTTGTTGGGCGAACGAAATATTCATTTTGCCGTTGCTGGATATCTTCGGCATGCGCAACAGCCACCACAATGGCCTTGTGCTCGGCCTCATCAATCGCTTCATCCACACGCCACTCCAACGGACCTATCCGCCCTTTCGATGTGGCTTCATCAAAAAGGTCTTGCCCATCGTGCATATAAATAACGGGATAGCTTTGTAGTGAGTCATTATATCCTTCGGGCAAATAAATCCACACCCGACGGTGTACATCTAATGTTGGAAAGTAAAATGCGCTATCCAAAACACAAACTTGTGGGCTAGCCGTAGAGATCGGAAAATCGTCTCGCCAACCATCGATTTGTGCATTTACCGCTGTGTCGCCTTGCACAATCACTTTAATTGGTCCTTCCAGATTACCTTTTGCGGTCGAAGCCAATGTTTCCCAATTGCCCCGTGTAAATTTATATTCCAAAAGTCCTTTGGGAACCGAAGGAATGGTAATCTCAATGGAGTCGCCGTATTT
>NZ_JAMJWE010000332.1 GCF_023554105.1 Brucella sp. 21LCYQ03
CTTTACAATCCCTCTGATGTAGCGATTTTGCTAAAAAATTATACGATATCCTATAATAACAGATCGTTTCAATTTCCAGATATATACCTCCCTGCCCGACAGTATTTGATCGTAACAGCCGCCCAAAACGAACAAGCATTTTTTGCTTATGGAAATGTATGTGGCATTGTAGGATGGCCTACAATGAGTAATGCTGGAGCTACCATCACACTTGCCCATCTAGAACTAGGTACAGTAGATGCCGTTTCTTATCAGAGTAATTGGTATGAAACCACTGCAAAACGACAAGGTGGTTGGAGTCTGGAACGGATAAACCCGGAGTTCGGATGCAACCCTGTACAGGCCTGGCAAGAATCCATCGCAACAGGTGGAGGTACACCGGGGCGCCAAAACAGTGTGTATCTTGCCGGAGCAATTCCGAATGTGCAGATCCAGCAGGTTCTTATACAAGAAAATAGCCTAAACTTTGTGTTGAATATAGATGCGGAAAGTATGCTTAGCTTAGGCAGCGTTCAGGTAGCTAACGAGTTGCCACAACCACTTAATTGGACAATATCCAGAGATACAATACGGGTAAGATTCCATGGAGAATTGCCG
>NZ_JAMJWE010000333.1 GCF_023554105.1 Brucella sp. 21LCYQ03
ACCCTGCTGAGATATAAACAAATCGATAGTGGTTTAGGACTAGTGAATACACAAGTTGATCAAGGGTTAAAAAATCAAATTCCGTCACCTCAGAGTTTTAATCATATGGTCGTCTGGGCAGCGATCGATGGTCGCGAACAATGGATCGATGCGACAGCCGCTCAACAAGGAGGTGATATATTGTATAGATATTTCCCTTGGTATGGTGCCGTACTCAACTTAGCGAGAGGTCGTGTAGAAGATCTTGGTGCAGATCATGAAGCACTCACACATATCTCCGAAGTGTATCAGATGCACAAAGATGGCTCTGCCACCGTAACAGTCAAAAGTTATTACACATCATCGGCAGCAGAATCGATGCGATCATTTTTCACAGGTATTTCAAAGAGCGAGATTCAAAAACAGTATCTTACCTACTATCAGAACAAACATAAGGGCGTCACACTAGGTTCAAACTTAAAATATGATGACAACTTGGAAAACAATGTGTTGTCGGTTTACGAGCGTTATGAAATAAATCAATTGTATGATGTAGAGAAGGAGAGTGGTAAAAAATATATCAACTTTTACTCTCAACACACTGATCAATATTTGCC
>NZ_JAMJWE010000334.1 GCF_023554105.1 Brucella sp. 21LCYQ03
GTATGATCAAGATGCCTTGGAAGTATTGACAGCGAAGAAAAACCGCATCATTCTAAAACGTAACACGGTGAAGTTGCCCCAGCAACAATTCAAAACATTGTTGAACGGCGTGATCTTGCAGGATAAGGACAACACGGTAGAAGGACCTGATTTGATGACGACCGTAACGGAGACACAGCCTACGGAAGCACAATTAGCGGATCTCTACTTCGCGAATAAGATCGTGAAGCACACCAAATCCAACACCATTGTCTTTGCAAAAGATAATACCCTTATCGCTTCTGGTGTGGGACAAACGTCTCGCGTTGATGCCTTGAAACAGGCGATCGAAAAAGCAAAATCATTTGGGTTTGACATTAAAGACAGCGCGATGGCATCCGATGCTTTCTTCCCATTCCCAGACTGTGTGGAGATTGCCGGTGAGCATGGCGTAGCCGCTGTGTTGCAACCAGGTGGATCTATCAAAGATCAACTTTCGGTAGATATGGCCAATGAAAAAGGTATCGCCATGGTGATTACGGGTGTGCGTCACTTCAAACACTAATCGCTATTTAAAGCGCGTTTATACAAATCCCTTCCTCGATCAGGAAGGGAT
>NZ_JAMJWE010000335.1 GCF_023554105.1 Brucella sp. 21LCYQ03
AACGACGGTATCTGCGGATGACCAGTCGCGATCTTCGACATATACTGAATCGACAGGGATGGCTGCGTCGTACGCATAATCGTAATACTCGGATGGATAATCATAAGTTGGATAGGCCTCTGCTACCGGCTCAGGTAGTTTATAGCGTTCACGAATATCGGGAGCCTCGAAGTAGTAGGTCATCGCATTAGCTCCTAATACATACACCGTTTTAGAATCCCAGCTCACACGGATCGTGCGATTTCTGTTGTATATACTTTTCAACCCGTTGACCAACTCAATCTTTCGATCCGCACTCAATAAGGATTCGAATTTTTCGGCATCCATAAGAGGTATCAAACCGCCAAAATATTGTACACTGTCGGTAGATTGCATATAAAAATAAGCCTTGGAATCATAGTCGACACCGAGATCTTCCAATTTATTCAATGCGCCAGGTTTTAAGGAACCAAGGGAGTCGAATACACCTACCCTTTTAAAAAATCCATTGACATCATCCATCGCCAAATGCTTGAACACCGCTTTCGTATTTACGGTAATCAAGGCATTCACATCAGAAGGCACCTTGGTGATTAAATCTTGTGCTTGCGCACAT
>NZ_JAMJWE010000336.1 GCF_023554105.1 Brucella sp. 21LCYQ03
ATATAAGGCGTGATGGAACGGAAAGGAAAATAAGAAGACCGCATATTTGTATGCACAAGGGTTCCATGAAATCGATAGGGGTTTCTACTTTTTGTTGGATGGAGATACAAATTCGTTCTAGCCCATCTAGCCGTTCCCAAGGTTAGCGGTGACTCAATTAAATCGATTTTGGCATTATATGTCCGACCAGCCTGCATACCTGTTGCCGTGAAAGGAAAAACCGTATTTAAACCAGCGAATGTCCGCACTGTAGGACCATCATCCATCGCAATTGTGACATTGGATAAGGTAACCGTCAAATTGGGAAAAGACGCTGGAGTGGCAGAATAATAATAGATCGCTTTGCGATCGTTGAACCCAGCGTCTACGTTCTGAAGGTTAGCTACCGTAAAGCTCGTTCCTGGTGTATATGTCGTTGGGGATGTAATCTGTCCATCAAGTAGTCCAAACATTCCGCTAGTGAGCGGCGATGGACCGCCGACTAATCCACCAACACTGATCCCAAGCTGTCTAATTTCATCTGCAAACATACCTCTAGCATCTACTTCGATGGCCAAGCGTCCCACTTGATGACGAAATACCACTGCTAGTGGCG
>NZ_JAMJWE010000337.1 GCF_023554105.1 Brucella sp. 21LCYQ03
ACCACGACCTACTCAAGATCCGCGACATCTCCAATGCAACAAGGCGTAAAATTCTGGATAGCATTGTATAATACCACTACGAAAAGATATGAACATTCTGTGCAAGGTACATCCGGTACACCACTAAGTTTGGCAATTGTACGTGGTCAAGACTATGAATGGTGGGCATATAGCTACAATAGCACAGAATCTATCCCAGAAGTTAATCCCGAAAACCCCATCATCGAAACAACTACAGACAAACCACTTCTATATGCTAAAGGAAAAATTAATTTTTCAAATTCTGGAGATAACAGATTAGCCATACTTTTTATAAATCAGCTAAAACAAATTAGAATTGACGTGGATACAAGAGGGTTATTTGGAGATATTGAAACCGCAAATGTTTCTTTTTTGGATGACTATATCAAGACGGCAGAGTTTAATCTCTATGACGGACAGTTGTCCGCTGATTTACATACCCAAAAAATAGATCAGGTGGTATGGAAAGATAATCCTGAAACCGGACGTGAAAAGTATACCACGTATTATACCTCCGATTTTTCTCAGGATAGCTACAGTATCATCATGAGGGATTTGATCGTAAAAGTGTCCA
>NZ_JAMJWE010000338.1 GCF_023554105.1 Brucella sp. 21LCYQ03
ACAGTCCCGCTCCAGGGATGTGCATATGCTCGTTTAACCAGGTAAATAAATAATATAACATCCCTCTTATTGCTCGTTAAATGCGCTTGCTAATTGTTCTTTATCATCAAAATGATGCTTCACACCATTGATATCCTGATACTTTTCATGTCCTTTGCCTGCCACAACAATAATATCTCCTGGCTGCGCCAAATGACAAGCTGCCCGAATCGCTTCCCGGCGATCTGCAATGCTAAACACCCCTTTACGTCTATCAGATGGAATACCTGCCTCCATCTCCCGGATAATTTGCAAAGGATCTTCGCTGGGCGGATTGTCAGAAGTGAGAATAACCGTGTCACTTTTTAAGGCGGCTACTTTCGCCATAGTTGGTCGTTTCGTTTTGTCGCGATCGCCACCACAACCGATTACTGTAATAATCTGTTGCCCTGCCTGGCGTAAGCCCGCTACCGTATCCAATACATTTTCTACCGCATCGGGCGTATGTGCATAATCCACAATGCCAATTTGGCCTTGCGGAGAGCGCATCGCTTCAAATCTTCCTTCGGCTCCGATAATATTACTGATGGCGGTCAAGACTTACATCGTTTCCT
>NZ_JAMJWE010000339.1 GCF_023554105.1 Brucella sp. 21LCYQ03
ATAGTATTTTTATTATTTCTGTACTGAATTTGGAATGCAAAAATAACATAGATTATCCAATATTCAAAATCTTTTTATCTTTTCATAATACTCCTTACTTTTGGATCATGCAAAAATTATCCCTTGAACAGTTAAACCGAGTAGATATTGACACGTTTAAGCAGCAAGATAAATTGCCTGTGGTACTGGTTCTGGACAACGTGCGGAGCATGCATAATGTAGGCTCGGCATTTCGCACGGCAGATGCTTTGAATGTAGAACAGGTCGTATTATGTGGCATAACAGGTACACCTCCGCACCGGGAGATTGAGAAAACAGCTTTGGGTGCCACTAAATCTGTCGCGTGGTCGCATGAACCCACCACAGCCGAAGCGGTTAAAAAATTACGTGTTGCAGGTTATAGTATTCTTTCTGTAGAACAAGCATCTGGCAGCGTACAACTGCAGGACTTTGCACCGGAACACACAAAGAAGTATGCCTTCGTATTTGGCAACGAGGTGCATGGCGTAGAGGAAGAAGTTATCAGTGCCTCCGATGCCTGCCTGGAAATCCCACAGTTTGGAACAAAACACTCCTTTAACGTCTCCGTTACG
>NZ_JAMJWE010000034.1 GCF_023554105.1 Brucella sp. 21LCYQ03
CTCCCAATTCTGGAAGAAACATCTCACGAACCTGCCCCGCATTCAGACCAAATGCGCAAGGCGTAACAGGGTGATTGGACTAAACTTCGTTATTCAAACAGTTGGTTTGGACTATCCAACATCATCTGCGAGCATCGACAAAGAGGTGCCGGACCTCTCATCCTTGACCAGCTTGGTGACGATATACGTAAAATAACGCTCGATACCGATGTTGTGGTCAAGAAGCCGGTCTATCAAACGCTGATAAGCATCAATATCGCGCGTCATGATCATCAGAAAGTAATCAACACCACCGCCGACAGACCAGCACGAAACGATTTCAGGTATGGTTGCAATTGCGCGCTCAAAGCGGTCAAAATCGCCCTGTCGATGATTGCCGAGCGTAATCTGCACCATCACATGAGCAATCGGAGCTATTTTGCGATAGGCAATACGCGCATGGTAGCCCGTGACAATGCCAGCTTCTTCAAGCTTGCGCAGCCTCAACCAGCAAGGGGTTGCAGAAAGGCCAACTTTTTCTGCCAAAGCTATCTTGGTAATCCGCGCATTTTCCTGCACCGCTTCAAGAATGCGAAGATCAACAGCGTCGAGCTTGAGCGCGGATTTCATGATACCGTTCCAAAATGATTGAGCAGTTACCGCATTCTCATTGGCATGGCCGTGCTGTCCATTCAAGACCAGCGCGTAAAAAGTCACGACAGACGATAATTGTAATGATCCAATATAATTATTGACATGATGTATTTGGTCTTTCACACATAGTCATAACGATAAAAATCAAGCATATGGGGAACGAGAATACGGCTTATGGCCGTAGACGGTGCTTTATTGCGCCGGTGTCATCTCGTCTATGACGTCGCCCAATACGGGATAAAGCGTTACTCCATCTGTGACAAAGCAGTGAGAGGCAGACACCGTGTCTGACATTATTGGGATTGATGAGATCGAAAGGGCGCGTGACCGGTTGCAAGGTCACATCAAGCGTACACCGCTTGTGCGATCTGAGAGCCTAAGCAATCATTCAGACGCGCCTATTTTTCTCAAGCTGGAAAACCTTCAACCTACCGGCAGTTTCAAACTGCGTGGTGCGACCAATGCCGTGCTCAGTCTATCGAAGCAAGAGCGGCAGAACGGACTTGTAACGGCTTCTACCGGCAATCACGGACGCGCTTTGGCTCACGCTGCATCAATGCAGGGAGCGACTGCTACTATTTGTCTTTCATCACTTGTGCCGGGCAACAAGGTCGAGGCAATCCGTGATCTCGGTGCAGACATACGCATTGTGGGCAAGTCTCAGGATGATGCCATGAAAGAGGTTGCACGTCTTGTCATTCAGGAAGGCATGAAGCCCGTTCCGCCTTTTGATGATCCGCGCGTGATCGCCGGTCAGGGTACCATAGGGCTTGAAATCGTTGATGATCTTCCAGAAGTTGAAACCGTCCTTATTCCGCTTTCGGGCGGTGGGCTTGCGGCTGGCATAGCGATTGCGGTCAAGGCGAGACGCCCGAAAACCCGTATCATTGGCATTTCCATGCAGCGCGGCGCCGCTATGGATGCCAGCCTCAAGACCGGCAGACCCGTCGATGTTGAAGAGTTGGATACGCTGGCAGATTCCCTTGGTGGTGGCATAGGAATTAACAACCGCTGGACCTTTGCCATCTGCAAAGCGTTGCTGGATGACGTCATTCTTCTGGACGAAAATGAGATCGCTGACGGCATAAAACATGCGGCCCTGCTCGAAAATCAAACAATTGAGGGCGCAGCCGCAGTTGGTGTTGGTGCAATTCTTAGCAAAAAGGCCCGCCCCGCCGGACCCACAGCAATCATTATCTCTGGCGGCAACATTGATCCCGATCAACATCGCGCAATTATCGATAACCAATATCAGAGGGCAGGCTGATGACTGAGATGAGAATCCTGACCGAAGCCGATCTTCGCGAAATTATATCGCTGGACCTTGAAAGCATTGCCTGTGTTGAAGACGCGTTTCGCTCGCTCGCAAGCGGCAATGTCAGCATGCCGCCTATTTTGCGGCTCGACATTCCGGCGGCACGCGGCGAAGTCGATGTTAAAACAGCATATATTCCCGGCCTTGATAGTTTTGCAATCAAGATAAGTCCGGGGTTTTTCAACAACCCGTCCATCGGTCTGCCATCCACCAATGGCTTGATGATCCAGTTTTCAGCGAAAACCGGACTCGTCGAAGCGCTTCTGCTGGACAATGGTTACCTGACAGACGTGCGCACGGCTGCCGCAGGCGCGGTTGCCGCAAAACATCTGGCGCGGACTGACGCACGGACTGCAACGATATTCGGGGCCGGTATGCAGGCCAAGATGCAATTACAGGCACTCATACTTGTGCGTCCGATTACCGAAGCTCGTATTTGGGCGCGGGATAATCAAAAGGCACAAAACTTAGCGCGCGATTTAACGCAACAACTTGGGATCCCGGTCAAGACACTTACCAATGCGCAGGAAGCCTGTCGCGGAGCCGATATTATTGTCACGACGACACCTTCTGAAACACCGCTCATCAAAGCCGATTGGCTGGAAGCTGGCCAGCATATCACTGCAATGGGTTCAGACGCAGAACACAAAAATGAGCTGGATCCAGCCATTTTCAAACGTCAGATTGTCTATGTGGCCGACAGTTTGAACCAGACCCGCAGGTTGGGCGAACTTCACCACGCTATCGCAGCAGGCGCTATCAAAGCAGATGCGGCCTTTTTGGAACTTGGTCAAAGCATTCTGCAAGTAGAGACAGCCCAACGAGATCCCAATGCCATCACAATTTGCGATCTTACGGGCACTGGCGTTCAGGATACAGCCATTGCCCACCTTGCCACACAGCGTGCCATCCTTCGCGATACGGGCGCAAAGATTGATTCAAGCAAAAACGCAGGAGCCAGCCGATGAGTGCAGAACTTAATTTCACTCGTGCTGAATATGATCAGCGGATTGCAAAGACCCGACATGCCATGCAGAAGGCGGGTTTTGATGTTGTGATCGTGACTGATCCTTCCAATATGCACTGGCTTACGGGGTATGATGGCTGGTCGTTTTATGTTCACCAATGCGTCGTACTCGCGATGGATGGCGAGCCAATATGGTACGGGCGTGGTCAGGACGGAAATGGCGCGAAACGCACGGCATGGATAAGCTTTGATAACATCATCGGCTATCCCGATCATTACGTGCAATCGCTTGAACGTCATCCCATGGATCTGCTGGCCTCCATTCTTGAGGACAAAGGATGGGGCAACAAAACGATTGCCGTCGAATTCGATAATTACTGGTACACTGCGGCGGCCCACCACGCATTGAAGAAACATTTGCCAAACGCAAAATTCAAAGATGCGCAGGGTCTCGTTAACTGGCAGCGCGCTGTTAAAAGCCCGACTGAAATCGACTATATGCGCAAGGCTGGCCGCATTGTGGAAGCCATGCACCAGCGTATTGTCGATAAGATTGAACCCGGTATGCGCAAATGCGATCTGGTTGCCGAAATCTATGATGCCGGTACGCGCGGTGTCGATGGTTTTGGTGGTGATTATCCGGCAATCGTACCGCTGCTGCCGTCGGGGGCAGACGCTTCGGCACCACATCTCACCTGGAACGATTTACCAATGAAGTCGGGCGAAGGTACATTTTTCGAGATCGCCGGATGCTACAAGCGATACCATTGCCCGTTGTCACGTACCGTATTTCTTGGCAAGCCGACGCAGGCTTTTCTCGATGCTGAAAAAGCAACATTAGAAGGCATGGAAGCAGGACTTGCAGCAGCACGGCCCGGCAATACCTGCGAAGACATTGCCAATGGCTTCTTCGGTGTGCTCAAAAAATACGGGATCATCAAAGACAACCGTACCGGCTACTCGATTGGTCTGTCTTATCCGCCGGATTGGGGCGAACGCACGATGAGCCTGCGCCCCGGTGATCGGACCGAGTTGCAACCCGGCATGACGTTCCACTTTATGACCGGCCTGTGGCTTGAGACGATGGGCCTCGAAATTACAGAAAGCATTGTTATCACCGAAACCGGCGTCGAATGCCTTTCAAACGTTCCGCGCAAGCTGGTCGTGAAGGATTAAGGATGGCATGATGATGCACACCTCACCTCCTGCCCGTCCGTCACCCATCACACCTACTGTCGATCTCAATCGCGATGGTGTCCAGCATGGTCACTTACGACTGCCATGGTCACGGGACGATTCCGCATGGGGATCGTTAATGTTGCCTATTTGCGTCATCCGCAACGGCGACGGACCGACGGCTCTGCTCACTGGTGGCAATCACGGCGACGAATATGAAGGGCCAGTCGCTCTTTACGATCTCGCAGCGAATCTCAAGCCCGAAGAGATCAATGGACGCGTCATTATTGTACCAGCGATGAACTACCCAGCGTTCTTAGCGGGAACGCGGACATCACCAATTGACAAAGGCAATCTCAATCGCAGTTTCCCGGGACGGCCGGATGGTTCCGTTACGGAGAAAATCGCGGACTATTTTACGCGCTATCTGCTGCCAACAGCCGACATCGTTCTGGATTTCCATTCAGGTGGCCGCACGCTGGATTTCCTGCCCTATGCAGCGGCCCATGCGCTGCCTGATACGGCACAGGAAGCCCGTTGTTTCGCAGCCGTTCAAGCGTTCTCGGCACCGTTTTCCATGCGGATGATCGAGATCGACACCGTTGGCATGTACGACACCACGGCAGAGGAAGCTGGTAAGGTGTTCGTGACAACCGAGCTTTCGGGCGGCGGCTCGATTTCTGCTCAAACGGCTGCAATTGCCAAGCGCGGTATTCGCAATATTCTGGTTCATGCTGGAATATTGGAAGGCGACATCGAAACATCATCGACAAACTGGCTGGATATGCCATCGCAAGAATGTTTTGGCTTTGCAGATACTGATGGATTGTTGGAGCCTCTGGTTGATTTAGGAGCTCCACTTCGCAAAGGTGACCTCATCGCTCGTGTTCATCAGGTTGCGCGTACCGGAGGTGCTGCGCAGGAATATCGCGCGGCACTCGACGGCATTCTCGCTGCGCGCCATTTTCCGGGCCTCATCAAAATGGGTGACTGCCTTTCCGTCATCGCAACACACAGCGAGGAACCAACCTCGGGATAATCCGACCCTTATCATTGAGTTGACAAGCCGGACCAACAAACAACCGGCATACATAAAGAGGAGTGAACACGATGCGCATGAAACTTCATACAGTCTCCGCTCTGCTCTCAGCAGCAGCATTCGTAGCCCTTACTATCCCGTCACAGGCCGTCACGGTTGATGATCTGAAAAGCGCTGGCTTTGTGCGGGGAGCCACCGCCAACGAAGTACCTTATGGGTACATGGACGCCAGCGGCGCTGCAAAAGGTATCGGACCCGACGTTGCCGCAGCTATTTTCAAAAAACTTGGGATCGACGAGGTTGATTGGACAGTGACGCCGTTCGGTTCACTCATTCCCGGCCTTAAGGCCAAGCGCTTTGAATTTGTTGCTGCCGAGCAGAACATTCTGCCGGATCGCTGCAAACAGGTTCAGTTTACAGTCGCCAATTCCAGCTATGGAGAGGGTCTTCTTGTACCGAAAGGCAACCCAAAGAAAATCCATTCCTATGAAGACATCAAGAAAGATCCATCGCTGAAAGTCGCGATTGTCTCCGGCGCAGATCAAATCGACTTCCTGCATGGTATGGGGATTGATGAATCACAAATCGTCATGATTCAGGGCAATGCCGACGCCCCATCGACGGTACAGGCAGGGCGCGCCGATGCTTACGCAGCAACTGAGCTGACGGTCGCCAACCTTGTTGAAAACTCACCAGAACTGGAACAGGCCCACCCGTTTGTTGACCCAGTTGTGGACGGTAAAGCCGCACGTAGTTTCGGCGCTTTCAGCTTCCGCCCGGAGGACAAGGATTTCTATGACGCTTTCAACAACGCACTGATAGAGTTCAAGAAAACGGATGAATACAAACAAATTCTGACCAGCTACGGTTTGAGCGAGGAAAGCGTAGAGGCAGCTCGTACTGTTGATACTGCCGCTCTTTGCGGCGCCAAATAGTACTTTCTGCCTTCTGTCGGGCCTGAAATGGCCTGACAGACTTTTTCTCATCTCACACGGGAGAGGCCATATGCACTGGACGGAATATCTTCCCGCCCTTTTCAAAGGGGCTCAAGTCACGGTTATTCTTGCTCTCAGTTCGATGGCCATTGGTACAATACTGGCATTTACCGCAGGCATTGCCCGATATGCGGGCGGACCGATCCTCTCGAAAATTGCAGTGGTCTATATCGAGATATTTCGCGGAACATCGCTACTCGTCCAATTGTTCTGGCTTTATTATGCCTTGCCTTTGATTGGGATTTCCTTTGATCCGGTTACAACCGGCATCATGGGACTTGGCCTCAATATTGGCGCCTATGGTGCAGAAGTCGTACGCGGCGCGTTGCAAGCCGTGCCAGAAGCGCAGCACGAAGCGGCGCGCGCGCTCAATTTCGGCAAGACACATACGTTATTTCGCATCGTCCTACCGCAAGCTATCGTTGAAATGATGCCAGCCTTTGGCAACCTCGCCGTACACAATCTGAAAGATACGGCACTCGCTTCACTGATCGCAATTAGCGACCTGACCTTCCAGGCCCAGCGTTTGCGCAATCTGACGCTCGATAATGTCACAATCTACTCTCTCACGCTGCTGGGCTATTTCGCAATGGCGCTGGTCCTTGCAACTGCCGTTCGCTGGCTCGAACGACGTCTTCGTCGCAAAACAATGGCGGGAGGCTTCGCATGATTTACGGTTACGCCTGGGACACGTCGTCCACGCTATCTTTTGCAATTTCTATTCTGCCAATTCTGGCAATCGGGCTAACGGTTACGCTCAAAGCCGCAGCCACAGGTTTTGCTATCGCTCTGGTTCTCGGTCTTGTTTTCGCACTTTTGCGGCGCAGTCCTTATAAGATCATCTCGTGGCCAACAGTTGTGGTCGTCGAGTTTCTGCGCGATACACCTTTGCTGGTACAACTGTTCTTCCTCTATTACGTCCTGCCCGTTTACGGAATTGTGCTGCCGGCATTCCTGACCGGGGCACTGGCACTTGGCCTGCAATATTCCGCTTACACATCCGAAGTTTATCGCGGCGGCATCGAAGCCATTCCACGCGGTCAATGGGAAGCTGCACGCGCGCTGAACCTCACATCCTGGCGAACATATAAAGACATTGTCGTCCCACAGGCCGTGCCGCGCATTATTCCCGCCATGGGCAATTATCTTGTCTCCATGTTGAAGGAAACGCCGGTTTTGTCTGTGGTGAGTATCGTTGACATGCTCAACCTCGCAAATCTGATCGGCGACCGGACATTTGAATACCTCGTGCCACTTTCGATGGTCGGTTTGATTTTCCTTGTCCTGACACTCATCTGCTCGGCACTCATACGCCTGCTCGAACGCACACTTCCAAAAAACGGGATTGCTCTCAAATGACCCAGGAAATTATCCGCTTTCAGGACGTAACAAAGCGCTTTGGCGCGCTGACAGTGCTGGATCGCTTCAATTTCTCGGTCAAAACAGGCGAGAAAGTCACACTAATCGGCCCATCCGGTTCAGGAAAATCAACAGTTCTTCGTATTCTGATGACGCTGGAACCTTTTCAGGAAGGAAGCCTGGAGCTTGCCGGAATGTCTTATCATGAACCAAACGGCAAAGGACCGTTTCAAGCGAGCGAAGCGCATTTGCGTAAGATCAGATCCCATGTAGGAATGGTATTCCAGAGCTTCAACCTGTTCCCGCATATGTCTGTTTTGCGCAACATCATTGAAGCTCCGGTTCATGTTCTTGGGATGAAACGAGCCGAGGCTGAAGCCCGCGCACTTGATCTTTTGTCACTCGTTGGTCTCACCGATAAAAAAGATCATTTCCCGTCACAGCTGTCCGGTGGTCAGCAACAGCGTGTCGCGATTGCCCGTTCGCTGGCAATGCGTCCGCGAGTTCTGCTTTTTGATGAACCAACCTCGGCACTTGATCCCCAACTTGTCGGCGAAGTTCTAGCAGTCATTCGCAGTCTCGCGCAGGAACACGACCTGACGATGCTTATGGTTACTCATGAAATGCGCTTTGCACGCGAAGTCTCCGACCGCGTTTGCTTTTTTGATAAAGGACGCATCTGCGAACAAGGCACGCCCGATCAAATTTTCCAATCACCAAAAGAAGAGCGCACGAAAGAGTTTTTACAGTCAGTGCTCTGAATTCAGGCGATGGAACTCACATCATAAACCGGAGGCAATTGCGCAAAAGTCTCGCGAATTGTCTCCAAAGCAATCTGCAAAGAAGAACGTG
Organism: Brucella sp. 21LCYQ03; assembly: GCF_023554105.1. Lineage (GTDB taxonomy): Bacteria > Pseudomonadota > Alphaproteobacteria > Rhizobiales > Rhizobiaceae > Brucella. The sequence continues at coordinate 8,337 of NZ_JAMJWE010000034.1, forward strand.
AAAGCCTTCCACCAAGGCAGATGCGAATGCCCCCATTGCCACGATCTCCACCGGCCACAAAAGGCTCTGAAGGTGTGACCGCAACACCTTTATTGGCCAGCGCCCTCACCAACCCATCCTCTGACCAATTGCGCGGAATTTGCAGCCAGGCGCATAGAGATAGCGGATTGCTTCCTGCGACATGGTCCCCAAGAATATCGCTCACCAATGCCTGTCTCTGGCGCAATTCACCCCGTTGAATATCGAGCAATTGCGAAGCGGTGCCGTCCTCAACCCAGCGACTGGCCATTTCTGCGACCAGATTAACACCGCTCCAACTTGTCACGCGCAAGATTGAAGTAACGCGAATGGAATAATGCGCCGGAACAACAAGATAGCCGGTCCGTAAGCCAGTCATAACCGTTTTGGTAAAGCTGGTGACGAAGAACCCCAATTCGGGCAACAGTTCCGGCATTGATGGCAACTGTTCTTCGAGGATCGGTTTATAAACTTCATCCTCAATTACAAAAACACCATATCGCCGGGCAATATCGGCAACAGCGATGCGTCTTTCAGGCCCCATCAGATGGCTGGTCGGATTTCCAAGCGTTGGAATAAGCACCAGCGCTTTTACGTCTCCAGCCTTGCATGCTGTTTCAAAAGCGTCCGGCAAGATGCCTTCGCGATCCGTCGGCAATCCACGTAAGGTAAAGCCAAGCACATTTGCCAAGCCAATAATGCCATGATCTGTCAGGCTTTCGGTTAGAACAACCTCACCCGGTTGGACCACCGCCGCGACTGCAAGAAAAAGCCCATGCGCAGCGCCATTTGTGATGATGATGCGGTTCGGGTCCACATCCACTGACAGTCCGCGCAGCCAATCGCTTGCTATATTGCGGTGATGATCCAGTCCCGCTATCGGACGACACGGCCGCATGAAGCTTGCATTGTCCGACTGGCTCATTTCTTCAAACAGCTTTCGCGAGGCGCGCTCATGCGCACCCATATAAACTGCACGAATGATGGAAAGATCAGCAGAGCCGCTTGGGTCTCTATCAAGCATGAAACGATCAGCACGCTCGGTGACACGATTGCAAACATAAGTACCGCGCCCGACCTCACCACGCAGATAACCGCGTCGCTCAGCTTCTTTATAACTGATACTCACGGTCTGAACGGATAGGCCAAGCTTGTGTGCAAGATCACGATGCGTTGGCATTCGTGTTTCGGGCTTAAGGACGCCCATATCAATATCTTCAACGATCTTTTCGGTCAGAAGCCGGTGTTTGGTTGACCCTTTGCGCATTTCCAGCACAGGCTGCCACATGTCCAAATTCACAAGATCAGTACAAGACATGGATTGTCCTATTTTATAGAATTCTATCCATGACAATTTATCCTTCAATGATCATGATTTGAAGTGGATAATGCGCACTGATGATAAATATCTGAATTTTTGCTGCACCGCATATAATCGCAGAACCAAATAATTGCCAGGCATCGCGAAACCGTTGCTTTACAACGCGCACTCATTGACCTTCGCTGACGTGAATTGTCATAATCCAAGTGCAAATTCTTGCAGCTGCCAATTTAAAGCGCCGATCTGATTGAATCTCATAATCGCAATAAACCACTGTTTTAACGCGTATCCATTCATTTTCTCACCCGCGTCAAAGCCCCTCATTCCACCACATTCGTTAATTTCGACGTACTGGATATTGCTCGCCAGCCGTAGGGCAAGGTTGTTTGCCGGCTTGCTTACGCGTAATCATTAAAAGCCTCTTTTTGATAGTGCGCAGCATGCCGTCATTCCGCCAACTCTAGAAATATTTCTGTAAGGTTGAGAATGGTGGAAAATCCTCTGGCAGAAGTCGCCACTCACCGCCGAAAGAAGCATAACCCAATATGATCGCTCAACGCATTTTGGAACGGGCTCTGGTGCGGCAAGGCTGCTCTCAATCTGTATAATCTTAAGGACTAAACCTAAAAACCTCTCCGTATTCGGAATGAGCGCAGCCGCCCTATACGATAATACACAGGAGGTAATTCACATTAACACAGACTGATATATTATATTACAATGTAAATAATATTTAATATAATAAAACTATAATAAAAAAGTTTTCATTGTAATACAACATAGAATCTATTTTTTATATTGTCTATTATTACAAATAATGCTCTTGGGTATTTATTGATTTTTTATTCTTTTTATGGCGCACGACGATGTCGCCATCAAATTTATTTCATTAAAGGTGACGAATGATGAATTTGTATGTCAATAATGGTCGTAGTTGGACACCCGAACGCATTTTACGGACAAAATCTTTATCCGCTGGAGTTGGAGCCACGGGAGTTGCGGCTAAAAGGACGTCGAGCTTTTTCTTAAGCGCCTCAGCCCTTGCACTGACAATCGGCCTGGTCGGAGTATCACCAGATGCAGCCTTAGCGGAACCTTCAATCACCTACACTGGAAGCGTTACTCCGCTACCAGATCAGGGCGTGACAAATTGGAATTGGTCTCTCCAGTCACCGAATTTAACTGTCGGGGAAAACAGTATGGGCACCCTGAACATACAGGGCGGTGCTACTGCTTCTGGCGATACACTGAATATTGGTCACAAAGCTGCATTAGGCACCAGTAATGAAGGGTCAAGTGTTTATGTTGAGGGGAAAGGCTCCACCCTCACTGCCACACACATTAATGTTGGTGAGAATGGAGGGATAGCCTATAACGCGATGCTATTTATTAAAAATGGTGGTCACGTACAAGTTAATTCGAATGATGATGCTTCCATTGTGGCTGGAGTAACCGAAGGGATAACCGGTTATATCTATATAACGGGTCCCGGTTCTTCATTGAACACCAACGGCACTATATTGCTTGGAGATAAAGGCTTAGGAAGCCTTGACGTTTCAGCAGGGGGGCAAGTAAGCGGTGATCGGCTTATCATTGGCAACACTGAAAAATCCGGAGGTTCAGCGGTTATTACTGGTCAGGGCTCTGCGTGGAATGGCCAGCACGGAGTCTGGGTTGGCGGCAAGGGAGATGCCTCTCTTATTCTGTCAGATGGGGGGAGCATTAACGATAGCTCACTTCAGATATCCCATGAGGACGGGAAAAAAGCCACGGTAAGTATCGGGGGTGCACAGGATACTCTGGCCAAAGCAGCGGGTAATCTCAATGTTGATACCATTGTTTTTAATGGGCACGGAGGTACCGGCAATAGCGTCCTTAACTTCAATACAACCGATGTTGTATCTGTTCGCGCGGCAATAACTGGCAAAGGCCAAATTAACCAGATTGCGGGAACAACCGTATTGACAGGTGATACTTCCGGCTTCACGGGAAGTTTGCACGTCACTGGTGGCACCCTACAATTTGGAAACGGCGGTGCGAGTGGTGTAACGACAGTTGCAATCGACACAGGCATGATGGACGACCACAAAGGCACGATTGCATTCAATCATTCCAATGATTTGATCCTCACCCAACGTATATACGGCGGCGGCTCGCTTGTGCAAATGGGTACAGGAACAACAACACTTACTTACGACAACACATACTACGGTGGCACGACTATATCAGGCGGCACACTGTCTGTTTCATCTGATACGAAGCTTGGTAGCATATCTGGCGGCATTACGCTGGATGGAGGAACACTGAAGGTAACCGGCACGCAGTTCACTTCAACCGCTCGAACAATCACCTTGGGCGATCACGGTGGCGGATTTGACATTGCCGATGCTGATAATACGTTCACCGTTGCTCAGCAATTTTCAGGACAGGGTGCAGTTTGGAAACGCGGCGCTGGAACGCTGATATTAACCGGAGATAACAGCTTTTCAGGCGGCGTCACTGTTGTTGCCGGTACTCTGGTCGTAGGTTCGCAGAATGCGTTGGGATCAGGCTCACTGACCGTTGATGACGGTGCGAAGGTTGATTTCGGGAAGTTTGCTATGACTACCGGCAGCTTGGCTGGTACTGGGCAAATTACCATTGGAAGCAATAATTTCACGGTCAACCAAGATTCTGACACGATATTCTCGGGTGCAATCGTCGGATCCGGTGCCTTTACCAAACAAGGAACCGGCACTCTGACAATTTCAAGTATCAGCCAATACACGGGTCAAACAAATGTTTCCAGCGGAACTCTGAAACAGGGTGCTGAGGGCGCATTCAATGCCACTTCATCCAGCTATGAAATCGCGACAAATGCTGCGCTTGATCTGGGCGGATATTCCACATCGCTTGCCAGCCTTCATAACGCAGGCAACCTCCATTTCGGCGGCTCGGGCGGTGCTGTTCTCAACGTTGCAGGCAACTATAGCGGCAACAACGGCACAATAACGATCAATACCGTCCTGGCTGGTGATAATTCTAAAACCGATATGCTGAAAGTTGGTGGTGATACATCTGGAGCGACCAAGCTACATGTTAACAATGTTGCTGGCTCTGGCGCACAAACTATCAACGGTATCAAAGTCGTTCATGTCTCAGGTTCATCGAATGGAACCTTCTCATTGACAAGCGGCTATATGACTAAGGATGGTCAGCAAGCTGTTGTGGGTGGAGCATATGCATACACTTTGCAACAGGGAGGCACGAATACACCGGCGGATGGTGATTGGTACCTTGTTAGCCACGTCAACAGCCATGATCCTGCTCCCAAACCCCAACCACGCTATAGTGCTGGCGTTCCCGTCTACGAGGGTTATGTTCAGAATATGATGGCGCTTAACAAGCTTCCGACTCTCCAGCAACGTGTTAGCAATCGTTATTGGACAGGCGATAACAGCAATACGTCGGATAAGGGCGCATCCATTAAGAAATATGGTGTATGGGGGCGTGTTGAAGGAGCGCACAGTCGTCTGGAGCCCAACACTTCCACCTCGCGTATGAAGCAGGACATCAATACATTCATTATGCAGGCCGGTATTGATGGACAATTCTATGAAGGTGAAAATGGCAAGCTAATCGCTGGCATCACGGGACAATATGGACATGCAAAGGGTGATGTCTCCTCGTTCAATGGCGATGGCGATATCAGTACAGATGCCTGGAGCCTGGGTGCAACGGCAACATGGTATGGCAATAATGGCTTTTATGTTGACGGACAGGGGCAGGTAACCTGGTTTGATAATGACCTCATGTCGTGGACGGCTAATACCGGCCTCGCCGAAGGACGAAAAGCAACTGGCTATGCGCTTAGCATCGAAGCCGGGCAGCGTATTCCGCTTCAAGACAGCTGGGCTCTCACACCACAAGCGGAACTGATGTACTCAGCAATTGATGCAGATACATTCAAAGATACATGGGGTAGTCAGGTCGACTTACACGACGGCGACAATCTGGTGGGGCGTATTGGATTGGCGGCCGATCGCAGCTTTAACTGGAAGGGCAATGATGGTCGGATGGTCAACACCAGTATCTACGGTATTGCCAATCTTTATCAGGAGTTCCTGAGTGGAACGACGGTCAACGTGTCTGGCGTTGACTTCAACACCAGCAATGATCGTACTTGGGCGGGTATTGGTGCAGGTGGCTCCTATGCCTGGGCGGACGACAAATACGCCATTTACGGCGAAGGTTCAGTCAACACATCGCTTAATCATTTTGCAGACAGCTATGCTTTTAAAGCCACGATTGCGTTTAAAGCGAAGTGGTAAACAAGAGAGTTATATGGTTGTGATGGGATGAACATCCTCCTCACGCAGCGTTAATATGGAGGAATGGGATATCAAACGCTAGTGAGTGTTCGCTGATCCGCTTCTATCACTCGTCATTCGCACTGGCCTGCCGTGGCAAGCCAGTGCTTTCACGCAAAAGCACTGGCGGTAGTCAAACCACGATATTTGCCGAAGCAGCACTCAACCATATTCTCAGTTGCTGTCGATGGCGCGATTCAAGCAAAGCACACTAACCTTTATCCTTGATAAAATGTCAGCAAACTATCCTTTACATTTGATCTAAGGCCGTATTGACAAATTTGATTTCAAAATAAGCTACAACGTGATTCAAGACTGTCTTTTAGGAGGCAGTCATGGCACGCGGAGATATGAGTGATCAGGAATGAGTTCTGCAGGAATGAATTCTGATTGAAGGCTTGCTGCCGGCTGAGCGGGGCCGAAAGCCTCGGCCTTCATTAGATAACCGCCGTTATCTCCAATGGTATGCGTTATGTTCTGCGGGTTGGTTGCGCTATCGCGACATGCATGAACGCTATGACAAATGGAATTCCGGCTACGTCCGGTTCCGACGCTGGGCGGAACAAGGCTTATGGGACGCGCTTTTGGAAACACTCGCAAACTGGGCTTAACTGATAACTGTCAACATATGATCGACAGCACAACTATTCGCGGCCATTCTCAGACAGCGGGCGCTAAAGGGGGACTTATAAGGAGGCTTTTGGTCGATCACGCAGCGGCTTTACGACAAAAATCTACACCCGCACAGACGCTCAGGGATGCCCTCCTGGCTTTATCCTGACAGGTCGAGAAGCTTCGGATTACAATGCTGTCGCAGACTTGATGTCTATACCTGTGAAGAAGCCCAGACTATTGCTGGCTGATAAAGGCTATGATGGCGATAGTTTTCGGAAGGCCCTTTTGTGCAGCAGAATAATGCCCTTCATTCAACCAAAAGCGTACCGGAAAAACTCGCCCGCCTGTGACTTCCGAGCCTACAAAGATCGCAACCGCCTCGAGCGTATGCTCAACAGACCAAAACAATTCCGTCGCATTGCCGCTTGATACGACAAAACCAGAAAATCTTTTGAAGCATTCTTCGCTATCGCAGCCGTCAAAATATGGCTACCTCACTTTGTCAACATGACCCAGGGCTAACCGCGATCCGCACCTCTTAAAAATAATATCAATGGCAATGCGGCTAAACTGGCATACATCATCAATAGAAAGCAATCAGCATAAGCGATCACTTCTGCTTGCACGCTAACAAGCCCGTTTATTTCTGCTCTCCCTTGTAACGAGGACATATCTACTGCACTGCCTAATTGCTGGAGGGCGCGGGAGTAAGGTGAAACGTTCTGCGCCAACGACGAATGTATGATTTGCTGGTTTTGTACGAGCAAAAAGCTCATTACAGAAATACCGACGCTCGACCCGATATTGCGGACGAGGTTATAGAAAGCTGTGCCTTGTGTCCGAAGTGCGTCCGGAAGGGTGGCAAACGCGACAGTCGACATTGGAACAAAAACAAATCCTATGCCAAAGCCCTGAATGATGCCGGTTCTTATAAGAGTTGCCTCTGATACATTCTGAGTGAACTTACTCATTTCCCACAACGAGTAAGCTGTCATCATAAAACCTGCAGCCAGAAGCAATCGAATATCAACTTTACCAATTAATCGACCAACTATGACCATTGCAATCATCGTTCCAATGCCGCGGGGAGCAAGCACTATACCAGCCGTCAAAACAGGATAATCCAACAGCTCTTGCAGATATGGACTCAACATCGCAAGGGTCGCGAGTAATACGGCACCAACAACAAAAATAAGGAACTGTGAAACAACAAAGTTTCGATCAACAAAAAGATTGCGGTTTATAAAGCTTTCAGACCGCGCTGTAGCCGTATGAACGATAAAGAGGTAGAGGCCTAAAATGAACAGTCCAAACTCGAAGCGTATTTCTACAGATTGAAACCAGTTTAGTTCCTGTCCGCGATCCAGAAACAATTGTAGCGAAGCTATTGCAAGACTGAGGGTCGCGAACCCAAAAGCGTCAATGCGAGCGTTAGGATTAGATGGTCGTTTCGGCAGATATCCCACAGCAAGAAACAGCGCGAACGCTCCAATTGGCACATTTACATAAAAAACCCAACGCCAGTCATAATACTCAGTAAGCCAACCGCCCAATGTGGGCCCCAGGATCGGCCCAAGCATAACGCCAAGACCAAACATGGCCATCGCCTGTCCTTGAATGCGGCGAGGGTAAGTATCTAAGAGTGTTGCTTGAGCAAGAGGAACCAATGGAGCACCAAACACTCCTTGGACAAGACGGAATACGACCATTTCTGTCAGACTGGTCGCCGTCCCGCAGAGCATGGACGCTCCCACAAACCCGATGATGCAGATTATAAACAGACGGCGGCGGCCAAATCTGTCTTCCAGCCAACCAGTCGCCGGCGTGGTAATCGCAGCTGCAACAATATAGGACGTTAAAACCCAGTTAACCTGCGTGCTCGTTGCTGACAGCGCGCCTTGCATATAAGGCAAAGCAACGTTTGCGATGGTTGAGTCCAGCGCCTGCATCAGTGTCGCGACCATGACACAGAGTGTTATCGCAACACGTCGCGATCCAACCGCCTGTTGCGTTTCGACCAACGGCACCGCCATTACAAATTCACTATGCTGGCCAGATCCGCCAGCAAAGTTTTTAGCGTCCGACGATATTCCGTATGAACAGTTACAGTGGCGCTTGAACCCACCCGCAAAAGAATATCATCTGGACGATCATCAATTGAAATACGAACGGGAATGCGTTGCACAACCTTCACCCAGTTGCCACTCGCGTTTTGCGGCGGAAGCAACGAGAACACAGAACCGGAAGCTGGAGAAATGCTGGCCACCCGCCCCTGCAGTTTCAGATCAGGATAATTATCAACGACAATATCGACAGAATTACCTACCTTTATATGAGCAAGGTCTGTTTCTTTAATATTGGCATCAACCCACGACTCCGTTGAGACAAGTGTGAAGGCTGCCTGGCCCGGCACGAGGTAAGTCCCTATTTGAATATTATCAACTTGGGTTGCGATGCCATCAAACGGCGCATGCACAGTGGCCTGACTTAAATTCCACTCGGCTTTTTCCTGTAGTGCAATTGCTTGCTGGTATTCTGCTTGTTGCTCGATTGGAATGTCAACAGATCCGCCGAGTAAAGCGAGAGTTGAATTGGCCGCATCTTGTGCGGCTATGCGCTGATCCTGCGCAACGCGCAAATTACGTCGCGCCTCTTCAGCGGCTTGTACAGTTCCTACTCCAGTCTGACGAAGCTGTTGAGCACGGTCAAGTTCACCTTGCGCATATGTGACATCAGCTTCGGCTTGTTCTACAGCTGCCATGTTTTGTTTATAAGTCAATGCAAGGCCATCGAGCTTTTCACGCGCTGCTTGAACCTGCGCCTTCGCTTGATCGAGTGCTATGCGATAAAGATCCGGATCGATTTGGAAGAGTACAGATCTGGTCGCTACAGGCTCATTTTCCTTAGCTTCAATTTGTGTCACACGACCAGAAACCTGGGTGACAATCGTTACGTTCGGCGCACCGACATAGCTGTCATTTTCCGAAACAGTGCGACCGCCAGTGAAATAAATGAAGAAGGCGATTATGATCGCGACAATAGGTCCGGCAACTAACAGAAGAGGCCTCATCATGCTTTTTGGATGCGATGCACTGTTCTGAATGTCGTTATCATCTTTTTCGAAAGTCTTATCTTCAGTCACTGAAACCTCGCGATACAAATTTCAGAAGCATAACCATTCTGAGCGCTCGACAGCATTTATGTTACAATTGACGAACACTATTCAATTTGCCGGTCAGCCTTCAATCAATATTTTTCGACAAAGCTGATGAGAACATCAAAGCATTCCGAGATAAATAATGCGGACTAATGTCAAAGGGATTGTTAGCGCATAAGTCCGTTATCAAACACTGTTCCATAAAGATTTCAGATGATTGCGATAGCATCTTTTATGCTATCGCAATCTACTTCTAAACGTCAGTCTTTTCGCGCAATGGCGTGAGAGCCTCCGTTACTGCCACGAAGCGCTTGAAATGAATTTTCAGAACCTGCGTGACAACGTCAACATCGGCAAATTTTCCATGTTGAAGCACAAAACTTAGACCAAACGGATTGCCATTCAGTCGGTTTAACTCTGCATTTGCGGTACTTGGCGTAACAACCAAGCACCCCCATGCTGCAGCGACCGCATTCAAATCATCAACGACACGCTCTTGCCCTGCATGGGCAAAACCAGAAGTCGCCATTCCGGCAAATGTCTTATTGAGATATTTACCGTTAACGGCGGCCTCATGATTTGCATCGATAAATGCCTTCATTGCGGACGACATTAATCCGGTATGAGAGGGCGACGAGAATACAAACCCGTCCGCCCACTCAAGATCAATCCCCGAAGCATATTCCAGTTCCGACAACTCGGCGCTTGGTGCATGAACTTCCACACGCCGTATTCTGACACTCGCTCCGAAACCCTCAAGAACGGGAGAAAGAAGCCGGGCAAGCACGAGATTTGCACCAAAATTACTAGAAATAGCGATGAGTATCCGCGCCATAACAACTCCAGATAATTAATTAGCTTCCAAGAATTTTTGCAAGATAGACCCATACTGGAGCAGCGATCACGAAGCCGAGCACACTGACTGCAAGTGACGATGTTCCTGTTCGGGTATAAACCTGAAAGCGGCTGGAAATGATAATGCCCGAGAATGCCGGCGGAAGCGCAACACTGAGAACCAGCATTTGCAGAACAAGCGGGCTAAGGCCGCAGAGCCATCCGGCAATCAGGAAGACACCAGGCATCAGAATAAGCTTGAAAGCCGTATTGTAAGCAACTTCTTTGTCGAGTTCGATTTTGTAGGCTGCAAGGGTCAGACCCGCTGCAAAGACCGCAACGCTGGAGTTTGCCTGTGCCAACAGTTTGAAGGTTGGATCGAACTGAGCAGGCACGCGAATG
>NZ_JAMJWE010000340.1 GCF_023554105.1 Brucella sp. 21LCYQ03
CAACGACCGCAACGAGTGGGTAGTTGCAAAAACGGAAGAAGGCGCGAAAGACGCATTTGCTAAAGAAGGTAAATCAACGGATGGACTACGCCAAGAGGATGACGTATTGGACACCTGGTTTTCATCTGCTTTGTGGCCGATGTCGGTCTTCGACGGTGTGCGCAATCCTGATAATGCGGAGTTTAACTACTATTATCCTACGAACGATTTAGTCACCGCACCGGAGATTTTATTTTTCTGGGTAGCACGTATGATCATCGCAGGCCACGATTACACGCAAAAACCACCGTTCCGCAATGTATACCTTACCGGGATAGTGCGGGATAAGCAAGGTCGCAAAATGTCCAAATCGTTGGGCAATTCGCCGGATCCAATCGAATTGATGGAGCAGTATGGTACGGATGGCGTGCGAGTCGGCATGTTGTTGTCTTCGCCAGCGGGCAACGACTTAATGTTTGATGTATCGTATTGTGAGCAAGGACGAAATTTCGCGAATAAGGTATGGAATGCCTTTCGCCTGGTGAAGGGATGGGAAACCACCGATAGCCCAGCGACTGATGCGCAAAAACTGGCTGCCGATTGGTTCGAAAACC
>NZ_JAMJWE010000341.1 GCF_023554105.1 Brucella sp. 21LCYQ03
ACCAGACAAGATAAAGGTACAGGAAAGGTTAAAGTAGCCTACGTTCCGCCAAAAGAGGATGCGCGTAGTGGCCCTGCTACTGCGGGCGAATTCGTGGATTTTGAAGAAGTTAAGTAGCCAGTACTGCGCGTCTTTATGTGGCTAAAACAGCTCTCTTTACTTCATTTTAAAAATTACACGGAATCTACTTTGGAGTTTTCTCCAGCAACGAACGCCTTTACCGGATATAACGGTGCTGGCAAGACAAATTTGCTGGATGCTATTCATTACTTATCTCTTTGTAAATCTTATTTCAACCCGATCGACTCCCAGCATATCAAAAAGGGTGAAGACTGGTTTATGGTACAAGGCCTCTTTGAAAAAACAGTCGACGTCGCGGATAGCATCTCCTGTAGCTTAAAGAAAAATCAGAAGAAACAGTTTCGAAAAAATAAGAAGGATTACCCTAGATTGGCGGATCATATCGGGCAATACCCGCTAGTAATGATCACACCCAATGATGTAGGCATCATTCTAGACGGCAGCGAAGAGCGGCGTAAATTTATTGACAACGTCATTTCGCAAACCGACAACCGGTACCTGGATACGTTGA
>NZ_JAMJWE010000342.1 GCF_023554105.1 Brucella sp. 21LCYQ03
CTGTTGTAGATCTGTCTCAAACTTTACCGGCTGTCCGGGCTCTAAGATGATTGGATAACGATTCTTGCCGACCGCTAAGGTGAGCAAGCGCGGCTGCGTACTACCACGCTCGAAACGAAAACGATTGCCATCGGCGATAAACACGGAATCCAGTTTACGTTCTCCTTCATAAAAGGAAACTACTTTAATATTACCTGGATTTTCGATCGTACCGGAGATGGCAATATTTTCCTTAGAATCGCAGGCCTGTATTGCTGCAAAAAATAGCGTTGCTACACATAGTCGATAGCAGATCTTGATCATTTTCATATTAAACTACAAATTCACGAGCACGCTGTAAAGAGCGTTCAATCCCAGTTACATCCTTACCGCCTGCTGTGGCAAAAAACGGCTGACCGCCACCTCCACCCTGCACCTCTTTGGCCAGTTCGCGAATAATACCACCCGCATTCCATCCTTTCGACTTGGCAAGATCTTCGGCAATCATCACTAACAAGAACGGCTTATCGTCGATCACCGTAGCCAATACCAAAAATAAGTTTGGAACGGCATCGCGAAGGGCATACGCCAATCCCTTTACTGCATCGGCATT
>NZ_JAMJWE010000343.1 GCF_023554105.1 Brucella sp. 21LCYQ03
CCGCCTTCTTATCACAAGTCTGCTGGTACACCATCTTCACGTGGTGGACAGATGTCTGAATTGACAGCAGGTAAGATCTTCCACACCATCACATACGGATGGAACTCTATGGGTCCGCATGCATCACAAATCACACCGGAAGATCGTTGGAAGGTTGTTATGTATGTGCAAGAATTACAAAAGAAATAATTAAACATCAAGTTAATAAATGGGAACTCACAATCATCATCACGATTATAATTTTAGCGAGCAGTTTCAATTTGGTGGCGTAGCCAAAATTTTGAGCATAGTCGCTGTTGTAATTGGTATAGCAAGTATTGCATGGGGTTTGCTGTCGCATGATCACATCATCCATGAGCGTACTTACGCCAATTTATTATTGATGGGCTATTATTTCACCTGTGTATGTGCGGCCGGCGCGTTTTTCGTGGCTTTGCAGTTGGTAACACAATCTGGCTGGTCTGCTGGTTTGCTTCGCATCCCGCAAGCGATGGCTAGTGTATTACCGATCGCATCGTTGATTTTATTGATCATCGTAGGCTTAGGATTGTACACACATAACTTATACCATCATTGGCATGCCGACGGTCTT
>NZ_JAMJWE010000344.1 GCF_023554105.1 Brucella sp. 21LCYQ03
GCATCTTTGTCTTTATGTAAGCTAAACTCGTCATCATGTTTGATCATGATTTCGTTGTTAAGCAATATCCAGTTTTTCGCTACGTCGTTTGCTATCATAATATTGATTTTTTATAATGTCAATAAAGGCATTAATGTCTACTAGTGTCCCCGAAAGTTCGAACTTTAAACCAATGGGGAGGTCGAAGTTTTCCGCGAGTTTATCTGCTGCAACGGCGAAGTTTCTTCCCCAATTGCGGTTGCCACTTGCACTGACCGAATGGATCATATGGCTGTATTTGTCTATGAAGGCTTGTGTCTTTTCAGGCACTTTGCCAAAGTTGATGGTGTAGGTCACCAAATGTCCCATATGCGAAGGTACCGTGTCCTCTTGGATACGGGTGGCTTCCCAACCCGTTATCTGGATCACTTTACTGATAAAGCGATCTACATTTCCTGTCTTTGAATCGTAATAAATATGAATCATGGATCGTGTTTAGAGGGTCTGCGATACGGTTTACAACGCGATATGATCTAGTTCCTCTGGTTTGAATCCAATGATTCTATGTTTGATTTCGTCTTCTTCTAGTACCAATACCGTAGGCACGGTGCG
>NZ_JAMJWE010000345.1 GCF_023554105.1 Brucella sp. 21LCYQ03
GCCACAATATTATATGTCTAAAAATAAAATCACGTTAACACCAGGGCTTGATATTGATGGGTTGCTCGCAAATATGCAAGAAAAATATGCACACGAAACGCACAGTACCATTGATGGTTTAAAGATTGATTTCGAGCAGGAGTGGGTGCATTTGCGCAAATCTAATACAGAGCCGATTATTCGGATTTATAGCGAAGGGGCGACCAAAGAATCAGCTGAGGCTATTGCGCAAAAAATCATCAACGAGATCCATGCTATTATTGCATAAATTTTTTTAGGGATTGGCCTTCTTCAGGGCTAATTTTATCATACACCTGCACGGAGCACACCTCGCTCGGTTCAGGTGTTTTTTTTTGCGAAAAAATCAAACAAAGTAATTGTTAATTGGTTAGGTGATAGGAAAACATACTAACGTAACAATTTAGATATAGTCGAGAGGACCTCTGAACATCCATTAGGATATTTCAGAATAATAAAGTAGCAATACCCATTACCACCTCCGTTCAGACACGCACTACAGATTATGAAACGAACCATGGCGAAACACAGCTATCCCATCATTCTATTGACCTGCATTTTTGTGTGGGCCTT
>NZ_JAMJWE010000346.1 GCF_023554105.1 Brucella sp. 21LCYQ03
GGGACTGGAAGTAGGCTTCTGCTTTTTCAGGAATCCACTTTTCATTGATGTACCTGATGAACATTGGCAACGCATCGATATGATACATGTTCGCATCCACTTCCCTCCCATCAGGAAAAGTATGCTTGTATTTCTTCGCGCTACCATAGAATTCAGAATTGTTTGCTTTAAGAAATTTGGCAAAACCTAATCCTACTGAGATATCTGGTACCAATTTCCTACCGTCGATTGCCTTATCAGGAATTACATATCCAACCTTCTCAAGTTCAATATACATGCGAGCAAACATCTCGCTAATAACTGAAAAATGATCTTTTGGAATTTTATGGAAGTTGTCTTTATAGCGCTCGATAAAATTAGGAAGAGTAGTACGATCTATTTTTCCGTAGAAGCCTTTTTTTCTTATACTCGGAATAACTTCCTTTGTGATCCATTTTCTAAACTTAAGCGCTGAGGGCTTTCTGCTCTTAAAAACTAGGGCATATAAGCCGCTCTCACTTATTAGGTTAACCTTCCTTTTTTGACCTGCCCTAAGCATTTCTGAGGTCAGCTTTTCATCAGAATCTAAACCTCTTAACGCTTCTGTAGGA
>NZ_JAMJWE010000347.1 GCF_023554105.1 Brucella sp. 21LCYQ03
AACAAACGGTTAGCTTGTTCTCTGTCTTGAAGCAATTGCATAGCGAATTGATTCAATTGCTCATCTGTAGGCTCCTCGTTGATGTTGTACATCTTGATTTGCGAATAGATACGTTCTTTAGCTAAAGCAACTACTTCATCGTATTTTACTTCTAAGTTATTCGCCGTTACGATGCGGTTCTCGATCAATGTCCATTTCAGGTTTTTCAAGAAATCTTCGAATCCACCTTCCAACTCTTCGTCAGAGATTTCTGGATTCGTTGCTTTCAACCAACGCTTTAAGAATGGCTCTGGGAATGAAGCTTCTACTTTGTCCATACCAAAAGTATAGATATCGTTACGCAATCTTTGATCAGAGTTTTGTTTGAATAGGTTTTCCACCTCTTCCTTCACTTTTGCTAGAAATTGCTCTTCTGTGGTTACTTCACCAGCAGGGAAAAGCTTGTTGAAGAATTCTTCGTTCAATTCTGCTTCTTCCAGTCGGTTGATGTTTTTCACGGTCAACTCAAATTCTGTTACCTCTAAATCTTTTGCCTCATCTTCTGTGATGCCTAGCAAGCGAGCGATGTCGGCTACTTTGAAAGCTTTTT
>NZ_JAMJWE010000348.1 GCF_023554105.1 Brucella sp. 21LCYQ03
ATCTCTTTATCAATACGATAGGTCCTGTTACGATCTAGCACAATTGTCTTATTTTCCGACAACGCTTTTGTGATAAGTTCATTCAGTTCTTTACTATCATTAACCTGAGCAGCGTTAAGAATAAAGGCTGAACCCAACGAAAACAATAGTACTAAGCATAAAAGCAATTTCTTCTTCATATTTATATATTTAGTTTCAAGTCTTTACTAACTTTTACTGTATTTGTTACACTTAAAAAATCAAACAGGTAGAATAGTAGTAATAAAAACAATAGATAGAAATTAGCTCTATATCGAATACCAGACCCTGGATTAAGATAACCAAAAGGGTAATGAACAAATAAGATGCCTATTATTATTATGAAAAGGGTAAAAAACAGATATGGATTAAAAAAGCCAAATTTAACGAAACGCAATACCCTTCGATAACATAGAAAAAGGAAAAGTGTCACTAAGAAAAAGCTCTCCAAACCAGCAATCAATTGAGCAGGTTTAGCCAACATCTCGCTGAAGGTAGGCCCCCAGAAAGCGATAAACATACCATAAGGAGCTACTCTAAAAAAACCATATGGTTCTAACCATGCATCTGC
>NZ_JAMJWE010000349.1 GCF_023554105.1 Brucella sp. 21LCYQ03
TTGTGACAAAGATTTTATACTATACCATGCGGTAGATTTTCTGCAAGAGCATAAGCTGCAACCGTACAATTTCTTGAAAGATGGATCTGTACAACCGATGGTTTTTTGTTGGATGCCGGCCTTAGCGATTTACTTCAACGATCCAGATGGGAATCAATTGGAATTCTTGGCTTTGCTCGATGGTACGCCTAAGCCAAGCTTGGGTGTGGTAGCTTATGAAGATTGGTTGGCACAATCAAAACCTTAATTCTAGTATACTTCAAGACCCAGCATTATATTTTTGACAGTTCCATATTTTGTCATCTTAAATAGACATATTTGGACATCACACATGGACAATAAGCACACTATTAAACACAAATAAATACCTATGAAATTCAATCTACTTTTATCCCTTACCTCCTTAGCCGTTATCCTATTGATAAGCTGTAACCGCCCGTCACCAGATGAGTTCTTTCAAACCACAGTCTTAAATACCAATATTCTTAACGAATTTGCTTCCGAACGTTTTGCCAAATCGTTATTAGCGGAAACGGTTGAATTTCCGGATATGCCCAGTACCAAGAATAAGGGTGACGAAGCACAACAA
>NZ_JAMJWE010000035.1 GCF_023554105.1 Brucella sp. 21LCYQ03
TTCGCTATCCGTGAAGGTGGCCGTACCGTTGGTGCAGGCATCGTCGCTTCGATCATCGAGTAAAGAATTTGACTGGCGGTTATGCCGCCAGTCTGGCACACTCAGTGCCAAATAGGGGTATAGCTCAGTTGGTAGAGCGACGGTCTCCAAAACCGTAGGCCGCGGGTTCGAGCCCTGCTGCCCCTGCCATTTAAAACGAGTACTCATGGCTTGACTATGGGTGCTCGTTTTTTGTATTTTGGATTTAGCGTTTTCGCTGACTGATCTGATAGGCGGTTTTTGATAAGAGCTGCTAAGTCCGATATCGATAACTTTCCGCCGACTTGATGATCGGGCAGGGGAGGTCGCTGTAGTACGATTGAATGGTGCTGCAAGCGATGTTCGTATGGATCGGATTTCCGATAAGCCTGTATGGTATTCTTTTAACTATTGGGCTTGTTTTTTTTGGGAATCGATTCTATGTAACGTCAACAGACACGCGGTGCGTGGGGCTGAATCTTCAGCTTTGCGTACCGTATACGCGTGGGTTCCTGTTTTTGATTCGTTTTTTCGCTTCAAAAATGGTGGTTCACCAAGCAAGTAGAGTGACAGATGGCATCTAAGACGAATCCGATCACCTTTTTCCAGCAGGTTCGCGCCGAAACGGCGAAAGTAACCTGGCCGACACGGCGTGAAACGATCATCTCCACAATCATGGTTGTGGTTATGGCCTTTTTGGCTGCTACTTTCTTTTTTCTTGCCGATCAGCTTATGGCCTATGGCGTAGAACTTATTCTTGGCCTTGGCCGCTAAGCAGGATTGGGGAGTTTTGAGATGACAGCGCGCTGGTACATCGTTCACGCCTATTCCAACTTCGAAAAGAAGGTGGCTGAAGATATCGAGCTGAAAGCTGCTCAGAAGGGTCTCTCTGGACTTATCGAGCAGATCGTTGTGCCGACCGAGAAGGTTGTTGAAGTTCGCCGCGGCCGTAAGGTTGATGCTGAGCGCAAATTCTTCCCGGGTTACGTTCTGGTTCAGGCGACGCTGACTGATGCTGTGTTTTCGCTGATTAAGAATACACCGCGTGTTACGGGTTTCCTCGGTGATTCAAAGCCGGTTCCTGTTTCGCAGAAGGAAGTCGATCTTATCTTGAACCAGGTTCAGGATGGTGCAGAGCGTCCAAAGACCTCGATCACTTTCGAGATCGGCGAAAATGTTCGCGTTTCCGATGGTCCGTTTGCTTCGTTTAACGGTATCGTTCAGGAAGTTGACGAAGAGCGTGCGCGCCTCAAGGTTGAAGTTTCTATCTTCGGGCGTGCGACACCTGTGGATCTTGAATACAGTCAGGTCGATAAGGTCTGATTGTTACCCGAAAGGGTTTTCGTCGTAAGTGACGAATAATGGTGGGAGGATAGGCAGCTTAGCCGGTTGCCGATTTCGCACCACCGAACTGCCAGTCAGTTTAACTGACGTCAGTCGAGAGCCGGGTTTCCGGCATTAATCGAGAACGCTGGGTTTCCAGCATTTATATGAAGGCAGAGTGCAATGGCTAAGAAAATTGCAGGCCAGTTGAAGCTGCAGGTTGCAGCGGCTTCGGCCACCCCATCGCCTCCGATTGGTCCAGCTTTGGGTCAGCGCGGCATCAACATCATGGAATTCTGTAAGGCATTCAATGCTGCCACGCAGGAAATGGAAAAAGGTTCGCCTGTTCCAGTCGTGATCACATATTACCAGGACAAGTCTTTCACTTTTGTGATGAAGACGCCTCCTGTGTCTTATTTCCTTAAGAAGGCTGCGAACCTCAAGTCCGGTTCGAAGGCTCCTGGCAAGGAAAAGGCCGGCACGATTGCGCGCGACAAGGTTCGCGAAATCGCTTTGGCTAAGATGAAAGATCTGAACGCATCTGACGTTGAAGCAGCTATGCGTATGATCGAAGGTTCTGCCCGTTCGATGGGCCTGGAAGTGGTGGGCTAAGACGATGGCAAAGATTTCCAAGCGTGTAGCTAAAATCCGCGAAGGCGTTGACGTCAACAAGCTTTACGACCTGTCCGATGCAATCGGTCTGGTTAAGGAACGCGCTGTTGCAAAGTTCGACGAAACCATCGAAATCGCAATGAATCTCGGCGTTGACCCACGTCATGCTGACCAGATGGTTCGTGGCGTTGTCAACCTTCCAAACGGCACTGGCCGTACCGTTCGCGTTGCTGTTTTTGCACGTGGCGATAAGGCTGAAGAAGCTAAGAAGGCTGGCGCTGACATCGTTGGTGCAGAAGACCTGTTCGAAATCGTCAATGGCGGCAAGATCGAATTCGATCGCTGCATTGCGACACCAGACATGATGCCACTCGTTGGTCGTCTTGGTAAGGTTCTCGGCCCACGTGGCATGATGCCAAACCCTAAGGTTGGTACTGTAACCGTTGACGTTGCAGCTGCTGTTACCGCTTCTAAGGGCGGCGCAGTTGAGTTCCGCGTCGAAAAGGCTGGTATCATCCACGCTGGCATTGGCAAGGTTTCCTTCGACAATCAGAAGCTCGAAGAAAACATCAAAGCTTTTGCTGATGCGGTCATCAAGGCAAAGCCTTCGGCTGCAAAGGGCGAATACGTTAAGCGCGTATCCATCTCTTCGAGCATGGGCGTTGGCGTTAAGGTCGACCCGGCAACCGTTAAGGTCGTCGCTTAATTTCTGGGCTCCGGTTCTCCGGAGCCTGTACCTCTCCTAAGGGGAGGTTGGTCGCGCTACCGGACTGTGCAAGCAGTCGAATGTGCACAAATTCCGGATCGCAAGATCCGGATAGCCGGACGAAAGTCCGGTTATCCTGTCCGAGATTGCAGGCGGATATTCATCTTCGGGTGACTGTCCTTAAACATACGGCCTGCATGAGACGTGGAATAACCCTGTTTCGCACGAAAGTGCATGCGAGGTTTGAACCGTAGTTGCCTTTGAGTGTAGTCCGCTTTGCGGGTGAAGCTGAAGGGGACAGGATCCTCGAACGTCAGATGCGCCGCAAGGCAAGTCTGGCAAAGGCAACCCGACAGGGCCAAACTGGTCCTGTCTACTGGAGAGACACAGTGGATAGAGCGGAAAAACGCGAATTTGTCGCGTGGCTGAACGGCGCTTTCAAAGAGTCCGGTTCGGTCGTCGTGGCCCACTATACCGGTCTCACCGTTGCGCAGATGAGCGATCTTCGTTCCAAGATGCGTGACGCTGGTGGCACCGTTAAAGTCGCGAAAAACCGCCTTGCCAAAATCGCTCTTCAGGGCACGGAATCGGAAGGCATTTCAGACCTATTCGTAGGTCAGACGGTCGTTGCATATGCAGACGATCCGATTGCTGCACCGAAAGTAGCCGTCGAGTTCGCTAAGACTAACGACAAGCTCGTTATTCTTGGTGGTTCAATGGGCGCAACAACGCTTAACGCCGATGGCGTAAAGTCGCTTGCTTCGCTCCCATCGCTCGACGAACTGCGCGCAAAGCTGGTTGGAATGATCCAAACCCCAGCTCAGCGTCTTGCAGTACTTACCAGCGCTCCAGCGGGCCAGATCGCTCGCGTTATTGGTGCGCACGCCCGGAAGAACGAGGCGGCTTAAGGCCGTTTCTCATTTCAAACAGTTCAAACCTTAAACTAAGGAAATACCAAAATGGCTGATCTCGCAAAGATCGTTGAAGACCTTTCGGCTCTGACAGTTCTCGAAGCTGCTGAGCTTTCGAAGCTTCTCGAAGAAAAGTGGGGCGTTTCTGCTGCTGCTCCTGTAGCTGTTGCTGCTGCTGCTGGTGCACCAGCAGCTGCTGCTGAAGAAAAGACCGAGTTTGACGTTGTCCTCGCAGACGGCGGCGCAAACAAGATCAACGTGATCAAGGAAGTTCGCGCGATCACTGGTCTCGGCCTCAAGGAAGCTAAGGACCTCGTTGAAGCAGCTCCTAAGGCTGTCAAGGAAGGCGCTTCCAAGGACGAAGCTGAAAAGATCAAGGCACAGCTCGAAGCAGCTGGCGCTAAGGTTGAACTTAAGTAAGTTCTTTATTCTGGCGGACGGAAACGTCCGCCAGTTTAATCCTTATTAAACTCTGGGCTTGCATCTGGAGTAAATGCATGAAAAGAAACGAAAAGCGCGGAAATAGGTTCTCTTTATGCAAATCATAGTCAGAGCGATTTTGGTTACTACGTTCTGATCTTTTTGAACCCTTTTTCTGATGGCCTCGGCTGAGGCTTTCAGGAAACGGGTTTAGCCCGTTAGAAGGACCGCCGAAAGGCGGCGCACGATAAAGGCCGCAAGGCGTGAGCAAGCCGCAAGGCTATAGAACGAGGAGCGACGATGGCTCAGACCCATTCTTTCAATGGTCGCAAGCGCGTACGCAAATTTTTCGGTAAGATTCCCGAGGTCGCGGAAATGCCTAACCTCATTGAGGTTCAGAAGGCATCCTACGATCAGTTTCTCATGGTTGAGGAACCAGCTGGTGGGCGTTCTGACGAGGGTTTGCAGGCCGTTTTCAAGTCTGTTTTCCCTATTCAGGATTTCTCCGGCTCTTCAATGCTCGAATTCGTTCGCTACGAATTCGATGCACCAAAATTCGACGTTGACGAATGCCGTCAGCGCGATTTGACGTATTCGGCACCTCTTAAGGTGACGCTGCGTCTGATCGTGTTCGATATTGATGAAGATACCGGCGCAAAGTCCATCAAGGACATCAAGGAGCAGGACGTTTACATGGGCGATATGCCGCTCATGACAGACAACGGCACCTTTATCGTCAACGGTACGGAGCGTGTTATCGTTTCGCAGATGCACCGTTCGCCGGGCGTATTCTTCGATCACGATAAGGGTAAGACGCATTCCTCGGGCAAGCTTCTGTTTGCTGCTCGCGTTATTCCTTATCGCGGTTCGTGGCTCGACATCGAATTCGATGCCAAGGACGTAGTCTATGCGCGTATCGATCGTCGTCGTAAGCTTCCAGCTACGACGCTTTTGATGGCGCTTGGCATGGACGGCGAAGAAATTCTGTCGACGTTCTACAACACTGTCACTTATTCGCGTGACGGTGATAACTGGCGCATTCCTTATTCGGTTGAACGCTTCAAGGGCATGAAGATCATTTCTGATCTTATCGATGCCGATACAGGTGAAGTTGTTCTCGAAGCTGGTAAGAAGCTGACCGCTCGCTCTGCGAAGCAGCTTGCTGAAAAGGGCCTGAAGTTCATCAAGGCAACTGAAGACGATCTCTTTGGTGCGTACCTTGCTGAAGATACAGTCAATTACGCTACCGGTGAGATTTATCTCGAAGCCGGTGACGAAATTGATGAGAAGGTTCTCAAGACGCTTCTCGACACAGGTACGAACGAGATCAACGTTCTCGATATCGATCATATCAATATCGGTGCGTATATCCGTAACACGCTGTCGGTCGATAAGAACGAAAGCCGTCAGGAAGCACTGTTCGACATCTATCGCGTTATGCGTCCAGGTGAACCACCGACAATGGACTCGGCAGAGGCCATGTTCAACTCGCTGTTCTTCGATTCGGAACGCTACGACCTTTCCGCTGTTGGTCGCGTGAAGATGAACATGCGTCTTGATCTCGATGCAGAAGACACCGTGCGCGTTCTGCGCAAGGAAGACATTCTTGCTGTCGTCAAGATGCTGGTTGAACTGCGTGATGGTCGCGGCGAAATCGACGATATCGATAACCTCGGTAACCGTCGTGTGCGTTCGGTCGGCGAACTGATGGAAAATCAGTATCGCGTCGGTCTTCTGCGTATGGAACGTGCGATCAAGGAACGTATGTCCTCGATCGAAATCGACACGGTCATGCCGCAGGATCTGATCAACGCGAAGCCTGCTGCTGCGGCTGTACGTGAATTCTTCGGCTCCTCGCAGCTGTCGCAGTTCATGGATCAGACCAACCCGCTTTCGGAAATCACCCACAAGCGCCGTCTTTCGGCTCTTGGACCTGGTGGTTTGACCCGTGAGCGCGCTGGCTTCGAAGTCCGCGACGTGCATCCAACGCATTATGGCCGTATCTGCCCGATTGAAACGCCGGAAGGCCCGAATATCGGTCTGATCAACTCGCTCGCAACCTTTGCTCGCGTCAACAAGTATGGCTTCATCGAAAGCCCATACCGTAAAGTTGTCGATGGTAAGGTAACGCTCGACGTTGTCTATCTTTCGGCTATGGAAGAAGCAAAGCACTCGGTTGCTCAGGCAAACGTAGAGCTGGACGCAAATGGCAGCTTCGTTGACGAATTCGTCATCTGCCGTCATGCAGGCGAAGTGATGATGACTCCGCGTGAAAACGTGGATCTGATGGACGTTTCGCCAAAGCAGCTCGTTTCGGTTGCAGCAGCGCTTATTCCATTCCTTGAAAATGACGATGCGAACCGCGCTCTCATGGGCTCAAACATGCAGCGTCAGGCTGTTCCACTCGTCCGTGCAGAAGCACCGTTCGTTGGAACAGGTATGGAAGCAGTTGTTGCGCGTGACTCCGGTGCCGCTATTGCCGCTCGTCGCGGTGGTATCGTCGATCAGGTTGACGCAACGCGTATCGTTATCCGCGCTACTGAAGATCTCGATCCGTCGAAGTCTGGCGTTGATATCTATCGTCTGCAGAAGTTCCAGCGTTCGAACCAGTCGACCTGTATCAATCAGCGTCCGCTTGTACGCGTTGGTGATCCAATCGGTAAGGGCGACATCATTGCTGATGGTCCGTCAACCGATCTTGGTGATCTGGCTCTAGGCCGTAACGTGCTCGTCGCGTTCATGCCTTGGAACGGCTACAACTACGAAGATTCGATCCTTCTTTCTGAAAAGATCGTTTCGGAAGACGTCTTCACTTCGATCCACATCGAAGAATTCGAAGTAGCTGCTCGCGATACGAAGCTTGGACCTGAGGAAATCACTCGCGATATTCCGAATGTTTCGGAAGAAGCGCTGAAGAACCTCGACGAAGCTGGTATTGTCTACATCGGTGCGGAAGTACATCCTGGCGACATTCTTGTCGGCAAGATCACACCGAAGGGCGAAAGCCCAATGACGCCGGAAGAAAAGCTTCTGCGCGCCATCTTCGGTGAAAAGGCTTCCGACGTCCGTGACACCTCGATGCGTATGCCTCCGGGAACATACGGTACCATTGTTGAAGTTCGTGTATTCAACCGCCACGGCGTTGAAAAAGACGAACGCGCAATGGCGATTGAGCGCGAAGAAATCGAACGTCTTGCGAAGGACCGCGACGACGAACAGGCTATTCTCGACCGTAACGTTTACGGCCGTCTCGTTGATATGATCGACGGTAAAGTTGCTGCTGCAGGCCCTAAGGGCTTCAAGAAGGGCACAACTATTACCCGTGATCTGATCACTGAGTATCCGCGTTCGCAGTGGTGGCAGTTTGCTGTCGAAGACGAAAAGCATCAGGGCGAACTCGAAGCTCTGCGTGGCCAGTACGACGAATCCAAGAAGCTGCTCGAAGCTCGCTTCATGGATAAGGTCGAAAAGGTACAGCGCGGCGACGAGATGCCTCCAGGCGTCATGAAGATGGTTAAGGTCTTTGTTGCTGTGAAGCGCAAGATCCAGCCAGGCGACAAGATGGCTGGCCGTCACGGCAACAAGGGTGTGGTTTCCCGCATTCTGCCTGTCGAAGACATGCCATTCCTCGAAGATGGTACGCATGCTGATATCGTGTTGAACCCGCTTGGTGTTCCGAGCCGTATGAATGTGGGCCAGATTCTGGAAACACATCTTGGCTGGGCATGCGCAGGCATGGGTAAGAAGATCGGTGAGCTGATCGACGTTTATCGCAAGACGGCAAATATTCAGCCGCTGCGCGATACTCTGGAGCACATCTATCCGGACAACGACCGCAATGAACCTGTCCGTTCGTATGACGACGATTCCGTCCTCATGCTGGCAAATCAGGTGAAGCGCGGCGTATCGATCGCAACGCCGGTATTCGACGGTGCGGTTGAAGCTGACATCAATGCGATGTTGACAGATGCAGGTCTTGCGACCTCGGGTCAGTCGACACTGTATGATGGACGTACGGGTGAGCCGTTCGACCGTCAGGTGACCATGGGCTACATTTACATGCTCAAGCTTCACCATCTGGTTGACGACAAGATCCACGCTCGTTCTATCGGACCTTACTCGCTCGTCACCCAGCAGCCGCTTGGTGGTAAGGCGCAGTTCGGTGGTCAGCGCTTCGGTGAAATGGAGGTCTGGGCTCTGGAAGCATACGGTGCGGCTTACACGCTGCAGGAAATGCTTACAGTCAAGTCCGACGACGTTGCAGGCCGTACCAAGGTCTACGAAGCCATCGTTCGTGGCGACGATACGTTTGAAGCCGGTATTCCGGAAAGCTTCAACGTTCTCGTTAAGGAAATGCGTTCGCTCGGTCTCAATGTTGAGCTGGACGATACACGTGACGAGCAGCCGGCACTTCCGGACGCGGCGGAATAAAAAGCATCAAGGCGCGCCATGGTTCTGCCGTGGCGCGCCCGTAAGGTGTTTCCAGCAAAAGCGTAAAGCGATTTGTGTGAACGAAATGCCAAACGGAATGCGCAGTTAACACTGCGAAATACCGCGATTTCTTTTCAAGACGGCAGGGACTTTCAGCCTGTTGTCGACGACACACAGGGCGGCGGATCGCCCTCAAGGAGAACGGCATGAACCAAGAGGTCATGAATCTTTTCAATCCTCAGGCTCCGGCACAGACGTTCGATTCCATTAGAATCTCGATTGCCAGCCCTGAGAAGATTCTGTCCTGGTCATACGGCGAGATCAAGAAGCCAGAGACCATCAACTATCGTACGTTCAAGCCTGAACGCGATGGTCTTTTCTGCGCGCGTATCTTTGGCCCGATCAAGGATTATGAATGCTTGTGCGGCAAGTACAAGCGTATGAAATACAAAGGCATCATCTGCGAAAAGTGCGGCGTTGAAGTTACGCTGTCGCGCGTTCGTCGTGAGCGCATGGGCCATATCGAGCTCGCAGCACCTGTTGCCCATATCTGGTTCTTGAAGTCGCTGCCATCGCGCATCGGTACGCTTCTCGACATGACGCTCAAGGATATTGAGCGCGTTCTGTATTTCGAAAACTACATCGTTACCGAACCAGGCCTGACTTCCCTGAAAGAGCATCAGCTTCTTTCGGAAGAAGAATACATGATTGCCGTCGATGAATTCGGCGAAGATCAGTTCACAGCCCTTATCGGTGCGGAAGCTATCTTTGAACTTCTGGCTTCGATGGATCTTCCAAACATCGCTGCAGACCTGCGCGTTGATCTGGCAGAAACCACATCGGAACTGAAGACCAAGAAGCTGATGAAGCGTCTCAAGATCGTTGAGAACTTCATGGAATCTGGCAACCGTCCTGAGTGGATGATCATGAAGATCGTTCCGGTTATTCCACCGGATCTGCGTCCTCTGGTTCCACTTGATGGCGGTCGTTTTGCTACGTCTGATCTTAACGACCTTTACCGTCGTGTGATCAACCGTAACAACCGTCTGAAGCGTCTGATTGAACTGCGCGCTCCTGGCATCATTATCCGTAACGAAAAGCGTATGCTGCAGGAAGCTGTTGATGCGCTGTTCGATAACGGCCGTCGTGGCCGCGTCATCACCGGTGCTAACAAGCGTCCGCTGAAGTCGCTCTCCGACATGCTCAAGGGTAAGCAGGGTCGTTTCCGTCAGAACCTTCTCGGTAAGCGCGTCGACTATTCTGGTCGTTCGGTTATCGTGACTGGTCCTGAACTGAAGCTTCACCAGTGCGGCCTGCCAAAGAAGATGGCGCTCGAACTGTTCAAGCCATTCATCTACGCTCGTCTTGATGCGAAGGGTTATTCCTCGACCGTTAAGCAGGCGAAGAAGCTGGTTGAAAAGGAACGTCCAGAAGTTTGGGATATCCTTGACGAAGTGATCCGTGAGCATCCGGTTCTCTTGAACCGCGCGCCTACGCTGCACCGTCTTGGTATTCAGGCATTCGAACCCACGCTGATTGAAGGCAAGGCCATCCAGCTGCATCCGCTCGTTTGTACAGCGTTTAACGCTGACTTTGACGGCGATCAGATGGCTGTTCACGTTCCGCTGTCGCTTGAAGCTCAGCTTGAAGCACGCGTGCTGATGATGTCCACCAACAACATTCTGCACCCAGCAAACGGCGCGCCGATTATCGTTCCTTCGCAGGACATGGTTCTTGGTCTCTATTATCTGTCGATTGTGGCAGACAAGGAGCCGGGCGAGGGCATGATTTTTGCCGATATGGGCGAACTTCAGCATGCGCTTGAAAACAAGGTTGTCACGCTTCACACTAAGATCAAGGGCCGTTTCAAGACTGTCGATGAAAATGGAAACCCTGTTTCCAAGGTTTACGACACGACGCCTGGCCGTATGATTACGGGTGAACTGCTTCCGAAGAATGCAAACGTATCTTTCGATATCTGCAATCAGGAAATGACGAAGAAGAACATCTCCAAGATGATCGACCACGTCTATCGCCATTGCGGTCAGAAAGAGACGGTCATTTTCTGCGATCGCATCATGCAGCTCGGCTTTGCCCATGCATGTCGTGCCGGTATTTCGTTCGGTAAGGATGACATGGTCATTCCTGATGCGAAGGTAAAGATCGTTGCAGAAACTGAAGCACTGACCACAGAATATGAACAGCAGTACAATGACGGCCTGATCACTCAGGGCGAAAAGTACAACAAGGTTGTTGATGCCTGGGGTAAGGCGACTGACAAGATCACCGAAGAAATGATGGCCCGCATTAAGGCTGTCGAGTTCGATCCGGTGACTGGCCGTCAGAAGCAGATGAACTCGGTTTACATGATGTCGCATTCGGGTGCCCGTGGTTCGGTCAACCAGATGCGTCAGCTTGGTGGTATGCGTGGTCTTATGGCCAAGCCGTCGGGTGAAATCATTGAAACCCCGATCATCTCGAACTTTAAAGAAGGTCTGACCGTTAACGAGTACTTCAACTCGACACACGGTGCCCGTAAGGGTCTTGCTGATACTGCTTTGAAGACCGCTAACTCGGGTTACCTGACACGCCGTCTCGTTGACGTTGCACAGGACGCGATCATTTCGGAGGTCGATTGCGGCGCCGAAATCGGTCTAACCATGCAGCCAATCGTCGATGCTGGTCAGATCGTTGCACCAATTGGTCAGCGCGTTCTGGGTCGTACGGCTCTTGATCCGATCATCAACCCAGCAACCGGCGATGTCATCGTTGAAGCTGGCCGCATGATCGATGAAAAGGACGTCGAAGTTATCGAGAAGGTTGGCATTCAGTCGATCCGCATTCGTTCGGCTCTGACATGTCAAACCCGTAACGGCGTTTGCGCCAAGTGCTATGGTCGTGACCTTGCACGCGGTACGCCGGTTAACCAGGGTGAAGCTGTTGGCGTTATCGCTGCACAGTCGATCGGTGAGCCGGGCACTCAGCTGACCATGCGTACGTTCCACCTTGGTGGTACGGCTCAGGTTGTTGATAGCTCGTATCTCGAAGCATCGTATGAAGGCACCGTTAAGCTGCGTAACCGCAATGTGGTTCGCAACACCGATGGCAACCTCGTTGTCATGGGCCGTAACATGGCGGTTCTGATTGTTGATGCGACTGGCAAGGAACGTGCCGTTCACCGTGTAACTTACGGTTCGCGTCTGTTCGTTGATGAAGGCGATACAGTCAAGCGCGGTCAGCGTATTGCTGAATGGGATCCATACACCCGTCCAATCCTTACGGAAGTGGAAGGCTACGTCGAGTTCGAAGATCTCGTCGATGGTCTCTCGGTTTCGGAAACAGCGGACGAGTCGACCGGTATCACCAAGCGTGTGATCATCGACTGGCGTTCGACACCACGCGGTGCCGATCTCAAGCCTGCTATGGTCATCAAGGATAAGAGCGGCAAGATCCAGAAGCTGTCGAAGGGTGGCGAAGCTCGCTTCCTGCTGTCGGTTGAAACGATCCTTTCGTTCGAGCCAGGTGCTCATGTGAATGCTGGTGACGTTATTGCGCGTCTGCCGATGGAAAGCGCGAAGACCAAGGATATTACCGGTGGTCTGCCACGCGTTGCGGAACTGTTCGAAGCTCGTCGTCCGAAGGACCACGCCATCATCGCCGAGATCGATGGTACCGTCCGCTTCGGCCGCGATTACAAGAACAAGCGTCGCATCATCATCGAGCCAAACGACGATACGATCGAGCCTGTTGAGTATCTGATCCCTAAGGGCAAGCCGTTCCATCTTCAGGACGGTGACGTTATCGAAAAGGGTGAATACATCCTCGACGGTAATCCAGCTCCGCACGACATTCTGGCGATCAAGGGCGTTGAAGCACTTGCTTCTTACCTCGTGAACGAAATCCAGGAAGTTTATCGTCTTCAGGGCGTTTTGATCAACGACAAGCACATCGAAGTGATTGTTCGTCAGATGCTCCAGAAGATCGAGATCACGGAGTCGGGTGACACGGGTTATCTCGTTGGTGACCATGTCGACCGTATCGAACTTGATGAAGTCAACGATCGTCTGATCGAAGAAGGCAAGAAGCCAGGTTCGGGTAATCCGGTTCTGCTTGGTATTACCAAGGCTTCGTTGCAGACACCGTCGTTCATTTCGGCAGCGTCGTTCCAGGAAACCACTCGCGTTCTCACCGAAGCCGCAGTTGCCGGCAAGATGGATACGCTACAGGGTCTCAAGGAAAACGTCATCGTCGGTCGTCTCATCCCGGCTGGTACGGGTGGCATGACCAACCAGATCCGCCGCATTGCAACAGCGCGCGACGATCTGATTATCGACGAGCGCCGCAAGTCGACTGGTTCGTCGGATGCAAATGCGATGCTGGCAGACATGACCAACAGCGCAGCCGAATAAGGCAAGTTGTTAGAGAAATAAAAAGGCCGCCTTTCGAGGCGGCCTTTTTGTACGGCGGATAAAAGAAAAAGGCGGTTTGAAACCGCCCTTCGTTATTCAGATGTAGGAGAGAAAACTTACTCGTCTTCTTCTTCACCATCAAATTCGATCAGTGCAACTTCGCCGGTGAGGGCAGTGTGCCATGCACTTTTGTGCGGCTCTTCTTCAGGCTCTTCAGTGATAGTGCCCATCTCAACCAGTTCAGCTTCATTATAGCCTTCTTCGGCGAGGATGGCGAGAACGGTCTGAACCAGATCTTCGTCTTCGTTCGACTTCAGAAGAATATGAACTTCGATAGATTCTTCTTCGCCTTCATTCCAGACATCAGCGATGACCAGATGTACCAGCGGCGAATCATTTTCTGTGGATGGGGTGGTGGATGACATTAAGAATCCCTTAAAATGGCGTTGCTTTTCGACTCAGATGTGCTTGAATAAACTCTGTTGATGTCAGATGCTATGCTGACACATGAAAATGACAGTTTTGTCTCCTAAATATTTGAGATATGCCGATTGAATTGGCCCGACTGACTGTCATTGGTCGTCCAAAACCCCGTTTTGCGGCCCTTCCATAAGAAACTTACCCTGTTGCCCTTGACGAAACGCCCGTTAACGCGTATCAGCAGCCCATCTGAGCCGATGTGAGGCTGGTCTTTTCGGAGCGACACGCTCTGGAGTTCGCCTCAAACAGGGTTCGTTTTACGATCGAAATGCAACTTGCCGTTCGCATGAAGCTTATGCTTCCTCTGCTTTTGTTCGGGTTGGCCGCTGATGGGGTGGCTCGTCCCGAATTTGTGCATGTTCACTCCGGTGGAACGGCCCTTATTGGGCTCTGTTACGAGATTTTTTATAGAGGAAGGTTCAATGCCTACCGTAAACCAGTTGATCCGCAAGCCGCGCATTGCGCCGGTAAAGCGTAATAAGGTTCCTGCTCTGCAGGCAAACCCACAGAAGCGCGGCGTTTGCACCCGCGTTTATACGACAACCCCTAAGAAGCCTAACTCGGCTCTTCGTAAGGTTGCCAAGGTTCGTCTCACCAATGGCTTTGAAGTCATCGGTTATATCCCTGGTGAAGGTCACAACCTTCAGGAGCACTCCGTGGTTATGATCCGCGGCGGCCGCGTCAAGGATTTGCCAGGTGTGCGTTACCACATCATCCGTGGTGTACTCGATACACAGGGTGTTAAGAACCGTAAGCAGCGTCGTTCAAAGTACGGTGCGAAGCGTCCTAAGTAAGAATTTTCCGGGGATACCGGCCGCCATAATGGCGAGTTGAGCCCGATGTAATTGAAAGTTGAGACGAAATGTCCAGACGCCATAAAGCTGAAAAGCGTGAGATTAATCCGGATCCAAAGTTCGGCGATCTCGTAATCACCAAGTTCATGAATGCAGTTATGCTTCATGGCAAGAAGTCGGTTGCAGAAAGCATCGTTTACGGTGCGTTGTCGGCAATCGAAGCCAAGGCAAAGTCAGAGCCGGTCGCGCTGTTCCATCAGGCGCTCGACAATGTTGCTCCGCACGTTGAAGTCCGTTCGCGCCGCGTTGGTGGTGCAACCTATCAGGTTCCGGTCGATGTGCGTTCAGAACGCCGCCAGGCACTTGCCATTCGTTGGTTGATTAACGCCGCTCGCGGTCGTAACGAAACCACAATGATTGATCGCCTTTCCGGTGAATTGCTTGATGCTGCAAACAACCGTGGTTCTGCTGTGAAGAAGCGTGAAGACACGCACCGCATGGCTGAAGCCAACCGCGCATTCTCGCATTACCGCTGGTAATCGTCGAACCCTATTCAAAGAGCAAAAACATGGCCCGCGAATATAAAATCGAAGACTACCGCAATTTCGGTATTATGGCTCACATCGACGCCGGTAAGACGACGATGACCGAGCGTATTCTGTTCTACACCGGTAAGAACCACAAGATTGGTGAAACCCATGATGGCGCGTCCACCATGGACTGGATGGAGCAGGAACAGGAACGCGGTATCACCATCACGTCCGCTGCTACGACCACGTTCTGGCAGGGTCAGGATGGCAAGAAGCGTCGCTTCAACATCATCGACACCCCGGGCCACGTTGACTTCACGATCGAAGTTGAGCGTTCGCTCCGCGTTCTCGATGGCGCAATCGCTCTTCTCGATGCGAATGCTGGTGTTGAGCCGCAGACTGAAACCGTTTGGCGTCAGGCTGAGAAGTACCACGTTCCACGTATGGTCTTCGTCAACAAGATGGACAAGATCGGTGCTGACTTCTACCGTTGCGTAGAAATGGTTGGCTCGCGTCTTGGCGCAATCGCTCTCCCAGTTCAGCTGCCAATCGGCGCTGAAAACGAGTTCGAAGGCGTTATCGACCTGATCGAAATGAAGGCACTGACCTGGGATGGCACAATCGGCGCAGCTGCGACCGTTGGTGAAATTCCTGCAGACCTTAAGGATAAGGCTGAAGAGTACCGCGAAAAGCTCATCGAGCTGGCAGTGGAAATCGACGAAGCTGCAATGGAAGCTTATCTTGAAGGCAACATGCCTTCGAATGAACAGCTTCGCGCATTGATCCGTAAGGGTACGATTGCTGTTAAGTTCCATCCAATCCTTTGCGGTACAGCATTCAAGAACCGTGGCGTTCAGCCGCTTCTCGACGCTGTTGTGGAATTCCTTCCATCCCCAGTCGAAGTTCCTGCAATTAAGGGCATCGACGTTAAGACGGAAACCGAAACCACCCGTGAATCTTCGGATGAAGCACCGCTTTCGATGCTCGCATTCAAGATCATGAACGATCCGTTCGTTGGTTCGCTCACATTCGCTCGTATTTACTCGGGCAAGCTGACCAAGGGCATTTCGCTCGAAAACACCGTTAAGGGCAAGCGTGAGCGTATCGGCCGTATGTTGCAGATGCACTCCAACAGCCGTGAAGACATCGAAGAAGCTTTCGCAGGCGACATCGTTGCTCTGGCTGGCCTCAAGGAAACCACAACAGGCGATACGCTTTGCGATCCACTGAAGCCGGTTATTCTTGAACGCATGGAATTTCCAGATCCGGTTATCGAAATCGCGATTGAACCAAAGACCAAGGCTGACCAGGAAAAGATGGGCCTCGCGCTCAACCGTCTGGCTGCTGAAGATCCTTCGTTCCGCGTTAAGTCTGATGAAGAATCCGGCCAGACGATTATCGCTGGTATGGGCGAACTTCATCTCGACATTCTCGTTGACCGTATGAAGCGCGAATTCAAGGTTGAAGCAAACGTCGGCGCGCCGCAGGTTGCTTACCGTGAAACGATTACACGTGCTGCTGAAATCGATTACACCCACAAGAAGCAGTCGGGTGGTTCGGGTCAGTTCGCTCGCGTCAAGATCGTTTTCGAACCACATGAAGGCGATGACTTCATCTTCGAATCCAAGATCGTTGGTGGTGCTGTTCCTAAGGAATACATCCCAGGCGTTCAGAAGGGTATCGAAAGCGTCATGGGCGCGGGTCCACTTGCTGGCTTCCCAATGCTCGGCGTGAAAGCCACCCTGATCGACGGCGCATACCATGACGTTGACTCGTCTGTTCTCGCCTTCGAAATCGCTGCTCGCGCTGCATTCCGTGAAGGCGCGCAGAAGACCGGTGCTCAGCTCCTCGAGCCGATCATGAAGGTCGAAGTCGTAACTCCGGAAGATTACGTCGGTGACGTAATTGGCGATCTGAACTCACGTCGTGGTCAGATTTCCGGTACGGAAGCTCGCGGCATTGCTACGGTCGTCAACGCAAACGTTCCACTCGCCAACATGTTTGGTTACGTGAACAACCTGCGTTCGATGTCTCAGGGCCGTGCGCAGTACACCATGCAGTTCGACCACTATGAGCCGGTTCCGACCGCGGTCGCACAGGAAATTCAGAAGAAGTTCGCGTAATTTCTGATTACGCCAAACAGTAAAAAGCCTGAGCAGGCTGTAATTTTAGGAGAGCTCAGATGGCAAAGAGCAAATTTGAACGTAATAAGCCACACGTAAACATCGGCACCATTGGTCACGTTGACCATGGCAAGACCTCGCTGACCGCAGCGATCACCAAGTTCTTTGGTGAATTCAAGGCATACGACCAGATCGATGCT
>NZ_JAMJWE010000350.1 GCF_023554105.1 Brucella sp. 21LCYQ03
AGGCCGGTAAATTTTATTTCTATTTCTTTGTATGGAACTCTTCCGGACAGCTTGATCATCTTCTCGGCCAAGTTTACAATCTTAACAGACTTGCCCATATCGAAGACAAATATCTCCCCACCAACACCCATATTCCCTGCTTCAATAACAAGCTGACATGCTTCAGGGATGGTCATAAAATACCGGGTAATATCCGGATGCGTTACGGTAACTGGCCCACCTCGCTCAATCTGATCTCTAAATCTTGGAATCACAGATCCGTTGGATCCCAATACATTGCCAAAGCGTGTAGTGATAAAGCGCGTGCGACGGTCGTCCTTGGATCTAGCCAGCTTCTTATCCAATGTCTGCACATAAATCTCGGCAATACGTTTAGTAGTTCCCATCACATTGGTTGGGTTCACCGCTTTATCTGTCGATACAAATACAAATTTTTGCACCTCAAATTCTACAGACAGATTAGCCAAGTTGTACGTACCTCCTACATTCGTGCGCGCCCCTTCAATTGGGTGGCTTTCTACCAAAGGCACATGCTTATAAGCAGCTGCGTGGTACACTACATGCGGTCTGAAGATTTCAAAAAGCATTC
>NZ_JAMJWE010000351.1 GCF_023554105.1 Brucella sp. 21LCYQ03
ATCGTCACCCAATGATTTGGATAGGTGGTCGCGTTATTAGAAAATCGAGCGATCCAAAAGGTGTCATCGCGTCCATCAATCAAACGAGCCGCTAATCGGCTGTTATTCGGCTCTTCCGAGCTGAATCCTGCTATGGACCATGTGGTATAAGGGTATTCTTCTCTATCTGGTGGAAGCAATTCCCGTGTTCTTAATGCTACTGGATGCGCATAGAAAGTATCTATAGCCAAAGGGCTGGGTTTATACAAATTGCGGTAGTTAAACGTGCCCGTAATATCAATTTCTGGTAGCAATGTTTGATTGCTGTTGGGCGGTATAAATACCTCTACGCTATCACCTGTAAGATTCGGGTAGCGTAAGACCGTGCCTAACAACGTAGTATCGGCAGTTTCTACGAACCAATTGAGTACAATCTCATCATCAGGAGTATATTCCAAGTTATTTACAATCCGGTTGTTGAGATTGTTGATGTAGCTTCGACCATATACACGTCCGAATATTTCTGAGCGCATAGATTGATTGCCTTCCTGGTCGAAGGTGCGAATATCGAAGGTATAAATGCCTTCTGCTACCTCTGAAATCACAATT
>NZ_JAMJWE010000352.1 GCF_023554105.1 Brucella sp. 21LCYQ03
TATCAATGTGTCCGAGATCAATATACCTACTGATGAGGAAATTTTAAAAGGAAAGAACCATAATACATATTATAAGGTGAGTATTACGAACCTCTATCCTTCGTATGTTACAGACAAAGAACCAAAGAAAAAGATAATTGATAAATTTTTACGGCAAAATATAGCGGATGCAATTTTTGAAAGATATCCTCTGAAAATTTTTAATAAAGAGATTGTCTTCCACATAAACGGTCAAACAATCAACCCAACTGATTTTGTAACTAGTCAACCAATTAAAATTGCTTCAACATTTACAGATATTAAAGGGAAGGAACATAAGGTACTCTTTGACTTTATGCCAATAAAAAAAATTGAAAAAATAAAAGTCTTTCTAACAGTTCAGAATGCAGGATTGAATACAATTGCAGGAAGTTTAGAATACGACGCAACTTGGTTAAGTCCTAAAGTTGGAGGATGGTTTATTTATGTGTCATCTTCTACGCTGTCTTCTGATATTTATCGCAATATTGACCTAGATGATCTGGATCCTGATTGGAGAAAAGTTAGGGAATTTATCAAAAACAAACTAAATATCTTTTTTAAGGAGA
>NZ_JAMJWE010000353.1 GCF_023554105.1 Brucella sp. 21LCYQ03
AACGATTACATTCCAAAATCGTCTCTAAGCTCCATCGTAGCACATACAAAACTATTAGGCCCAGGACAGGAAGACAAGATTAGCTTCACCCTAGAGCCTGGAGTGTATCCATATATTTGTAGCTTCCCAGGTCATTTCGGGATCATGCAAGGAAAAATCGTCGCTGAGTAGTATCTCAACGATCGAAAAACCGACAATCTCTGCAGATTGTCGGTTTTTTTTAATTATAGCGTAATTTTATGCGTATACGACACGATCATTCTTAATTTAATCGTATTTTTGAACAGAGAAAAAACACGACTATATGCAGTATGACGTAATTGTAATCGGAAGTGGGCCAGGCGGCTATGTAGCTGCTATCCGTTGCGCTCAACTCGGACTAAAAACCGCTGTTATTGAAAAATACAGCACCTTTGGTGGAACCTGTCTTAATGTAGGCTGTATCCCCTCCAAAGCCTTATTGGACACATCAGAGCACTATCATAATGCCGCACACAATTTTGCGGATCACGGCATCAGCCTAGACAGCTTGAAAATCGACGTCAAAAAGATGATCGATCGCAAAAATGATGTGATTTCGCAAAACA
>NZ_JAMJWE010000354.1 GCF_023554105.1 Brucella sp. 21LCYQ03
CAAAAAAATGATTTTGAAACTTATGCAATAAGTGTTCCAAAAATACCCGATAATGAGTATTTAACACTTTTTTGCATTATTAATTTTAATGTCTACTATTGGCCATTATTAACTAAACACACACACACTTATGAAAAAACATTTACTCAGTTTTTTTGTGCTTTTTACATTCCTTACCGGAGCGGTATTTGCACAAAATCGAACAGTGACGGGGAAGGTGACATCGGCAATTGACGGATCGGCGCTCAGTGGTGTCACAGTATTGGTTGACGGAACAAGTCAGGGGACCCAAACCAGAAGCGATGGAACGTATACAATACTTGCTACTCAAGGTTCTACGCTGAACTTTCGATACATTGGTTATACGGGGCGCAGTGTAAAAGTTGGCGCAACAACAACATTAGATGTTGAGCTATCTTTAGACGAAAGTTTAGAAGAGGTTATTGTTACCGGTTATGCCAATATTACGAAAGAGAAATTCACGGGATCTGCAAAGGTAATAGGAAAAGAGGCTACAGAAAACTTACCCATAGGGTCTTTTAATCAAACGCTTCAAGGCCGTGTACCGGGACTTTTGATGAATTCTG
>NZ_JAMJWE010000355.1 GCF_023554105.1 Brucella sp. 21LCYQ03
AGCCCTTTTTTGCGAACGTAATGCATACCCTGTTAATAAGGGAAAGCAATATAATTGAGCCTAAAACCCACGAAAGCAGCTGAATAGTAAGGTACACATTGTGATACTTACCCTCTTTAAATTTGACCGAAAATAAGTATGTGCCCCCTTTACTATAAACATTCCGCACAATTTCATTATCACTGTACTGTGCGATCTCCAGATTATCCGAAGCAATAATGTTTTTGTAAAAACGATTGGTAAGGTAGGGATTAGAATGATTAAATGCCCGCCTAACAAGTATAATGGCCATAACAGACATATCCTGACCAATATCTTTTTTCTTCACAATGTACGAACGCGGCTCCGTGTTAATAAAAGTAGCATCCTGTATAAAAGGACGGTCACTCGGCGGTACTATTAAATTGGAACTCCAGAATATAGGTACATTTTTTTTATAGACGTAAAATAAAACAAGCTCGTCATCCAGATAGCTTTTAGTCATGTCAAGCGCCTGTTTTGGGTATCGCTCCACATTTTCAAAAGTTTTCAGTGCCAGAGAGTCTGCAAATAATTCCTCTATAACTTTCTCTTTTTTGTGAATGTTT
>NZ_JAMJWE010000356.1 GCF_023554105.1 Brucella sp. 21LCYQ03
CCTGTGTGATACGGTCCAGCACAATGGCTAAAATCACCACGGATAGACCGCTTTCAAACCCCAAACCAATATCGAGATTGTTAATTCCTTCCAGCACCTTCTCTCCTAACCCACCGGCGGCAATCATTCCGGCAATCACGACCATCGATAGCGATAGCAAGATGGTCTGATTAACACCTGTTAAAATTGTTTTAAGCGCCAAAGGCAATTCTACTTTAAACAAGATCTGCTTTTGCGTAGCTCCTAATGAGCGTGCCGCCTCCAATACATCTGCCGGCACTTGTTGGATGCCCAAAGCGGTTAAGCGAACCGCAGGCGGCATAGCAAAAATAATGGTAGCAAAAGCGCCAGGCAGCTTTCCAATGCTAAAAAATAATACTGCAGGAATCAAATAAACAAACGCAGGCATGGTCTGCATCAAATCTAACAAAGGACGAATAACCCGATGAGCGGTGC
This sequence comes from Brucella sp. 21LCYQ03, assembly GCF_023554105.1. Classification (GTDB taxonomy): domain Bacteria; phylum Pseudomonadota; class Alphaproteobacteria; order Rhizobiales; family Rhizobiaceae; genus Brucella. Next base: position 457 of record NZ_JAMJWE010000356.1, read on the forward strand.
TGTTTTTTGCCGACCAAATCCCCAAAGGAATAGCGATAATCAGCGCGATAATGGTGGATGAAATAATCAGCGCGAGTGTCTGCATGGTCTCTTCCCAGAAACCCATCAAATAAATTAGTGCTAAACCAGC
>NZ_JAMJWE010000357.1 GCF_023554105.1 Brucella sp. 21LCYQ03
GAGAAGACGTGATTGTCGTACCGGCTATCAAAACGGAAGATATTCCAGCTAAGTTTCCAAAAGGACACAAGGAGATAAAGCCCTATTTACGCACGACGCCTCAGCCAAATATCTAGGCGACTAGTTGAATTTTAAAGAATAGGTCGGGCAAATAAACCCAAAAGGCATGGTATCAATGATGCCATGCCTTTTGGGTTTATTTAAACTACGACAAGATTTTAGTACACCTTCACGATATAGATAAAGTCCTGTAATCGTTTAATTTGTTCGGTACGACTTAAGCTGCTCATGGAATTCTTTTCGCTCAAATCTACGTCACCTCTTAATACATCTGCAGGAATCTCTTTAAGGGCATTCATTAAAGCTTCTGTCTTGATCGCAAACCCTGCACCATCTATGCCCTTTTGTTTTCCGGAGATAATTCCAATGATATTTCCATAATGGTCGAATACTGGTCCGCCACTATTTCCTGGGTTTACAGGAATAGAGATTTGATACGCCAAGGTGTCGCCGGCATAACCGGTAGCAGAGCTTAAGTAACCCTCTCCGTATACCGCTTCATCGCGTGGGTATCCGATGGTGAAG
>NZ_JAMJWE010000358.1 GCF_023554105.1 Brucella sp. 21LCYQ03
AATCTACGGTGAATTCCGGTGCTACTAAAGGTATAGCGATCACTTTACCGCCAAAAAGTTCGATGGTTGGGCGATAGCAGTCGTATGCTGGTTCGAAAATAATAACCTCGTCGCCCGCATGTATAATTGTAGCGATAGTGGTAAATATCGCTTGTGTAGCCCCATTCGTAATGGTGATTTCACTTTCGGGGTCCACATTTACATGGTAGAAACTTTGGTATTTTTCTGCGATACGCTCACGAAGCAACGGAAGGCCTGGCATCGGGGCATATTGATTAGCCTGCTGATGCATCGCCGAGCTCACCAAGTCCAATAATTTTGGATCAACGGGGAAGTCTGGAAAACCTTGCGCAAGGTTGATGGCCTGATATTGCTGTGCTAAGGCCGTCATTTTAGAGAATATGCTGTTTCCTGTATTCGGTAGTTTGGAAGTCAATAGGATATTTTTGGGTGTTGTCATGCTAGGGTATTAATCGTCTACGCGAAGATAATAGAATTCTCGATCAAAAAAATCTCCTTGTGGATAAGGCAGGTAGGGAGGTGTAAACATGAAAATGTAGAAAAGGTTTTGCGGGAGTAAAAGGT
>NZ_JAMJWE010000359.1 GCF_023554105.1 Brucella sp. 21LCYQ03
CCAAGACCAACATTCCCTTTTATAAAAATAATGAGTTTGATTATGCTAAAACCTTGAGTTTTCTCGGACTTTCGGGCACCTGGATTACCTTCGGTATGATCTTACTGGTGATCGTGTTTATTGTAACGGCGGTATCCAACGGGGCTAATATTACCGACGGTATTGATGGATTAGCCACGGGTACATCCGCCATTATGGGAATTACGCTGGCGATTCTAGCCTACGTTTCGGGCAACGTAATTTTTTCGGAATACCTGAATATCATGTATATCCCAAACAGTGGTGAGCTGGTGATTTTTGCAGGTGCTTTCATTGGTGCCTGTACAGGATTTCTTTGGTACAATGCCTATCCCGCACAGGTATTTATGGGTGATACGGGAAGCTTGACCATTGGAGGTATCATTGCGGCATTTGCCATTCTAATCCGGAAGGAGTTATTGATTCCGGTGCTTTGCGGTGTTTTCCTCATCGAGAATCTTTCGGTGATTATGCAGGTGTCTTACTTCAAGTACACAAAGAAGAGATTTGGCGAAGGCCGGCGCATCTTTTTGATGTCGCCATTGCATCATCATTATCAAAAGAAA
>NZ_JAMJWE010000036.1 GCF_023554105.1 Brucella sp. 21LCYQ03
ACGCTATTGCCCAGCTGGTGTTTATGAATGGGTGGATGCAGACGGCAATTCTGCTGCTGATCCACAGGCCAAGGATGTACGCTTTGTGATCAACGCGCAGAACTGCGTGCATTGCAAAACTTGCGACATCAAAGATCCGAACCAGAACATCAACTGGGTTCCGCCACAAGGCGGCGAAGGACCGGTTTACGTAAACATGTAATGTTTACAGGAGCTGTTTCCGTCTCGACCGCCGCAGAAAGATGTCGGCGAAGGTCCGGTTTATGTAAACATCTTATTGGAAAAGGCGGTTTTGAACCGCCTTTTTTATTGAAGCATCACAGACTGAGGTTCAGGTTCTTCTATGTCCGGCCGAACAGGCATAGGAACTGAAAACTCCAGCCTGACGGGCAGGTGATCGGAGCCTGTTTCGTCGCGTGTCGTCGCAGCTGGTGCTGCGATATCAGGACTGACGAGAATTTGGTCGATTGGCAGCCCCACAAATGGCGCGAGCGTCACGGGCAGGGTTTGCGGCATCCAAGAACCGCCAATGCCGGTCATTGCTTTTGTGCTGGAAGCTTTTTCTATCCGGTGAACTGCAACGCTCCATGGCGTCGCGTTGAAATCGCCCGCAATAACGGAAGCGCCGTCGAATTTCTGCAATTCCGGTACCAGCTTATCGATGATTGCTGCCTGACCATACGGCCATGGAAGCACACCATGATAGGATGCAACATTGACTGGCGTGCCGCTGAAATCAATCGAGGTCATTGCAAGGCGGTTATCGCCAAGGCATGTCTGCGCACTGTCTTCACTGAACGGACGACGGGATAAAATACCCACACCCATGTTGCTGCCGCTGATGTGGCATTCAAAGTGATAAGGGTAGGAGCCTTTTAGAATATCGATCCACATCGCCCAGTCTGAACCAGCTTCCTGATAAGCGATGACATCAGGCTTTTCCTGCGCAATCATTTGCAAGACGCGCTTGGGTTCTGGATTGTTATAGCGCAGATTGATTTGCACAAGACTATAACGTGCCCCGCCAGTTGGCACATTAGCCTGTGCTGTTGATGAACCATCCAGCAGATTGCGTGCCGCACCAAGTGTTGTGCTGAAAGCAAGGATCGCAAACAGCAGGATCATCGCACCTTCACGCCGCATTGTTGTGAACAAAAGTGGTAGCGCCAGCAATCCCATAAGGATAGCGAGATGGGACCGAAAATGGGCAAATGAATCAAATGCCGGATGTGCAGATCCGAGAAATCCGAGCACAAGCGGCACGGATACCAGAACGGCAATGATCAGCAGAAAAAAGGCAAAAGTTTCGCGGCGTTTTGACATGATTGGCGAGTAGCGGCTGATTGCGGCGTGATGATGATGCCGAAAGTTGGGCTTCCGGCAGCTCCCATCTTATTGGAATGCAGTTTCATAAAAGCTTCTTAGCTTGCGTGAATGCAGTCGCTCGTCTGGCATGGCTGCGATTTTTTCCATTGCCCGGATGCCGATTTGCAAGTGCTGTGCGACTTGTCGCTTGTAAAACTCGGTCGCCATGCCCGGCAGTTTCAGCTCGCCGTGTAACGGCTTGTCGGAAACACAAAGCAGGGTGCCGTAAGGCACGCGGAAGCGGAAACCATTAGCCGCAATCGTGGCCGACTCCATATCAAGCGCTACCGCCCGTGCCTGAGAAAGGCGCTGAACAGGACCGCGCTGGTCGCGCAGTTCCCAGTTACGATTATCGATCGTCGCAACTGTCCCTGTTCGCATAATCCGCTTAAGATCATAGCCTTCAAGGCCGGTGACTTCTTCAACAGCCTCTTCAAGAGCGACCTGAATTTCTGCCAATGCGGGCAAGGGCACCCAGACCGGAAGATCATCATCTAGAACGTGGTCTTCGCGCATGTAAGCGTGAGCAAGTACGTAATCGCCGAGTTCCTGACTGTTACGCAGACCAGCACAATGTCCCAGCATTAGCCATGCATGTGGGCGTAACACGGCAACATGATCGGTAATCGTCTTGGCATTGGAAGGGCCAACGCCGATATTGATCATCGTGATGCCAGAATGATCTTTGCGCTGCAGATGATAGGCCGGCATTTGCGGCATGCGTTGCAATGCAATGCCGGTGCTTGGCGCGGTTTCACCGGCAAGCGTTATCGCATTGCCCGGCTCGACAAAGCTGTCATAGCCACCGCCGCCGTCTGCCATCAGCTTGCGTGCATAGGCGCAGAATTCATCCATATAGAACTGATAGTTGGTAAACAGCACGAAGTTTTGGAAATGCTTCGGACTTGTTGCCGTGTAATGCGCAAGCCTGTGCAGCGAATAGTCAACGCGTTGCGCTGTGAAAGGTGCGAGCGGCATCGGTTCGCCCGGAATAGGGTCGAAATCTGCATTAACGATCTTGTCGTCGGTTGCGGCGAGGTCTGGCACGTCGAAGAGATCGCGCATTGGATGCGTGAAGGCATTAGCAACCGATGCCTCAACATAAGTGCCTTCCATGAACGCGAAATGGATCGGAATTGGCGTGGCCGATTCCCGAACGGTGACAGTAACGCCATGATTGCGCATCAGCAGGCGAATTTGCTCGTTGAGATAATGCTCAAACAAATCAGGCCGCGTGATCGTTGCCGAATAATCGCCGGGCATGGTCACATGGCCAAACGCCAGACGTGTATCAACATGAGCAAAGCTCGATGTCGACAGGCAGATCTCGGGGTAGAAAGCGCGATATCGCTGAGGTCGGACTTCTCCCTTTGCCAACTGCCCAAAGGCAGTGCGGAGAAACGCGGTATTGCGATCATAAAGCTTGCGGAGCGCGACAACCGCCGCGCCTGCATCGGTAAAAACTTGCGGCTCCATAAACGGAGGCGTTTTGATTTCTGTGAGAAATGGTTGTTCGATTCGCTGTGTCATGGCTCAGTATAGCAAACTCCATGACGAGCGCATGTCTCTGTTTAAATGAGATTACTGGTGTCGCAGGCCTCCGCCATTCCTCAGATGTGTGCTTTCGCGTGATTGCTGCCGAGATGCATTACGGTGACATCTCCGGTGATCGGCTGATCTCGATAAACATGTTGTTTCCGATCAACAAACAGCCCTGCGACAATCGCAAAGCCAGCGATCATCATGCATACGATTGTTGTGCGTCTTAACAGCATAGTTGCCCCCTAAATGGTTGATCTTTCGTTGTGCGGTTTTAATATTAAGACGAGTTGCTGAACTGATCCTGAGAGCTTTATTCATGCAGCGTTCAAAAATATTGATGTCTCATTAACTTGATCGGTTCTCACTTGTGCCAAGTTGCACGTCGCTTATGTTAGCTCGGATTGAAATTACCGACAAAGCCAAGAAAGAGGGAGTTCACGACCCATGGCCGACCAGACAAAACCGATTGAACTTTACTATTGGCCGACACCGAATGGCTTCAAGGTGAGCATTATGCTCGAGGAACTTGGTGTTCCTTATGAGGTCAAGTACGTGAATATCGGTAAGGGTGATCAGTTCCAGCCAGACTTTCTCAAAATCGCACCAAACAATCGCATGCCTGCTATTGTTGATCCGGAAGGTCCGGACGGCGAGCCGATCTCGGTCTTTGAATCGGGTGCAATTCTTCAATATCTTGGACGTAAATTCGGGGAATTCTATCCGGCCGATGAACGCAAGCGCGTTGCCGTCGATGAATGGCTGATGTGGCAGATGGGTGGGCTTGGGCCGATGTCGGGTCAGGCCGGACATTTCCGCATTTATGCACCGGAGAAGGTGCAGTACGGCATTGATCGCTATACCAATGAGGTCAATCGTCTTTATGGCGTTCTCAACCGTCAGCTTGAAGGCAAAGACTATATCGCAGGCGAATATTCCATCGCTGATATGGCAAGCATTGGCTGGATCAACGCTTACAAGAATTTTGATCAGAGCCTAGAGGATTTCCCAAATCTCAAGCGCTGGCATGAAACCATGAACGCACGACCCGCCGTGCAGCGTGGTCTTGTGGTTGGAAAAGAAGAGCGCGAACGCGCAATGGCTTCAGCCAATAAGGAAGAAGAGCAGAAGGTGCTCTTTGGCCAGAAAGCACGATAATTAAAAAAGGCGGCTGAGAAGCCGCCTTTTTAGTTTAGCATTTACTGCCGGGTGAGACTTTCGCTTTTGCAGATCAACCCACCCATTACACAGCCAGAGAGCGACAGCGTGTTGCCTTTGACGCTTGCTTTGCCCGTATAGGTCTTGCCTTCGTCTAGCTTGTTGACCTCGCCTTTATAGCTGCCGTCTTTGCCTGCCATTGAGCCGATCGATTTGCCTTTATATTCGCCGGTCTGAACTGTGCCGCAATATTTGCCGCCACCACAGGCTGCATAGCTGATGATCGTACCGTTCGGCCGCTTCCACGTGCCGACAATGGCTTCATCAGCAAAAGCGGGTATGGCGAGGGTTGCCGTCAGAGCAACGGCAGCAGTCAGTCCCATTATAAAGTTACGGATCATGCATTCCTCCCAAAATGCGGCAAGGTATTTTGCCTTGCAGAAAACTTACGCAAACGTAAACGTAATTGAATTTGGAGCGGAGCGAAAGAGGTATAATTGCAGTCGTTATATTCCTTGCTAGCCACGTTCTAAACGAAGCCAATCTGCACCATGGTTATCATCTGGTTTCTAAGTACTGTGGATGAAAAATCCGCCAATTCGGGAAAATGCTGCAATTCATTGAGCTTGGATGTTTAACAGAATCCGAAGTTTACTCCTTGTTGGGATTTTGTTGTTGCGTTGTTAAGCATCTGGTTTAACGCGCATTTTAACTCTGTTGGGTAATCTCAGCACCATGAACGGAACGACAGATCCGACAGTTCGGGGGCGGTGAAAGCCAGTCTCAGAAACAAAGAGCGGACGGTTCTCAGGATTTAACAGGGACAGATAAAATGACACAGTTTCAGAGCGTCACACAGCAGAGCAAAACAGGTTCTCAAGATCGCATTCTACTGGAAATGGGATTGAAATATGCCGTTGGCCGTGACTGTGAGATCAATGTGGTTGAAGCACATAAATGGCTCAATATCGCAGCAATTCGCGGCAGTCAGAAAGCCGAGCGTATGCGCAATCAGGTTGCGGCAACCATGAGCAAGACAGAACTCGCTGCAGCGCTTCGTAGCGCGCGCGAATGGATGACTTCGCATTAAAGCGCCTTCTAATCTGATTGGACCAAATCAGTGCACGAAAGATTTGCTTCAATACGCATATTGGCCTGAAAACCGTTTAACACTTTTCGCGCTATTCTCTAATGCCATCATGACGTGTTTCGTTCTTATTTTAACTCCGTTGCAATAAAATCAAGACAAGAGTATGAGCTTACTATATATTTACTTGCATAATTTGAATAAGGTGTTGCCGTGGAAGCGTTATTAGCAGGTTTTGTTTTTTAGATATTATGAATATCTAGCAAGGTGGCGATATAAGATATCAACATTATGATTTTTGCTAAAGTATGCAGTACTTACAAATAATGAGAATTAAACTGAATTGATGTTTGTAGCGTCGCGATGGGCGATCCGTGAGTGACCAAAATTAGCGAATTCGATATTCCGTATCCGATAGGGAGCTATGAGATGAATATTCGTATCTTGAGAGCCTTGGCTGGTTCTGCAATAATTTTCGGCGCATCAGTTTTCGTTTTTTCAGTGCCAGCCAGTGCGCTGACAATGAAGGAATGTAGTGCAAAATATCAATCTGCGAAAGATGCAGGCACGCTCGGCAGCCTGAAGTGGAATGATTTCCGCAAAACACAGTGCGGTGACGATGCAACCGCAACGCCTGCTGTCGCTCCCGACACCAAGTCAGCACCAGCGAAACAGGCTGCAGCGCCATCAGCAGACGATGCAAAGGGCCTGACAATGAAACAGTGCAGCGCGAAATATCAGGCAGCAAAAGATGCGGGCACTGATGGCGGTGCAAAGTGGAATGATTTCCGCAAGGCTGAATGTGGACCGGGCTCTGATGCTGTTGCTCTTAGTACCGATGGAAATTCAGATCCCGTTGCGCCTACAGTTGCTGCACCACGCGGTGTAAAATTCCCCAATGCGGTTTCCTCAAAATTCTCGAGCGAATCTCCCGGTAAGGCTCGCATGCACACTTGTCTTGAACAATATCATGCTGCCAAGGATGCAAATTCTCTGGGAGGATTGAAGTGGGTGCAAAAGGGTGGAGGTTATTACAGTCTTTGTAATGCAAAGCTGAAGGGAAACTCCTGATCCTCATCAGTTTTTGTCACGGAAACTATTTGCATTTGGGACGGCTCGAAAGCGGTTTGAACTTGTGCCGTTTTAGAGAGAAGGGGCATTGCTGATTAGCAGTGCCCCTTTTTATTATACGATGAACTCTAACGGCTATAAGCCGGCTGCAGGTTTCAAAAAATGCGCTAACGTCGCTGGAACCAGCTGCTGATCCCAACCACGAGCCATCCCAAAATCATGAGGCTTCCGCCTGTTGGTGCTGCCAACGGAAAAAGCCTGTTGCCAGTTATGTCTCGTGTAAAGAGATCGCCACAGAAAAGAGCGAGTCCTGCTACCAGTAATGCAGCGCCTATATTTGCCACACGACTGCTTTGAACGATGAGCGACAAAACGAGCAGGGCAGGGGCGTGTCCCAGGAGCAAAGGTGCAATAGTCCCCAGATGGTTTTCTGCACCATGAGCTGCTCCCGCATAAGCCGCAATTGACATTGCGCCGCACAGACCAGCAAGTGTACCGAACAATGCGCTTCGCGGAGGGAGGGTGTTGTTGTGTGTCATGTGTTTCTACGCTCTCAAGAAAACTGCAAAGACTTACGGGCTTCTGCAAGCGCGTATGGGAGTGCTGCTTCAAACTTATCTATTTGATCACTTACACCAACACTCACGCGAATACAGCGGTCGAGAACAGGTGCACTTGGCTTGCGTATGAAAATGTCACGCTCAATTAGACCATTCAGAACGTTTGTCGCAAAAGCACCATTCTGTCCGCAATCGATGGTGACAAAATTTGTCGCCGATGGAATTGGCTTTAATCCATGTTGTTTAGTAATTCGGGCGATGCGATCGCGTCCGGCATGGATTTTAGTGACAACATCGCGCAAATAATCTTGATCTTCGAGGGCGGCAATTGCTGCAGCTTGCGCAATTCGGCTTACGGCAAAATGATCACGAATCTTGTCGAAAGACTTGATGGCCTCCTCGTTTCCAATCACATAGCCTACGCGAATTCCCGCGAGCCCATAAGCCTTGGAGAAAGTACGCATCCTGAGAAGGTTTGGGCGGTCGAGTTCTAATGCAGGGAATGCCGATGCAGGGCCTGTTTCACAATAGGCCTCGTCGAGAATTACCATTGTAGTTTCTGGTACTTGCTCGATCAATGATTGAATATCGGTGCCTTCATGCCATGTACCCATCGGATTGTCAGGGTTGGCAATGTAGAGAAGAGCTGGTTTTTCAATTTGGGCTTTGTCGATCAAAGCATCCAAATCTGGCTTGTCCTGACGGTAAGGCACAGTTAACAACTCTCCACCGAACCCAGCAACGTGATAGTTGAACGTTGGATAGCCACCGAGCGAGTTGATGACCTTGTCCCCTTGCTGAACATACTGACGAACCACAAGACCAAGTAGTGCATCAACACCAGCGCCTGGCATGATGTTCTTCGTTTTTATCTGGTGATGATTGCCAATTGCCTGACGCAGCATATAGTTATCAGGATCACCATATTTCCATACTTCGGACGCTTCTCGTTTCATGGCTTCTACAACTGATGGTGCTGGGCCGAAGCTGCTTTCATTAGCACCTATTCGTGCGGAAAAAGGCTTTCCACGTTGAAGTTCAAGCATTTCTGGACCAGTAAAAGGGACCGTGGAAGGGAGACTTTCAACGAGCGGAGTTAGACGAGGAATTGCCATTTTTCTTCCAGTGATTTTTTGTGTGACGCGAAGTCTTGTTGACACACATGAAGGAGACGACTTTCATTAATGCTTATCAACTTGCCGCTGTTTCTGCCACTAATTGATTAAGGACGGCCTCCAATTAGCAAGCATACATTTTTTTTCGAAATGCCCGGCTCCCTTACCCCTCCCGTAACGCGCCACGCACGGCTTCTCAACTTCCCGTGGTGTGCAACAAATTAAAAATTATCGATTTTTAAGTTGAATCATCCCATTTTTCGCGATCACATTTCAATTCAAAATGGTCCGCGGAAGACGATCAGTAATTTTCCCAGTGATAAGGAACTTCAAAAGTAGAATTTTCTCGGCGTTATGATTGATGAGATTTCGATGAAGACCAGCGGATTTACCGAACTGCAAATTCTTGCGATCCAGCGTCAGGCAGAAGGAGGTGTTCCAGTATCGGTGTTATGTTGCGAACATGGAATGAGCAATGGCTTATTTTACACGTGGCGATCCAAATATCGTGGCATGGATGCTTTGATGATCAGCCAGATGAAGGCTTTGGAGGATTGCAGCCGGAAAGCAATTGATCCAGTGAATCTATCGCCCGGCGGAGCAACAGTCGGCTCAAGAAATTTTATGCCAAGATGAGCATGCAGAAATAGGCTCTTGGAAAAAATGACGCGGTTATCTTAACTCCTGAAGATGACCCGGAAAGCTGTGGCATTACGCGGGGTCAGAGTTACACTGGCTTGCCGTAATTTTGGTTTCAGCGAGAGTTGCTATCGTTACAGCGCCAGGCTGAACCACGAGAACGAGCAGATCGCCGATCTGCTAATCGGGCTAACGACGGCGAAGATGAGGTGGGACTTGGGCCTTTCTAATGTTAGGTGGAATTATGATGTAGGCTGTACCGATTATCAACGAATAGTCTCTTCCATAACAAGCACAGAATACGTGTTATCGTTGCGCTCACCGTTCTTAATACAAGATTTTTTGCCATTGGGCGGAAGGTCTGAACATTATCTACGAGGTCGCGGCTATACTCCACGCCTCCACGCCTCCACGACCCTGTCAGAGAAGGGCCTTCCGCTGTGGATCGCTCCCTCATAAAAGAACGACAAGTTTCGCCATTTTTGATGACTGAGTGCACGGTTCGAGCTATTTGGGCGCGATGCAGTATGGCGACCTGAGCTGCGATCCAAAAAGTCCGTCTCAATCGTGTATTTCCATATTTTCAGAGCTTTGTCTGCCCACCAAACATGCCTGATTGGATGTTTGCCAAATCCATGTCACAAAACTTCAGAAACTGATGGTTGTGATTGAAACGCCGTAAGTCGCCCGCTGCTGCCAGAATCGTCGAAGCATGGATTGGGCCAATGCTGAGGATAGCCGTCAGCAACTGGTAATCGGGTTTGCCTTTGAGCCTATCAACTGCTTGTGCTTCGATCAGATGACTTTGCGATATGAGACTTCTGCCTCTGCCAACACCATTCGAAATACTAGAATGGCATCAGAATCCGGTGCGGCAGGAAGGTCAATCGAGTGAGTAGCCTTTGTCTAAACATCCGATAACACACGCTTTTGACCAACTTTACTATCAGCCACATCCCAGTCCGCTTCGATGAAAGCTTCCTTGATCGAAGCCGCGATAAAGTGTGGAGATGGAAACAGTTTAAGGAATTCGAAAACTGCGATGGAAGCGATTGATTTCCGGAAAATACAAAGGCAAATCCTTTGTCAGGATAGGATGCGATAATTCGGTCTTCGCGCTTGATATCATGTCGTGGGCCTTCGACAGTTCCTGAATGTCACACGTGCCGTGCAACAATGGATCATGATAGAATTGCTCAGCGCGGATTGTCATCATATGCAAGATAACCTGAGCATTCTTTGGATCATTCTTATCTCAGGAATTATGCATTGCCTCTCTGGTGCGCTCCAGTGCAACTGATGAAACTAGCTTGACGTTGAAACCGGCTGCGCCAAGCTGAAACGCCAACGCGCGATGATAGCTTCCTGTTACTTTAAAAGCGACACGGACGGGACGCTGAAAGCTACGCAGCAAATTTATCGGGCGTCATAATCATAAAGATTGTTGAGAATGTTGATCCGGTGGCGGCGTTTCTTATCGGGCACTTCGATAAGCGCCTCGTGACGTTATTTCGAAATATTGATCGCTACCCGTACAGCGGGAGACGTTGTAATATTGCACGCGGTCATAGCCAGTCTTCTTTGTAACTGGATCAGATTTGTTGGCGGTTCTTTTATTTTTGAGCCGAAGTCTGAAATATTAAACACTGTGCATATAGCGAGTTTCGCATCAATATTTTATAGATATGGGATTCCTGATTTTAGCAAATCATGATTTTCTATTGAGATGCCGAAGAGAACGCTTCCCTCGCTCAAGCATGCTGAAACGCTTTCACTGAACGGGTTACGCAGTCTGGTCATGGGTCCGGTTGAGAAGTCAGATCGTGCAGAGGCTGGGCTTGAGAAGCTGGAGGCTGAAAACACAGCACTCCGTAAAGAGAATGCCGAGCTCCTTCTGGAAAACCTGCCGCCACGACCACCGTTCAGACCGTCAGGGATGGACGAGGCAACCGACGCGAAGGCACAGGACAGACAGGCAAGAAGGCGCCGCGTGGACCAAACTGTATGTTGAACGCATTGACCGTGACGTGGTTCTCATGCCAATGTTCCAGACGGCTCACGTTTCAAGGGCTACAAAAGCTGTTACGTGCGGGATGTGGTTTTGCGCGCTGAGGTTATTCATTACCGGCACGAATGCTGGGTAAAACCGGACGGTAATACAATTCTTGCGCCGCTGCCTGCCGGAATAGTCGGCAGTTACGGACCCAATCTGCGGCGGTTGTGTTTAATGCTGCATGCACAGGGCCAGGTGACGATGGAACGACTGTCGGCGCTATTGAACGATATCGGCGTCGAAATCTCGAAGAGACAGTTCGTCCGTTTGCTCTCCAAAGGGCTCGAAGGCTTTGTGGCCGAGGATGCTGCTGTCCTGCATGCTGGCCTGGTGTCAGCAGCCTATGTGACGGTCGATGACACCGGTGCCCGTCATGCGCGTGATAATTTCTACACCACTCATATTGGCGGCGAGCACTTTACTGTCTTTGGCACCACGAAGACCAGGTCACGGCTGAACTTCCTGTCGCTCTTACGCGGCAATTATCAGGATTATGTGCTCAATGATGCCGCTTGCGATTATCTGATGTCGCGGCATGGCGTCGATCCGACGATGATCGCCAGACTGCGAACCCGCAAACCACAGCACTTTCCCAATCAGGTGCCGTTTCTTGAGCACTGGCCCATAAGGGTATCGACATTTTTGATAAGAATTTAGTTCAGATAATCGCGGAATCGGGTATCTGGGGTTCTATTCGCCATCATGGCTTGTTGGGCAATGCCGTTATTGTCTCTGATGATGCTGGTCAGTTCCGTGTCGGAGACCATGCGCTGTGCTGGGTGCATGCTGAACGCTTGTTGCACAAACTGATGCCAGCAACGCCGCAACAAGTGGCACATGTCGAAACTCAGCGTAAACTCATCTGGCTCTTTTACAAGCTTTTGAAAGACTTTTCCCGAAGTCCCAGCGCTTGTGCAGCCCAGGCCCTTGAAGTCAGGTTCGATCGGATCTTTTCCATCCGCACCGGATATGCTGTGTTGGATAAGCTTTTGGCACGCTTACTGGGTCGTAAACAGGAATTGCTCAAAATTCCCGAACGCCCGGAAATCCCGTTGCGAACCAATGCGTCCGAGAATGATCTGCGCAGTTTCGTCACCAAGCGAAAAATCTCCGGTGGCACCATGAGCCGGGATGGCCGTGTTGCCCGCGATACGATGCTCGACTTTATGAAAACCTGCAAAAAGCTTGGCCTGTCCTTCTGGCATTATCTCGGCGATCGGCTTGGTGTGCCCGCTCAATGGCCAGCGCCCCCGGAACTCGCAGGCTTCATCATTGCAAAAGCCTGACAAGCCTTGTCTTCATCGAAGGCGATCAGGCTCAAAAATGGGATCACCCGGCCTGCTCTTGTGGGAGCCTCATCCAGAATATGCTGACAAGTTAAGCGCAGCAATGAGGGCAAATACCAAAACCCCTGACGATCACGCCATTTGGTCCTTCAAACATCACGCCGCTGCCGATCCTGAAGCGCTGCGACTGTCTTTGATGTTGCAGACACTGCAATCACTCAACGATGCGCCGATTGACATCTGTCAGCATGGCTCCATCCTGACTAGCATGTCGATCTCGTCATCCGAGCCTTCTTCAAAATGCAATTGGAAGTAGTCTTCTGCCCCAGACCAGATTATCATAGATTGAGATCAGGCGAGACTGCCTGACAAAATGGCACCGCCACCAAATCTGCCCCGCGTATGTCTTCTTTGCAGTGTGGCTTCGCAAAACCACTTTGAGATCTGAGACTGGCTATGGTCAACCAACTCACGCAATTTGAAAGGCGTCGCAAGTAGACATAGCCTAAAACTGGCGTTACTCCAAAAGTGTTATGGACCTGAGCATGTCAGCAGGAAGTTCATGGAATGGACTGAAAAACAAGGGGTTACCATCAGACACAGCCAACCAGAAAAGCCCCAGCAAAACAGATATGTTGAACGCTATAACCGAATTGTTCGACACGAATGGCTTGACCGGTATGTCGTTGAAAGTATCTCTGAGACTCAGCAATTCGCTACACAATGCCTCTGGACGCACAACAAGGCCATCGGTATGGCATTACACACCACAGAAACTGAAAATGGTTGCGTACATTCTACTCCTTAGCTGGTAAAAAAGCGGATTACCCACTCGCGTGAAAGTTAACGAGTATCAAGGCTACATACTCAACAGCCTCGAAAAACACTTTTAAGCGTCATTGTTATCCAAAATCAGAAAAGTAGTTTGCTTGCTAACGAATCTCAAGGACCTTCACACATGAGTCAAGATCGTGCGTAGCGAGATGCGCATAACGCATCGTCATCTGTAAGGTCTGGTGACCTAGCCACATTTGTACGCGTCTGATGTCGATTCCTCCTCGAACGAGGCGTGAAGCGCAGGTGTGGCGTAGGATATGTGGTACAACTTGATCGTCGGTTCCGAGGCCGATTTCCAACTTTGCATCATTCCATATTTGACGGAAACGCACTTGGTTTAGCATAGAGAAGGGGCCTTTAAGCCGATCATGCGGAATATCAGTCGACTTCCGAGCTCGCTTCGTTAAAGGAACAGTACGGCTGCGATTTGATTTGGTAAGCCAGAAGGTAGCTCGGCTTTCTTGGATATCATTCCACGTAATGCCTATGGCTTCTCCTAGACGACAGCCAGTGTCGACGAGAAAAATGCTAAGCCGATAACTGTCTTCACAACGTGACTTTATGGCTGCAAAAAGACGTTTCTCTTCTTCATATTCCAAGAATCGAATGCGTCCCGCCCTCTCTTTCTGTCGGATAAATTCCGGCAGATTGTAGATGTCCCCCATTTTGTGCGCCTTTCGCAGCAGCTTGCTCAATGCAGCCATCTTCCGATTGATGGTTGCATTGCTGTTACCGCGCTCGCGAAGCGTACCAATGACAGAGTCGAGCATTTCTTGATCAAATCCAGAAAAACGAATGCCTTTCAAGATTTCATCGATCTCGCCGAGAAAAGATTTCACATTATACTTGTGCGATCCGTCATCCCAGAGAATATTAATATACTTTCCCGTCAATTCAGCCAGCGTGAATTGCTCAACAATTCGGTGCTTTTGATTTCGGGTCGATGTATATTCCAGTGTATAATCGATTAACGGCGAATAAGTATCACCACTATCGATCTTCGTTCCCCCAACGACGATCATAGCATGCCCCCATGTTTTTTATGGGAAACACACTTAATAAAATAATTCAAATAGCACAAGATAAGTGAGCTAATTTTATTTGGAGACATATTTAGATCCTCTAAAAGATCAAGCCGCCCCCATTTTATTCTCGTTTCTACCTATTCAAACTTCCAAGAAACCCCCGTTTCGAGTTAGTTTGTTTTCCGCATCTTTGAGCAGTTAAAACGGACCTGACGCCAAAGATCCTTTATTGGCGTCAGGCAATTGTCTTTCTCGTATTAGAACGAGCGCTGGAAGCGAACCATACCCTGCCAAGCGTCCTGGCCCTTGAGAACCGACTTGTCGTCGTTCCACTTGGTGTAGGAAACTTCTGGAGTGATGGTGAAGCCAGGAACCAGCTGGTAAGCTACGTTTGCAGTAGCTGCGAATGTGCCAGCATCTTCCCAAGCAGCCTGAATGTTGAAGGCTGCCTTTTCAGTTGCCTGATACTTCGCGCCGCCCCAAACAGCCCAATCGCCGCCCCATGTGCCGTAGAAGCTATTTGTCAGACGAACACCGCGATTAAGCGAGCTACCATTACCAATCGAAATCGCGCCATCTACACCATTTGTATAATAAGCATAGATATCGTTGTTCGACTTGTAGCCACCCATTGCCCAAATCGAGAACTGGTCGGTTACGTTAATGTCGAGGCGAACCTTACCAGCCCACTCTTCGTTGCGCGCGTCGTAAGCTGCAACACCGGTGATCGAACCCCAGCCCTGAGCATACTTCAGGCCACCAACGATATGTGGCGTGTAGTCATCAATGATGCCGTAATCAAGAAACGCATCATCCTTGTTGCCCTGTTCAAGAGCGATAATGGCCGAGAAACCATTGCCGCCAGTGAAGGTGTAGCTGATTGTGTTGGTGCGGTAGCCGCCACCCGAAATCACGTCATCGTTCATGACGTCGCCGAAGTAACCTGGGAAGGTTACGAATGCCGACTCATCAAGACCAACGCGAAGACCGCCGAGCTGGATATAAGCGAAGTTCAGCGAAGTGCCGGAATCGCCGCCGTTTTCGTAATTGAAGCGAGTTTCAGTGTAGGTCTGCAATGTACCGAGTTCGGTTTCCGAAGCTGTCGATGTACGCAGTGTGAAACGCGACAGGAAGCTGTAGGTATCACGATCTTTGCCGTTATCGGTGAACTTGAAGCCGCCGCCTTCAACTGCCGACACACCAGCGCCACGGTAGTAAACGTTGTCGCCGCCCTTGATGTCCGCACGAACATAGCCGTGGATACGAAGGCAGGTTTCGGTACCTGGA
>NZ_JAMJWE010000360.1 GCF_023554105.1 Brucella sp. 21LCYQ03
AAGAGTTAAGCTGGAAGCGTTGAGCACGATAAACATGATTTGGGCATTCGAGGCCGTCTCCTTTTGCGGGTTAAGCTCTTGTAACTCTTTCATCGCTTTGAGTCCTAAAGGCGTAGCCGCATTGTCAAGTCCTAAAGCGTTTGCAGAGAAATTCATCAAGATCGATCCCAATGCAGGGTGATTCTTGGGGATTTCTGGAAAAAGTTTATGGAAAAATGGGCCGACGATGCGTGCAAAAATAGCAATCATTCCACCTCGTTCGCCGATTTTCATGATGCCTAAAGCAAAGGTCATCATGCCAACCAGCCCTAAGCTGATTGTCGCTCCGTTTGCAGCACTTTCAAACAAGGAATTCACGATGTGCTGAAAAATCTCGGTATCACCACCGATCAGCTTGATCAGTGCCACGACAAAGGTGATCAAAAAAAATGATACCCAAACGTAATTAAGCGCCATATTGATGTGGATTGTGCGGTAAATGTACGCATTTTATAGAAAAGTACAGATCGGATCATGTCTAACAAATAATTGCTAATTTTTTCTAAAAGCACGAATGGCTTAAGCCTTTACGAATATTTGCCAC
>NZ_JAMJWE010000361.1 GCF_023554105.1 Brucella sp. 21LCYQ03
CCCTTATATTTGAATTATGTATAAATCACTATCTATTCTGGCATTATCACTGTTCGCATTGGTTTCGTGTAATCAAAAGACCGAAAAATACGATCCTTCTACATTAGATTCCACTGCTTTGTCTGCTATTTCCGAAGAAAGCTATCGTGCCTATGTCGCCGAACTATCATCTGATGAGTTTCTGGGTCGAAAACCATTCACGAAAGGAGATACTTTGGCGGTACAGTACATCGAGAAACAATTTAAAGCGTTGGGACTGGAACCTGGAAATGGCGACTCCTATTTTCAGGAGGTACCTATGGTACAAATTGATGCTAGACCAACCAATACCAAGTGGACATTTAGTGGGCCGAAAGGACAGGTTAATGCAACGTACTTGGATGATTTTGTGATTTCTACACCACAAATGGATGACCAAATTCAGGTATCAGATTCGGAATTGATCTTTGTAGGATTTGGTATCGTAGCGCCCGAATTTGACTGGAACGATTATGCTGGCGTGGATGTAAAAGGAAAAACGGTGGTGGCGATGGTTTCTGACCCCGGTCGATACGATAAAAACCTGTTTAAAGCCGATACGATG
>NZ_JAMJWE010000362.1 GCF_023554105.1 Brucella sp. 21LCYQ03
AAAATAGCGGAAGTAGAGCAAGCCAGCATGTACAAGTCGGAATTCATGGCCAACATGAGCCATGAACTACGTACACCGCTGAATAGCATATTGATTCTCGCAAAGCTACTGCAGGATAATAAGCTTCAAAATCTGACAGACGATCAGCGCAAATATGCTTCTGTGATCTACAGTGCCGGATCCGATCTGTTAGAATTGATCAATCAATTGCTAGACCTGGCTAAAATAGAATCAGGCAAGGTGGATATGATGGTTGATAAAATCAACACCTCCGCACTGGTACAAAACATGGAAAACTTATTTAAGCAGACCGCTACATCGAAGAATATTCAATTCAATATAAAAGCACCTGATTTTCCTGCACACTTCATCTCCGACGAATCCCGTTTGGAGCAGGTACTCCGCAACTTTTTGTCTAATGCCTTCAAATTCACCAACCCGAATGGGAAAATTGATCTTGAGCTGACCCAAAGTGACGAACAACTGCATTTTTCTGTGAAAGATTCCGGCAAGGGAATTCCTGAAGAGAAAAGGCAACTTATCTTCGAGGCCTTCCGGCAAGAAGATGGTTCCACTAGTAGAA
>NZ_JAMJWE010000363.1 GCF_023554105.1 Brucella sp. 21LCYQ03
TGTGGTTTCTTGCCCTGTTTACGGGCAAGCGTCCAAAGCGACCATTAACCACGACTTTATTGAAATTGTGGGTGATGGAAGTAACCCAAATTCCCGAATGGCTATTTTTAGAATCTTACTCGGCAGTGGGTGATCTTGGCGAAACCATTGCCTTGGTGCTTCCTCCGCCATCTCGTATTGTAGAGCGTACCCTGTCGGAATGGATGACAGATATTATCTCGTTGAAAGACAAGACGGAGGTCGAAAAGAAAGCCTTCGTATTACAAGCTTGGGATACCTTACCCGCCCATGAGCGATTCATCTTCAATAAGTTATTGGGCGGTAGCTTTCGGATCGGTGTATCCTCCAAAACGCTTATAAATGCTTTATCTCGATTTTACGACATGGAGGAAAGTGCTGTTGCACATAGCATTATGGGGCATTGGAAAATGGAGGATGTGCTATTTGAGCAATTGGTGAAAGGACATTACAGTGATACCGAGTTATCCAAACCCTACACGTTCTGCCTGGCCTATGCTTTGGAGAAAGAATTGTCGGATTTGGGTGATCGTTCCGAATGGCAGGCGGAGTACAAATGGGATG
>NZ_JAMJWE010000364.1 GCF_023554105.1 Brucella sp. 21LCYQ03
CTCTCGACCATGAATATAATTGGTATTGCACTTGCTGTTGTCTCCGTGTTAATGATTGCTTATCTATAGTTCTGATTGGGGATAACCAATTAATACGATTTGTATTTTAGAGCTCTGCATCTTCTGGTTTTTTATTTATCTTAAAGACATGAAAAAGATACTAAGCGTTATAACCTTTCTTATCCTAATTTTTTCTTCTTGTGCAATACCCGCACAATGGTCTCAAAGATTAGATGAGTGGAGAGGGCAGCCCGAAGATTCAGTTTATTTGGTGTATGGCGCGCCGACCCGATCCCAAGAGCTAACCGACGGTAGAAAAATTGCAACCTATGACTATGAAAACATCAGTGATGGTTCAAAGATATCTGGACAAATTAGTTTTGCGATTACTGATGGTATAGTAGAAAAGACATCCGTAAAAGGTAATCGATTTGCGCTAAGCGGTAAAATTAAAGGGCCAGACGATAGGAAGATGTTTGATTAGTATTACGCAACCCACAAAATATAACTGATTAATCTATGATGAAGTTATTTTACGGAGTGGTAATCCTAATTACCGTGGCATCTTGTATGACGTATCAG
>NZ_JAMJWE010000365.1 GCF_023554105.1 Brucella sp. 21LCYQ03
TGACCTTGCCCCGTTGAAATAATCCATATTGAAGTAAGCTCTGGCCCATTGAGAGGACCAGAGAATGAAGCGCAACCGTTTTACAGACGAACAGATCATCGGCATTCTGTAGGAGCACGAAGCGGGCACGCCTGTCGCGGAGCTTTGTCGCAAGCACGGCGTCAGCGATGCCAGTACTTATAAATGGAAAGCTAAGTTCGGCGGCATGGACGTTTCCGAGGCCAAGCGGTTGAAGATGCTGGAAGACGAAAACACGAAGCTGAAACGGCTCCTGGCAGATGCGATGCTCGACAACGCCGCTTTGTAAGACCTTTTGGGAAAGAAGTGGTGACGCCCGCAGCAAGGCGGAAAGCTGTTGCTCATCTGATGGATCACCACCAGATGAGCGAACGGCGGGCGTGTAAAGCCATGGGCTTTTGCCGTATGACGATCCGTTACGAAACCAGGCGCAGCGATGACCATGTCCTTCGCGAGCGGATGAAGGAGCTGGCGCATGAACGTCGCCGCTTTGGATATAGACGTCTTCATGTACTGCTCAGGCGTGAGGGTCACCTTGTGAACCACAAGCGAATATTCCGGCTT
>NZ_JAMJWE010000366.1 GCF_023554105.1 Brucella sp. 21LCYQ03
TAGTAGATCGCGTCGATAGTGGATTTCGGTCTGTTAGCATCTGCCTGCTCGATGATCCGAAAATCAATCAGCGGGACTTCACCAAAGGTGCGTACCAGATTGAAATAAGCCCAAGCGCGAATAAATTTGGCCTCGCCAACATTTGTCATTGTCACATCCGTGATATTATCAATCGAGTCTGCTGCCGCAATAACATTGTTAGTTAGGTTGATGAGCGTATAATGGCCAGTCCAGTAGCTGTTGGTTAGCCAGTGTTGCAGCGGATAGTTGAATTCATCGTAGATGGGGCCAGCCGCCGCATAATCTCCGGCATTGCTTCCTAAATGAACATCGTCGGCGCGGATGCTGTGCGCAGCGACATACGGCAAGCCGCTGGTTGCTTCGCTGCGCAAGCCAGAATAAGCTGCGAATACCTGTCCTTCCAGATTACCAGAGGGCAGGTCTTCTTCTGTAAATCGCCCTTTTGGCTGAATGTCCAGCCAATCGGTGCCGCAACTCCCCAGTAGGATGGTGGAAATTAGCAGCGTTAGTAGACGTAGGGTGGTGTATATCGTGATTTTCATCCTAAACATGTTTTTAAAA
>NZ_JAMJWE010000367.1 GCF_023554105.1 Brucella sp. 21LCYQ03
ACACCAACGTAATCGTCTGGCCGAATAAGGGATCGAAAGAGCTACCGGCATAATCCATACGGCTAGACCAGCGCTCATCCCGGGCACGGTAACCAATGCTGGAAGAATAACTCACGAAAAGCTGGATATCCGTCATGTTTAATAGATTGTCATTATAATTTCCCATGGGCTCCACCTTGGCCCGGAAGTCGGCAGAACTAACCCCCCTGGTTACCCGTACCTGGGCGGTAATTTTCCCATTTTGCACGGTCGGCTCGCCCACCCATTCTATATGCAGAAATGGCTGTACCTTAAAAGGCACATCGTGGCTATTTTCGAGATCCATCACGATGCTCTCATCCGCCAGAATATTACCATCCCGATCGCGACGTTGTAGCGGAATAAAAGGCCCGTCCACGGTGATGTGGTAATTTCCCTTGAATACCTTGGTGTTCTGAAAGTTTCCCCCGGGCATGCAATAGAAATCCGGATTATGCTCGACATTATCGCCCCAACTTAATTCCGTTAGCCGCACTCGGGTGCCTTCCGAACCTTGATCCGGGAGCACCGGCTTTCCTGTCAACACATCTGTCACCTGCCC
>NZ_JAMJWE010000368.1 GCF_023554105.1 Brucella sp. 21LCYQ03
ACTGAAGATTAACAATGAAATTCTCTAGCTGGTCAAGGAGCTCCAGATGACTATTTGTTATGAGATTTAATTTGCTTTGATCCAACTCCTTTTGAAATGTTAAAGTGTCAATTTTATTTTTGGCACTCTTGATGTCTAAAGCGTAATTACTTATCGTTTTATTTCTGTCATCCAACTGGTTGTTAAGAAGCTCTAGTTGCTGATTTAGGTCTTGCACTTCTCTGTAATTAGCTTTGGTATTCTCTATCTCACTTTGTTTTCTCGCATAGGCTTTCTGGTTTTCATACTCTGCTAGGACTAGTTCTCCTTCTCTAGTGATACCATCCTTTTTAGGCTTTGCATTTATATTGTCAAAGAAACTTTGCACCCGAGGAATACCAATTGTATATACTATTGCTGAAATCAAAGGGGCTACCACGAACATGATTACAGAGTACCAGTGACCTTGTGTATCGCTATAATAATTCGAACTTATATAGTTGATTCTATCTTCTATGGTACTGATAGATAGTATAAATATGGATAGAGGTTTCCAATTTATCAGAGTGAACGAAACCATAAAAGACGCTACAATTGGAT
>NZ_JAMJWE010000369.1 GCF_023554105.1 Brucella sp. 21LCYQ03
TTCCAGTGCCCGCACCGATGAGGTGCTTAGCGATATGTATGACCGTATCAAGGATGAAGTTCCAGAACTCAAATACTTTACAACCATATCGGGGAGAAACAACCTCAACCAATCAATACAACCTAACGTAGGTTCTGTTTTTGTTGCATTAAAGGAGTGGGAAGATCGTTCACGAAGCAGCGCCGAAATAATAGATCAAATTAATGCCCTATTCAGCGATTACAAGAAAGCCGAGGTAATGGTGGCAACTCCTCCCCCAATCCCCGGGATGGGATCTACCGGTGGTTTCAGCGTGCATCTGCAGAACCGTCGAAATATTGACATCAAGGACTTTGAGGAACAAGGAGAAGAATACATTGCCCATGTCAATGAACGTGACGAAATAGGAGCCGCCTACACCCTATTCACCACAGACATGCCGAATTATAGAATCAAGGTCGACCGAGATCAAGCCGCGGCGATGCGCGTACCCATCAATAGTATTTATAACAATCTATCCAGTTTTTTTGGTAGCACCTATGTAAACGACTTTACCTTATTTGGACGAAATTTCAGAGTAGTGACGCAAGCAGATTCTAT
>NZ_JAMJWE010000037.1 GCF_023554105.1 Brucella sp. 21LCYQ03
GTGTTCCGAGCAGCAATAGATCTCGCAGCAGCCGTTATATTCTGGCTCGGAAAGGAATGAGTCCTGAGCCTAGGACTAGAACTTGCTTTTTGGAAACTTTCCATGGTGCTGCGGATAATATCGCAAAAATTTTTGACGACCTTTAAAGGCTCTGTTGCAAACTTTTCGTCAAGGATGAGCTGATAATATTTTGGCTTTTAATCAGCTGAGTATTTTAGATGTTCAAAGGTCGCCATTTCGATAAGTCCGTCATTCTTCTGTGTGTTCGATGGTATCTGGCTTA
Source organism: Brucella sp. 21LCYQ03 (assembly GCF_023554105.1). Lineage (GTDB taxonomy): Bacteria > Pseudomonadota > Alphaproteobacteria > Rhizobiales > Rhizobiaceae > Brucella. Next base: position 284 of record NZ_JAMJWE010000037.1, read on the forward strand.
CAATTTGAGCCTGCGCAATCTCAGGGAAATGATGGCGGAACGTGGCATCGATCTTGATCATTCCACGCTGCATCGCTGGATCATCTGCTTCAGTCCAAAATTGCTTGAGCGTTTCAATCGGAAGAAGCGTCAAGCCACACGCAAATGGAACCTCGATGAGACTTACATCAAGGTCAAAGGCGAGTGGCTGTATCTGTATCGCGCCATCGACAGCAATGGGGATACGGTTCGCGTTTGAATTCTTCCGTAAATTCTCGCTGCTTCAATTCTAAGTCTCCTGTCAGTTTTGTCTAACAGAAGCCCTCCACTTTTGAAGGCGAAGTCCAGTGCGGATTTACGCACATGGATGGATACAGGACGCATTAATCATCACATCCATGCCAGAAGGCGAATTACAGAATATTCTTGACGAACTATTTGTCTCTGACAGCAATCTTTTCTTCAACCATTTGTAAAGTCACCATTTTACCCTGAAGCCTGCTTGTCCCTTGACAGAGTAGCTGTCTCCAAAATTGTTGAGACTGGTATTGACGAGACCTTCGCCATAAATCGAGTACTTGTCATCGTTCCAGTTGTAGGAGCCGCCAATGCCTATTCCGCCCCAAAGACGCTCTTTCTCACTGGCAAAGCTCGTGCCTGCCACATCGACCTTCATGCTTTCAAGAAATTCATAATAGAGATCGGCAATCCCATAAACATGCGCACGATCAAGCTGGCCATTGTCATTCTGCCATGAGCTTTCATGATCAAGCGTCAGACCAAGACGACCCTGAAGGCTATCACCACGATCAAGACTGATGCGTGAACCGAATGTGTCGGTAAAGTCATCAAAATCAACACTCGAATAGACAAGCTGTGCCTGCGGCGTGACCGACCAGACCGGATCAATCGTAATGCGCTTGCCGCCTTCAACCGACAGCGAATAGCCAAAGCCATTATTGCCATCGACAAGGGTGGCGTTGGCAAGATTGGAGTTCAGATCACTTCTGTACCATGTCACCTGTCCCTGAGTGTCAAGGTAAAAGCCATTCTCACCATACCAGGTCAGCGTTCCGCCAAAACCATAACCATTGGTGGAGATTTCGCCATCGCCATGCACAGAATTGGTCTTGGTCTTGCCATGGGCATAATGAACCGTGATACCACCAATCAGCTTGCCGCTTTCATTCTCAAGCAGCAGACCGTCCAGACCAGCCTGCATCTTCAATATGCTCTGGTTATAATCTGTACTTGATGTCGAGAAGCGTGGATCGATCTTGTTATACGAACCTTCAATACGCCCCCAGACGCCATTGCCTTCAGTAGCAATGCCTGCTTCTTCGGGAGCTGCATAGGGAGTACCGACTGGATCAGCGCCTTGTGCAATTACACGATTGCCATTGTTTGCCCAGAAGCGATTACCGACACGCTGTTGAAGCGTGGAAATACCATTCAAACCAAGCAGAGACTGCACATAGCTTTCATAGGTTGGCACACCTGCCTGATAAAGCGGCCCAGTAGGTGGCGTAATGGGATTAATAGGATCAATAGGATCGGTTGGATCGACAGGTCCTACCTGCGAACGCAAATACCAGTTGCCATCATCAGGTGTGCTCATACCGCCTTGATAAAGCTTATAAGCATGGGCACCAGCAACCACCGCTTTATCCCCTTCATGTTCATAATCGCTTAGAAGGCCAAAAGTACCTTCTGCCACCCCACCAACTTCAACAATCCGGATCCCTTCATTCGTCGGCATACCAGTGCCATTCATATTTGTTACCACAACATAAGTGTGACCACTGGAGTTTCCGGTAATAACCAGTCTGTCAGTATGAGAATTATCTTCGCCTAAAACTGTTTCGATCACCAGGACGCCGCCCTGCCCTATATAATCGCCATTAATCGTCAGCGTGCCGATAGAATTACCGGGGGAAATCACACCATGATTGGTCACGGAGCCAACGCTGCCTATACCTTCTAATCGGCCATTTTCTTCGATTGTAATGGAACCACCAAGCGCCCCATCAACACGCATCGTACCGCCGAAAACACTCGTTGTTCCGGTAAAAGCTGCATTATCCATCGAAGAAAATCGCGTCAGGCCGGAATAATGCTCAATACGTCCAGGCCCCTCAAGTCTTTGTGTGAATTCGTAAGCACCGTTTTGCGTATCAGATGTGTGATTGAAAACCAGCCTACCATCGCCTGGGCCAAAATTGATGGCAGCAACATCAAGAAAACCAGCCTGAGCAGCTATATTAGCATCTGCGGTAGCGCCAATATTCAGAGTTCCTTTTGTATCAACCCCTTGAGCGATATATATTTCCCCACCACTGCTAAGGCTACTGTTGTCACGAACTGTCACGACTCCGCGCCCTATACCAAGACCAATTACTGTGTTGCCAGCAGCTTGAACCCTACTATTTCCATCAATGGTAAGCTCACCCAAACCTCTGCCAACTAAAAGATCATTACCAATATCAAGTAGTCCCTGAGCTTCGACACGTGCATTCACCGTGCCAAATTCTGCAATCAAACCATTGCCTGTGGTCGTCACTTGCGAGCCTGCACCCGCAATAAGCAACTTGGTCAAAGTGCCATCATTGCTACCCAGTTGTAAAAGACCACGCCCATTACGATTTGCGGGATCGCCGTTGATGTTAATCAAGCCGCCATCACTGACCTCTATATAGACATCTCCCGTTCGACCAGCTGCAGATAGATCGCGTTCATTAATGACCAGCTTAGAATTTGATCCATTAACAATCAGATCACCAGAACCTCTGAGATTTCCCAATGATACATTCCGCGCTTCGACAGTCGCCCCGTCCCGGATTTCCACAAGACCATAACCATTGGTTTGATTACCTATATTGAGATGGGTAGCTGATGAGCTAATAATCTTAAAACTGGCATTTGGACCAGTAATGATTAGTACACCATGCCCGACACTTCCAATATTAACGGTACTTGTCGTTTCTAGCGTTGAATTAATAATCTTGAGAAGCCCGGATCCCGCGGTGCCGACATTTACAGAACGAAACTGGAATTTTGAGTTTTCGGTTAATTCTAATGAGCCAGATGTCCCTGCTAAAGAACCAATATTCAAGGTCCCGCCATTCAATGTCACACCTGATGCAACGGCTATATTGGAAGCTGAATCATTAATCGTGACTATACTGTTAGTGCTGTTCTGTGGGGGAGAGTTATTAGCCCAATTCTCAGAAATGGACCATTCGCTCGATAACATGCCATTCCATGAGGCATTTTGTGCAGACGCTGACGTAGACCCCAGAAGAAGCGATGCAGAGATTATTAAAACTCCCCTCGCCAATGAGTGACATGGTAAATATGATTTACGATTCTTTAAATATTGATGCCCCAAACCACCCTCCTTCAACGAGGTTTAATCAAAGAGTATTTACGCATATTGATGCAAAAAATAAAAATGCGCAAATTATCAAATTTATAGAGCGCCATGAAGAAATAGAGCGTGTCCGATTTACTCGGGGTCATATCCGCACGATTTGAAGTAGTTGAGCGCGAAAGAACTGCGCGGCAATCACGTTGCAAGCATCATACAAAACACGTCGCCGGATCGTGCCGATCGATCGTTGCATCACGCACCGCGGCGTTTTCGCTCTCTGCGGCAATGCCGCTGTCACCAAATGGGGCTACAGGCTTCGCCTGTCGCAGACTATGTAAACCATTTAGGCTCAACGCCCATCCATATTCTTGCTCGGCAATGCCCCGCCTTGTCTGCAACACGTCGCGGGCAATCGTGAGCGCATGACTGAGAGAACGAATATCGCCCGCCGCGTCATGCAGAATGAGATCCTCCATTTCGACCAGTTCGCCGTCGAGCCACAGTGATGCCCAGGCATCGGCAAAATGCAGTCGCTCGGTCAGACCTGTGCCGACCGACGAATGAGCAATGCGCTCATCAAGACGCGCCGAAGCTTAACTGGCGCGCGTTAAGGGCGACAGCGACAGCTAGGTCCTGTTGACAAAGTGGATTCCCAAATCAGTTGAAGCATGATTCAAAACTGTCTTTTAGGAGGCGGGTTTGGCGCGTGGCGATCTGACGGATTCGGAATGGAGGATCATTGAGGTGCTGCTGCCTACCGAGCGCGGCAGGAAGTCTCGGCCCTCTTATGACAACCGACGATATCTCAACGGAATGCTGCATGTTCTGCGGATCGGCTGCCCCTGGCGCGACATGCACGAGCGCTACGGCAAGTGGAACTCCATCTATGTTCGCTTCCGTCGTTGGGCGGAACAAGGCGTGTGGGATGGACTTCTCGAAACGCTTGTCGAGTTGGGGCTAACCGACGACTGGCAGCACATGATCGACAGCACCACGGTTCGAGGCCATTCACAGGCAGCGGGCGCTAAAGGGGGACCTATAAGGAGGCTTTTGGTCGATCACGCGGTGGCTTTACGACAAAAATCCACGCCCGCGCAGACGGTCAAGGACGCCCTCTCGGCTTCATCCTGACGGGTGGCGAAGCATCGGACTACAATGCCATTCCGGGCTTGCTAGCAATGCCAGTTGGCAAACCGAGATTGTTTCTCGCTGACAAGGGCTATGACAGCAACTTCCTGCGCGAAGAACTGCTGACCCGCGGGATCAGGCCCGTTATACCGCCGAAGGCAAATCGAAAAGAGCCGCCGGTCTGCGACTTTCGGGCCTATAAGGATCGGAACCGTATCGAGCGCCTGTTCAACAAGCTCAAGCAGTTTCGCCGCGTAGCCACCCGCTATGATAAAACCGAACGGTCGTTCGCTGCTTTCCTTGCTTTGGCTGCCGTTCGCGTCTGGCTGCCATCATTCACCGGGATGGTCCAAAACCCATGACCTAACCGGAGCCTCCCCAGTTCGGACGTCTTTATAGGTCGAGCTGATCTTACTCAGCACTGTCTCATCGTCCGTATCGATCTCGTAGAATGTGCTGTCGACGGCTCGGATCGTAATCCATGTCTTGTCTGACTGCATCGGTCCGGAGCCGACAAACTCGCCCCAGATAACCTGCTGCGTCTTCTCGGCCAAGGCTGCTAGATCGGAGCCTGAAAGCCGGGCGTTGTCTTGCGCCAACTCCTCCAGTTGCTCGCCGCCGTCACCTGTGGCCTCAAACCATTCGTGCCCAGGTTTGGATGACTTGACGGTCGAAACTGTCCAATTTGCATGCAAAGATCGTGGCGTCAAAAGCCGCGTAAGTCTCTGAGATCAAGCGCGAGGACATTATCTTTGAGATCATAAATCCTAAGTATCGCCATGACGTCCCCCTGACGGCAGGATTCGCATTGGCAGCAGCACTTTGTCAACAGGACCTAGTACGTGGGGCAAATCCAGTGGGATGTTTCTGAATTAGGGTTGGATTCAAGAACAGCCGTACTTCAAACCGACTGCTTCAAGCGGTTAACGATCGGTAACTTTCTGCACCGTCACGCCAGGGCGCAAGCTTTCCGAAACAATCCGGGCTTTTAAATCAGCTGGCCACTGGCGATGGCTATCGCGCTTACTCTGATCCATCGAGAGAAACTCCGTTCTATCCATTCGTTAACTCTCAATGACAGAACACAAAATCAAACAGAATGTGGGGTAAGAACACCGGTTACGATGCAGACTATATTTCAGCGTTCGGATCCGGCCTGTCGAAAAGTCAAGGATGCGGCGAATATCGAACGCCATCATCTCGCTCGTTCAATTTGCTTCAAGGCTGGTCACTCGAACATTTTGGCGATTACGGCTTGTTCGGCTTCCTCCCATCGACGCACGTCCTTTGTCACCTGCTCAATCTCTTTGTCACTGAGGTGGTGCGCACCGTCCTGGTCGATACGACATAGACTGAATGGCTTACCGACGGTGGGGGAAGAAAGGTCAAGAGCTTCCAAAACTCGCAGGACGGCCGCGCAACCGAAGCGCATCGACCGATCGGTCAAATTGAAGTGAGACAGAAGCGAGCCGGCTTGCTGTGCCATGGCCGCACCGCTGCCGATCGCGTGGAATCCGATATCAGCGTAGTGCCCGATCATGCCAGAAGGCCTTATCTCAACAATCCACGGCTCACCTTTGCGCCACCCGGTAGCCATCACGTAGGCCGATGGGGAGCCGCCACCTTCTTCGCCCGGAACGTCCGAGATGAACGTGTCGTAGTGATGGCGCAGGATCGGGAGCACCTGTTCTTGCAACGCGCGGCCGATATCCGGGGCCTCCAGAATAGCCGCACTGTTTTCATTGAAACACCGTTCGACGTCGACCAGCACTGATCGCGCGCCACTTCCGCCCCAAGCCGCTAGCTCGCCCAAAGGGTGCAGCTTCTCGGCCGGGTATGTCATGCCTCTCCCCTTGTCCGTAATCTGAGAGTCAGAGCCAAGCACGACTCCATCTTGGCAAACGGTAGCAAGGACGACGGTCATAATTTCAAACCTCTCGAGTCGTGTGTTTCGGAAAATCCGGCTGGATTTGCATTAGCCGCGGTTCGCTTTATGACAACAGCGCGATGCAGCCTGAAGTTGTGCTTAATAGAAATAAGCCATTTTCCCTTCTCGATTTTGAGTTTAGAGAGAACACGCGTGTAGTCGTATCGTTCCCACATTGCGTAGTCTAAAGGTGCTGGCAAGGCTCAAGCTATCGAGTTCTGCCGTGATTTGACCCATTTTTGCGTCTTACTGTGATCCACAGGAATGCATTTAGGATCTTGAAATCGCAGCAAATTCCTCACGATTGACTGGTGCACCGCGGAATAAAAAAGTGGTTCAATTCTTCGCGCAAATCAACATTTAACCGTTTACATGTGATAATGCGGATCAACATCAAACCCAAAACTTGGTTAAATTCACTTGAAACGCAACAGACAGGGGCTTTTCGGTTTCAGAGATGCTGGTGCTGAGCTTCAGAAGTGGAGTTTATAAATGATGATTGTTTGCTAGGCCTGTTAGTTTTCTTTGGAACAAAGTCTAGTCGTCATGGGTTAAAAGGAAGTCTTGTTTGGCTTCGGGAATCTGCGGTTACGCATCATCTCTATCAGAGGCCGGTTATTACAAAAATTGAGGGATGAAATGCGGAAAATTGGTTTGTGCCTAATTACCTTGCTGGCGATTTCGGGATGTACATCGACTGAAAAAGATCTCAGCGTTGGCACGGTTGCTGGTGCTGCAATTGGCGGTATCGCGGGCGGTGGTAAGGGTGCGTTAATCGGCGCTGGCGCAGGTGCCGTTGGAGGTCTTCTAGTTCGCAATCTTCGTAATGGTAATTGCCAATACCGAGATAGCAGAGGGCATATTTACACAGCACGCTGCAGGTAATGAAGATTGGCGGGTAACTCGCGCCTTTTTCATTAAACATTGGTCTCTTTATAGCGGGCATGGAACTGGCGGATTTGAAAGTGAGGCCCAATTGGTGGCACGGACTGATCCGTTATATGCGCTTTCCCGTCGATTTTGACGTAGAGTCAAGAACAGTCGTCCTTCAACCCGACAGCCTTAGAAGGGTTTCCATTCCAGAGAGCCAGTCAAGATTTTTGGATCAGATTCAAAACCTTCGAACCAAGTGGCCAATGAGTAAGAAAGGGATTGAAGAAATGCGCTTCGAGGTGAAATTACCGAAGGTACGACGCACTTTAGGTAGCTTTTCCAACATCCTTATGTGAATCGGACGAAATGCACACCGCACCTCCCGCCAAAAGATGCTCATGTGATTTTCAGCCGGAACTGTCAGGGTCAGACGAAACCCATTTTGGTGGTGGACCACTGGGAAACGTCCAGTCGCGACCCGTCTTTGCCTTCAATTTCTCAAGCTGGGCGTACAGCCGGCGAAACATCAGCTCGTCGAGGAACTCCACGAGGGGCTTCCATTCGAGCGCGCCGCCTATATGGAATCGCAGGTTGAATTTGACGCCGATATCGAACTTTCCGCTTTCGAAACCGATCTCCAGATTGCCGACTATAGAGTCGTGGCCAGCATTGTGGGCATAGCGCTTATTGCGGAGCTCTATGATGTTGTCATGCACCGGGCGAAGCTCGGGCGGTAACGCGCTGCGGGAAACGCCGCTGCCTACGCCACCGTCGATGAGGCGAACGTAAGTTGTCACGAACGCCAACGTTAGCATGTCGTTTTCGAGCACCCCATCCATCGTCGCTTCGAACTTAGTGGAGGACAGCCGATGCTGGATGTAGCGAAGGCTAGCCATAGTCGGGAACGCATGGACGAGACGATTCAATATCCTCAAATTGTCATCTGCTGTCTCCAGAACGCCTTGTCCTTCCTCTTTGAGTGCATAAAGCTGCTGCTGCCATTCTTGGGGTAGATATTTGATGGCCTCTTCAGGAAAGACGATATACTCCCGCTGCACCTCTGGTTCTTCCACATTGTCCTCTTTTCTACGTCGCGTGGTTGGTCATCTCGATTTTTTCGAATCCGCGCGGTCGTTGATCCTTTCGCTCGCAGTCGTGTCGATAAAAGCGGAGCAAATTGCCAGCGGCCACCGGAAACAGTGGATTGCCGGTCTCGCAAGCTCAATCGTTGAATCGGAAACGCTCTGCTTCAAAATTTGCAAGAATTTCGGAAATCCGTTCGTCGATTACTTACCGTCGTTTTCACGTCGCCGCGCCTCTTGATAGGCTTCGCGAATTTCTTCACTGCTTGCCGCGTTGAGGATGGCTGTGACCTCTTTCTTCTGGGCATCGAGATACTCAACAGCCTCCTTGTCATCTGAATTAGCCAAATGCCAAAGGAAATGACTTAATACCATGTCCGCCGTCGCAGTATTGATCGAAAAGCGCATTTTTTGAGCTACAGTGCCGAAGTACTTTACGAACGCTATAGAGCCCGTCGCTGAAACATTGGCACTTCGCATCCCAGACACAATCTGCGCTCGAAGTGGAACGTACTGCGAGATTGGGATGACACCAAAAACATGCTGCCAATTGGTCGCTAGAGGGGCTGGTTCAAAATCTCCTGAGAGCACAGCCAGAGATACCCTTACCAGTCCTTCAATGAAAGCAGGGGATCGAAGTTCAAATCCAGCGGTATGTTTATGCATGGCGACCAAGAGCCGACCATCAGCGTGTCCCTTAACCGTAAGTGCTTCGAACCACTCTTCCACGTTGAGGCTCGATAGATGCTCCTTGATCAATTCCAAAATATGCTTGGACGCCGCATCTTCGTCCAATTCAGCCAAGGTCTCAATCATGGAGTCTGGGACTTGCCTCGAGGCGGTGGCACCGAATTCCTTTTTGACGCGCCCCTCGTAATCGGAAAATTGCCTGAGAAAGAATGCAGCACCGTTCTCGTCGACTATCTCCTTGATGCGATCAAAATGCTTTGCAATCATTACTTGATCTCGGAGCCAGACCCGCCGTAGGTCGATTACCGAGCGGATCACTTCGCAGTAGAGCCCCCCCTCCGTCTTCGAAGCTATTGCCCATTCTAGCCACGTGCTCACGGTATGGTTTGCCGCCACATACGCCGCAACCTGCTGAGGCACATCACCTAAATCGGCGGCATCTTCAAGAAGGTTATTGTACCATTCGGCAGCTATCGCTTCTTTCGTGCCATTCGGCACCTTGGAAAGCGCACCATCACAGGCTGTCGTCAGGACCAGCAACGAAACGGCTAGGTCGTCATCCTCACCACTGTCAGTAGCCCACTTAGCGTAGTTCAACAAGGCACCACTCTGAACCGTAGCGAAAGCAGACGAAATTGCAGAAGCCGGCGATCCAGCAGCCATGAATTTGGCAATGGTATGTACCAGACGGATCGACTGATCGTCAGGCTCAGTGCTTTCGAGCCTCATAGCGATCGCCTCAAGGTGCGACGCAAAATGTGCGGTCAGACGTTTGCCAACCACCCCAATAGCAAAATCGTACCCTATCGGATTGACCTCGGCCATTGTCAGCAACTCTTTTGATAATGAGGCAGCGTCACAGCCGAATGTGACATCGGAAAATTTGAAGATGCTTACGGGATCATTTGCCGAAATCACGCCGAGGTTGAAATTCGGCAAGTTTGAGGGAATCTGAGTTTCCCAGAACATTTGAGCACGCTCGACGCCAACCGCCGCCGATACCGCTTTCGCCAGCGACTGCATCAGCCGATACCAAGACATTCCCTTGCTGAAAAGGTCCTTGTCGCCCTCTTCAAGCTTGGCAGCCTCGAACTTCTTTCGGATATGTCCCGCAACGGCCTCAGGCTGATGACGTTTCTGGTGCCGCACGACTGTGTAAAGGCCATTCAGCCTTTCCTGCCTGTAATGGAGCGTCTCTATACCGTCTACCGCATCGCCGAATATCTGCCAGATTACGTCTTCACTCTCAACCGGAAGCTCCATTTTGTCGACATTGCTAGCAGCACGAGAAATCGATTCGGGACTATCCTTCGACCATTCGACGAGGCGCTCCCGAAGAACGTCTTGAAAAATCTCGTAGAAGCCATCGCTGTTGGAAAGATCGACCAGGCTCTTCTCATCAGCATCGAGCAACGCTGCTGTGATAGGAACGGCAAGGCGGACTTGATTGGCCAATGCCGGATCAACATTGAAAGCTAAAGCGGCCAGGTGCTTGGCGTAGTCCGGGTCATTTACAATTCTAGCGAAACGGATATGGACCGGCTGTGCCTTATTGAGGATTCCAGGGTCTCGGTCGAATACTGACCTATGGAGCACATATAGGCCTACGGTCTCAATCGGTATGGAACTATCGGCCCATTGAACCCACAGCCCACCTATGTCATTGACATACGCGATGATCCTCCGCGGCGTGGGGTACACGCCCTCGCGTTGAAGGTTAAACTGAAGCAGCCGGAACAACTTCTCGGCATAGTCTGAGCCATGGGCACCTGAGAACCCTGCTTCAGCGATCCGCGCCATTAAGAATTGTTTCCAATCAGACGGCACAGGCGCGGAAACCTTGACGATGCGATCGAATGTCTTCTCGAAAACATCTGTTTCAAGTTCAATCCCATTTTTACGATCGATTATGTATTCGCCATCTTCACCCCCCTCGCGAAGTACCAGCTTTGGCACCTTAACAGGAGGAAATTCGTGGCCAACATGATCTTTGTCATACGGAACTACGGCAATAACAGAACCTAGTTGTTTGCTCATGTTACCGTTGCCGGCCACTAGAGAGCGCACTTCGGCCCACGTTTTCGACAAGTCGGCGGCCGGGATCCGGTCTATGTTGTCGAGAACAAATATAATGTATCGGTTAGCATTCTGGAGAGGAACGAGTATGTCTTCGAATACCGTTCTGAACTCCACCGTGGTTGGGCTCTCATCACGGATTTTCTGCTCAACTTCATTGTTGCTGTCCCGCTCGGACAAGGTCAACAGTCTAGACACTCCGCCTCGGAACCAAGCCATCTTTCCATGGAAGTTTTTTTTACTTTCAAAGGGAGTGCGGTAGGCGGCGAAAATGAGAAGAATAGCCGAAATTAAGTAGATCAGTAATCCGAACACCCAGGGATTAAACACGATGGGCCAAATAGCTTCCATCAGAGAGCTTTGCACAGTACCGTGTGCGGTTTCGCCCGCTCTGGCAGTTTGTGGAGTGCCAATGATCAATCGCGTTAACGCGGCGTATGCCAATGGCATAAGCGGGAGAAGGATAATGAGAATGGCCGCGAAGAGTGATAAACGCCTGCTGGAGGTCGTTGTAGTTACCGACTTGCGATTCTTTATCTCGTCATGTTTCCTATCGATGTCGAGGTCGACCTTCGGACGGCGGTCATCCTTTCCGTGAATATGCTTTCCATCCTTATCTTTCGGATTAAACTCCTCCCGAACGAACGCAATGAGCTGCTCAAGGAGGGAACGCCTAAAGTCGTCCGACTGGTGCCGCCAAAGGTCGAACGTGAACATGCGGTACTCAGGACCAAGGTACTTCTGCTTGGCAATGTCAATTACTGTCGACTTGCCAGACCCCCAAGCGCCTTCCAAGCCAATTGCCCCACCTGCCCTTTGACGTCCATTGGTCCTTTCTGCTATCTGACGGATGCCGTCGGCTAACGCTCTGGCCGACCGTTCATGACCTCGCCCGCCAAACTGATCTTCGCCTTTGGGCTCGTCGAAGATAATTTTTGCGGACCAACTATCATCTACCTGATTTTCGGTATCATTGTACTCTGCCTGAGTGGTGCGGCTTGCGTCCATTGCGAAAGAATCCCCCAAAACTGCCACATAACAGTCGAGCAGATTTCAGAAGCAAGCAAGCACTTATATTCAGTTGGCACACCAAATAGTTTAGTAGGTTGTACTTACGCGTTCTTACTGGGGTCCGTTGCGGAAGAGGGCGAAAACCTACGCTTGTGAGAAAAGACTGTGATTTCGGTGAGCCTTGCAGGACGTTTCTCAAATGATGGTTTGCGAAACAAGGACGAGAATGCACCGCACGAGCATCAAATGTGTTTCTAAAGCCGTATCTCAATCAATGTATGGCAAACCATATCCGCTAGACCAGATGAGCGATTTTTGGCGGCAAAGCCGCTAGATTTTCCTTGTAGAGCCAAATGTCATTAAGCATGGAATAAGGACCCCATTTGAGGGGTTATCGGCATCCAAACGGGACCCCTTATTTAAAGGGTAACATGACCTTCGATTTCAATCGGAGGTTTTCTATTGGATGCTTATTGTGGAGACTATTTCGAAGATACGGCGTCTTGCTCATGTGCAGGGCAAAACGATCAAAGCGATCTGTCGGGAACTGGGCGTTTCGCGCAAGGTTGTGCGGAAGGTTCTGCGGAGTGAAGAGACTGAGTTCAAATACGAGCGCTCCCGTCAACCGCAGCCGAAGCTCGGTCCCTGGCGTCACCATCTTGATGGAATACTGCTAGCTAATGAGGCAAAGGCCTCGCGCGAACGCCTGACGCTGATCCGGATATTCGAAGATTTACGCGATCTGGGTTACGCGGGTGGCTATGATACGGTCCGGCGTTATGCACGCTCATGGTCGAAAGAGCGTGGGGCCGTGACGGCGGAAGCCTATGTACCACTTTATTACGCACCGGGCGAAGCTTACCAGTTCGACTGGAGCCACGAGATTGTTGTTCTGGGCGGTGTGACGACGACCGTGAAGGTTGCGCATGTCCGGCTCTGCCACAGCCGTATGATGTATGTGCGGGCCTATCCGCGCGAGACGCAGGAGATGGTCTTCGACGCCCATGACCGGGCATTCGCCTTTTTTGGCGGGTCCTGTACGCGCGGCATCTACGACAATATGAAGACAGCAGTGGAAACAGTCTTCGTCGGTAAAGAGCGTCAATACAATCGCCGCTTCCAGCAAATGTGCAGCCATTTCCTTGTCGAACCGGTGGCTTGTACACCGGCGTCGGGCTGGGAGAAAGGTCAGGTTGAGAATCAAGTTAATCTTGTCCGTGAACGCTTCTTCACGCCGCGGCTGCGCTTCAAATCCTACGATGAGTTGAACGGCTGGCTGCTGGACAAATGCATCAGTTACGCCCGGGCTCATAAGCATGTCGATCAGACGAAGCGCACGATCTGGGAGGTGTTCGAAGAGGAGAAGTCCCATCTGGTCGGCTATCCCGGCAAGTTCGATGGCTTCCACGCGATACAGGCCTCGATCGGCAAAACTTGTCTCGTGCGTTTCGACAACAACAAATATTCGGTGCTGTCGACTGCCGTTGGCCGCCCAGCCGAGATCCATGCTTATGCCGACCGCATCGTCATACGGCAAAATGGTGTCGAGATAGGCCAGCATGAACGCTGCTTTGGTCGTGGCGAGACAATTTATAATCCATGGCATTATGTTCCGGTCCTGACACGCAAACCGGGAGCACTGAGGAACGGTGCACCATTCCTTGATTGGGTTCTGCCAGCTTCCATGGAGCATGTTCGACGGAAGCTTAAAAGCATGCATGATGGGGACCGACAGATGGTGTCGATCCTGGAATGTGTCGGTATCGACGGTCTTCCTACAGTCGAAGCGGCTTGCCAGGAGGCGCTTGATCAAGGCGTATTTTCCGCGGCTGTGATCATCAACATTCTGGCTCGCAAGCGAGACCCACAGCCCGCCGCCATTCTTTCCATCCCCGATGCGCTTCACCTAACGCATGAACCTTTGGCCGATTGCGCCCGTTACGACAGCCTCAGGAGGGCAAGCTGATATGGAACGATCTCAAATCTTCGACATGATGAGCACGCTGAAGCTTTACGGCATGCGCAGTGCCTATGACGAGATCATGGCCTCTGGCATCAAGCGCCAGCACGAGCCACCGCGCATTGTCTGCGACCTGTTGCAGTCGGAGATCGCCGAGAAACAGGCGCGCTCAATCAAATACCAGATCACCGTCGCAAAGCTGCCGCTGGCCAAGGACATCGACGACTTCGACTTTACTGACACGCCGGTCAACGAGGGACTGGTGCGCCAGCTCGCGAGCGGAGCTTTCCTTGCCGAGCAGCACAATATCGTCCTCGTTGGAGGAACTGGCACTGGAAAATCCCATTTGTCCATCGCACTTGCCCGTGCCTTGATCC
>NZ_JAMJWE010000370.1 GCF_023554105.1 Brucella sp. 21LCYQ03
GACGCTTTCAAAAAATGCAGAGGAGGTACTCGATCATTATATAGAGATGTCGTGGGATATGATGATTGTAGATGTGATGCTGCCTAAGATGGACGGTATTCAGCTGGTCCAATCGCTTCGTTACAAGAAAATCATGGTGCCGGTATTGATGCTGAGTGCGTTACAAACTGTCAATGACAAAGTTTCAGCGCTGGATTCCGGAGCAGATGATTATATGACCAAACCTTTTCATTTTGCAGAGCTATTGTCGCGTATTCATGCATTAACGCGCCGCCAGCAAAGCCCCCAAATCACGCTAAGATCGAATGTGGTGGAAGTGGCCGATTTGCAGATCGACCTGAACCAATATCAGGTAAGTAGAGGAGGGGTAGCTATTGAGCTTTCGCCACGTGAATTCAAACTATTTAAATACCTAGTTGACCACAAAAATATGGCACTCAGTCGGCTACAAATTCTAAATGCGGTCTGGAACATCCATTTTGATAGCCAAACCAACGTAGTAGACGTGTACATATCGTATCTCCGCAATAAACTGGAAACTGCCGACACGAAGTATATTTACACCGTAAAAGGCATTGG
>NZ_JAMJWE010000371.1 GCF_023554105.1 Brucella sp. 21LCYQ03
GCTTTTTTATCGGAGGAGGTATGGGCCTTCTATTGCTAACATTACGTATTGGCCTGGTAGAATCGGGCATGTTTAAGGAGGCTGCCGATAAATCAGTGCAACGTGGCAACTTCTTCATGTTGTTCAACAATTGGGCGAGATTTAAGAAATATTTGTGTTGTATTTTAATTGGCTTGCCTCTATGGTATGTTGTTGGTGTATTAATCACCTTCTCGCCAGAGTTTGGAAAGGCTTTAAATGCCACTGGTGTGTTAGATGCTGGTAAAGGAATTATGTATTGTTATATTGGAATTTCGGTAGGAGATGTGGTGGCTGGTCTTTTATGTCAATTACTAAAGTCCAGAAAACAAGTGATGTTCATTTTTCTAGTGCTAACAGCGATTTCTGTAGGGATTTACCTTAATTCTTTTGGTGTAACTCCAGAAGGTTTTATTCTATTAAGTTTGCTGTTGGGATTTGCCTCTGGTTATTGGGCAACATTTGTGACTATTGCGGCGGAGCAGTTTGGTACTAATTTAAGAGCTACTGTGACCACCACCGTTCCAAACTTTATACGCGGATCTTTAATTGCTATTACG
>NZ_JAMJWE010000372.1 GCF_023554105.1 Brucella sp. 21LCYQ03
TAGATACATTGACTTCACAAGATATAGAACGCTATCGCGGTGTAGGAACGGCTATTTTAGACTATGTATACAAGCGGGGTGTGATTTCGTTGAATAGTCGTTATCAATTGAAAGGCAATACTTCGGCGTCGGGGTCGGAGGCAGAATATAACTTTATACTCGTGGAGGAGAATGTGGCGCAACAGCGTAATACAGCGAACAGCTTCACGATAGAAGGGGCGTATACCTACATAGAACGGACTGTTGATCGAAATCGTTTCGTGCAGCAAAAGAAATGGTTAGCTGACTTGCTGAAAAATTACGTTGCTGTAAATCTTGTATTTAATGAAGGGCAGACCGAGAAAGCGGAGCAGGCAGCCTTATCAAATATTTCTACTACCCGCGGTATTGTACAGCGGGATGAGCTCATTGTCGAGCAAGGTAAGGTGATTAATAATGAAATCATTCAGAAGCTGGAATCCCTACGTCGTGTCTATGAGAATGAATCGCAGATGGGGGGTAAGCAAGGGTTGGTGCTCTTTGGCAATTTCCTGATGGTTTCGTTGATCATGATCTTGGTGATGATGTTTTTGTTCTTT
>NZ_JAMJWE010000373.1 GCF_023554105.1 Brucella sp. 21LCYQ03
AGGAGATTAATGCCCCCATAATGCATACATAGAGATCGAAGCCGAGAAGTTCTTTAGGAATTGAAAATCATTTCGGAAAGACCAACGGTATCTAGGTTCTGTAAAGCCTAAAAACTGGCGGTCTGCATTGCTGAACCGGCCATCGCCGTTCACATCCTCTAATCGATAATCTCCCGGTTGAAGACCATAACGGGCGGCTTCTTCTTCTTGCCCCAATTGATAAATCCCTTGGGCTTTCCAATCCCAGATGGCATCAATCGGTTGCCCGATGAACCAGCGGTTTTGGATATCGTTGAGCTCTTGGCCATCGGGACCATAATCGCGGTAGATATGCTTAATCGCATTACGATTCAGTTGAAACAAAGCGGTGGAGCGCCAGCTAAAATTCTCTCGGGAAATATTTAAAGAGTTCAAAGTAACCTCAAAACCCCGATTCCGCACTTCCCCTAAATTGTCCATCACATTATCAAAACCGATAACATTTGGCAGGCTGCGTAAGACCAATAGATCCGTAGAATTCATCTGATAATATTCCAGATTACCTGATAGGCGGTCATTAAACAGGGAAAAGTCTAGTC
>NZ_JAMJWE010000374.1 GCF_023554105.1 Brucella sp. 21LCYQ03
GTAGAAGCGGCACAGGTTGCCCTGGCAAATGCCAAGCTTTATGTAAATCGGGAAGAAGGCTTTATCGGTACAAACATGCGTAAAGATGAGTTTGTATCGGAATGCTCGGACATTGACGACATCATTACCTTCCGAGCCGATGGTAAATACTCTATCAATAAGATTCAAGACAAAATATTTGTTGGAAAAGATATTATCCATGTTGCCGTTTTCAAAAAAGGAGACGATCGCACTACCTACAATGCTATTTATAAAGATGGTACCACAGGTACTAATTACGTGAAGCGCTTCGCCGTCACCGGTGTTACACGCGATAAACCTTACGATATCAGTAAAGGCACTAAAGGTTCCAAAGTACTGTACTTCACCGCGAATGCCAATGGAGAAGCAGAGACGGTAAATATCCAGCTCAAACCGCATTCGCAATTGAGAAAACTCACTTTCGATGTCAATTTTGCAGATATTGCCATCAAAGGACGTGGTTCTCAAGGAAATATCGTGAGCAAGTACCCCGTCAAAAAAATCACTTTTAAAAGTGCTGGCGTATCGACTTTAGCTGGCCGCAAAATTTGGTACG
>NZ_JAMJWE010000375.1 GCF_023554105.1 Brucella sp. 21LCYQ03
ATTTGTCAATACATCCAAGCCGTTTTTATCGCTAACTCTTTTGGAGACATTTTTTCCACTCTCGCGCATACCCATCAAGCTTTGTGCCGCTACCAAATCAGTCGTAGAAGCCAGACTACGAAGCCCGTCGCTTAAAGATTGGAATTGTGCTTTGGAAGAGACAGAATTGATGGAGACAGCAACCATCCCTTCAGGCTTGTAACCCAGGTCTTTCTGTTGAACATAGCGCATTTGCTGTGCTATGATAATAATGGAAGCTAATAGAATAATAGAAGCCGTGAATTGGCACACTACCAAAATACGGCGCATGCGATTAGCAAATACATTCTTTAGGGCGCTTTTGTTCATCAAGATGAGAGGACTAATCCTATTCATATAATAAGCAGGGTAACTACCTGCCAATAGTGTGATGCCTATCCAAAGTGCGAAGGTAATACCCAATAATTGTGGATTCCATAATGCCTGATAACTCCAGCTTGTTTGCGTAATTTTTTCGAAATAAGGAGCCAACAATAGCGCCATTCCGTACCCCAGTACAATAGCCAATAGCGTTACCAAGGCTGCTTCAGTATAGAAT
>NZ_JAMJWE010000376.1 GCF_023554105.1 Brucella sp. 21LCYQ03
CAGCGAGTTTAGGAGTTGTGGAATTAACAGTAGCCTTGCACTACGTCCTTAATACACCCTATGACCAAATTGTATTTGACGTTGGACACCAGGCTTACGGACATAAAATACTGACAGGAAGAAGAGAAAATTTTCATACGAACCGCGTGATAGGTGGTCTTTCGGGATTTCCGAAAAGATCAGAGAGTGAATACGATGCTTTTGGAGTAGGACATTCTTCCACTTCTATATCCGCCGCATTGGGGATGGCAGTAGCTTCTGCTTATAAAGGAGAGCACGATCGTCAGCACGTAGCAGTCATTGGTGATGGAGCTCTCACTGGTGGGATGGCTTTCGAAGCACTTAATCATGCCGGTATTGAGAAATCCAATATTTTGGTGATCTTAAATGATAATTGCATGTCTATCGACCCTAATGTGGGTGCACTGAAGGACTACCTTACCAACATTACCACATCTAAAAGCTACAATCGATTTAGAGACGATTTGGTAAGTGTGCTAGCCAAGATTTCTAAAAATGGTCCTAATGCGTATGGTTGGGCTAAGAAATTGCAACAAACGATTAAAGGAACGCTTT
>NZ_JAMJWE010000377.1 GCF_023554105.1 Brucella sp. 21LCYQ03
AGGGCTCATCCCAATCGTGTATAGACAACACAAACTTGGCGGAGTGTACCGGAATTAATTTTTGGGCACGTAAATCCTGGCTTGCTTGCACTACCTCGTCGGGTAGCATATGGATGTATCGCCAGGAAGTATTGTATTGTCCGTTTTCTAGGATTGCCCAGTCAAACGGTCCCAATGCTGCCCCAATTTTCTTAAAATGACTACCATATCCGCTGTCGCCACCGAGGTAGATATTAAGATTACTGGATCGCACCGCGAAGGAAGACCACAGGCTGGTATTACGCGTTAGCCAGCGTCCTGAAAAATGACGGGCGGTACAACTGGTAAAATGCAAACCTTCAATATCTGCTGTTTCTCCCCAATACAATTCGGTGATTTTAGTAGCCGGATATCCCCAGCCTTCAAAATGTGCGCCGACACCGAGTCCAGTCAATACACGTTTCATTTTTGGTTCCAACGCGCGTATGGTGGCATAGTCTAGATGATCCCAGTGGTCATGACTGATGATCAATAGGTCAATTTCTGGCATCTCATTTACCCCAAAGGTATTCGTACCTAAGAATGCTTTGATGTTG
>NZ_JAMJWE010000378.1 GCF_023554105.1 Brucella sp. 21LCYQ03
GCTTTTTTGATAGTTTCTGGAAGAGATCTGGATTTTCTTTAATAAAATTACTGTAACGCTCTTTTGCAGAATTTGACATAAGTGAGATAATTCGGCTTTGAAGTGCCAAATAGGCATTATTGCATTTCATTCTAAAGAAACGTTCCATTTGAGGTTTTGCTTTACAAAGCTTATCTACATCGTCAAACGAAATACTTAATAAAACGCAATCTTCTAAGCATTGAACAGCAGCAGTCGACACTTCTCGTTTAAAATACGCCTGAAAATCGGTGATCCACCAATTTTTAGTCGCAAAATGTAGGATATGCTCTCTAGCATAATTATCAACAAAACTACTTTGTAATAAGCCTTCTAATACAAAATAGATTTTGTCAACTGTCTGATTTTCCTGAATCACAAATTGCCATTTACGGAATTTTATGGTGCGGAAATATTCAGCTATCACATGATAATCGTCATCATTAAGCTCAATTATTTCTGCTATATGTTCTTTTAAAACATCATTCATTGGTAATATATTTTGTCTTCCTCTAAAAATTTTATATCCTGAAAGGATTATAAATTTCAATTTTAAT
>NZ_JAMJWE010000379.1 GCF_023554105.1 Brucella sp. 21LCYQ03
CATCGGAAAGGGATTGCAACTCCGCACCAGCTAGGGCGGTAGTCTTGCTTACGTCAAGTAAACCACTGTTAAAATCAATAACGGGTTGTTTATTAGCTTTAAAAAGCATAAACAAACCACCTAACACTGTAATCACTAACCCAATAGGCGTTAAAAGAAATCTGCCTATCTTCGATCCGAACTCAAGGATTATTTGACCTAATTCGGTTATAGAACTTCCTCCCCCTTCCGCTAATTCATGTATTGAAGTTCCTAACAATTGTAGTGCTCCATTGACAGATGAAAATATTGGTGAAATTTGGCTAAGAGCATCGCCATAATTACCGACATTACGCTGATGTAAACCTAGAGTAGCATCAATCTTCTTAATTCCACGATCGAGGTATTGGGTTTGTTTGGTTAGCTCTTCGGCTTTTCGACGGAGCTGTTCATACGCCACAGTATTACCCCTGCCCTGGCGTTCCAATTTGAACATCTCGGCCAGAAGATCTTTAGTTTCTTTACGAACATTGCCCAACGCCTTGTTAAGTTGGTAATATTCGCTACTTTCCTGAGCAAGTTGTTTTTTACGCCGA
>NZ_JAMJWE010000038.1 GCF_023554105.1 Brucella sp. 21LCYQ03
AGTTCGAGATGATAAACCGCAAATTAGTGACAGAACCTCTCCACTAAATAAGGGCAAGTCCAGACTGATTTCATCTCGCTGCGATCCGATACCGGCATGCATAAAAACAAACACCTATAGCGTGTCGTTTGAATACGATTAAGTGAGGCACGCTATACAATGCCTTGTTACTCTAATTGCTCGGAAAGATTCAGGAGTTGAGCAGAATGCTTGAAAAGGCAGTTATTATGTCGGCTGTACGTACGGCATAGGCGATTTCGGCGGCAGCCTTTCTCAACTCTGGCCTTGCGACCTCGGAACACTAGTGGCCGAAGAGGCAATCCGTCGTTCAGGCATTCAAGCTTCCGAAGTTAACAAGTCATTTTTGGAAATGTAATCCACACGGTTCCAGAGGATATGTATCTTTCGCGTGTCGTCTCCCCTCGTGCTGGCATTCCTCTTCTGCGCCAGCGTTAACGCTTAACCGCCTATGTGGATCAGGATTACAAGCGTTGATGACAGCATCAGAGCAAATCAACATGGGATATGCAAAAGCCGTTCTCGCGGGTGGTGCTGAATCTATAAGCTGAGCCGGGCACCTGATGGGCGGTTTACGGTTTGGACATAAATTGGGCGATCTGACAGGAACAGACATGTTGATCAGGGCATTAACAGATCCGTTTGGCAATGGCCACATGGGCATAACAGCCGAGAACGAAAGTATTGATCGCGCAGAGCAAGACCGCATCGCACTTCTTTCGCATCACCGTGCTGAAAATGCGCAAAAAGAAGGCTGATTTTCGCGTGAAATTTTACCTATTGTCGTCAAGCGTCGACGCCTAGAGGAGACATTTGCCCATGACGAACATGTGCGTACGGAGCTAAAATTAGAAGACTTTTCCAAACTTCGTCCCGCATTCGCGAATAATGGAACGGTAACGGCAGGAAACGCAAGCAGCATTAATGATGGTGCAGCAGCGCTCATTCTTGAGTCAGAGTCTCATGCGCTTTCTCGTGGTGCAAAGCCAATGACGCGCATTCTTTCCACCGGTCTCGGGGGCGTCGATCCCCGCCTCATGGGGCTTGGTCCAATTCCTGCAGTTCAGCAAGCTCTTAGAAGAGCCGATCTGACTGTTGAAGACCTTGACGTGATTGAAAGCAATGGAGCATTTGCAGCACAAGCATCTGCTGTGTCCAGAACACTCAACTTTCCGCAAGACAAGCTTAACCCAAATGGCGGTGCGATAGCTTTAGGACACCCTATTGGTGCGTCAGGTGCGATTATAATGACCAAGTTGGTCCATGGGTTGGAGCGTTGTTCTGGACATTACGGGTTAGCAACAATGTGCCTCGGTGGAGGTCAAGGAATTGCAGTCATCATAAAGGCCTTAATCTCTAGATTGTAAATAAAGATGAGAGGAGCGGAGCCATGCTATAAATATGCTATTATAATGGTTGATGGTAACGTAATGAGCGATTATCAAGGCCTTTGGATGACGCATGCATACGTTATATTCGCCAGCCGACTATGCGGGCATAGTCCAAAGAAAGTATATTTATTAGGTATATTGGTTTCGTCAATGGTATGATGGCGAAAAGTTAGATTGTTGACCCCAACTCACTTTTGCGAAAAAGTGCTACTGTGATCCTAAATAATATTATTCTAAAGTATTGACTCAGCTAAGCTAACTAAACACAGATGAGCTGCCACCATTTTACTCGTTGAAATTCACCGCAATGTTTTCGATTTAAGATACTTGGGGAGATTTTTCGATATTTTACAAAATAAGATCTATCGGATAAAATAACAATATATTGGGGAATTTTAACAAAATTTCCCCAATATGAAATACTCTGAACTACTTAATATTTCTCGTCGGCAGAGTGAATTCGCGTCCGTTCATGATCCCTTTCGGCCGCATAACTAGAATGACTATCATCACAATGCCCAAACCAACTTCTTGTAGACCTTTAGGAAGTTGCACAATTGCGTTATCTGTCTCCAGCACGCGCAGGACTTCAGTGACACCAGTTAACAAAATAACACCTATTACCGCTCCGGAAAGACTTTGCAGGCCACCGACAATTAACATTGCTAAAACGAGAAATGTCATCGTGAGATAGAATGTATCGACTGAAAGTACACCCATAAAAGAAGAATAAAACGCACCTCCTACACCGGCAATTACCGCACTAAGCATCCAAGCTGCGAATCTTGCATAACCAACGTTTATGCCCGACGAACGAGCTGCAACGATTTCGTCACGACTTGCCTTGAGCATTAAACCATAACGCGATGACTGGAAAGCAAAGGCGACTAATACTGCGCATACCGCTCCGACTGCTGCTGCATAAGGTCCAATATCGACGGGAATATTGGATATTGATGCAGTTCCACCGGTAACGGATTCCCAATTGCTGTAGACTGCGAAGACGATTGCCAGAAATGCAAAAGTTGCAATTGAAGCAGCTATTCCACTCAAACGTACTATCAGTACTCCAACGCAAGCTGCAACGATGGCGGATACGCCCGCCGCAGCGAGAATGCCTGCATAAAGAGGATAGCTGTTGTCCTGAAGTAATGTCGGCAGTCCTGACATGTATAAAGGCTTGACCATTGGAAGCGTACAACACGTAAACCATACCGAGGCATATGCCCCAATTGCTACAAAGCCCACATGCCCGAAAGACAAAACACCGGAATTTCCAACAAATATATAAACGCCGACCACAATAATGATACGGATCATCATTTCAGTGATAACCTGAGGCATAGAGCCTCCAAGGGAATTACTTACGAGGGCGAGTATCAAAAGTAGGGGTACAATAACTAGAACTGGCCACAGGTATCTAATAGAAGAGTTCAACATAGCAAAATCCTTAAATCCGTTCTTCCAGTGCTTTTACTCGGATAATTCCGCCTGGGCGGAATGCGAGAAAAAGGAACAGCAAACCAAAGAGGAAAGCATCTCTAAAAGAACGCAGATCGATAGGAAGATAAGCTTGCAAAAACGAGCTTGCCATTCCGACTGCGAGAGCACCAAGGACAGCTCCGGTTAAGCTTCCCATGCCGCCAATAACTGTGGCTATGAAGGCGTAGGTTATCACTGAAGCGCCCATTGTCGGCGAAAGAACACCCGTTTGCGCTACAAGTAGTAGAGACACCGCTGCTGCCATGATCCCACTTATGGCAAAAGCAAGGCCAATAACGAAGTTACCTTTTACCCCAAGATAACGCGCCATTGTAAAGTCTTCCGATGCGGCTCGCATTTGAATGCCGTACCTGGTTTTGTGAAGGAATAATGTTAGCGCGACAAGAAGGACTACGGTTGTAATGATAACGACGAACTGAAGCGCAGGAATTCTGACGCCAGCTATTTCAATGATCTGAGATAGTGAAGGCCAGAGCCCAATAGACTTTGATCGCCCGCTATAAATCATAAGAATAATATTTTGGACCACGTATCCAAGTGCAAAGGATGCAACCATGAGAGTTGCAGGATGTGCTCTTCTAAGACGTGAAAAGACCAAGCGGTCTGAAAGCAATGCAAATCCAACAACCACACAACAGACGGCTGGCACTAAAACCCAGATGGGAAGTGAACCGATAAAGGCGGTAGCTGTTACTGCCGATGAAGGAACGATCAAACTGTATGCGCCGATCGTAATGAATTCGCCATGAGCGAAGTTTATAAGACGAAGAATACCGAATAGAAGCCCAATACCAAGGGCAACAAGAGCATATAGACTTCCGAGGCTTATAGCGTCAAAAAATGTTTGGATGAAGTAGCTCACTATACGACCTCATTTGATACCGATTCATGGGACGACGAGTGGCCAAAATATGCGTCGGAAAGTGCTGTGCCTTCCTTCATGCTGGCCGCAGAGCCACTGAGTCGTATCGACCCTTCGCGTAGCACATGTATCTCGTCAGCAACGCGAAGCGCGCGTTTCGATGTTTGCTCGTTGATAAGAAGTGTCAAGTTAGTCAAAGCGCGTGAAGCTAAAAGAGTTTCATAAACTTCATCAACTACCTTAGGCGCCAGTCCAAGTGACGGCTCATCAATCATCAATAGTGAGGGACGTGTCATCAACGCGCGAGCGATAACAAGCATCTGTTGCTCGCCACCTGACAGTTTACCTGCGGCCTGTGAGAGCCTTTCACGAAGCCGAGGAAACAGTTGCAGCATTCGCTCGAAATCTTCAGGAATATTTTCACGATCCTTCCGCATGTAAGACGCGACGATAAGGTTTTCGCGGACGCTCATGCTTGGAAAAACATGTCTTCCTTCTGGAACCAGAGAAACACCTAACGTTGCAATCATTTCCGGTTTTTTGCCCCGGAAGGAGTTGCCGTCCAATAAAATGTCTCCGTCTGAGAATCTTACGCCTCCGGCAATCGCTTTCATTATCGTTGACTTTCCAGCGCCATTGGGTCCGACAATCACGGTGATCGACCCAGGTCTGAGAGAAAATGATATGCCTCTGACTGCTGTCATCTTCCCATATGAAACTGTTAAGTTTGATACTTCGAGTATATCGCGCGAATGAGAAATCAAAGTTCTGCTCCCAGATATGCTTCGATTACCGCTGTATTGTTACGGACTTCGTCGGCACTGCCCTCTGCCAATGTCTTTCCCACATCAAGAACATGAAGCCGATTACTCACGCTCATGACCACCGTCATATTATGTTCAATCAGCAAAACCCCGCAGCCAAATTCTGTAGGAAGTACTTTGATTACTTCCATTAGCTCATGACATTCGCTGTCCGACATCCCCGCGGCTGGTTCGTCCAAAAGCATGTATGTCGGGTTCATTGCCAAAGCTCTCGCGATACCTACGCGACGTTCGTCTGTGTACGGTAGAGTAGAGGCATCTTTATCTCCGACAGAACCGAGACCGAGCCGTTCTAAGAGAGCGGTTGAATCGCGGCGAGCACGAGCGCGCGACATGCCCAGCGCTACCATTGGAACCTCTATATTCTCTCTCACAGAGAGATCCGCGAAAAGACGTCCCGATTGAAATGTACGAGCAACACCATTCAGACGATAATTAGCAGCAGACCATCTAGAAGCGTCTGCTCCGTTCACTGTTATATGACCCTCGCTTAATTTTTGGAAACCGCTGAGGCAGTTAACCAGGGTTGTCTTCCCTGCGCCGTTGGGACCAATCAGCCCCACGATTTCTTGCGGTCTCAACGACAGGCTTATGTTGCTGAGCGCTACTAATCCGCCAAACCGAACCGAAACGTTATTTGCCACAAGTTCTTTTCGCGTTTGATCTTCTACCATCTGTTCCTACATCGGTCGCAGAGTATTAAATGAAAATGCACGTTAGTCCGGACACCTTGGCAATGGAGATACTTCTGTCTAAACATCAGTATCTGTGGGATTACTTACCAGCTAGTGTAACCGCCATCCACCATCAGCACAGTACCTGTGATGTAGCTCGCCGCATCGCTTGCCAGAAAGTGCACAGCACAGGCAACTTCGTCCGGACGCCCGAAACGGCCCATTGGGGTGAGCTGGCGCCATTTCTCGATCGTTTTTGTAGGATAGGTCCCGGTCATTTCGGTTTCGATAAAGGCTGGAGCTACTGCGTTTACGCGCACTCCGGAAGTAGCCCATTCAGCAGCCAGGGACTTCGTGAGCATATGGACACCAGCTTTACTCGCATTGTAAGCGGTTACTACCGTGTCCTGTATGGCGATTTTTCCTGACATAGACCCTATATTGATTATAGATCCCGTCCCTCGCTCCGCCATTTTAGTGCCGACCTCGCGACAGCAGAAAAAAACACCTTCAAGATTTACAGACAGCACTTTGCGCCAATCTTGGTCAGATGTTTCCGACGTTGGAGAAGCCATGCTAATTCCTGCATTGTTAACAAGAATATCAGGACAGCTTCCAATTAGTTTCATTAAACGACTTAAGGCGTGAGAGTCTGTAACATCCAGCCTGTGTCCTACTGCATTATTTCCAATAGATTCTGCGGCATTGTTTACTGCCTCCTCATCAATATCGGTCATCACAACTTTCGCGCCGAATCCAGCAAGTTTTGCAGCGATTGAAAGGCCTATACCTCGAGCAGAGCCCGTAACCATAGCGACCCGGCCTGTTAAATCATAAATATTCGTACGCGGGTCCATTTTAACCTCCGAGTTTCGACAAAGACGAGGAGGAAGAGCCCGATCCTGAGTGGACGTTGAATTCACGCATTCCGACAACGAAGTCGAAATCAGCTATTGGCTGAAACATTATCGAACCCCTTATTTATTTTTTTGAAAGTTAAGCGATCATTTCACGATAAGTCAAAATATTAATTTTCATGCTAATTGATAAATTTTTTTAATCGAAATACATTATTTGAGTTCGAACAAAGATAATAGGGGGAGCCTAATGGTTGATTTTAGAGGACTTGAGACACTTGTTTGGGTGGCTTCACTCGGTAGCTTCAGAAAGGCTGCGGAGAAGTTAAGCACGACCCAACCCGCAATTTCTCACAGAATCACCCAACTTGAAGATCAGGTTGGAGCTAAGCTTCTAGTTCGCGACGGACGGCATGCATCACCAACGGCCCATGGCAGAATTATGCTAAGCTATGCAGAAAAAATGCTCGCACTCAGGGCTGAGATGCTCTCGCAAATCCGCGACAAAGCTGCAGTTAGAGGCGTCGTTCGCCTTGGAGCCGCGGAAAGTATTGTTCAGACTTGGTTGCCTGATTTCATCAAAAAGGTGAGCGAAGTCTATCCTCAGCTTTCAATTGAGATTGAGGTTGATATATCGCTTAATCTACAGGCTATGCTGTTAAATCAGGAAATCGATATAGCGTTTCTTCAAGGTGCTGTGTCCGCGCCCCGCGCATGCAATAGATTGCTCTGTGAGTACCCTATTGGTTTCATAGCTAAATCAGATTTGAAATTACCAAAAACGGTTACGATCAGCGATATCGCATCATATCCAATCATTACTTTTTCGAGGAAGACGCAGCCCTACGAGGTCGTCAAATCGCTTTTCAATCACTCGTCATTTTCTCGTGTTAAAATCCATGCAAGTGCCTCCATGGCGACAGCGATTAAGATGGCCTTAGATGGAATGGGGGTTGCCATAATCCCACTAGACCTAGTTTTTAGTGAGATTGCTGATGGTACATTGAAGGTTCTGGAATGCGATGTATCCATACCATCACTCTCATTTTTCGCTAGTTGGTTGGATGCACCTGAAAACTATGAAGTCGCCCTCGTAGGGGAGATAGCTTTCACCGTCGCCTCGCAATGGCACAAGTCTCGTATGGATGAGTCCGATTTCCGGACAGCTTAAGTGATTTCCAGATTTTGTATCAATAAAATAAATTCATCATTTCTCATGAAAATTCGGAAATTGACTAATCGATTCTTGGTGCAAGTATAGGTACATGTTCCACGGCTAAGTGCGATTCACCATGACCATGCCAAGTATACGTAATATATATGACAATGCTCGCTCTGCTCGGTTAGCTTCCCGCAAAGGTGAGTTAACAACCTCAACCTCCGGAGTTGCTCCCGGGTATCAGCAAGGCAATTTGGTTATTCTTCCCAAAAAAGATGCGGAAGATTTTCTGAGGTTTTGCGTCCTCAATCCGAAGCCGGCTCCAATCCTCGATGTTAGTGAACCTGGCGATGTTTCGCTCGCTCGTTTAGGTAGCGAAATTGATATACGCTTTGATGTACCAAAATATCGTATTTTCCGGGATGGTATTCATGCCGAAACTGTCAGCGATCTTAGTTCAGTTTGGCGCGACGACCTCGTAACATTCGTATTAGGCTGTTCTTTTTCGTTCGAAGATGCACTCGTAAAAGCGAATATACCTGTTCGGCACATGGATAATGGCAAAAATGTTCCGATGTATGTCACAGACGTGGAAACAGTAACTGCGGGATGCTTCGGCGGGCCAATGGTGGTTTCGATGCGCCCTTTTGCACCCAAAAGCGCTATTCAGGCAATGATCCTCTCAGCTCAGATGCCTGAGGCGCACGGCGCCCCGATACACTTTGGAGATCCAAGCATTATCGGAATCAAGGATATTATGAAACCTGACTTTGGTGATGCACCGGATATTCTGCCTGGAGAGGTTCCTGTTTTTTGGGCCTGTGGCGTAACTCCCCAGACGGCAATTTTGCGTGCAAGACCTTCTCTGGCAATTACGCATGAGCCTGGGCACATGCTTGTAACCGATCTTCGCTCCGACGGGGGGCGTACTTTCTAAACAAATATCGCCATAATAATCAAAAAAGGGGAATATATAAGAAATGACTATTGGTAAAACTCTTCTCAAAGCCCTCACGACTGTAGCTGCATTATCGTTCTTTTCTCCCGCTCACGCTAAGGAAGACGAAATTCTAATCGGGCTCGCGATCGCCGAGTCGGGATTCATGGCAGCCTACGATAGTGATGGTACCAAATCAGTAAAGCTCTGGATTGACGACCAGAACGCAAAAGGTGGCTTGCTGGGCCGCCAGATTAAATCAATTACTGTAGACACAAAGACGGACAGAGCGCAGGGCAGTCGAGCGGGGCAAGAACTCGTCGATCAAGGTGTCGATCTTTTGGTTGTGTCTTGTGACTATGACCAGGGCGTGCCTGCAGCCAGCGCCGCGCAAAGAGCGGGCATCCCATCGGTATTTCTTTGTGCAATGGACCCGAAGGCTGGGGTGCAGGGCGCAGGTGCTTTAGCATTCACCTCAACGATCGCGGCTCAGGTGCAGGGTGCTGCTGGTGCCGGTTGGATCAATTCAAAACACGGCGCCAAGACGTATTATTCGCTTCTGGATACGACCACAGAGTTCGATAAGTCAGTATGTGCCGGATTTGAATGGGCAGCAAAAGAAATGGGTATGGAATCAATTGGGTCAGATACCTTTAAAAATGATGACCTTTCCATTCAATCTCAAATAACTCGTATTCTCAGTCTGCCAAAAAAGCCTGATGTAATTGCGCTATGCTCATGGATTCCCGGCGGTGCTAGTGCCGTTCTCCAGTTGCGCTCAGCTGGTTTGACCATGCCAATTATTGCAACATCATCTTTTGACGGTACTTACTGGACAGATGCCGTTCCTAATCTGGACAACCTTTATGTACCTGTTCAGGCTTCCGTGCACGGCAATGATCCCAGACCAGAGGTTAATGCTTACATAGACCGCTTTAAGGAAAAGTTCGGCGAGGCTCCCGCAACCATGTATGGTGTTCCTATTTATCCCTTCATGGAACTTTGGGGTGCCGCTGTATCAAAGGTAGGCAATACCGATGGTGCCAGCGTGGTTCAGGAGCTGGAAACGCTTAAAGACGCTCCAACAATCATCGGCCCGATGAGCTTCACTCCGGAATGGCATATCCAGCGCGATGCCGAGATCGTAATGCTTGGCTTCAAGGACCGGAAGCCGGTAGCGCTTGATACCTATCGCTTCGGTAAGCCTATTCCGACAAACGTTCTGTTTCGGACAAAGTAGAAGCTTCACTATCAACTGAAAGTAATGTCCCGCTCCGGCGGGGCAATGAACAGCTACGCCGATATTACAGACAGAACTGGATACTATCGTGACCAAGATTAAAGATAAGAACATCATCGTGACGGGCGCTGGCCGTGGCATCGGAGCAGCAATCTCGGAGGGCCTCGCAAGCGATGGCGCACTTATTACCGTCGCTGATCTTTCGACCGAAATAGCTGAAGCGACCGCACAGAAAATCCGCAACGCAGGCGGAAAGGCGATCGCGGTCACGGTTGACGTATGCGACCGTGAAGGCGTTCGCAAAATGATTGATGCTTCGACAGAGGCGCACGGTGAACTCCATGCTATTTTTAACAATGCTGGCATTGTTCAGGTTAAGCCTTTTCTGGAAATATCCGATCAGGACTGGCGCGTGATGCATGACGTAAACGGTCTCGGCGTGCTCATTGCCATGCAGGAAGCCATCACAACGTTCATCAAACAGGGCAACGGCGGCAAGATTATCAATACTGCATCGATCGGTGGCCGCCTCGGCACCGAACCGCTTGCTCACTATTGCGCCAGCAAGTTTGGTGTCATCGCATTGACGCAGGCTGCGGCCCGAACATTCGGCAAGCATGGGATTCGCGTGAATTCAATCTGCCCCGGCAATGTCGCCACTGACATGTGGAAGAAGATCGACGAAGGATTTGTCGAATCCGGCCTTACGAACAAGCACAACGAAGCCTTCGAGAAATTCGCTTCGACCGCGGCCCTTGGTCGACCCTCTGTACCGGAAGATCTTGTCGGTATCTCCCGCTTCTTGTCCTCCCCGGATTCCGACTTCATCACCGGTCAGTCGATCGTTGTGGATGGTGGAACCATCTTCTGGTGAGAGCGGACTGCTCCCACTAAATGAATGATCAATGAAGGAAAACATCATGTCGGAAGGCAATAGCTCTCATCTTGACACTGGGGATGTACTGGACAGTGACGTTGACGTGCTGGTTATCGGTGCTGGCCTGGCCGGTATCTACAGCATTCACAAAATCAGAGATGATCTTGGCTTGACGGTCCAGGGTCTGGAAGCATTTGAGGATCTCGGAGGTGTCTGGTACACAAATCGTTACCCGGGTGCCCGTGTAGATTCGCTCAGCCAAGTCTACTGTTACACCTTCAACGATGAGCTCATCAATACTTGGAATTATACCGAAAAATATCCAACGCAGCCCGAGATTCTTCGTTATATTAACTTTGCAGCTGATAAGCTTGACGTTCGCAAGAACATCAAGTTCAACACACGGGTGTTGAGCCTCAAATGGAATGAATCCGATAAAAAGTGGATCGCCAAGACAGACAACGGAGATAGCGTTCGCGCACGTTTCGTCATTTCTGCCGCCGGAGCGCTATCAGCAGCTAACAAGCCTAATTTCAAAGGATACGACGATTATCGCGGTGAAGTTTATTTCACCGCGCATTGGCCCCATCACAATGTTGACTTCACTGGCAAGAAAGTCGGCGTGATCGGCACCGGATCGAGCGGCATTCAAGTCATTCCCGAAATTGCCAAGGTCTCAACCGGCTTGACGGTGTTCCAAAGAACTCCACATTACGCTACGCCGGCTAAGAATGTCGCGCATACGGCTGAGGAGCAGGCGCGCTATCGCGCCGAAGCACGAGATCTGCATGCCCGGATGAAGTGGAGCTATGGCGGCAATCCACTACTACCCATGGAACTTTCGGCGCATGAGGTTACGGCGGAGCATCGTAAGGAAACCTTCGACAGACTTTACGACGCGGGTGACTTCTCATTTTGGCTGGCGAGCTACAAGGACCTGCTCACCGACATGGGTGCAAACGATTATGCATCGGAATACCTCCGTGAGCGGATTCGCGGTATCGTCAAAGATCCCAAGACAGCAGAAAAGCTTACCCCGCGGTCTTATCCATACGGTACAAAGCGCCAGCCGCTTGAAACTAATTACTACGATACATTCAACCTTAATCATGTTTCCCTGATCGATATCAATGAAGACCCCATCCTCGAACTTACAGAGAAGGGTATCCGGACGAAAAGCGGTGAGCATGAATTCGATGCTATCGTCTTTGCAACCGGTTTTGATGCGATGACAGGGGCATTGACCCGGATGAATATCACCGGTGTCGACGGTGTCGTTCTCTCCGAGAAGTGGAAGGATGGTCCTGCCAACTATCTCGGTATCAGCGTCGCTGGCTTCCCGAACTTGTTCACGATTACAGGACCCGGAAGCCCCGGTGTTCTGGCCAACGTGCCCATGGCAATCGAGCAGCATGTGGAACTTGCCGCTGATATCATATCCTTTGCGACGAGCCACAATATCAAGGCTCTGGAAGCGAATGGCGATGCGGAGAGGGCATGGACGCAGCACGTTAATGAACTCGCGTCGAAAACGCTCTTCCCTGTTGCCGCCAGTTGGTACATGGGGGCGAACGTTCCAGGCAAGCCGAGAGTCTTCATGCCTTACATCGACGGCATGGCCAGCTACCGCAGCATCTGTAATGACGTCGCAGCAAAAGGCTTTGAGGGCTTTGACCGTCGAAGCTGATGGTTGCTTACCCTGCGCGTTCGGAAGATCCCAGCGCCTGAACGCATAATACTAAGTTGAAGGAGAAAAACATGTCAGGACGTATGCACGGAAAGAAGGTTTTGTTAACCGGCGGCGTCGCCAATATCGGCCTTGCCATTTTGGAATCCTTTGTTGCCGAAGGCGCGCTCGTATCGGTCGTTGATATCGATGAAACTCGTGGCGCTGATCTTGAAAAACGTTTTTCAGGCAAGGTGAAGTTCATCAAGGCCGATCTCAGCTGTGAGCAGGACATCGTTGCCGCTATTGATACTTCTGCCGACTGGATGAAGGGAATGGATACTTTGTGCCTAAACGCTGGTGTTCAACTTTCCGGAAACATCGACACTTTTACAACTGAAAACTGGGACAAGGTATTCGCCATCAACGTTCGGTCGGGCTTCATATTCGTACGCGAAGCGCTGCCCCATCTTCGCAACGCCGGAAAGTCTTCGATCGTCATGATGTCATCGCTTGCTGGCAAGCGCGGCGCTCCAGGCTTGACTTGCTATTCATCATCAAAGGCAGCTGTTATCGGTCTTGCTACCACGCTTGCGGTGGAACTTGCGCGAGATGGCGTTCGCGTCAATGCCGTCTGCCCTGGATGGATTGATACCCCCTTCAATGGCCCTGCCATCGAATTTATGGGTGGTCGCGAAAAGCAGGAAGCCGCCGTTCGCGCGGCGATTCCGCTTGGCAGACAGGCCACACCTGCTGAAGTCGCACCATTGTTCGTCTATCTGGCGTCGGATGAATCATCCTACGTCACAGCGCAAGCAATCAACATTGACGGTGGTGTTTACAACTGATCTGCGTAATCTGGATATATGAGGGAACTTATGAGCAAGATCATCACGCAAGAGGCTGCTTTCGCTGCCTTGGAAGCCGGGGCAAAAAAAGCACGGGAAATATGCGAACCATCATCACTTGCTATTGTTGATGCTGGTGGAAACCTTCTGGCATTTATGCGAGTTGATGATGCAGCATTAGCGACAGGTGATATAGCTGAAGGCAAAGCCTACACCGCGCTTGCGCTTCGCTCCCCAACCTCCAACTGGCTTGAAATCGTTCAGCCAGGTGGTGCTTTGTTCGGACTTGAGGCTCTTGGCGGCAAGAAGCCTTTCGTAGTGTTTGGCGGCGGGCTTCCAGTTGTTACAGATGGTAAAGTAATTGGCGGCGTTGGAGTTTCTGGGGGACCGGTGGATGCGGACGTCGCAATCGCCACTGCGATGACAGAGGCGCTGCAAATTAGCTTGGCATGATCACCGATATTTCAAGCGGTCGGCGATATCCGGTCTCCAACTTATGTGCTTAACTCCTAAATCAGGTCTCTCTCAATGGCATCTATCGATCTTAACAGCGATCTCGGAGAAGGTTTTGGACCTTGGCCGATGGGCGA
>NZ_JAMJWE010000380.1 GCF_023554105.1 Brucella sp. 21LCYQ03
GCCTCTGCAACATAACGTGTTTTTAAATCTTCGGCCATTTCGATGTTTGGAATATTTTTGATCGCTCCATTGGCAATATTAATGGCCAAAAAAGAGCTATTCCAAATATCATTCATGCGCCCGGAAACCACACGTGTATTTTGTTGACGGGTAAGCAAACGGGAGTATTGATTGATCTGCTCCTGCCCTTCGTAGCTGTTGGTAAAATAACCGGTAAGCATTACAGGGATAGAAGCAAATGGTGCTTGGTAAGCACCGTTGGCATTCCCATACAAAGATGGTCCGCCAATACGGTATAAGCTATTGATATTCTCTAATGCTTGGGCTTGCGTTTGATAGTAACTATCCCCGCCAACCTCCGTTCTTGGATTTTCATCTAAGAAGTCTTTACAGGCACTCATGGTCAGCAATGCTGATCCACAAAGGCCTAATACTATATATTTAATGTTCATCGCTGTCAAATATTATGTGGTAAAATTACAGGGTAAGATTCAAACCAAACGTAAAGGTCTTCGCTCTTGGGTAAGAGAAGAAGGTAACGTTCTGTCCGAATTTGTTCTCATCTCCCGTAGAC
>NZ_JAMJWE010000381.1 GCF_023554105.1 Brucella sp. 21LCYQ03
ATGGCTAGACTTGCAGGATACACATGATTTCTTTGGTCTCTTGCGTCGACATGGCGTTTCCAGAACACAAGCCTTGCGTCTAGCACCAGAAGGTCATGCAACACGGATAGCGGTAAACAAAGTCGAAGAATTGCTACATCTCCTATCAGAAAATGAATTGGAAATCATGGTTTTCATCGGAAACGCTAATTGTCTGCAAATTCATACCGGTAACGCCAAACGCATTGTGCGTACTGGGCCTTGGATTAACATTTTGGATGCCGATTTCAATATGCATCTGCGTGATGAAGCCCTGGACAGCGTTTGGGTGGTAAAAAAGCCAACCAACATGGGGCCAGTACATAGCATAGAAGCCTATGATGCAGACGGAAATCTGGTTGTGCAATTCTTTGGCAAGCGGAAACCAGATGTACCTGAGCGTGAAGATTGGCAGCAGGCAGTATACTCCTTAACATCATAATATGCGCATCATTACCTGCATTCTTTTCAGTGTTTGTCTACATGCGGCTTACGCACAGCAAGTCTTGAACATCAAAAACGCGAAGGGCGAGGCCGCTACCGCTGAAGATATCGT
>NZ_JAMJWE010000382.1 GCF_023554105.1 Brucella sp. 21LCYQ03
AAAAAAGCGAAGTTAAAGGTTACTGCACGACGACTCACCATACCGCAGGCAGAAACTATCGCTCAGCGATTGTTACGGTAGGCTCGTTCAACGCTCCTAAATGCTGCACATTATGTAAGTCGTATGGAGTTTCCTGATAAACGAAATAGTTCAACCAATTGTTAAACAATAGATTGGCATGTCCGCTCCAACGTACAACTGGTGGATTTCGTTCATCATCGTTTCGATAATAGTTTGTGGGCAATTGTATGTCGTTGCCTCGCTCCAAATCTCTTAGGTACTCCTCGTGTAGCGTCCAAGGTGAATATTCTGAATGCCCTGTTAAATAGAATTCCCTACCTCCCCGCGAGCATACGACGGCTACACCCGCCTCGTCAGACTCGGACAAGATGGAAATCTCTGGGTTGTTTAACAACTCTTCTTTAGCGATGGTGGTGTGCCGACTATGCGGAATATAAAACTCATCGTCAAACCCCCGAAACAAAGGACTACGGTTTTCTGTCGTGCTGTGTTTGAATACGCCAAAAAGCTTTCGGTCTAATGGAACTTTCTCCACACCGTAAAAATGATGTA
>NZ_JAMJWE010000383.1 GCF_023554105.1 Brucella sp. 21LCYQ03
AGAAAGTACGTCGTAAGCCTTATGCTGTGGTGCTATTGGATGAGATTGAGAAAGCACACCCGGATGTATTCAACCTCCTATTGCAGGTATTGGATGAAGGTCAGCTCACGGATAGTTTAGGTCGGAAAGTCGATTTCAGAAATACGATTATCATCATGACTTCCAATATTGGCGCACGGCAGTTGAAGGAATTTGGACAGGGTGTTGGTTTTACCACCTCTGCAAAAGAAAACCAAGCAGACTCACACTCTCGTGGCGTTATTGAGACCGCTTTGAAAAGAGCTTTTGCACCGGAGTTCCTGAATAGAATTGACGATGTGATCGTGTTCAACTCATTATTGAAAGAGCATATTTTTAAAATCATTGATATCGAGTTACGTTCGTTGTTTGGAAGAATATCCGACTTGGGCCATACCATTGAATTGTCTGAAGAAGCTAAAAATTACATAGCAGAAAAAGGATATGATTCTAACTTTGGTGCCAGACCGTTGAAACGAGCGATTCAAAAGCACTTGGAGGACCCAATTGCGGAAGAAATCCTGAGGGATAATTTGAAAAGCGGCGAAACCATCT
>NZ_JAMJWE010000384.1 GCF_023554105.1 Brucella sp. 21LCYQ03
ATACTCGATCTGGATTATGCAAATCAGTCACCGCTGTTCCTTCTGCCAAGAACTCTGGATTGGAAAGAATATGAAAGTTAACCCCATTGCCCGTATGATCCAAAATGCTTTTCAAAGCCTCAGCCGTACGCACCGGAAGCGTAGACTTCTCTACAACTATTTTATCCGACTTGGCCACCGCTGCAATTTGCCGCGCGCACAACTCGATAAACTTCAAATCCGCTGCTTGGCCTTTGCCTTTGCCATAGGTTTTAGTTGGCGTATTTACCGATATAAAGATCATATCCGCTTCATCGATGGCTTTGTCTACATCCGTAGAAAAGAACAAATTACGACCACGTGCTTCCCCAACTACGGCATCCAGACCCGGTTCGTAAACCGGAAGTTTGGAAAGGTCTGCATCATTCCACGCCGCGATCCTATGTTCATTCAAATCAACAACCGTGACTTCTACATTCGGATTCTTCTGTGCAATCACAGACATTGTGGGACCGCCAACATAGCCAGCTCCAATACAGGTTATTTTTTTTATGTTAGTCATCTTATATATTTTCAATAAATACTACTTCTGCT
>NZ_JAMJWE010000385.1 GCF_023554105.1 Brucella sp. 21LCYQ03
TACTATCTTTGTACCCCGTACAAAAGACAGATTTTCCATTGCTTTTAAGGGATGGATTATCGCTCAAAACCCTTCAATTACTATGAGTAAATACATCTTTGTTACGGGCGGCGTAACTTCGTCATTGGGAAAAGGCATTATTGCAGCTTCTCTGGCAAAACTTCTCCAAGCACGCGGACTCAAAGTTACCATCCAAAAATTTGACCCATACATCAATATCGATCCAGGAACCTTAAAGCCTTACGAACATGGCGAATGTTTCGTAACGGAAGACGGTGCAGAGACCGACTTAGATTTGGGCCACTACGAGCGGTTTTTGAATGTACCCACTTCACAGGCTAATAATGTAACAACCGGACGTATTTACCAACATGTAATCCAACAAGAGCGTGCTGGTGCGTACTTAGGAAAAACAGTACAGGTAGTACCACATATCACCGACGAGATTAAGCGCCGGATGCAACTATTAGGTGATTCGGGCGAATACGATATCATCATCACCGAATTAGGTGGTACAGTGGGCGATATTGAGTCGCTTCCATTCATTGAGGCAGTTAGACAGTTGCGTTGGGA
>NZ_JAMJWE010000386.1 GCF_023554105.1 Brucella sp. 21LCYQ03
CGGCGTGATGCAGTTGGTAGAAGCCGGCAAGCTTCGCCTCGATCAGACAGTAACGGAGTTTTTTCCAGAATTTCCATTTCCCGGCGTTACCATTCAACAATTGTTGTCTCACCGGTCTGGCTTGCCCAACTACGTATACTTTTCCGAAGACCATTGGAAGGATCGTAAAAAAGGTATGAGCAATATGGATGCCATGGCTTTGCTGGCCGAGCACAAGCCTAATCGCTACGGGGCACCAGATGGGCGCTTCCATTATAATAATTCTAATTTCATGGTTTTGGCCTCTATTGTAGAAAAGGTCACTGGACAAGATTTTGCAGTCTATATGAAAGAACATGTGTTCAAGCCTGCCGGAATGAAAAACACAGCCATTCTTTCTCGCGCGGTTTATGAAAAAATCCCTACCGATGTTATCGGGCACGACAAGACCTGGAGAAGATCCGTTGTGCAAAATTATTTGGATGGCCCAGTAGGGGATAAAGGGGCGTACAGTACGGTGCAAGACTTGTTTTTATTTGATCGTGCATTGCGCGATGGTCGCTTGCTAAAGCAAGAAACCCAAGATTCCAGTT
>NZ_JAMJWE010000387.1 GCF_023554105.1 Brucella sp. 21LCYQ03
ATTTATAGCCGATGCATACCGATGCTATAGAACCTGCGGCTTATTGGAACCATAAAATAATAGAAAAATGAAGATGGATAACACATGGTTAATTGAAAAAGCCTACTTACGTGGTGAATTTATAGATGCCGAAAAAAAGTTTGATGTGCTCAATCCCGCTACGAACGATTCTATCGGCAAGGTGCCAGATATACCGTTGGCACAGGTGGAACAAGCAATCGTTTATGCGGATAAAACATGGAATTCATGGAAAACCACACCAATTGGCGAACGTAGCAAGCTATTGCAGAAATTGTATCAGCTCACGCTAGAGCATCGTGAGCAGCTTGCACACGTGATGACGTTAGAGAGTGGCAAGCCTTTGCAGGAATCGTTAGTCGAAGTAGATTACGCCGCTTCTTTTATCCTATGGTTTGCAGAAGAAGGGAAACGTGCATATGGGGATACCATTCCCGCTGTGAGCAGTGAAAATAAGCTATTCACGATCAAACAAAGCGTGGGTGTGGTAGCCGCCATCACCCCATGGAATTTCCCACTCGCGATGCTGACGCGAAAAGTAGCCCCTGCATTAG
>NZ_JAMJWE010000388.1 GCF_023554105.1 Brucella sp. 21LCYQ03
GCACTGCTAGGGATCGAAACGGCTACTGTGATCATTGATGCATCTGCCGGAGCTATTTACGGAGCGCGAGCAGCCTTCGGTGTCATATTGGTCACTACAAAATCAGGTAAGGACGGTATCAAAATAAGCTATAATAATAACTTTACTTGGAACACACCCACCGTCATTCCTGATAAAATTGTGGATCCGTATGTCTTTTCACGTGTTTTGCAAACCTCCACAGACAATACGCCTTGGAATAATGTGCAATACAACGACCAGTTTTATCAGTTTGCGAGAGAGCGATCCAACGATCCTTCGATACCTGGCGTACGCATAAACCCGACGCAGCCCGCAGAATGGGAGTATATGGGCAACAAAGATTGGACGAGACACTTTTTGTCGGATTGGAATTTCACACAAAACCACGATATGTCGATCTCGGGTGCGAGCGACAAGGTGCAGTACTATCTGAGTGCAGGCTACAACAGGCAGAACTCGCCGATCACCCTGGCAGATGATTATTTTGACCGTTACACGATTAGGGCTAAAACGAATTATCAGGCCACGTCATTTCTCCAGATTGGCAATAA
>NZ_JAMJWE010000389.1 GCF_023554105.1 Brucella sp. 21LCYQ03
CTGTGTGCATTATTGGCTCTGGTGTTGTCATCCTGTTCCAAGTTCTTGGATAGGATGCCAGACGATCAGCTCACCTTAGAAATGGTATTCAACGACAAGACCCGTACCGAAGATTGGCTTGCCGGTATTTACAGCAATATCCCGGATCCCTATTGGGGATATGCCAGAGATATCGAACTCGATCCCCTTTCGGATGATATGGCGCCGTCTACCGGATGGGAGCAATTTGGCTGGACGGTTATTGGCAAGCAAACGGGAAACTGGAACCCCAGTAGTTCTTGGGGGCCTAATTATTGGGTAGAACTTCCCAAAAGAATCCGTTCGGCCTATATATTTTTAGAAAATGTGAAAGCCAACCCAGCGCAACTCGTGACCGAGGAAGAGGTCGCGCTTATGAAAGCAGAAGCACGATTTATGATCGCCTACTATTACTCGCTTCTATTGGAAACCTATGGGGCAATTCCGTTCCAGTTAGGACTCACCGATCCGGCAGCCGGCCAGGAAGAATTGATGATAGGACAAAGCCCTTTCGATGAGGTGGCTGCATGGGTAGATCAGGAATTGCTAGATG
>NZ_JAMJWE010000039.1 GCF_023554105.1 Brucella sp. 21LCYQ03
TTACCTGATCTTCCGCCGCGTAAAGCAGATTCTCGATGGTCGTGAAATTCAGATCCACGCCTCGTGGGTTGGCGAATATGCGACGTCGCTCGAGATGGCTGGCGCTTCAGTAACGCTGATGAAGCTCGACGCCACCTTGCAGACGCTGCTCGATCATCCATGCCATACGCCAGCCCTGACGGTTGGTGCTGTGCAAACAGGCGATCGCGAACCCGCTTCACAACGCAAGGCAGCACGCACCGTTGAACATAAGGAAGCAACATCAGACGCGCCGCGCGCGCTCATCACCGATGGCGATGTGACACCTGCACTTTTCAAAGCAATGATGATGAATGTCGGCAATCAGATCATTGCCGACAAGAACTGGCTTTCGGAACTCGATGGCGTGATTGGCGATGGCGACCACGGCATCACCATGGAGATCGGCTGGAAGGCCGTGCAAAATGCGCTTGAAGACGAGCAGGGCGATGAAACCATTGAAGCGATCTGCAAGCGTATGGCCAAGGCGTTTCTTGATGCGGTTGGCGCTTCGTCGGGTCCGCTTTATGCGACAGCGTTCCTGCGTGCGGGTACGGCTGTCAGCAATCGCCTGAACCTTGATGGCAATGGTATTGCTGAATGGTTAGCTGCTGCATCACAAGGCATTCAGGATCGCGGTCGCGCGGCACCGGGCGACAAGACGATGATCGACGCATGGGTTCCGGCGGTTGAGGCCGCGAACGAAGCTGCGAAAGCTGGCAAGTCAACACTCGACGTGCTGCTTGCGGCACGCGATGGTGCAGAAGCGGGCATGAAGGCAACGGCTGCAATGGAATCGCGCCGTGGTCGCTCAGCCAAGCTTGGCGAGCGATCCATTGGCCATATCGATCCCGGTGCAGCGTCTACATTTGTAACCCTGCGTGCCATGGCCGAAGCTTTGCAAAATTACTGGTAAAAAGAGAAGTCCGCCCACGTAATGCTATGGGCGGACGTAATTTTGATGTGTTTTGAGGTTCTCTCATAAAAACAACGACATAGAACGAAGGCTATGTTGTTTGCTGTCGACAGCGTCGTTATACCTGTGTGTAAACGCTTATGAACCCGTACTAGCCGCTTGTCAGCCGGTCTGCTTTTCTTGTGTCTGGGTGTGTCTAATAAAGCCTGTTGGAGTTGGTTCTCCGTGCAGATTTCGTCCCGCTCGAATGAGGCCCTCATTATTTTATTGCAGGGGTTTAAAGCATGACTTCAAACTGATCCATCTTCCCAATTTCAGGAAGGCGTTTTTCGGAGCCGCATTTCATCGTGACATTCTTACCCGGATGGTACGCATTTCGCAGTCTGTCTAAGCCGACTCTGT
Source organism: Brucella sp. 21LCYQ03 (assembly GCF_023554105.1). Taxonomy (GTDB): domain Bacteria; phylum Pseudomonadota; class Alphaproteobacteria; order Rhizobiales; family Rhizobiaceae; genus Brucella. Next base: position 1,337 of record NZ_JAMJWE010000039.1, read on the forward strand.
GCATTGTATCGCCGTTGCTATCAATATCGCGATCTAAGTACAGCCACTCGCCTTTGATCTTAATGTAAGTCTCATCGAGGTTGCATTTGCGTGTGATCTGACACTTCTGCCGATTGAAATGTTCAAACCGTTTGGGCTAAAGAAAAGGACCCAGCGATGTACGGTGGAATGATCCAGGTCAACACCGTGCTCCGCCATTATTTCCTTCAGATTACGCAGGTTCAGACTGTAAGCCAACTACCGCCGAACACACAGAAGAATGACAGACTTATCGAAATGGCGGCCTTTAAGTATCTGAAATACTCATCTGATTAGAAGCCTGGATACTATCGGTTCATCCAATGACAGAACTTTGAGCGTGTAAGTTGGGTGCTGACATGTATCCGGCCTGTGAATGCAGCCATCACCATGCTGCGAGCGCTTACGGGAATTTGCGGATCAGGTCCGATTCAGAACCCCGTGCTCTTGGCACTTCGTTGCAATCTGGTTTTCCTGATCTTCTCTCATCGACTGTTACGTCATCACTTTCCTTTTGACCTTCTTACACCTCCGACAACCACCGGTTCATTGCGTTTTCATACTGCAACGACCGGAGCTCGATAAATTACGCCCTTCGCCATCAATGCCCAGACAATCCGTGCCATTTTGTTGGCCAGTGCAAAGCGTATAAGCATAGGTGGCTTACGTTTGAGCATTCCGGCCAGCCACGTACCCACATCTGCCCCTTTTTCGCAGCCCAAATCACAACGGTTCTGGCTCCGATAATGAGCAAGCGTTGTAACGTTTGCTCACCCATCCTGGATGTAGATCCTGCCGCTGTTTGTCACCGGTTGAGTGCTAAGCGGGATAAGGTCAGGCCGGTGAACAAAATCCCGTCCGCGTTTGAAGGTCGGTGCTGGGGATACCAATGCTGTCAGGGCTGTAGCAATAACCAAGCCGATACCCGGAATAGTCATCAGACGATGAGCGACTTCATCCTCTTTGTCTAAAAATTTAATACGCTCATCCAGTGTAGCAAGCATATCGACAAGCACATACAAAACCGGTCGGGCGGCATCTGGCAAAGAATTGCAGTAATTGCTCACGTCGTAATTTCTTGCGCGACACAACGCGTCCGGTACTGTCACTTCCGTAGAACTGAATTACATTTTTCGCCAGATCCAAACCAATTGTAGTAATCTTTTCCATGGACGCACCCTCCTCAATGGTGCTCAACGAACCCATTCTGTCACATCGAAGCCATCGGGGGGCATCCAACCCATAAGAACCAGTTGAAGACTGTTTTTGTTGTGCTCAAACGTACAACCTGGAGCTCATATTTTGAAAATCGGATTCAAGGATAGGGAGTTCGGGCCGCTATCGAACAGAAATTACTGCGGTTTGTCGTTTCAGAAACTGAACTGTCTCAGGCTTCACAAGGGGCAAGAGTGTCGTACGTACCATTGAGTGGTATTCATTGAGGAATAAAACTTCATTGTCGCTAAGTTCCTCAAGATTGACAGCCGACAAATCTATCGGTGCAATCGTAAGCGATGCAAAGGCGCAGAAGCCGGGGCTTATTTCGACAACTTCAACCTGATTTTCAATACGCATTCCATGGCCATTCGCTTTGTAATAGCCCGGTTCAATCGTCATTATGTTACCCGGCTCAAGCCCAAAAGGATTACTGACTTTTGCGAAGCGATGAGGGTATTCATGCACAAGCAAATTATGCCCAACGCCATGACCTGTTCCATGGTCGTAATCCAGACCAAGCTCCCACAATGGGCGGCGAGCGAAAGCATCAAGCTGGTGTCCCTGTGTGCCAATCGGCATTTTCATCATGAGCAGCGCGAGAAAACCTTTAAGAACAGCTGTATATGTCTGACGTATTTCGTCAGAAGCAGGTCCCAGAAACAGCGTACGCGTTACATCTGTTGTGCCATCTTCATACTGGCCACCGGAATCAATCAGATAGGGAAGACGACTGTCGATGACAGCGTTGGCTTCTGCTGATGCATTGTAATGACAAAGTGCCGCGTTAACGCCTGAAGCCGATATAGAGCGGAAGCTTTCTTCAAGAAAGCCGCTCCTCATGCTGCGAAACTCCAAAAGCTTTGCTTCTGCTTCCAGTTCAGTCAGAGGGTTGGCAGTATTTTCACGCGATAGTCCTTCTGTATATACCCATGCCAGAAAGTCGGTGAGCGCTGCGCCATCTTCAATATGGCAGCGGCGATAGCCAGCGAGTTCTATCTGGTTTTTTTTGGCCTTTAATAATGTTATCGGGCTCGTCTGTTTGATCAGAGTTCCTCCGGCTCCCTCGACTGCTATTTTTGCGGCGACAGGAGCAAATTGTGGATCGACCATTATCGCGCCTTCGTGCGCTAGTGCGATAATGCGCTTGGTAAATTCCTCTGGCTGATTGACCCGAACGCCATCAAGCTCGTAATCTTCCAGATCATTTCCCAGTTTGCGGCGATCTACAAACCATTCGACATTGCCGTCAGCAAGCATCAGAAGGAAACTATGTGGCACGGGATTCATAGGCACATCACTGCCACGCACATTGAGCAACCAGGCAATATTGTCTGGAAGGTTTTCTGCCAAAGCAACTGCACCAGCTTGTTGCAGGAGAGTGCTGACCCGCTTTCTCTTACTTAAGGACGTTTCGCCCGCGTTGGTAACCGGCATCGGGTGGATGGGACCAAGCGGAGCCGCCGGGCGCTCTGGCCAAATACTATCAATTAGCTCTGCGGAACACGTAACCAGCGCACCTTGCTTCGTCGCGAGCGCAACTGCAACACGATCATAAAGTTCGTTGTTGATGAGCATGGGATCGAAACCGATATGCATGCCTTCAAAAGCGTATTCGCGCAGCCACAGGTTTACAGGTGCATTGTTGAGGTGATGGACCTCGAACAGTTTGCTGTCTACTTCTCTTTGTACCTGAATTTCATAGCGACCATCAACGAATAGAAGCGCTTTATCAGGAAGGATAAGCGCTAAACCAGCTGATCCAGTAAATCCTGTAACATAGGCAAGGCAGTCATCGCGTGGTGCCGTTACCTCGCTTTGATGTGCATCGGCGCGGGGCACGATAAAGCCATCAAGGTTGCGCGACAAAAGCTCGGCGCGCAATAAAGCAAGCCGCGTTGCGATAGCGGATAAAGTACTCAAGAGATGCTCCTTAATTCAGGAAAGCGGACCGCCGCGTTCATTCACCATTTTCATCAGGCGTTCGAAAACGCGCGACGACTGCCGGACCCCGTCATGTTCGTATTCATTCGTCACCCATGTCTGCACATTTCCGACTTTTGCTGCGGTATCGATTGAAAGGTCTGCATCAACATACATATCATCGAAATAGATAGCGGCAGCTACTGGCACCTCATTGGAGGCGAGACATTCGGCATCGTAAAGCTTTGCGTAGCTATCGCGTTTCGCGAGAGCCGAAGCTGCGCCTTGGAATGGACGCAGTGAACGGATTTCCTCGAACATCCATGAGAACATCATCTCACCAGTAAAGAAGAGGGGGCGATGCTGATCTGCAAACTGCGCAAACTCTTTGCCAATGCGCTCTGCAGCCCAGTCAGTTGACCCGTTGCCCTGACCGTAGATGCTCTCCTGAAGCACAGCGAAGAGAGGATTGCTGTCGTAAGATGTCGCATTCATAACGGTTGCAAGGAAGGTGTCGGAGAGACGATCACATGATGGATTGGCAAATGCTTCGTCCATAATCCAGTGAATGTTCTCAAAGCCCGGTCCCATGCCAAAATCGATGCCTAATGTCTGGAGACGACGGACAGAGAGTCTGTCGCCATCAGGCAGGCGCACGTCATTATTCGCTATGAAATCTGCGATGCGGCCAACCTGTGCAACATCGTGAGGGTAGCGCTGATAATAGAGCCGATTTTTTTCAGCAACGCGCGGATAAGTGCAGCGATAAATATCCTCTGCTCTGGCTGCCAGGCCACTGAGTCCGCCGGTAATGTAACATGCTGCAAGGCCTTCAGGCGCTTTGGAGAGATAAGTCAGGGTGATAAAACCGCCAAAACTTTGGCCGAGTGTTTGCCAGCGCTGGCCTTCATAAACCGTTTTGCGAATATGTTCGAAATCGGCAACGATACTGTCTGCGCGGAAGCATGCGAGGTAATCAGCCGCTGCGGTGTGATTTTCGCCAAAGCGAAGCATCGTGAAACTATCGATCGCCGTGCTGCGTCCGGTGCCACGCTGATCGAGCAAAACAACACGGTGTGTTTTAAGTGCTTCCGCCAGCCAAGATGGTCCGCCATTGGCCGGGCGCGGTGATTTGCCTCCGGGGCCGCCTTGAAAAAATGCAAGAAGCGGTAATTTTTCTTTGCGGCGGACAGGATCGCATATTTCACGTGCGAAAACCTGAATTGTCTCACCGTCCGGCTGGTTCCAGTTAAGCGGTACGCTAACGCTGTGTTCGCGTATGAACATGCCGGGAATGATATACTCATTGACGGTCATAATATTAATCCTTCAAGCGGCATTCTGTTTTATGAGAAATATCATTGTCTGACACGCGGATCGAGAACTGCATAAAGCAGATCGACAATGATATTCATGAGAACGATAAACAGGCCGCCCAGCAGTACGACACCGATAATAATCGGTCGGTCCTGATTTTTGACCGCTTGTACGGCCAGCGCTCCCACCCCCTGTAATCCATAAATTTGTTCAATCACAATCGCGCCGCCAAGAAGCAGAGCAATGTCAGCACCCAATTGGGTTACCAGTGGCACGAGTGTGCTGCGAAAGCCGTGGCGAAAGAGAACGCGCCTTTCCGACAGCCCCTTTGAACGGGCGGTGCGGATATAGTCTTCGCTCATCACCTGTATGAGATTGCCACGTGTGAGGCGCGCATAAATTGCGGCAGTTACCAGAGCGAGCGTCATCCAGGGCAAGAAAAGATGCCACGCCCATATGATTGGGTCTTTCATAAATGGTTTGTAGCCACCGGGCGGAAAGAGCGTGAAACCGGCTTGGCGTGGCAGGAAGTAGAAGACGTAAAGAGAAAGCATACCCAAAACAAAAGTCGGAAAACTCAATCCTACCAGAATAAAGCCCTGACCTATGCGGTCACGAAAGCCGCCGGGGTGCCGGGCGGACATGATACCGATCGGGATACCGATCATCAGCCAGAAAATGACGCCGCCTATAACGAGTGACACAGTCACTGGAATGCGCGATGAAATCAGCTTGGTCACGGGTTGTTGATTGCGGTACGAGAAACCAAGATCGCCTTGCACGGCTTTTCCGACAAAGCTCAAATATTGCTCGTGTATAGGGCGGTCCAGCCCCAGATTGCTGCGTATCTGCACCAGCTGCGTCTCTGTAGCTTTGTCACCAGCAATGACGCGGGCTGGATCGCCCGGTGCAACAAAAAACAGAAAAAATACGAAAACGCTCAGCGCAAAGAGAATGAAGGCCGAGAAAATAAGCCGTTTTGCCAGAAAATAAATCATGTTCTGCTGGCCTTTTTCTGTATTTTTTTAAGTTTGCTCATTGTCATGGGGCGTGCACGGGGATCAAGTGCATCGCGCAACCCGTCACCCAGAATGTTAAAGGCAAGCGTTGTAAGGAGTAGGGCGAAGCCTGGGAAAATAACCAGCCACCATGCAACCAGATAGATCGAATTGTTTGCAGCATCAGCCAGCATCCCACCCCAACTCGGCGTAGGAGGGACGATGCCAAGACCCAGAAAGGAGAGTGTCGCCTCGAAGACAACGGAACTGGGAATCATCATCGTGGTATAGACAATAATGGGGACGCTCAGATTGGGCAGAATATCGCGCAGCATAATGGAAAGCGGCCCTGCGCCCAGTGAACGGCTGGCCTCCACAAATTCACGGTGACGCAATGTGCTGACTTCAGCCCGTATGACGCGTCCCATCGTCGTCCAGCTGAAAAATACGATTACCCCGACGCTTAACCCAAGACTTGGACCAAAGACTGATACAAGAGCCAAAGCACAAAGCAGGAAGGGCACACTCATGATGAGGTCCATAAACCGGCTCAGCAGCATATCAGTTGTGCCGCCAACATAACCGGCGATGAGACCAACTGTCAGACCAATAAATGCAGCGGCGAGTGAAGCCAACACGCCAACCAAAAGCGATATACGGGCACCATAGGCTAGTCGTACCAAAACATCGCGGCCAAGATGATCCGTGCCAAGCACAAATTCTGCATTGGGCGCAACGGGTAGCCCCATCTCGCTCAACCCCGTTGTTCGGTATTGTTCAATCGGCGAGTGGCCAGTGGCAGCTTCAATGAGTGGTGCACAGCTCGCGAAGATCACGAGCAGCACAATGAACAGCAAAGCTGCGAGGCTTGCTTTGTCTCGCATCAACCGGCGCAATGTCAATTCAAGCGGACTGCGCTGTTTCACTTGGCTCAACGCTATTGTGTGGGACGTTTCACTCATGCCGCTTCTCCGGTGATACTTTCGATCACGCGGCGGCCGCTTGGAATGCCGCGCGGCTGTTCATGAAACGATGCATCGATCAATTGTTTTGTGTAGCCGTCACGAGGATTGGTATAAATAGCTTCTGCCTCTGCAAGCTCGGTGATCTGGCCTTTGTGCATCACTGCGATGCGGTCGCAAACATGCCGCACGACTGACAAATCATGAGAAATAAACAGATAGGTCAGCTGTAGCTCGTCTTGCAGCTCACTGATGAGATTGAGTACCTGTGCCTGAATGGAGACATCCAGCGCCGATACAGGTTCATCGAAAATGATCAGCTCTGGATTGAGTGCCAGCGCGCGGGCTATGCCGATACGTTGACGCTGTCCGCCTGAAAACTCTGCTGGGAAACGGTTGTAATGTTCGGGGTTAAGGCCAACTTTTTCCATCAGCTCCTGAACTGTATTTTTAAGTTTTGTTCCTGAGCAGATATCATGAATACGAAGCGGCTCTCCAATAATTGAGCTGATGCGGCGGCGTGGGTTAAGCGAGCCAAAGGGATCCTGAAAAACAAGCTGTACGCGTTTTCGCATCTCGCGCCATTCACGATTTCCTAGTTGGTCCAGTGGCTTGCCTTCAAACAGAATTTCGCCACTGGTTGCGGGCACTAGCCCTGCCAGAATTCGGGCGAAAGTGGATTTCCCGCAACCGGATTCACCCACGAGGCCGAGCGTTTCGCCTTTATAGAGGTCAAGGTCGATGCCCTTGAGAATGTCAAGGCTTGCGGCTTTGCCGAACATGCCGCCGACCGGATAGCTCAGGCGCACATCACGCGCTTTAACAAGAGGTTCGCGATGTCGATTTGCATTGCCATTGAGAATTGAAACTTGTGAGGCAACGCTCTTTTTATGCGGTAATGGAGTATCGAGCCAGCAGAGGCTTTGTGTGCCGTCATCATAGATTTGCAAAGGCGGCAGGGTATCGCATTTCTCCATGCTGAAGGTGCAGCGCTCGCGGAAAACACAACCTTTCGGCAGGTGAATGAGGCTCGGCGGGCGACCGGGTACGGGTTCCAGCTTTGTGCCCGGGACGTAATTGGCGGGCGATGAATTTAGCAGACCAGAAGTATAAGGATGCGCGGGATCGGAAAAAAGAGCTTTGCTGGTGCCATATTCCATTCGGTTGCCAGCATACATAACCATGACTTGATCTGCGACGCTTGAGAGCAGTCCCAGATCATGCGTAATCATTATGACGGTCGTGCCCCGCTCCCGGCGCATGTCGTTGAGAAGCGCAATAATCTGCTGCTGAACAGTTACGTCGAGCGCAGTCGTTGGTTCATCGGCAATGATAAGCGGAGGATTAAGTACCAAAGCGATGGCTATCATAACGCGCTGGCGCATACCGCCAGAAAATTGATGGGGATAGCTGTCAAACCGGGTGGAAGCATCGGGAATGCCGACGCGGTCAAGCAACTCAATTGCCCGCCGTTTTGCCTCCGCATGGGACACCTTCTCATGCGCATGGATCATTTCAGTGATCTGCCAGCCAATAGTGTAATATGGATGCAGACTGGAAAGCGGATCCTGAAAAATCATGCCAATCTGTGCGCCGCGGATGCGTTGCATCTGGCGAGCGTTGAGTTGCAGAAGATTTTGCCCCTGAAACAAAACCTCTCCTGTTATTTCCGCATTGGGAAGCAACCCCATGATGGCTTGGGTTAGAACGCTTTTTCCCGAACCAGATTCACCGGCTATTCCAAATAGGTGTCCGGCCTCGACCTGAAAAGAAACATGCCTGGCTGCCTGTACGATACCATCCTCAGTCGGAATTTGAATCGATACGTTTCGGGCCTCGATAATCGGCATATAAAGCTCCCTTTGCGCGCAGCGGCTCATGCCGGGCACAGGGTTGATTGATATTATCACAGTGGTTTGAATAAAATTTGAAGTTATTCTGTCCGGGCGCCGGGAGCGACAGTCGCTCCCGGCGTTTTGTGCATTAGCTTACTATCTTAGCGATCAAGCCAAACGTTCGTCCAATCACCCTGCGCACCGATTGCATAAGGCTGGAAATTCTGAACGGCGTCACTATGATAGAGGACGACATTCTCACTCACATAAGGAATAACAGGCACATCTTTCATCACCAGCTCATCAACCTGGGCCCAAAGGCGACCTGCCTCATCTGAAGACGTGGCGTTGATGGCTTCCTGAGCAATCTTATTGGCTTCAGGATTGTTATAGTCCGTGTAATTATAGGTCTGATGTGTGCCGTTATAGGTGAATTGTGGCTGGAAGACGGAGCGTGCCGCGCCGCCAACCCAGTCAGGTGACCAGCCAACTGGTGCAATGTCCCAGTTGCCTTCTTTTGTATTGCGCTCATTGGTCATAAACTTGGAATAATAATCTGCTGGTGCTACAGGAATTAGTTCCAGTTCGATTCCTGCTTTTTTCATGCTGGCCTGAATGGTTTGTGCAATTGCGGGCTCTGCATTCTGGTTGCGATAAGGCATCTTCAGCTTAATGCCATCAGGGAAACCTGCTTCTGCAAGAAGAGCTTTTGCTTTTTCAGGATCGCCTTTAGCACCTTCTGTTGGGTAAAGATCAAAGTCGTGATAGCCGAGTACGCCCGGGCCAAAAATGCCGTTTTGCGGCTGAGCTACGGTTGAGCCGCCCATTTGCTGAACGATTGCTGCCTTGTCGAGTGCATAATTAAGCGCCTGTCGAACGCGCAGATCCTTCAGGGCACCATTATTGTTGTCAGATGTAGAATTTACAAAAATGAAAGCTGTTCTGCCGACAGCTATTGTCATCAGTTTTTCGTCACCTGTCGAAGAAAGCAAGTGAAGAGTAGCCGGGGGAATGACGATATCATATGTCATGTCGGCATCGCCGGCCTGTAGCTGCTGGATGGCCGCATCCGGCTGAATGCCGAATGTCAGTTCAATTTCATCGACATATGCTTTGCGCAAAGTATCGGACTCTGCCTTCCATGCCGGATTACGAACCAGCTGTATGCTGCTGTCTGGCTGATAGCTTGCAATCGTGTATGGGCCGCTTGCGATAAAATTGGAGCGGTAATCAGGCCCGTCCGGCATGTAATCAAGAACTTCAACGGGTGCTGGCGCAGAAGTTGGCAGCGACAGCATATAAACGAAATCGCCCGCCTTTTCTGTGAGGTGAATGACGATGGTTTTGTCGTCTGGAGCTTCAATGCCTTCAATATCGTTGTTCTCGATATAGTTTTTCATGGCATCGACAGTTGGCTCGACCTTGGCAAAACCGTCACAGAAGCTGCGCATGCCCTTGATGAGATCAACGTAATAGGTGAGCGCGGCTGACCCTAGCGCAGGATTACACATCCGCTTTACGCCACGTTCGAAATCCTGAGCGGTAATTGCACGCGGGCCTGAAGGTGTATTCCAGGCAACCCCGTCACGCAAAGTAAAGCTGTAAGTCAAGCCGTCATTGGTTGGTTGCGGCACATCAACAACGAGATCACCTCTTGGCTCAATGCGCAGCGCTTCGTCTGTGGAGGCCTCATAGCTAATAAGCTGGCGGCTAACCGCCCGCATAAAATTATTTGTACTGACCAGAGCAGCTGAAGTCGGATCGAAATGGTCGACATCTGCCGTGCCTAGAATGCGCAGTGTGCCGCCTGTTTGTGGTTCATCCGCAAATGCGAGAGAAGAGCAAGATGCACCCAACGCTGCGATAGCAATCAGCAGTATCTTTTTTGCCTTATTAAAGCTCATAAGAATTAAACCTCCATTTTCATTCGTTCCCTTCTTAGAATTTTGTTGATCTGGCGGCATCTGTCAATAGTCTTGTCGACAAATTGAACACAAAGGCGTATTTTGATTGTCTTCAATGAAGTTCGTGATTGAGATTTGGGCTTTCATTCGAGGCAGATGAACACAACCAGTGCTACGTCTGCATTGGCATGGACCGTGTTAGATAGGGCTTCCCGATCAATGGATTTACAGAGTTCGTTAGCTAATCGCGCACGTTATTTAGCCAGCTTTTCTGAGCATGCTAAATATCTGAACTTCGCTAGTCTGGGCCCGGCGTCGGCGCAGGTAATTGAGATCGGAGAAAGTTTGTCCCGAGCCGCGTCCACGGGACAACGTGAAGCTGGTCTTTTACTTGCAGGACAAGAGGCAAGAGCCATTGCATATTTGAGTAAACTTAGCGGGTTTTCCGCGCAAAATATCGTACTTGTGCCCAACACCTCCTCTGCACTTGTGCAGATCGCTATTGGCTTACCAATCGGTACAACAATCATAGCCGGCGGATATCAATTCCCGGCCAACGTTTGGCCATGGCGAAATGCTGGTGCAATGGGGCGCTTGAAAACAAAGTTTATTGGTGGGCTGGATGAGCCCGTAACACCAGAACTCATCCGATCTAATTTATGCAATGAAACGGATTGTGTGGCGATAAGCGCGGTGGATTTTCGTACAGGTTACGTCACCAGTCTTTCAGAAATGCGCGAGGCCATTGGTGATCGGTTACTCATAGTCGATGCTATTCAAGGTTTTGGGGTTGTTGATCAGGATTGGTCGCTTGCCGACGTGGTCATTTCCGGTGGTCAAAAATGGATGCGCGCAGGGCAGGGAACGGGCTTTATGGCTTTATCGGATCGTGCCCTTGATTGTATTTCGCCCATCGCGGGCAACTGGGCGGGGATCAAAAATAGCCTGAATGTCAGGCTATCTGATCATTCACCTTTACCCGGCGCTGCTCGATTTGAAGCAACCCGGTTTTCTCCCGTATTAGCGGGTTGCTTTGCAGAGGCACTAAAACTCATTGATAGTGTCAGTGTTACGTGGATTGGTGCGGAGATTGCCAAACGTCAAGAATTTCTTCAGCATAAGGCTGCCGAATTCGGACTTGAATTTCTCTCATGTAAAGCCTCTGAAGCCCGCGCAGGTATAGCAGTCATAAGAGCACCTTCAATGGCTGCAATTTCCCGCATTCATGATGCTGGATACATACTAACTTTTCATGATGATCTACGCATACGCGTGAGCATGCACGCAACCACACAATTTGAAGCCTTAAGCGATCTTCTTTCCACATTGTCCGAGTAGCCGTTGTGGGTATCAGAGCGCTGGTCTTTTCCTTAAATATTGTCGTATTGATATAAATGAAGAGCGTCTGTAGTTCCGTCTTTTTCAAAGGGAAATATTATGAAAATCATAGGCGGAATAACTCAATCTGAACGCAAGCGCGGTTCTGGCGGGAAGATGGTCTATGACCTTCTGCGCGATGAAATCCTTGATCTGGTGTTGCCGCCGGGCAGCCCAATTGATGAAGTGCAGCTTGCCGAACGGTTTAAAATGTCCCGCACGCCAATCCGTGAGGCTTTGGTGCGGCTGGCAGGTGAGGGGCTCATTGATACGCTGCCAAATCGCTCGACGATGGTGTCGAATATCGACTTTCTCAACATGCATACCTATTTCGACGCGTTGACATTGATGTATCGCGCAACAACCCAGCTTGCCGCCAAGAACCATCGGCAGGAAGACCTCGATATCATCGCGTCCCATCAGTCCGAGTTCACCAAGGCTGTT
>NZ_JAMJWE010000390.1 GCF_023554105.1 Brucella sp. 21LCYQ03
TGTCAATCGGCGTTTAAACGGGACCCCTTATCGGCGTCCAAAAAGTACCCCTCCTTTAGGTTGCAAGGTTTAGCGTGCGCGGGCCCGTAACTTTAAATTTAGTGCAGGGTCTGCGCGCGCGGATCGTTAGCGTTCTTCGGCTTTAGCTTTGAGATCGGTTTTTGAAGCGCCACGATTCATTTCCCGTTTCAACGATCTCGCAATGATGGGTAAGCCGGTCGAGCAGAGCGGCGGTCATTTTTGCGTCGCCGAAGACAGTCGGCCATTCGCCGAACGTCAGGTTTGTGGTGACGATGATTGAAGTCCGCTCGTAGAGCTTGCTGATGAGGTGGAACAGCAACTGTCCGCCGGCCTGGGCGAACGGAAGATAGCCAAGCTCGTCCATAATGACGAAGTCGAGCCTTGTGATAAAGTCGGCAAGACGCCCCTGCTTACCATTACGCGCTTCCGTTTCAAGACGATTGACGAGATCGACGACGTTGTAGAAGCGCCCGCGCGCGCCGTTGCGGATCAAGGCACGGGCAAGTGCGATGGACAAATGGGATTTTCCAGTGCCAGTTCCTCCAACGA
>NZ_JAMJWE010000391.1 GCF_023554105.1 Brucella sp. 21LCYQ03
TATTGCTGACCTTAAAAATAAAAAACCACTTGCGTCAAAGCAAGTGGTTTCCGGATAATAGCAGATTAGTTAGTTATGCTATATTAGTGAATGAACAATAGCTCACGCAACTTCGGCAATGGCCATTTGTTATCATCTACTATCTTCTCTAGTTTATTAACGTGGTAACGAATCTCGTCAAAGTATGGCTTAACAGACTCATCGTAGGCAATAGCACGTTCACGGATATCTTCAATTTCGTTCGCTTTTTTACGTTCCTGACGCATTGCTTCCGACTTCTCTAAAGCAATATTGATATGGGAAGAAATACGCTCGATAAAGTTTTTCTGTGAGCTAAATGCTTCTGCCGACAAACCAAGATCTTTCAGTCCTTTCACATTTTCGATCAATTGATTCTGATATGCAAAACAAGCTGGTGCAATTAAACTGTTAGTCAACTCGGTAATCACACGTGCTTCGATTTGCAATTTCTTATAGAAGTTCTCCAACAAAATTTCGTGTCTCGCTTCCGATTCCCGTTTGGAGTAAATACCCAATTTTTCGAATAAAGCTAAAGACTCTTCTGCTAC
>NZ_JAMJWE010000392.1 GCF_023554105.1 Brucella sp. 21LCYQ03
TGCCACCCAGTTTTTAAAACCAGGCAAATCAGCACCATAGTTGGTATCTTCCGTTCGAGCATGTTCGAATTCTGACACCAATTTGATAACAGCTTGTATTAAGTCATAATTCATATCTAGTATGTCTAATGATACAGTGGTGATTAAGCGAAGTAGTATACAACTATATTATTACCAACCCTAACCTGGGTTATAAACCGTACAAAATGGCATTTGTTTGCCCGAATATAGTATAATAATAAACTTTTATTTTACTGTTTAAATGTTGCTTATTCAATCTAGAGACATTTAGAGGTGTTTTTTAATATCAAATACACGCTAAGGAAACAAAGGCCTGATTTGTCTGTTGGTAATCAAGTAAATGAAATAGTTAAAAGCAGTTTCAGAATTTACATTTAGTAGAGAAGACATATAGATGGAAAACACCGATCAAGCTATTAAAAGCGCATTAAAATATATAGATTGTAAATGCAAAGGATATAAACGGGTTAAGGTCGGTAAATCTTACCGTTACAAAAATTTACGTGGCGCCGTTATTACCAACGAGCGCACGTTGAAACGTATTCAAG
>NZ_JAMJWE010000393.1 GCF_023554105.1 Brucella sp. 21LCYQ03
GTGGAATCACTCTTGGTGAATCTGGAACGGGATAAAAAAGAAATTTACGATACTAAAGCCGCCATTCTAAAGCGTGAGAAGGAATTGCTGACGAAGCAACAAGAATATGAGGAGCTGCGCGATTATGTGGATACGAATAGGCGAGAGCTACTCAAACAAGCTAAAGAAGAAGCACGCCAAATCCTGAAAGACGCTAACAAACTAGTAGAAAATACCATTGCAGAAATCAAATCTGTGCAGGCTGATAAGGAGAAAACACGGGAAATCCGATCTACTTTACATCAAGCAATTGATAAGCATAGCCCGGTAAAACCTGCTGTAGCAAAGCCGATATCTAAGTCGGATGTAGCGGCGGATCAAGATCTCAAAGTAGGAGATTGGGTTCGGCTGCGCGAATCAGGTGCGGAAGCACAGGTAATGGAAATCGCTAAAAATAAAAACCTAATACTGGCGTTGGGAGAGCTTCGGACTGTGGTAAAGCCCGCCAAAGTCGAGAAGCTGCAAGGGAAGGAAAAGAAAAAAGCTGCGAAGCGGATTGGATCGCTATCGACAGGTGATGCCGCCGACT
>NZ_JAMJWE010000394.1 GCF_023554105.1 Brucella sp. 21LCYQ03
CACCGCGATAGCCGATCCAAGAAAAACACGGTAGAATTCTATTTGCACCCTACACCATTCTGGGATATAGCGCTAAATGTGGGTGCTGTAAACTTCAAAGCCGATTTTTCAACGTATCGTTTGCAGGCTTTAGCGATCAATGCCGGTGCAAGTAACATCGGCCTCACATTTGGTGTACCTAACTTAGAGAACACAAAAATTGAAATCAATACGGGAGCGTCAAATTTAAAGTTACGTATACCAGAAGGCGTTGCTTACCGCGTAGTCGGTAAAAATGTAATGTCTTCCACCCGATACGAAGGAGCAGAAAAAGTGAGTAAAGGTGTTTATGAAACGAAGAACTACCGCAGTGCTGCCCAAAAGTATGACATCGAACTGAATGGCGCCGCAAATTCATCTTCTATTAACACCTATTCCCTCGAAAAATAGCTAACTTTGGTGCCAAATGGAAGCACCAAATTCGACCCAATTGACTGGAGAGTATTGTAATACCAAGTTGGCATACAGCAGGTTTCGGACGCCCGAAGTATTCGTAGGAAATATTCCTATGGGAGCAGATAACCCAATC
>NZ_JAMJWE010000395.1 GCF_023554105.1 Brucella sp. 21LCYQ03
CTGTATCGGTAACTATATGTTTAAAAGGAATGCTATCGTTGAGAAAAAATTCATCGATTTTCCTTCCGCTTTCTGTTCAGATGCAGCAACAGTGATTGATCTAGCAGAAAATGGAGTAGCGAGTACGAAAGAAATGCTATTCAATTTTCGCATTTCATCCATTCACCTTTCCAGCAGCAAGCAGCATTTAGAGAAAAAACTAACTGCAAATAGCTTATTTTATCAGTGGTTATTAGAACTAGCATACGTTCTCCCCAAAAAGCCTCTGGAGCAATTTTATTTTCAATCAAACAACCGAAACTACATCTTAGAGAAATGCGCTTATGATTACTATAATCAAGTTATAAAACACCTGCCATGGTACAAGATTCATAAAATTACGGAATGTAAATTAATCTCCGGTAAAAAGAAGGCAGTAATGGCCGCTCGGTTTATTATCAACAAGCTGTTAAAACCAAAACCCTAAGCAATGGAGACAACCTCAGCTAACTTTGATCCTGTGCCAATCGTAATGGCCTTCACACCAAACTATTTGATTCCAGCCTGCGTGAGCATGCTCTCTGTTCT
>NZ_JAMJWE010000396.1 GCF_023554105.1 Brucella sp. 21LCYQ03
GATATCCGGCCTGAGCAAAGGGATAAACTTAGCCAGAAAATCGGTATATTCTTGAATCGTAAACAGTTTAAAAGGCTCTCGCTTGTACTTCGCTCCCATAATGGATCCTTCTACGATATGCAAATGATGCAGCTTCACAAATTTGATATGTGGCTGCTTATTAATTTCATCAGCATATTTCAGCATCATCTCTTCGGTTTCCCAGGGGAAGCCAAAGATAGTGTGTACACAAATTTCTAGTTTGGAACCTTCCAACATCTTCATAATGTTGATGAACTCATCGTGCAGACAACCGCGATTGATGCGCTCCAGCGTATCATTATAGATGGACTCCATACCCATCTCCAAATCCACATCATATCTATCGGTGTAGCTTTCCAATAAAGCGATTTTCTCAAAATCCAAACAATCTGGTCGAGTACCTACTGACAGGCCTACAGTATGTTCTGGACAAACGTTCAAGGCTTCGTCGTACATCATCTTCAGCAAATGGGTAGGCGCGTACGTATTGGTGTTTGGTTGGAAGTAGATGACAAACTTCTCTGCTCCGTACGATTTACGTGCTCT
>NZ_JAMJWE010000397.1 GCF_023554105.1 Brucella sp. 21LCYQ03
CTCTTTGGGTTGCTACTGGCCTGGGTAATACTACCCCAATACAATGCGAACATGGGATACAGCCTGAAGATGGCAGAATTGTTTAATTCCGTCAACCTCACTTTATTTACGTTGACCTTTCTATTGATTGCATTGATTGCTGGAGGCTATCCAGCCTGGAAAAATGCACAATCTAATGTGATCGAGGCTTTGAAAGGAACCTCATCGGGCAGCACCAAGCATGGCCTGCGAAACACCCTAACCGTAGTACAATTTGCCATTGCCACGTTTATGATCATTGGTACGATTGTAATCAGCACACAGTTGAGCTACCTATCCAATCGTTCGCTTGGATACAATAAAACAGAAGTGATCAGCATACCTATAGGTAGTGGCATCGACCATCAACAAGCGCTGGAAAGGATGCGAGCCGACTTAGCAAAAGTTCCTTTTGTAACTCATGTCACAGGTACAGATATCAACATGGGGCGTGGCCGAGATGGTAGTACTTCCAATTCAAAGATTGGGTTCGTCCACGAAGGCCGCGGAGTTACTACGCATTTTCTGCGGGTCGATTACGACTATTT
>NZ_JAMJWE010000398.1 GCF_023554105.1 Brucella sp. 21LCYQ03
TAATCTCTGCAAGACCTTTGGCAGCGGTTGTCAGTATATCATCTGCTTTCGCAAATGCAGCGGTCATGGTTAGGTTACCAAATATCTCGCGCAATCTGTCGTTGGAGATGACGAGGTAAGAATCCACGTATTTGCGCAATTCTCCTAAACCTTCTTCTGCTTGTGATTTACGTCGCTTGCCTTCAAAAGTAAATGGTGTAGTGATTATAGCTACGGTCAAAATACCCATCTCTTTGGCCGCTTTGGCCAAAACCGGACTAGCTCCCGTACCTGTACCACCACCCATACCAGCTGTGATAAACAACATTTTGGTATTGGTACCCAACATGCGTTTGATATCTTCGATACTCTCAATCGCGGAGTTTTCCCCCACGTCTGGATCTGCTCCTGCACCCATTCCTTCGGTCAGACTTACGCCCAACTGAACTTTGTTCGGGATTGGACTCAACTCCAATGCTTGTGCATCCGTATTACATATAATAAAATCTACCCCACTAATCCCTTGCTTATACATGTGGTTTACGGCATTACCACCACCGCCACCTACACCAACTACTTTGATGAT
>NZ_JAMJWE010000399.1 GCF_023554105.1 Brucella sp. 21LCYQ03
ATCCTCAAACGGAAAAAGCAGATCAGAAAGATCTCTATTTTGGTACGACGGTAGAAGATCCGTACCGGTGGTTGGAAGATGATTTATCCGACAAAACAAAAGCATGGGTGGCGGCAGAAAATGAAGTGACGAATGACTACTTAAGTCAGATCCCGTTTCGCGAAGCCATGCGTGAGCGGTTACAGAAATTGTGGGATTTCGAAAAGGTGACAGCACCGTTTGAAGAAGGAGAGTTTACCTACTTTTATAAAAACGACGGTCTGCAAAATCAATATGTACTTTATCGTAAAAAAGGCGACAAGGATAAAGAAGAGGTGTTCTTGGATCCGAACAAATTTTCGGCAGATGGCACGACCTCATTGGCAGGTGTAAGCTTCAGCAAGGACGGTTCATTGGTAGCTTACCAGATTTCTGAAGGTGGATCCGACTGGCGTAAAGTGATCACATTGAACGCGGCTGATAAATCCGTAGTAGGGGATACGTTGATCAATGTTAAGTTTTCCGGCCTCTCTTGGAAAGGCAATGATGGCTTCTACTACAGCAGTTACGATAAACCGAAAGATGG
>NZ_JAMJWE010000004.1 GCF_023554105.1 Brucella sp. 21LCYQ03
TGTAAGCAATCCGATTGAATCATAACCTACTGAAATCGCTCAATCCTTTTTGGAACAGGCTCTGAGACCTCAAACATAAAACTGCTAAATCATCTGGTTTGTTTTCGGTGTATATTTGCGGGAACACAGAGAGACATGCTCTGACTAGGTGTTCATTAAGGGTTATTTTTCCCGTATTCCATATATGAACTGCAGTGACTTGGTCAGCATCAAAGATGCTAAAATTCGGCTTGAAGGTTACTTTAAAATATTTCTTGGGGCTTTCAAACGTAACATTTGCTGCGGTCCCGTAATCAAGTATTTTCTCTTTATTCCACTTGATAAAATTGTTGAGCCCAGAAAGTGCAGACTGTCTTTCCGGCGCTTTCTTAATATCTTTGATTTGTGCAATTAAAGTAGATGGCTCTCTACCATGGAGAACCATGTCAGTGCACAACTTTCTTACACTTCCATGAAAATCATACCCGCCTGTTGAAGGTCTAAACCGTCCGCGAACCTCGGTTTTCTGCGGTTTTTCGTTCATGTGAATAATTTTCAGGAATGATGAAATTCCAAAATTCGGCATGAGAACTCCATGATTTGTATAGGCGCAATATATAAATAATAATGATCCTTATTTTTTAAAAGGTATGTAAGTAAAATTTAATCGGCACATTATTATTTTCTAATATAACCATGAGGGAATTCTAGTGTTGATAGACGGTTTTGGATCTCAAGTGTAGGTCGATTTACAGCAAAATAACGTTTTGGGGCGATATCTGTGCGATTTTATTTGTCCTGACCGTAATCTTTGTAATTCAGATAGAATTCCGAAATCCCAATAATACGAAGCTTGTCATCATGTAGGCTCTGTATTCCTACAATATGGCCTCAGGCGCTCAGGGCGCGCCGTGGAGCGCTTACTTACCGAAAGTATCGCTGAGACAATTGCATCCATTTTTCACGCGCTGGAACCTAATAAATTGCTCATGATGATCGTTCTTCTTGTCAAATGTCGTGTGAACGTCTATCTCCCCATATGTAACGATATTACATAACTTAAATATCAGGAGATAACAGATATGGTAAAATTGCTGGCTTCGGTTAGTCTGTGTGCGGCTCTGGCTTTCGCAGGGCAGGCTCTGGCGGAGACAAAGGAAAAATCTGTGTCCAGTCACACTCATTCGCATTCGCATGACCACGCGCACAAAGACGAAAAGAACGCTGCAAACGGTTATTTTGAGGACAATCAGGTCAAGGACCGTCAGCTTTCCGATTGGGCCGGTGATTGGCAGTCCGTTTATCCCTATTTGAAAGACGGAACGCTTGATGCTGTTTTCGCGCACAAGGCGGAGCATGGCGATAAGAGTGCCAAGGAATATGCCGACTATTATGAGATCGGTTATCGCACGGATGTTGACCGTATCGTCATTAAGGGTGATGAAGTGTCATTTTATAAAGGCGACAAAGCGTCTACCGGCAAATACGCCAGCGATGGCCATGAAATTCTGACCTATGCCAAGGGAAATCGCGGCGTTCGTTTCATCTTTAAGAAGGTTGAGGGCGATAGTTCTGCGCCCGAATATATGCAGTTCAGCGATCACCGCATAGCGCCGGAAAAGGCCGATCACTACCATCTCTATTGGGGTAATGATCGTGCGGCTCTGCTCAAAGAAGTTACAAACTGGCCGACTTATTATCCGTCGTCATCAAGCGGCAAAGATATCGCGCACGACATGATGCATCATTGATTATCTGATCTGCGAAAGCGGAATCAGTTTGAGAGGCCGGAGTGTGAAAAGCACTCTGGCTTTTTGATTTTTGTAATCGCGCAGGCTTCAACCACGAAAAAGCGTATGGTTCATTTGTTCGGTGTGGATTGTGATTTTAAACAATAAGCCGAGCGAATAGTAACCGACGGCCTCTGGAACGGCGTCTATCGTTTATCTGCTTAACCTATTGAAAAGAATGGCGCACCCGAAATCATCCAATCATAACATACTAAGCAATAAAAACAATAGCTTAGGTGTAAGTTTACATCGATTTGTGTGGCATATTTTGTGGCATTTCTATCGAGAATTGCAAGAAGTCGTTAGTTCTCTGAGCGGGATTAATACTTTGTCCAGCCCAAATACAGCGCAACAAAACCAGACAGACATCACAACGAAAATGCCATCGAGATAATTTCTTGGGCGACATGGGGTAAAAATGAAAAAATATGCTTTTGGGTTAACAGTGATTACGTCTTTAATTTTTGCAGCTCCGACATTGGCCGAAAATGCACTTGAAGAGCTGGTTTTGCCGGGTGGTTTCACTGTTGAAAAATGGAATGACTTTGCCGACAACGGTGGACTGAACAATCGAAGCTCGAGCAGTATTTATGGTCTTGATGTCTTAAGCATGAGGCCTGCCCTTGATGGGGATAAGCTTGATTACCTAGACTTCAATGTGAGTCGTGCAACCGCTCCAAATACCATCAAAGAAGCTGCTCAAAAAGTCTGTGCTGGTGACGGGGCGGATTGGGAGATTACCCGAGATAATGGTCGTCAGTTTGGGGAGCTGAAAGCTGATAAATGTTCAGCAAGATATATAATCTATGAAGGGCAAGACTTCAGCGTATTGATTGATTATACTGGAGCTATTCTAAATAGAGACTAATAAAATTAATCTCCTTGGATATTTTTAAGTCAAGGAGATTTTTCAAATAAAGCAACTATCAAAAAAGAAATTAATACTCCAAAAAATATGGGTGAAATAAATATCTACATGGACGCCTCATGCAGTCATTTTAACAGCATATTCGGTTCCACGACCGATATTTGCGGCTGCGCTTATTAAGGCCGATAGTTTTAAGCGTATTGTTTTTATACCCAACAGTAATCCAGTATCTTACGTCAGTCAGGTGCTTGACCGATTGCCTGAGGGCATTGCGTGTTTTGGTAAGACAACGGGCTTCGTGATTAATTATGCGGCGGATAAAGCAGTGAGATTTGACACGGCTGGACGGCCAATTGCGATTATCAGTGAAGCAAAAGGAAACGGTGAATTGAGTTTCCGTCTATAAATTAGACTTGCAAGGGGCATTTCTATAAATACAACAAATAAATTCGCCCGTGCGCAATGTGTTTTATAAAATAATATTTTAAGTGTTATTGTTTTCCACTGAACGGTTTAAAACCTTCGTCTTCAAACGAAAACTGTTTCAGTATGTAATACGATACCAGCAGTCACACAATTTTCTACTATCTTTATTACATAGTTTGGATCACCAAATATCGCTATAAGTTGCTTAAGGGCGAGTTTGGGGTACGACTACGAAATATCCCACCGCAGCTTTCAGTCATTGATGTGTTCCGATGCATGAAGGACCGTTCTTCTTACGAAGTTCAACAGGAATATCCAGAACTCAAGAAACGCTATTGGGGCTGACACTTCTGGGGATGGGGTCACTTTTGCACTGCAAGTGGCGATGTCACCGACGTCATCATACTTCAGTATATTCAGAACCTACCAGCATCAGCTGGTATTTCTTTAGATTAAAAATAATTATTATTTATCATTTAAATATTTTTCAATAAATGTTAGTTCATCTGATTCGTCATACTCAAGATATGATCTCACATCTTCGACAAAGCTTATCTGAAGTGTTAATAATGCATTTGCTATAGCTCTAGGATTTACTCTTGTACCGCCATCAATTGGAGTGATGGATTTACGGAGTACTAATTCAAATTCATCAAATGCGTTCATTTGCTTGCCGTTTCCGAACATCAAAATAAGTGATTTACATGATTGGCTCCAATCATTACAGCTATCCAAAACTTCTGCTATGCCAACTCCGCTTTGGACTGATAAAAATATGTCTCTAATCTTTTCATTGCATTCGGAGACAATTTTAACAATTCCATCTAATCTTAATTTGTCTATGTTTGATTTCTTTAACACCTCAGTTTGGTTTTTAATATGATCTCTACTTTCTTTGGCAGCCCTGAGTTCATATTCTTTTCTTTCTGCTTCTATTTTCTCGTTCTCTTTATTTCTTTGTTCCTCGGCATCTTTATTAAACCGTATCAGTCTCCATGTGATACCGACAGCACTTACAATCAAAGCAATTGATGTGCCTAGATCCAAACCGATTTGAATTCTTTGTAAATAATCTAGCATGATGCCCTCTCTATTATGCTAAATATTGCTATCGATTTATATTAAATTGCTCAATAATAATTATAATAATTATTATTAACAAAATATTTATTGAAATTATAATATGTGTTGATTTATGTAGAGCAATTAATATTTTACCGCATGCGGCAATTTTGCATGAATTTAGAGTGTATCGGCCGATATTTAATGCGACATTAATAAAAGAAGATAATCTTAAACGAATTGAATACAAGGCTAATACAAATCAAGTTTCATTTGTGCGGCGGGTCTTGACTTAGTTACAAGCTGATATTCAATGGTTTGGTTTTACAACTGGGTTTATCATAAACTATATGGGGAACAAAGCCGTCCAGTTTGATAAATCTCGCAATCCGATTACGGTATTGAACGAGGATCACATTATTGGGCGAGCAAAAATTCATATATCGTGAGCTTTATTGGACTGTGTATCCATTTTTATTTAAATTCATGATTAACGATATTAAATCAGATATTTAAGTTTGAGGGTGAATATACAGAATCTATAATAATATTACCACTAGAGCTGGCCCTATTGGGAAATGGATCTCCATATGATATGCTTCCCATATGAGTTACTTTTCATTTATGAGAATTCATTCTTATAGGGTCTAAGAATTATATGGGAGATATATTTGAAGATAGGCTACGCAAGAACATCGACTGTAGAGCAGCAAGCTGGCTTTGATGCTCAAATTCGTGATCTAAACAAAAATGACTGCGAAAAAATATTCTCCGAGAAAGTCAGCTCGATAAACGCCAACAGGCCAGAATTAGCACATGCCATTGAGTTTGTGCGTGAAGGCGATGTGTTGGTCGTTACCCGCCTTGACCGTTTAGCCAGATCAATTGCCGATCTCACCAAAATAGTTGGTGATCTTGAAGCTAAAAAAGTCGGCTTGCGTATTCTTGATATGAATATCGATACGTCAACTCCAACGGGTCGGCTTCTATTGAATCTGGTTGGATCAATCGCCCAATTTGAACGAGAAATAATGCTAGCTCGACAGCTTGAAGGTATTGCTAAGGCAAAAGAGAAAGGCCTTTTTAAAGGCCGTGCTCCTACTGCACGACGAAGGACATCCAACATCCTCGATATGGCTTCCACTGGCGTTACTGTGGCAAATATTTCAGCAGAACTCGGCATTGGGAAATCATCCGTATACCGAATTCTTGCCGACAGTCGAAAAGCGCAATCGGTGACGACCGGTTAGAGCTTAGTCAAGGCCAATATCGAGGCGTTCACCGCTCTGTAAAAGCTTGTACATGATGTAATAATGCATTTGCAGAGCTTGGTTATCCCGCAATAGGTGTCCTGATATGTCACTTTCAGACTTCAGATTTCCTATGATGGCTTGCTTTGCGGCGCTCTCAAGCTTCCCTTTAAGCGCAACTTCCATCGGATTGTTTTTGATTTGCGCCATGACGGTTGCATCTTTGCTCAGAATGTTCGCTTGGTCATTGGCATATTTTGCCTGACGCTCCGCATCTTCCACATTCCCATATGTCTGAGATAGAAGCAGAATGATCTCCTGAAGGAATGATAGCTTTGTCGGAGCAATGTCGCCATTTGGCTTTCCTGCGATTGGCATGAGAGCCAACGCTTCATCTGCCCCATCTTCATCTGCTTCATCGCCTTCGTTTGGCATCTCTTTCTTGACTATACCGTAACCGGTCAAAACCAGTCCGGAAATGTCCACGTCTTTCGCAGGAACACCATTCAAACGTTTCGCTACAAGCTTACTGAAGGCTGCAAAGTTCTCCAGCTCTGGATCACCAAATTCGATGAGCTGGGCAACATAGGAATAGACAGTGCCAAATTTTGCAAGGTTGGTTTTGAAGCGCATCAACCCCTGAAGCTCTGCGTCTAGCTGCTTGCGCTCGAACTCGGCTTTCTGCATACCCAGTTCGTTACCATCTTTTGAAGCGGCATTGAAAAAAGCTTCTTGCTTTTCAATTCCTGCTTTTAATTTCTTAAGTCGGTCATTGAATTCACGTGCAACTGCGTCTGTAGCCTTAAAAAGTTCAGGGTGCTTTGTTTCCGTGAACGAATTGTTCGTGATGTCGCTTATGGTTTTAAAGCGAGCTGCCTTGAAATTTTCCAGATCTTCATGGGTATAAAGATTGAGCTCATCAAGATTATCTTTGATCGTGTAAACCACGTTTGGATCTTGGACGGTAAAGATTTCCGCTCCGCTATCGTATTTACGGAAGCACTCCAATATCCATTCAGGATCATTGACGAAATCAATAATGAACGGTGAGAAGGTGCTGTCTTTGCCTGTTGTCGTTCTGTTCAGGCGGGATAATGTCTGAACGACCTCAACTTCATTGGCAATTTTCTTATCGAGATACATTGCGCATAGCTTTGGCTGATCAAAACCAGTCTGAAACTTGTTCGCAACGACCATCAGACGATATTCTGGACGGTCAAAAGCAATACGTAAATCTGGATTTGGAAGCCCTTCGTTCATATTGGCTTCTGTAAATTCGGCATTTGGCTCAACAGCAAAAGTATCGCCTTCGTCGGCCTCATGCATAACCTGATCAGCGGTTAGTTTTCCAGAAAATGCGACCATTACCCTATACGCTTGGTACTCGGGATTTTGGTCGATGTATTTATCGAGTGCCTTCTTATAGCGCACTGCTGCGGGTCTGGAATTTGTTACGATCATAGCCTTGGCTTGGCCGTTAAGCAGATGCGCAACATTGTGATGAAAATGCTGAATTATGAATTGGACTTTCTGCGTGACGTTTGTCGCATGAAGTGTCATCCACCTTGCCAGCGTTTTCTTAGCAGCTTTGGCTTCAACTCTATTCTGGTTTTTAACCGCATCGCCGCCAAGTTTGAATGCTGTCTTATAGGGTACGTATCCCTTTAAAACATCGAGAATGAAACCTTCTTCAATCGCTTGGCGCATCGTATACCGATGAAATGCATGAGGCAGATTTTCATCTGAGGGCGGTTCGCCATTATCGGTACGTCCAAATAACATCATGGTTGAATGCTTGGGCGTTGCCGTAAATGCAAAATGGCTGATGCTTTTTGATTGAACACGAGCCTTTTGAATCTGCTCAAGCAGGTCTTCCACCGACATGCTTGCCATATCTGCTGAGGATTCAAGCGCCAGCGTTGCCTTCAGCTTGGAAGCAGTTGAACCAGTTTGCGAGTTATGAGCCTCATCTATGACAATGCCATAGCTCCGGTCGCTGAGTGTGGTATTGGTTAGAATTGCTTCCATGACATGAGGGAAAGTCTGGATTGTTACGATAATGATCGATTTGTTAGAAAGCAGAGCTTCTTCAAGCTGTTTGCTCTTTGATTTTCCAGCATGTTCCTTGTCGTCACGATTAATTGCTGCAATCAGCCCTTTCTGGTGATCAAGCTGTTTAATCGCATCCTGCAACTGATCATCAAGGACGGTTCGGTCTGTAACAACAATGATGGAATTATAGAACGGATCTCCATCATCGTGGCGCAAACGGATCAACGAATGGCACAGCCATGATATCGTTGCGGTTTTGCCAGATCCGGCGCTGTGCTCACACAGATAGTTCAGCCCGATCCCGTGGCTCTTAACATCGGCTACTATTTTATTGACCGCATCGAACTGGTGATAACGAGGGAAAATCAGACGCTCTTGAACAGTCCAGTTTCCGAATAGATCGACTTTGTTCTTTTTCTCAACATAAACAAAATGATGGAAAATCCGTAGCCAGTTATCTCTCTGGCAAACATAATCCCAGAAATACGAGATTGGGTAATCTTCGCCATTTGCTGTATCGGCAGGTGGATTACCGGCATGGCCGTTATTGCCCTTATTAAATGGCAGAAAGAATGTGTTCTCGCCATCAAGTGCGGTAGTCATGAAGATTTCTGATTCAGACAAAGCGAAATGGACGATAGCGCCACGCTTAGCCTGAAGAAGCGTCTCCTTACGCTTCGTAACTGGATCAATGGGCTTCCTGTCGTTACGATATTGCGCAATGGCATCGTCAATTGACTGGTTGAATTCAGTTTTGATTTCTACAGTCGCCATAGGCAAGCCATTAATGAAAAAAACGAGATCAATGGCAAATTCACGAGCAGGATTATATTTGAGCTGTGGTACGACTCGCAGAATATTGGCTTGGTATTTTTCGATAGTTGTCTGATTGCGTTCGTCTTCAGGCGCACTTTCAGTCAGATCAAAATTGCCAGCACCGGCAATGCTGAAACCATTACGAAATACGTGAATGTTGCCCTTTTTGCTGAGCTCTTCATCAAGCCTATCGAGCAGTTTCTTTCTGGCGTTTTCACCATTGAGGACAGTGAGCTTTTCCCATTTTTCTGGTTGGGTAGCTTGCACCCAGGAAATTAGGTCATTGGGATAGAGCGCATATTCGGTATTGTACTCACTCGAAATGCCGACAAGCCAACCATTGGCTGCAAGCTTTTCTACGATATACTTTTCCAAATGACGCTCATAATGCGCTTTATCACCTGAAATGCCCATAATCCCCCCAATGCCTGTAGAATTAACTCATGCAGCCCTTTAACACGAGCATTTCAGCCATCTCTGATTAAAACTCGATTAAGCTGCGATATCTCGAACGTCAATTTTGCCTGTTACAGCATGAGATATGACCGAAGATCTGTATTCTTGCAGCTTTACGATAAGGTTTTTCTGTTTTGAAATTGCCTGATCTATTTTGGCCGTTTCGGCATCCAGATACGATACGATATTTCTCATTTCATCAGTAGGCGGTATGACTGAATATAATCGTTTCAGAATACCTTGAGTTATACTGTATACTTTAATTCCTTTGACCTCCTCTCGTATCTGGCATCTATGTCCCTCAGATTCGAAATAATATGCAAAAAATCGAGAAACGCTTTTCTCTTTCAATTTACATATAATAGTATGATAACCAGCAAACACAGATTTCGAATTATTCATATAAGTGAAATTACCCGCACCTAGTAAGTCTTCCGAAGTATCTGCGAATACAAAATCACCATGACTAACTAAGCAATCTCTATAATTTATTAAATAATCATCCGAAACAAATAGCAATTTATTAATATCGAACTCAAATCCAAATGATAAACGAGAATGAATTTCTCCATAATTGATACATGCAACCCCCTCTTTCCGTAGGTCATCCTTAGTTATTGTTAACCCTTTTGAATAGTCAAATACATGCCGATTCATGACAATCGACCAATGCGCAGGCACTTCGCCAAGCCATTCAACGCCACTGTTTTTCATTTGGGCATCGGGATCGAGCCCTTTTGTAACGGCGTGAGTGATGACAGTCTTTCTCTGCTCTTCAAGAAGCTCAATCAGCTTTTCTTGCTTTGCTATCAGATTGTCGATTTTGGCGGTTTCGTCATTTAGGAAAGAGACGATGGATTTTTGATCAGCCCTAGAGGGCTTACTTGCAGGAAAATCATCTAAAAACTTAGTTGAAATTCTCTGTTGTCCCGCAGTTCCAGTCATAAAGTTTGCCGCAATATTGCGTAAGTCTTCACGCCTAAGAAAATGATACAGAAACTCTTTTTCGAAGCCTGATCTAGCTCTGAAGACAATGAATTCTGTCGACCCGTAACCGAACCCAAAATTCATTCCATCCACAAGAGCACAGTTTCCATTTTCCATGCATGGAGTTATTTTTGCAAAAATAACATCACCGTTATTAAAGCTCGTATACCCAACCGAAACTTCTTCTAGCTTCCTGTAATCAAATCTTTCCACAATACCAATTATTTCATCGATGTTTGACATCGGAATAAATTCAATATTTTCATTCAGATTAATTTTGGTCTTAACAACGGACGGATTGCTCTCTGCGTAATATTTCAATCTGGCTACGCCCCAATGAGCAGGAACATCACCGAGCCATTCAACACCGCTGTCTTTATATTCAGGGTAAGGTTTGAACTGCATTATCAAATCTCCCCTAAGAGCTTAGCGACTTCTGCTGACAAAGCCTTAATCTCGGTCATGATCTCGTTTGGGTGGCGAGGTTGCTCGAACACGTAGAAATAGCGATTGAAATTGATCTCGTAACCAACCACGCCTATCTGACCGTCTTTTACGTCGACGTATTTTTCATCAATGATTGCATCTGGCGCATGGGGAAGAACCTCTTTTGCCATGTACGCATGAATGTCTTGCTTCAACGGGATGTTTTCGTAATCGGTTAGGTCATTATCTATTTGAACTTCGCCATCAATGACGACGGCAGCTGCATCGGGATTGCGAACGCCAAAAACAGACAATAGAGCCTTCCTGAGAGGCTTTGGCACTTTGCGCAGCGGTATGTCCGCAAAGAAGGTTTTATCGAACCAAGCATAGTCGTGTGAGCCGCCAAATTGCTTTTCAATGTATGCAATCAGCTCTTCCTGATCGTATTTATCGAGCTTCTGAAATTCCTTTGTTTCCTTGAAGGCTTCCAGTTTCTCTGCATTAAAATGAATGTCGATACGAAGAGGACGCAGAACTTTCACACGGCGATAGCCAAAATCCGTGTAATCGAAAATCTTGCTTACCGAGCTTGGTTCGAAATCTGCATATATCTGGCTAATCGTTTCAATGGCATTTTCGTCAATGAGCTTGCGCTTGTTACCCTCATTTTTGCGCATAGACGCACCCATGCCGGTAGCATCGATCAACTGGATCTTACCCTTACGGGCCTCATCTTTACGGTTGGATAGAATCCAAATGTAGGTGCCAATCCCCGTGCGGAAGAAAATTTCGGTTGGCAGAGCGATGATTGCTTCAAGCAGATCATTTTCCAAAATGAAGCGTCGAATTTCAGATTCACCAGAACCAGCACCGCCATTGAAGAGAGGCGAACCAGAAAGAACGATAGCACCACGACCGCCGCCATTTTCTGGCAATTCGAGCTTTGAAACCAAATTCTGCAAGAACAACATTGAACCATCGCTGGCTTTAGGCAAACCGGCACCAAATCGCCCTGTGAAGCCTTTTTCTTTATGCTCCTGCTGAACCGCTGCCGCATCCTTGGCCCAAGCCATACCAAAAGGCGGATTTGAACATTGGTAATGAAAACGCTGCCCAGCAAACTGATCATTGCTTAAAGTGCTGCCAAGTTTGATATCGACAGACAAATCACGGCTTGGATCAGATTCAAGACGCTTAAGCAGCATACTGCCCAGTGCAACTGCATGTGTCTCTGGCTGTAGTTCTTGGCCGTGCGGGATCAATACCGGAGCGATTGTAAATCTGTCTTTCAATGAATCGACGTAATTCATCATATCGGTCAAGAATCCACCTGTACCGCATGTCTGGTCGTATATGGAACGAATGATACCGTCTTCCTGCTCAAACAATTCATCATCAGGATGCAGGAGTAGCGTGGCCGCCAAGTGAACAATATCACGAGGTGTCATAAAGTCCTCAGATCCAGTACCCACTTCTGAACCGAAACGAGCAATCAGATGCTCGTAGACATTGGACATAGTCCGATCTGGGACAGCATTAGGATGCAAATCAATAGCAGCGAAATTATTGCAGATACGGAGCAACAGATTAGCCTTGGCCAGCTTATTGATAATCGTGCCGAAATCGAATTGCTCAAAAATAACCCGCACATTTTCCGAGAAATTGGCGATGTAATCTTCCAAATTGGCCTTAGTTTTAGTTCCGCCGAGATTGGAAAGGCTGTATTTTGACGTATTGTAGAAGGGATTGTCGCTGGCATTTTTAAGCAGAACATCAAGCGCTAAGCCCTGATCCTTATACTGGCCATATGTTTCAAGAACAGCTTCTTTTGTCGGTTCAAGGACGCATTCAAGACGGCGTAAAACTGTAAACGGCAGGATTATTTTACCAAAATCGGTATGAGGGAAATCTCCCCATAAATCATCGGCATTTTTCCAGATAAAGCCTGCTAAGATGCTGTCCGAATTGTTTGGTGCCAATGCCATATCGATTTCCCGCATGAGTGTAACTGCCGGTTTAGTACGCCATTAAAGAGAACAGATCAACCAATCGCAAAAGGCCAAAAATCGATAAAAAAGAATAAAAATATCAATATCTTAAAATACTCAGAATCCAATTCTGCCATCGAAGCAGCTTTTGATGCTTTGTCCAAAAAAAAGCCCCTGACACAAGAGTTTTGTGAAAGGGGAAAATTGGCATCGAAGGGATATACAAAATTGGACATGTACATCAGAGTTGAATGGCAATTTTTCTCAATAGCCCCGACAGTTAGTGTAAAATCCTGTAGAAACACACCTTACCTGATTGCCTCCGGGGTAATTTAATGGGCTTGGGCCTCTATATACATTGTTAGAGCGTACGTTATTCAATGTGTTTTGTGTATGCGCCGCCATTGCATTATTCTGCGCATCGATTTGCGCACTCAGTTGGGCAGAATAAGCTGCATTTTGCTGAGCAGCTATCATTTGATTTGTTTGATAAATATACAAATCCTGTGAACTAAGTGCTCGTCTAGGTTCAGATGATCTGCCCTTGCCATCCATGCACATAACCAAGTCACGTTTGTACTGACGCATACTCTTACAGTACTGATCGCCAGCCATATAATATCGCCCATTAAAATAAGTGGGCTGAGCATACGTTTGACAACCGGCAAGGAACATCATACCGATAGATAACCATAAATATTTCACGAAAACCCCCGTTTAATATGAAGGCTTTCCGCTATACTAATTTTTTGTAGCGGTCATTTGAATTGTGTGATTTATCAACTTGATATTTTATCTTGATATATTCGTAGTTAATTATTCATCGCTGAATTATCTATTTTAGATATCAGCTGCCGCTTTGGTATGCCAATCACCTTGGATTCATTAGGTGGTAATCCGACTTAGCCGCCATTTTATGATTTGTCCAAAAAAAGCCCCTATCACAATACTATTGCGAAGGGGCGAATTGCCATCAGGTGATGATGATTGTTCTGATAGTTATCTGACACTTGAATTATGAGCGATTTCGTCACTGAAGACCCCACGTAAAAACGAAGCTTTATGTTTTTTCTTCTCTTCATCTGATTTGGCTGATCGGTATCCCTGATCTGCCTTTTCATATTCGTTCATAACTAAATCATGATGCTCTGGCGAAAATAAGCAGCTCTCCCGATCCAAAATCCGCTCTGCAATATCTGTCGTTAATTGCCTATATTTCTCTTTTGCAGCTTCTGTTGATTGCCTTTTATAATCATCGTGTGGATAGCAATAATGTTCAAACAAATGCGGCATTTCGAATTTGCTTTGTTTCTCAAATTTCCTTGAATAATCAATATAACTTAACAATGATTTATCTTTGGTTTCGTATTCATCTATTTTGACGTCATCAATTAATTGATTAATTATTTCATTGTTTAATATAGATTGTTTTATATGTTCAATTGCATTGCTTATTTCGAAATTAAATGCCACATTTTCATTTAATATTACTAATGCATGTATGTGAGGAACTGAAAGAGGTTTATGATCGACATTTCTTCCTCGTGTGCCAGCAAAATCATAAGAAGCAAATAATCCATTTCTATTTGAAATATCTCCCTTCGTATAATCTTTGAAGGCAAAGTTGACTGAATTATAAATATTCCATATTAAATTATCAGATACATTATTGTATCCGTCACTCAGATGAATTGTTATCCATAAAGCTCTTTTGTCAATTTCAGTTGGATTTATCATGTGAGCGCATATACGTGATAGAATATTGATTGAGTAAGTTAAGTTTTTATAATTTCCATTCATTTCCTTTCCTTGTTTAATTAATAATATATATTTTCTATAGGCGTGTTAAATCATAGGCCTCCGAAAAGACCTTTAAATTTTGTGCAATTATGTGAAACCCATTATTTCGTTGATAATGAAATCGTATCGTCTATGAGCAATTACCCTTTGTTTCAGATACGATTAATAAGAATTTTCTATTTGGCTTTTCAAAATTACTATATCGGTGCGGAAGCCGATTTGACTTCGGATATTTTATGCTCCGCCAGAAACTGGCGAAGGTGTTTTTCTGCGTAACTCAGTGCATCTATCTCTTTAATCAAAGGATCGAGTGATATTTCATCAAGGAATTGATACAAACCCAACTCGTATTCTACATGCGCAAGACAGGCAATTGCACCACTGATGCTAAAATCTCTGCCCTTATGTTTTTGGTAAGCAAGCCAACCTTTGTGTTTCTGGCAGAAATTAGTACTGAAATCATATTGGTTGGTCACGATTTCGGCTGCTCTTAACTTTTCAAATATGTCTATAAGTATATTCTGCTCTCCTAATATTATTACGATTAAGTGTATTTAGCATTTGTATGCAAATTTTATAATTTATAAATTGAGCCTACCAAGGCTTAGCTTTCCTTGAGGGTTGATTTTTTATTTTATTGTAAATGTCTACAATATAATTATACTCTTCTATGCATCCTAATTCAAATGCAATATCGCCGATAGCGGATAAATCTGATAGGTATTGTTCATCTGTAATCATTATATCTCCTTTTTATTTTATCTACATGGCTAACCTTCCTTTCTGAAGAAATGCCATTCTTGTATTTGGGTATCGCAGCCAGCGCTGCGATATGGTTATTGAAAATCCTCAGCTAATTCGAGCATAACTTCATAGTATTGATCTAATTCATAGCCGTTGCCGTATTTGTCGCCAATTTTGTTGCCTTTATGCCCCATCAAAAAATCCTGCATTCCTTCAGGCACTTTATGACGACGAAGCCTATCCTTGAAGCAATGACGGAGGCTGTAGACCGACTGGCCATCTAAATCGAACAAGCCATGACTATTGAGGAACTTGTTCAGCGCTGCTGATGCATTTGTAGGCCCAAGTGGCCCTCTGTAGTGAGGAAAGCCGTCAGGGCAGTTCCTGAAGGCTTTTAGAGCCAAACCAGCCAAAGGGATATGCCGTTCTCTGAAGGTCGTTTTCAGTTTACGATGGTCGTTTGCTCGTACAACAATATGTGGGATTTCGTCATTGAGCTTAATATCTGTCTTTGGATCAAGGCCGCATAGTTCCTTAAAACCACACCCAGTATCGATCATCGCCCAAAGCAAATTGTGCAGTGGATCGCTAAGGCCATCAAAAACAGAATTGTTCAGCCACTTCGCTTTGATATGGTCGACAGTGAGAGGAACTCGCTTGCCGGAATCGCCTTCGAGCCTCATTCCTCTGAATGGATTGATGTCTGGATTGATCCCGTTTTCGTCATAGTAGGTATTCAACAATTTACGCAAATTGATGAAGTGCTTATTTGCCGTATTCGGCACGATTTCATCGTCGAGTACCAATGATTTCAAATGGTTTCTGAAGTCTCGTGCGTGCTGGTAATTGAGTTCTGATACTGAAATATCATCGACGCCGAGAAATTCTGTAAATTTTTGCACTGTATTTTTGATAGGGTTGAGCTTCTTATTTTTCTCAACGTAATTCAGTTCTTTAAAACGATATGCATTTACGGAAAAATGCAAATCTATCAATTCACAAAGGCTTTTATCGTCCTTCTTGATGTTGACGAAGCTCTTGAACAATTTGAGATTGACCTTCCCCTTTTTCTTATGTTGAAGCACCTCTTGAGCCAATTGGCAAAACTGATGCTGATCCTCAAGAATTTCGGTCAGGCACTTTAGTTCACGTCCTTGGCTTGCCGCATAAGCGGAAGATTCTTTAAAGCCGATCTGAGCCGTATAGGTTCCAGCCTTTAAAGAAGCGATGACAGCTTCTGCCCCAAGTCGGGCCGGAGCCAGCTTTTCTAACGCTATCGTTTCATCTTTAGTTTTGAGTGATGTGAAAATCTCTCGCTTCCCGGCAAGCGCACGAAACTCATGCGGAATCGCCCTCCGGTAATAATATGTTCCTTTCCTCATATACAGGCCGTTTAAATGACATTGCGCTCTCTTCAAATAATTCTCCTTTTTTAAAAATAAAAAAGCCCTCACGCTTATCGGTGAAAACCTTTGCGTAAGAGCATGAAAGCAATAAAATGAATTTAGATTCTATTCGTCTAAAATTATCAATCCATATAAGTAAATCTGGCTTTTTAATTTAAAAAATTACACTAATTCCGTTTCACTGATCCCAGCTCATACTTTGAACTTAGATCAATAGAAGAATAAAGTCAACGATTTTCTTAGATTGGCCTTGACTTTACTTATTTAAAAATATAAGGGCTATAATCTGTTTGTAGCAGATTATGTAGCAATAGCGGCATCGTGTACGATACCGCTAATGATTTCAAATACT
Organism: Brucella sp. 21LCYQ03; assembly: GCF_023554105.1. Classification (GTDB taxonomy): domain Bacteria; phylum Pseudomonadota; class Alphaproteobacteria; order Rhizobiales; family Rhizobiaceae; genus Brucella. Next base: position 16,403 of record NZ_JAMJWE010000004.1, read on the forward strand.
TAAGAAGGAGAATGGCGCACCCGAAAGGATTCGAACCTCTGACCCCCAGATTCGTAGTCTGGTGCTCTATCCAGCTGAGCTACGGGTGCATGCCTGTGTGCCGCGTCGTCTGCGGCGTTGAGCGGTTGATAATCGGACCCATTGCTAAATGCAAGCGCCTTCTGGGAAAAAAATGCGCTTATGTGAAGTTTTCTTATCAAATCCCGATTTTGCGGGCTTTTAAGCAGTGGCTGAATTGGGGAAAACCAGCCTTGAATATGTCGAAAGCCGAAAATATCGAGCGATATCATCTCAATATAGGGAATCATCTTATAAAAAATCGCCGACTCGCGATGTTCTAGTGCTGTTTTCCGCGCCTTTCGTTCCAATGGGGGAGGTCGGGCAAGCGAATCTCGAAATGAGCGCCGATAGGGCGATCTTCGCGCAGCTCAATAGTGCCGCCATGCGCACGAACAAGCTCTTGTGCAATTGCCAGGCCAAGACCGGTGCCGTCGCTACGTGTGGAGCCCTTGAAAGCCGTGAAAAGATGGTCGCGGGCTTTTTGCGGCAAACCGGGGCCGGTGTCTTCCACACCGATGATTGCTGTGGTGCCAATTCGGCCAGCGGAGATCGTCAGCCGTTTGATAGTGGAAACATCTCCGGTATGATCACGTTCCATCGCCTGGACAGAGTTGCGGCAAAGATTACACAAAACGCGAAATAGCTGCTCGGAATCAACATCAAGTTCAAAATCATCAGAAACGAGATTTTCAAACTCAACGCTGCTATCTTTATTCAGGTTCAACGTTTCCTGCACATCGAGGATGATTGAGTGAAGCTGCACACGTCGCGGGGCGGGCGGCAATTCCTGTGACCGGCCGTAAGCCATCACACTTTCAGAATAGCTGATTGCCCGGCTAAGCGTATGAATGAGCTTTGGCGCGAAGCGATTGACCATGGGGTCTTTTGTATCCGACAGCCTGTCAGACATGAGCTGTGCCGATGCCAGAATGTTGCGCATGTCATGGTTGATCTTGGAAACGGCAAGGCCCAGATCGGCAAGGTGCTTCTGCTCTTTGAGTGTACGTTGCAAATCGCTTTGAATATGCGCAATCTGCCTTTGGGCGATACCAAATTCATCCTTGCGGTTCTCGGGCACTAGAATCTTAGTTGGATTGTCCGGCGATGAGGCAAAATCAATCATATTGCGATGCATCAGGCGTACAGGCCGCAGCAACATTTCGTGGATGATGAGATAGATAAGGCTCGCCGCAATAATCGATATAAGCAATGATATGATGGCCACATTGATTGCATAACTGAGCATCGCATGACGCAGAGGTGCATCAGACGTAACAATTTCTGTGATCCGTTCGGACGTGTTGGCTTTCGGATTTGAATCGTAGATACGCAGTGTGCGATTGCCGCCGTTAAACAATGTACCAAAAGCATCCCAGATCGCTGCTGCTTCGCTCACATTGCTAAGATCGATAACCTGATCAATGCTGGCGGGCATTTCGCTCATGGCGAGCAGGTTTGAAGCGCCGGCTTCGCGTAGCGCGATGGCTATCGTACCAGTTGCCAGCAAAACCTTGTCCTGCACATCGCGCGGAATATTAATGTTACCACTGGCGACAAGCACTTCGCTGACCGCTTCCACAGTATCAAGACGCGCGCTCATCCAGCGCACACGCATATTTGCAATCGACGGCACAAAGATAAGGACTTCGGCGATCAAAACAGCCAGAGCGGTCAGAATCAGCAGCTTGCTTGATAGCCTGTTGCGCCAACGAAGACGCGTAAACTGGGTTGGGGATGTATTGTCGTGTGATGATGCTGACGTTGCGGCAGAGTTTGCGGAGGACGTGACTGAATCGACGACAGCTTTCCCAATACCTGTGGACTTTTCGACCGTCGCCATACTTAAATCCAGACTGACAGGCTTACGGGCTTAGCGCCATCAGGCCTGATTTTGTAAGTTCTTGACAATGCAATATGTATAAATCTTGCCTTTTATATATGGAGGCGCAAGATATTTCCAACGGGCTTCGTCCATTTTGCGCCAAACTAATTCGCTATAATCGCAAGTCAGTATTACCGAAATTTAACTCGACGTGCTGAATCGCTGTGTGCAAAGTTGCAAATGGGAAAATCCATGATGAATCGGGGGTGCATTTTTTGGTGCAACCTCTTGGCGACATCATCATTTTGATACTGTTTGTTGACATATCAGGCCCAGCATAAAATGAATTTTGAATCACAGGCTCTTCAATCTGTTTGACAGAGCTTTGCCGGAGAGTTGAATGAAGTCCTGGAAGCAGATTGTTCTGTGCCTGCTGATTATTATTGCCGCTGGCGGCGGTTGGTACATTTATAAGAACAAAGACCTGTCAGCCCCGGGCGCTTCCGGCGGAGCTTCGGGACAGCAGGCACATGGTAGTTCTTCGGTACAGGCCGCACCTCTGGTCATCGTTGAAGCGGCAGGGCAGGAGACGATCAACAATCGCCTGACCGCGATTGGTTCAGCGCGCGCGCTTAGCACTGTTTCTGTTACGCCCTATTCGAGTGGCACGATGAACAAGCTGCTGGTGAAGGCGGGAGACAGCGTTAAAGCTGGCGATCCGATTGCGGAACTGGACAACGAGACAGAAACGATTGCTGTTAACAAGGCTGAGGTTGCGCTGAAAGATGCACAGACCACCCGTGATCGTATAGCGCGACTTCGGGCGACGAACACGGCAACGGTTGTGCAGGAAATCGAAGCTGATCTGGCGCTTGCCAATACTAATCTTGCACTTGAAGACGCTCAGCTTGCTTTGAGCCGCCGCACCGTGCGCGCGCCGATCTCGGGTATTGTGGGTATTCTTCCGGTCAATGCTGGCAATTACATTACCGCTGATACGTCTATCGCGCGCATCGATGATCGCTCCAAGGTTTTGATTGATATATGGGTGCCAGAGCGTTTTGCGCCGCAAATCAAGGTTGGCTTGCCGGTAAGTGCACAATCGACGGCGCTGCCCGGTGTCAATTATAGCGGTGTGATCAACGCCGTCGATAATACGCTTGATGAAGCGAGCCGGACGCTACATGTGCGTGCTGAAATCGACAATGATGAGGACCGTCTGCGGGCTGGCATGTCTTTCTCGGTAGAGGTACTTTTCCCGGGCGACAGCTATCCATCGGTTAACCCGCTGGCAATCCAGTGGGGCGCGAATGGGTCTTATGTCTGGCGTGTCGACGATGGCAAGGCAGAGAAAGTTGCAGCGCGCATCGTGCAGCGCAACTCCACCAATATTCTTATTGATGGTCCTGTCAAACAGGGCGACAAGATTGTGACGCAAGGTGTTCAGAGTGTGCGTGATGACGCGCCTGTGCGGGTGCAAAGTGAGCAGGGAACGGCTTTGGCTGATCCTGCTAAAGCCCGAAATGCAGGGTGAGGATAAGGCGTGAGCAATCCTAATTCGTCTTCGGGAAACACTGGTGGTTCGACAGCACTTTTCATTCGTCGCCCCGTCTTTGCCTTCGTTATCAATGTTTTGATCATCGTTGCGGGTCTTGCAGCGTTTTCGGGCGTCGATATTCGTGAACTGCCGGACGTGGACCGTCCGGTTGTTACCATCAGCACGGATTTTAGTGGCGCTTCAGCTGAAACCATCGACCGGCAGCTAACGCAGGTTCTGGAAAATGCGGTTGCGCGTGTTTCGGGCGTGAAGTCGATTTCGTCGTCGTCATCCTTTGAACGCAGCCGTGTGACGGTTGAGTTCAATGATGGCGTCGACCTCAATGTCGCCGCAGCCGATATGCGCGATGCGATTTCGCGTGTGGCGAATAATCTGCCCGATGACGCGGACCCCTCGCGCATCATTAAGGCGGACTCCAATGCCGATGCCGTGATGCGCCTTGCGGTGACGTCCGACACCATGTCCGTTGATGATATGACGGTTCTGGTTGAAGACGACATTGAAGATGTGCTCTCCGCCGTTCCTGGCGTTGCCGATGTGCAGATCAATGGCGACCGCGATAAGATTTTCCGCATCGACATTAATCAGGCACGACTTGCGAGCTATGGCCTGACGATTGCCGATATTTCCAGCGCACTGTCATCGATGGGACTTGATGCGCCCGCAGGTTCATTGCGCAGTTCCGATCAGTCGATTGTGGTGCGCGCCGCCGCCAATCTCGAAAAGCCGGAAGATTTCGAGAATGTCTATATCAAAGGCCGTACGCAAATTCGCGATGTAGCAAGCGTCACGCTTGGGCCGGATATTGAAAGCTCATCCGTGCGCTCGAATGGCAAGACGGCAATCGGCCTTGGTATTGTGCGTCAGGCACAGTCCAATACGCTCGATATTTCGCAAGGCATTCGCGCCGCCGTCGACAATCTGCAAAAGACCTTGCCCGCCGGTGTAACGATCACCGTCACCAGCGATGATGCAAACTTCATCAATGGCGCTATTCATGAAGTTGAGATCGCGCTGATCGCCTCGGTGCTGATTGTTGTGGCGATCATCTTCCTGTTTCTATGGGATATTCGCGCAACGCTTATTCCCACACTGGCAATTCCTGTGGCACTTGTTGGCACGATTGCAGCTATTTATCTGACCGGCTTTTCGGTCAATATTCTTACATTGCTGGCGCTGGTGCTTGCGACCGGCCTTGTGGTTGATGATGCGATTGTCGTGCTTGAAAATATCGTGCGCCGACGCAATCAGGGCATGGGGCCGCGCGCGGCGGCCGTGCTTGGCACGCAGGAAGTGTTCTTTGCGGTGGTCGCAACAACGCTGACGCTGGTTGCGGTTTTCGTGCCGATTTCGTTTCTGCCGGGGCAGGCGGGTGGTCTGTTCCGCGAATTTGGTTTCGTTTTGGCAATCGCCATTCTGCTGTCGTCCATCGTTGCGCTGACACTTTGTCCGATGCTGGCATCGCGCTTTTTGAAAGAAGGCAATGATGCAGGCGATGGCGGGCATGGCCCAAAGTTTTTGCGCCGCATCGGCAGCGGGCTTGCGAATTTCTATCGCAAAAGCCTTCATGCCTGCCTCTCAGCACCCTTCATAGTGGTGCTTGCAGCCGTGCTTTTTGCCGGTGCGTCTTATATTGGCTTCGGCCAACTCAGGCAGGAACTGACACCAACCGAAGATCGTGCATCGGCGTTTCTGCGCATCAACGGCCCTCAGGGCATCAGCGTGGAATTCCTCCAGTCGCAGCTCGACCAGATTGAAAAAGCCGTGCAGCCACTGCGCGATAGTGGCGAAATCCTCACCACGTATTCTATTGCCGGTACAGGCGGGTCTTCCAACAATGGCTTTATGGTGCTTACCCTTGCTCCTTGGAAGGAACGCACCCGTTCACAGCAAGAAATTCTGGCTGATGTAAACGAGCGCATTCGCGGCATAACGGGTGTGCGCATTTTCGCGGCCCAGCCAAACAGCCTCGGCATTCGCGGTGCTGGCAATGGCTTGCAATTTGCAATCGTCGGCAATGATTACGCTAAGCTCAGCCCGGCTGCCGATGCGGTTGTGGCAGCGCTCGAAAAAGACCCGCGCTTCATGCAGCCGCGTCTGTCGGTAGAGCCGACGCAGCCGCAGCTCTCCGTTGAGATTAACCGCGAACGCGCGTCTGATTTGGGCATTGATATTACCGGGCTTGCCAATGCAGTTCAGTCGGTTCTTGACGGTCGCAAAATCGGCTCGGTCTATGTGGGGGACAGAAGTTTCGACGTGAAACTTGTCTCCACAACCAACCCGATCAATGATCCGACCGATCTGGAAAACGTGTTCCTCAAAACCAGCGATGGCCGCTATGTGCCGATGTCGTCGATTGCAACTGTCGTGGAAGAGGCGGTGCCACCGCAGCTTAACCGCGAGGAGCGGCAGCGTTCCGTTGCGATAACCAGCAACCTGCGCAGTGATTTCGCACTCGGCGATGCCTATGCCGCAGCACTGGAAATTGCCGCCCCCTTGCTGCCTCCTGGCAGTCATATCATTCCGCTGGCGGAAGCCTCGACTTTGAGTGAAACCTCGACAGGGATCATGTTGGTATTTGGCTTTGCCATCATCATCATTCTCTTGGTTCTCGCAGCACAGTTTGAGAGTTTTGTCAGCGCACTGATCGTTATGGCCACGGTGCCTCTTGGCCTAGGCTGTGCGGTCTTCGCGATGATACTCACCGGCACAACGCTCAATGTTTATAGCCAGATCGGGCTTGTGCTGCTGGTCGGCATCATGGCCAAAAACGGTATTCTGATTGTCGAATTTGCCGATCAGCTGCGCGATAAGGGCATGAATGTGCGGCAGGCCATTGAAGAGGCAGCCAATATCCGTCTGCGTCCCGTTTGCATGACGATGATCTGTTCGGTGCTCGGCGGCGTGCCGCTGGTGCTGGCAAGCGGTGCAGGTGCGGAAGCCCGCGTTTCGCTCGGCTGGGTGATTGTGGGTGGCCTTGGCCTTGCAACGATTGCAACGCTGTTTGTAACCCCGGTTGCCTATCTTCTGCTCGGACGCTTCACCAAGCCAAAGGTCGAAGAAGAAGCACGACTTGAGCGCGAACTGGTCCGAGCCGTGGCTCTGGAAGAAAAGCTGAAATGAAAAAGGCCCGGTCGCGAGACCGGGCTTTTTACTTGCTTTGTTATTTCTTCAAAGCATCAGTGATCTTCGGCGACCATGCACCTTCAGGCTTTTTGGTAATGACCGGATCGGAACCACCACCAAGTAATGTGTCGACTGTGCGGTCGGCTGCTGCCACATCCAGCGTGCCATCCGAACCATCGATCAGCTTGGCGATTTCCTTGATCATGCGCTCCTGAACTTCTTGTGTCTGCGCACCCGATGCATCATTTTCTAGAATGATCTCGGCTGCTTCCGCAGGATTCTCAGACGCATATTGCCAGCCCTTCATCGACGCGCGGACAAAACGCGCCAGCTTGTCGACCATTGCCGGGTCTTCAAGGCTCTTATCAAGCACATAAAGCCCGTCTTCAAGTGTTGCTACGCCCTGTTCTTCATAAGGGAACACGACGAGCTGATCAGCAGGAAGACCGGCATCGATGACCTGCCAATACTCGTTATAGGTCATGGTCGAAATGCAATCGGCCTGCTTCTGGATCAGCGGATCGACGTTAAAACCCTGTTTCAATACGGTCACACCATCCGCGCCGCCTGTGGTTGGGATTTTCAGATGGCTCATCCATGACAAGAACGGATATTCATTGCCGCCGAACCAGACGCCCAATGTGCGGCCCTTAAAATCTTCCGGCTTGGTGATGCCGGTTTCCTTACGGCAGGTCAGCATCATGCCGGATTTTTTAAACGGTTGTGCGATGTTGACAAGCGGCACGCCCTTTTCGCGGGTGGCCAATGCTGACGGCATCCAGTCAACCACCACGTCAGCACCACCACCGGCGATCACCTGCGGGGGAGCCACGTCCGGGCCACCCGGCTTGATGTCGACATCAAGATTTTCTTCTTCGTAAAAACCCTTATCCTTGGCGACGTAATAGCCTGCAAACTGGCCCTGCGTCACCCATTTGAGCTGCAAGGTCAGCTTATCAGCTGCCATTGCCGAGCTGCTCATGAGCGCCAGCGCCAATCCGGCTGTTCCAAGGCATAATGATATTGCCTTTTTCATTTTAGTTCTCCTCTTGTTAAAGGCTCCACCTTATTTTTGCGGATGCCATATATTCAGGCTCATGCCCTCCTGTATGAAGGGTGCCAGAATGTCATTTTGCTCTCGATCAGCGCAATCAGCCCATAAGAGAGCGACCCCGCAAGAGCAGCTACAAAGATTTCGGCCCAGACCATGTCTACATTCATGCGCCCGATTTCAGCCGATATGCGGAAGCCCATGCCGACAATTGGTGTGCCAAAAAACTCGGCCACAATTGCACCGATCAGCGCCAACGTTGAATTGATTTTCAGCGCATTGAAAATGAAAGGCATGGCGGCTGGCAGGCGCAGCTTGATGAGCGTTTGCCAGTAATTGGAACCATAGCTCTGCATGAGATCGCGTTCCATAGCACCGCTGGCAGCAAGCCCTGCAACCGTATTCACCAGCATTGGGAAGAAGGTCATGATGATCACAACGGCTGCTTTCGACTGCCAGTCAAAGCCAAACCACATGACCATAATCGGTGCTACTCCGACAATAGGAAGGGCGGCGGCTAGATTACCGAGCGGCAACAAGCCTTTGCGCAGAAACGGAATTCGGTCCGCAATGATCGCGGTGATAAAGCCAAGGCCGCAGCCTGCCACATAGCCAATGATGACGGCTTTCAAGAAAGTCTGCTGAAAATCGGCCCAGAGGATCGGTACAGAACTCGTTATCCGCGCCCAAATGACGGAGGGTGCAGGCAAGAGAACTGATGGAACCTCAAAAATTCGCACCGTCACTTCCCACAAAACCAGCATGGCAATGCCAAATAAAGCAGGCACGGCAATATCGATCAGTTTTTGCCCGTGCGCATTGCGGATTTTAACGCTGGCCAGCCCTTGAACGACAAACCATGACACAGCAATCAGAGCGAGGATAATGGTGATATTGATGATCATGATGCCGCCTTTTCCGGCTTGATGCCCATGCGCCGGTTGGCCATCGTGGCTGCAATGCCCACCAGACCGACAAGGATGGATGCCATGAAGGCTGCAAGCACTAGCGCCGCCCAGATTTGAACCGTCTGCCCGTAATATGAGCCAGCCAGCAAGCGCGCTCCAAGCCCTGCAACAGCACCCGTTGGTAATTCACCAACGATGGCTCCAACAAGGCTGATGGCTACGGCAATCTGCATTGATGTGAACAAAAACGGCATGGCAGCAGGCCAGCGCAGCTTCCAGAACACCTGATTTTTCGAGGCATTATAGGTGCGCATCAGATCAAGATGCATCACATCGGGCGAGCGCAAGCCTTTGACCATGCCCACGGCCACCGGAAAGAACGACAGGTAGGTGGAAATGACCGCCTTGGGGAACAATCCTGAAATGCCAATCGCATTCAGCACCACGATAATCATCGGCGCAATAGCCAGAATGGGAATAGTCTGCGAGGTGATGATCCAAGGCATCAGGCTTTTATCAAGCGTTGTCGAATGAACAATGCCGACGGCCAGCAACACGCCAAGCGCCGAGCCAAGCACAAAACCGAGCAAGGTCGAGGAAAGCGTTACCCAGCCATGATAAACGAGGCTGCGCTTGGAACTGGGCTTGACGGCAAAGACTGTTTTCCAGAGTTCGTTGGCCACCTGATGCGGCGCAGGCAGCACAGGGCGATCCTGCTGCATGGTATTTGCTACAAGCGTTGAAAACCCGATTTCTGTTCCGGCACGTTGCGCCTGATCACGTTCAAACGGCGCATTCAGATAGACTGCAAACGCATACCAGATCGCGATAATCACCGCGAGAACGGTCGCAACCGGAATAAATTTGTCGCGAAAAAAAGCCGTCATTTTCGCCCCCGCGGATTATTCATGCCCCGTAATTCACTCATGGATGTGCCCCAGCCGCAGGCCTTCGCGTACACGATGGGCGATTTTCAGGAATGCTTCCGATTCACGAATGTCCAGTGTTCGGTCTGGTCCCAGATCGCAGTCAATGATTTCATGAATGCGGCCCGGGCGTGGGCTCATGACCACGATCTTGGTCGATAAAAACACAGCTTCAGGAATGGAGTGCGTCACGAAAATCACGGTTTTCTGTGTCGCCGCCCAGAGTTTCAGGAGCTGTTCATTGAGGTGATCGCGCACGATTTCATCGAGCGCGCCGAAAGGCTCGTCCATCAGCAACATATCCGGGTCAAATGACAGCGCGCGCGCAATTGATGCGCGCTGCTGCATTCCGCCGGAAAGTTGCCACGGAAATTTCTTGCCAAAGCCGGTGAGGTTCACAAGCGCCAAATTCTTTTCGATACAGGCTTTTCGCTCGGCTTTTGAATGGCCCATAATTTCAAGCGGCAGACTGATATTGTCTTCAATCGTGCGCCACGGAAACAATGCCGCCGCCTGAAACACATAGCCATAGGAACGATCTAGCCGCGCCTGTTCCGGCGTTTTGCCGTTGACTGTCACAGAGCCGGACGTGGGCTGTTCAAGATCAGCCACCACACGCATCAATGTGGTTTTGCCGCAACCTGATGGGCCGATGAAGGAAACAAACTCGCCACGTTGAATGGCGAGATTGATGTCAGACAGGGCATGAACCGGACCGTCATTGGTTTCAAACACCAATGACAGGTCTTTAATGTCGATGACTGTTTCTGCAGTCTTCAGGCCCCTTTCCGGGGCAACGCTGTTTTCTGAATTCATGCGCATTTCCCGAAATTGAGCCAGAGCCATGGTTCAGACCCCTATCGGCATATGTTCGGCACTGCGCTCCACTTTGCGCGGCGCAACAATCTCTTTCCACTGCGACAATGCCTTGTTGGCGGCCCCATTGGGTTCACGCTCGACAAAACGACCGTCGCCCGGCTGTGCGGTCACATGGCCATTGTCGAAGGCCAGACGCCCGCGCGAGTATGTCTTGACTGGCAGACCTTTCAGCTCAAAGCCTTCAAAGACATTGTAATCAATGGAGGAATGCTGCGTTTTGGCCGAGACCTTTTTTGTGGCTTCCGGGTCCCAGATGATGAGATCGGCATCAGCTCCCGGCAGGACTGCACCCTTCTGCGGATAGATGTTGAGGATCTTCGCAATATTGGTAGAGGTGACCGCCACGAACTCGTTTGGCGTCAGACGTCCGGTGCGAACACCGCGTGTCCAGAGCACTGGCAACCGTTCTTCAAGCCCGCCTGTACCGTTTGGGATTTTGGTGAAATTGCCAATGCCATTGCGCTTTTGCTCGGTGGTGAAAGCACAATGATCGGTCGCCACAACTTGTAGACTACCGGATGCCAAGCCCGCCCAGAGACTATCCTGATTGACCTTGTCGCGGAACGGCGGCGACATGACGCGGCGCGCAGCATAGTCCCAGTCGCGATTGTGATATTCACTTTCATCAAGGGTCAGATGCTGGATTAGCGGTTCCCCATAAACCCGCATGCCTTTTTGGCGTGCGCGGCGGATTGCTTCATGCGCCTGCTCGCAGGATGTATGCACCACATAAAGCGGCACACCGGCCTGATCGGCGATCATGATGGCGCGGTTGGTGGCCTCGCCTTCCACTTCCGGTGGTCGGGAATAGGCATGCGCCTCCGGTCCGTCATTACCAGCAGCGAGAAGCTTAGCTTGTAATTGCGCAACAATATCGCCGTTTTCAGCATGCACCAGCGGTATGGCACCCAGTTCAGCACATCGCTGGAATGATGCGAACATCTCGTCATCATTGACCATCAACGCGCCCTTATAGGCCATGAAGTGCTTGAAGGTGTTGATGCCGCGTTTCACCACTTCCGGCATCTCGTTGAAAGCACGTTCGCTCCAGCCGGTGATTGCCATGTGGAACGAATAATCGGTGCGCGCCTTGCCTGCCTTCTGGAACCATTCCTGCAACGCGTCGAGGAGGTTTCCTTCCGGTCCGGGCAGCACGAAATCCACAACCATCGTCGTGCCGCCAGCAAGTGCTGCAGCGGTACCGGTGTCGAAATCGTCGGATGAATAGGTGCCCATGAAGGGCATTTGCAAATGCGTATGCGGATCAATGCCGCCGGGCATTATGTAACAGCCGGTCGCATCGATGGTTTCATCGCCGGTCAGATTATCGCCCACGGCAACAATCTTCTCACCTTCGATAAGAACGTCGGCTTTGAAGGTGCGGTCAGCCGTAATCACGGTGCCGCCTTTGATGACCTTACTTGCCCCAGAACTAACCATGTTCGCGTTCCCCTTTTTGGTTTTGTTTCGAACAGGTATTGGATGGGCTGGAAATTAACTCACAATTTCAGCGCTCTCCAATACGGCATGAAGAAGCACATCAGCACCAGCCGATGCCCATTCTTTAGAAATCTCTTCGTCTTCGTTGTGGCTGAGACCATCGACACATGGACACATGACCATGGCGGTGGGTGCCACGCGGTTGATCCAGCAGGCATCGTGTCCTGCACCGGAAACAATGTTGCGATGGCTATAACCAAGCCGTTCGGCTGCATTGCGTATTGCCGTGACACAGCCTTCATCAAAGGTGACGGGATCAAAATGTCCGGCCACTTCAATCTCGATACCGATGCCAAGCTCTTCTGCGATCTTCGGCGCCTCTGTTTCAAAACGCGCTTTCATGGCATCCAGTGTCGCCTGATCCGGCGAGCGGAAATCGACAGTAAAAACGATCTGGCCCGGAAGCACATTGCGCGAGTTCGGCGAAACCTCGATATGGCCCACGCCGCCGACCGCATCCGGCTGATGCGCCATGGCAATCTCGTTGACGAGCTGCAGCAGCTTGCCAAGACCCAGACTCGCATTTTTGCGCATTTTCATCGGTGTTGAGCCGGTATGTGCTTCCTTGCCGGTCAATGTGACCTGCAACCACCACAGACCCTGTCCATGCGTGACGACGCCAATATCCTTGTTCTCAATCTCAAGGATTGGGCCTTGCTCAATGTGCAGCTCAAACATTGAATGGATTTTGCGCTTGCCCACTGGCTCGTCGCCCTTCCAGCCAATGCGCTCCAGCTCATCGATGAATTTCTTGCCCTTGGCGTCCGTGCGTTCATAGGCCCAATCCTGCTCATGGACTCCTGCAAATACGCCGGAAGCGAGCATTGCAGGCGCAAAACGGGTGCCTTCTTCATTGGTCCAATTGACCACGACGATCGGGCGCTTTGTCTTGATATTGGTGTCGTTCAGCGTGCGCATAACTTCAAGTCCGCCCAGGACACCGAGAACGCCATCATATTTTCCGCCTGTCGGCTGCGTGTCGAGATGGCTGCCCATATAGACCGGATCGGCATCGGCATCTTCGCCCGGGCGAAGAAAGAACATATTGCCCATCGTATCGACGGTCATCGAGAGTCCGGCTTGTTCGCACCATTTCTGGAAAAGCTGGCGGCCTTCGGCGTCTTCATCGGTCAGCGTCTGGCGATTATTGCCACCGCGCAAGCCGGGGCCAATTTGCGCCATATCCATCAGGCTGTTCCACAGCCTGTCGCCATTGACCTTGAGATTGCTGCTGAGCGCCATATGCTCTGCCTCCACATTTCAAGCATGCAATAACAGTGGCATTGCTGCCAGCGTTTCACATGTTATGTTGTTCCCGCGACCCGGCTCTTTGGCCTCAATCTTTTTGCAATGATTGCAAAAACTTGACTAGTTGGTCAAAATGCAGGCTAGAAGAGCGTTCGACAACGGTCAAGATGTTTTAAGAAATTTTGCCTCACGAGAAGGTGCTAAATGGTCACAGATGCGGAACCCATTACCGAAAGCGGCGCTGTCGAAAAGGCAGAGGGTTCGACGCGAATCCAGAGCATGAATCGAAGGCTTATTCTTGACGCAGCGCTTGAGGTTTTTTCCGCTTATGGTTTCCGTGGGGCAACGATTGACCAGATAGCCGAGAAGGCGGGCATGTCGAAACCGAATTTGCTTTATTATTTTCCGCGCAAACAAAATATCTATGTGACTGTGCTCGAAGAAACGCTGACCGAATGGCTTGGTCCGTTTGAAAACATCAACCCGGATGGTGATCCGCTTGAGGAGTTGCGCAACTACATTGCGCAAAAGCTTGAGCTGTCGGCAAAGCGACCCGCCGCATCACGCTTGTTTGCCAATGAGATTCTTCATGGTGCACCGGCAATTACCGATTTTCTCAAAGGCCATTTGAAAGATCTTGTCGATGAAAAGGCGCAGGTTATTCATCGCTGGATCGAAGAAAAACGCATTGCGCCGATTGATCCCTACCACCTGATTTTCACGATCTGGGCGGTGACACAGCATTATTCCGACTTCTCGGTTCAGGTCGCAGCCATTCTTGGTAACCGCGCTGAACAGCCCGATTTTTATGAGCGGACAGCACGATCGATAGCGGCAATTATTCTTGACGGTGTGCGTGTTCGTGACGATGTTTCGCCCTTATGAAAACGATTCTTATTGCAGCAGCCATTGTCCGCGATGAAGCGGGCCGTTTCCTCCTCGTGCGCAAGCGTGGCAGCGAGATTTTCTTCCAGCCCGGTGGCAAAATCGATGCGGGCGAAGCGGCTGAAACAGCCCTTATCCGCGAGATCGAAGAAGAGCTTGGAATTCAAATCGATGAAAGCCAATTGCGCCATGCTGCACGCATGTCCGCACCCGCTGCCAATGAAGCAGATTCAATTGTCGAGGCTGAGCTGTTTCATCTCACTTTGAGGGAAGGGCAAAAGCCAGCCGCGTCCAGCGAGATCGAAGAGCTGATCTGGGTTGCGGCGGGCGATCAGTCGCGTCCGGTTGCGCTGCTTTCACAAAACATTCAGGCACGGTTTGAATAAACGGACTGAGTGTCAGCTATTCGCAGATGAATAAGTTTTTCGTTTGCGCATTGATTATCTTCCTCTTATCAGTCTCTGCGCGTTTATAAGGCACTAAAGCATAGATTCTGGAGGAGATATCCATGCAATTCAAAGCATCCGAGAAGCGTACGCTTGGACGTACTGGTCTGAGCGTAACAGCTCTTGGTCTGGGAACAGCCCCTCTAGGCGGGCTTTATGCGCCAGTTTCGCGTGCTGATGCGGGCGCTTTGCTGGAAGCGGGCTGGGATAGCGGCATCCGCTATTTCGACAGTGCGCCGATGTACGGTCTCGGTCGCTGTGAGCATCTGCTTGGCGATATGCTGCGCGAAAAGAGTGAACGCGCGGTTGTGTCCACCAAGGTCGGACGCCTGATGACCAATGAGCGCGCTGGTCGCACGCTGCCACCAGCGCCGCCAAAAAATCCGCTCGATTCGGGCTGGCACAATGGCCTCAATTTCCGTGAGGTCTTTGACTATAGCTATGACGGCGTCATGCGCAGCTTCGATGATAGCCAGCAGCGTCTTGGCTTCCCGGAAATCGACCTGCTCTATGTCCATGATATTGGCAGCGTGACCCATGCCGACCGGCACGAATTTCACTGGAATGCGCTCACCAAAGGCGGCGGTTTTCGCGCTCTGACCGAACTGCGTGCAGCAGGCAATATCAAGGGCTTTGGTCTTGGCGTGAACGAATGGCAGATCATTCGCGATGCGCTGGAAGAGGCTGATCTTGATTGCTCGCTTCTCGCTGGCCGCTATTCGCTGCTCGATCAGGTTTCGGAAAAAGAATTTCTGCCGCTGGCGCAAAAGCGTGGCATGGCGCTGGTAATTGCCGGGGTGTTCAATTCGGGCATTCTCGCAGCCCCGCGCGGCGGTGAACAGAAGTTCGATTATGCCGATGCGCCTGCCGACATCATTGCCCGCACCAATCGCCTGCATGATATTTGCGATGAGTATCATGTGCCGCTGGCCGCTGCTGCCATGCAGTTTCCGTTGCGGCATGAGGCCGTCAGCTCCATCCTGATCGGTGTGCGTTCGCCAGAGCAGATCAGACAGAATGTCGTCTGGTTTGAGCAATCGATCCCGGAAGAATTCTGGCAGACCCTGCGTTCAGAAGGTCTGATTTCGTAATCATGACTTCCAAAATTCTCTGCGTCGGTGCCCTCACCATGGACACCATTCTCCGCCTTGATGTGCTCCCACATGCGGCAGGTAAATATCTGCCGCGTGAGGCTGTTGAAATCGCAGCCGGCATGGCTTCGAGTGCCGCCGCTGCCATCGCTCGACTTGGTGGCGGGGTTGCGCTGTGGGCTTCTGCCGGGATTGATCCGGTGGGTGATCGCGCTGTTGCAGAGCTTGAAGCCGAAGGCATTGATTGTTCGCATATCAGGCGGCTGGAAGGCACGCGCACCGCCTTCTCTTCAATCCTCGTCGATGCAAATGGCGAACGCATCATCGTGCCGTTTTATGATCGCACGCTTGCCAGCCCGGCTGAAACCGTGCCGCCAATCGCGGCAGGGGTCTATGCTGCCGTGATGACCGATGTGCGCTGGCCTTGGGCTGCGGAAACTGCTCTTCGTGCGGCGCGCGATGCGGGTATTCCGGCGATACTCGATGCGGATACCGCCCCCGTCGAATTGCTGGAAACCTTGCTGCCGCTTGCAACCCATATTGTTGCGTCAGAACCAGCTGCAATCAGCGTGACAGGCACCACGGATTTGCGTGAATGCGTACGTCTTCTTGCCGACCGTTACGACGTCTTTACGGCTGTAACCGGCGGCGCGGATGGCTGCTATTGGAGGGAAGGCGCTGGCAAACAGGTTTTGCATGTGCCGGGTTTTAAGGTGAATGCGGTCGATACGCTGGCTGCGGGCGATGTGTTTCATGGCGCTTTCGCGCATGGTCTTGTGGAAGGCAAGGAGATGACCGACATTATCCGCTTTGCCAATGCCGCCGCTGCCATCAAATGTGCACGCTTTGGCGGGCGTGCCGGTTCGCCAAGCCAAAAGGAAGTTTTTTCCTTCATCGAAAACGGTATCGTTCCCGCACAATAATTAAAAACCTCCCTCAAAATTGCGCATTCAGACATCAACATCAAATTGACTATTTACTAACATGTTAGTATGTGCAAACTTAAAGTTCAATCTTGGGAGGAGCCAGTTTTGGCACACATTCATTCTGGGCAGGAGCGCTTTGGCCTCTCTGCAGCACTCACGACACCATTTGATGCTGATGGCAATATTGACGTCAGCCGCGCGCTTGCCCACGCCCGCGCACGTCTCGATCATGGCTGCTCGAGCGTCACATTGTTCGGCACGACCGGCGAAGGCTCTTCCATTGGTGATGCCGAGCGCGCAGCGCTTCTTGATGCCTTCATCGCACAGGGCTTTGCAGCTTCCAACATCGTCGTTGGTGTTATGGAAAACTCGATTGCCGATGCCGTTGCACAGTCTGCTGATGCGCTGCGTCGCGGCTGCAAGGCCATTCTTCTCGCGCCACCGTCCTATTTCAAGAACCTCTCCGATGATGGTCTGTTCAACTGGTTCTCGGCGGTGTTGACGGGGCTTGGAAGCGATGCTCGCAGCATCATTCTCTATAACATTCCGTCAGTGACGGCTGTCGAACTGTCGGTCGATTTGATTACCCGTCTGCGTGCAGCTTTCGGTGACATCATCATCGGTGTGAAGGACTCTTCCGGCACCTGGTCCTATACGGAAAAGCTGCTTGCCGCACATAAGGACATTGCAATCCTGATTGGTGATGAGCGTGATCTCGCTGCTGGTGTCCGCCTTGGCGGACAGGGTGCGATTTCCGGCATGGCAAACCTGTTCCCGGACCGCCTTCTGCGCATGATCAATGAGGGGCTGGATGACAACGAGCTGGTTGGTGCAGTGCGTCAGTTGCTCAACTATCCGGTCACGCCTGCGGTGAAGGCCATGGTTGCGCGCCATACGGGCGACAAAGAATGGCGTCGCGTGCGCGCACCGCTGATTTCGCTGAATGATGCGGATTTCGATGCAATTGGTAGTGTATTCGACCGTTTGCATATGGCAAAAGCGGCCTGACAACTGCATAAGCTCTAGTAGCAAAAAGGGAATGGCTTTGGCGGACGATCACAACGAACCAGTAAAATTGCGGGATAAGGCTTATCAGAGCTTCACCGAGCATTTGCTGGCGCGTGATTTTCATCCGGGCCAGTTCGTTTCCCAGCGCCAGCTTGTCACGATGACGGGTCTGCCGCTGGGCGCGATCCGCGAATTAATTCCGCGTCTCGAAACGGAAGGTCTGATCAAGACTGTGCCGCAGCGCGGACTCCAGATCGCGCATATCGATCTGAACCTGATCCGCGAGGCGTTTCAGTTTCGCCTGTTTATGGAAAAAGAATCGATAGCCATTTTTTGTCAGTCGGCTTCTGACGATCTGCTGCGTTCTCTGCGTGCCGCACACGAAGAAACGCTCAATCGCGCCATGAGCGAAGGCGAAACGCCGGAGCTTGAAGAGCAGGCGCAGAATATCGACTGGAGCCTGCACGATACGATTGTCGGCTCGCTCGATAATGAAATCATCTGGCGCGCCTATCAGACCAACACGATCAAGATGCGTCTGATCAATCAGGAGCGTTTTCGCATTACCGGGCGCGTTATCCCGGTCATGCAGGAACACTTGTCGGTGCTTTCAGCAATCGAAACCCGCGATCCACAGACCGCAATGGATGCTATCGCCGTTCACATCAACAACGCACGGAAGTTGGCATTGCATATTTGAGACTAAGCATTTCCAGCAAAAGTGCGTAGCGGTTTTGCGTAGGATAATGCGAAAAATAAAAAATTAGAGCGTTTCCCATCATTCTATCAAAAAGGAAACGCTCTGAAGGTCGGGCGAGAGGAGTCGCCTGATCAGGAAAACAACAGGGGAGGAGTAAGCAGTGAATCTATTACGTCCAACACGTCGCCAGTTTTTGGCGGGAACAGCGGCCATTGCCGCTTCAGGTGTAACAGGCATCAGCCCATCTTTCGCGCAGTCCAATGTCGACTGGAAGAAATATGCCGGCACGACGCTTGAAGTAAATCTTATCAAAAGCCCGCGCGGCGAACTCCTTCAGAAGCATCAGAAGGAATTTGAAGATCTGACCGGCATCAAGGTCAATTCCGAACAGACGCCGGAACAGCAGCAGCGCCAGAAGGCGGTGATCGAGCTGACCTCGGGCCGTCCGAGCTTCGACGTCATTCACATCAGCTATCACGTTCAGAAGCGTCAGTTTGAAAAGGGCGGCTGGCTTGCTGATCTTAATCCGTTCCTGAAAGACCCGACGCTGACCGATGCATCGCTCACCGAAGATGATTTCGCGAGCGCTGGTCTGACTTTCGCCAAGGATGCCAATGGCCGCTTCGGCGCGCTGCCATTCTCGGTCGATTACTGGATTATCTATTACAACAAAGACCTCTTCGCGGAGAAGGGTCTTGAATTCCCGAAGACCTTTGAAGAGCTGGTCACAACTGCCGAAGCCCTGACGGACCCTGCAACCCGAACCTATGGTTTCGTCGCACGCGGCATGAAGAATGCGAACGCGCCGGTCTATACCAGCCTCCTGCTCGGCTATGGCAAGCAGTCGGTGGATGCCGATGGCAATGTCCAGACGGATTCTCCTGAAGGCATTGAAGCAGCCAAGCTTTACCAGCGCCTGATGACCAAATCGGCACCTCCCGGTGTTGCAGGCTTCAACTGGGCCGAATGCCAGTCGAACTTCCTTCAGGGCCGCGTTGGCATGTGGCTCGACGGTATCGGCTTTGCGCCACCGCTCGAAGATCCGAACAAGTCGCGCGTTGTTGGCAAGGTTGGCTACGGCGTCATGCCAGCAGGCCCGAATGCACAGGCCGCACCGACCACCGGCGATGGCATCGGCGTGACCGAAGCTTCCAAGAACAAGGAAGCCGCATATCTTTATTGCCAGTGGGCCATTTCCAAAGAAATGGGCGCGCGTCTTCTGCAATCGGGATCGGGCGTTCCGTTCCGCAAGTCGATCATCGACGACGCAGAAGTCCGCAAGGGCGTCACCATGCCGGAAGGCTGGGTGGAAGCGCTCTCGAAGTCTGCCCCGATCAGCCAGCTCTGCCTGCCAGTCATCGTGCCGGTCACGGAATTCCGCGACATTATCGGTGTTGGTCTCACCAATCTTTTGAATGGTGCTGACGCAGAAACTGAAATGAAACGCGCGACGGAAGAATTCCGTCCGGTCCTCGCACGGAGCGAAGGAAAATGACATCTGCCGCCCCGATAGGTGCAAAAACAGGAGCAGCGCAAGCTGTTCCTGCCACCAAGCCGGTCACAGGTCGCCTGCGGCCCAGTTACTGGCCGTTCGTTCTTCCAGCCTTGATCACTGTCGGGGCGGTGATCGTTTTTCCATGGGTGTTTACACTCTGGATGAGTGCCAATCAGTGGCAGCTCGGCGGTGAGCAGAGCTTTGTCGGCTTCGACAATTATCTGCGCCTTGCCGCCGATATGCGCTTCTGGGAATCCATGTGGCACACGGTTGTCTATACGGTTCTCTCGGTCGTGGCTCCGATGATACTGGGCACGATTGCTGCACTTGTCTTTGACAGTAAATTGCCGATGCGCGGGCTGCTGCGCGGTATTTTCGTGATGCCGATGATGGCAACGCCCGTTGCGGTCGCGCTTGTCTGGACCATGATGTATCACCCGCAGCTGGGCGTGCTGAACTATCTTCTCTCGCTGATCGGCATTGCGCCGCAGGAATGGATATTCAATCAAAGCACGGTTATTCCGTCGCTGGTGCTGGTTGAAACCTGGCAGTGGACGCCGCTCGTGATGCTGATTGTGTTGGGTGGCCTTGCTTCCATGCCGCGCGATCCGTTTGAAAGTGCGGAAATCGATGGTGCCAATGGCTGGCAGAAATTCCGCTACATCACGCTTCCGATGATCCTGCCGTTTATCATGGTAGCCGTTATCATCCGCTCGATTGATGCGCTTAAAAGCTTCGACATCATCTATGCGATGACGCAGGGCGGTCCCGGAACGGCATCGGAAACCATCAATATCTATCTCTATAACGTGGCGTTTTCCTATTACGACATTGGCTATGGATCAGCGATTGCCGTGGTGTTCTTCATTGTCATTATCGCCATGTCGATGGTTCTTCTGGCCCTGCGCCAGCGCACCAAATGGAACTCGTGAGGACCGACCATGGCACGCAAGTCAATTCTTTCCAAGCTTGGCACGGCACTCATGGTTTTCGTGATCGTGTCGCCCGCAATCTTCTTCTTCGTCTGGATGCTGTCGCTTTCCTTGAAATATGAAATCGACAACGGCGCTTATCCGCCAATCCTGATCCCGGATCGCATCGCGTGGTCGAACTATACCGGAATTTTCGAGACCAACGACTTCCTGCTCTATTTCTGGAACAGTATTCTGGTCACCGGTACCGCCACTTTGCTGGCGCTGCTGGTCGGTGTTCCGGCGGGTTATGGCATCGCACGTCTGCGCGCCAACAAGTCGGCAATCGTCATCATGATTGCGCGTATGACACCGGGCCTGTCCTATCTGATCCCGTTGTTCCTGCTGTTCCAAACGCTCGGCCTTCTCGGCACGCTCTGGCCACAGATCATTATTCATCTGGTTGTGACTGTTCCAATCGTGATCTGGATCATGATCGGCTATTTCGAGACGACGCCTATGGAGCTTGAAGAAGCCGCCATTATTGATGGCGCATCCTCGTTGCAGGTGTTCATGAAGGTGGCGCTTCCGATTGCCAAGCCCGGCGTTGTGGTGTCGCTCATCCTTGCGGTGATCTTCTCATGGAACAATTTCGTTTTCGGCATCGTGCTCGCAAGCCGCGAGACGCGCACCCTGCCGGTCGCAGTTTACAACATGCTGTCCTTTGAACAGGTCAGCTGGGGTCCGCTTGCCGCCGCAGCCCTCGTGGTCACATTGCCGGTCCTGTTGCTCACCGTTTTCGCACAGCGCCAGATCGTTGCAGGTCTGACAGCAGGCGCCGTCAAATAAGAATTGAGGTTTAAGATGGCATCTGTATCCATCCGAAATGCAATCAAGAAATATGGCAATGTCGGCGTGTTGCACGGCGTGTCAGTCGATATTCAGGACGGCGAATTTGTCGTGCTGGTCGGCCCGTCGGGCTGCGGCAAGTCAACGCTTTTGCGCATGATCGCAGGGCTTGAAGAAATCAGCGATGGCGAAATCGCGATTGGTCCGCGCGTCGTCAATGACCTGCGTGCTAAAGAGCGCGATATTGCCATGGTATTCCAGAATTATGCGCTCTATCCGCATATGACGGTGGCCGACAATATGGGCTTCGCGCTCATGCTGAAAAGCGCACCGAAGGAAGAACGCGACAGCCGCGTTAATCGTGCGGCGGAAATTCTTGGTCTAAACAAGCTGCTCGACCGTTTTCCACGCCAGCTTTCCGGCGGTCAGCGCCAGCGCGTAGCCATGGGCCGTGCGATTGTGCGTGATCCGCAGGTGTTTTTGTTCGATGAGCCGCTTTCCAACCTCGATGCTAAACTCCGCGTGCAGATGCGCGGTGAGATCAAGGGCCTGCATCAGCGTCTGAAGACCACCACGATTTATGTGACCCACGATCAGATCGAAGCCATGACCATGGCAGATAAGATTGTCGTCATGCGTGATGGTCTCGTGGAGCAGATCGGTGCGCCGCTCGATCTTTATGATCGTCCGGCCAATATGTTTGTGGCGGGCTTCATCGGTTCGCCATCGATGAACTTCGTCAATGGCAAGATCGAAGAAGACTCGTTCGTGGCTGACGGCGGCTTCCGCATGGCGCTGCCGGAAGGCGATTATGCAGGTCTTTCGGGCAAGGCCGTCTATGGCATGCGCCCTGAGCATATGAAGATTGCCGAGCAGGGCGTGCCGGTCACGGTTGATATTGTCGAGCCGACCGGCTCGGAAATCATGGTCATGGGCAAGCTTGGTGATCAGCCGATTACTTGTCTCTTCCGCGAGCGTCTGACAGTGCGTCCGGGCGATGTACTGACCATTGCAATTGATCCGGCAACCAGCCATGTGTTTGAGCCGGAAAAAGGTAAGCGCGTCAGCCGCTAAATCGCTTATCTGAAATGAAAAACGCCGGGCTTTTGCCCGGCGTTTCTTTTTTATTCGGCTGCCTCTTTCACGGCCATCGGATTGTTCGGATGGGTTGTCCAGTTGGCATATTGTGCCGGGATCGGTGCCTTGGTACGCGGATCGAAATCACCGATCTGCTCCATGGTGATGCAATCCTCGACCGGGCAGACATTGACGCAAAGATTGCAGCCAACGCATTCCTCATCGATCACCTCAAAGTGGCGCGCACCATTCACGAGATTGGTGATTGCCTGATGCGAGGTATCTTCGCAGGCAATATGGCAACGACCACACTTGATGCAGGAATCCTGATCAATCCGCGCCTTGGTGACATAGTTGAGGTTGAGATATTGCCAGTCGCTGACCTGACCCACAGCCATGCCGCGGAAATCATCAAGCGTCTGATAACCCTTGCTGTCCATCCAGTCGGAAAGACCATCGATCATTTCTTCAACGACCTTGAAACCATAGGTCATGGCAGCCGTACAGACCTGCACCGTGCCACAACCGAGTGCAATAAACTCGGCTGCATCGCGCCAAGTGGTGATGCCGCCAATGCCTGAAATCGGTAGGCCATAGGTCTCAGGATCGCGCGCAATTTCTGCCACCATGTTGAGCGCAATCGGCTTCACTGCCGGTCCGCAATAACCGCCATGGCTGCCGCGCCCATCAATAGACGGAACTGGTGACATGCTGTCCAGATCAACCGACACAATGGAATTGATCGTGTTGATCAGCGAGACGGCATCGGTGCCATTGGCCTTCGCACCACGCGCTGGCTTGCGAATATCGGTGATGTTCGGCGTCAGCTTGGTGATGACCGGCATGCGGCTATATTGCTTGCACCATTTGACGACCATGCCGACATATTCAGGCACCTGACCGACAGCCGCACCCATGCCGCGTTCGCTCATGCCGTGCGGGCAACCAAAGTTCAGCTCAATGCCATCAGCGCCGGTTTCTTCCACCAGTGGCAGAATGGCTTTCCATGCTTCTTCTTCGCACGGCACCATGATGGAAGCGATCAATGCGCGGTCGGGCCAGCGCATTTTCACTTCTTTCATTTCGCGCAGGTTCACTTCAAGCGGCCGGTCGGTGATCAACTCGATATTGTTGAGACCAAGCAAGCGCCGGTCAGCACCATGGATCGCGCCATAGCGCGGACCATTGACATTGACCACCGGCGGGCCTTCGGAACCCAGTGTTTTCCAGACCACGCCGCCCCAGCCAGCTTTGAAAGCACGCTCGACATTATAGGCTTTGTCGGTCGGCGGGGCCGAAGCCAGCCAGAACGGGTTTGGAGATTTGATGCCGAGGAAGTTCGTTGAAAGATCAGCCATTTTTACTCTCCTCAGCCCTGTTCCTGGCCCAAAGGCACGCTGCGGTCACGGTAAGTCGACGGGGTTGGCGCATGAAGCGCGCCGCCCGACAGCACCGCATCGGCAAAGCCTTCAATCGCTTCGGGACGTTTTGTCAGCGTTGCATGAATGGATTCTGCGGCAACCTTGCCGTCTTCCACCGATGCCACGGTCAGATCCTGACCGCCTGCAACGCAGTCGCCCCCCGCCCATATGCCCTCAACGGATGTGCGACGCTCGTCATCAACACTGATGCGTCCTTTGGAAAGCCCAATGCCAGCCCCGGCAATTGGCTCCGGTTCAAACTTCTGGCCGATAGCCTTGAAGACCTGATCGGCTTCGAGCAGCAGATATTCGCCGGTGCCGGAAAGCTTGCCGTCCTGTGCTGCGGTATATTCAAACACAAGCGCATTGACGGTTCCGTCTTCGCTTCGTTCGAGTGCATGTGGCTGCAACCAGTGACGGATCACCACGCCATGGATTTGCGCCAGTTCCTGTTCATAGGCGCTGGCATTCATGCTTTCCTGTCCGCGACGATAAACGATGGTCACGTTTTCAGCACCAAGCTTCTTGGTCTGAATGGCAACGTCCACTGCGGTCATGCCGCCGCCGATAACCACCACATTGCGGCCAACGGGCAGGGATGAGAGGTCTTTTGCCTGACGCAGATTGGCGATGTAATCGACAGCATCGATCACGTTGGGCGCATCTTCGCCCGCAAGTCCGAGGTCATTGACGCCCGGCATACCCATGCCGAGGAAAACCGCATCAAAGCCCGCTTTGAGCGCTTCAATCGTGATGTCCTGACCGAGCGTCTGGTTATATTCGATATCGATCGCGCCGATTTTTAGCACGAATTCCAACTCGCGCTGTGCGAAATTATTGACCGTTTTATAGGCGGCAATACCATATTCATTGAGACCGCCGCCCTTGGGGCGCGCTTCAAAAATTGTCACCTGATGCCCATGCATCGCAAGGCGGTGCGCCGCAGAAAGACCTGCCGGGCCCGCGCCAACAATGGCGATGTGCTTGCCGGTATCAGGTGCGCGCTTGAATGGGTGATTGCCGGTTTCCATCAGCACATCGGTGGCATAACGCTGCAATTCACCAATTTTGACGGGCTTGCCTTCTGAGGTTTCGCGCACGCAGACTTCTTCGCAGAGCGTTTCTGTCGGACAGACGCGGGCGCACATGCCACCCAGAATATTTTCTGAAAGAATGGTCTTTGCCGCACCGATGGCGTTACCGGTATTAATCTGGCGAATGAAACGCGGAATATCGATGCTGGTCGGACATGCATTCATGCAGGGCGCATCATAGCAATAATAGCAGCGGTCGGATTCAACGAGGGCTTCATGCTTGTTCAGCGGTGGATGCAGATCATCGAAAACATGCGCATAATCGGCCTTTTCCAGCCGCGAGCCATGGATATCAGGCCCGTTTGCGTGTCCCGGATTATCAATTGCATCAATAGGTGAATTCTCTGCTGATCTCATCGATCGCATCTCCCATTTTTGCTTGTTAAGGCGCGGGTTCCCTTTGCGCACCTTGAACTCTGTTCCGGGCTGCGATCTTTGCCGTCGCGTGGTGCCCGTTACTGACAGGATGACAGATTTTCACGGAAGGTCAAATTTTTTATCATCTGGTCAATTTATGACAAATCAGCGCATCCCGAAAAGTGGGAACCGGTTTTCGGGAAAGATGCGCGTCAAAAAAAGCACACCAGAAATAGCGAAAGGCCCGGCTTTAGAAGCACGGGCCTTTGAAACTTGATAGGAGTATAAAATCAGATGGTCTCGGACTTGATAATGTTGTTGTC
The DNA here is from genome assembly GCF_023554105.1 of Brucella sp. 21LCYQ03. Lineage (GTDB taxonomy): Bacteria > Pseudomonadota > Alphaproteobacteria > Rhizobiales > Rhizobiaceae > Brucella. The sequence continues at coordinate 42,064 of NZ_JAMJWE010000004.1, forward strand.
AGAGGTTTCGTCTGTCTCAGCGCTCGGGAAAGCTTCCGCTTCCTTTGGCAGCGATGGACGCGAGCTTAGCACCAATGCGCAGCCCGCGATGATGACAGCAGCACCGATAAACTGGATGAAGGAGAGCTGTTCTTTCAGGAACACCGCGCCAACCAGAACCGCAATCACGGTGACAGCAAATTCCACGCTGATGGCCTTTGTCGGTCCGACATTTCCCACCAGCTTGAAATAAAGCACATAGGTAAGCGCGCTCATCACGCAGGCTGAAACCAACAGATAGATGAAATCAACCAGTCCCGGTGTTGTTGGTACAGGAATTGCGAAAATCAGCGGTAGCGTCAGAATGCCGCCAAACACGAATGCGCCGATTGTGGTTTCCCACGAGCCGGTGGTAGAAAGACGACGGCTCGCATAATTGCTGCCGAAGGCTGCCGAAAAGCATGAAAACATCACGGCAATACAGCCCATGACAAATTCAGGCGTTACAGCCACAGCCGGGAAGCCGACCAGAAGCACAATCCCTGTTACACCAAGCAGCAGACCAACCAGTCCGCGTGAGGTGATGCATTCAAGGCCCCATAACTGGCTGATAACCATTGAGAAAAGCGGAATGGATGCAACGCAGATCGCAGCCATCGCAGTGCCAATGAGCGGTGTGCCGTAGGAAAGGCCGATCAACTGGCCCGCAACGGTGGTCGCACCAACAATCGCAAAGGGCTTCCAGCCTGCATGAAAATCAAGGCTGCGCCCGGAAAGTTTGGCGATTGCAAACAATGTTCCTGCCGCGATGAACGAGCGGAAGGCGACGGCACCCACCCAGCCAAAGGCTTCGACCACGCGCAACACCACGAGGAACGATAGCCCCCATGCTACGGCAAGAAAAATATAAGTGGCGACGTCTCTGGGTTTCATGCCGATAGGCCTTCATACTGCTGCTGGATTACCGACTATCTGATAGGAACGAAAAGCGAAACCTCTTTCGCGTCGCTCATTATACGATCTTGGAATGAAATTATGCCGTTTTTGCAGCGGCATTTCCTGCCGCTTTTTGAGATGCCGCAGCACCGATATTGGCAAAGAAGCGATCCGCAATTTTGCGCGCAACTGAGCCAAGCAGTTTGGAGCCAAGTTGCGCGATCTTGCCACCGGCATCGCCATTGATCGCATAGCTGAGAATCGTCTCGTCACCGTCTTCCGTCAGCGTTACATCCGTATCGCCATGAGCGAAACCCGCAATTGACCCCTCGCCACGGCCTGAAATCGTATAGGAGGCAGGTGGGCTCATATTCGAGAGTTCCAGCATTCCATGAAAACGGACTTTGATAATGCCAAGGCTGACTTTGAGTGCTGCACGGATTTCCGTGTCTGAGATTCGTTCCAGATCCTCGCAGCCGGGAATGCAGTTTTTCAGCGTCTCAATATCGTTGAGCGCATCCCATACGGCCTGCCGGGGTGCGCTAATTCTCTCTTCTCCGGTAAGGTCCATGCTTTGACTCTGCTCCTGATCAACCTAAATTGATGCATATGCATATATGGAGCCGCATCAAAATGGAAAATTTCTGTAATTTAACAGATGCATTTCTCGAATAAACTGCTTAATTAATCGCAATTAAATCGATTTGATTTTTGGAGTACCATCATGGCAAGAGACACAGCGAAGCTTGATGCAACGGTTGCCAAGCTGAAAAAGCATTGGTCGGACGCTGCACCTAAAGACATGCGTGCAGCATTTAAAGCCGATCCGGGCCGTTTTGAGCGTTATTCGCTGTCGCTCGACGATCTGCTGTTTGATTGGTCGAAAGCCCGCGTCAATGATGAGACTGTTGCGCTTCTGACCGAGCTTGCACAGGCTGCTGATGTTGAAGGCCGCCGCGCTGCCATGTTTGCAGGCGAGCACATCAACAACACTGAAGACCGCGCTGTTCTGCATGTTGCGCTTCGCGACACCACGTCGAAGGAAGTGCTGGTCGATGGCCACAACGTCCTGCCAGACGTGAAGGAAGTGCTCGACCGTATGGCTGCCTTTTCCGATGGTATCCGTTCCGGTTCCATCAAGGGTGCGACAGGCAAGAAGATCACCGACATCGTCAATATCGGTATTGGTGGTTCCGATCTTGGCCCGGTTATGGCAACGATTGCGCTTTCGCCTTACCATGATGGCCCACGCGCGCATTATGTCTCGAACATTGATGGTGCACATATTGCCGACACGCTGAATGTGCTCGATCCGGCAACCACGCTGATCATTGTCGCGTCGAAGACCTTCACCACTATCGAGACCATGACCAACGCGCAGACTGCACGCAAATGGATTGCAGATGCGCTGGGCGAAGATGCCGTTGGCGCACATTTTGCTGCCGTCTCGACCGCGCTTGATAAGGTTGCCGCATTCGGTATCGGCGAAGAGCGCGTCTTTGGTTTCTGGGATTGGGTTGGCGGTCGCTATTCGGTCTGGTCGGCGATTGGCCTGCCAGTGATGATCGCGATTGGTGCAGATAATTTCCGCAAGTTCCTTGCGGGCGCGCATTCGATGGACGTGCATTTCCGCGATGCACCACTCGAAAAGAACCTGCCAATCTGGCTCGGCCTTATTGGCTACTGGCACCGCGCTATCTGCGATTATCCGAGCCGTGCGGTCATTCCTTATGATCAGCGTCTGGCGCGTGTTCCTGCTTATCTCCAGCAGCTTGATATGGAATCAAACGGCAAGAGCGTGACGGTTGACGGCAAGCCTGTGTCCGGTCCAACCGGTCCAGTTGTCTGGGGCGAACCCGGCACCAATGGTCAGCACGCTTTCTTCCAACTGCTTCATCAGGGCACCGATACCATTCCGCTCGAGTTTATCGTTGCGGCAAAGGGTCATGAAAAGCATCTCGATCATCAGCATGAAATGTTGCTCGCCAACTGCCTTGCCCAGTCGGAAGCACTGATGAAGGGCCGCACACTGGATGAAGCTCGCGCGCAGCTCCAGTCTAAGAATCTGCGTGAAAGTGAAGTTGAGCGCATTGCACCGCATCGCGTCTTCTCGGGCAATCGCCCATCGCTGACATTGGTTCACGACAAGCTAGACCCATTTGCATTCGGTCGTCTGATCGCTCTTTACGAACATCGCGTGTTCGTTGAAGCGCAGATTTTCGGCATCAATGCGTTTGACCAGTGGGGCGTAGAACTTGGCAAGGAACTCGCAACCGAGCTTCTGCCGGTTGTTTCGGGTGCAGAATCTGCTGAAGGCAAAGATGCTTCGACAGTCGGCCTCGTTGCGCATTTGCATGCACGCCGCAAAGCCTGATATTACAAACAGGTGGATAAGGATAAAGCCGGGTTTCACACCCGGCTTTTTTTCCATCTAGGTATGAAGTGCTGAATGAAAATGGGAACTGAAATGAAGACCGAGATTATCGAGTTTGCCGGCGATGTACCGGGTAACGCTATCGAATTGCGTGTGCTGCGTTTTGCTGGCAAAGACAGCGATGCACCAACCGCCTATCTGCAATCCTCGCTGCATGGCGGCGAATTGCCGGGGCAGGCCGCTCTGCATTTTCTCGTTCCGATGCTGAAAAAAGCATCCGATGAAGGTCGCATTCTCGGCAATATTACCGTGATCCCACAGGCAAATCCGATTGGCTCTAACCAGTGGCAGGCACATCAGCATCTGGGTCGTTTTGAGTTTTTCTCGTCGGTCAATTTCAATCGCGCTTTCCCGCTTCTGCCGGATTTCGATACGTCTGAACTGCCCGGCCCGGATGCACCTGTTGCGCTTGCACAGCGCTTGAAAGCTACGCTTTTGAAGATGGCTCTTGCCAATGACATCGTGCTTGATCTTCATTGTGATGATGAAAGCGAAAACTACGTCTATATCGCCAAGGAATTCGTGGACGACATGAAGGATCTGGCCGTGGCGCTTGGTTCGACCGCTATCCTCGCATGGGACACGACGGCAGACGCAGCTTTCGAGGAGGCCTGCGCGCATCCGGTTCTGCAACTGCCAGCAGATAAGCGCAATATGAAGCGCCGCGCCGTCACCACTGTTGAATTCCGTGGTTTGAGCGATGTTTATGCCGATATGGGCAAGGGTGACGCGGAAGGTCTCTATAAGTTCCTCGTTCATCGTGGTGTAATCCGTGATGAAAACGTGAAGCTTGATCTTGATTACAAGGGCCTCATCACGCCGCTCGAAAATGTGGAAATGCTGCGCGCACCGGAAGGTGGCATGGTGCTTTATCATGTTGCTCCCGGTGACGTGGTCGAAGCCGGTGCAAAGCTTGTTACTGTTGTCACCAAGCCGGGTGAGCCGGAAGGCGATATTACGCTGACTGCACCGCAGGCAGGCCGTATTCTGACCCGCCGCACATTGCGCTACGTGCGCCGTGGCGATGATCTTCTCAAGCTGCTGGCCGCCAAGCCATCGGCAGTCAAGAAGCGTTCTGGTGCGTTAGAAGCATGAGTGTATTGCCTGCTCCCGAGAAACTAAAGGAGATCCGTGCCATCCTGTTCGACAAGGATGGCACACTGATCGATTTCGACCGCACATGGTTTGCCGTATCCTGGAATCTTGCGCAGCGCACCGCCAATGGCGACGAGCATCGTGCACGGTCGCTGCTCGATGCGGGCGGCTATGACTGGCAGGAAAAGCGCTTTCGCGCCAATTCGGTGATTGCTGCCGGAACGGTCGAAGACATTGTGCAGCTCTGGCATCCGGATATTGATGAAGCTGGTTTCAAAGCCAAAATAGCCGAATTTGATAGCTATACGGTGGCTGAAGGCGCGCGTTCTGCCGTGGCCATCGAAGGTCTACGGGAAACATTGGAAACCCTGCGCGCTATGGGTTTTATCCTTGGCATTGCCACCAATGATTCCGAGGCAGGCGCGCACGCCACCGCTAAAGCCTTGGGTATTGATCATCTCTTCGATGTGGTGATTGGCTATGACACAGCGGCGCGCCCGAAGCCCTATGCCGATCCGCTACTCTATTTTGCAAAAAAAGTCGGCCTTGAGCCGGGTGCAATCGCAATGGTCGGCGATAATCTGCATGATCTTGAAACAGCACAAGCAGCGAAAGCTGGTCTGGGTGTTGGCGTTCTGTCTGGTAACAGTCCGCGCGAGGCGCTGGAGCCTCATGCTGATGTGGTGCTCAATTCCGTTGCAGACCTGCCAGCTCTGTTTAAATAAAGCGAAACGGCCCTGCTATCTTTGGAGCATGTCGTTATCGAAAAACCGGTTCCCACTTTTCCGCGACATGCTTTAACAGGGCCTTTTCCATTTTAGTCGCGCAACTCGCGGCGCAAAATCTTGCCAACATTGGTTTTCGGCAAGGCATCGCGGAATTCCACTTCGCGCGGGCGCTTATAATTGGTGAGGCGCTGTGCACAGAAGGATTTGACGTCTTCTTCCGTCAGGTTTGGATCACGGCGCACGACGTAGAGCTTTACCACTTCGCCGGAATGTTCGTTTGCAATGCCAACGGCAGCCGATTCCACAATGCCCGGATGCTCAGCCGCCACTTCCTCAATTTCATTGGGATAGACGTTGAAGCCGGACACAAGGATCATATCCTTCTTGCGGTCCACAATTTTGGTGAAGCCTTTTTCATCCATAAAGCCCATGTCGCCGGTGCGGAAGAAACCATCGGCCATAATAGCGCGCTCGGTTTCATCAGGCCGGTTCCAGTAACCCATCATGACCTGTGGGCCACGCACGCAGATTTCGCCCACATCGCCGAGTGGCAAATCCTTGCCATCGTCATCGCGAATAGCAATGTCAGTTGAAGGCATTGGCAAGCCGATGGTGCCGCTGAACTCTGTTGCATCAAGCGCATTGGCAGATGCAACGGGCGATGTTTCGGAGAGGCCGTAACCTTCTGTAATGAGGCAACCTGTCATTTCGTGCCAGCGATCAGCGATCGGGCGCTGTACGGCCATGCCGCCGCCGAGCGAGAGCACCAGCGGCTTGAAATTCAGCGCCTTGAAGTCATCATTGTTCATCAATGCGTTGAACAGCGTGTTGAGACCCGGGAAAATATGGAACGGAAATTTCTGCAATTCTTTCACGAATGCAGGAATGTCGCGTGGGTTCGGAATGAGAATATTGCGGGCACCCAGCTTGATACCGATCATCGCATTCACGGTAAGCGCGAAGATATGATATAGCGGTAGCGCGCAAACGAAATTCAGCTCCTTGGGCTTACCCTTTTTCTGAAACGCAACATCGATCCATGCCTGCATCTGCTCGACATTGGCGAGAATATTGACGTGGCTTAACATCGCGCCTTTGGAAACGCCGGTCGTACCGCCAGTATATTGCAGAAAAGCGAGATCAGAGCTGTCAACAGGAACTGGATTGAATGATTTTCCACGGCCTTGAGATAACGCATCTTTAAAGCGCACATGACCGGGAATATTCCACTCCGGCACTAGCTTTTTGACCTTGCGCACCACTAGGTTGATGATGTGGCCTTTCAGTCCATGCATATCGCCCATAGAGGCAACGATGATGTTTGGAACATGAATGGAAGGAAGAGATTTTTGTACGGTTGAAGCAAAGTTTTCGAGCACAATCAGCGCCTGCGCGCCTGAATCGTTCAATTGGTGCTGAAGTTCGCGTGGCGTATAAAGCGGATTGACATTCACGACCACAAAACCGGCCCGCAGGATTGCCGTAATCGCAATCGGATATTGCAGGATATTGGGCATCATGATCGCAACGCGGTCGCCCTTCACCAGTCCGCGCGATTGTAGCCATGCGGCAAGTGCACGCGAATTTTCATCCAGATCCTTATAGGATAAGTCCTTGCCCATACAGGTAAAAGCTGGCCTCTCGGCAAATTGGCGGCACGCATTGGAGATCATGTCGCCAATGGACGTGGTTTTGCTCAGATCAATCTCATGCGGGACGCTTTTTGGATAAGATTTTAGCCAGATCTTGTCTGGTAAAGCCGCAGTGTTGGTTGCCTTGCTCGACGTGGGTTTTGCTTCGGTCGCTTTTTTTGCCATGCTTTCTCCCCGGATTGCTCCGTCCAATGTTTGAGCAGCAAGCCGCCACCCTTCTCCCAATACGACCCGTCCTTGAATGCAGGTCAGGTGCTCCTCAATAATGAATGTGGTCGACTTTCGTCTTAATCGCAAGAGTTACATTGACGTAAGCGTAAATTAAAAAGCTAGATGCCGTCTTTCCCAATTTTTTCTACCCGGAACCAAACTCCACAAAAAAAGGCTTCTTTTTCGTATTTGTGCATCACGAATGACTGACGTGATAAGCGCGATTTTTACTGCGCAAACTGTTGTATACGCATGGATTGTATCATTGTTTTGATGGTTTTGCTGCCCAACTGAACAAGATCGAAGCTGCGCTCACTTCTAAGCCATTCATTGAGAAGACCGCCCAGTATTGCGAGCAAAGTTTGTGCTGCTGATATAGACGTCCACTCGGTTGAAAGTTCTCCACGGCGTTCCGAAATATCGAGTAGCCCTTTAAAAAGCGATAGCACGTTTGCGCGTGCGACTTTCAGATGCTCGACCAACGGGGCAATTTCACCCACATATTCACAGCGCTGATGAATGATCGTAAAAACATTCTGTTGTCGCTCATTGTTTATGAACATTTCCAGCGCTGTCAGGATCGATTGTTCAAGGACATGCAGTGGATTTGGGTGATCGCAAGCAGCAGCTTGCACCATAATTTCTTCGTGCGGAAAACATGTGCGGTTAATTATTGCTTGAAAAATGTCCAGCTTGTCTTGAAAGTGAAAATAGATTGCGCCTCTTGTGACGCCAGCCTGAAATGCAATCTGCATAAGCGTTGACTGTGTAAGTCCGCGCTCCAGAAATACCTGTTCGGCAGCCGCCAGGATCGCATCGCGTGTTTCTGCAGCCTCTGCTTTAGTCCTGCGCATTAAAGTTTCTCTCAAAGTTTCAGACGTATGAGACTTTTATTCGATGACGGTCATCACATTCGAGATTAGGGTCACTCATTCGTGATGTTCGACATAAAATATTGACTATAACATGGTAGTAAGTATTTACAAACATTCGTGTATGTTTATTCGGCCGCACCGTGCGACATCAAGGGCAGCTCCCATTATGACTATGAACCGTTCCATCCGGATTTTTGCGGCAGGTGCCGCATTTTTCATTCTTGCAGGGCAGTCGGCTCTCGCGCAGGCCCCGGGCGGGGCGACCCCGCCACCGCCACCTGTCACCGTTACCGAGATCAAAGCTGAAAATGTTACCGTGCCTTATGAATATGCGGCGCGTATAAGCGCATTCCGCGATGTTCAGGTGCGTGCGCGTGTTGGCGGCATTCTCTTGCATCGTAATTTCGTTGAAGGCACGGAAGTCAAAGCTGGCGACCTGCTTTTCGAAATCGATCCTGCGCCCTATGAGGCTGAACTTGCCCGCGCTCAGGCACAGGTGGCACAGGCCGAAGCACAATATCAGCAGTCGATCCGCGATGCGGAACGCGCAGAGCAGCTTGTGCAGCAAAAGGTGCAGAGCGCGGCAGTCCGCGATACTGCGCTGGCAACGCGTGATCTCAACAAGGCCGTTGTTGCAGCGGCCAAGGCATCGTTGCGCACGGCAGAACTGAACCTGAGCTACACCAAGGTGACGGCGCCGATCAGCGGTATCACAAGCCTTGAGCAGGTTTCTGAAGGCAGTCTCATCGGCACCGATGCAACGTCGAGCCTTCTGACCTCGATCACCCAGATCAATCCTGTCTACGTGAATTTCTCGTTCACGGATTCGGAAGCTGCAGAAATCCGCAAGCTGCGTGAAGCACGCGGCGCGACAGGTCAGGATGCCGATCGTCTGCGCATCAAAATCTTGTTTGGTGATGGACAGGCCTATGATCAGGAGGGCGTCATCGACTTCACCTCGTCGTCGCTTGATACCGAAACCGGAACGATTGGCGCCCGCGCAGTCGTGGATAATCCCAATCAGCGTTTGATTCCCGGTCAGTTCGTTCGCGCTTCCATTCTTGGCATCACCATTGATGATGCAATTCTGGTTCCGAAGGCTGCACTGATGCAGAGCCCGCAGGGACAGTTCGTCTATGTGGTGAATAAGGAAAACGTTGCGGAAGTTCGCCCCATTACCATATCGCGCGAACTGCCAGACGAATGGATCGTGAGCAAGGGTCTGGAGCCGGGTGACCGCATCATTACTGAAGGTGTGATCAAGGCTGCTCCGGGCAAGGCAGTCCAGCCGGTAGAACCAAAAGCTGCGCCAGAAGCTGGCGCTAAAGCTGGTGCAGAACAGGCGGCGGATAAAAAATGAACAAGTTCTTCGTCGACCGCCCGGTATTTGCGGCGGTCATATCTATCGTCATCGTGATGGCAGGTCTTATCGCGATGCGGATTTTGCCCATCGCGCAATATCCTGAGCTGACGCCGCCACAGGTTGTTGTGACTGCGAACTATCCGGGTGCAAGTGCGGAAACTGTAACGCAAACCGTTGCGGCCCCGCTTGAACAGCAGGTCAACGGCGTTGAGAACATGCTTTATATGCAGTCCTCGAGCCTCGGCAGCGGCACGATGCAGCTGACTGTTACCTTTGCTCTGGGCACTGACCCGGATCAGGCGACAATCAACGTCAACAATCGTGTGCAGCGTGCAACCTCGTCTCTGCCGCAGGAAGTGCAGCGCCTCGGCGTTACCGTCGATAAGCGTTCGAGCACCATTCTCGGCATGGTGGCGATGTTCTCGACCACTGACCGCTATGATCGTACCTATGTTGGTAACTATGCGCTTCTGAACGTCATTGACGATCTCAAGCGTTTGACCGGCGTGGGCGATGTTCAGCTTCTGGGTAACATCGAATATTCGATGCGTGTCTGGCTGCGCCCCGACAAGCTTGCTCAGTATAACCTGACACCTTCGGACGTTCAGACTGCTATTCAGGAACAGAATGCGCAGTTTGCAGCCGGGCGTTTTGGCGATCAGCCTGATCCACAAGCAGGTCCCTTTACCTATACGGCGACCACACAGGGTCGTCTGCCGGATGCGACTGCGTTTGAAAACATCATCCTTCGTTCAGATAAGAATGCTGCAACGCTTCTATTGAAAGATGTTGCGCGTGTTGAACTCGGTACCGAAAGTTATCTGGTCGATAGTGCGCTTAACGGCACGGCAGCGGTTCCAATCGCGATCTATCTGCAACCGGGTGCGAACGCGCTTAACACGATGGAACTTATTCAAAGCCGTATGGGGGAGCTGAAAACCAGCTTCCCAGAAGGCATTGATTATTCGATTCCATTCGATACGACCAAGTTCATTAAAGTCTCAGTTGAAGAAGTCATTCACACCTTTATCGAGGCGATCATCCTCGTTATTCTGGTGGTCTTTATCTTCCTTCAGAACTGGCGTGCAACGCTTATTCCGGTCATCGCGGTTCCGATCTCGATCATTGGTACATTTGCGGGCATGTATGTGCTGGGCTTCTCCATCAACCTGCTGACCTTGTTCGGTCTGGTTCTGGCGATTGGTATCGTGGTCGATGACGCCATTGTGGTGCTGGAAAACGTCGAACGTATTATGACGACCGAAAAACTGCCGCCGCGCGAAGCTGCCATCAAGGCAATGAGCGAAGTAACAGGCCCGGTTATCGCGATTGTTCTCGTGCTTTGCGCGGTGTTTATTCCGGTCGCCTTCATGGGCGGTCTGGTCGGCGAAATGTATAAGCAGTTCGCTGTCACGATTGCGATTTCGGTTATCATTTCCGGCATCGTGGCTTTGACGCTGACGCCCGCACTCTGCGCGCTGATTTTGAAGCCCGGCCATCATGAGCCGATGCTGCCATTCCGTATCTTCAACCGCTTCTTCGATAGCCTGACACGCGGTTATACCAATGGCGTGCGCTTCTTCCTGAAGCGCGCTTCCATCGGCCTGTTGATTTTTGCAGGTCTTTTGGGCGGCACATATTATCTGTTTGAAAAAGTACCCGGTTCGCTGCTGCCGGATGAAGATCAGGGCTTCCTTTTCAGTGTGGCGATCCTGCCGCCAGCGGCATCGCTGGAGCGCACCAGTGCTGTTCTGCATGAAGCAAGCGAAAACATTCGTAAGCATCCAGCAGTTGCCAGCGTGTTTGAAGTTGCAGGCTTTGATCTACTTTCGGGTGGTCTGAAAACCAGTGCTGGCACGATGTTCATCATGCTGAAAGATTGGAAAGAACGCACGACGCCGGATCTCGACGCGCGCAAGCTTCCCGGTACGATCATGGGTATGAATGCGGGCATTCAGGATGGTCTTGTGCTGGCGTTCAATCCACCACCAATTCTGGGTCTAAGCACCACCGGCGGTTTCGAACTCTATGTGCAGGATCGCACGGGCGGCGGTGTTCAGTCTCTGACCAATGCAACCAAGCTCTTGATAGAAGCAGCGAACAAACGCCCGGAACTGGCAGGTGTACGCACAACCTTTGATCCGAATGTGCCGCAATATGACATCCAGCTTGACCGTGACAAGGCCAAAGCGATGGGCGTGCCGATCAATTCGGTGTTCACCGCGATGCAGGCGACTTTCGGCAGTGTTTATGTCAACGACTTCACGCTTTTTGGCCGTAACTATCAGGTCAACTTGCAGTCGGAAGCCGAGTTCCGCCGCGATCCAAGTGATCTCAAGCATGTGTTTGTGCGCGCCGATTCCGGCAGCATGATCCCATTGAGCGCATTGGTAAATGTTCAGCGTATTGTCGGACCTGATCAGCTTGAACGTTTCAACGCGTTTAACGCAGCCAAGGTCACCGGTAATCCGGCTCCGGGTTATACATCGGGCGACGCCATCAAGGCGATGCAGGAAGTGGCAGCGGAAGTGCTTCCACAGGGCTTCCAGATTGCCTGGACGGGTTCCGCCTATCAGGAAGTCTCGACAAGCGGCAGTGGCAGTCAGGCTATGATCTTTGGTTTGATCATGGTGTTCCTGATCCTTGCAGCGCAATATGAGCGTTGGAGCTTGCCGTTGGCTGTTATCACGGCTGTGCCATTCGCAATCTTCGGCGCGCTGCTTGCAACCGATCTGCGCGGACTGACCAATGACGTTTACTTCCAGATTGGTCTGGTGACGCTGATAGGTCTTGCGGCAAAGAACGCGATTCTGATCGTGGAATTTGCCGTGCTGCAACGAGAAGAGGGTAAGTCGGCCATTGAGGCTGCTGCTGAAGCGGCGCGCCTGCGCTTCCGCCCGATTGTGATGACGTCGCTGGCGTTCATCCTTGGTGTGGTTCCGCTGGCAATCAGTTCCGGTGCGGGTTCGGCAAGCCGTCACTCAATCGGTACAGGTGTTATCGGCGGTATGTTGGCTGCAACCTTTATTGCAACCTTCTTCATTCCGATGTTCTACAGCCTGATTGCTCGTAAGCCGCCCAAAAAGCGTCCTGACGACGCGGTGGCCGCGCCAGCCGCAGCATTGCCTGCTTCGGGCGAGAAAAGCGATCCAGCACACTAACATCTTCTCCGGCACGTCTTTGCAGACCTGCCGGAGCAATCAATCACATTACAAAAAACCCCGCCTTAAGGCGGGGTTTTTTGTAATGTTGTGCGCAAAGCATCATGTCGTCGTTTCAACATTTGAGCGGCGCACTTAAAGTCGCAACTTACAATTATCGGCCAAGGATCAATAATTTCCCTTTATCGCAAGTAATCAACTGGATGCCTTCAAATACCCCGTATTACCAGGCTCAAGTGGCCTCTTCCGGCTTTCTAAAAATGCGCTGCCATACTTTGAGCGATTGCCCATAGAATGATCGCTGCGGGAACAGTGAGACAAGTCAAAAATATACCGAAGAACACATAAAGTGCTTCGTTCTTTGATTGCATCGTCTGTGCTGGAGTCTTATGCCAATGAGTACTAATGCCCTGATACATAAATAATTCCTCCTCATCCTCGATTTTTATTATCGATCAAAAGGAAAAAACTTCAAGTTGAAATAAATATCTGGATTTATTAAGAAAATATGATAAAAGCGACACGAAAATTACGTTTACGGAGTGATTTTTCGCCGTATCTCTTCAATAAAATTCATTCAATATTTTGATATTTAACAATTTTACTTGTTTACTGTAAGTATCGAATAATCGGTATTTTCATAAATTACTGAAAACTTGAGCTGCTTGGCATCGCTATATGCGACAAAATGGCACAAATTTGAATGGCGCTGTTAGGGTCATTTCAGCGAAAAACATCGTCGATCTCGATAAGTCAGATCGAAACGCGCTCTAATAAAAGCTCGCCGGGAAATAGCGCAGATATAGCTCTGTGAGTTTGCCCTGTTGTTGTAGTGCTTGCAGTGCATTGTTAAAGGCGCTGGCAAGGGCTGAGTTTTTTTGCGCAACAGCGATGCTCAGCCCCGGTCCGAGATATTGTGGTGCGAGATAAGGGCCGTCGGTAAAACGACAGCAATCATTGGCCGCATCGCTTTCAAGCCAGAAGGACAGTGCCATACCGTCATCGAAAGCCGCTATAACCTCATCTTTTTGCAGGGCAGCCAACAATGCGCTGCGGTTAGGGTAGGGCTTTGCGGTTGCTTGCGGAAAATAGGCTTTCAGGAGTTGCTCGTGGGCCGTGTTTTCAATTACGCCTACGTTTTTCCTGTTTATTGCGATCGCGGCTTGTTCGGAAAAAATGTTAGCCTTCTTTGTTATAAAGCGTGCTGGAAGACGCATATAGGAGCGGGTAAAAATCAATTTTTCGCGGTTGAGCGGATTGGGATTCAATCCCGCAATAATTGCGTCTGCCTCACCATTTTCAAGTTTGGCCTCCAGTTCGTTCCAGGGAACTGCCTCAATCTGGCAGATATCTGCCAATCTCAACTGACTGCAAATTGCGCGCGCGAGATCCACATTGTAGCCTGAAAGCTGTCCGCCATCATTGAGTGCATTAAAAGGTGCGAAGTCGAGCGTTGTGATAAAGCGTAACCTGCTCACCTCCTCCAGAGACGGAAGGCCAAGCCGTTCCTTCTGATTAAAGAAGTCCGGTGCTTTGGGTGCAGTTTGGGCACACGCAAACGCGCCGCCGAAAAGCCAGCAAGTTGCAACCGTTATGCTGAAAAAATGCCGTTTCATTAACGTCTCATGTAAACCTTAACTGATAATTTCGTGTTAACGGGTGCGTAAGTGGATGTAAGCATTGTAGAAAAACCCATGAATGTTTCAAATTACTTGGAATGATTTTATCCAGTAAAAATTACAGAATTCGGTTCCTATTCTAAATAAAATGAAATAAGTTTCAATTTGTGGGATTAATTAAACAATATATAATTTAGTGAATCGTTAGTTTCACATGTATTAAGAATTAAATATCAGAAAATTTTAATATTATTTCAGTAATAGTGCGGGGGTGCTATGCGTAATGGGTCGATTGCGTTCGATTTGGGGGTGTGCACGGCTATATCTGCCAGATTGGAGCGGCGTGGCGTGGCACGCGCTTCTCTTAGGCGTGCATATGAAGCAGCTCTTATAAATGGGACAAGTTTTTGTGAGGAGATTCAGCACGAGCCTGCTGTTAGTGAAGCAATGCTTTTCGAGGCGATTGCAGATTATCTTGAGCTTCCGTTTACAAAAGAAATATTGCCATCACGTATTTTCGTTTCTGGAGAAGCCGCCGCATCAGTTGTCGAGGTAGGTCAGGCTATGGTCCTGGGTCCTGATGGTTCAACTTTTCTCTATCTTGCGCCCAATGAGCGGCGGACAGCCCAGCTTCTTGAGCATCTTCGTCGGTCGCCAGAACTGCGTTCGCGTATTCGGATATGCACACATTCGTTGCTCAAGCAAATCTTGCGGCAACGCCACCAAAAAGAACTCATCCAGCGCGCGCATTCGATGACGCCTAAGCCTTTTTCCGCCTCCCGGGTGCTTGAGACGCCGCAAGCATTTATTATTGCTATGGGCCTATATGCATTCATCGCAAGCATAGTGAGCTTGCCCATGCAAACAATATTTGTGTTGCATACCAGCCTGACATTATTTTTTCTGGGCTGTGTGCTCATAAGATTATCCGCAGCCGTTTCCAGCCGCAGATTGCGCTTGTCGCCAATACTTCCCTTCAATAAGCGCGATTTGCCGGTCTACTCCGTTCTTGTGCCTCTTTATCGCGAACAAGCTGTCGTCGGGCAGTTGATCGCAGCGCTTGATCAGATCAACTGGCCGCGCAGTAAACTCGACATTAAGCTTGTCTGCGAGAAAGATGACTTTGATACAATCGCTGCCATTCGCTGTTGCAGGCTGCCGAGCAATTATGAAATCATACTCGTTCCAACAGGTGGGCCGCGGACAAAGCCAAAAGCGCTGAATTATGCCTTGCAGTTTGCGCGTGGGGAGATTGTGGCCGTTTTTGACGCAGAGGATCGCCCGCATCCGGATCAGTTGCTGGAGGCTTGGCAGGCATTTCAGCGTGAAGGCAGAAAGCTCGCTTGTGTTCAGGCACCGCTGATTATCGGAAATTTCCGCCAAAATCTGCTGACGCGGATGTTTGCATTTGAATATTCGGCATTGTTTCGGGGGCTTTTGCCGTGGCTTGCGTCGCAAGGGCTGGTTGTTCCGCTGGGCGGTACATCCAATCATTTCCGCCGTTCCTGTCTGGAGGAAGTTGGGGGGTGGGATGCCTATAATGTGACCGAAGATGCTGATATGGGCCTGCGTTTGGCACGGTTTGGCTACGGTATCGGTGTTATTAGTCGGGGAACGATTGAAGATGCGCCAATAGATTTCAGCGTATGGAACAAGCAGCGAACACGCTGGATCAAGGGCTGGATGCAAACCTGGCTGGTTCACGGCCGCAATCCCTATGCCGCATCACGTGAACTTGGGTGGTGGCGTTTTGCCATCAATCAAATTTATACCTTGGGTATTATCGGTTCGGCGCTTTTGCATCCGTTTATGTTGATGACCGTTCTGTTGCTTTTGGGGAGCTTGTTTTTTGCACCGCTTGATGCCGAAAATATCTGGCTCTTGCGCATTGATATGGTGAATATCCTGCTAGCCTATCTGAGTTTTTATGTGCTTGGGTCAAAAACAATGGAGCCAACAGAGCTTGGCGGCTATGCGTATATTCTGGCAATTCCGGTTTATTGGGTTCTCATTTCGCTCTCTGCATGGCGCGCCGTTTGGCAGCTGGTGTGGAGACCCCATTTATGGGAGAAAACTCCGCACCAGCCGAGCTTGTTCTATGTGCCCGAAGAGGAAGGTTTTGGCATACTGGATGCAAGAAATTCAGCACCACGACCAATAATGGATTGATCCTCCGGGCCAATGGCTTCGAGATCACGGCCCGTATAGGGCAATGTCAGCAACACGCGCCGGATTGCAGCCAGTCTGGCGCGCCGTTTGTCGTTGGAGCGGATGATCGTCCATGGCGCATAGCCAGTATCGGTGCGCTCAAGCATTGTATGCAGCGCCGCCGAATAATCATCCCAGCGCGAGATGCCTGCCACGTCCATCGGTGAAAATTTCCAGCTTTTAAGCGGGCTATGGCGACGCTCATGAAAGCGCTTGAGCTGCATTTCCTGACCGATATCGAGCCAGAACTTGAAAAGGTGAATGCCTTCCGTCACCACCATGCGTTCGAAGTCAGGGGTTTCCGTCAGGAATGTCTCAAGCTGCTCAGGCGTACAAAACTGCATGACGCGTTCAACACCTGCACGATTATACCATGAGCGGTCGAAGGTGACGAACTCGCCAGATGTCGGAAAGTGCTGGGTATAGCGTTGGAAATACCATTGTCCGCGCTCTGTCTCGGTCGGCTTTGGCAAGGCGACATTGCGCGCGGTACGTGGGTTCATAAACTCGCGAAGGGTGAAAATCGTGCCACCTTTTCCAGCAGCATCGCGGCCTTCAAAAACATTGATGACGCGACCGCCAGTCTCTTGCAGCCAGTATTGCAGCTTCACCAGCTCAATTTGCAGCCTTTCCAGCGTTTCCTCGTAATCCTTAACCTTCATTTTATCGGGATAAGGATAGCCACCGGATTGCAACGCATTGTCCTCGATCCAATCCGGGAGTTTCGGATCGTTGATGTCGAACTTCTGCGTCTTGCCATTAATTTTCAGCTTGATGGGTTTTGTGTCGCCCTTAGCGGCATTCTTTTTGTTAGCTGTCTTTGAACTGTCACCCACCGCAAGCTCCTTTGCTATATAGAAAAAAGCATGTTTCAAACATGCCCATCCCTTTTGTTTACATGATATGGGCTGATTGTGATGGACGTAAAGGACGCAATGCTGATTTTTGGTGCATCTGCGTCTTCATGGTAAAGCGCGCGTTATAAAACTGAGAGAAGTCAGAATGAGTGAAAATAACAATCAGGATGCAGCCGTTTCAAATGCGGATGAATCTTTTTTCGCGCCGCTTCTCCGGGTTAAAGGTGTGCTGATTGCAAGCCTTGTTGTGATCATCTGCGTCATGGTGCTGGATCTGCCATTGTGGTTCCGCATTGTGCTGCTGCTGCTGATCGTCGTGGGTGCAATCTGGGTTGCCAGTGCCACAACCGACGATGTCGTTGTGCAAAAGCCGCAAAGCGAGAGCATTGTCAGCGAGATGGACAATGTCACGGGCGAACGTCTTTCAGACCTGCTAACGGATCCGATGATCGTCTTTGACCATCGTGCAACGGTGCTTTTTGCGAATGTGTCGGCGCGCGATGCTTTCCAGTCGCTCGAAAAGGATACCGGGCTTTATCTGCGTTTCCGCGCACCGGAGATGCATGCGCTTATTCAGGGTGTGATCACCGATGGCGAGCCGCGCAGCATCGATTATTTCGAGCGGGTACCAATTGACCGCTGGTATAAAGCCATGGTGAAGGCGCTTCGTGGAGCCGATGGCAAGCCAGAATTGTTTGTCCTGCTGTTTCGTGATCAGAGTGAAACGCGCCGCATCGATCGTATGCGCTCGGACTTTATCGCCAATGCCAGCCACGAATTGCGCACGCCGCTGGCGTCACTTCTCGGCTTTATTGAAACTCTGCAAGGTCCAGCGCGTAATGATGCGGGCGCACGCGAGCGTTTCCTTGGTATTATGCAAAAACAAGCCGAGCGCATGTCGCGCTTGATCGACGACCTTCTATCGCTGTCCCGGCTTGAAATGCGCGCGCATCTGGCTGTGACTGAATGCGTGGATATGACAGCCGTGCTTAATCATGTGGCTGATACGTTAAGCCCGCTGGCACAAGGTCTGGATGTGGTTATTGAACGCCATCTGCCAGATCATCCGTTAAACGTCACTGGCACGCGCGATGAGCTTATTCAGGTATTTCAGAACCTGGTCGAAAACGCCTGTAAATACGGACAGGGCGGCAAGCGCATTATCGTGAACCTGAATGAAGAAGTGTCACAAGGCGCATCTGAAGTTGTAGTGTCCGTGCAGGATTTTGGACCAGGCATTGCAGCGGAACATCTGCCGCGTCTGACGGAACGTTTCTATCGCATCGATGTAGAGACCAGTCGCGCCCAAAAGGGCACAGGCCTCGGACTGGCGATTGTTAAGCACATTCTCGCCCGTCATCGCGGACGTCTGGTCGTGCGCTCGCAGCTTGGCGAAGGTTCAACTTTTGTGGTGCGTTTGCCAAAGCGCGCATAAACCAGATACATTCTGACACGCAAAGAAAAACCCCGGAGCGAAGACGCTGCCGGGGTTTTAATTTTAAACGCTATCGAAATTTATCAACGTGCGCGGCGACGTTCCGCCGTTGGCTGGAAGGCCAGCTTCGAATGGTAGCCGCAATACGGGCTGGATTCGCCGGATTCACTGCCGCAGAAGTGGAAGTCTTCGTTGAGCGGATCGCCGATTGGCCATTTGCAGGTGCGTTCGCTCAACTGCAACAGTGTCAGCTTGCGCGAGATCGGCACGACAACGTCGGATGCCGGGCGAACAACGCGCTCGGTCACAGCATCTTCGACATATTCCATCTGGAGCGCAGTTGCGCCGACAGTCTGGGTTACGGTTGCAGTGCGAATGGTCGTTGTCGCCTGTGGGCGGCTTGCACCATTGCTGCTGCTGGTTGTTGCTGTAGCCGTTGGGCGTGGGGTCGCTGCAACGGTGTTAACTTTTTTGCTGCGCGGAGCAGCGGTCGTGGTTTTACCACGGCCTGACAATTTCAGACGGTGCACTTTGCCGATCACTGCGTTGCGGCTGACGCCACCAAGCTGCGCTGCGATCTGGCTCGCGCTCAAGCCATCATTCCATAGCTTCTTAAGCAGTTCGACGCGCTCATCTGTCCAGTTCATTGCCCTGGGCTCCAATCAATCTTCGTTATCCGGAATCCACCAGCGCCCCCGAATTACTTCGGGTGCAAATACTATATCTATCCGGGTGACTAGGTCCGCCGTACAAAATGTGGTTTTTTACTTTAAAAATAAACTACATTATTGAACGACGCCATGACAAGGGATAGCCTTATCAGGCGGATTCCATTTTTATGGTTTTCCCCAACTTGGGTGCTAAAGACGGTTTTTCTGAGTCATCTGCGCGTATTTTGCAGCAGCTTTTCAGAGGCGCGCCCCGTCAGGGAGAACTTCTGGCGTCTCTATATCGCCCCATTCTGCAAAATGCCACCCCTTCGACGACATAGCTCCCATCTTATATCCCATACGCCAGACCTCCGCGTTTCGCATGGGATCATGCGGAAAGATGCTTGATTATCCGGGCTTGCTTTGATTGACATTTTTTTTGTGAACGCCAATATACGCGCGGGATTAAAAAATGCCGCCTTGAGGGCGGTTTTTTATTTCTAAAGACCGCTGTGTGATCAATCGAATGCACAGAGGTCAATCTAATATGGGAAACGCTGCCCGACCGGCCTTTGCCGGAGGCGCTGCATTAAAAAGGCTAATGGAGGCCTGACTGCAATGACCAACGTTACGACTGTGCAACCGCTTTACGACACTTACAATCGTGCGGCTCTGCGCTTCGAGCGAGGTGAGGGCATCTGGCTGATTACCGAAAGCGGTGAGCGTTATCTCGATTTTGCGGCTGGTATCGCAGTGAATTCGCTCGGCCATTCGCATCCGCATCTCGTCAATACTCTCAAAGATCAGGCCGACAAGCTCTGGCACCTGTCGAACCTCTATGAAGTTCCGGGTCAGGAAAAGCTGGGCCAGCGTCTGGTTGATGCGACTTTTGCAGACAAAGTTTTCTTCACCAATTCCGGTGCTGAAGCAATTGAATGCGCGATTAAGACCGCACGCCGCTATCATTATGTAAACGGTAATCCTGAGCGTTTCCGTGTCATTACCTTTGAAGGTGCGTTCCACGGCCGTACGCTGGCCACGATCGCTGCTGGCGGTCAGGCCAAGTATCTCGAAGGCTTTGGCCCGAAGGTCGATGGTTTCGACCAGGTTCCTTTCGGCGATGAAGCAGCATTGCGTGCTGCAATCACCGATGAAACGGCTGCAATTCTGCTTGAGCCTGTGCAGGGCGAGGGCGGTCTGCGCGGTTTCCCGGAAGAATTTATGCGCCTTCTGCGTAAGATCTGCGATGACAAAGGCCTGCTTCTGATCCTTGATGAAGTGCAGACCGGCGTTGGCCGTACGGGCAAATTGTTTGCCCATGAATGGTCGGGTATCACGCCAGACATTATGGCTGTCGCCAAAGGTATCGGCGGCGGCTTCCCAATGGGCGCATGTCTTGCAACGGCTGAAGCTGCCAAGGGCATGACCGCTGGCGTGCATGGCACCACCTATGGCGGCAATCCGCTTGCTATGGCTGTTGGCAATGCTGTGCTTGATGTTGTGCTGGCTGATGGCTTCCTGGAAAGTGTTCAGGAAACTGCTCTCACCATGAAGCAGGGCCTTGCGTCGATTATCGATCGCTTTCCAAATGTTATTTCGGAAGTGCGCGGTCGCGGACTGTTGATGGGCATCAAATGCGTTGTGCCAAACGTGAACCTTATTCAGGCTCTGCGTGATGAGCACCTGCTCAGCGTTGGCGCAGGCGACAATGTTGTCCGTATTCTTCCTCCTCTGGTGACAACACCGGAAGAAGCGCGTGAAGCATTGGCACGTATTGAAGCAGCCGTAGAGCGGCTTTCTGTTGCAAATCCGACCAGCAAGACGGCGTGAGATTATGGCGAATAATGGTATAAAGCACTTCATTGACCTCTCAGCTGTTCCGGCAACGGAACTGCGCGCGATCATGGAAGACGCCAAGGCACGTAAGGCGCGCACAAAGGCTGGTGAGATCGAAAAGCCATTCGCGGGCAAAGTGCTGGCGATGATTTTTGAAAAGCCATCCACGCGTACCCGCGTATCGTTTGATGTCGGCATGCGTCAGCTGGGTGGCGAGACCATTATGCTGACGGGTTCGGAAATGCAGCTTGGTCGCAGCGAAACCATTGCGGACACCGCAAAGGTGCTTTCGCGTTATGTTGACGCGATCATGATCCGTACAACATCGCATGATCGCATGCTGGAATTGGCCGAACATGCGACCGTTCCGGTAATTAATGCACTGACCGACGACACGCACCCTTGTCAGATCATGGCTGACGTTCTTACATATGAGGAACATCGCGGCTCGATCAAAGGCAAGACCTTTGCCTGGATGGGGGACGGTAACAACGTTCTTCATTCGCTTGTGGAAGCTGCGGCGCGTTTTGATTTCAACGTCAATATCGCAACGCCGGAAGGCAGCGAGCCGAAGCATCAATACATCGATTGGGCAAAGGCAAACGGCGCGACTATCATGTCCACTGCGGACCCGATCAAGGCAGTAGACGGTGTGGATTGCATCGTCACTGATACGTGGGTTTCCATGGGGCAGGAAGATCGTGCGCGTGGCCACAATGTTTTCATGCCCTATCAGGTGAATGCACGTCTGATGGCTAATGCTGACCCGAAGGCGCTTTTCATGCACTGCCTGCCCGCGCATCGCGGTGAGGAAGTGACTAACGAAGTGATCGACGGCCCACAATCGGTCGTCTTCGATGAAGCTGAAAACAGGCTGCATGCCCAGAAAGCCATTCTGGCGTGGTGCCTGCAAGGCAGCTGATTGGGAGCATATTTTGTCTGACAAGATCAGCACAGAGCATAACGAAGCCGAAGTTGTTCATATCGATATGAACAACTTCGAGTTCGCAGGTGATGACGCCGTTGTGCCTTTCCAGGTGGAAGGGCTCGACGTGCGTGGTCGCGCCGTGCAGTTGGGCGCAAGCATTGACGCGATTTTGAAGCGCCACGACTACCCGGAACATGTTGCCCGCCTTCTGGCGGAAGCAACGGTTTTGACCACGCTTCTTGGCACATCATTGAAGTTTGAAGGCAAGTTTATCTTCCAGACGCAGTCTGACGGTCCGGTCGATATGCTGGTCGTGGATTTCCGCACGCCGAAGTCTGTGCGTGCTTACGCCCGTTTTGATGCAGAGCGCGTTGCGGAAGCGGTGAGCGCTGGCAAAACGCGCCCTGAAGAACTGCTCGGTCGCGGAACACTCGCTTTTACGGTCGATCAGGGTGCGCATACGCAGCGCTATCAGGGCATTGTTGCGCTTGATGGTTCGACGCTGGAAGAAATCGCACGTACCTATTTCCGCCAGTCGGAGCAGATCGCAACCGATATGAAGCTGAGCGTTGCAAAGCTTGTCGAACGCGACAGTGAAGGCAAGTTGATTGAGCGCTGGCGTGCTGGCGGTCTTATGATTCAGTTCCTGCCGGAATCTGAAATGCGTGCGCGCATGCCTGATCTTCCGGGTGGCGATGGCGATGAAAACACTGCCGTTCTTGGTCCTGAAGATGATGGCTGGGATGAAGCGCGTTCGCTGGTTGGAACGATTGAAAGCTCGGAACTGACCGACCCGCAGGTTGGCTCAGAACGACTGCTTTATCGTCTGTTTCATGAGCGTGGCGTGCGTGTGTATGAATCGATCCGCGTTGAGGATAATTGCTCATGCTCGCGCGAGAAGATCGAAGGCGTGTTCAATAATTTCTCGGCTGAAGAGATTGAGGACAGCGTCAAGGACGGCAAGATTTCGGTCACGTGCGAATTCTGCTCAACCACCTACGAGTTCGATCCGGCGCAGTTTGCGAAGTAAAAACTATTATAAGGCGGCTCTTACCAGCCGCCTTTTTTAATTCAGGGTGCGTCGTGTTTCTGGAATATCCAGCGAAAACGCCGGAATATCGACGTCAAATGAATTTCCATCAGGTGATTGCATCTGGTAGCGCCCGACCATCACGCCGGATGTGGTGCTTAGTGGGCATCCTGATGAATATTGATAGGAGTCGCCGGGATTAAGCGTCGGCTGTTCGCCGATCACGCCAGCGCCGCGCACTTCTTCTATACGACCATTACCATCGGTGATCTGCCAATAGCGTGAGCGCAGCTGAACGCTCTGCGATGAATTGTTAGCGATGGTGATCCGGTAGCCCCAGACATAGCGGTTTTCGTCCGGCTCGGACTGGTCTTCGAGATAAAACGGCTCAGCCGTTACCTCAATATCCCGTGTTACCGCTCTGTACATGCGCACCCGCCTTCAAATCTTACCGTGTCATTGTCTTCTATCGCCAAACTTGCGGGTAAGGTCAACGATTTGTGGCTGCAATTGCCGGAATGTTCCGGCAATTGCTCTATTTGGAACTATCAATCAGCGAGCAGCGGCAAGCGCTTCCAGCACGTCTTCAACAAGATCATCCTGATCTTCAAGACCAACAGAAATACGCAGCATTCCGTCAGAAATGCCGAGTTCTGCGCGTGCTTCGTCCGTCAGGCTCTGATGCGTCGTCGTGGCCGGATGGGTGATGATGCTCTTTGAGTCGCCAAGATTATTCGACAGACTGAACACCTGAAGCGCATTCTCAAACTTGAACGCGGCAGGCTTGCCGCCTTCCAGTTCCAGAGCGATCAGCGTTGAGCCGCCGCTCATCTGTTTAGCGATAATGTCCGCCTGTGGATGATCGGCACGGCCCGGATAAATCACGCGCTTCACACCATTCTGACCCGCAAGCGCATCGGCGATGGCACCTGCCGAGCGTGTCTGCTGCTGCACGCGAACACCGAGCGTTTCAAGACCCTTGAGCATAACCCATGCGTTAAACGGGCTCATACCGGGTCCGGTGTGACGGAAATAGGCCTGTAGTGTGCCTTCAATCCATTCCTTGTCGGAAAGAATGATACCGCCCAGACAACGGCCCTGACCATCAATATGCTTGGTGGTTGAATAAACGACGATATGCGCGCCCAGTTCAAGCGGCTTCTGGAACAGCGGCGTTGCAAAAACATTGTCAACGATCAGCTTGGCACCGGCTTCATTGGCAACTTCAGCCACAGCGGCAATGTCAATGATTTCCAGCGTTGGGTTCGACGGGCTTTCCAGAAACATAACCTTGGTGTTCGGACGAACAGCGGCTTTCCAGTTTTCAATATCAGAGCCATCGATAATCGAAATTTCTACGCCATAACGCGGCAGGATGGTTTCCACGATATAGCGGCATGAACCAAACACAGCGCGCGCTGAAATCACATGGTCGCCAGCCTGAACCTGACACAGGATTGCGGCGGCAACGGCTGCCATGCCGGATGTGAAAGCGCGGGCATCTTCAGCGCCTTCAAGCGCGCACATGCGCTTTTCAAACATGTCTGTCGTCGGGTTAGCATAACGCGAATAGATGAAGCCCGGATCTTCGCCCGTAAAGCGCGCTTCAGCGGCTTCTGCGGTGGGGTAAAGAAAGCCCTGCGTCAGATAGAGGGCCTCTGAAAATTCTGCGAAATCAGAGCGCAACGTGCCTGCATGAACGAGCTGCGTTGCTGGGCGAAACTTACGGGTAGTCTTATTCGTCATTTTATCCAACCTGTCGAAAGCTGGTCGGCCGGGGCGGATTGCCTCGGCGGCCAATAAAAAACCGGCCTTGCGAATACACAAAAGGCCGGTTACGAACCGCGGCCTTATTTTAGCGAATTCTTTAACGTGGCTGCAAGCCGGCCGGCCAAATCACCACGGAACACTTTTTTCTTATGCCTCTTGAGCGGGGTCGTCAATGCCAGAAGATGCGCACATGCTGGAAAATAAGCAATTTGACATCCCTTTAAGCGCGTGAAAGCTGGGGAAATAGACTCAAAATGCTGGTCTTGCGGCATTCAAGCAGTCAATGGTCTTAAACCTATTTTAAGTAATTCACGGAGTTGAGTGGCATGACGCAGAGGGAAGCAGGAATTCTGGCAGATGCGGATATCGCCGCCCTGTTTGAAAGCGGTTTGCTGAAATCTCAGCGTCCTCTCGATGCCGATCAGATTCAGCCTGCCAGCCTTGATTTGCGTTTGGGTGCCAAAGCCTATCGTGTGCGCGCATCTTTCATGCCCGGTCCGGGAACACCTGTCATCGACAAGCTGGAGCGACTGAAACTCCATGAGATCGATCTGACTGCCGGTGCGGTTCTTGAAACTGGCTGCGTCTATATCGTGCCGCTGCTTGAAAGCCTGTCGCTTTCGCCGGAACTGTCGGCTTCGGCCAATCCGAAAAGCTCGACCGGACGCCTTGATATTTTCACCCGTGTCATCACCGATGGCGCGCAGGAATTCGACAAGGTTCCGGCTGGCTATAATGGCCCGCTTTATCTTGAAGTCAGCCCGCGCACCTTCCCGATTGTCGCGCGCACTGGCTCACGCCTGTCGCAAATTCGTTTCCGTCAGGGCCGCGCACAGCTGACTGAAGCAGAACTTGCGGTGCTGCATCAGACTGAAACGCTCGTGGCCGCTGAAATGCCGAATATTTCCGGCGGCGGCATTGCGCTTTCGGTTGATCTTTCTGGTGGCGAAGACAGGCTGATCGGCTATCGCGGCAAGCACCACACAGCGGTGGTTGATGTCGATAAGCGTGCAGCGCATGACGTTCTCGACTTCTGGGAACCGATTTATGACCGTGGCGCACGCGAACTGGTACTGGACCCGGATGAGTTTTACATTCTTGTATCGCGCGAAGCGGTGCATGTACCGCCGCTATATGCCGCTGAAATGACGCCTTTTGACCCGCTGGTCGGTGAATTCCGTGTGCATTATGCAGGCTTCTTTGATCCGGGCTTTGGTCACACCGCTGCGGGTGGGACCGGGAGCCGTGCGGTTCTGGAAGTGCGCAGTCATGAAGTCCCGTTCATTCTCGAACACGGACAGATTGTCGGCCGTCTTGTTTATGAGCATATGTTGAAACGCCCGAAGGCGCTTTATGGCCTTGATCTTGGATCAAACTATCAGGCGCAGCAGCTCAAGCTCTCCAAGCATTTCAGGTGATTGCATTCTTCCCGGTTCCGTCTCTATAAAATAGGGAATAGGTGGAGGAGTGTGTTGGTGAAAAACGGGAAAGATGAGGTGCGGGACATCGCGACAGACACGCCAGCGCGTCGTCTGTCTGTGGGCATTGTGGCATTGCCGGGCTTTACGCTGACCGCACTCAGCCTGTTTCTTGATCCGTTTCGCCTGGCAGCTGATGACCGCGATAAAAGCCGCCAGATCAGATGCGCATGGAAGATCTGCACCCTGTCAGGCGATCCGGTCACGTCCAGCTCCGGCATGGTGATCGAGCCAACCGCGCCAATCGGCGAGTTGGACGACTGCGATTATGTGGCGGTTGTTGGCGGGGTTCTCGGACAATATCGTCCGCGCCAGCAAGCGCTGATTGACCTCATCAAGCGTGCCGACAAGCGTGGCAAAACCGTTGTTGGGCTTTGTACGGCAGCATTTTTGCTGGCTGAAGGCGGTTTGCTTGATGATCGCAATTGCTGTGTAAGCTGGTTTCATCGCGACGATTTTCTCGATCTTTTCGATGGCTATTCAGCTGATACCACGAGCTTGTTTCACCGCAGCGGACGACATTTTACCTGCGCGGGTGGTCTTGGTGCTGCGTCGCTGTCGCTCTCGATTATCCAGAATGAAATCTCGGAAGAACTGGCACGCAAAAGCGCGTCCATCCTGATGATCCCCTATGAGCTTGTGCGTTCGGAACAACCGGCGTTAAGCTTCAACGGGGTTCGCTCGCCGATGATCCGCAAAGCAATCCGTATTTTCGAGGAAACGCTGGAAGAGCCGGTGCCAATGATTGATGTCGCGCGCAAGCTTGGCATTTCCGTGCGTCAGATGGAGCGCGGTTTCCGCATGGCGATAGGCCGGACGGCATTTGAGGTGCGCGAAGAATTGCGGGTTAAGAAAGCGCGGGAGCTGCTGTCTGAAACCGGGCTGTCGCTTCTGGAAGTGGCCGTCGCAAGCGGCTTCACCGATACGCGCAGCATGAACCGCTCGTTTGTTCGCCAGAAGCAGAAGCCCCCGCGCGATTATCGCAAAGAACACTGAACTATCGAGATTACTTGCGAATCCTGCACTGACCTCCTATTTTCCGCATCGAAACTGCCGCTTTGGCAGACGATCAAATGCAGGAGATTTGCATGTCTGATGGTGTGAACCGTTTTCTTGGCGATACGCCAGCGCGCGTGCTGATCAAGCTTATTCTGATCTCGCTGGTGGTTGGCGTGGTGATGAGCGCGTTTCACTGGACGCCTTATGATATTCTCTATGGCATCCGTGATTTCGTGCTGCGCCTCTGGAATATGGGCTTCTCGGCAATTGCCGGTTTTGCGGATTATCTGATCCTTGGTGCAGCCGTTGTTATTCCGGTCTTTATTTTGCTCCGAATCCTGAGCTATCGGAAATGAGCGATAACTTAGGGATCACGACAAATGCAGCAGAACAATGGTTTCACTCTTTCACGGCGCGGCTTTCTGATCCTCGCCGGTGGCGCTCTGGCCTATGCAGCTCTGCCGAAGGGCTTTGCAGAGGCTGCGGCAGGGGATGTTGATCCAACCGCGCTGTTTAATCAAATCCGCAAGTCCAATGGTCTGTCGTCTATGGCGACGGACAGCAAGCTTGAAAAGGCAGCGCTTTATCAGGCCCGCCGTATGGCATCTCATGGCAAGATCGGCCACTCGGTCGGCTGGGGCAATGGTTTCGTGTCGCGGCTCAAGCAAGCTGGCATTCGAGGCCCTGCGGCGGAAAATGTTGCGTCCGGTCAGCCCAACACGCAGGCTGTTTTTGATGCATGGATGAAATCGCCGGGGCATCGTAAAAACATGCTTGACCCGACGTTTGGCCATTACGGGCTTGCATGGGCAACGCCAGAAAACAATCCGCGCCGCCTTTATTGGGCGATGATGCTGGGCCTTTAGAAATTTTTTGGCGCGCATCTTATCCGAAAACCGGTTCCCACTTTTCGGGATGCGCTTTAACCTCCTGACATAAGGCTGTCAGGGCTGCGACAATGCGGTGGTCGAATTCTCTGTCGTTTTGAATGATTCCAGAATAGAGCTTTCCCTTATCTTGTTTGAATTTTGGGAAAGCCGGGGATCAGATGCTGCACGAGCAGAGCATTGTTTCCAGACCATTTGAAGTGACCAATCGCATGGTGATGATGATCGCCGTGCCGATGACGCTCGCAGCCATTACCACCCCGTTGTTGGGTCTGGTGGATATGGGTGTGGTCGGTCAGATGGGGCAGGCGGAGCTGATTGGCGGGCTGGCTATTGGTGCGCTGGTGTTTGACTTTCTGCTGACCATGTTCAGCTTTCTGCGTTCCGGCACTACGGGCCTTGTCGCGCAGGCGATGGGCGCGGGTGACAAGGCAGAAGAACAGGCGATCTTCTGGCGGGCAATTGTCATTGCCATTGCCGCAGGCATCCTGATGATCCTAAGCCTGCCGCTGACTTTAAAAATTGCATCGGATTTCATTCATCCGACCCCTGCCACGCAGGAAGCAATGGTTACCTATGTGTCGATCCGTATGCTTTCAGCTCCGGTGGCGCTGATTAATTATTCGGTGCTTGGACTGCTACTCGGACGCGGGCAGGGCATTTTGGGCCTCAGCCTTCAGGTGCTGATCAATGGCATAAATATCGTGCTCTGCATTATTCTCGGGCTGGAACTTGGCTGGGGGGTGGCTGGTGTTGCATGGGCAACGGTGACGGGTGAAACGGTGGCCGCGGTCATCGGCCTCTTCCTCGTCATGCGGCATTTCCATAAGCAGACGGGGCGGCATCCTGATATCAAGCAGATTATGGATAAGACGGGCATTGTGCGAATGATTGCCCTTAATCGCGATATTATGATCCGCTCGATCCTTCTGCTCACAGCCTTTGCTTATTTTACCCGCGCGGGGTCCGAGCTTGGGCCGATAACGCTCGCAGCAAATGCGGTTCTGCTGAACTTCTTTCTTATATGCGGCTTTTTCCTTGATGGAATGGCGGCCGCCGTCGAACAGATCATCGGTCGATCAGTCGGTGCGCGCTATAGTCCAGCCTTCGTGCGCGGAGCCAAGCTTACTTTCGTCTGGGGACTGGTCATGGCAAGCGCGATTGCACTCATTTTGCTGGTCTTTGGCGATGCGATTATCGGCCTTTTGTCGAAGGCTTCCGATGTACGCGATGAGGCGATCAGGTACCTGCCATGGGCGGCATTAACGGGTCTCACTGGCCTGCTCGCTTTCCATATGGATGGCGTTTATATCGGCGCAACATGGTCGCGTGATATGCGCAACATGATGTTCTTCTCGCTGATATTCTTTTTGGCGGTGCTTTATGCAGTAAAGCCCGTGATGGGAAATCACGGGCTTTGGCTGGCAATCAATCTGTTTCTGTCGATCCGCGGCATCACGCTTCTGGCGTTGCTGCCACGACGATACAGAACTGAGTTCAAGATTTAATCTTGTAGGCGACGTGCTGCCCAATCCTTTGTGTCACGGTCGCGCAGATCAGAAATACTGCCCACTCCTGCGGATTTCACAGCTTCTGACAGCCCGCGTACAATGTCGGATGCGAGGCCCGGGCCACGATAGATCATGCCGGTATAGAGCTGAATAAGATCAGCACCGGCTCGGATTTTTGCAAGCGCTGTTTCGGCACTATCAATACCACCAACACCGATCAGCGGCATATCGGCGCCAACGCGCTCACGCATACGTGCCAGAATGATCGTCGAACGCTCAAACAGCGGTACGCCCGAAAGCCCACCGGCTTCTTCGCGATTATCAGCACTTTTCAGGCCATTGCGCGACAGTGTGGTGTTGGAAACGATAATACCGTCGAGCTTTTGCTCCAGCGCTTCCGCTGCAATGTCATCAAGCTCTTCATCGCTCAAATCCGGCGCGATTTTCAGGAAAACTGGACGCTTCAGCGTGCACATTTTGCCTTCTTCATCGCGTGCTGCAAGCACACGCGAAAGTAACTCGCGCAGCGCATCGCGCGATTGCAGATTGCGCAGACCCGGTGTGTTGGGCGACGAGATATTGACCGTGAAATAACGCGCCAGCTGATAGAACTTGCGAATGCCAGCGACATAATCGCCGATACGGTCTTCCGCATCCTTGTTAGCGCCGATATTCACGCCAACGATGCCGGTCTTACCAGCACGCTGCGACAGGCGCTTGAACGCTGCGTCATGGCCTTCATTGTTGAAGCCAAGGCGATTAATCACGGCATGGTCATCGACCAGACGGAAAATGCGCGGGCGTGGATTGCCGCTCTGCGGGCGGGGCGTGATGGTTCCGACTTCGGTAAAGCCAAAGCCGATTTTCAAAAGCGCATCCGGCACTTCAGCATTTTTGTCGAAGCCAGCGGCCATGCCAACCGGATTTGGAAATTGCAAACCTGCAATCTTCACCGATAGCGCTGGGTCATGCGGGCGGCTACAGGTGACGATGCCTGTTTTCAATCCGGCGATGGACAGACCATGCGCTTGCTCGGCGTCGAGCGTAAACAATGCACGTCGACCGATTGCTTCAAAAAATCCGCTCATTAACCCTCAAGCTCCGGGAAGATATGGAGACCATTGTCGTCGAGCGTCAATGGCTCGACTTTTATCACTGCCGACACTGGCAGCACGTCATAAAGATGCGGAAACAACGCCCCGCCACGCGAGACTTCATATTTCAGTGCGTCGCCTAAAGCAGTCGCATCTACGCTCACCAGCAGCAGATCGGCTTGCCCGGCAAAATGTTTGGCGGCTGTTTCACGCACCTGTTCATGGGTGGAGAAATGGATATAGCCATCGGCAATATCAACCGGTGCCCCGGTAAAATTGCCAGCCTCTTCTGCCTGCGCCCAGAGATCGCGCGGGGCGATCTTGTATATGGTCGTTTTGGTCATGGCGGCTCTCTAGCCCGAATTTATTAGAAAATCAAAGCATGGCTTGCTCGTTTTTCTTGCATAGCTCCCATATGATGGGGAGAGCGCAAGCGCATCCCGAAAAGTGTGAAGCGGTTTTCGGACAAGATGCGCTTGTAAAATATTCTAAAGGAGGTCGATTATGACTGACAGAATTCGTGCAATCGCCGTCGCTTCAATTCTGGGATTAAGCTTTGTTGCAAGCAGTGCTCATGCTCAGGAGAACGGACGCTATCGCCTTGAAGGCACAGAAACTGGCTATGTGCGGCTCGATACGCGGACGGGTGCGCTGTCGGTCTGTAACGAGCAGCAGGGCCAGCTTATCTGCAAAATGGCGACTGAAGACCGCGAAGCTTACGAGAACGACATTTCCGATTTGCAGGATCGCGTAAAGAAGCTTGAAGATAAGTTTGCGGCGATTGATGCGGGAACTGCGTCTGCCTCGCCGTCGAAACTGCCGTCGGAAGCCGAGTTTGAACAGTCGCTTGGCTATATGGAACGCTTCATGCGCCGCTTCATAGACGTCACGAAAAGCTTTGACAGTGAGCCAGAAAAGCCAGCGGGCAACCTTCCACAGTAGCCGCATCGGTATTTAGTAGTGCTTGCGCCAATGGCCTGAAAATGCTTGCCTTCTTTTGCTGTTTTTCCAATAGAGGCTAAACAGCATGGGAGGAAAGTCCGGCAATGCAGGGCTGGGGAATTATCGGCGTCGCATTTCTGTATCTGTTGATGCTGTTTGCTGTGGCAAGCATCGGCGACAGGCGTGCGTCGCGCTGGAGTATTGCTCCGCGCCCCTATATTTATGCGCTGAGCCTTGCAGTCTATTGCACGTCGTGGACGTTCTTTGGCTCCGTAGGTCTGTCTGCACAACGCGGGCTTGAGTTCCTAGGCATCTATATCGGGCCTATTCTGGTTTTCACGCTCGGAAACCGCCTGCTGCGCCATATTGTGCGGCTGGCAAAGGCCGAACATATCACTTCGATTGCCGACTTTCTGGCGGCTCGCTATGGCAAAAGCTTCGGCGTAGCATCCCTTGCCACGGCAATCGCCGCCGTCGGCTCCATCCCTTACATCGCGCTGCAACTTAAAGCGGTTTCCGGCAGTGTTGGTCTGGTCATGGAGCATTATGGCTCAGCCTTTGACCCGTATTCCTTTGTGTTTGGCGATATTTCTTTACCCGTGGCGGCTGTACTTGCGGTCTTCGCGATCCTGTTTGGCACGCGTCACACTGATGCGACCGAGCACCAGAATGGGCTAATTCTGGCCGTAGCGCTCGAATCAGTCATCAAGCTCTGCGCCTTTCTAACGGTTGGTCTGGCCTGTACGTTTTTTCTGTTTGGCTCACCCGGTGAGTTGATCGACAAGATTTCACAATCGCCAGCAGCCCTTGATGCATTCCACTATGAAACATCGATTGGCACTTGGATTGTCCATACGATGTTAAGTGCGGCTGCCATTATCATGCTGCCGCGCCAGTTCCACGTCACTGTCGTTGAAAGCCGCAGTGAAAAAGAACTGCGCACGGCGTCGTGGTTGTTTCCGATCTATCTGATCCTGATCAACATCTTCGTGTTTCCGATTGCGTTGATCGGCGTGATGACGCTCGGAAATACGGTGAGCGGCGATCTTTATGTGTTGGCTTTGCCGTTATCGGCTGGCGCGCACTGGCTGGCGCTGGTCGCGTTTCTAGGCGGGCTGTCGGCAGCAACGGCGATGGTGATCGTTGCCTGTGTGGCATTGGCGATCATGATTTCCAACCATCTGGTCTTGCCACTGATCATTCGCACGCTGGCTGTGCGGCACCCGACCGAGCAGCGTGATCTCACCATGATCATTCTCAATACGCGGCGGCTGACGATTATCGGTATTCTGGCGCTGGCCTTTGTCTATTACCGCATGGCGTCGAATAATATTCATCTGGCTTCTATTGGTCTCATATCTTTTGCGGCCATCGCACAGTTTGTGCCGTCTTTCATCGGGGGGCTGTTCTGGCGTAATGCCAATGGGCGCGGCGCGATGCTGGGGCTTTCTGCAGGCTTTTTAATCTGGGCTTACACACTGCTGCTGCCGACGGTCGCGTCAGAAAATGCGGCTATCTTGCGTGAAGGCTTCCTTGGTCTGACTGCGCTGCGACCAGAAGCCTTGTTTGGAAGCGATGCCCTGCCACTGACCCATGGTGTGATGTGGAGCCTTGCCGCTAACACGCTGTTCTATATTCTTGGCTCGCTGTCGCGTGCATCCACCCCATTGGAGCGCATTCAGGCCAGTATTTTTCTGCCACGCTATTCGATTGCAGCACCCACTCTGAAACGCTTGCGCACCACGGTTACGGTCGCAGAACTCAAAGCCACCATGTCGCGTTATCTGGGTGCTGAACGCGTCGAACGCGCCTTCATTCGCTTTGAAGGGCGTGAGCAGCGTAAACTTGACCCCGGCATGATGGTCGATACGCCGCTGATCCGTTATGCCGAGCAGCTGCTTGGCACGGCAGTTGGTTCTTCGTCGGCGCGTCTGGTCTTGTCGCTGCTCTTTAAACGCAATGACGCGTCTGCGCGGGATGCCCGGCAATTGCTTGATGATGCTTCGGTTGCCTTGCAACAAAACCGCGACCTGTTGCAGATTGCGCTCGATCAGATGGATCAGGGCATCACGGTTCTTGATAAGGATTTGCGGCTCACATGCTGGAACCGTCAATTCAGAAAGCTGCTTGAACTGCCCGATGAAGTGATGCAGGTCGGCATCCCCGTATCAGAAATTGGCGAGCATCTGGTGCGCAGTGGTGACTTGAGTGTCAGTGCGGAAAATGCTGCTATCCGGTCGCTGGCAACTTTGCGAAAACCGTGGCGGTTGACGCTGAAATCAACCGGCAAGGTGTTGGAAATCAACTCCAATCCAATGCCGGATGGTGGGCTTGTTGCGACCTATACCGACATTACCGCTGAGGTTGAGGCCGATAAAATGCGCCAGCACGAGGCAGAAGTGCTTGAACAACGCGTGGTTGATCGGACGGCAGAACTAACGCTGGTCAATCAGAAACTGGCCAAGGCACAGAGCGTTGCCGAAGAAGCCAATCTTGGAAAAACACGATTTCTGGCCGCCGCTGGCCATGACATTTTGCAACCGCTCAATGCGGCACGGCTTTATAGTACCGCACTGGCCGAAAAGCTTGGCCGTGCCGAAACAAGTCAGCTTGCGCGAAATATCGACAGTTCGCTTGAATCGGTCGAGGCCATTCTGGGCATGGTGCTGGATATTTCGCGGCTGGATACCGGCGCGCTGAAACCAGAAGAAACAGTATTCCGTCTTGATCGACTTTTGAGCCAGATTGCGACTGACTTCACGCCGATGGCACGCAAGAAAGGGCTTAAACTTCGCGCCGTGCCATCGAGCATCGTGGTCAAGACCGACCGTAATATGTTGCGCCGCGTTATCCAGAATCTGGTTTCCAATGCGATCAAATATAGCCGCAAAGGCGGGATTCTGTTCGGCATTCGCCGACGGGGTGATTTCATTGAACTGCAAGTGCTGGATACGGGCATTGGCATCCCCCAGCAGAAACTGAAACTGGTTTTCCGTGAGTTTACACGTCTGGATGAAGGCATGCGCGAAGCGGAAGGCCTGGGCCTTGGCCTATCCATCGTTGATCGTATTGCGCGTATGCTCGAACTGCCGCTGACATTTACGTCCGCGCCCGGAAAGGGCAGCGTGTTTTCTATCCGTATTCCGATTAGTCATGAAGCCGTGCCGGTTGAAGAAGTGGCTAACCGTAAGGGCATCAAGCGAGCGTCGAGCCTAGCGGGCCTTGATGTGCTCTGTATCGACAATGATGCTAATATTCTGGCCGGCATGGAAACATTGTTGGGTGGCTGGGGCTGTAACCTCACGACGCTTCGTAACGGCTCAGGCCTGAAGGTTTATTGCGTTGAGCGCGAGGTTCCACCAGATATTATCGTGGCTGACTATCATCTCGATCATGAAAATGGGCTGGATCTGATTGGCTTTGCACGCGAGAGCTTCGGTAGCGAGGTTCCGGCAATTCTTCTGACTGCGGATCGCTCAAAGGAAGTGCGCAGACGTGCCGAAGAAGAAAATGTCACCGTACTAAATAAGCCATTGCGACCAGCAGCTCTGCGCTCGCTTCTATCGAGCGCATTGCATCAGCGCTCCGCAGCGGCTGAATAAAATTCTTAGCTTAGCTTGGCTCGATAGTCAGCGCATCGCTGCCAATGCGCGAGAGCAGTATGACCGCCTGTGTGCGGCTATCAACGCCAAGCTTTTGCAGAACAGCCGAGACATGCGCTTTGACAGTCGCTTCAGAGACATTCAGCTCATAGGCGATTTGTTTGTTGAGCAAACCTTCCGCAAGCATGGTTAGCACGCGGGTTTGCTGCGGCGTGAGCGTCCTGATCTTGGCAATCAGCGTTTCAATTTCAGGGTCGCGCGCTTCATCAATATCAATATCGGATGGTGTCCAGATATCGCCGTCAAGGACAGCATGCACGGCTTCGCCGATGGTTTCCATGCTGGCAGATTTGGAGATGAAGCCCGATGCGCCAAGCTCAATAGCATGGCGGATGGTGGCAGCGTCATCGGTTGCGGAGACAATAATAATGGGCAGTGCTGGTTCAAGCGCTTTCAACGTGACCAGACCAGACAGGCCTGTGCCACCGGGCATCGTCAGATCAAGCAACAAAAGATCAATGTCGCTGCCATCAGCGACCAGCTTTTTTGCAGCATCGAAATCGCCGACTTCAATGATTGTTGCTTCTTCCGGCAAGCTCGACAGAACCTGTCTGAGTGCTCCCCTGAAAAGCGGATGATCGTCAGCGATGATAAACTGCATAAGCCTTGCACGCCATTCTGAAAGTCCTCCCCGAGCGATGCATGGTGACATGCAACTGTCTCGTTTTATGCCGTTTTTCGTCTCTCGCAACTAAAAATAGCACTAATTAGCCAGAACTTATGTCGCATTGCCCCCTTATGGCCGCATTATACGCTAATTTTGGGTTTGAAACAGCGACCTTGGTGATAATCAGAAGGCCTTATATGACACGCAATACGCTTTATCCGGAGACCGTGCCCTTCAAAGAAGAGATGCTGCAAGTATCGCCTTTGCATCGTATCTATGTTGAGCAATGCGGCAATCCTGATGGCAAACCCGTGATCATGATCCATGGCGGACCGGGCGGTGGCATCACGCCCGCTATGCGTCGTCTGCACGATCCTGAAAAATATCGCATCATCCTATTCGATCAGCGCGGCTGCGGCCGTTCAACGCCCCATGCGGAATTGCGCGAGAACACCACTTGGGATCTGGTTGCAGATATGGAGCGCATCCGCACCCATCTCGGCATTGACAAATGGCAGGTCTTTGGCGGCTCGTGGGGTTCAACACTAGGTCTTGCTTATTCCCAAACGCACCCGGATCGCGTGTCGGATATGATCCTGCGCGGCATCTTCATGGTGCGCCGCTTTGAAGTCGATTGGATGTATTCCAACGGCGCAAGCATCATTTTCCCGGATCATTTCGAGGCCTATCAGGAGCATATCCCGGAAGAAGAACGTGGCGATATGATTGCCGCTTACTATAAGCGCCTGACGGACCGCGATCCGCAAGTGCAGCTTGCCGCTGCTCGTTTATGGGCACGGTGGGAAGGTTCTGTGCTGTCCGTCCAGCCCGATCCAGCGCGTGTCGAAGCTTTTGGTGAAGATCTGTATGCTGTCGCTTTCGCGCGTATTGAATGCCACTATTTCCAAAACCGTGGTTTCCTTGAAAGTGACGATCAGCTTTTGCGTAATGTTGACCGTATCCGCCAGATTCCGGGCGTGATTGTGCATGGTCGCTACGATATTTGCACGCCCTTCATCAATGCCTGGCAGTTGAAAAAGATGTGGCCCGAGGCCGATCTTAAGATCGTTGAAGACAGTGGGCACTCCGTTACGGAGCCGGGCATCACGCATGAGCTGATTGAGGCAACCAAACGCTTTGCTCTGTAAGTATAAAAATGCGAGCTTGAAAGAAGGGGCGTTTTGCACGTCTATCTTTGAAACCTGTTCAAAAATTCACCTTTAAATATCGTATTTTGAAAATTCATCTTTTCTTTGAATATTTTCGCCTACTATTTAGCAAGCAGAAATATTGGGTCACTCCCGATCTCAAATGTTTATTGCGATAGTTTTTAGGCGCAGCCTATCCGCAGCAAGGACGGCCCGGATAAGTTCGTATTCGAGAGGGATACAGGAATGTTAAAAGAATTCAGAGAATTTGCTCTTAAGGGCAATATGGTTGATCTGGCGATCGGTGTTATCATCGGTGGTGCATTCGGTGGTCTCGTTAACTCGATCGTCAATGACATAATCATGCCAGTTATCGGTTTGATTACCGGCGGTATTGATTTCTCCAATATGTATATTCAGCTTGCTGGTGATCCACGCTCAACGCTCGCTGCGGCTCGCGAAGCCGGTGCAACGATTGCTTACGGTAATTTCGTAACTCTTCTTATCAACTTCCTCATCATCGCATGGGTTCTGTTCCTCGTTGTCAAAGGCATGAACAGGCTTAAGAAGAAGGAAGAAGCCAAGCCAGAAGCAGTTGCAGAGCTGCCGCGTGAAGAAGTTCTGCTCGCAGAAATTCGCGATCTTCTGGCAAAGCAGAGCAAAGCTTAATTGCTTTCACAAAACTAGTTTGAAACGGGGTCTTTATGGCCCCGTTTTTATTTGATCCATCAATTTGAATGATTGGATCATCACAAAATACCACATGATTTCATGGTTGCGCCTTGCTAAGCAGGAGCAACCAAAATTGAATTATGTGGGAACAAATGACGCTTTTTACTGATCTCCGTCGTGAAGCAGCTGAAGCACCGGATAGTGGTATTGTTGCTGTCGCCAATCATGGCCGGGGCAAACCGGGAATTATTCCTCTCTGGGTTGGAGAGGGTGATCTGCCGACACCTGATTTCATCCGTGAAGCTGCACAGAAAGCCATTGCAGATGGCGAAACCTTCTACACATGGCAGGCTGGGATCCCCGATCTACGCGAAGCGCTGGTTCGCTATCACGAACGTCATTTTCCACAGCCGTTCAAAACAGAAAATTTCTATGTCACCGGCTCTGGCATGCACGCCATTGAAATGGCGCTGACCGCGACCACAGGTGCGGGCGAAGAAGCGATTTATCTCTCACCCGCATGGCCGAATTTCGTGGGTGCTGCTGGACTATCCGGCGCTGTTCCAGTGCCTGTCGAACTTGAATTTGGTGCGAATGGCTGGGTGCTTGATCCTGAAAAGATCGCGGCAGCCATTACGCCACGTACTCGCGCGCTGTTCATCAATACGCCATCCAATCCGACTGGCTGGACGGCCGACATTGAAACGCTGCGCTATATTCTCAATCTGGCGCGTGAAAAGGGCATCTGGATTATCGCAGACGAGATCTACACCCACTTCTATTATGGCGGTGGTCGCGCCCCTTCCTTCATGGATATTATGGAGCCGGATGATCGCATTATCTTCGTCAATTCGTTCTCAAAAAACTGGGCGATGACCGGCTGGCGTGTGGGTTGGATGAATGTGCATCCATCCATTGGTCCGGCTATTGAGAATATGATCCAATATTCCAATTCCGGCGTGGCGCAGTTTATGCAGCGTGGTGCAGTTGCGGCTCTTGATCATGGCGATGAATTCATTGCGATGCAGGTCGAACGCGCACGTTCAACGCGGGATCGTCTTTGCGTAACCTTGCAGGAAACGGGCAAAATCCGCCTGACGCCGCCGCAGGGCGCGTTCTATCTGTTCTTCGGCGTCGATGGTGTCACGGATTCGGTTAAAGCGGCAATTAATATGGTTGATAATGCCAATGTTGGCCTTGCACCCGGCAGCGCCTTTGGTGTGGGCGGCGAGGGTTACTTCCGCCTCTGCTTCTGTCGCGATCCGCAGCAAATCGATGAAGCCGCTGCAAGATTGGTTCGCTGGATCAATGATCTTTAAGAGCAAAAAGGCCGGTGAAAACCGGCCTTTTTGAATGCTTCATTGCTGAACTGATCAGCCGCCCGCTTTGGAAACCATCAGCGGTATGATGCGGTCGGAATTGGCTGCCTTTGGTGCTTCCGGTTCAGCAAATGGAATGCCGAGCGTATTCCACACTTCGAGCAGCGCATCTTTCAGGCCGTCAATCAGCGCATCGTCATGGAGTGGCGATGGCGTGATGCGAAGACGCTCGGTGCCGCGCGGCACAGTCGGATAGTTGATCGGCTGAATATAGATGCCATGCACATCGAGCAGACGGTCGCTGGCTTTCTTACAAAGCTCCGGATCACCAACCAGAATTGGCACGATATGCGTTTCTGAAGGCATGACGGGGAAACCAGCACCGGACAGAACGTC
The DNA here is from genome assembly GCF_023554105.1 of Brucella sp. 21LCYQ03. Lineage (GTDB taxonomy): Bacteria > Pseudomonadota > Alphaproteobacteria > Rhizobiales > Rhizobiaceae > Brucella. The sequence continues at coordinate 81,545 of NZ_JAMJWE010000004.1, forward strand.
CTTGGCACGCTGCGCCTGACGCTGCTGACCATCGCGCTCAGCTTGCGAAACCTTTAGATGGCGGATTGCAGCCGTCGCGGAAGCTGCAACTGCTGGCGGCAGCGACGTCGTGAAGATGAAGCCCGGCGCATAAGAACGCACGGCATCGATAATCGCGCGCGATCCGGTGATGTAACCACCCAGAGCGCCAAATGCCTTGGCGAGCGTGCCTTCGATGATGTCGATGCGATCTGCAAGGCCGTCGCGTTCGGTGATGCCACCGCCGCGTGCGCCATACATGCCAACCGCATGGACCTCATCAATGTAAGTCATGGCGTTATATTTATCGGCCAGATCGGCAATCTTTTCGATTGGCGCGATATCGCCATCCATAGAATAAACGGATTCAAACACGATAAGCTTGGCGCGGGAACGGTCCGCAGCTTTCAGAAGCTGTTCGAGATGCTCAACGTCATTGTGACGGAAAATCTTTTTCTCTGCACCGGAACGACGCACGCCTTCGATCATCGAAGCATGGTTCAACTCGTCAGAGAGGATCAGGCAGTTTGGCAGTAGGCGTGCAATGGTCGAAATCGAGGCCTCGTTGGACACAAAGCCCGATGTGAAGACAAGACCAGCTTCCTTGCCATGCAGATCGGCGAGTTCGGCTTCAAGCTCAACGAGTGGGTGGTTGTTGCCCGAAATATTGCGCGTGCCACCTGCGCCAGAACCTGTAGAATTGGCAGTGTCGCACATAGCCTTGATGACATCGGGGTGATGCCCCATGCCCAGATAATCGTTCGAGCACCAGACGGTGATCTCACGTGCGGTGCCATTATTACGCCAGGTAGCGCGGGGGAAACGTCCAACAATGCGTTCAAGATTGGCAAAAACGCGGTAACGCTTCTCGGCGTGCAGCTGGTCGATCGCTTCTTCAAAAAACCGGCGATAGTCCATTATACGCTCCTTGTTACTGCTCTAGTACCGCTTTTGCATTGTTGCGTCCATGCCGCAATGACGGGCAATTTGCCACGCTTTCGTGAAACTGCATTGATCAAAATCAAACAAATAGCGGGTTTTTTAGCATGCGCGGAAAAGTGGGAGCCGCCTTCGCGGGGAAATCAGTTCGCCGGACTGATTTCTGATCCCGCTTCGATCCGGTAACGACATGCGTAGAAACAAAAAAGTTAGAGCCAGCTCGATGGGTACGAATAAACGCTACGTGCTCTAACGCGTCATCAGGCGGTAAATGAATTTTGGTGCCGAATCCCGGCGGCGAACATAGACCCGTGGCATGCCAAATGGATCATCCGTAACGCGTGCGCGCGCATGAACTGTTGTGGTGGCGGTTTCATATCCCGCTTCACGGCACATCTCACGATGGATCGGCAGATTGCCTCCATAGGGATAGGCGAAGTTGGTGACTTCTGAGCCAAGCATGTCTTCGAGCCTGAGCTTGCATTCCACAATTTGACGGCGCGCTTCGTCATCTGGCGTCTTTTCCAGATTGACGTGATCAAGCGTATGCGCACCTACTTCATGGCCAAGGGCTGCCCATTCGCGCATCTGTGCAACGGACATGCAGGGGGAAAGCGGAACCCCGACCGCATTATCCCAGACATTGCTGCCGCCAAGTTGATTGGCGACAAAATAATTGGTTGCGGTAAAGCCGAATTCTGCAAGCACTGGCAGCGCATTCTCGTAATTGTTGAGGAATCCGTCATCGAAGGTAATAACGGCAACTTTCCCGGTCTTTTCGCCTTTGATATAGGGCATGGCATCGCGCAGCGAGAGTCCTTGGTAGCCAAGTCTTTTCAGCCACGCCATTTGGCTGCGGAACCTATCCGGATGCACCCAAAGTCCGCGAAACGGGATTTTTTTGTGCGGGAGGGCCGCAATCTGGTGATAAAGAAGAACAGGAACAGCCATGTTTCTCACTTCGATTTTGCAGAGAAGTTGCGCACACGCATCCGGTAAATCGGACGCAGTATTTCGCGTGCAAGCTTGTCTTTGAAGGATTTCTTGTGCTGGATAGTCGTGCCGCCAAGCTCGGCGGAAATTTCCTTGACGCCGCCCGGAATAACAGCAAGCGGCTGCAATCCGGTTACCCAGCGCATTTGCACAGTCGTATCAACGGGGCGGTCAAATTGCTCTGTTGCAGCAAGTAATTTCTTCGCAGCATCAAAGCTGACAAGCTGTGCAACCATGCCAAGCCCAATCGGGTTCGGGATGATAATGCGGAGTTGATCATTGCGGAAAACTTCACGGCCCTGTTCGCGGTCGCGGAATGTGAAGCGCACAAAACTGCCCGGCTCGAAATGATTGGTGACGGCCTGAAACGCCGCATTGAAAACATCCGTCAGTTCAATATCATCTTCAATAACAAAGCCTGCATCAAGCCCCTGATCAACAATCGCCTGCCATGCTTTGCGATGCGACAGGAAACAGGCGATCTCATTTTTGCTTAGCTCAAACGGATAGCGCGGTGCATGCAGCTTGCGCTTATAGACGCGCTTTATGTCCGCTTCTGGCAAAGTGCGGCTATCAACAGCATCAATGATTTCGGCCTTGATCGGCAAAATCTGAATGAGTTTTTCAACTTGTGGCCTGCGATCCTTCGCGCGCGCCAAGTGAATAATGAAGGCCTTGATGTTCATGGTAAACCTGAGCGCGCGAAAGTAAAATGAGCCAAGATGCCATTGTATATCTGCTATGCGCTCAATTTGTGCAAGTCACACATATTAGCTTGCTTTAAGTAAATGTCCTGCGGCGATCTTGTCCTCGATCCACTTGCGTTCAGCCGCCCAGTCATGTCGTTTCCAGCCTTCCCAGCTGAACCCGCAGATTTTGATTTCCCAATCCGGTAGCGAGTATTTGCGCAGTACAAGCCAGATGCCGAAGAAGCCTGTGCTGGGAAAAACTTCTTTCATCCGGTCAGCGCCAATGCCCAATTCATCACAGACCGCAAAATAGTCCTGCGATGGCATAATACGGATTTTCTTGCCCGCACGTCCAAAATAATCAATCGCCTCATTGGTCCAGTCGGCGCGACGACCTTTAAGCCGTGAGAGAAAATTAGGGTGGTGATGGAATCGCTTAATGATGCTTGGGTGAAAGGCAAACAGAACTTCCGGTGTGTTGCGCACAATCTCCGAATTTATAAAATCAGGGCTTTTTATCCACTGTTCCATTTGCTTGCTCGACGTGGCGAGCATCAGCATGTCGGTTTTTGTGCCGGTCATCCCTTGTGAGATGCGCGGTTCGTTGAAACGCAACACAAGGTCCGCAGCATCAATTTCAGCCGACATATCACGACCAATGGGGCCGTTCCCGACAATGAAGATGGTTTTATTCATGCGTTGGGGAATCTTATTCTGTTAAGCTGGATAAGTAGATTTAATGAAAATATGACGATTACAAGTTTAACGGGCGCATCCCACATATTTGTTGGTATTTTATTGATCACTTTTGTCGCGATTGCTCATGAGAAGCGTTACCGCTCCTAACATCAAGATGCAGATTCGGGCAATGCAGCCATGCAGTTTATGCACTTCTCAAAACGATTGAAAAGGCAGAAGCTCAGTGCTGGGAGGAAGGTAAAAAGCACAGCGCATCTACATGCGCGGCACATAAGGGGATACCATTATGAACCACCTTCGCACACGTTTTTCCCGCTGGATGCAGTATCGTGAAAATCTTCGCGAGTTAAGCTGCTGCACTGATCGTGACCTTTCAGATCTAGGCATTTCGCGCGACGAAATTCGCCGCATCGCTCACGAAGCAGCTTCGATCTGATCGGTGCTATAAAAGTTTGTTTCAATACGCGTCTTACCCGAAAGCCGTTTCACAGATTTCGGGATGCGTTTTAAACATCGCCCGGTCGCTTGAAGCGGATATGGATGTCGTCACCGGCAAGATCAAAACCGGCATAATTGCGCTGAAACGCGATAAGGGCATCGTTGACGCCCTTTGAGTAATCATCGTCGTGCACTTCAACGTGATGCCGGTAAATGATCCTGTCGTCTTTGTAGAATATGACCTGACCTTCCATGATAGCCTCCTCTTTTAGCGCATCCAGAAATGTCGGTATATTCCTTCGATCTAGGCGACGGGGCCGGGTTTTCAAGCCTTGTCGGTGACGATTTCGCTCTTGCAAAGTGTGAGCCATGCGCGTGCAGCATGGGACAAAAATGCGCCTTTTCGCCAGACAAGCGCCATGTCCCAATCAAGTTGCACATTTCTGATCTGATGAATGCGGACGCCCGGATGCTTGCGCTGTTCAGCAATCATTTTGGGTAAGAAACCAATACCCATATTGGCGGCGACCAGTTCGACGATAAAATCGATCTGGCTCGATCTTACGGCAATATTGGGAGTGAAGCCGCGTTGATGACACGCATCAAGGATGATGTGATTGAGCGCAAAGCCGCTTTCAAAAAGAATGAAGGGCAGACTGACAATATCCGCCAAAGCAATGCCGCCATCATCGGTGAAGCTATGGTCCGCAGGAAGCAGGGCGACGACGGGTTCGCAGCGGACTGCCTGCCACTCGAAGCTTTCCTCAACCGGCAACAGCGACGCAGCAAGTTCGACGTCACCAGCAAGCAGCAATTCTTCGAGCCGCTTGCTGCCATGTTCGACAAGCTGAATGTCGATGTCGGGATAAAGGCGGGTGAATGCCGCAAAGATCGGGGCAAACAGAACGCTGGAGCCGATGGGTGGAAGGCCGAGGCGCAGAAGACCGCGCTTCAAGCCACGCAATTCGCCAAGCTCGCTCAGCATGTCGTCTTTTTCGGTCAGCATGGCGAGTGCGCGCCGATAGACGATCTCGCCCGCACTTGTCAGCCGGGGAGGGGTAACTTCACGGTCAAGCAGGATCAGCCCGAGTTCATCTTCGAGCTGGCGCACCGTCTTGCTGACGGTGGATTGGGTGGCATTGATGGTGCGCGCCGCAGCCGAAAAGCCGCCCTGACGCACCACTTCCACGAAAGCCTGAAAGCCACGTAAGTTCATAAGCTATTCCAATATCGAATAGCTGCAATGAAATCAATTCATTTCTGGAATGGCAGTGCTGCGCCTATAGTGAATTCACAACACTTGCATTGGAACATGACCATGAGCACCCATAATCTGACAGTCCGTTTTCGCTATGCGCTGCACAACAGCCGCCTGATGCAGATTGCGACATTGTTCGGTTTCTGGCTGGCAGGTGAAGCTTTTGTCCGCCTGGTCGGTCTGCCGCTGCCGGGCGGTATTGTCGGCATGGCGCTGGTTCTGGCTTTGCTATTGAGCGGACGCATCAGCCTGTTCAGTATGAAGCGCGGTGCAGAATGGTTTCTGGCTGAAATGCTTTTATTCTTCGTGCCAGCAGTTCTTGCCGTTATGGATCATCATGAAATGATTGGGATTCTCGGCGTCAAGATCATGGCCGTAATCCTTGTTGGCACGCTCACCGTCATGACTGTCACTGCATTGACCGTTGATTTTTGCTACCGGCTGAGTGTGCGCTATGCCGCTAAGTAATCCTTATGTGGGGATGCTGTTCTGGTCAGCCGCAACAATCCTCCTTTATCTGGCGGCAAAGCGCGTTTATCGCCGCTTTCCGATGTGGTGGCTGACGCCGCTCGCCGTTACGCCGCTGCTTCTCATGGGCTTGCTTATGATGCTCAATGAGAATTATCGCGGTTATTTTGGCGCAACGCATTGGCTCGTGGCGCTGCTCGGCCCTGCGACGGTTGCTTTCGCTATTCCGATCTATCAGCAGCGCGCAACCATTCGCCGTTATTGGCCCGTTTTGCTGGTTGGTGTGGTGATGGGCAGTTCGTCAGCCATGCTCTCTGCTTGGGGGCTGGCGCATCTGCTTGGTCTCAATGAAGCGATCAGTCTTAGCCTGATGCCGCGCTCGATGAGTACGCCTTTTGCCATGACAGTTTCCGGCGACATCGGCGGCACGCCTGATCTGACGGCCATCTTTGTCGTGATCACTGGCGTTTTTGGTGCGGCCCTTGGTGAGTTGATGCTCAATTGGTTGCCGATCCGGTCAACACTTGCGCGCGGCGCATTGTTCGGTATGGGCGCGCATGGTGCAGGCGTCGCCAAGGCGCACCAGATCGGTAGCGAGGAAGGCTCGATTGCGGGTCTGGTGATGGTTCTTGTTGGCTTAACCAATGTTCTCGCTGCGCCCTTGATCGCGCATCTTCTCTGAAACACTGATTTTGCAGAATAATTTTCTCAACCTGCTCATTCTGTGAGCAGGTTTTTTATATTCGTAATTTTGCAACAAACTTAAGCATCGGCGTATTTGCATAACTGTTATGCGTTATTGGCCGTTGTTGAATAAAGAGGCTCAGGGTAAACATTGGTCATCGGGTTCACTCCTCCTCCCAGAACCCGATGACGAATACGGCACTCCTCCTCCCAGCCGTATTCAAGATCAGGCCGCGCATCCTCCTCCCGCGCGGCCTTTTTCTTTTTTAAATCCTCCAAAAAATCCAGATTTGTTGACAGTCCGTTGCTGCATCGTCGTATGGGCAATCGCGATAATGTGAACTATCTCTCCTGCAACATCAGTTTTACGGCAATCCGGTCCATCAGAGCATTTGCCGTCAAGAAATGCGGGAGATAGCAATCATGACCAGCGGCATTCATCACCTGACTATGATTACGCATAAGGTTCAGGCCAATGTCGATTTCTATGCAGGCTTTCTCGGCCTGCGCATTGTCAAACAGACCGGCGGCTTTGAAGACGCGGAACAGTTGCATCTGTTTTATGGCGACCGTTCGGGTACGCCCGGTTCCCTGATCACTTTCCTTGTCTGGGAAGATGGTGCGCGGGGACGTGTCGGTCACGGTCAGGTCAGCGAAATTGCACTCGCGATTGATCGTGCCTCGATTGGCTTTTGGCTGGAACGCGCCTTGCGCTATCATGTGCAGTCCGAAGGTCCGGTGCAGGAATTTGGTGAGCCAGTCCTGCGGTTGCGTGATCCTGACGGCATTATCGTCAAACTGGTCGGCAGCGATCTGCATGCCAATGATGCGTGGCTGTCTGACGATATTCCGGCAGACCATGCGGTGCGCCGTATCCGATCGGCAACCGTTCTGTCGGAAACACCAGAGCAGACTGTGAGCTTTATAGAGCGTTATTTTGGGTTCCGCGCGCAGGCAAAGGAAGGCACGATTGATCGTCTGGTTTCCGATTCAGGCGATGTGATTGATGTGCGTGATGCAAGCGGTTTCTGGCCGGGTATTCCGGGAACAGGCATTGCTGATCATGTTGCTTTCCGCGCTTCCGATATGGGCGAAGTGGAACGGGTGGAGAAGGAATTGGCGCAGCTTAATTCCAGTGAAACCAATGTTCATGATCGCAAATATTTTGCATCGCTCTATGTTCGGGAGCCGGGCGGCACCTTGTTTGAGCTTGCAACCGATGGTCCGGGCTTTACGCTTGACGAGCAGGTTGAAAGTTTGGGGCAGACGCTGTTCATTCCACCGGGCAATGAGGATATGGAAGCAGCCATTCGTATGCGGATGCCGCAATTCTCCCGTCCGGGAGAGGAGCGCGTGATTTATCGCGATCTGCCTTTCGTGCATCGTGTTCATGTGCCGAAAAATCCTGATGGCACGACGCTCGTTCTCTTGCACGGAACTGGCGGCAATGAGAATGATCTTATGCCGCTCGCCCATAAGGTAGCACCACGCGCCACACTTCTGGGCGTGCGTGGACGCAGCACGGAAGAAGGTACGCAGCGCTGGTTCCGCCGGTTCACGATGGATCGGTTCGATCAGGTTGACATTCGCTCTGAGGCAGAAGCTTTCGAAGCCTTTGTTGAAGGCGCGGTCAAATCCTATGGGATTGATCCGGAGCGGACTGCGTTTCTCGGCTATTCCAATGGTGCAAACATGCTTGCGGCTTTCATGCGGCTTCATCCGCATGTTGTGCGTAAGGCGGTTTTGTTACGTGGCGTGGAAGTGCTTGAGGAAAAGCCAGAAGCTGATTTGTCGGATACTTCTGTTCTGCTGCTAAGCGGTGCGGACGATCTTTATGGCGCGTTGTCCGGGCCGCTTGGAGACGCATTGGCTAAGGGTGGTGCGGATCTCAACGCTCAGCTTCTGCCCGGCGCGGGTCATGCGCTGGTCGAAGATGATGCGCTTATCGTTTCGCAATGGCTTTCGCAGAAGCTTTGAAACTGTGAAAGGCGGCTGTGCAATTAGCCGCCTTTTTCTCATATGCGGTGTAACCCAGATGCCGCAGACACGATTCTTTCCACAGGCTTGAATATTTAGCACTTGGCTTATTCTTTTGTCTGAAGAATAGTGCCGACATGTTCCGCCTGATCGGGCGTTTTTTGTTTTGTCCTTTTGGGAGAGTTGGGTTTTGCAGAGCATTATTCGTCGCATGACCCCTGCATTGCTCGCAGTCCTGATTGTGATCTCGGGCTGCGCCAGTCGGCCCGATGGTGTTCTGATTCCGATTACAGAGAGTGTTCCCGGCGCGTCCAAGGTTGATCTTCTGGTCGCGACGACTCGTAAACCATCAGATAATCCCGCTCTGCTTTATTCAGGCGAACGTGATCAGGACATCAATCTCACGGAAATCGTTGTTTCGATTCCACCGGATAAAAACCGTAAGATCGGTGAAGTCCAGTGGCCGAAAAAGATGCCGCCCAATCCGCTGAAAGAATTTGCGACTGTTGAAGTGAAGGCAATTAATAGCGAAACCGGCGCAAAAAACTGGCTGGATCACAGCCTGCCAAAGTCGCGCCGTGTGATGGTTTTCGTGCACGGTTTCAACAATACTTTTGAAGATTCGGTCTATCGCTTTGCGCAGATCGTGCATGATTCCGGCGCAGATGTTGCGCCGGTTATCTTCACGTGGCCGTCGCGCGGCAGCGTCTTCGATTATAATTATGATAAAGAAAGCACCAATTATTCGCGCGATGCGCTGGAAACGGTGCTGCGCAAAATTGCTGAAGATCCGCGTGTCAAAGACATCACCATCATGGCCCATTCCATGGGTAGCTGGCTGACTGTGGAAGCTCTGCGCCAGATGGCGATCCGGGATAAGCGCGTTGATCGGAAGATCACAGACGTTATTCTTGCGTCCCCTGATCTTGATGTGGATGTGTTCAACAAGCAGTTCCGCGCCATGGGCAAGGACCACCCGCGCTTCACGCTGTTCACATCTCGCGATGACCGTGCGCTTCGTGCTTCGCGCTTTATTTCCGGCAATGTTGACCGCCTCGGACAAATTGATCCGTCGGTGGAGCCGTACCGCTCGCAGCTCGAGCAGGCGGGAATTACCGTCATCGATCTCACCCAGCTTAAAGCGGGTGACAGGCTTAATCATGGCAAGTTTGCATCCAGTCCCGAAGTGGTTCAGCTGATCGGTCAGCGCCTCGTAACCGGCCAGACCATCACTGACTCTGACATCGGATTGGGCGAGCGACTGGGTGCCGTAGCACTTGGCACGGCGCAAGGAGTGGGAACTGCCGCGTCACTCGTGGTCAGCGCACCGATTGCTGTGTTCGATCCGAATACGCGCCGGACCTATAATGAGCAGATTGACCGTTTCGGCAGAACGGTGGGCAGTACAGTCAGCGGAACGGTCGGAAACTAAACCAAGCCGCATCTTATGCATTGGCAAATGTGCAGTTGTCATATTTGAAGGCGCGCTGTAAGGCTGACGCCAATTCTGGTTGTTGGCAGGGAGACCCTCATGCAGATCGTCCATACGATTGAAGATTTGCGTCAGGCACTGAGCGTAGCACGCAAGAGCGGCAAATCCATCGGCCTCGTGCCGACCATGGGTTATCTCCACAAAGGGCATCTGGAGCTTGTGCGCCGCTCGCGCGCGGAAAACGATGTCACCGTCGTTTCGGTCTTCGTCAATCCGCTGCAATTCGGTGCCAACGAAGACCTCGACAAATATCCGCGTGATCTCGAGCGCGATGCAAATCTCTTACGCAATGCGAATGTCGACTTCCTGTTTGCGCCTGCCGTCTCCGACATGTATCCGCGCCCGATGCAGACCGTTGTCGATGTGCCAACGCTTGGCAGTCAGATGGAAGGTGAGGCGCGTCCCGGTCATTTCGCAGGCGTTGCGACCGTTGTCAGCAAGCTGTTCAATATTGTTGGTTCTGATGCCGCCTACTTTGGCGAAAAAGATTTCCAGCAGCTCGTCATCATCCGCCGCATGGTGGAAGACATGGCCATCCCGGTGCGCGTGGTGGGCGTTGCAACGGTGCGCGAAGAAGACAATCTGGCCTGTTCGTCGCGCAATGTCTATCTGACGGCAGAGCAGCGCGCGGCTGCGATTATCGTGCCAAAAGCACTGGATGAAGCTGAGCGGCTTTATCGCTCTGGCATTGATGCCCCTGAAGCGCTTGAGGCGGCAATTCGCGCTTTTATTGAAAAAGAACCGCTGGCCACGCCGGAAGTGGTTGCACTCCGCGACCCTGAAACGCTGGAACGACTGACCTCGGTGCAGGGCAGGCCGGTGCTGATCGCGCTGTTTGTGCGGCTCGGTTCAACGCGCCTTCTTGATAATCGCGTCATCACCCATGTTTCGCAGGAAAAGGCCGCCTGAAATGAGCGCGACTGTCAAAGCCAAACGTCTGTCCCCAAAAGCCATTGAAGCGATGAAGGGCGAGCGCCCGATTGTCAGCCTCACGGCTTATACAACGCCGATCGCGCGACTGCTTGATCCGCATTGCGATCTGCTTTTGGTGGGTGATTCCGTTGGCATGGTGCTTTACGGCATGGATTCAACGCTGGGCGTCACGCTCGATATGATGATTGCGCACGGAAAAGCCGTTATGTGCGGTGTGGGCCATGCTTGCGTGATTGTTGATATGCCGTTTGGCACCTATCAGGAATCCAAAGAACAAGCCTTCCGCAATGCTGCCCGCACCATGCAGGAAACTGGCTGCGACGGGATCAAGCTTGAGGGCGGCGAAGAAATGGCCGAGACGGTCGATTTCCTCGTCAAACGCGGTATTCCGGTGTTTGGCCATGTTGGCCTGATGCCGCAGCAGGTTAACACCGTTGGCGGTTTCCGTTCGCTCGGACGCGGCGACGAAGAGGCCAACAAAATACGTCGCGACGCACAGGCCATTGCCAACGCGGGCGCTTTTGCGCTGGTGATTGAGGGCACTGTCGAGCCACTTGCCCGCGAGATCACTGCATCGTTGCATATTCCAACCATTGGCATTGGTGCATCCGCTGCCTGTGACGGCCAGATACTTGTCTCCGACGATATGCTGGGCCTGTTTCAGGATTTCACACCGCGTTTCGTCAAGCGTTTTACTGAGCTTGCTCCGCAGGTTTCGGATGCCGCGAAAGCCTATGCGGAAGAGGTCCGTGCACGTTCATTTCCGGGTCAAGAGCATGTATTTGGTGTGAAGCCAAAAGCCTGAATAAATAGAATTTTTTCTGTTACATAACTGCAATATTACGCCGCTATTTTGCGCCGATTCGCGTCAATCTCTTGTCACGCATTAAAAATCGGACCGCCTCAATGATTGAAACTATTCCGCTTGAGATAGAGCGCAAATTTCTTGTGGCGGCGATGCCACCGCTCGAAAATCTGAAGGCTGTTGAGATACAGCAGGGCTATTTCACCCGCGCAGAGGATTCGGTCGAAATTCGTCTGCGTCGTAAGGGTTCTGATTTCTTTTTGACATTGAAGTCGAAGGGTTTGATTGAACGGCAGGAATATGAAGTCGCGATCAGTGAAGCTCAGTTTGAGGCACTTTGGCCTGCAACCGCCGGACGGCGGTTTGAGAAGACGCGATATGTTGGCAGTCTGCTGCATGGCGAGAATTTTGAACTGGATGTTTTCGCGGGTGATCTTGCGCCGCTTGTGCTTGTCGAGGTTGAGTTTTCATCCATAGAAGCCGCAGAGAGATTTCAGCCACCTGCATGGTTTGGCGCTGATGTGTCGGAAGATGCATCGTTTAAAGGACGATCGCTTGCGATGCGCAAAGAAGATCAGAGGCAGGCATGATGAAAACGATCATGCTCGACGTGGATGGCGTTCTGATTTCGGGTCGTCCTGCTGATGGAACGCACTGGACCAGTTCGCTGGAAGCGGACCTTGGCATTTCACCTGCTGACTTAAAGACGCACTTTTTTGCAAAATATTGGGCCGCGATCCAGTTGGGTCAAGTGGAGCTAATGCCATCTCTTGCGGACGCCCTGCAAAACATGGGCTGCGATGTCACTGCGCAGCAACTTGCGGATTATTGGTTTAGTCATGACAGCCGCATTGATCAGTCGGTGCTACAGGCGTGTCAAAAGCTTCGCGCTGATGGACACGCAATCTGGCTTGCCACCAATCAGGATCATGAGCGTGCGGCCTATATCATGTCCGATCTCGGCTTATCGGCGCATGTGGACGGAATAATTTATTCTGCGGCACTTGGCGTCAAAAAGCCCGATCCGGCTTTTTTCAAAGCTGCCGAACGTGCGGTAAGTGTTGATGCAGCCGAGATTATTTTCATCGATGATACGATGCTGAATGTAGAAGCCGCACGCGCGTGCGGATGGCAGGCAATCCACTGGAACGATGAAAACCGTTCAGCTGACCTTTTTGATGTGATCAAAGCCAATTAAAAAAGGGAGGCATTAGCCTCCCTTTCATAGTCGTATAGATCAGCACTTATTTTTCGACGAAAGCCTTTTCGATCACGAAGTGACCGGCTTCGCTCTGGCTGCCTTCTTCAAGGCCAAGACCTTCCAGAATGACGCGCATGTCGGCCAGCATTTCTGGACTACCACAAAGCATCATGCGGTCGTCCTGTTCGGAGAATTTGGGAAGGCCGAGATCTTCAAAAATCTTGCCGGAGGTGATGAGATCGGTGAGGCGACCTTTGTTGCGGAAGTCTTCGCGCGTCACGGTCGGGTAATAGATGAGCTTCTCACGCACCATCTCACCAAGGAACTCGTCTTCCGGCAGTTCTTTGGTGATGAGATCGGCATAGGCGAGCTCGTTTACTTCGCGCACGCCATGCACGAGGATGATTTTCTTGTAGCGCTCATAGGCTTCCAGATCGCGGATGATCGAAAGGAACGGCGCAAGGCCCGTACCCGTTGAAAGCAGCCAGAGATTGTCGCCCGGAATGAGATTGTCATAAAGCAGCGTGCCAACCGGCTTTTTGCCCACAATCAGCTTGTCGCCTTGTTTAAGGTGCTGCAAGCGCGAGGTCAGCGGACCGTCCTGCACCTTGATGGAGAAAAATTCGAGCTGTTCGTCATAGACACTGGAAGCAATCGAATAAGCGCGCAGCAGTGGTTTGCCGTTCACTTCAAGGCCGATCATGATGAACTGGCCGCTCTGAAAGCGCAGGCCCTGATCGCGTGTGGTGCGGAAGGAAAACAACCTGTCGGTCCAGTGGTGAACGTCAAGAACGGTTTCCTGATAAAAATTGCTGCTCATGTCGGAACTGTCTCTGTTTCGCTTTTCACGGTGTCCGCTCAAAACAAGCGAACTTCATTTATCGCAATCATGGGGGATCGCGTTAGGCTGCCTTCAGGGTGGCTTCCGCGGAGGTCGTGATTTGCCAGCATGCTGCACCATATCTGGCCGACGATTACGGAAGTTGGAATAATGCTTCTGTGTCCCGACATCAAGAGTTAATCAGGTTCATTAGAGCGCCGTGCGCCTAATTAGGCGCACAAAGGTCGCTCTATCACTTAATTCCAGCGCACCATTTCTTGAATAGTTTCAAGTTTAAGGATTGGTGCTCTGGTCGCGCAATTAAATCGAATCCAAACGCAGTCTCAAGAAAACACGTTCTAATGAGAAGAGCTTCCGAAGCATGTTATGCTCCGAAAGCCGATTTCCTTGTTTCAGCGTGAACTGCGAACCAGTGCTATCGCCGAAATGAGCGCGACGCACGACATCACGGCAAAGCCGCTAAACAGCCAGAGCGCTGCATTGGCAGTGCCTGCAACACCGCCGGGATTGCTCAATCCTGCCAGATTAGCGACCATGCCAGCGAGTGCCGCACCCATAGCCGTGGTGAAAAGCTGCACGGTTGTCAGCGACGCCGAGGCCAGATTCTGGTCCGCCGCATCAGCGCGTTTGAAAATGCGGGTCAAAAGATGCGGCCATGTCATGCCGACGCCAAAGCCGATGATAATCATCGCAAGGCAGATCGGCAGCAGGCTGGTCCAATTGCCCTCACTGCCGGGAGGCACGAGGATTGCAAGCGTTATCATGCCAATGACGCCCATGATGGGTGCTGCAAGGATAACCCGGTTGACGCTTTTACCTGTCACGCCCGATGAGCCGATGGAGCCAAGCGTCCAGCTTCCACCCATGAGTGCAGCAAGATAGCCAGCAATCAGCGGCGACTGGTTATGCAGAACTTGAAAGAACAGCGGCACGAACACTTCTGAACTTGTGACCGACCCACCGAGAAAGCCCATGGTGAGATAAAGCGCACCAAGGCGGCTCAGGCTGAATGTGCCTTTTGGCAGAATACGTTTTGTGGATCGATGCTCAACGAAAACGAGCAACATCAGCACAGCCAATGCGATGATAACGCCTGCAACATTCCAGAACGCACTTGGCGAAATACTGGCAGCCGAAATAATCAGTACCGCCATGGTGAGCAAAATGAGCTGCGGCCATGCCAGCCGGTCTTTGTTTTCGGTATTGCTGATTTGCTTTGGCAAAACGACCATCGCCATCACAGCGAAGATAGCAATCACTGGCACCAGCGACCAGAAGGCTGCGCGCCATTGGCCAAGTTCGGCGAAGATGCCGCCAACGGCAGGGCCAACCAGTGTTGCCACACCCCACATGCCAGAAACAAGCGCAATGGCACGCGGCCAGAGCCTTTCGCTAAAGACGATGCGGATCATCGCATAAGACAGTGCCAGCAACATACCGCCGCCAAGCCCCTGCACGACACGACCGCCAAGCATGGCAGGCATGGACGGTGCAAAGCCGCAGGCAAGCGTGCCAATGGCAAAGATAATCGCTGCCACCAGATAAGCATTGCGCGGTGCAGCTTGCGACAGAAGTTTCGGCACAAGTGCGGAGCCAAGAATGGACGCGGTCACGAACAGCGCCGTGTTCCAGGCATAATAATCCATGCCGCCAATATCGGCGACTACGGTTGGCAATATGGTTGTGGCGATAAAAACATTGATGGCGTGGAGTGCAACGCCGCCCACGAGCGTTAGCGAACGGATCGCGTTTTCGCCCGCAAACAATTCTCCCCAGCCTGCGGTAGCCCCTGCTGTTACAGTGGCGGCTGGATTATCGGTCTGCATTTCTTTCCCTGGTCCTATCCCGCATTTCAGAGACGGGTTGATGCCCGTTGTCCGCACGCGTGTGCGGGTCTTATAAATCGGATTTTTGATCTTCGGAATGGGGGAGAAAGTAAAACAGCATGAATAAAAATCAAAAGGGGTTCAATTTTAAATGAAAAGCCCTATATCAAGCGCAGAAATATACAATCCGCCGCTGCTCTTGAGAAATTTTTCTCAAAATGTCTGTGGCGGATTTGTGTTTCTGTCACAAGCTTCATATAAGCCTCTCATATAGCGGCTTTTATAGTGCATCCCGAAAAGTGTGAAACGGTTTTCGGATAAGATGCACGGCCCGAACAAATAACGTGCCAGCCAGATAACTGGACAGGCCATATCCCCTCGCTGACGACCCGGAACGACTATGATCCAGACGCCATATTATTTGATCGACAAGACCAAGCTTAAAAGCAACATGGAAAAAGTTGCCTATGTGCGCGAAAAATCCGGCGCAAAAGCTTTGCTGGCGCTGAAATGCTTTGCCACATGGTCGGTGTTCGATCTGATGAGCGAATATATGGACGGTACTACCTCGTCCTCGCTCAATGAAGTGCGTCTTGGCCATGAGCGTTTTGGTGGCGAAACTCACGCTTATAGCGTCGCCTATGCTGATCATGAGATCGACGAAGTTGTCAGCCATGCCGACAAAATCATCTTCAATTCGATCAGCCAGTTTGAGCGCTTTGCCGATAAGGCTGCGCATATCAAGCGCGGTTTGCGTCTTAATCCGGGCATTTCGTCTTCAAGCTTTGATCTTGCCGATCCGGCGCGTCCATTTAGCCGCCTTGGCGAATGGGATGTCGCGAAGGTCGAAAAGGTCATGGACCGCGTTACCGGCTTCATGATCCATAACAATTGCGAAAATTCCGATTTCGGTCTCTTCGACAAGATGCTGACCGATATTGAAGCAAAGTTTGGCTCGCTTCTCCATCGCGTTGAATGGGTGAGCCTTGGTGGCGGCATTCACTTCACCGGCGACAACTATCCGGTCGATGAATTCTGCGCACGCCTGAAGGCGTTTTCGGAAAAATTCGGCGTGCAGGTTTATCTTGAGCCGGGCGAAGCCTCGATCACCAAGACCACGACGCTGGAAGTCACCGTTCTTGATACGCTTTATAACGGCAAGAACCTTGCCGTCGTCGACAGTTCGATTGAAGCGCATATGCTTGATCTGCTGATCTATCGCGAAAAGGCGAAGATGGCGCCGAACAATGGCGAGCACAGCTATATGATCTGCGGCAAGTCCTGCCTTGCGGGCGATATTTTTGGCGAATTCAATTTCGACAAGCCTTTGGCTATTGGCGACCGTCTCTCATTTGAAGATGCGGCCGGTTATACCATGGTCAAAAAGAACTGGTTTAATGGCGTGAAAATGCCAGCCATTGCCGTGCGTGAGCTTGATGGCACGGTGAAGATTGTCCGCGAATTTGATTATGCGGATTTTGAAGGGTCTCTCTCCTGAGACCTGTGACGGCTTAAAAATCGCACGAACTCAACACGTTCCATAAGGCAGGAGAGCCGGGGACAGTAAATAGACAAGCATTTCCAGCAAAAGTGCGAAGCGGTTTTGCGTAGGATAATGCGGAAATAACCAAGACGACGCGGGTAACCGCTGGAAGAGGAAGCATCGACAGAAAATGAAGAAGAACGTTCTCATCATCGGCGCCGGGGGCGTGGCACAGGTTGTTGCACATAAATGTGCGCAAAACTCTGACATTTTGGGCGATATCCATATTGCGTCCCGCACGGTTGAGAAATGCCGCAAGATTATCGATAGCGTGCATGAAAAGAAGAGCCTCAAGACTGAGGTGAAGCTGGAAGCGCATGCGCTGAATGCTCTGGATATTGAAGCCACCAAGGCTTTGATTGAGAAGACAGGCGTTCAGATCGTCATCAATGTCGGCTCGTCCTTCCTCAATATGTCGGTCCTCCGCGCTTGTATCGATACGGGCGTTGCCTACATGGATACAGCCATCCATGAAGATCCGAAGAAGATCTGCGAAACCCCACCGTGGTATGGCAACTACGAATGGAAGAACCTGAAAGAATGCGAAGAGAAGGGCATCACCGCTATTCTCGGCATTGGCTTTGATCCGGGCGTGGTCAATGCCTATGCGCGTCTGGCTGCCGACGACTATCTTGATGAAGTCAAATCCATCGACATCGTTGACATCAATGCCGGTTCGCATGGCCGCTGGTTCTCGACCAACTTCGACCCGGAAATCAATTTCCGCGAATTCACCGGCACGGTCTATTCGTGGCAGGGTGGTCAGTGGCAGTCGAACAAGATGTTTGAAGTCGGCCAGACGTTCGATCTGCCTGTCGTCGGCCCAAGCAAGGCCTATATGACTGGTCATGATGAAGTGCATTCGCTCTCAAAGAACTATCCGAATGCCGATGTGCGTTTCTGGATGGGCTTTGGCGATCACTACATCAACGTCTTCACAGTGCTGAACAATCTGGGCCTTCTGTCCGAGCAGCCAGTCAAAACCGCCGAAGGTCTGGAAGTTGTTCCGCTCAAGGTGGTCAAGGCTGTGCTGCCTGATCCATCGTCGCTGGCACCGGACTATACCGGCAAGACCTGCATCGGCGATTTCGTCAAGGGCACCAAGGACGGCAAAGAGAAGGAAGTCTTCATCTACAACGTTGCCGACCATAAGGACGCCTATAATGAAGTGGGTTCGCAGGGCATTTCCTACACCGCTGGCGTTCCGCCGGTTGCAGCCGCAATCCTGATTGCTTCGGGCGAATGGGACGTGAAGAAGATGGTCAATGTGGAAGAGCTTAATCCAAAGCCGTTCCTTCATATCCTGAACCAGATCGGCTTGCCATCGCGCATTAAAGACGAAGACGGCGACCGCGCACTCGACTTCGCGTAAGCCTGACTGCAATGATTAGAGAAAACCCCGCTTTTTGCGGGGTTTTTTGTTAGATATTTGTGGCACTCGTGAAATCTGATTTCCTTGTATGTCAGCAGGAGATAATTTACTTCCCAAGATGTGTTGCTTCTTGAGGCAGGTCTGGTATCCATAGCGCATTGATTTTGTGCAACCCGCCTGGCTCCGGATCAGTTTCTGGAACATACACAACGTTCCCGATAGAAATTGAGCAAACCGAAAAGTGGGAGTGTCGTCGCTTAAAAAGTGATGCGCATTCTTAGCCGGCATGGGGCAGTCGATGATCGTATCACGATGCTAAATTCCTCAGATTGACATGGTCTCTGACGTCATGGCGCGTGTTCTGGCTATGGATTGTCTGGCGGATTGACGGCCCCGGACATTCCGGGGAGTGACGAGTGACCAATATAGTTGATGCGGGCTTTCACGAGCCAGATGTGAATAGCGTTCGGCGCTGGACCCGGGAAATGGTAACGGCCCTGAAACTGGGCTGGCCGCTGATCCTGACCAACCTTTCGCAGGCGGCACTGACCGCAACCGATGTGATCTTCATCGGGCGTCTGGGCAAAGATACGCTTGCCTCAGCATTGCTGGCGACCAGTTTTTATCACACGCTGATGATCTTCTCGATGGGGCTTGTCTCAGCCGTTATGCCGATGATCGCCATTGCACTGGGCAAGAATCGTCATTCTGTACGTGAAGTACGCCGCACAGTGCGTCAGGGCATGTGGTCGGCGATTATCATTTCAATCCCGATCTGGATCGTGCTGTGGCATTGCGAGGAAATATTCATTTTCCTTGGCCAGCAGCCCGATATCGCGGCGCGCTCGACCGATTTTATGCACACGCTGCAATGGGCGCTGTTGCCCTATCTGTTTTATATCGTGCTGCGGTCGTTTTTTGCGGCGATGGAAAAGCCGATGTGGACGCTGCTGATTGCCGCTGCCGCCATTGGCTTTAACGCGCTTGCTGGCTGGACATTGATTTTTGGCCATTTCGGCTTCCCGCGTATGGAACTGCACGGTGCGGGTATTGCCACGACACTTTCGAGCATCATGATGTTCCTCGGCATGGCCTTTATCACCACGCGTCATCGCCGTTTCCGCCGCTATCGCCTGTTCGGTCGCTTCTGGCGCGCTGACTGGCCGCGTCTGGTCGAGCTTTGGCGCATCGGTTTCCCGATGGCGCTGACCTTCGTATTTGAAACCTCGATTTTCTATGCAGCCGTCATCATGATGGGCTATATCGGTCCGACAGCTATGGCGGCACATGCGGTAGCCATTCAGGTGGCGTCACTGAGCTTCATGGTGCCACTAGGGTTCGGACAGGTCGCAACGGTTCGTGTTGGCCGCGCTTACGGTCGTGGTGATCCACAGGCCGTGGCCTATGCAGGCTGGAGCGCCTATGCATTGGGCGTTGGCTTCATGGCGATTATGGGCTTGTTGATGATTCTCATTCCGCGCGTGTTTATCGGCGTGTTCCTCAACCTTAAAGACCCGGAAAATTTTGCCGTGATTGAGCTTGCGGTCACGTTTCTTGCGCTTGCGGCTTTGTTCCAGATTGTCGATGGCGCACAGGCTGTTGCGGCAGGCATGTTGCGCGGCCTCCGCGATACGAGAATTCCGATGTATCTGGCGCTGGTCGGTTACTGGGGCGTGGGCCTGCCACTTGGCGCGCTTTTGGCGTTCCAGTTTAAACTCGGCGGCGCTGGTGTCTGGCTTGGTCTGGCAGCGGGACTTGCTATTGTTTCCGTCTTGATGACCATGCGGTGGCGGCGGTCGCTAGGACGCATCGGAAATATTTCCGCAGCGATATAAATAATAGCCGCTCGCTGAAAAGCGGGCGGCTTATTTTTGAGACGAAAAATTTCTTACTTCGTCAGCGCAACGATGCGACCAAGTGCCGAACCAAAACCTTTCAGTGAAACTTTGAACGCAACCGGCTGGCTAGGGCTAAGTGCTGTTGCTGTGACATTGAGGCTTGCACCTGCCTTTAATGCTGCGACTTGTTTCGCATCGAAACTGATTGGAGCAAGGCAACCTTGTGGCAAGCAGGTCGAGAAGGCCAAGTCTGGCCCTGCGGTTTCGTCAATCTTAAGTTTCGAACCTTTTGCGAGATCAAGGCCGAACGGCATCAAAAGTACGCCTTCAACCTTACCGCCTTCAATGTTGCGAAGCTCAGCAGTCAGAACACGCTGGCCGGTTTGCGAGCTATTCTGATCCTGACGAACTGCGCAGACAGTTGTATCCTTCTGAGACTGGCAAGAGACTGTCCAGTCTTCATAGGTTTCCTGAAGCGTGCTCGCTCCGCCTGGAAGCGGTGCTGCGAAGGCTGGCAGGGCAGAAATCGTTGCCAGGCCAATTGCAAGGCTGATTTGGATGTATTTTTTCATAAATAGTTTCTCTTTTAAGGGGCATTAGAAAATAGGCCGTATACAAGCATAGATCCTTGTATATTTATAGAGATAAAGTCAAGATTATGAAATATAGATTTCTAATAAGTATAGAAAATATCTCTAATATCTTAAACATGCATATTATATGCAGATTTGCATTACTGCTGCATATTTATTGATTTTCATTCGAAAATGCAAGATTCTATTTCTGGTTCACTAATAATGGCACATAGTTAATTTTTGCAAAAAAGTTAAATAATTTTCACTAAAATTATAGTAATTTATTGCTAGTAAAATTTAGTGATAAATATATTTCTAGTTTAAAAGAATAAAATTATTGTTAGCTTTAAGTATTTTTCTAAATAGTGCTCAATTTGTCACACAAATATTGATAATAAAACGATGTTAAAAATATGAATTGTGTTTATTTGAATTTTAATTCTATCAGTGAAGAGTGTTAATTATATATAGATTTGCTGGAGCATAATCAAAATGACTATTAAAGCTTTTCTTCTTGGATCGGCCGCAGTTATCGCAGCTGGAACTGGCGCTGCGAACGCTGCTGATGCAGTCGTTTCTCCAGAGCCAGAACATGTAGAATATGTGCGCGTATGCGATGCATACGGTGCCGGCTATTTTTACCTCCCAGGCACCGAGACTTGCCTCCGTGTTTCCGGCTATGTTCGCTATGACGTAGCTGGCGGCGACAATGTTTATGGTCGTGGTTTTAAGGACCGTGGAGGTGCTGTCGACACTCGCCGCAATAGCTGGGACAATAAGGCTCGCTTCACACTGCGTCTGAGCACAGCTTCGGAAACCGAACTCGGCACTCTCAAAACATTTGCTGAAACCCGTTACGACTGGGGCAATGGCGTTGAAGGCGATTCAGGTTCGCTTCGCTTTGCCTACATTCAGCTTGGTGGTCTCCGCGTTGGTCTTGATGAATCGGCTTTCGTGACATTCCCAGGCTATCTTGGTGATGTCGTCAATGATGACGTTATCCTTGCAGGCGGTTATCGCACTGGTCTGATCAGCTACACCTTTAATGGTGATAATGGCTTGTCGGCTATCTTGTCGCTCGAACAGGGCAACAACGTCGACACCGATGGCGATAAGGGCTTTGACGGCATTATCAAGGATTACACACCACACATCGTAGGTGGCGTGAAGTATGCTCAGGGCTGGGGCAAGATTGCCGCCGTTGCTGCATATGATGCTCGCAACGAAAAGTGGGCTGGCAAACTCCGTGCTGATCTGAACATTACAGACCAGTTTTCAATCTGGGCAATGGGCGGTTACAAGTCCAACAAGGACATCTATCAAGATGGTGTTCGCATGATCAGCAGCTTCTACGGCACATGGCGTGGCGATTGGGCCGCATGGGGTGGCGCAGCCTACAAGGCTACGGACAAAGCAACCCTCAATGCACAGGTCGCATTTGACGGTAATAACACGCTCGCAGCGACTGCAAACGTTGCTTACCAGATGGTTCCAGGTTTCACCGTCACGCCAGAAGTATCCTACACCAAGTGGAAAGACAGCCGTTCTAATCTCAACGGTAAGGATGCATGGGCCGGTATGGTTCGCTTCCAGCGTTCATTCTAAATATATATAAGGCGCCAGATAGTTAAATTTGGCGCCTTGTGTTTTTAATTAATAAATTAATGCAGAAGTATAAAATTAATCCGGCTAATTGTTGTTATTTTTATCTATGTAATATTTTGCTATAAAAATTTGCCATAAAGTAGTGTAGATGTACTACACTATTATTTTATCTTATCTTCAGTCGGAAATGGCTGCGGCGGGCTTTTAGTCCGCCGCTTTTATCTTTTCTATTATCGCGACAACTTCATGTGGCGGTTTACATCCTTATAAAGCAGATAGCGGAACTGGCCCGGTCCGCCGGCATAGCAAGCCTGTGGGCAGAATGCGCGCAGCCACATGAAGTCGCCTGCTTCCACTTCCACCCAGTCCTGATTGAGGCGGTAAACGGCCTTGCCTTCGAGCACATAAAGCCCGTGTTCCATCACATGGGTTTCGGCAAACGGAATCACACCGCCCGGCTCGAACGTCACCACAGTCACATGCATGTCGTGGCGCAAATCGTTTGGGTCAACAAAGCGCGTTGTGGCCCATGCGCCATTGGTATCGGGCATTGGTGTCGGTGCGATGTTCTTTTCGTTGAGGAACAGCGGTTCTGGTACATCAAGCCCATCGACATATTCGTAAGCTTTGCGCACCCAATGGAAGCGCGCAACCGTGGCCGAATTGTTGCGCAACGTCCAGCCGCTTTTTGGCGGCAGATAGGCATATCCGCCTTCTGTCAGCACATGGTCTTTGTCTGCAAGCGTAACGGTGATCTCGCCTTCGACGACAAACAACACACCTTGCGCGCCGTCATCAAGTTCTGCGCGATCACTGCCGCCGCCGGGCTGCACTTCCATGATATATTGCGAGAAAGTCTCGGCAAAACCCGATAACGGGCGCGCAATGATCCACAGCCGCGTCTTTTCCCAGAAGGGCAGAAAGCTCGTGACAATATCGCTGAATGTGCCTTTCGGAATGACCGCATAGGCTTCGGTAAACATCGCGCGATCGGTCAGAATTTGCGTCTGTGGCGGCAGGCCACCGGTCGGGGCGTAATAATTACGGCTCATGGTCTTATCCTAGTAAAGGGTCTCAGGAAGAATGTCTTTCAGCCGCAGCAGCGCGATGCGCTCGACCTGTTCCGATGCGGTTTCCAGCTCCGCTTGCTTACTGTTCTCGACGCGCCGTTTGAAAGCATCGAGAATCTCATGACGGTTTCGGCCCTTAACCGCGATGATAAACGGAAAGCCGAATTTCTGCGTATAGATGTTGTTGAGTTCTGTGAACGCCTTGCGCTCATCATCGGTCAAAGCATCGAGACCGGCAGATGCCTGCTCAGATGTGGATTCTGGTGTCAGCCGTTTTGCCGCCGCGAGTTTTCCGGCAAGGTCAGGATGCGCGCGCAGCACGCCAAGCTTTTCATCATCCGTTGCCGCACGGAATGCACGGACCAGAACCGTGTGAAGACCGGAAGCCGAGTCTGCCAGTTCCGTCAGGCCCATGTCATAGGCGCGCTCGGCAATCAATGGCGAATGCTCAAAAATCCCGCCATAGCGCGCAACAAAATCGGCTTTGCTGGCTTTCGATGGCACCACATCAACGGTCTTTGGTTTGTGATGTTCATGCCAGTGCCGTGCAATATCGACACGCTTGGCAACCCAGACCTTGTCATGGCTCTGTACATAATCGAGGAAGCGCTCCAGCGCTGCCACACGGCCCGGACGCCCGACGAGGCGGCAGTGCAAACCAATCGACATCATCTTCGGCGCGCCTTCCGCACCTTCGCGGTAAAGCACGTCGAACGTGTCTTTGAGATAGCTGTAGAACTGGTCGCCAGAGTTAAAGCCCTGCGGGGTGGCAAAGCGCATATCATTGGTATCGAGCGTATAAGGCACGATCAAATGCGGGCCGTTTGGTCCCTTCACCCAATAAGGCAGTTCATCGGCATAGGAATCGGCTGAATAGAGAAAGCCGCCTTCCTCCATCACCAGCTTCAGCGTGTTATCAGACGGCTTGCCCTGATAGATGCCGAGTGGGCGCGAGCCGGTAATTTCCGTATGCAGGCGCACCGCTTCGCGAATGTGCTCGCGTTCGACCTCCTCAGGAACGTCCTTATATTCCCACCAGCGAAGACCGTGGCTGGCGATTTCCCAGTCAGCTTCCTTCATGGCGCTGATGGCTTCAGGATTGCGCTCCATGGCAAGGGTCACGCCATAAACCGTCACCGGCATGTTGCGTCGCGTAAAAGCGCGCCACAAACGCCAGAAGCCCGAGCGTGCACCATATTCGTAGATGGATTCCATATTGAGGTTGCGCTGGCCATTCCATGCCTGCGCGCCGACGATCTCGGACAGCAAGTTTTCAGATGCCGGGTCGCCATCGAGAATGCAGCTTTCTCCGCCTTCTTCATAATTGACGACAAACTGCACGGCGATATTGGCACCACCCGGCCATTGTGGGTCTGGAGTGTTGCGGCCATAGCCAACCAGATTGCGCGGATAACTCATATGGTCTTCCCTCGATTATTCATGGTTTTTTCTTATGATAATAAAGATTTACGCAGACTATTCCCCCTCAAAATTTTGAAAGACATCCAACGATTATCATCTTTCCCAAGACAGAGCTTCGGTGAATACTCAAAATCGGGAACAAGTGTGGTTCGCAATGGCTTGAATGTCGCGCGAAATAAACCACATAAAAACAGGTGCTTGCAACGGTTGCGACGGTAGGCAGATCGAATCGTGCAAGCGGCAGGAGTACAAATGGGTCACGAAACGAGCGGTCAGGGCCGGTTAACGACGCATGTCCTCGATACGGTGAGTGGCAAGCCAGCGGCAAATCTGCGCATCGAATTGCGCCGTATCGAGAATCAGCAAGCGGAAACTTTGCGCGAAATCCGCACCAATGCAGATGGTCGCTGTGATGCGCCGCTGCTTGCAGGTGATGCGCTGCACAAAGGTTCTTACGAGTTGCTTTTCCATGTCGGCGAATATTTCGGCAAAAGCGATGACGCAATTTCGTTTCTGGATGTGGTGCCATTGCGCTTTGGCATTTCGGATGAAAAGGCGCATTATCATGTGCCATTATTAGTCTCGCCATTTTCCTATTCAACCTATCGCGGGAGTTAAGCGATATGGGTCAGGCCGTCAGACATACACTGCGCTTTCTGCTGAATGGCGAGACGGTTGAACTCGACCGCGTTTCGCCGACCGAAACTCTGCTCGATTATCTGCGGCTTTCGTGCAAGCTGCGCGGCAGCAAGGAAGGTTGCGGCGAGGGCGATTGTGGTGCCTGCACCGTGCTGGTTGGCAAGATCGTTGGTGACGAACTCGTCTATGAAAGCGTGAATGCCTGCATCCGGTTTGTCGGCTCTCTTGATGCCACACATGTCGTAACCATTGAGCATCTGCGCGGCTCAGACGGCGGCCTGCATCCGGTGCAAAAGGCGATGATCGATTTTCACGGCTCGCAATGCGGCTTCTGCACGCCGGGCTTCGTCATGTCGCTTTATGGTCTGTGGATGCGCAATCCAAAGCCCGCCGATGCGCAGATTGAAAAGGCGCTGCAAGGCAATCTCTGCCGCTGTACTGGCTATGAAGCGATTATGCGTGCAGCGCGTGCAATCTCTGACTATGGTACGTTGACCGATGATCCGCTTGCGACCGAGCGGGCCTATGTCATCAGTCAATTGACGGAATTGCGCGATGGCGCTCGGGTTGAAATCGGCAGCGGTAAAGACCGTCTGGTCGTGCCTGCTGACCTTGATGACTTTGCCAATATTTATGCAGCTGAAGCCAAGGCTACAATCGTTGCCGGTTCAACCGATGTGGGCCTGTGGGTCACAAAAATGATGCGCGATATTTCGCCGGTGGTGTTTATTGGCCATCTCAATGAACTGCGCACAATAAGCGAAAAAGACGGGGTTATCAGCATCGGTGCAGGCGTCACCTATACCGAAGCTTTCTCATTTTTGGCAAAACGTATCCCGGCGTTGGGAAGCCTGATCAATCGTATTGGCGGCGAGCAGGTGCGCAACATGGGCACCATCGGCGGTAATATCGCCAATGGTTCGCCGATTGGCGACACGCCACCGCCATTGATCGCGCTCGGTGCAAAGCTGACGCTGCGCAAGGGTGCCGAACGCCGGACGATTCCGCTGGAAGAGTTCTTCATTGCCTATGGCAAACAGGATCGTCAGCACGGCGAATTTGTCGAAGCTGTGCATGTGCCGGTGCCACATGAAAATAGCCAGTTTGCCATTCACAAAATCTCCAAGCGGTTTGAGGAAGACATCACCGCAACGCTTGGCGCTTTCCATCTGACACTCGACGCGCAAAATAACGTCGCATCCATCCGCATTGCCTATGGCGGCATGGCGGCAACGCCCAAGCGCGCGCTCAATGTAGAAGCTGCCCTTCTCGGCAAGCCATGGAATGACGCAACTGTCGAAGCAGCACTCGAAGTCTATGGTCTCGACTATCAGCCTTTGAGCGACATGCGCGCAACAGCCGATTACCGTTTGCTGGTTGCGAAGAATCTGCTCCGTCGTTTCTATGCTGAAACCCAAGGCGAAGCCGAACCGTTACGCGTAGTCGCGGCATAGGGAGGATGATATGAACAAGCATCCTGCAAATGAATTAAAAGCTGCCCGCATCAAGGGCGGCGTCGCAACTGATCAGCGGCATGATTCAGCCCACAAGCATGTAACGGGCGAAGCGGTCTATATCGACGACATACCGGAACCCGAAGGCACGTTGCATATCGGTATCGGTTGTTCGACAGTAGCCCATGCCAAAATTACCGGCATTGATTTGTCCGCGGTGCGTTCTGCGCCCGGTGTGGTCGATGTGCTGACCTATAAGGATATTCCGGGCGAAAACGATGTGTCGCCTTCGGGCATGCATGACGACCCGATTTTTGCGGTTGATACTGTCCAGTTCCACGGCCAGCCGATCTTTGCGGTTATTGCCCGCACGCGTGATCAGGCGCGTCGCGCAGCCCGTCTTGCCAGGATCGACTATGAGGAAATACCGGGCCTGTTTTCGATTTCGGACCTCGACGGCTATAAGGACAAGCTTGTCTTCACACCGTTGACGCTCAATCGCGGCGATGCGCGCAAGGCCATTGACGATGCCCCGCGCAAAGTCAAAGCGCGTATGACAATTGGCGGACAGGATCACTTCTATCTCGAAGGTCAGGCCTCACTAGCCATCCCCGGCGAAGATGAAGACGTGACCATCTATTGCTCCACACAGGGCCCGAGCGAAACACAGCATCTGGTCGCCCATGCGCTTGGGGTGCCGAGCCATTCGGTGACCGTTGAAGTGCGGCGCATGGGTGGCGGTTTTGGCGGCAAGGAAACGCAGGCCAATCAATGGGCGGCTATGGCCGCAATCGCTGCCAAAAAGCACAAACGCGCTGTCAAAGTCCGGCTCGACCGCGATGAGGATATGACCTCCACCGGCAAACGTCATGATTTCATGGTCGATTACGAAGTGGGTTTTGACGACGAGGGCAATATCCTTGGCGTCGATTATTTGTTCGCGCTGAATGCCGGTTTCTCTGCCGACCTGTCCGGTCCGGTTGGCGACCGCGCTCTGTTTCATTGCGACAACGCCTATTTCTTCCCTGCCGTTCATGCGCAGTCGGCGCCGCTTTATACCAATACCGTTTCCAACACGGCATTCCGTGGTTTTGGCGGTCCGCAAGGCATGGTAGGTGCTGAGCGCGTGATCGAAGAAGTGGCTTTTGCAGTTGGCAAAGATCCGCTCGAAATCCGCAAACTCAATTTCTACGATGCGATGGGCACAGACGGCACGCGCAATGTCACGCCTTATCACCAGAAGGTGGAAGACTGCATTATTCAGCGCATTGTGGCTGAGCTTGAGGAAAGTGCGGATTACGCGAAGCGCCGCGAGGCAATCCGCGAATTCAACGCCAAAAGCCGCTACGTCAAGCGCGGCATGTCGCTGACGCCGGTGAAATTCGGGATTTCCTTCACCAAGACGGAATCCAATCAGGCTGGCGCGCTGGTGCATGTCTATAATGACGGTTCGGTGCATATGAACCATGGCGGCACCGAGATGGGGCAGGGGCTTCATCTCAAAGTGGCGCAGGTGGTGGCTGAAGAATTCCAGATCGATCTTGATCGCGTGAAGATCACCGCGACAACAACCGCGAAAGTGCCAAACACAGCACCTACGGCGGCTTCATCCGGGGCTGATTTGAATGGCATGGCCGCACAGGATGCCGCGCGCCAGATCAAGAAGCGCCTTATTCATTTTGCAGCGCAGCAATATCAGGTGCCGGAAGATCAGGTGGTCTTCCTGCCAAACCGTATCCGCGTGGGCAATCAGGAAGTCAGCTTCAACGATCTGGTGAAGCAGGCCTATATCGGGCGTGTGCAACTTTCAGCATCGGGTCATTACAAGACACCGAAAATCCACTGGGATCGCGCTAAGGGCAAAGGCCACGCCTTTTATTACTATGCCTATGGTGCAGCCTGCTCGGAAGTTTCCGTTGATACATTGACCGGCGAATATGTGGTGGAACGCACCGATATTCTGCACGATACCGGTCGTTCGTTGAACCGCGCCATTGATATTGGACAGGTGGAAGGCGGCTTCGTGCAGGGCATGGGCTGGCTGACCACGGAAGAGCTTGTCTGGGACGACAAGGGCAGGCTGCGCACGCATGCACCATCGACCTATAAGATCCCGCTGGCCTCGGATCGCCCCAAGATTTTCAACGTCGCACTGACAGATTGGTCGGAAGCTTATGAGCCGACGATCCACCGTTCCAAGGCGGTAGGTGAACCGCCGCTGCCGCATGGCATGTCGGTGCTTTATGCGCTGTCGGATGCGGTGGCCAGCGTTGCCAATCACAAGATCAGTCCGCGCCTTGATGCGCCAGCAACGCCCGAGCGCGTGCTGATGGCGATAGAGCGGCTGCGCGCTCAGAAAGGCTAATCTTATGTTGGGCAGGCGGGACGACATAAGGGCGTTTCTCAACAAGCGGCCCGATAGTGTTCTGATCGAAGTCACTGATGTCAGAGGTTCTGCCCCGCGCGATGCGGGGGCTTGGATGCTTGTCGCTCGCGATATGATCTTCCGCACCATTGGCGGCGGGCAGCTCGAATATATGGCGATTGACCATGCCCGGAAGATTTTAGCTGGCGGCAAAGATTCCCCGATGGATGTTCCCCTTGGCCCCGAGATTGGCCAATGCTGTGGCGGTCGCGTGGCTTTGGGTTTCAAACGCGTAAACCGTGGTCTTGCAGAAGAACTGGTCATTAAAGTTGATGCCGAAATTGCGACCCGTCCGCATGTCTATGTCTTCGGTGCTGGCCATGTTGGTGATGCACTCGCCTATGCGCTGTCGCTGACTCCTGTACGGGTCATTCTGGTCGATACGCGGGAAGCGGAACTGATGGCTGTCGATGCGCCGGGTGTCGAAACCTGCCTTGCAGCCATGCCCGAAGATGTGGTGCGTTCAGCGCCACCGGCAAGCGCATTTATCGTGCTGACTCATGATCATGCGCTTGATTTTCTGATCGTGGCGGAGGCTTTGCAGCGGCGTGATGCCGTCTATGTCGGCATGATTGGCTCAAAAACCAAAAAAGCCACTTTCAAAAATTGGTTGAAAAACGAATTCGGCAACGCTGATCTGTTTGAAAGTCTTGTCTGTCCGGTTGGCGGCGCGCTCGTCAAAGACAAGCGCCCGGAAGTTATTGCCGCACTGGCTGCGGCAGAGGTTCTGACGACTGTGCTGACGTCCAGCAAAGTTGTACAATTGGTCTAAGCCAGCAATTCCTTGATCTGTCGCTGGCAGCGTTCGGTCATAAAATCGATGATCAAACGCACTTTCGGGTCTTGAAAACGCTTGTGCGGATAGATCGCAGCAAGCTGGATCGACGCTGGCGGTGTGCTTTGGAGAATCGGAACCAGCCGCCCGTCGCGGATATATTCATTCACCTCAAACAGCGGTTTGTTGATGATTCCGCGTCCGCCGAGTGCCCATTGCGTCAATACGTCGCCGTCATCGGAGTCGTAAGGTCCGGTGATCTCAAACTTGCGCAGGCCCTCTGCTGTTTGCAGCGACCAGTAGAACTCTTTCGAACCGGGAAAGCGTAAAAGCAGGCAGTCGTGTTGCTCGCTGAGTAGCTCGTCGGGCGACTGCGGCGTGCCGCGTTTTGCAAGATATTCCGGCGCAGCGCAGATCACACGCTCGCAGTTTAAAATGCCGCGCATGCGCAGATTTGAGTTTTCCAGAACGCCCAGCTTGAACGCCACATCGACGCTTTCGCTCATAATATCTATGTCGTGGTCAGATAGTCGCAGGCGCACTTCTATGTCCGGATATTTGTCGTGAAACTCCGGAATCCCCGATGCAATCAGTCTTCGACCCAGCCCAAGAGGGGCAGTAATCCGAATCGATCCCTTCGGATTTTTGGCCAATTCTGCCACAGCGGCTTCCGCTTCATCGACTGCTTCAAGGATCTTTATCGCACCGTCATAAAAGATGCGGCCATGCTCGGTTGGGGTCAATTTACGCGTGGTTCTGTTGAAGAGCCGCACGCCCAAATGCTTCTCCAACTCCTTGATTCGATTGCTTGCAACGGCAGGTGACGCGCGCTGGTCGCGACCTGCTGCCGACAGATTTCCCAATTCGACGACGCGCACAAATACACGCAGATTATCAAGGTAAGACATGCGTACGTTCCACCATTGTATAGTTTTTTTTGAAAGTGATGGTCTTGATGCGACGTTCACACAGGCGCAAAGCTTTGGCAAATACAAAAGCAGGGAACGAAAGCGCGTCCCGAAAAGTGTAAAACGGTTTTCGGAAAAGATGCGCGTCTAGAACAAGAATGGGAGTGCCGCATGTATGATCTTGCCGTGGCCTGGGACTGGCTGGGCTTCGCTGCGCGGTGGCTACACGTCGTCACAGCAATTGCGTGGATCGGCTCGTCTTTCTATTTTATCGCGCTGGACCTTGGCCTGCGCCAGCGTCCCGGCTTGCCCGTTGGTGCGCATGGTGAGGAGTGGCAGGTGCATGGCGGTGGTTTCTATCACATCCAGAAATATCTGGTCGCACCGGCCGAGATGCCTGAACACCTGACATGGTTCAAATGGGAATCCTACGCCACATGGCTGTCGGGCTTCACCCTGCTCTGCATAGTCTATTACGCGGGCGCTGATCTTTATCTGGTCGATCCGAATGTGCTCGATGTCTCGGCAACCACTGCGATTGCTATCTCGATTGCCTCGCTGGCTTTTGGCTGGATTGCCTATAACACCATCTGCAAGTTGATGCTCGGCAAGAGCGATACGCTGCTGATGATCATTCTCTACGTCATTCTGGTGTTCATGGCCTGGGGCTATACGCATCTGTTTACGGGTCGTGCAGCGTTCCTGCATTTGGGTGCTTTCACCGCGACGATTATGTCTGCCAATGTGTTCATGGTTATCATTCCGAACCAGAAAATCGTGGTGGCCGATCTCATCGCCGGTCGCAAGCCTGATCCGAAATATGGCAAAATCGCCAAGCAGCGCTCAACGCATAACAACTATCTGACGCTGCCGGTTCTGTTCCTGATGCTGTCGAACCACTATCCGCTGGCATTTGGCACTGAGTTCAACTGGATTATTGCCTCGCTGGTGTTCTTGATGGGCGTCACAATCCGCCATTGGTTCAACACGCGCCATGCCCGCAAAGGCAATCCGACTTGGACGTGGCTTGTGACGGTGCTGCTGTTCATCGTGATCATGTGGCTGTCCACTGTGCCGAAAATTCTCACAGGCGAGCCGGAAGAGCAGAAGATTTCATCGCTACAGCAGAGTTTCATTTCGGACCCGCACTTTGATAAGGTGAGGGATACCGTTCTTGGACGCTGTGCGATGTGTCATGCTAAAGAACCCGGCTGGGAAGGCATCATTGCACCACCCAAGGGCGTAGTGCTTGAAAATGATAGGGAAATCGCGGCCCATGCCCGCGAAATCTATTTGCAGGCTGGTCGTTCCCATGCCATGCCGCCTGCCAATGTGACCGGCGTGAGCAATGAGGAGCGCAAGCTTCTCGCTTCCTGGTATGAATCCGCGACTGCTGGAGCAAAGCAATAATGACCAAACTTCTCATCCGTGGCCGTGTGCTGAGTTTTCGTGAAGAACCGCAAAGTCTGGATGATGCACAATCCTATCGCTATATCGAAGATGGTGCTGTGCTGGTTGAAAATGGCCGTATCACGCGCCTTGGTGACTACGCCAATGTGAGCGCCGAAGTGGGCCATGATGTTGCGGTTGCCGACCATCGCCCGCATCTCATTTTGCCGGGTTTCATCGATACACATATTCACTATCCGCAGACGCAGGTTATCGCGTCCTATGCGGCCAATCTTCTTGAATGGCTCAACACCTATACATTCGTGGCAGAGCAGAAATTCGCCGATGAGCAGCACGCAGAATTTATCGCTGAGCGCTTTCTGGATGAATTGATCCGCCATGGTACCACGACCGCCGTCGCCTATTGCTCGGTGCATCCGCAGAGCGTTGATGCCTATTTCCGCGCCTCGCAGCATCGCAATATGCGTATGCTGGGCGGCAAGGTGATGATGGATCGCAACGCGCCGCCAGCACTCTGCGATACCGCGCAATCGGGCTATGATGACAGCAAGCAACTGATTGCCCGCTGGAATGGCAAGGACCGGCTCGATTATGTAATCACGCCGCGCTTTGCGATTACGTCAACGCCGGAACAGCTTGAAGCAAGTCAGGCGCTTGCCCGCGAATATCCGGAATGCTTCATCCAGACGCATCTTTCGGAAAATCATGAAGAGATCGAATTTACGAAATCGCTCTATCCGAATGCGCCGGACTATCTTGGCATCTACGAGCATTATGGGTTGCTAGGCGAAAAGACATTGCTAGGCCATTCTATCCATCTCGAAGAGCGCGAAGTGAAGGTGATGGCAGAGACCGGCTCGGTCGCTGTCTTCTGCCCAACCTCAAACCTGTTTCTGGGTTCCGGCCTGTTCGACCGTGATCGGTTGAAAGCATCGGGCGTGCGCATGGCGGTGGCCACCGATGTTGGCGGCGGCACCAGCTTCTCGATGCTGCGCACGCTGGACGAGGGCTATAAGGTGTTGCAATTGCGCGGCAATCGTCTCAACCCGTTCCAGTCGTTCTATATGATGACGCTTGGCAATGCCCGCGCGCTGTCGATGGAAGACAAGATCGGCACGCTTGATGAAGGCACGGAAGCCGACATTGTGGTGCTGGATTCGTCCGCCACATCAGCCATGCGCCTGCGTATGGCCGCTGGCGCCAATCTTGAGCAGGAATTGTTCTTGCTGCAAACGCTCGGCGATGATCGCGCGATTGTCGAAACCTATGTGGCGGGCAAGCCGTTAAAGGCCGAATTGGCCTAAAATATCTCTGGAGGAGGGAGAGGGAGGACCTGCGGCGGAGAAATCTGCTGCGGGTCTTCCTTTTTGTTACATTTCTTCCGGGCGTTTGCCGCCCATCGCATGGGTCAGATCATCGGCCGTCGAGAGGATGAGCGGCCCCAGTTCTTCAAGCTTTTGCCGTGGCAGACGCACCGCTGGCCCGGACACTGAAATCCCTGCAATCGCCTCGCCATGTTCGTTGAAAATCGGCGCAGCGATGCAGCACATGCCGAGCGTATGTTCTTCATCGTCAATCGACCAGCCGCGTGTGCGGGTTGCCTGAATGTCTTTGAGCAGCGCAGGCAATGTATTGAGCGTATGCTGCGTAAAATGTTCAAGCACTTTGCCTGAAAGCGTGCGCGCAATCTCAGTGTCTGACCATGTGGACAAAACAGCTTTGCCGATACCGGATGCGTGAATAGGCCCGCGCCGACCCGGACGAAAGAAAGCGCGCATCGGCGCATGGCTTTCGACCTGCGAGATAAACACCACATCACCACCATCCTCGATACCGATATTGGCGGTCTCGCTACTCGCTTCCATCAATGATTTGAGATAGGGCCGCGCCAGAGTGCCGAGCTTGCGGAAACGGCGAAACGCATTGCCGATTTCAAATGCCTTGACACCGATGGTCCAGTCGCCGCTTTCCAGATCATGCGAAACCATGCCGTGATTGGCGAGCGACGTAAGAAGCCTATGCACGGTAGAAGGTGCCATCTGGCTTGCATTGGCAAGATCGGTCAGCGTCGAACCATCATTTTCAGCAATGAGTGCCAGAAGCTTGAGGCTGCGATCCAGAACCTGAACAGATGAGGGCGCTGCATTTTCCGCAGCCTTGCGACCCCGCTTTGCTTTTGCCTGTTCCATGCGCCGCCTCCGATTCCCTGCTCACTCATCACTACCGCATCAACGTTCCATCCGAAAGTGCATGCTGATTATCTCCATTTCGTTGAAAATCCTTATTTCCGCAGAATGGTATGCATTTCCATTTTTATAGAATATCTTTTGAATATGGATTATTTTTCCGTTGGAGGAGATCAACATGGCCAGAATGCGTGCAGTGGATGCAGCCATACTTGTGCTGGAGAAAGAAGGGATCGATTGCGCCTTTGGTGTGCCGGGTGCTGCGATCAATCCGTTTTATTCGGCCATGCGGGCGCGGGGTTCGATCCGTCACATTCTGGCGCGTCATGTTGAAGGCGCTTCGCATATGGCCGAAGGCTATACGCGCGCAAAGCACGGCAATATTGGCCTGTGCATCGGCACGTCTGGCCCGGCTGGCACTGATATGATCACCGGGCTTTATTCTGCATCCGCCGATTCAATTCCAATCCTCTGCGTTACAGGCCAAGCTCCCCGCGCGCGTCTCGACAAAGAGGACTTTCAGGCAGTCGATATCGCCAAGATCGCGGCCCCTGTTACCAAATGGGCGGTCACGGTTATGGAGCCTGCATTGGTGCCTTTTGTTTTCCAAAAGGCATTTCACATCATGAAGTCGGGTCGCCCCGGCCCGGTGTTGATCGATCTGCCGATCGATGTCCAACTCGCCGA
The DNA here is from genome assembly GCF_023554105.1 of Brucella sp. 21LCYQ03. Classification (GTDB taxonomy): domain Bacteria; phylum Pseudomonadota; class Alphaproteobacteria; order Rhizobiales; family Rhizobiaceae; genus Brucella. The sequence goes on from NZ_JAMJWE010000004.1 coordinate 116,715, forward strand.
AATCGAGTTTGACATCGATACCTATCAGCCGATGGAGGCTTACAAGCCATCAGCCACACGCGCACAGGCCGAAAAGGCCATCGCAATGTTGAACGATGCGGAACATCCGCTGATCGTTGCAGGCGGCGGCATTATCAACGCGGATGCGTCTGATCTTCTGGTCGAATTTGCAGAGATCACCGGCATTCCGGTTATCCCGACCCTTATGGGCTGGGGCGTTATTCCTGATGATCACCGCCTGATGGCGGGCATGTGCGGTTTGCAGACCTCGCATCGCTATGGCAATGCCACGTTGTTGGCCTCCGATATGGTGATCGGCATCGGAAACCGCTGGGCAAACCGTCATACCGGCAATGTCGATACCTATAAAAAAGATCGCAAATTTATCCATATCGATATTGAACCCACGCAAATTGGCCGTGTGTTTGCACCGGATTTCGGTATCGTCTCAGATGCGGGCAAAGCGTTAAAACTGCTGCTGGATGTTGCCACCGAATGGAAGACAGCTGGCAAGTTGCGCGATTGGTCCGGCTGGGCGCAGGAATGCGCTGAGCGCAAGAAAACTATGCTGCGCAAGACGCATTTTGATCAAACACCGTTGAAGCCACAGCGCGTTTATGAAGAGATGAACCGGGCATTTGGTCGCGATACCTGCTATGTCACGACCATTGGTTTGAGCCAGATTGCAGGCGCGCAGTTCCTGCATGTCTATCGCCCGCGCAATTGGATCAATTGCGGTCAGGCTGGTCCCTTGGGCTGGACATTGCCAGCCGCACTTGGGGTTCGTGCGGCTGACCCTGATCGTCCGATTGTTGCACTGTCCGGCGATTATGATTTCCAGTTTATGATTGAAGAACTGGCGGTCGGCGCACAGCACAAGCTGCCTTACATTCATGTCGTCGTGAACAATTCCTATCTCGGCCTCATCCGTCAGGCGCAGCGCGGCTTCAATATGGATTTCGAGGTTAGCCTAGCGTTTGATAATATCAACGCATCGGGCGATGCTGAAAAGGGCTATGGCGTCGATCATGTCGCGGTCGCCGAAGGCTTAGGCTGCAAGGCAATCCGCGTGCGAAGCCCGAACCAGTTTGCTGAGAGCTTCGAACAGGCAAAGGCGTTGATGGAAGAACATCAGGTGCCGGTTGTGCTTGAATTCATTCTCGAACGTGTCACCAATATCTCCATGGGAGCCGACATCGATCAGGTTGTCGAGTTTGAGGAACTGGCCGAGCGTGGCGAAGATGCACCAACCGCAATCGCAATGCTTTTGGACTAATTTAAAAGGGAGGCGGAAATGCCAAGATTTGCAGCCAATCTGACTATGCTTTTCAATGAAGTGCCGTTTATGGAGCGCTTTGCACTGGCAGCGAAAGCGGGTTTCAAAGGGGTCGAATATCTTTTTCCTTATGACTTCAACCGTCACGAGCTGAAGGCCGCACTTGATCGTCATAATCTGGCACAGGTGCTGCACAATATGCCCGCAGGCAACTGGGCTGGCGGCGAGCGAGGTATCGCGGTTTTGCCAGATCGGATTGACGAGTTTCGCCGCGGTGTTGCGGACGCGATTGATTATGCAACCGCGCTCAATTGCTCGCAGGTCAATTGCCTCGCAGGACTTGCGCCACAGGGCGTCGATCCCGATGCATTGCGCGCAACGTTTGTCAGTAATCTCCGACTTGCCGCACGCGAATTTGGCAAGCATGGCATCCGCCTGCTGATCGAGCCTATCAACCATTACGACATGCCGGGCTTTTATCTCAATACGGTCGAACAGGCCGTGTCGATCATTGATGAAGTCGGCAGCAACAACCTGTTCATTCAATATGATCTTTATCACCAGCAGCGCACACGGGGCGAACTCATCGCCACCTATGAGCGTTACAAGCCACTGATTGCGCATATTCAGCTTGCCGATAATCCGGGCCGTAACGAGCCGGGAACCGGCGAAATCAATTATCCATATGTGTTCGAGGCGCTGAAAAACGCTGGTTATAAGGGCTGGATCGGCTGCGAATACAAGCCAAAGACCACCACCGAAGAGGGGCTTGGCTGGTTCAAACAGGATGAAGTCGAACGGCTTACCGCATAGGGGGAACGGTCATGACAAATATTGGTTTTATCGGGCTTGGCATCATGGGCAAGCCAATGGTGCAGCATTTGCAAAATGCAGGCCACCAGCTTTTTACCTCCAAGCATTCAAAGTCACCCGATAAGGATTTGCTGGATGCAGGGCTGACTGTACTCGACACCCCAAAGGCGGTGGCGAGCGAATGCGAAACCATCATTCTTATGCTGCCGGATACGCCGCAAGTGGCTGACGTTTTGTTCAGTGAAGGCGGCGTTGCCGAAGGTTTGGGCGAGGGCAAAACACTTATTGATATGAGTTCGATTTCGCCGATTGAAACCAAGGAGTTTGCAAAGAAAGTCCGCGCAACCGGTGCCGAATATATCGATGCGCCAGTATCGGGCGGCGAAGTCGGTGCCAAAAATGCCAGCCTTTCCATCATGGCGGGCGGTGCGCAGGATGCTTTTGACAAGGCGCTGCCGCTATTAAAACTGATGGGCAAAAACATCACGCTGGTGGGCGATTGTGGTGATGGCCAGACCACCAAGGTCGCAAACCAGATTATCGTCGCACTCAATATTGAAGCGGTTGCCGAAGCGCTGGTCTTCGCATCGAAAGCGGGTGCGGATCCGGCAAAGGTGCGTGAAGCGCTGATGGGTGGCTTTGCTTCCTCGCGTATTCTTGAAGTGCACGGCGAGCGTATGATCAAGCGCACATTCAATCCGGGCTTCCGCATTGCGTTGCACCAGAAGGATTTGAATCTCGCATTGCAGGGCGCAAAAGCGCTGGGCGTTTCGCTTCCTAACACGTCAATGGCGCAGGAATTGTTCAACTCTTGCGCAGCACACGGCGATGATGGTCTCGATCATTCCGGACTAGTGCGTGCGCTCGAACGCATGGCCAATCACGATGTGGCTTAATCCTCGAATTTGATTTCTCTGGAGGGGAGAAGATGGAGCTGGCGATCTGGAGGGAGATGGCGGGCTCCATTGCTTTTATAAGCGCAGCACGAAATAGTGTTGTGAAACAATAATCAATATCGGGAATCTCATGACTGCCATCACCGATCCGAAGAAGTTTCTGACCAGTCTGTTCGATGCAGCGGTTGCGGCTGCTGATCCTGAACTGGTGATCCGCGCCAATCTTCCCGCCAAGCCCAAAGGCCGGACGATTGTGATTGGTGCGGGCAAAGGTTCGGCACAGATGGCAGCGGCTTTCGAGCGCGCATGGGCAGAGCGGCATGAGGGTGAGGACGCGCCCATCGAAGGTGTGGTTGTCACGCGCTATGGATATGGCGCGCCTTGCAACACGATTGAAATCATCGAAGCATCGCATCCGGTGCCGGACGATGCAGGGCTTGCGGCCTCAAAACGGCTGTTCGATGCAGTGTCCAATCTCACCGAAGATGATCTGGTTGTGGCGCTTATTTCCGGTGGCGGCTCGGCCTTGCTGCCATCGCCGCCTGAAGGTCTGAAGCTTGCCGACGAGATTGCGGTTAACAAGGCTTTGCTGGCGTCTGGTGCGCCGATATCAGCCATGAATGCGGTGCGAAAACACCTGTCGATTATTAAAGGCGGGAGGCTGGCAGCGGCGGCTTATCCGGCAAAAATGTTCTCGCTGGTGGTTTCGGATATTCCCGGTGACAACCCGGCCTTTGTCGCATCCGGCCCGACTGTACCTGATGCAACATCTCGCGATGATGCGCTCAAGATCATCGAACGCTACAGACTTGAATTGCCCGAGGCTGTGCTCGCGCATATTAAAAGCGAGAAGGCTCATGCACCGAAGCCTGATGATAAAATCTTCGCCAATAACGAAGTGCGGGTGATTGCGTCGGCTGCCGTGTCGCTCGAAGCAGCAGTTAAAGAAGCGCAGCGCCATGGCGTTGAGGCGGTCATCCTGTCTGATTCCATCGAAGGCGAAGCGCGTGAAGTGGCCCATGTTCATGCGGCAATCGCGCGGGAAGTGGCGGATCGTGATCGCCCGTTTAAAAAGCCAATCGTGTTGCTTTCCGGTGGAGAAACTACTGTGACCATCCGCGCCAAAGGCGGCAAAGGCGGCCGCAACAGCGAGTTTCTGCTGGCTTTCGCGCTTGATATTGATGGCTATGCGAATATTCACGCGCTGGCAGCAGATACCGACGGCATTGATGGTTCAGAAGATAATGCCGGTGCCTTTGCCGATGGCACCACCGCTTCGCGACTGCGAGATGCGGGCGAGGATGGTGCGGCACGCCTGAACGCCAATGATGCATGGAGCGCATTTGATGCCATTGGCGATCTGTTCATGCCCGGTCCGACCGGAACGAATGTCAACGATCTCCGCGCTATTCTGATAACCGACCAGCGCTCAAGCAAAGGTGAGGGGTGTTAAGTTATAACGACTCAGAACCCGCACCCGGGATTCTGTTATAACGATTCATCCTTCTTTGCCGGAAAGCGGTCGTCATCAATCAGAATGCGGTTGGCGGCTCCGTCGAGGTCTTCATACTGGCCGTTTTTAAGCGACCATAAAAAGCCTGCAAGGCCCAGAACACCCAGGCCCAGCGCAATAGGAATAAGGAAAAGCAGTCCGCTCATTTATGCGCTTCCTTGAGAACGACAGCAGGTGCGACCGTGTTTTGCACCGGCTGTTTTTGTTTTCCAGCCCTAAGCCGCATGGCGTTGCTCACAACCACAATCGACGACAGCGACATTGAAAGTGCTGCCACCAGCGGCGTGACATAGCCGAAAATCGCAATCGGCACAGCAATGATATTATAGCCGATGGAAAGCGCAAAGTTCTGGCTGATCAACCGGCCCGCTTCTTTCGACACCGCAAATGCCAGCGGCACGGCAGACAGGCTTTCGCGCAGGAACACGAAATCGGCAGCGTTGCGGCCAATATCGGCAGCGGTTGCGGGTGCCATCGAAACATGCGCCGCCACAAGCGCTGGCGCATCGTTCAGCCCGTCGCCCACCATCAGCACTTTGCGGCCATCAGCCGCCAGTCCCTGCACAAGCTGCGATTTGTCCGCTGGCAGAACTTCACCGCGATACTGGTCAACACCAAGATAGGCGGCAAGCTTTTTCACCGCAGGCAGTTTGTCGCCCGAGATAATCTCAAGCTTCAAGCCATTACGCTTCAGCGCACCAATCGCAGCTGCTGCATCTTCGCGCGGCTGATCTTCAAAGCGGAAGGTTTCAACAAGCGTGCCATTGATCGAAAGGCAGGTTTCGGGACCATCTGAAGGCGCAGCATTTGCCTTGCTGTCCGCCCATTCGCGCTTGCCGAGCCGATAGATCGTGCCGTTCAGCTCTGCCTCAATGCCAGCGCCGGGAATTTCCTCAATGCGCGTGAAAGCTGTCATCGGCTTGGCACCTGAAAACAGCGCAAGCGCCCGCGAAAGCGGATGACGCGAATAAAGCGAAAGCTCAGATGCAATTTCGAGATTGTTCGGATTGATCGCATCGAGATCAATCAGGCGAGGCTGTCCAAGCGTCAGCGTGCCGGTCTTGTCGAACACGGCAGTATCGACTTCCGCCATGCGTTCCATGGCGGAGCCGTCCTTGATCATGATGCCGTTTTCAAACAGGCGACGCGCTGCAACCACCTGAACGATTGGCACCGCCAGCGCCAGCGCACAGGGACAGGTGATGATGAGTGTGCAGATCGCAATATAGATCGAGCGATACCAGTCGCCGCCGGTGTAAATCATCCAGCCGACAAAGGCCGCAAAGGCAATCGTATGCACCATCGGCACATAAAGTTCCGACGCGCGATCAGCGAGGCGGCGATAGAATGCGCGGCCACCTTCGGCTACGTCCATCAGACGAACCATTTCGGCGAGGAAGGAATCCTTGGCTTCAGCGGTTGCGCGAATGACGAGCGGAGCGGATAGGTTCATCGTTCCCGCACGAATATCCGAGCCGGGGCCGACAGGCACCGCATCGCTTTCGCCGGAGGCAATCGCGCAATCAAGCTCAGAACGACCGTCTTCGACTTTTGCGTCAACAGGCACACGTTCGCCTGCGGCAAGGATGATCCGCATTCCGGGGCGGATTTCATTGACCGGCAGATAGTTGCGCTCGTCATTGTCGCCAATCACTACCGCACCGCGTGGGCTTAGTTGCGCAAGACCACGCACCGCAGAACGTGCGCGTGCGCGCATCAGATAGTCGAGCGTGCGGCCAATAAGCAGGAAGAACAACAGCGAAACCGAGGCGTCGAAATAAGCGTGCTGGCCATGGTTCATCGTCTCATAAACGCTCATGCCAAAGGCCAGCGAAATGGCGAGCGCAATCGGCACATCCATGTTCACGCGGCGCGCGCGCAGCGCATTCCATGCGGAAACGTAGAAAATCCGGCCCGAATAAATCAGGGTCGGCAGGGCAATCAGACCGGAAATCCAGTGAAACATATCGCGCGTGGCGGCATCCGCACCCGACCAGACGGCAACCGACAACAGCATCACATTGCTGGATGCGAAGGCTGCAACGCCAAGCGCAATCAACAGCCGGGTGAAGGTCGGGTCTTTGTCCTGCACCATATCGAATATGTGCGCTTCATAACCAAGGCGGCGCAACGGATCGACGACATCAGGCGGTGTTTCGCCGTCCTTCCAGCGAATGGTAACGCGGCGTGCCGTGAGGTTGACGCGGACATAGGCCACGCCGCTGATCTTACCGAGTGCATCTTCAATAGTCTTGATGCAAAGCCCGCAGTGAACGCTGGGAACCGAGAGATCAAGTTGGCGCAGACCGTCGCCAAGTGCACGGCTCGCAATTTGCATTTCATCTGGTGAGACCGACTGAATGACAGTGGCTATTTGTGCATTTTCAACGCAACAACTCATAAGATCCTCCCGTCCTTCACAAGAACGCGGATGATGTGGCGGTAGGGGTCTTCAAGTTTGTAATCGTCGCTGGCGACAGCGTTGACTTCCATGATCCACGCGCCTTCATCAAGCGTGAGCGGCGCGCTCAGCAAGCCGTCTTCTGCAACAGCGAGATCCACTTTGGTGTCATGCGCATCGCCGACAGGACGCTTGAATTCAACGGTGCCGCCGGTCATCACAACCGCTTTGCCGTCGCGATCATTCAGACGCCATGAGAAGACACCTGCTTCGAGCGCTGGCTGCGACTGCCAGCCAAGGGCGGCCTGTTCTTTGCCGGTCTCGGCCTTGTCGTTGAATTCCTGACTGGCGACATAGGTATTCTTCACGACCAGACCGCTCCAGCTGCTCACAGCCTTGTAAGCCATGGTCATGTTGACGGCGATGATGACACCGAAGAAAGCGATCATAATGCCCAGCATGTGCCAACCGGTGAAGCCATTGGTGGTCTTTGATTTCACTGACATCACTTCTTCTCCCCGATCGCTTCTGGAGCCATGAAGGTTGCTTTGTAGCGTGCGTGTTCCGCGCCGTCCGCGTCACGCACTTCGATTTCATAGTCGGAGCGCTGCTCCGTAATCGCATCATGCGGCAGGGTGACGAAAACGCGTAGCGTTTTCAGCCTGTCCGGTTCAACCGGCACATCATAATCGCCATCTGCATTCAGGTTTTCATCCTGCACAGTCAGTTTCGCACCGGGCAGACCTTCGATTGAAAGGCGGAAAGTGCGCGGAACCGGGATCATATTAAGCAGCTTGACCGTGTAGCCGTTGCGGATCGAACCATCCGACAGCAGCACATATTGCGGTGTGCGGTCATGCAATACATTGATGCCAATGCGCTGACGCATCGAAAGCGAAATTACCAGTGTGAGGCCAATCAGCGCCCAGACGATGAAGTAGAACAGGATGCGTGGACGCAGAATCTTTTTCCACGACAGATGTTCAACCGTCGAAGACAGCTTGTTTGGTGCTTCATAAACCCGTGCCGGATTAATCGGTGCGGTGCCATTGTTGGTGGCAAGCGCCATGTTCCAATCATAGTCGGCAAGCGTTGCATAAGAAATGAGACCGCGTTCCTTGCCGACCTTGTCCATCACATTGTCGCAGGCATCGATGCAGAGCGCGCAGGTGATGCATTCAAGCTGCTGGCCATCGCGAATATCAATTCCCATCGGGCAGGCAGCAACGCAGGCATTGCAATCCACGCAATCGCCAACTGTTTCGCCCGCAGCGATAGCCTTTTTGGAATGACGTGAACGGGGTTCGCCGCGCCAGTCATTATAGGTCACGGTCAGCGAGTTTTCATCAAGCATCGCTGCCTGAATGCGTGGCCATGGGCACATATAGGTGCAGACCTGCTCGCGCATCAGTCCGCCGAAAATATAGGTTGTAGCGGTGAGGATAGCGACAGTCATATAAGCGACAGAGGCTGCTTGCCCTGTCACAAAATCCACGAGCAAAGTGGGCGCATCAGCAAAGTAGAAAATCCACGCGCCGCCGGTCAGAATGCCGATGATAATCCAGACGGTGTGTTTTGTAACGCGCTTCCAGACTTTTTCAAAAGACCATGGCGCTTTGTCGAGCTTCATGCGGGCATTGCGGTCGCCTTCAATGGCGCGTTCGACAACCAGATAAAGATCGACCCAGACGGTCTGCGGACAAGTATAACCGCACCATGCGCGGCCCGCCGCCGATGTTACCAGAAACAGACCAAGACCCGCCATGATGAGCAGACCTGCGACATAATAAAATTCCTGCGGCCAGATTTCGACAAAAAAGAAATAGAAGCGGCGATTGGCAAGATCAATCAGCACTGCCTGATCGGGCGCGTAGGGGCCGCGATCCCAGCGCAGAAACGGCGTCAGGTAGTAAATACCCAACGTAATGAACATGATGATCCACTTGAAGCGGCGGAAATTGCCCTTCACACGCTTCGGAAAGATTTTCACCCGCGCCGCATAGAGCGACTTCCCGCTTAAAGGGGGGCGAATGTTGGGGGAATTAACTGCCTGAACGTCTATCCGTTCGACATCGTCTGACATTTGCCTTGCTCCTCAAGTGTGATGCCGAAAAGACAGAAGCTGGCTTGCCGGATGTTTCGCACTTGTCTTGATTGAGAGCGGGGTGGTTATTCGCCGTCCGTTCTTGTGTATTTCCTGTTCGGCTGGTCCCGAATTGCCGTCAGATCGGGACCAGTTGTTCTTATTCCCCACCGCCGAGCGAGTGGACGAAGATTGCGAGCTGCTTGACGGTTGCGTCTCCAAGGCGGGCTTCCCATGCAGGCATCACGCCATGTTTTGGACGCGCAACCTGCTTGGCGATTGCGTCTTCGCCGGAACCGTAGAACCAGATCGCATCGGTAAGGTTTGGCGCGCCAAATTCGCGCAAGCCCTTCGCATCCGCGCCATGACAAACAGCGCAGTTTTCAGCGAAGACTTTCTGGCCTTCTGGCACCATTGCCGGATCATGCGGGGTGCCGGAAAGGCTCACCACGTAGGCCGCAACGTCACGAACCTGTTCTGGTTCAAGCACATCGACAAAGGCTGGCATTTCCGAAACGCGTGTTTCTTCATCCAGTGGCGAGCGCACGCCATGACGAATGGTCGTCAGAATGTCGTCAACCGAACCACCCCACAACCAGTCATCATCATTGAGGTTTGGATAGCCCGGAGCGCCCTGTGCGCCGGTGCCATGGCACTGCACGCAGTTGACGCGGAAAGCTGCAGCACCACCTGCAATCGCATATTGGCGCAGGTTTTCATCGGCCAAAATCTCATGCACGTCTTTGGCATTGATCTGGTCGATAATGCCCTGACGGTCGGCTGCGATCTGGGCATTTTCTTTCCAGAAATCGCCGCGGCTAGACCATTCATAGAGACCTGCCGTCGAGCTTGAGATCAACGGCCATGCCGGATAGGCGATCACATAGGCTGCAGCCCAAACAATGGTCGCGTAGAAGGTCCACAGCCACCAGCGTGGCATTGGATTGTCGAGTTCCTTGATACCGTCCCATTCATGGCCGGTTGTGGATACGCCGCTGACTTCATCGATTTGTTTGTCAGTCATTTTTGTCGTCCTTGAACGGAATTTCCTTCGCTTCATCGGCTTTCTTTTTGCTTCCCGGGCGGAAAGCAAAAAGAATAACGAAGACAAAGAACAGAGCCATCGCGAGCAGGCCCCAGCTATCGGCGAAAGTGCGCAGGGTATTGTAATCCATGGCTAATTCTCCGTTTTATCTTGCTTTGGGGGACTGGTCGTAGGTCGAGAAGTCGACGAGCGTGCCGAGCATCTGGAGATAGGCAATCAATGCATCCATCTCGGAGATAACCTGCGGATTTCCGTCAAAATCGCCAACTTGCGCCTTGGGGTAGCGTGCCAGAAGTTCCGTTGTATCGGCATCAGGCTCGGCCTGTGCTTTCACGTCGGCAATGGCGTTATCGATCATTTCTTGCGTGTAAGGCACACCAACCATAACATTGGCCTGAAGGTTGGCCGCCATGTTGTTGAAGTTAAGCGGTGTTTTCAGCAGGAAGCCGTAATTCGGCATCACCGATTCCGGCACCACGTCACGCGGGCGTACCAGATGCTGCACATGCCATTCGTTGGAATAGCGGCCACCGACGCGCGCAAGGTCTGGCCCGGTGCGCTTCGATCCCCACTGGAACGAATGGTCATACATGGATTCCGCTGCCAGAGAATAATGGCCGTAACGTTCCACTTCGTCGCGGAACGGACGGATCATCTGACTGTGGCAGAGATAGCAGCCTTCACGCACATAGATGTCGCGGCCCGCCAGTTCCAGCGGTGAATAGGGACGCATCCCCTCCACCTTCTCGATGGTGTTTTCGAGATAGAACAGCGGAGCGATTTCCACGATGCCACCGACAGTCACAACCGCGAGCGATGCGATCAGCAGCAGTGTGGCGTTTTTCTCCAGTTTGGAGTGGTATTTCAGAAAAGACATAAATCACACTCCTTATTTGGCTGGCTGCAAGGTGGCGTCCACCACAGGCTGCACACCGCCCATAGGGGCTTCTTTGCGCAGATTGCCACGAATGGTCTGATAGACGTTCCAGGCCATGACCAGTCCACCGGCGAGGTAGAGAACGCCGCCCAGCGTACGGATGACGTAGTAAGGGAACATGGCAGCAACGGTTTCCACGAACGAGTAAACGAGGAAGCCCTGGCTGTCGTATTCGCGCCACATCAGACCCTGCTGGATACCGGCAACCCACATGGCGGCGGCGTAAAGCACGATGCCGAGTGTTGCCAACCAGAAGTGCCAGTTGACCATACGGATCGAATAGAGGCGTTCGCGGTTCCACAGCTTTGGTGTCAGGTAATAGACAGCAGCAAAAGTGATCATGCCGTTCCAGCCAAGCGCACCCGCATGAACGTGACCAATGGTCCAGTCGGTGTAGTGCGACAGCGAGTTAACCGCTTTGATCGACAGCATTGGACCTTCAAAGGTCGCCATGCCGTAGAAGGCGATAGCAGCAACCATCAGGCGGATGATCGGATCAGTACGAACCTTGTCCCATGCGCCCGAAAGCGTCATCAGACCGTTGATCATACCACCCCAGGAAGGCATCCACAGCATGATCGAGAACACCATGCCAAGCGTCTGCGCCCAATCGGGAATAGCCGTGTAATGGAGGTGGTGAGGACCAGCCCAGATATAGAGGAAGATGATCGACCAGAAGTGCACGATTGACAAACGATAGGAATAGATTGGACGGTTCGCCTGCTTCGGTACGAAATAATACATCATGGCAAGGAACGGCACGGTCAGGAAGAACGCCACCGCGTTATGACCATACCACCACTGCGTCACGGCATCCTGTACGCCTGCGAAAGCTGAATAGCTCTTCACGCCGAGGAACGAGACCGGGATTGCCAGATTGTTGATGATGTGCAGCATCGCAATGGTGACGATGAACGACAGATAGAACCAGTTTGCCACATAAATATGCGGCTCTTTGCGCTTCAGCACTGTGCCAAGGAACACGGCCAGATAGGCTACCCAGACAATCGTCAGCCAGATATCCACATACCATTCCGGTTCAGCATATTCGCGCGATTGCGTGATACCGAGCAGATAGCCGGTTGCAGCCATCACGATGAAGAGGTTGTAACCCCAGAACACGAACCATGCGAGATCGCCGCCAAACAGACGTGCGCGACAGGTGCGCTGCACGACATAGAAGCTTGATGCGATCAGGATATTGCCGCCAAATGCGAACACAACCCCTGACGTGTGCAATGGGCGCAGACGACCGAAGTTGAGATATGGCTCAAGGTTGAGATCTGGGAAGGCAAGCTGTGCTGCGATAAGCACACCGACCAGAAATCCAACCACACCCCAAAAAACGGTCGCGATAACGCCATAGCGGATCGGCCCGTCAATATAGGTCGATGTGTCGACCTTTTTTGGCGTCAGGCTGTAATCGGCATTACGCATCAGAAGAATGGTGAAAATGGCGAGTACGGCGAACAGAATCCACATATGGGTTCTGAACAACTCATCATGAGAAAATCCGGCCAGAAGCACAGCAAAAAGTGCTCCCAGACCAGAAAGGACTGTTCCAGCGGCGTAGTTCATCTAATCCCCTCGCAGCGCAAGTCAAAAACTGTCTCCATAAAGACAGCTATGTCGATAGCCCCTCTATCGACATTTCCCGGTTGCGTGTCATTGATCTAAATCAAAGAGCGCTTGTTTGACATGCGACGAATTGGGAGTTTTGGAGGTCAGGACTTTATGGCTTCCGGTACAAGATGTATCAGAATATCAACTTTGTTGATCTTGTAACCAATGGGTGGCGCAGGCAGTGGACCAACCCCAATATCACCGGGCGCAATGTCGATGATCTGCTCGTGTTCGGCGATATAGAAATGCGCGTGATCACCTGTATCGGTGTCGAAATAAGTGCGCTCGCCGTGAATGCAGATTTTGCGGATCAGACCCGCATCTGCAAACTGATTAAGCGTGTTGTAAACAGTTGCAACCGATAGCTTTTCCCCAAGTAACGTTGCTTCAACGTTCAGCATATCGGGTGTCACGTGCCGGTGCTTGTTTGTAAAAAGCATAGAACCGAGTGCAATACGCTGGCGGGTCGGGCGTAACCCGACCCGCCTTAAAATTGCTTTGACTGCCACTGCTTGCTGCTCATCAGAACGGGGAATAGATTTTGACGAGAGCCGTGAGGCTTGTGGCCCAGTATTAGGATTGTACAGCATGAACAGTCTCGGCTTGTTTGTGCAAAATTATGTCTAAAATACCATAAATTACATTGACCTTAATTGCAAATGGTTTGCAATTGCATATTACAGTAAGTGCGTTTTCCGTCAACCCGCAAGATTTAGGGGTTATAGGGCGGCCTGTGTGGGGACGATGATGACTGCGCGTAGTCCGCCTTCCGGGCGATTGCTCAGCTCTAAATTTCCACCCATGCGGGTTGCGGCCATTTGCACGATGGCAAGACCAAGCCCGCTGCCATTTTCGCTTCTGTTAGCACCACGATAAAACCGCTCGGTTACATGCGCCATGTCTTGCTGCGCTATGCCGGGGCCATTGTCCTCAACCGTAAAAATTACGCTTTGATCGTTTTGTCGCAGGCTGCAAAGCACTGATCCCCCTCTGGGCGAATGATTGACGGCGTTCTCAATCAGATTACGGATGGCGAGGGTTAAAAGATGCGGATATTCCATTGTCACCAGCGGCAGGTTGCCCGGTAGTTCGATTCTTACATCCCGATGCGCCGCAAACATCCGCATATCGGTAGATATTGAGACTAACAGCTGACATGCGGGTTCTGGTGCAGGCTTTTCCATTTCGTCACCAGCCTCTAGTGCTGCAAGATCAAGCAACTGGCTGACCAGCCGGCTGGTGCGATCAACGCCCGTTGCGATCTGACGAACAGCATTCAATCGCATGGTATCGTCGTTTGCGCCTTCAGCAATTTGTGCCTGTGTTTTGAGACCCGCAAGCGGTGTCTTGAGTTCATGTGCGGCGAAAATTGCAAAATTGCGCTCGCGTTCACGCGCTTCTTCCACCCGATGAAACAGATCGTTGAGCGCCAAAACCACAGGCGCAATTTCGGACGGTAGCTTTTCTTGCGGTAGCGGACGCAAATCGCGTGCATCACGTTTTGACAAAGTCCGGGCGAGATTGCTGAGTGGATTAAGTCCGCCTCGAACGCATAGCCAGATTAAAATCGCAAGGATTGGCAGCAATAGAAGCGCAGGTAACACCACGCCCGTCACCACATTATGCACGAGACGCTCGCGTACAGATACGCTGTCACCAACCATCACACGCAGACCGAGCTGCGTATTTTCAACGGCATAGACGCGCCAGCGCTCGCCCGCAACGACAGTATCGGAAAAGCCATTCGTTACATTGGTCAACCGTTCACCCGGAGCGCTCTCGGAGCGCCCGACAAGCTTGCCGTTCAGTGCCCATATCTGGCAGAAAAGCTGGCTTTCATAGATGGGGAAATCTTCCATTGGTTTTAAAGAAAGCTGCCCGCCATCGCCATCAGGCGTCACCTCGACACGGCGCTCGGTCAGCAGTGAATTGACCATGCGGGCTGCTTCCATCAGGCGTGCATCCAGCACTTTCTCAAGCTTTGACTGGGTGCTGACATGAATCCAAATTACTGCGAATAGCCAGACCAGACATGTCATGCCAATCAATATGCCGGTGAGGCGACCACGAATTGAGTTCATATCTGGGTCCCTGCGAGCCTGTAGCCAACGCCACGTACGGTCTCGATAAAGCTCGCGCCAAGCTTGGATCGTAAATGGTGGATATGAACTTCCACCGCATTGCTTTCCACTTCTTCCTGCCATCCATAAAGCGCTTCTTCGAGCGACGATTTGGAGATGGTCGCGCTAGGGCGCTCCATCAGTCGGCGCAAGATCGAAAATTCGCGTCGCGTCAAGCGTAAGGGGACACCCTTAAGTTGTGCCGACATTTCGGCCGGATCAAGCTCCACGTCCTGCCATTTGAGCGTGGCACTGGCGCGTCCTGTCCCACGCCGGGCAATGGCGCGAACCCGCGCTGCCAGCTCATGCAAATCAAACGGCTTGCCGACATAATCATCTGCACCTGCGTCTAGCCCTGCAATGCGCTCTTGCACCTGATCACGTGCGGTCAGCAAGAGCACCGGCGTTTCATCGCGCGCCTGCCGCATGGATTTGAGAATGTCGAGACCAGAACCATCGGGCAGCATCAAATCAAGCACGACCGCATTGTAATTCTGGCCAACAAGGGCCGCTTCCGCATCGCCGCAGTTTGCCACTCCGTCTACAGTGAAGCCAGCCAACCCCAAACCAACGGAAAGTCCGTCGAGCAGGATTGAATCGTCTTCAACAACCAGAATGCGCATTTATATTCCTGCTTTTTGCTCGGCTTATTTAAAGGCTGCTTTTCGCTTTGTCAGCTTAAGGCTGTCTTAAGGTGATAGCGTCATTAGATTTCAGCCTGGGGCTTTTTTTACATAACATATCAGATTATCAAGGCCGGTGTTTCGGACTTGCAATGATCGTTGTCGGTTTGAAAAAGCGCATATGGGCTGTGCATGGGCTTGGGAAATACCGACATTGGGGTGCGGAAAATTGAATGCGTTTCATCAAAAGCGTTTAGCGCACATACTGCGTTTGCGGATGGTTCTGATCGGCTTTTTGCCATTGGCTCTCGCGGCGTGTACGAGCGTTCCAACTGATAGGCCAATCGGCGTTATCATGCCGGAACCAGTCGTCGTTGCGCCTGTTGTCGAACCTCTGCCACAGCCGGAAGTGCAGACGGCGAAAAGCGAATATGAAGTGATGTATGGTGCCGTCACTGATCGCGGGAATTATATTGCCGCACTTGATTTGAGCAAAGTTGCGCAACGCAATTTGCGTAAACAAGTCGATTATCAAACCAGCCATCCAGTCGGCACGATTATTGTCGATCCTTATACACGCTATCTTTATCTGGTGCAGCCGGGTGGCAAGGCTATGCGCTATTCGGTGGGCGTGGGTCGCGCGGGCATGACATTTAGCGGTACTGCCGAAGTTGCTTATAAAGCACAATGGCCGCGCTGGACGCCGACGCAGAATATGATCAAGCGCAATCCCGAACATTACGCAAAACATGCGAATGGGCTTGCAGGTGGTATTAGCAATCCGCTCGGTGCACGCGCCCTTTATCTTTATCGCGATGGCAAAGACACGCTTTATCGTATTCATGGCACCAACGAACCCTCGTCAATTGGCAAAGCTGCATCGTCGGGCTGTATTCGCCTTTTCAATCAGGATATAATTGATCTTCACAGCCGGGTTTCCAGTGGAAGCCGCGTTGTGGTTTTGGATAAGTCCCAATCGGGACAGGGAGAGAGCTGATGATAAACCGCCGTCAGATGCTTGCTGCAACGGCGGCGGGTGCTGCAACGCTCGCTATTTCCGGTGGCAATAGCTTTGCGCAGAAGATGCCAGCCGTAGCCGATGTGCTTTATGACAAGGACATTCCGGTTCTTGGAAATCCGCACGGCGACATCACGATTGTCGAATATTTCGACTACCAATGCTCTTACTGCAAAAGAGGCCATGCCGAACTTTTGCGGGTTGTCAAAAACGACGGCAATGTACGGCTGGTTCTCAAAGATTGGATTATCTTTGGC
This sequence comes from Brucella sp. 21LCYQ03, assembly GCF_023554105.1. GTDB lineage: Bacteria > Pseudomonadota > Alphaproteobacteria > Rhizobiales > Rhizobiaceae > Brucella. The sequence goes on from NZ_JAMJWE010000004.1 coordinate 133,320, forward strand.
GACAACTCGGCCTATGCGGCGCGACTGGTTCTGGCTGCTGAAAAGTCCGGCAATTACGCAAAGGCGATGGAAGCTATTATGGCAACCAAAGGTCGTCTGAGCAAAGACCTGACCGATGAAGCGCTTGTGAAGGCTGGCCTTGATCCAAAGATGCTTGAAGCCGGCTATAAAGCGGATGCAGCGCGGATTGATGGTATTCTTGCGCGCAATATGGAGCAGGGCGAAGCTTTCAATTTCAGTGGCACGCCATCGTTTGTTATCGGCACGCGGCTTTATGGCGGTGTGATGAAAGAGCAAAACCTGATTGATGCGATAGCACAGGCCCGCAAAGCTTAACGCCGTAACAAATTTGAAAGCAAGCAGCGGAGTGTTGTTTCTCTTGTAAGCGAATAGCTTTCCTTCATAGTAAGAAGGGAAACGGACATGAACCTGATGACATTGACCCACAGCACAGATGACAGCCGCTGGAGACAAGTGCTTGCTCGGGACAAGGCATCGGACGGTGAGTTTGTCTATGCCGTCCGCACGACTGGCATTTATTGCCGCCCGTCATGTCCTTCGCGACGTGGAAAACGCGAGAATGTCCAGTTTTTTGTGGCTTGTGAAAACGCTGAAAGGGCAGGCTTTCGTCCTTGCATGCGCTGCAAACCGCATGTTGATGCAACGCTTGAGACACAAAACACTGCACGTTACGCCGATATGGTTTCGCTAGCTTGTCGTTTCATTGAAAATGCTGAAGAAGTCCCGTCGCTTGAAGATATCGCGCGGGCGGCAGGTGCAAGCCCTGCGCATTTCCATCGCATTTTTAAAAGCTTTACCGGCCTCACGCCCAAAGCCTATGCCGATGCGCACCGCGCTGACAAAATGCGCGCCGTCCTCAAAGAGACCAGACGCGTCACCGATGCAATCTATGAGGCGGGCTATAATTCTTCGAGCCGTTTTTATGAAGCGTCAGACAAAATACTCGGTATGAAACCAAAAGCTTTTAAATCCGGCGGCGAAAGCGAAACCATCCGCTTTGCGATTGGTCAATCTGCACTGGGTGCAGTGTTGGTGGCGGAAAGCGGCAAGGGTGTTTGCGCTATTCTGATGGGCGATGATCCGCAGGAATTGATTGATGATCTCGAGAAGCGTTTCCCCAAAGCACAGCTTGTCGGTGCAGATCGTGATTTCGAGGATCATATCGCGCAAGTGATCGGCTTTGTCGAGAATCCCGGTATCGGTTTTCATCTGCCACTTGATTTGAGAGGCACAGCTTTTCAGCAGCGCGTGTGGAATGCCTTGCGTGAGATCCCGCTTGGTAAAACGGTGAGCTACAGCGGGCTTGCTAAGACAATTGGGTTGCCAAAATCAACGCGTGCGGTCGCTCAAGCTTGCGGTGCGAACAAGATCGCAGTTGCTGTTCCGTGTCATCGCGTGGTGCGTCATGACGGTGGAATTTCCGGCTATCGCTGGGGTGTGGAACGCAAGCGTGAATTGCTCGAAAAAGAACGTCAACGCTGAACGCAAAAATGGTCTTTTCGACTGAAAAAGCGTAAATTCCGACGGTTATTTAATGTCAATATTATGATTTACGCGGCAACCCTGTGTCAATAATATGGTAAAATGCCTTCTGCCGGGAGTATTCGGGATGATGCGAGATAGGGGTTGCAACGTTTTTGCGGATGGCTTTTGATCGCGACACGAGATCAAAGGAGTCGGAAATGAGCGTGACCATCTACGGTATCAAGGCCTGTGACACGATGAAGAAGGCCCGTAGCTGGCTTGAGGATCATGGCATTGAATACAGCTTTCACGACTATAAGAAAGAAGGTCTGGACGCTGCAACAATCGACCGTTTTCTTAAGGACATAGAGTGGGAAAAGCTGCTCAATCGCGCAGGCACAACCTTCCGTAAATTGCCCGAAGAAGAGCGTCAGAATGTCGATGCTGCAAAGGCGCGTGCGCTGATGCTGGCACAGCCTTCCATGGTTAAACGCCCGGTTCTTGATAAGGACGGCAAGCTGACGGTCGGTTTTAAACCGGATCAGTACGAAGATTTTTTTAAGGCTTAACTTATTGAAATCCTGCCATAAATTCTATCTCTGAATATGACGGATAACAGGGCAGGCCATTCATGCATCAGCGATTGAACAGAGTTTTTCAGCAATGGTCGGTCAGCTGGCGCGATGCGCTGATCGCCTCCATTGGCGGTGCGGTGGCGTGGCTTATCTGCCAGTGGATGCTTGGCCAGCCGCGCCCGGTTTTTGCGATGGTGACGGCGGTTATTTGCCTTGCACCAAATCTGCCCAATCATGGCAAACAGGCGATTGGCGTCATCGCGGGCGTGACGACCGGCGTGATTGTCGGTGAAGTTTCGATGTTGATACCAGATACGATTCTGGTTTTGCATATGGGTATTGCTACCTGTGTGGCCATGGTGATTGCAACGACTTTTGGTCTGGCCCCTGCCATCGCTATTCAGTCAGGTGTTTCGGCTATTCTTGTGCTGGCTATGGGTCCGCAAGTCGCTGGAATGACACGGCTTATTGATGTTTTGGTGGGCGCGGGTGTGGGGCTTTTGTTCAGCCAGATATTGCTAACACCGGACCCGGTCAGGCTGATTGATCGCGCTGTTCGCGGGCTGGTTGATAATATCCTGAAAGGTCTCAAGCAGTCGGCAACTGCGCTGGAAAAGCGTGATGTTGTGCATGCGCAAAGCGCAATTAATCAGTTTACGCAGGCGCAACGCGCGGTCAATGCTCTGGGCGACGGCATAGCATTGGCGCGTTCCAATGCGCGCTGGTCGTTGCGCGGGCGGCTTGTCGCGCGCGAAGTCAGCGAAATGGCAGGCCGCTACGATCGCCGTGGCATTCGTCTTTATGCATCCGCCTTGCTGTTTGGCGAAGCGCTTGGCAATGCGCTACGCAAGAAAGAAGCTCAGCCGCCTGAGTGGATTGCGCAGTCTCTGCAAGCAGTTATCCATAATTGTAATCTCGAAGAGGGGGAGGTGCCGGAGCGTTTGCCACCTGTGCCACAGGACATTGATTTCAGCTGGCGCGATACGGCTTTCCGCTTGCAATTGGTCAATGAAACGCTGTTGCACTTCCTGCATTCCGCCCAACCGGACAGCGTGCCAGTGCGTACACCGATGCCGGAAAGCTGAACTCAATTTCTGTGATTGATCGCATCAGAAAAATTCAATTGTATGCCGAGAAACGAAGCGTATTTTCCGCGCCATGAATAAGACAATCCCCCAGACATACTCGCACACATCTGCCCTTCGCTATGCCCTTGGTGGTTTTTTCGCCATGATTGCGGTGATGGGCATTGGCCGTTTCATCTATACACCGATCTTGCCCGGCATGATGGTGGATGTCGGGTTTAATGCTGCGGATGCAGGCTTTATCGCTTCGGCAAATTATGTGGGTTATCTGCTTGGCGCGATTGTCGCTGGCTATGGCTGGTCAGCAGGAATCGAACGAGCAAGTGTTCTGACTGGCCTGATTATCAGCGTCATCCTTTGTGCGCTCATGGCGATGGTCGATGGCGTCTGGCTTTTCTCAATCATTCGTTTTGCAGCCGGATTTATCAGTGCTGTGACGATGATCTTAGCCACTGCAATTGTGTTAAGCCATATCACGAAGGCGGAAAAGCAAGGGTTGTCGGCACTGCATTTTGGCGGCGTGGGCGCTGGTATCGCGCTTTCTGCCATTATGGTCGCGGCGGTCCGCTTTCTTGGCTTTGACTGGCGCATCGATTGGATTGGCGCTGCTGTTTTAAGTGCAATTCTGGCGGTTTACGTGGTCTTTCTCGTTAAAGAAGGCCCAATCGGCGGAACAAATGGAAAGCGTGAACCCGCGCTGCCGAATAGCTTAGCATTCAATGCAATCGCGCTCGCTTATGGCATTTTCGGCTTTGGCTATGTTATCACCGCAACCTTCATTATCGCGATTGTCCGCGCCAATGAGGGCGGGGGGCTGATGGAGGCAGGCGTGTGGGTGCTGACTGGCCTGTGTGCGGCACCTTCGATTTGGTTGTGGTCTCCTGCAATCCGCAAATTCGGCCTGTTTACGGCCTTTGCAATCACGGCACTCATTGAGGCGGTGGGTGTGGCTGCGAGTGTGTTGCTTTCCCCGCCATGGGGTCCACTGATCGGTGGTGCGCTGTTGGGCATTACTTTTATGGCGCTGACCGCGTTCGGCCTTCAGGCTGCACGCGTGCTGGCGCCACAATCACCAAAACGTGCACTGGCGCGCATGACAGTTTGTTTCAGTATCGGCCAGATTGTCGGACCTCTGTTTGCAGGCTTTATGGCGCAGCATTTCGGCTCGTATACCTTGCCTAGTCTTATTGCGGCTTTTGCGCTGCTGATGACTGCGGTTATTGGCTCTGTCGCGGGCAGGGCCGCCAAGTAACGGGAAAGGTTACAATTAATTAACTGGTATTCGCGCACGGACAGGAGTTTATTCAAAAAATATTGTTTCTTTTGGAATTGCTCCGATGTTTGTATCTTTTTTTCCACGTCCAAAGCTTTTCTTTTTATCGGTGATCTTGTGGGGCCTTCTTGCCGTTATCGGCTGGTATGAGGGTGGAGAAAACCTTGGGCATCTGATCGGTTTGCCGCCCGCCGCCGCTGATGCCGCCCCAATCATTGGTGTGAGTATTTTCTGGTCAGCACCGTTTTTGTGGTTTTATATTTACTTCGCGATCATCGTTTTGGCGTTTTATACGTTCTGGTCTTGGTTTGAGCCGCATCAGTGGCAGCGCTGGTCGATCTTGGGTTCAGGTTTGATCCTGTTCACTACTTATTTCAGCGTTCAGGTCAATGTTGCCATCAATGCCTGGTACGGACCGTTTTACGACATGGTGCAGAAAGGACTAACCACACCAGGAGCCGTCTCAGCGGCCGATTTCTATTGGGGTGCTATGGATTTCGCCGGAATCGCTTTTCTGGCCATCTTCATTGGTGTGTTGAGCCTGTTTTTTGTCAGCCACTACATCTTCCGCTGGCGGACAGCTATGAACAGCTACTACATGCTGCACTGGCAGAAACTGCGCCATATTGAGGGTGCAGCACAGCGCGTGCAGGAAGACACGATGCGTTTTTCAACCACACTGGAGCAGCTTGGTGTAAGCCTCGTCAGATCAGTTATGACGCTGATTGCCTTTTTGCCGATTCTTTTTACTTTCTCAGAAGTGGTCAACGAACTTCCAATTGTCGGTATTGTCCCACATGCTTTGGTTTGGGCGGCAATTGGTTGGGCGTTGTTTGGGACCGGCTTTCTGGCACTGGTCGGCATTAAACTTCCGGGACTGGAGTTCAACAATCAGCGTGTGGAAGCGGCTTATCGTAAGGAACTTGTTTATGGCGAAGACCACGCAGAGCGCGCCGATCCTTTAACCATGCGTGAGTTATTCTCAAATGTGCGCCAGAATTATTTCCGGCTCTATTTCCACTACGTCTATTTCAATGTCGCCCGGATCTTCTATTTGCAGGCTGATGCGATCTTCCCGCTTCTTCTGCTGATACCGTCGATTGTAGCTGGTAAGCTAACACTCGGCCTGATGAGCCAGATTACGAACGTCTTCGATCAGGTTCGCAGTTCATTTCAGTATTTGGTCAATTCTTGGACGACGATTATCGAACTTCTGTCGATCTATAAGCGTCTGCGTGGCTTTGAAGCGGTAATCCATGATGAACCTTTGCCGACATTGGATCAGGAAAACCTCGGCCTGACGTCATAATGCTTGCGAGTTGCTCTCGGGCGCATTGCCGCCCGCAGCGCCAATGCTGTTGAGATAATCATTATAGGTTGTGCATTTGACGTCTGGCTTGTTGCAGACTTCAGACACAAGCCTTTCCATGGCGCGCCAGTAAGCACCGTCATTCATCAGCACAAAATGGAAGCCAAGCTGGAGCGGGATGCGTTCACCATTATATTGTTTGTCAAAGGCCGAGCGGAAAGCTTTATAGCTGCGGTCCTCAAACTGTGCCGATTGTGCGGGTGCTTCCTTGCCCTTGGAATGGCGCACATAGAGATTGTAGTCCATACCAATTATAGGTCGCTGCGATGGGCCTTCGGGAATGAGTGGCAGGCCAAAGGAAGCAAACGAGCCGTCGATCTGTGGCAGTTCCGGTCCCCGTGTGATGGAAGATGCCTGATAACGAAAACCTTCGGATTTCAACGCATCCTGCACGGGCTTTGATGCAGCCAGATAAGGCGCGCGAAACCCATTGATGCCGTGGCGCGCAAGTTCCTGCCAGCCTTTCGGTTCGCCTTCGATGCCGTTGTTTTTGTAAGCATCGGCTGTAATACGGCGAAATTCTTTGATTTCCTTATCCCAGTCGGCGGTTGACCAGTCGCTGCCGTCAAAATGACCGCAGCCGTGGCTTGCAATCTCGTTTCCTTCAAGATGCGCCTGCCAGATATTGTTGAGACGCGTCACAACTTCATCATGGCTCAAAGCAAAGCCTACATTGGATGCGCCAGCACGCTTATGCGGCGGTTGGTAATCGCGGCGGCTTTTCTTTTCCATCAGAAAAACGCAGGACAGGAAATAGGTGAAATGCGCATTGTTGTTTTTCGCCAGTTCCCGCGAGCGGGTCCACAGCTTGTTGTCATGCGCGCCATCAAACGAAATCAGCACATATTGCGGCTTTGGCGTTTCCGCCCGAACCGGATTTGTGACAAAGGCAAGTGATGCTGAAACGGTGACAATGGAAGAAAGAACACGCATGGGATTATGAACGCCAGTATGGGGGAAAGGTTGCGTAAACGCATGTCGCGGAAAAGTGGGAACCGGTTTACCGATAACGACATGCGCAAAACAAAAGAGCTAAAGCGAGTGGGTAGATAGGAGTAGCCGCGACACGCTTTAGCTGTTGAATAAGGCAAAGCTCGGTCACAAATACAGATTGTTCGGGTAAGGTGCAGCTTATTTCACCGACGGGTCTTACATATGGCGCGAATTCCGACTAAAAGCGCCAGAACATACAAATTACGTTCAACGATTTTCAGAGCGCCGCTTCATGCTCGGTATGCTCCAGTAAAAATGGCAGGTCCATGGCAGACGACAGTTTCATTCGCGAGGTAAACGAAGAGCTCCGTTCAGAACGGGCCAAGCAGGTTTGGAAAAACTTCGGCCCAATCCTGATCGGTGCAGCCATTGCGGTTATCATCGGCACAGCTGCCTGGGTCGGCTATAACCACTGGACTGACAGTAAGGCGTCTGCTTCGGGCGACAAGTTTCTCGCCGCGCTCGATCTGGCCGCAGCCGGAAAGAACGATGAGGCGATTGCAGCGCTCGATGATCTGGAAAAGACCGGCTATGGTTCTTATCCAGTCTTGGCGCGTTTGCGTTCGGCTTCGGTGCTCGCTGAAAAGGGCGATGCGGCTGCGGCTGTTGCAGCCTTTGATGAAGTCGCGGCTGACAATTCAATCCCGCCTGCAATGCGTGATATTGCACGCCTGCGTGCAGCTTATCTGCTGGTTGATTCCGGTTCTTATGACGACGTTGCGAAACGCGTCGAAACGCTTTCGGCAGATGGCAATCCAATGCGCTCCAGCGCGCGCGAGACACTCGGTCTCGCAGCATGGAAGGCAGAGCGTTTCGACGATGCTGCGAAACTTTATCAACAGATTGCCAATGATACACTGGCCCCGGCGAATATCCGCCAGCGCGCCAACACAATGCTTGATCTCATGCGCGGCGCTGGCATCACTGTGCCAGAAGCTCAGGGCTGAGCTACACTAATTTCGGAGTAATACGAACCTATGGGTTTCACTCTCGCCATCGTCGGGCGTCCCAATGTCGGCAAGTCCACACTGTTTAATCGCCTCGTCGGCCGCAAGCTGGCACTGGTCGATGACTTGCCGGGCGTTACGCGCGACCGGCGCATCCATGATGCAAAGCTCTATGATCTGAAGTTTCAGGTGATCGATACGGCTGGTCTGGAAGATGCTGCCAATGACAGTCTCGAAGCGCGTATGCGCGCACAGACCGAAGCGGCCATTCAGGAAGCCGATGCGATCCTGTTCGTGGTAGACGCCAAAGCCGGTGTGACGCCGACTGACGCAACCTTTGCTGAACTCGTCCGCCGCTCGAACCGTCCGGTCGTGTTGGTTGCAAACAAGTCAGAAGCACGCGGCGCGCAGTCGGGTCTTTACGATGCGTTCCAGCTTGGTCTGGGTGAGCCGTGCCCGATTTCCGCTGAACATGGTCAGGGCATGCCTGATCTGCGCGATGCGATTGTCGAGCTTTTGGGCGAAGAGCGCGTTTTCGCGGATGAACGCGAAGAGGAAGAAGCCGACGAAGTCTTCACACCGAAGGCTGTTGGTGAGCTGATCGGCGACGATATCGAAGACCCGGATGAAGAAGAAATTCCGGCTTACGATACGACCAAGCCGCTGCGAATTGCCATTGTCGGACGTCCGAATGCGGGCAAGTCCACGATGATCAATACGATGCTTGGCGAAGACCGTCTGCTGACAGGTCCGGAAGCGGGCATCACACGCGATTCGATTTCCGTTGACTGGGAATGGCGCGGCCGCAAGATCAAGCTCTATGATACCGCTGGTCTGCGTCGCAAATCACGCGTCCAGGAAAAGCTTGAAAAGCTTTCGGTCGCCGATGGCCTGCGCGCCATTCGCTTTGCGGAAGTGGTGATCATCGTTCTTGATGCGACGATCCCGTTTGAAAAGCAGGATTTGCAGATTGCCGATCTGATTATCCGCGAGGGTCGTGCGCCGATCATCGCGTTTAACAAGTGGGATCTGATTGAAGACCGTCAGATGGTTCTGGCTGATCTTCATGAAAAGACTGCACGTCTGCTGCCGCAGGTGCGTGGTATCCGCGCTGTGCCGATCTCTGGCGAACGCGGTCAGGGGCTCGACAAGCTTATGGAAAACCTTGTCAAAACCCACGAGATCTGGAACCGCCGTATTTCGACGGGCCGCCTCAACCGCTGGCTTGCTGGCGTTATTGCTCACCAGCCGCCACCGGCGGTCTCTGGTCGCCGCCTGAAGGTCAAATATATGACGCAGGTAAAGACCCGTCCCCCGGGCTTTGTCGTGAACTGCTCGCGCCCTGATGCGATGCCGCAATCTTATGTGCGCTATATGGTCAATGGTCTGCGTGAAACTTTCGATATGCCGGGCGTGCCGATCCGCTTGTCGCTGACGACATCGGAAAATCCGTTTGCTGGTCGCGCAAAAAAGAAGAAATGAGCAAAAGCCCGGTCGCGAGATCGGGCTTTTTCATTTGTGAGGTCATTACCCAAAGACGCCGCCTTCATCGGCGTCGACGGTAATCGACAGCGACACATGCCGCGGGCGAGTGAGGGCAAATAGAACCGATTCGACGATATCGCGGCTGGTGGCAGCTTGGCCTTTTTGTCGAAGTGCGGAGGCTTCCCAGTTGTCTGCGAGTGGTGAGGCGTCTTCGAGATAAGGCGGATACACCACGATGGAACGCACCGGCGTTCCGGCAAGCTTCTGCCGCAGACCGTCTGCCAGTGCCGCCTGCGCACGTTTTGCTGCATAAAACGGGATTGAAACTGTCTGCAATGGTGCGTTCGGCAAACCACTGATCGAACCGATAGTAACAATATCCGGGCGCGGTGAAGCATTCAGAAGCGGTAACAGCCCCTGCGTAAACAGGAATGTTCCGGTGACGGCAGCATTGATTACGCCCGCAACTTCCGCTTCGGAATAGTCTTCCTGCCTGTCTTCAAGCCACATCGCACCATTATTGATGAGAATATCGATTGCAGAATGACGAGCTTTGATGGTTTCGATTGCAGTCGCGATGCTTGTTGTATCGGCAAGATCGACCTGAACGGCTTCGACCTTTCGTCCGGTATGTTCCGCAATGCTCTGCGCTGTGGCTTCAAGCGCGCTCAAGCTGCGCCCGCAAAGCACTACATCGCATCCGGCTTCGGCCAGCGAAAAGGCAAGAGCAGCACCCAGACCACGCGCAGCGCCCGTTATAACTGCGGTTGCGTTTTCAAAGCGGAACATGGGGCACTCCTTCAAATCATGAGTATGTGAATTCTGATTGTCTCTTATTCAAGTTTCTTGCCTTGAGAAACTCTAATCGCTCTGCTACTCCGCCGCCTCCTGAAATTCCCCAATACCAGAGGCAGATTATGACGATAGTGAGCGAGAGCCAGTTCAGCGGTGTCACGATGGGCATCGATTTTGGCACGACAAACACTGTTCTGTCGCTGGCCTCCCCTGATGGTTCGACAGCGGTGCTAAGCGTGCCGAAAGATGGTGTCGATGTTACCGGCTATCGCTCGATTCTCTGCTTCTGGCAGGATCGCGAAACTGGCGAGCGCATTTCGGAAAGTGGTCCGTGGGCGATGGATGCCTTTGTGAATGCCCCGCATTCAACGCGTATGCTGCAATCGTTTAAGACATTTGCTGCCCAGAAATCCTTCACCGATACGCCAGTGTTCGGCAAGCGTTTCAAGTTCGAAGATATTCTTGAGACATTCCTGCAATCGGTCGCAGCACGTCTTGGTGATCGTCTGCCGCCAAAGGGCAACCGCGTGGTGATTGGTCGACCGGTCATTTTTGCGGGCGCAACGCCCGATGAGGCACTGGCCATGGAACGCTATGAAAAGGCATTTCGCGCTTTTGGTTTCACGGACATTCACTATGTCTATGAGCCCGTGGCTGCGGCTTATTTCTATGCGCAGGAACTGAAGGCCGAATCGACCGTTCTGGTGGCCGATTTTGGCGGCGGTACGAGCGACTTTTCGATTGTACGCTTTGAGGTTGGCGCAGATGGCTTGAGCTTCACACCACTTAGCCAGACGGGTCTTGGCATCGCGGGCGATACTTTCGATTATCGCATCATCGACAATGCCGTGTCACCGCTGCTTGGCAAGAACGGCGAATACAAATCCTTCGGCAAGCGCCTGCCGATACCGCGCCATTATTATGCGAATTTCGCACGCTGGAACACGCTGTTCCTGATGAACTCGCCCGCTACCATTCGCGCGCTGACTGATCTTGCCAAGAATGCGGTCGAACCAGAGCCGCTGGAGCATTTTATCAATCTGATCGAAAATGATTACGGCTATGAGGTGTATCGCGCCGTCTCAAATCTCAAGGTGCGCCTGTCATCAGAGCGTGCAGCTGAGCTGCATTTCAAGGCGGATGATTTCGAGATCCGCTCTGACGTAACCCGCAATGATTTCGACAACTGGATTGCCGATGACGTTGTCAATATTGAACGCTCGGTCGAGCAGGCCGTTGAAAATGCCGGACTGACATTCGACGGGATCGACCGCGTGTTCCTGACCGGTGGTACGTCTTTCGTACCCGCCATTCGCACGGCGTTCGAAAAGCGTTTTCCTGATGCGATGGTTACAAGCTCTAACCAGTTTGATTCGATTGCCAATGGTCTGGCACTGATCGGTCAGAGCGCGGACATTGATCGTTGGGCCGTGAAAGCTGCTTAAGGCATAATGGAAATGGGGGTGCCGTTTGGCACCTTCGACCAGATTTCGCGCATTTCTGCATTGGTCACACCAATGCAGCCATCGGTCCAGTCCCAGACATGATGCACCGGCGCAAGCAGGCCCCATCCATTTGGCAGGCCATGGATCATGATATTGCCGCCGGGTTCGTGCCCAGCGGCATCGGCGGCATTCTGGTCGTTCGTATTCGGATAGGAAACATGCAGGCTCAGATGCGCCATTGAGCGTGGATTGCGCCAGTCGATGACGTAACTGCCTTCCGGCGTTTTCTGATCACCCTCGCGTGCCTTGTGCCCGCCATCGCCATTGCCGCCAAGTGCAATGCGATAGGTACCGATAACCTCATCGCCGCGCAGCAATGTCATGCGGCGCTCATTCTTATAGACTTTGATACTATCGGCTTGTTGCTCGGCGGGGGCCGTCTGTGGCGGCTCGCCAGAGCCAATCCGCGCCATGACTTTGGTGTAGCCAAACAAGGCAACACCGATAACGACGAGAGTGAAAAGAATTTTTTTGATCATGCTTATCCGTCCTTCGCTCCATTTGTTCTCAGTCGAGCTAAAAAAGCAAACAAAAACAAACCTCCCCAAATGATGTTAATTCAAAATTAATCAATATTTTCAAAGGGTAAACAAAATCCCGTTAACGTTCCATCAAGGTTAATAAGCCATTATCGCACATAGTTAAGTAATCGTTGCGAGTGGAGTTTGCGGTGCGTTTTGGTTCCATACGAGCGCTGTTTGGCCGGTCAAAGGCCGCTGCCGAACCGGTATGGCACTATCCGGTGAAGGGCTATTGCCCGGAGGATGGTCGCTATTACGCCGTTCGCGCAAAGCCACGCCATGTCGCGCACAAGCCACACCGTCTGGTGCCGATTTTTCTGGCGGCAATCACGTATCTGTTCAATTCTAACGCAATCGCTTTTCAGGATATGGCAAGCCTCGTGCCAGCAGCAGATATTGCCGGTCATCGTTGGACGGCTTTTGTCGCGAAAGCGCCTGTTGGTTCGCTGCATCAGGCGGAAATGCCTTTTGTCGATGCGACCACAGTGACGGGCAGCATCTCGGCGACGGGTATCGAAGTACCGGGCATTGGCCGCGTCGCGCTTTCAGGTGGTCAGAAGACCGCCAAGCTAGGCGTCGATGATCCAAATCCTGATGAAAACCGTATTAATCGCGCTGATAAGACGGGTCGTCTTGTCTCTGTGAAGCCGAAAGCGCCAGCACGGTCGTTTAATGCCGGTAGCATGTTTGAGAAAATCAGCATGATCACGGCACCGCGCGAAAAGATCGATGCGCGCATGGCTTTCTCCAAATCCAGCATTGAGGGGAAGGAGGTTGAGATCGCGATGGCGTTCCACGCAGTCAAACCGCCCAAACCAAAAGCCGATATGCCGGTGCAACTGGCAAAGCTCATCAACAATGATCAGCCCGACGTTCTCGCGTTGGGCTATGCGCCGTCTAAGCCTGATTACGGCAAAACCTCGCCGTTTGAAAGCATCCTGACACCGGAGGCAGATTCGGGCCGTTTCGTGCCGCCGATCAGCGAGCAGGACCATAACTGGGCCGCCACACCTTTGCCTGCCGAATCGTTTGGCTCCAAAGAGCAGAAGTGCCTTGCCGAAGCAGTTTACTATGAAGCGCGCGGCGAAAATGTTAAAGGGCAGGTGGCGGTCGCACAGGTCGTTTTGAACCGTGTACGCAATCCAGCCTATCCGGGCACAATTTGCGGCGTTGTTTATCAGAACCAGAATTGGCTCAATGCTTGCCAGTTTTCCTTTGCCTGTGATGGTCAGAAGCATCGCGTCACCGAGATGCCGCAATGGCGTCTTGCGCAGCAGGTTGCAAAGACCGTAACCGATGGCCGGATCTGGTTGCCGGAAGTTGGCTCCTCCACGCATTATCACGCAACCTATGTCAGCCCGTTCTGGGCGCCGACCATGAAGAAAATGACGAAGATTGGCCTTCACGTGTTTTACCGTACCTATGGCGGCGGCTGGAGCTGATAGGATTCCGTGTCGAAGCGATCACTTTCGGACACATTTATTTGTCCGAAACCGCGCTTGAAACGCGTGCACAATGATGAATCTATGTGCTGACCTTCGCCCAATTCGATTCCAATTTTTGGACCGAAATGCTGACCGATCTGCCACTTTGAGCGGAAAATGAGTCGCACCAATGGCTAAGTTATTGTCTTTTCAGGATAAAAAACCTTTTGGAGCAAGTGCTTCATTGCCTTGACTAGCGTGCGGTGTGTCAATATGTTGCGCGCAACTTGGAAATGGGCTTTTAACGCCCGCATTTCTTGCAAAAAGGAGCTGCCAATGACGAGCGGCACTGAGTCGGGAAAAACACCCGGTGAGCGCAAGAATGAGGACGCAAAAACTGTTTCCGGGGGGTTGGATCAGCGTTTGAATCGCCTTGAAGCCGAATTGGCTAAAAAAGGTTTGCTCAAGCCACCAGCTTCCGAGGATGAGCGATCAGAAACATCCAGTTCTGTCGCGCAAGCCATGAAACTCTCCAGTGAATTTATCGCTGGTATTATCGTTGGCGCGCTGATTGGTTGGGCTCTTGATCGCTACGCAGGGACTTCGCCGTGGGGGTTAATCATCTTTCTCCTTCTCGGCTTCGGTGCTGGCACCCTCAACGTGCTCCGTTCCGCAGGTTATGTCGCCGATCAAGGCAACATTAAGTCTAGCGTGGAAAAGAGCGATAAGGAATAAGTCTTCGCGGACATCACGAAAATGTTCGCGTATAGACCTTTAAGACAAGCGAGCCTTTGGTTCGTAACGAAAACGCCCCAAGCGGACCTTTGGTCCGTGACTGAAACGCCCTAGGGCAGGAACGACAGACGAGGTTAAGTTGGCCAACGATCCGATCCATCAGTTCCAGGTTTCCCGGTTGATTCCTATCGACGTCGGTGGTTTGGACCTGTCGTTTACCAATGTTTCGGCCTTCATGGTCGCAACTGTGGTTCTTGCGTCAGGCTTTCTTTATTTCACGTCTTCAAGCCGTGGTCTGATCCCAAGCCGCCTTCAGTCGGTTTCTGAAATGGCTTATGAGTTTGTGGCATCGAGCCTGAGAGATTCAGCCGGTTCAAAGGGTATGAAGTTCTTCCCCTTTGTGTTCTCGCTGTTCATGTTCATTCTGGTTGCAAACTTTATCGGTCTGTTCCCTTATTTCTACACGGTCACCAGCCAGATCATCGTAACATTTGCGCTGTCGCTGCTCGTTATCGGAACGGTCATCATTTACGGTTTCTACAAGCACGGCATTGGCTTCCTGAAGCTTTTCGTGCCAAGCGGCGTGCCGGGCATCATTGTGCCGCTGGTTGTTGCCATTGAAATCATTTCCTTCCTTTCGCGCCCAATCAGCCTTTCAGTTCGTCTTTTCGCGAACATGCTGGCAGGTCACATCACGCTCAAGGTTTTCGCAGGCTTCGTTGTCTCGCTGAGCTCGCTTGGTGCGCTGGGTGTTGGCGGTGCTATTCTGCCTCTGATCATGACGGTCGCGATCACCGCGCTTGAGTTCCTGGTTGCATTCCTCCAGGCCTACGTCTTCACCGTTCTTACCTGCATGTACATCAACGACGCAGTACATCCTGGTCACTAAAAGCATGTTGCGGAAAAGTGGTTTACCGGTTTTCCGACAGCAACATGCGTTATGAAAAGATTTAAAGCGCTTTGCACCAAACTATAAGTAATGCGCTTTGAGGTTCTCGCCGGCGGGTTTCCGCCAGAACAGAAATCCGCACTAATTTGCAATCCAGAAGGAGCTTTAACATGGAAGCGGAAGCAGCAAAGTACATCGGCGCCGGTCTCGCCTGTTTCGGTATGGCCGGTACGGCTCTCGGCCTCGGCAACATTTTCGGTAGCTATCTCTCGGGCGCTCTGCGTAACCCATCCGCTGCTGACAGCCAGTTCGGCCGTCTGGTATTCGGTTTCGCTGTGACGGAAGCTCTGGGCATCTTCTCGCTGCTCATCGCGCTTCTGCTCCTCTTCGCTGTTTAATAAACAGTCGCAAGAAACTGGCCTGCCGCGATCTGTATCTTGAAATGCAGCGCGGCTGGCCTTTGCATATGAAGTCTGAGTGAGCGTATTCCGTTTTTCCCGGCTCTTCTGCCCGGAAAAGAATATGCTGGATTAAAGGGGAAATCTGGATGTTCGTGTCCACGGCGTTTGCCCAAACCGCCACCGAATCGCAACCGGCACCAGCTGCTGGCGAGCACGGCGCAGCCGATGCTGTGCACACCGAAACCGGGGTCGCGCACGATGCCGGACACGGCAGCGGCGTATTCCCGCCGTTTGATTCCACCCATTACGCATCGCAGCTTCTATGGCTGGCGATCTCTTTCGGCCTTTTCTATCTGTTCCTGTCGCGCGTGGTTCTGCCGCGTATCGGCGGCGTGATCGAAAACCGTCGTGATCGTATCGCACAGGATCTCGAACAGGCTGCACGCCTCAAGCAGGATGCAGACAACGCGATTGCTGCTTACGAGCAGGAACTGGCTTCTGCCCGCACCAAGGCTGCTTCGATTGCTGAAGCTGCTCGCGAAAAGGGCAAAGGCGAAGCTGACGCCGAACGTGCTGCTGCTGAAGCTGCACTCGAAGGCAAGCTTGCTGAAGCTGAAGAACGTATCGCCGCAATCAAGGCCAAGGCCATGAGCGATGTCGGTACGATCGCTGAAGAAACCACGTCTGCGATTGTTGAACAGCTTCTGGGAACCAAGGCCGATAAGGCTGACGTTACCGCAGCCGTTAAAACCGCAAACGCCTGAGGAGACGAAAATGGATTCAACATTTTGGGCATTCATTGCTCTTCTTCTCTTCATCGCACTGATTGTTTACCTAAAGGTTCCGGGCATGATCGGTCGCTCGCTTGATGAGCGCGCCGAAAATATCAAGAAGGAACTCGAAGAAGCCCGCACCTTGCGCGAAGAAGCTCAGCAGCTTCTTGCTGAATATCATCGCAAGCGTAAGGAAGCGGAAAAAGAAGCTGGCGACATCGTCGCTGCTGCAGAACGCGAAGCAAAGGCTCTTCTCGAAGACGCCAAGCGTGCGACCGAAGAATACGTTATTCGTCGCAACAAGCTTGCTGAGCAGAAGATTGCAACTGCTGAAACCGATGCAATCAATGCAGTCCGCGCTTCGGCTGTCGATCTGGCTATCGCCGCTGCCGGCAAAATCGTTGCTGACAAGGTCGATGCCAAAGTTGCAGGCACCCTGTTCAAGGATGCACTCGGTCAGGTTAAGACCAACCTGAACTAAGTTCAGTCTTTGTTTGAGTTTTGAAAACGCTGCCTCAAAAGGGCGGCGTTTTTGTTGTTCTTTAATGTCATGGTTTTTGCTCCCAAAAATGAGGATTTTGACGGGTTCATTTGCCCCCGTTATGTTTCTGTTGGGTGGGGAGTGACACTCTATGGAACGAAATGCATGACGGATGAAACGGAGCGCCTTGCGCGCGGCAAAGAGATATTTTCAAAGATACATAATGAGCTCGGTCACAATGGCTTGAGTGTCTTTAATGATATCGCACCAGACTTTGTTCGCTACGTATATGAGTTTGCCTACGGCGATATTTACGGGAATTCAGACATTGATTTGAGAAGTCGTCAAATCACGACCATAGCTGCGTTGACCGCACTCGGAAATGCTGCGCCACAATTGAAAGTGCATATCGTTGCCGCGTTGAATAACGGGCTTACTCAAAAAGAGATTGTTCAGATAATTATTCAGTTGGCCGTATATGCGGGCTTTCCGGCTGCTTTTAATGGCTTGATGACAGCGAAAGAAGCATTTGCCGAGTATGACAAAAACAAACAATAGGAAGGCATGTTTGTTGCTCTGTTATAGTCTGCGCCATGCTTCGAATGCCAATCCACCATTCTTGGATCGGCTGTAAATCCTATCCAGCGAAACGACCCTTGATGGGAGCGAAAGTGTAGCGGTGGATTCCGGGCTGTGGTCCACCGGCTTCAATTGCATTGCGATGCTTGAGCGTTCCGTAACCGGCATGAACTTCAAAGCCGTAGGCCGGATGCACCGCTCCGGTGCGGACCATCATGCGGTCTCGTGTGACCTTCGCCACGATGGAAGCGGCAGCAATAGAAATCGAACGCTGATCGCCTTTCACCAATGCCGAGCCGGGGCAAGATAGGCCTGAGGGAACATCGCGCCCGTCAATCAAGGCATGGTCGGGGCTAAGTGTGAGTCCCATGAAAGAGCGGCGCATGGCTTCAAGGGCCGCTTTGCGAATGTCGCTTGCATCAATGCTGCGCGCACTCAAGCTTGCAACGGAAACGCTCACTGCTTTGGCCAAAATAATATCATAAAGCGCATCGCGCTTAGCAGCTTTCAGTCGCTTGGAGTCATCCAGTCCTTCTGGCAGATCGTCGGGATCAAGCACAACAGTAGCTGCAACAACCGGACCTGCAAGCGGTCCACGGCCAGCCTCATCAATGCCAGCAATATGCTTTAGTCCCCGCGCCAGATATTTCGTCTCTTCCGAGAAGTCTGGAGCAAGCGGAATTTCAAAGAGGAGCGGAGAATCAGAACTTAAGCGTTTCATTTGGCGAAAATGTTCGCATTGCTTCTGATTCTCCGCAAGGTCCCTGCCGAGGATATTGGCGTAAAAGCAGGGGCCTTCCGTCCGAAAAAATCAGACGGGGATGGAACGTACAACTGACAACTCTTACAGACGTGAACTCTAGCGTATCGTCTGAACCAGAACGCCGAATTATCGCGCTCTGATATCCAGAATTTAGAAAAGCGAAAGCTGCTTTCCGCCCTTTTCGACGGGTTCAAACAGGTCGGTACGTAAGGGAATGCGCTTTGAATTGAAGCCGAGCTTGCGGGCGCTAATTTCGAAGCGACGCCCGATCTGCCAAGCATAAGGGCCAGTGCCGCGCATACGCTTGCCCCATTCCGCATCATAATCCTTGCCGTCGCGCATAGAGCGCACAAGTGACATCACATGGCGATAACGGTCGGGATAATTGCGCAGTAGCCAGTCCTTGAACAAAGGTGCGACTTCAAGCGGCAGACGCAGCAACACATAGCCTGCCTCACGGGCACCTTGTGCGTAAGCTGCATCCAGAATGCGTTCAATTTCATGATCATTGATGCCGGGAATGATTGGCCCCATCATCACACTGGTTGGAATGCCAGCTTCGGTGAGTTTACGAATGGCTTGCAGACGCAGTGTCGGCGTTGAGGCACGCGGTTCCATGGTGCGCGCAAGCGTGGCGTCAACGGTTGTGACCGACAGGGCAACCTTGGCCAGACCTTTTTCTGCCATGCGGCTCAAAATATCAATGTCACGCACGACCAAAGCGGATTTGGTGACAATGCCAACCGGATGATTGGCCGCTTCCAGCACTTCAAGAATCTCGCGCATGATGCGCCATTTCTTCTCAATAGGCTGATAAGGGTCTGTGTTGGTGCCGATCGCAATGGTCTTTGGCTGATAGCCTGGCTTGGCCAATTCGCGCTCAAGCAGACGCGGTGCGTCGGGCTTGGCAAACAGCTTCGCTTCAAAATCAAGGCCAGCAGACAAGCCCATATAGCTGTGCGTCGGGCGTGCAAAGCAATAGATACAGCCATGTTCGCAACCGCGATAGGGATTAATCGAGCGGTCGAAACTGATGTCGGGTGAATCATTGCGCGTGATAATCGTGCGTGGCTTTTCAACCTGCACGTCAGTCTTGAAAGCGGGCAAATCTTCGAGCGTTTCCCAGCCGTCATCAAATTCATGGCGCGTGGTGGGTTCAAAGCGCCCGGTCGGATTGATACCAGCCCCGCGTCCGCGTCTGCGGGAGTGATCAATACGCAGGCCAGCTTCACTGACAAGCGCATTGGCGTGATCTGCGCGTCCTGCTCCGAATGCTGCCTGATCTGCCTGCTGGATGATTTCCATAACCGACTCTCTTATTGATGAAATAATTCCTATCACAATAGCAAGAACAAATCAAGAACATATTGAGCGGTTGCACTTTTCGAGTCAATGCGCTTGATATAAGAAGGGCTATGATCTCTGTTTTTATCGTCACCAAAAATTCGGAAATGCTTTTGGCGCACACATTGTCGGCTTTGGTGCCAGCAGTTGTTGATGGGCTTTTGCGCCGGGTGATCGTCGTCGATCAAGGCTCGACAGATGATACAAAGCTCGTAGCAGTCGGCGCGGGCTGCGCGCTTTATGATGAGGAAAGTTTATCTGACTCATTCCGGGAGTTGCGAACCCAATGGTTGCTTATTTTGCAGCCGGGAGCCACGTTGCCGGATGATTGGATAGATGCAGTCGGGCGTCATTTGGCGGCAAGCAATTCGCCAGCACGTTTTACATTGCCTCAGGAGACGCGTTTTGGTCTGCTTGGAAAGTTCTTTACACGTAAGCCAGCTTTAGGCGCGGGATTGCTGGTGAAGGCGGATACGCTCAAGTTATTACCGTCGAGTGCAAAGGAGCTTGAAGATTTGCCACGTCAGTTGAAGCTTGTTCGATTGCCACAAATCATTATGCCACCAGAAACAACAAAAGGCGGAGCCTGAGAAGCTTCGCCTTTTTGTGTAGTCTTATCGGTGTTAGCCAATATTATTTCTGGTAGCTTGAAGGCGATGCGTCGCCAAAGCGATGAGCAGAGCCATCCTGATAGGTCTTCTGACCGATAGAAGCGGTTGCAGTGTTATCTACCCGCTGCGTTGCAACTGGTGTACGGTCATTGGCATAAAGATTGGCTGGTTCACCAACATGTGGGTTTTCAGCGAAAGCGGCACCGGCGCTGAGGGCAACGGCTACAACAGCAAGAGCAAACTTCTTCATTTTTCTATTCCTTTTTATAATCGCCCTTTGGATGGCATCAGTGCTCAAGGGGGCACCGGAGTGGCATCAATGCCATCCACCGGGGAGATAACTGGGGTTGCCGTCCGGATCAGTCCGTCAGGCGGTTTTGTTCATAAATTCTGTATTATTTCTGGAAGCTCGAAGGTGATGCATCACCAAAGCGATGAGCCGAACCATCCTGATAGACCTTCTGGCCAATCGAAGCGGTTGCAGTGTTGTCGACCCGCTGCGTTACAACTGGTGTGCGGTCATTAGCATAGAGATCAGCTGGGGTGCCAACATTTGGGTTTTCAGCGAAAGCAGCGCCGGCGCTCAGAACAACAGCAACAGTAGCAAGAACAAACTTTTTCATTTTCTATCTCCTTGGTTTGTGTGAAGCGGCGATGTGTTCGTCGTTTCGATGACCAAGAGATAGGCTTTTCAATCGGCGGCGCATAGCCAGCGTTTGGTTCACGCATTGTATCCTAATTGGTAGACAATGAACCCTTGAAACCAGAAGATTGTTCTATAGGTAGCTGTTTGTTCAAGTATATGTGAACAGTATGGCGTGGGAAAGTCGCTGTTTTCGTCACTGTGCGGACGGCGCCGTATGGCTTGAAACCACAAACCAGTCAGGCTTTTGCGCAAGAATATGGGATGCGGCTGCATCTGCGCTCTGCTGGTCTTTGAAGATAGCAAAACAGGTTGCGCCGGAGCCAGACATTTGTGCAAACAAGGCACCGCTCGCGCGCAGCAGATCAAGCTTGTCATTGATGTGTGGGGCAATTGAAAGCGCTGCGGGCAGGAGGTCGTTGCGGGTCGAACTAAGATAAGCACAGATGTTTTCGACGCTGCTGTACGCAGGGGCGGGAAGAGATGCATTGTCGCGTTTTGTCAACGCACGGAAGACATCGGGCGTCGCTATGGCCGTCCCGTCATTGACAAGCAGCATGGGGAGCGATGGCATCTGTGCGATTGCGGTCAACTGCTCGCCGATGCCCCGCGCAACGAGCGGCGCACCATAAGCTGCACCATGCAGGCACATGGGCAAATCAGCGCCCAGCTTTAGACCAAGTTCGGCCAGCGTGTTGAGATCAAGGCCAAGCTGCCAGATTTCATTGAGTGCGAGCAGTGTTGCCGCCGCATCACTTGAGCCGCCGCCGATGCCTGACGCGACGGGCAGGTGCTTTTCAAGGTGGATGGAAACGGGTGAAAGCTTGCGACCCGTATGTGATCTTAAAGCGTCCCGCGCTTTGATAACCAGATTACCGCTATCAAGCGGGATGCCCTCAGCAAAACGTCCGTCAATGGTGAAATTGTCTTCGGTAGCTTCATGAACAGTGATGCTATCACCGAAATTGGCAAAGACCACAAGCATATCGAGCAGGTGATAACCATCTTCTCGGCGCCCCGTCACATGGAGCGCGAGATTAATCTTGGCCGGAGCAGTGTAATGAACCGTTTGTGCGGCCTGTGCTGGATTGTGCATTTTAAGCGTAAATCAGGATCAATCTTTTTTGACGTAGTATTCGCCGGTCTTTGGATCCTGCACCAGAGTGCCGTGTGCACGGTTCTGCGCTTCTTTCTCTGCCCGACGCACGCGCTGCGTCACGCGGGTCGCTTCGCGCTTGAACGAGCGATAGCCGTACCAGGCGGCAGCGAGTATCAGCAGCAGAAAGATAAGCTGGGGCATGGCCTCTGGTCCTCAGGCTTTCATACGATCCCGAAATGCCTTTTCGGGATCACACAGGGAAACTTTGTTACACTAAGCATAACACTGATTTGTAGGATTATGCATCATAACATGGTGAAATGGTGAATTTCAAAGACCATATCGCGCCCAAAGCGCCTTTTCTTCAGCAACGGACAGAAGACCGTCGCCGAGATTAGCCGCAATAGATGCCGTATCAATGCCGCCGAGCGCAATTTCAACACCGGCTGCTTTGCGTCCGAGCAGTCCGCGCTTCGGTTCAATAAGCTTGAGCTTTACCTTGTCGCCATAGGTCTTGCGCAGGAAGCTGCGCATATCACCAAGCCCATCAACGAGGCCAAGTTCCTTGCCCTTAGTGCCTGTCCAGAACATGCCGGTAAACAGGTCGTCATTGTCTGCCAGTTTGCTGCCACGGCGCTCTTTGACCATGTCGATAAAGGTCGCATGAATTTCAAGCTGAAGTGATTTGAGACGCTCAATATCGGCTTCTTTTTCCGGTTGAAACGGATCAAGTACGGCTTTGTTCTGGCCAGCAGTGTAAACGCGGCGCTCGACGCCGATTTTCTTGAGCAGTTCCGGGAAACCGAACGAGGCAGAAACAACGCCGATGGAGCCGACAATCGATGACGGATCGGCAATGATCTCATCGCCAGCGAGTGCGATCATATAACCGCCAGATGCGGCTGCATCTTCAACAAACACGAAAACACGCTTCTGATGCTCGTCTGCGAGATCGCGAATGCGGCGATAGATTAGGCGCGACTGCACGGGCGAGCCGCCGGGCGAATTGATTGAAATGGCAACGGCTGGCGTTTCTTTGTCGCTAAAGGCTTTTTCCAGCACACCGGAAGCACTTGCGAGTGAAAGCGATGGGCGCAGCGCAGAGCCGCCGCTCATGATTGCGCCATGTAGACGCACAACAGGAATCTCAATTTCTTTTTTGCGAAAACGGCGCGGAATGAAACGGCACAAAATCCCGGACAAATTAAACTCCAACTTGAAAAATCACGTTGTAGCGAATGTAGGAAGCAATTGTGCAAACACAAAGAGAAATGCCCGGAATTTCGTTCCGGGCATTGAATATTCGTTATTTTTTTGGCTTTGCCAGCATTCTGAGCAGGACGTAACCGCATATTGCGGATAGCGCTGAGCCGGTAAGCACACCGATTTTTGTTTCGGCCTGCAAGAGTTCTGATGGATAGGACAAAAGTCCGATAAAGATGCTCATAGTGAAGCCGATGCCGCACAGGATCGCGACGCCATAAAGCTGAGCCCAGCTTGCGCCCATCGGCTTTTGCGCAAAGCCAGTTTTAATCGCCAGCCATGCGGCACCGAATACACCTATCTGTTTGCCGACGAACAGGCCAAGCATGATGCCAAGCGGCAATGTGTCAAAGATAATTGACGGTGTCATGCCGGTAAAGGAAATGCCCGCATTGGCGAAGCCAAACACTGGCACGATGAAGAAGGCAACGGGCTTCGCGAGCGCGTGCTCCAGCGTATGCAGGGGTGATGTCATGTCGTCCGGCTTGGCCTTTGCAGGTTTGAGCGGGATCATCAGTGCAGCAACGACACCTGCCACGGTGGCATGTACGCCGGAATTGAATACCAAAAACCATAATAGGGCTGCACCAATCAGATAAGGAAGCAAGCGGGAAACGCCCATGCGGTTCATCGCAAACAGCACTGCTGCTGTTGCAAAGGCCGCGCCAAGATACGGCATTGATATTTCGGCTGTGTAGAAGATGGCGATGATGACAACCGCTGCGAGGTCATCAAGGATTGCAAGCGTCGCCAGAAAGACTTTGAGGCTCGACGGCACGCGCGATCCAAGCAGCGATAAAACGCCAAGCGCAAAAGCAATGTCAGTTGCTGAAGGCACGGCCCAGCCGCGCACTTTTTCCGGGTCGCCGTAGTTAAAAGCAACGAAAATAAGTGCAGGAACGATAACGCCACCGGCGGCCGCAATCCCCGGCAGGATGCGATTGGGCCAGCTTGCTAGCTGCCCATCGAGAAACTCGCGTTTGATCTCAAGGCCAACCAGAAAGAAGAATACGGCCATCAGCGCATCATTGATCCAGTGCGACAGGCTGAGCGGACCAATATAAAAATGCAGGGCGTCGAAATAGGCTTTTGAGAAAGGCGAATTTGCAACAATCAGCGCCAGCGCCGCCGCAGCCATAAGGACGATGCCTCCGGCAGATTCGCTATCCAAAAAACGGCGCATAATGGAGACAGGGCGGACGGGCTTCGGATGTGAAGTCATTCTTCTTCTTTTCAGGTTATTTCCGGAGCGTCTACGTTGTAGAGCATGAGATTGCGGTCCGTAATGCCCAGCGCTGGCCAATGGGATCGCCAGCGTTCTATGTGGGGTGTTCCGAAGTGTTTGTCCAGCGAAACCCGATCACGCCAGAGCTCTTTTACATGAATGAGACTTGGTTGAAGTACATCCTGAGAATAGGTGTATTCGATGCAGCCATCTTCAGCGCGGCTTGCTTCAATCATTTGCTGCATGACTGGCCGAGCTTCATCAAGTTTTTCTGCAGGCAGGCGAATGGTTCCAACGATCAGCAGCATTATTTGTTTTCCTAAAGCAGCGACGTCTGGCCATTGCTTATTGCTGTGGCGCGTTGCGTGAATTCGTTGCCCGCATCCCCATGCAGAACAAGCGCTGGCATGAGTGAAAGACCGGCACGGCTGCCGCGAATGCCGGTAATCACAATGCGGATGGCGGCTGCATCGGGTCGCGGCAGAATCGGAATGATTTTCAATCCACCAAAGCGCCGGTCCAACGCTTCTAGTATCGCTCCAAGCGAAGCAGGGCGCGCGATAATCGAGACGCTGCCGCCGGGGCGGAGCAGAGCTGATGCCGTGCGTAGCCACTGGTCAAACATGCCCTCGGGCATGACATGCGCTTCGGCTTTCACGGGATCGGGTGTTGCACGGTCGCTCGCTTCGTTAAAAGGCGGGTTCATGATGACATAATCGAAGCTGTTATCGATCAGTCCTGCTTCTGCGCGTGCTTTGCCGGTGAGCGCAACATCGGCTTCCAGAATATCAAGGCGATCACGCAGGGTAGCATTCAGCGGATGGTTCACGCTTTTGTGCGCAAAGCCGAGCATAAAACCAGAGCGCTCGATAAGCGTCACGCGTGCATCTTTACAACGCGCAGCAACAGCGAGCCCCGCAGCGCCCGCGCCACTGCCAAGATCAGCGAGGCGCCCTTTGAAGTCATTCGGCACACTGCTTGCGAGAATCATCGCGTCCACGCCAGAGCGATGCCCCTTCATCGCAGGCTGCACGAGATGAAATGCACCGCGATGAAATACATCCAGTGTTTCGTCTATTGGCTCAGACACTCTATTTGCCATTGTCTTTGAGTTCATGTTCCAGACCGGCATCAATTAAGTAGCGTCTGGCCTCATCCAGTCTGTCTTCTTCAACCAGAAAACGTCTCGGTATTATACCGAGTGAACCTTCAAGAATGCTCATATTGGTATCAGCGATGAAATAGATGATGCCAGCTTCTTTCATCAGAGCTTCAGCAACTGACAGCAAAACGGAATCATTTGTGCGCATAAGTTCGATCATTTCGACACTGTGTATTCAATAGACCGCATTGACAACTGCCTCCTTCAATGGTGAACAGGCTCTGAATAAAAAAGCTTGGGCGTTGCAGGGGCTGTAAGGCACCTTGGGCGTTCTGATCCACGCACATAGTGTGGTCAGCAGCTAGGAGTAACGGCATTGGGTGTGGTTTTGAATCTTGACGGGAATACGAAGCGGGAAGGATCGGTTCAGCCTCTGATCGATCTGACAAAGGCTGATATGGGTCGTGTAAACGAACTGATCCTGTCTCGCGCCGGCTCCGATGTTGAGATGATCCCGGAAGTGGCAAACCACCTGATTTCATCTGGTGGCAAGCGTCTTCGCCCGATGATGACACTCGCAAGTGCTCGCATGTTTGGATATGAAGGCGACGGCCACGTCCGCCTCGCCACTGCTGTCGAATTTATGCATACAGCAACGCTTCTTCATGATGATGTGGTCGATGAAAGCGATCTTCGTCGCGGCAAAAGCACCGCCCGCATGATTTGGGGCAATCAGGCAAGCGTTCTGGTTGGCGACTTCCTGCTCGGTCAGGCGTTCAAGATGATGGTCGATGTCGGTTCGCTGGATGCGCTTGATGTGCTTGCAACCTCCGCTTCGGTCATTGCCGAAGGTGAAGTGATGCAGCTTGCTGCCGCCAAGAATATGGAAACCACCGAAGATGAATATCTGGCAGTGATCAAAGCCAAGACCGCAGCACTGTTTTCTGCTGCTGCGGAAGTTGGCCCGATTATCGCGGATGCAAAGCCGTCGGATCGTACAGCCCTTCGTGATTATGGCCTTTATCTCGGGCTTGCGTTCCAGCTCGTTGACGATGCGCTTGATTACGGCGGCTCGGCTGCTGATCTCGGCAAGAACACAGGCGATGATTTCCGCGAAGGTAAGATTACGCTTCCAGTAATCCTGAGCTATCGCCATGGCTCTGATGAAGAGCGCGCCTTCTGGAAGCATGCCATCGAAGAAGGTGCGAGTGATGATGCATCGCTTGAAAAAGCCATTGACCTCATGTTGAAGCACGGCGCTATTGCTGAAACTGTTCAGCGTGCACGCGATTTTGGTGAAATGGCTCGTGATGCTTTGGCCCCGTTGAAGGCGTCTCCTGAAAAGGATGCGCTGATTGAAGTCATCGACTTCTGCATCAGCCGGGTCAATTAGGATCACTGTTAAACTTCAAGAAAAGCATCCTTCACGGATGCTTTTCTTGCGCTTGGACCCCAAAAAGGCCATGCTTGAGGCTCCTCTGAGTAGGGGAGTTTATAAGGAATCGGAAAGAGGACTGAGCTTTATGCGGCAGGGATCTAAACGTCGTCCGCTTTACGGATTGCTTCTTCTGGCTTTGGCTGGAGTGGCGATGCCGTCCAATGCGGCAATGGCTAAAACAAGTATAGATTCGGCTCCACAAGTCCGTGCAGGTTCCTTTGCAGGTGCTTATCTTGCTGCTCTTACCGCTGAATCCGACAACAATATTTCAGCAGCTGTCGATTTCTATCGTCAGGCTATGGCTTTTGATCCAAGCAATGATCTTATCAAGCAAAATTTGCTGTTGGCGTTGCTGACCGAAGGTCGTTTCAAAGAAGCATTGCCCATTGCCGAAGAGCTGAAAGATCAGCCAGAGATTGAACGCTTTTCTCGCGTCGCGCTGGCGATTGACGCGATTTCCAAAAATCAATATCGCAAAGCCGAGCCGTTGCTGATGCTCTCGGTTAAGTCCGACATGGACGAACTCGCGACCAGCCTTATCGGCGCATGGGTCAAGGTCGGGCAGGGAAACGCACAGGAAGCGCTTTCCGATGTCGTCAATATCAAAGGGCCGGAATGGTACAACCTGTTCCGCATCTATAATGCCGCAATGATTGCCGATGTTGCAGGTTTGAGGCAGGACGCACGAAATTATTATCAGCAGGCGGTTGATGATCGTGCGGGTGGTGCTGCGGCTCCTGATACCTATGAACGCGTTGTCATGTCCTACGCCTCGTTTTTGCTGCGTCGTGGCGACAGGGCAGGGGCTATCAAGCTGCTCAAAGACGCGGAAGAAGTCCTCAACGGTCGGATAACAATCACCGCATTGCGTGAAAAGCTTGAGGACGGCCAGAGACATCGTCGTCTGGTTAACAATGCACAGCAGGGCGTTGGCGAAGTGCTTTATACGCTTGGCACTGCGATCAATCGCGGCGGTGCAGAAGCTTTTGCCAAGCTTTATCTGCAAATGTCGCTGCCATTGCGCCCTGATAATGACGCCACGCTTTATCAGCTTGGTGATATTTCGGCCAAGCTCCGCCAGCCAGAACAGGCTGTTCGATATTATGCGCGTGTGCCGGAATGGTCGCCTTACAGGCGCGATGCCGAGATGCAGCGTGCGCTCAATCTTGCTGAGAATGAAAAGACCGGCGATGCAATCGGCCAGCTTAAAACGCTGCTAAAGCGCGATAAGACGGATATCCGCACTTATCTTGCATTGGGCGGTGTCTATGCGCAGGACAAGAATTTTGCCGATGCTGCGAAAATCTATGATGCAGCCGTTGAGCAGATTGAAAAGCCAGAGCGCAAGGATTGGCCGGTTTTCTATCAGCGTGGCATCGCACATGAACGGTTGAAGGAATGGGATCAGGCGGAGCCAAATTTCCGCAAGGCGCTTGAGCTTTATCCTGACCAACCACAGGTTCTTAATTATCTGGGCTATTCGTGGGTGGATCGGGGTGAGAACCTAGATGAAGCTCTCGACATGATCAAGAAGGCGGTCGATCTGCGTCCGCAGGATGGCTATATCGTCGATTCGCTTGGCTGGGCTTATTACAAGCTGGGCCGTTATCCGGAAGCGGTCGTTGAGCTTGAAAAGGCTGTGAAACTTCGCCCGGAAGACCCGACGATCAATGACCATCTTGGCGATGCCTATTGGCGGGCGGATCGTCAGCTTGAGGCGACGTTCCAGTGGAACCATGCCATTGCTGGTAAGCCTGAGCCGGAAGAACTGATTAAGATCGAAGAAAAGCTGAAAAAGGGATTGCCAGCGCTTCCCGGTCCGAAGGAAGCTAAGGTCGTTCAGCCTTCTGATAGCAAGCCGAAAACAGAGCCTTCGCAGCCTGATTGAGTAAAACCAGCCACGGTTTGAGGTCAAGCGTCACAGTGTACGCTTGACCGTGGCAGACGGACAAATTAGACCGGGCCAATCATTTCAATAACAAGGCCTGACCCCGTGTCCAGTACGTTGCCAGCACATATGCACCCCACCCGTTCCTTTCAGGGTCTGATCCTGACGCTCCATAACTATTGGGCGGAACACGGTTGCGCTATTTTGCAGCCATACGACATGGAAGTGGGGGCGGGTACGTTTCATCCGGCAACCACACTGCGTTCGCTTGGGCCAAAGCCTTGGAAAGCGGCCTATGTGCAGCCGTCGCGCCGTCCGAAGGATGGTCGCTATGGTGAAAACCCAAACCGCTTGCAGCATTATTATCAGTATCAGGTGATCATCAAGCCATCGCCGCCGAACCTTCAAGATCTTTATCTCGGTTCGCTGCGCGCTATCGGTCTTGATCCGACGCTCCATGATGTGCGCTTTGTAGAAGACGACTGGGAAAGCCCGACGCTCGGCGCATGGGGTCTTGGTTGGGAATGCTGGTGTGATGGCATGGAAGTGTCGCAGTTCACTTATTTCCAGCAGGTCTGCGGCATCGAATGCTCGCCCGTTGCAGGTGAGTTGACCTATGGTCTTGAACGTCTCGCCATGTATGTGCAGGGCGTGGACAATGTCTATGATTTGAACTTCAATGGTCTCGAAGGCGAAGAAAAAGTCACTTATGGCGATGTTTTCCTGCAAGCTGAGCAGGAATACTCCCGCTACAATTTCGAAATGGCCAATACCGAAATCCTGCATCAGCATTTTATTGATGCAGAGCGCGAATGTGCTGCAATTTTGAAGGCAGGCAGCACGGGCGAAGGCTCGCTGCATAGATGCGTTTTCCCGGCCTATGATCAGTGCATCAAGGCATCGCATGTTTTCAACCTGATGGATGCGCGCGGCGTGATCTCGGTGACTGAACGTCAGAGCTATATTCTGCGCGTGCGCAATCTCGCGCGTCAGTGCGGCGAAGCGTTCCTGTTGACGGATGCCGGTGGTTTTAATCTCAAGCGTGAGGGCGAGTAATATGCCTGATTTGTTGCTCGAACTCTTTTCCGAGGAAATCCCGGCCCGTATGCAGCGCAAAGCTGCGGGTGATTTCAAGAAGATGATCACCGATGGTCTGGTGGAAGCCGGTCTCACCTACGAGGCGACGACTGCCTATTGGACACCGCGTCGCCTGACACTCGATATTCGCGGCCTGACTGTGCGCTCAAAAGATGTGCATGAAGACGTCAAAGGCCCGTCTGTTACTGCGCCGGAACAAGCCATTCAGGGTTTCCTGCGTAAGGCTGGTCTCACGGATGTTTCTCAAGCCCATGTGCATTCTGATCCAAAGAAGGGCGATTTCTACGTTGCTCATCTGACCAAGCCGGGCCGCGCTGCGGAAGAAATTATTGCGGAACTCGTGCCGCAGACAATCCGCAATTTCCCTTGGCCAAAGTCCATGCGCTGGGGTGCCGCGTCATCCAAGCCGGGTGCGTTGCGCTGGGTGCGTCCGCTGCAATCGATCCTCTGCACCTTCGGTCCTGAAACCGAAGAAACGGTTGTGGTAGAGTTTGAAGTTGACGGCATCAAGTCGGGCAATGTCACCTATGGTCATCGTTTCCTGAGCGATGGTCAGGCGATTAAAGTGCGCCGTTTCGAGGATTACGTCGATAAGCTTGAAAAGGCTTTCGTTGTGCTCGATGCCGAGCGCCGCAAGGAAATCATCTCGCAGGACGCACATAATCTCGCCTTCGCTTCCGGTCTGGAACTGGTTGAGGACGCGGGTCTTCTTGAAGAAGTCTCGGGTCTCGTTGAATGGCCGGTTGTGCTGATGGGTGAGTTTGAGGAAGAATTCCTCGCGATCCCGCCGGAAGTCATTCAGCTCACCATCCGCGTGAACCAGAAGTGCTTCGTCACCCGCAAGCAGGGCGAAACGGAAGCGCTGTCGAACAAGTTCATTCTGGTGTCGAACATCGCAGCGCGCGATGGCGGCACGGAAATCGCTTATGGCAATGGCAAGGTCGTGCGCGCACGCCTGTCCGATGCGCTGTACTTCTGGAACACTGATCAGCATGATCTGCCTGACCTCGACAAGCTTGCGGCATCGGGTGAGAAATTCGGCCTTGATCTCAAAAAGCCGCTCGATCAACGCATGGCGCGTTTGGATGCACTTAATGTAACTTTCCATGCCAAGCTCGGCACGCAGGGTGAACGTGTTGAACGCATTCGCAAACTGGCGGCTGAGATTGCGCCGTTGGTCGGTGCCGATCCGAAGCTTGCAGCCCGTGCAGCAGTTCTGGCAAAAGCTGATCTGACCACGGAAGTTGTGGGTGAATTCCCTGAGCTTCAGGGTGCAATGGGTCGCAAATATGCGCTGCTTCAGGGCGAAGACGAAGCTGTGGCGAGCGCTCTTGAAGAACATTACAAGCCGCAAGGTCCATCTGATTTTGTACCGAAGAGCCCGGTTTCGGTTGCAGTCGCGCTTGCTGATAAGCTCGACACGCTGGTCGGTTTCTGGGCGATTGACGAAAAGCCAACCGGCTCAAAAGATCCGTTTGCGCTGCGTCGTGCAGCATTGGGTGTGATTCGGCTGATCCTGTCGCAGGATTGGAAATTCCCACTCTTGCCACTTCTGCGCTCGGCTTATGCGTCGCTCAAAGAAGGTCAGATTCAGCGTAAGCTGCGCGAGTTTGAAACAAAGCTTGTGTCTGAAAAGTCGGGCGATGTGGACGGTGAGCAGGAAGTTGATAACGCACTGCGCAATCTTGAAACAAAGACGCGTTCGGAAATCGAAGCCAATGCTGAGCCATTGCTGGCTGATCTTCTGTCCTTCCTGCATGACCGCTTCAAGGTTCATCTGAAGGAAGAAGGCGCACGTTATGACGCGATTGATGCGGTTCTGACATCGGATGCCGATAATCTTCTGCTGGTTGCTCGTCGTCTGGAAGCTCTGATCGTCTTCATCAATGAAGAAGACGGTAAGAACCTGCTGGCTGGCACCAAGCGCGCCGCCAATATTCTGGCTGCGGAAGAAAAGAAGGGCACGAAGGTAGCGGCTAACGTCGATGCTGCTCTTTTGAAGCTTGACGAGGAAAAGGCGCTCTATGCGGCTGTTAGCCTCGCATCTACCGAAGCAGAAGAAGCCATTGCCCGCGAAGATTTCGGCGGTGCAATGCTGGCACTCGCTAAGCTACGCGGTCCGGTCGATACATTCTTTGAGAGCGTCTTGGTCAATGACGAGGACGAAAACATCCGCGCTAATCGTCTGGCACTGCTTGAACAAATCCGTACCGCCACAAGCACGGTGGCCGATTTCTCGAAAATCGCCGGATAAGATCAAAAGGGCGCTATTAGCGCATCCCGAAAAGTGGGAACCGGTTTTCGGATAAGATGCGCGATAAAGTAAAGTAATAAACCGCCGGTCTGGTGAAACCAGATCGGCGGTTTTTGGCGGCCTTTTTCATAACTCATTCCAATCTTGCATCAACTGCGCATAGGAGTCTCTTGCTCAGAAGCGACGCTTTGTGTAGCTAAAGCGCATCCTGAAAAGTGTGAAACGGTTTTCAGAAAAGATGCGCGTTACTGAGACGGCAGGAGAATGACCTTGGCCGATATTCTGGAATTCGACGATAAAGCTGTTTCGCGTGCGGTGGCTGTGCTCGCGCGCGGTGGCCTTGTCGCGATTCCGACTGAGACGGTCTATGGTCTTGCCGCTGATGCATCGCATGGCGAAGGCGTGGCCGGCATTTTTGCCGCCAAAGGTCGCCCGCAATTCAATCCGCTCATTGCCCATGTCGATAGCATCGCCATGGCCGAGCGTTATGTGACTTTTGATGCTGTTTCGCGAAGGCTGGCAGAGGAATTCTGGCCGGGACCGCTTACAATCGTTCTGCCGCTGAAAGCCAATCAAGAAACCTCGCGCCCGATCCATCCGCTGGTAACGGCGGGGCTTGATACGTTGGCCATCCGCATGCCGAACGGTCAGGTGCGTGATGTTATAAAGAATCTGGACAGCCCTGTTGCGGCACCCAGCGCCAACAGGTCTGGCCGCATCAGCCCGACAAGCGCGCAAGCTGTTGCAAATGATCTTGGTGACCGTATTGACCTTATCCTTGATGCTGGTCCGTGTGGCGTAGGTGTTGAATCCACAATCGTCAAAGTCGATGGCGAGCGCGTGCATCTGCTGCGCCCCGGTGGTTTGGCTGCAGAAGACATTGAAGCGTTTCTTGGTGTGAAACTGATCCGCGCTGAACATAACGCAGCCATTCAAGCTCCCGGCATGATGGAATCGCATTATGCGCCGGACGCCGCGATGCGCCTTGACGTTAGCAGTACAAAGCCCGGTGAGGCGTTGCTGGCAATTGGTCCAACGCGCGTTGCAGGCAGCAATGAGGCTATCCAAATTCTTAATCTTAGCGAAAGCGGCGATCTGCGCGAAGCAGCAAGCAATCTGTTTGACTTCATGCGTAAGCTCGATGCGACGGGTGCCGTGACAATCGCTGTTGAACCCATTCCTTTTGATGGCCTCGGTGAGGCCATCAATGATCGTCTTAAACGTGCGGCGGCCCCGCGCTAGTTCCCCAAACATTCAAGAGAAGCACATGCTCGACACTGCCCTGATCGAACGTTTTGCAGCCATTGTTGGCGAAAAGAATGCACTGACTGCGCCCGAAGACATTGCGCCATTCATGATTGAACAGCGCGATCTCTATCAGGGGCACTCGCCGCTGGTACTGCGCCCGGCTTCGACGGAAGAAGTTTCGGCAATCATGAAGCTTGCCAATGAAACCAAAACGCCGGTTGTCCCGCAGGGCGGCAATACTGGTCTTGTTGGTGGTCAGACGCCAGATCAGAGCAACACGGCAATCGTTCTGTCGCTTGGCCGCATGAACAAAGTGCGTGCGGTTGATCCGGTTGGCAATCTGGTGACAGTTGAAGCCGGTGTTATTCTGAAAAATCTTCAGGACGAAGCGCAGAAAGTCGGTCGTCTGTTCCCACTGTCGCTCGGTGCCGAAGGTTCCTGTCAGGTGGGCGGCAATCTTGGTTCCAATGCAGGCGGCACGGCAGTTCTCGCTTATGGGAATATGCGTGAGCTTTGCCTTGGTCTTGAAGTGGTTCTGCCAAGCGGTGAAATTCTCAACGATCTGCGCTATGTGAAAAAAGACAACACCGGCTACGACCTGAAAGACCTGTTCATCGGTTCTGAAGGTACACTTGGGATCATCACCGCAGCCGTTCTCAAGATTTACCCGCAGCCAAAGGGCAAGGGTGTGGCCTATGCCGGTCTGCGCAGCCCGGAAGATGTGCTGCGCCTGTTCCAGCTTTCGACCGAACATGCAGGCCCTTCGCTCACCGGCTTTGAACTGATGCCGCGCGTCGGCGTTGAATTCACCATTGCCCATGTCGATGGCGTTCGTGATCCGCTCGAAACCCCGCATGACTGGTATGTGCTGGTTGATATTTCTTCATCCCGTTCGGAAGACGATGCCCGCACCACACTTGAAACCATTCTGACCGAAGCGTTTGAGAACGACATCATTCAGGATGCAGCCATTGCTGAAAGCGTGGCGCAGGCGCAGATGTTCTGGAAAATGCGTGAGGAAATGTCCTGGGCGCAAAAGCCGGAAGGCGGCTCGATCAAGCACGACATTTCGGTGCCTGTGGCGAAAATCCCGGCCTTCATCCATGAAGCCAATGCTGCAACACTCGAGATGATTCCGGGTTCGCGCATTGTTTGCTTCGGCCATATCGGTGACGGCAATCTGCACTATAACGTCTCGCAGCCGATTGGTGCCGACAAGGAAGCCTTCCTTGCGCGCTGGCACGAATTAAATCACCGCATTCATACAATTGTTGCTTCTTATACCGGATCGATCTCTGCCGAGCATGGTATTGGCGTGTTGAAACGCGAGGAGCTTGCCTTCTTTAAGCAAGACGTAGCGCTTGAATTGATGCGCCATATTAAGAAATCATTCGACCCGAATGGCATCATGAATCCGGGTAAAGTGCTGTAATTTCAGCAAATACGACGAAATCGAGGCGGGCAGGCAATTGTCCGCCTTTTCATTTATGTAAACGAAAATTAGCAAGAATTACTGAGTTCTTACAGCTGGTTGTAAAGCAGTAACCAAATGAAAAAGCAGGGAAAAGTTAACCTAACGCGTTAAGCGCCTCGGTAATAATCATCGCCTATTCTCTAAATCAACAAGAGCGAACATGCTCAAAAGAGAAGCCGGAATAACTGGCTCTCCATAAAACAGGCAGAGATAGACAGAGGCGTCGAAAATGATGAGCAGCGGACAGAAGAAGCCAGAATGGGCAGGGCAGGAACTTCGGCTTGATCCGTTTCACCTTCCGCAGGTTGTGACTTACCCGGCTGAAGATTGTGATGCAGACGTAACCTTCACAATCAGCGAACGTGGTGCGGTTATGCGCCAGATTCTGCCTTCGAGTGGTTTGCCGATGTCGATTGCACTGCCGATCAATGCGTTTGTTGGTGTCGTTGCCCGCGCTGTTGAAGACGAGTATGGCGAAATCACTGTAACGCTTGAACTGATGCATGAAGACCCGCAGCTTTCGGTGCCGCTGTTGGTGGCGCATGATTTGACCGATGTGGCTGCTGATTGGCGCGCATGGGCTGCAACGTTCAATCTGCCAATGATGCTGGTCGAAGAAGATGGCGTTGCGCGTCCGCTTTATGAAAGCACTGGCCCGGTCCGCACCGCTGAGCCACAGGCACGTCGTCAGGGACAGGAACCACGCCGCCGTCGCCCACGCTTTCTTGCTCGCCGCAAGACAGGTTCATTGGGTGTGCGCATGGTGATCGAAGGCCGTGAGATTATTGCAAGGAACTAGAGCGCATCCCGAAAAGTGTGAAGCGGTTTTCGGAACAAGATGCGCGTAATAACGCATAAATTATCACATTCGCGTGTGAACACGTTCTCGTCTGATTTCTGTATTATCTAAGGAATAACGCCCCGCTTGGTGGTTGTCTGGAAAGATGAAGGACCTTTCCAGATAATAAAGGCCACGATGCCGGAGCAGCAAATTGGCTGACCTCCAGAAAGCCACCCGGATGGTAAATCCATCCGGGTATTTTTTTGAAAGTATATTCTACACCGGACTACATACTCTCTCTTTGTAATAGCGAGAGTAGGGCAACTGCTCCCCGATTGTTCCGTCTTCTTTAATCTGTTTTACTGTTATGGATTTAGTTGTTTCGTTATAGCAGGGAGTCCGATTTTTGGTCGGATGAAAGATTTCCCTTTTTGAAAAATCTATAATTAGGGATTCTTTATTGAAAAGGGCTCCCGCAAGTATCATGTCAATTCCAGTTTCTTGATAGTTTTTAAAATGAATATATCGATGTTCATGACCTGCAGTAAGAAGAATAATTATATCATTATTATCTCTCAATAATTGAATAACTTCATCTTTTCCTTTGTCTCCTAAAAAATGATCGTCTGCATCATGCCATCCAAGGATAACAAGTCGCTTGTCTTTTCTTGCTTTTGCTAATTCCTGTTTGAGAAAAGGGACTGCGCTTGTCCACTGCGTATTAAAAACTGCTCCGGGAGCCCCTAAGTGCACTTCGTAGGATGGATAGAAATTCATTTGTATAAAACGCAGGTCATTTTTCCAATCGAAGGCATACGCATTGGATGCGGCCCAGCCTGCGCGATTACTGCCAATTGCACTATGGCTGTAATAGCCTCTGGGGTTGTGTCTTGCAAAAGTGAATGCAACGTCACCTCTGAGCATATTTGACATTGCCCAGGCGCACTGGTCAGAACTCGTATATCCGTCGTCAAAGAAATTTCCATGACAATCGCCCACATTGTTAAATATGTCGTGATTGCCTAAGCCGTAATATGTAGGAATATCATAGTTATCGCGAATTAGCTTTGCGACAGAATTTCTCTGCGGCTCCCATCCAAACTCTGTCATGTCGCCATTTATCATTACGAATTCTGGTTTATATTTGCGCATATTTGCGTAACCAGCTTGTGCTAATGGTTTCCATATGCTGACAGAGCTGTTGGCGTTCGGGTCATAATTGTTTGGCATATTGAGAATTCTATATGGCTGCGGGTCCGCAGCAATCGCAAAAGTAAAATCACTTTCTTGAGCATATGATGGTATCATGAAGCTCGTTGAAGAGTATAAGTATATAAAAACAAAGAATCTAAATATAAAAAACATAATGGCTCCTTAATTTCATAAGGAGGTCATTATGTTGCATTGTTGGTTTTATAGTACTGTAAACTATATCACTATTTAGTAGATTTCCGGCTGAGGAATGTCATCACCGCTTCGCGCGCTTCTTTTGAAGTAAGCCGTTCAGCAAAGTGTTTTGCTTCGCGGTGAATGCGGTCAGCGATAGGTTCAGCAGGCATCCGCATCAGGCTGCGGGCGATCTGCATGGCTTGCGGCGGCTTAGACGCGATTTCATCAGCGGCTTGTATTACCTGTGTTTCTAAATCACTCGTCTCTACAATCTTGTAGACAATGCCAGCCTCAAGCGCCGCCTGTGCATCGAAGCCATGGCCGAGGGCCAAAAGTGCAAATGCCTTCTGGTGTCCCATCAATGGTGGGGCAAGCAGGCTGGAGGCTGCTTCCGGCACGAGGCCGAGGTCAACAAACGGCGTGCGGAATAGCGCGTGACTGGTCGCAAATGTCAGATCGCAATGGAAGTGTATCGTCGTACCGATACCGATAGCCAAGCCATCGACGCCAGAGACAATCGGCTTCTTCGCACTCGATAGAGCGGTGAGGAAGTCGAGGATTTCTTGTCCAAGGCTTCCGCCTGATGCAGCAGCCATGAAATCCTGCATGTCGTTGCCGGATGAGAACGCTCCCGGCACGCCGAGGAATACATGGACGCGTACCGCGTCATTGGCATCGCCATCGACAAGCGCCTTAGCCATGGTGGCATACATGGCGCGGGTGATAGCGTTTTTCTTGTCAGCCCGGTTCAGCCGGATAATCTGCACCGCATCTTTGCGTTCGATCAGAACATGTTCGCTCATATTCATCCCTCCAATGCGGATTTAGCGGCTGCAAGGCTGGATGCGCCAGTGATGACGGTGTCTTTGAGGGAAGAGACTTCCGCCAGCATGTTTTCAGCAAAGAAGCGGCAGAGAGCGGCGCGGCCAGTATCATCGCTGGTCAATGCTGCCCGCGCCAGATATGCGCCGCCAGCAGTCAATGACAGTAGCCGTTGATAAGGTGTGGCACCAGCTAGTGCTTCCTCAGTGCGGCCTTCGGCTGTGGCCTTTTGCAGCCATTCGGTTACTTCACGAGCGTCGCTGATGGCAGTGGAGAGGCGTGCGCCGGTTTCGCCCAGTTCAGGACGGTTCGAGGCCGTGGCCTTCTCAGCCTCGTCCTGCAATTCAGCAAAGAAGCCTTTGATATGCTCACCATTGCCGAGCGGCAATTTGCGCAGCACAAGGTCGATGGCCTGAATGCCGTTTGTGCCTTCATAGATCGGCGTAATCCGAGCATCGCGCAGCAATTGCGCGGCGCCTGTTTCCTCAATGAAGCCCATACCGCCATGAATTTGTACGCCAAGTGAGGCAACATCCACGCCAACATCTGTGGCAAAGCTTTTCGCAAGCGGTGTGAGCAACCCTGCGCGATCCGACCAGAATTGTGCATCTGCGCCTTCCGTTGCATGGCTCATATCAATCGCATGGGCGCAGGAATAGGTAATCGCACGGGCGACCTGTGTGAGCGCTTTCATGGTGAGCAGCATACGCTGCACATCTGGATGCTCGATGATCGGGCTCATGCCCGCCTTGGGATCGGCACCAAGAGCGCGGCCCTGCTTGCGTTCTTTTGCGTAGTTCAAAGCCTGCTGATAGGCGGCTTCCGCAACACCTACGCCCTGAATGCCAACCAACAGGCGGGCATTATTCATCATAGTGAACATGCAGGCGAGGCCGCGATTTTCTTCGCCGATCAGGTAACCAACAGCGCCTGTTTCCTCGCCTTTCACAAAGCCATCGCCATAAATCATGGTGCAGGTGGGGGAGGCGTGAATGCCCAACTTATGCTCAAGGCCAGAGCAAAAAAGATCATTGCGACGGCCGAGCGAACCATCGGCATTGACAAGAAATTTCGGCACGAGGAAGAGCGATATGCCTTTGGTTCCGGCAGGCGCATCAGGCAGGCGTGCCAGCACCAGATGAATGATGTTTTCGGTCAGGTCGTGTTCGCCATAGGTGATGAAAATCTTTTGGCCAAAGATGCGATAGGAGCCATCATCGTTGCGCTCGGCGCGGGTGCGCAATGCGCCGACATCAGAACCCGCCTGCGGTTCGGTCAGGTTCATGGTGCCCATCCATTCGCCGGAGATGAGCTTTTCAAGATAGATGTCTTTGAGTTCTTTTGAAGCGTGTTTTTCCAGTGCTTCGACAGCGCCCATGGTGAGCGTAGGCGCAATGGCAAAAGCCAGCGTGCCGGAATTCCACATTTCACTGACGGCCACCGACATCATGGTTGGCAAACCCTGACCACCATATTCAGGTGAGCCGGTCAGTGAGTTCCAGCCGCCGGAAATCCAGTCGGCATAAAGTTCTTTCCAGCCGGGTGCAGTGGTAACAACGCCGTCTTTGACACTCGCGCCGTGTTTGTCGCCGGGAATGCGAAGCGGTTCTACGCGCTCAGCGGCAAACTTGCCTGCTTCCTCGAGAATGGCTTCTGCCAGATCAGCGGAGACGTCAGGAAACTGATTGTCGGCGATTGCCTTTTCAAGGCCTGCGACTTTCATCAGCGTGTGCGAAATTTCAGAAACTGGCGCGCGATACATCTTTCCTCCTAAACCTTTTCCTCAAAAGGCTTCGCATTGCCGCTGATTGGCAGGCATGCATTCAGCCTTATGGCTGGCGTGTCTAAGTGCTAGCGGCTTATTACGTAAACGTCAATATTTCTTGGAGCAAGTTGCATTCATTATAGTTGGGTCGAAAGAACGATGGTAAACAACTGAAGGAGCAATCACGTTGCGGGAAAAGAGGTGCTGCTTTCTTAGACGTTTTCATGCCCCATAAAAGCAAAAAGGCCGGGCATGGACCCGACCTTCATAAGTCTCAACAATCAGTGCCAGTACATCCGTGGTCAAAGATTGGAGACAAATTTCTTTGCGCAATCACGCAAGCAAAGCTTCAAAACGCTTTGCTTGAATAATTATTAGAGTGCGCGCAGGTTTTCTGCTGCATTCTTGCCCGAACGACGGTCTGCAACAACTTCAAAGCTGACCTTCTGGCCTTCATTGAGGGTGCTGAGGCCCGAACGTTCAACAGCCGAGATGTGAACGAACACGTCTACGCCGCCGTCATCAGGCTGAATGAAGCCGAAGCCCTTGGTTGTGTTGAAGAATTTTACTGTTCCGTTTGCCATGTTGAATTCCTTTCAAATCGCACGGTTGAAATATAATGGGCCAAAACCCATCGCCGAATTTTACGAGTTTGAAAGAAGTACCGGGTGGCGAAAAGCACGCCGCAACATTCGAAAACAAAATCGATGGAACCTATATATGCGGCAAATCGTACTTTTACAAGGCGCTTTTCTGAAATTGAGAAAAATACTACGATAAGTACAAATTATAGGGATCCAATGAATACTGATTAACGTAATACAACGGTAGTTTTTTAAACGTGTCTTATGTCTAAATGCTGCATGGATGATGTTTTTCCTGTAAAGAATAGCCTCGTTCTTAATGAAATTTTCTTCGCATGCTTTTAAACGGTGGGTATGTTGAAAGGTGCTGATATATGACGCTCGTTCCGTATTTCCTCACTGTTAATCTCACGGTGTCGTGCGTTTTCATTCTGACATTCGCTTTTGTGGCTATGCAGGAGCGCAATTATGCTGCCCCGCGCTGGTTTACACTAGCGGCGATCGCAGCGGCACTTGTCTCGATATTCGGCTACTGGATTCCAGTTGCGATAGACACCAGGCTGCTTGTTCTTATTTCATTTGCGCTTTCAATGATCGCGTTTCTGGCAGCCATTATCGGGCTGCAAAGTATTTACCGCCAGAAAATTGACTGGAAACTCATAAGTGGCTTTTTCGTCGCCGCTATGCTTTGCAATTTGCTGATTTCAGAACTGCCACGCACGTCGTTTCTGCATCGCTTTCTGTATCAGGTACCACTTTGTATCGCGCAGCTTTTAATGATCCGCGTCATTTATCGTTCCGGAATGCCACGCCTCGTTGATAGGCTGATGATGGCACTCGCTGTTGTCGCCTGTCTTCATTATTTCTCGAAAGCTTTTCTAATCTCTGGTCCGGGTTCAGATATCAGACCTGACGATCCAGCCAATACGCTGCACGTGATTGTATCGCTATCGATTGGTGTGTTTGTGCATGTCGTGCGTGGTCTGTTGCTGCTTTTAACCACGGTTTCGCACATGGTGGGTGAGGCCAGCGAGCAATCAGAGGTAGACGAGCTTTCACAAATTTATAATCGCCGTGGCTTTGACCGGCATGTTTCGCGCGTGCTGGCCCGCAAAGGCGCACGAATTCGCTATTCGGTGATTATGAGCGATCTGGATTTCTTTAAACGCGTTAATGACACCTATGGTCATGATGGCGGTGACCGCGTGATCGCGGCTTTTGGCAAGTTGCTTAGAACTCAGCTCCCGAAGTCAGCCGTGGCTGCGCGAATGGGCGGTGAAGAGTTTGTTGTATTTATACCAGACGCTGATATGGCGGCGGCTGAAAGTCTGGCGCAAAGCCTGCGCGAATCTCTGAGCAAACTACGTTTTGCTGAAAAAGCACCCGATTGGGGTCCGACTGCGAGTTTTGGCGTCGCTGAACAGGTTGACGAGGAAAGTCTCTATGAGACGATGCGCCGTGCGGACTCGGCGCTCTATGATGCGAAGAATGCCGGTAGGAACCGGGTTCATATAGCGTGAATTATTCGCCTGAACGCTCACGCTCAACGGCACGCCAGCCGATGTCGGAGCGATAAAAACCTTCTGGCCAGTTGACCTGTTTTACAGCATCATAGGCTTTGTCCTGAGCTTCTGCCACGGTTTCTGCAATCGCTGTCACGTTAAGGACGCGGCCACCATTGGCGATCAGGTTGCCGTCTTTTTCCGCTGTGCCAGCGTGGAAGACTTTCAAACTGTCAATGCCGTCGAGCTTTTCAAGGCCGCGAATAACGCTGCCCTTTTTCACGTTGGCCGGATAGCCTTCCGCAGCCATAACAACGGTCAGAGCTGGCTGGTCTTTCCATTCGAGCTTAACTTCATCAAGCTTGCCATCAACGGCTGCATTGATGAGGTCGAGCAGATCAGTTTCGAGGCGCATCATCAGCACCTGACATTCAGGGTCGCCAAAACGGGTGTTGTATTCAATGAGCTTCGGGCCGTCCTTGCCGATCATCAGGCCGAGGAACAGCACGCCTGAGAACGGAGCGCCGATTTCGGCCATACCGCGCATAGTTGGCTCGATCAGTTCGCGCATGGTGCGCTCAACGATTTCAGGTGTCATCACAGGGGCAGGGGCATAAGCACCCATGCCGCCAGTGTTCGGTCCAGTGTCGCCATCGCCGACACGCTTATGGTCTTGTGCTGAGCCGAGCGACAGGGCAGTCTTGCCATCGCAAATGCAGAAGAAGCTTGCTTCTTCGCCTTCAAGAAACTCTTCAACGACGACTTCTGCACCAGCTGAACCAAATGCGCCTTCAAAGCACATATCGACGGCATCAAGCGCTTCATCGAGCGTCATTGCAACAACAACACCTTTGCCAGCGGCAAGTCCGTCGGCTTTGACGACGATTGGCGCACCCATTTCGCGGATATAGGCTTTTGCCTTTGGAGCATTGTTGAAGCGGCCATAAGCGCCGGTCGGAATATCGAAGCGAGCGCAGAGATCTTTGGTGAAGCCCTTGGAGCCTTCAAGCTGGGCGGCGAGCTTAGAAGGGCCGAAGACGCGAATATTCGCAGCCTGCAAATCATCTGCAAGGCCAGCGACGAGTGGTGCTTCCGGGCCAACGACAACCAGATCAATCGCATTCTGCTTGGCAAAAGCTATGACAGCCGCGTGATCGGTTACATCGAGCGCTACCAGTTCTGCATATTCAGCAATGCCGGGATTGCCGGGCGCGCAGTAGAGCTTTGTTAGCTTTTCGGATGCGGCAAGCTTCCATGCCAATGCGTGTTCGCGTCCACCCGAACCGATCAACAGAACTTTCATGCCTTGCTCCCTGCGCGTGAGATCAGTAAACGTTGTTTATACGGGTCTCTATTGCCCAACGCACGCGCGGGCAAGGGCAGTGCCGCGATTTTTGGATAAAAAGCGGTCGCACCGGCATAGTTTCAGGAAAGCAAGCAGTCATGCAGCAGTCAAAGCCCGATATGGGCACCGGTTCGGATGTTCAGTCACGCGAAAGCCGCGGACGTGTTAAGGATGCGCCATCCGGCCATTGGGTCTATCGGGTGCTTCCGCCATCGCTGTGGCCCTATGCGCAGCTTGCACGCTGGGATCGTCCGATTGGCTGGCAGCTCCTGCTGTGGCCATGCTTGTGGTCGGCTGCTCTGGTAGCAGGTGCAGGTGCGCAACCGGGCGATGATGCATGGTCTGTCGTGCCTTCCATATGGCATCTCGTTTTGTTTTTTGTTGGCTCTGTCGCGATGCGCGGTGCTGGCTGCACTTATAATGATCTGGCAGATCAGGACATTGACGATAAAGTCGACCGCACACGCTCGCGCCCGCTGCCGTCAGGTCAGGTGACACGCAAGCAGGCAAAAGTATTCATTGTCTTGCAGGCTCTGGTTGGGCTGGCCGTTGTGCTGCAATTTAACTGGTTCACGATTGGCCTTGGCGTTGGATCGCTCGTGATCGTCGCGGCTTATCCTTTCATGAAGCGCATTACGAACCTGCCGCAGCTAGTGCTCGGTCTTGCCTTTTCATGGGGTGCGCTGATGGGCTGGGCGGCTGTCGAAGGCTCGCTCTCACTTTCGCCGGTATTGCTTTATATCGGCGCGATCCTCTGGACGATTGGCTATGACACGATCTACGCCCATCAGGACAAGGAAGACGATGCGCTGGTCGGCGTCGGATCGACGGCGCGTCTGTTTGGCAAGCATACCAAGACGGCGCTGCTGGTGCTTTATGGCGGAGCAATTGGCTTTTTCGCTGCAGCCTTTGCGGTTGCACAGGTGCCGATGCCAGCGCTTGCCGGACTGCTCGCGGCTGGCGTTCATCTTTATCGCCAGATCATCGTGCTCGACATCGATAATCCTGATCAGTGCCTGCGTTTGTTCAAGTCGAACAACACGGTTGGTTGGCTGGTTTTCTTGGGCCTCGTATTGGGAAGCCTGTGGGTGGCTTTAAAACCGATGGTATAAAATGAGAGCGCATCCCGAAAAGTGTGAAGCGGTTTTCGGATCAAGATGCGCGTCAAAAAACATTTAGATCATCGATTTGATTGAAACAGATCGATGATCTAAAAAGCCGCTGATTTCAGCGGCCTTTTTAATTTATGGATAGAGACGATCTTTGTGCCAATCGCCTTCCGGCGTGTCGCGGGTAAACAACACGCGGTCATGCAAGCGGAAGGGGCGATCATGCCAGAACTCAATGGAGTCTGGGCGGATGCGGAAGCCCGACCAATGTTGCGGGCGAGGGATTTCACCAATCGCATAACGAGCCGTATATTCTGCAACAGCTTTTTCGAGCGCAAAGCGGCTTTCGAGCGGGCGCGACTGTTTTGAAGCCCATGCGCCGATGCGGCTGCCACGCGGACGCGATGCATAATAAGCATCGGCTTCCTCTGCACTAACTTTCTCAACAGGGCCGCGCACACGTACCTGACGACGCAGCGATTTCCAATGAAAGCACATGGCCGCTTTTTCGGCAGACAGG
This sequence comes from Brucella sp. 21LCYQ03, assembly GCF_023554105.1. GTDB lineage: Bacteria > Pseudomonadota > Alphaproteobacteria > Rhizobiales > Rhizobiaceae > Brucella. Next base: position 177,902 of record NZ_JAMJWE010000004.1, read on the forward strand.
ATTTCCTGCCCTTTGGTGCTTTCGTAATTGGTGTAGAAGACAAAGCCGTGCTCGTCGAAATCCTTAAGCAGAACCATACGCACATTTGGCAGGCCGTCGGGATCAACGGTGGCCAGCGCCAAAGCGTTTGGGTCATTCACTTCGCTTTTGGTGGCGTCATTCAGCCATTGTGCAAAGAGCTTGAAAGGTTCGGAACTCTGGGTGAAGTCGTCGCTGTTGTCGGTCATTTTCTGCTATTTCATATCTTCATGAAAGTGTGTGAACGCGAACTTCGTCCATATCGCAAACTTTGTCCATGCTTTTGCTCAGATGAGCAGATTTTGAGCGTTGTTCTTTGGTAGTGATTTGTTTACCTTGCCTGCGAACCGCTTGTTAACTCCATATCCCCCATATTCACTGCATCTTTAGGATGTATTTAAGGGAATACCCGTTGGCCGCTGGACTTGCTCGCCGCGAGATAAATGATGTGATCTGCACACGAAGCATGGCCCTGATCCGCCATGTGGCACTCGCTGCCGTCCTGGTTTCGCTCGCAGGTTGTGCGATGGGCGGAGTTGGTATCGACAAAGCGGTTCCTGATTCCTCGACCATCACTGGCTCTATAAAGTCCGTCGAAAAAGACGAGACGGATAATGGCAAGCGTTCCGACCAGTCTACAATCAAGAGCATTGTGTCAGCACTGAACTTTACCCAATGGGGTAAGAATCCGGTTCCGTGGGCTAATCCCGATACCGGCAGTCAGGGTGCCATCACCACTATTGCCGAAACAAAATCCAACGACACGCTGTGCCGCCAGTTTGAAACTTCGCGCGAAGCTTTCGATGGCGTTTCGATCTATCGCGGTGAAACCTGTATGCAGCGCGGCGGTGAGTGGACATTAACCTCATTTGCACCGCTTTAGGCTTTTTAGAAAACCTTACGCTATTGCTCTGGAAGTTTTCTGGCTTAGTACTCATATTACGGCAAAGTGAGTCTAACGGCTGATAAATCAGTCATTTTCCCGAATGAGGACTATATGCGCGATCCCTATAGCGTGTTGGGCGTCGCCAAAACGGCGAAGCCCGAAGAAATAAAATCGGCTTTCCGCAAGCTGGCCAAGAAATACCATCCGGATCAGAATCAAAATGATCCGAAGGCGCAAGAGCGCTTTTCCGAAATCAATCAGGCCTATGAGATTGTCGGCGATAAAGACAAGCGCGGTCAGTTTGACCGGGGCGAAATCGATGCTGAAGGCAAGCAGGCATTTCAGGGCTTTGGCGGGCAGGGTGGTTTCGGCAGTCAATCTGGATTTGGTGGTGGCGGCGATCCTTTCGCTGGTTTTCGTCAGCGTGGCGGTGGCCAGCAGGGTGGTTTCGGCGGTGGTGCCGAAGACATTCTCAATGATATATTCGGTGGTGCTTTTGGCGGCGGCGGTGGTCGTACGCGTCAGCGTGGTCCCATCAAAGGCGATGATCTGGCTGCTTCGATCAACATCACGCTTGAGCAGGCTGCCGGCGCTGACAAGGTAGAGGCCGTTTTTCCGAATGGCAAACACCTGAAAATCAAGCTGCCGCAGTTTGTTGAAGATGGTCAGACCATTCGCCTGAAAGGTCAGGGCGAGCATGTCGTCGGCGGTACGCCGGGCGATGCGCTGGTGACGATCCATTTCAAGCCAAGTGCGCGCTTCCGGCTTGAAGGCCGCGATGTGCATGTTGATCTGCCGGTTGAACTTGCAGACGCAGCGCTTGGTGGCAAAGCAGAGGTCGAAACGCTGAGCGGTCGTATTGCAGTCAAGGTGCCTGCATGGTCGAGTTCGGATAAGGTTTTGCGTCTTAAGGGCAAAGGACTGCCGCTCAAAGCCGGTGGCCATGGCGATCTCTATGTTCATGTTCGCATCATGTTGCCGGAAGGTGGCGATGCAGAATTGGAAGAATTTCTGAAAAAACGCAAAGGCGACTAATAAGCTTTTGTCGCTTTTACTGGTGCCGGATCGCTGCACTGGGCGGCGATCCGTCGCTTAGATTTTATAATACCCGGCTTTTTATGCGCAATTGCTTGAAGCCTGTGCAATGCTGTGCGATAGGGCATCTAGTTGATTATATTTCGATGAGGACCCTTAATGACCGCAAAGTCAGGTTTGTTGCAGGGCAAGCGCGGATTGATTCTGGGCGTAGCCAACAACCGTTCTATCGCCTGGGGCATTGCCAAGGCCGCTCGTGAAGCTGGTGCGGAACTCGCATTCACCTATCAGGGTGATGCGCTGAAGAAGCGCGTCGAGCCGCTTGCCGAAGAACTGGATGCTTTTGTTGCCGGACATTGCGATGTTGCCGACGGTGCAAGCATTGATGCTGTTTTTGAAGCATTGGAAAAGAAGTGGGGCAAGCTCGACTTCGTCGTTCACGCCATTGGTTTCTCCGATAAGGACGAACTGACTGGTCGTTATGTCGACACCAGCGAAGCCAATTTCCAGAACACCATGCTGATTTCTGTTTATTCGCTGACCGCGATTTCGCGTCGTGCGGAAAAATTGATGAATGACGGTGGTTCGATTCTCACGCTGACCTATTATGGCGCTGAAAAAGTTATGCCGAACTACAACGTCATGGGCGTTGCAAAGGCAGCTCTTGAAGCCAGCGTGAAGTATCTGGCCGTTGATCTTGGACCGCAGAACATTCGCGTGAATGCGATTTCGGCAGGCCCGATCAAGACGCTGGCAGCGTCCGGCATCGGTGACTTCCGCTACATTCTCAAGTGGAACGAATATAACGCACCGCTGCGCCGCACGGTTACGATTGATGAAGTGGGCGATGTTGGCCTTTACTTCCTCTCCGACCTCTCGCGCTCGGTAACCGGTGAAGTCCACCATGCCGACAGCGGCTATCATGTCATCGGCATGAAAGCGGTTGACGCGCCGGACATCTCGGTCATCAAAGACTGATTTAAGCATTCCAAAATCCCGAAAAGTTGACCGACTTTTCGGGATTTTTCTTTGTCTCTTCATCGCCGAAGGGGCTATTCAAAATAGAATTACTTGCAGACAGAGGTGTGATTTTGGCCCGCGAGATCATCTATTTTTCGCGTCATGGTGAGACGGATTGGAATGTTGCGCAGCGCATTCAGGGACAGCTTGATATTGATATCAATGCGCATGGCCGCACACAGGCAGATCGAAATGGTGATATGCTGAAATCGTTGATCGGCGATGGCGCTGGTTACGATTTTGTTGCAAGCCCTCTGCGCCGCACCCGCGAAACCATGGAGCGCATTCGCCTGCGCATGGGCCTTGATCCTTATGATTTCCGCACCGACCCGCAATTGATGGAAGTGAATTTCGGCGATTGGCAGGGCTTCATGATGGAAGACATTGCCAAAGAGCGCGAAGATCTTCTCGATGCCCGCGCTCAGGACAAGTGGAATTTTATACCGCCGGGCGAGACGGCTGAAAGCTATATGCGCCTGTCACAGCGCATTGGCCGCTGGGTCGAAGCGGTTGAATGGCCAACGGTCTGCGTGACGCATGGCGGCTGCATTCGCACGCTGTTCTATCTCTATGGCGATATGGATGGCCATGCTGCGGCCAATCTCTCGATCCCGCAGGACAAGATCCTGAAATTCGAGAACAACAAGCTTGAGTGGGTTTAAGCCAGCCCCGTATGCGACTCGGCTGGCCTGTCTTTCGGTTTGATGCCAGCCTGTGCCAGTGTTCGATCAAGAAGCTGTTCATAGATAGGCTTACCGCCAATCCATTGCGCAACAAGATTGGCTGTGAGGCAGGTGGCAATCAGCGGCATCGCCATGCCATATGCACCTGTGAGTTCGAGCGTCAGAACAACGCCGACAATTGGCGCGCGAACCGATGCCGTAAACAGCCCGCCCATCGCGGCAATCGCAAATGCCAGCGGCATGATGCCTGCATCGGGCAGAAGCACACTGATGATGCCAGCAAACGCCAGTCCGATACAGGTCGCCAGTGTGAGCATTGGCGCAAAAATGCCGCCCGGAACACCGCTGGAATAGCTGCCGACCATGGTGAAATAGCGCGCAAAGGCCAGCAGAAGCAGCAATGCCAAGCCGGTTTTCTGGTGAGCAAGCTCCATGATGATATGCTCGCCGCCAGTGACCGAATAAGGCAACACAATAAACAGTGCTCCCACGCATAGCCCGATGATCGCCGGATAAAGATAAGGCACGCGATTGTGCATACGCGCTGCAAAATCGACCGCCCACATGATGCCACCATTGAGCGCCACGCCAACGAAGCCAAGCAGACAGCCGAGCACCACAAAGGCGGGGAGATGTTCAAGCGCTGCTTTTACATCAGGCATCGACATATCGGGTGCGGTTCCGCCGATAATCTGCGTCATAACGGTTGCGAGAAGGGCGGCCGCGATCACACCCATATAGGTGCGGAATGTATAGGGAAACTGCTTGTGGGTTTCTTCAACGATAAACAGAACACCGGCTAGTGGCGCATTAAACGCGCAGGCAAGACCCGCAGCCGCGCCCGCAGCCAGGATGCCACGCCGTTCAGTTTCGCTGACTTTGAAGAAATCAGTAATTGCAGCACCAAGTGATGCGCCAATGTGGATGGTCGGGCCTTCGCGCCCCAGAACGAGGCCTGATGAGATTGACGTGATGCCCATGAGAAATTTTACAGGCAGGACACGCCGCCAGCGGACTTCACGCAAGCCTTCCATCGCGCCTTCAATTTCCTGAACGCCACTGCCGCCAGCTTCGGGCGCAAAACGACGAACAATGAAAGCTGCAAGAACTGTGCAGCACATTGTAAACAGTGCTGCTGCAACGATAAGCGATGTTCCGGTGATGTATTGGCCCAGCTTCTGCGGCCATGTCATCAATGCATCAATGATAAGATGAAAATAAGATCCGACAGTTCCGGTCAACATTCCAGTTAGCGCCGCAAAGAATACATAGCGCGCTTGTGCCGATCGATTTCCCGGCCTGTCGAGTGATTTTATCGGATCATCCATCGATGTTTGCCCCAAGACTCAATACTCGGCCTGACCGGATTATTGGAGGCCCCCATCTCTCGGACACAAGCAGACTCGGCCTTAAAAGTCTAGCAACGACGTCACCCGGAAGATCATTATTTGCCATTTGGCAAAATTATGCTATATTTTCGCCATAAGGAAGGTGCGCGATGGAACTTCAGCCGATCAGTATCACGCCAGCAGGCACTCTGACGCATGCGATTACCGACGAAGAAGCCGGTGCATTGGCGCGCACAACGGTTAATTTGCTAAAGGTCTGGAAGCTTTCGGATATGGAAGCCTGCACATTGTTGGGCGATATGTCGCCGCGCACATGGGCGCGCTGGAAAGACGGCAGCATTGGCCGGATTGATCGCGACCTGCGGATGCGTATGGCGCATCTGATGGGTATTCACAAAGGCCTGCGCTATATGTTCCGCGATGCCGCACGCGGCTACGCATGGATCAGAAAGCCCAATGACGCTTTCGGCGGTCTTTCGGCGCTTGATCTTATGCTGCGCGGCGAAATTGCTGATCTCGCCGCCCTTCGCGAATGGCTCAATGCGGAGCGCGGCGCGTGGTAAGCGGATTGGCGCAAAAGCGACATGTTCAATGGCCGCAGACGTTTCGTATTATCCGCTCCATTCATCCGCCAATCGATCTGTTTGAAGATATTGCCGACCCGCGTGACTGGGAAGCACTGGCTTCGGTCGAGGAAAAAACCAATCCGCGTATTCGGTTTGAAATCGGAGATTTGGGCAAAGTTCCGGCCGACCGGCGCGTTGCAGGGCAGGGCGCAACCTATGTGATGGCGCCTTTTGTGCATTGTTCGATAACCCGTCCGGGGCGTTTCAGCGATGGCAGTTACGGCATCTATTATGCCGCTGATCGCGAAGATGTGGCACTGGCTGAAACCATTCATCATCATGAAAAATTCATGCGCGCAACCAAGGAAGAGCCGGGCTGGACCTCAGATTTTCGGGTGCTGATTGGCAGTGTGGATAAGGAATTAGACGACGTGAGCGCAGCTCCGGGTGTCCTTGATCCGGTCGATTATGCAGCGTCTCATGTTGCCGGAAGAGACCTGCGCGCAAGCGGCAGTCATGGGCTTCTATGGCCAAGTGTGCGGATGCGCGGTGGCTGTTGTATCGGGATTTTCTGGCCGAATGTTATAACGATTCCCGTTCAGGGTCGGCATTACAGTTATCATTGGGACGGAACCCGTGTCGATTTCGTTCGTCAATACGACACGGGCGAAGTGCTTGCTGTAAGCTGATGTTACGGCGCTTCCTGAATGTCGGTGATGAAGCGCGTATTATCGGCTTCATCATAAAGAATGATGACCTTCATGCCCTTGTTGATGGCGGAATAATCGAACTCGCCCGGCAACTTATAGGTCTTGCCGTCATCAAGCGTAATCGTTTCCTTATCCTGATTGATGCCAGTGATCTTGCCTTCAACATCATCTGCCATTGCGACGGTCGAAAAGAGCGAAGCAATGATAAAGAGCAGTCCCACAATATATTGCATGGGTGCTATCCTCCATTTGGGTGCCCGACCGTCCACTGACTGATTCGACACGAATTGCATTTTGCGATTGTTCCCGGATTTTTTAGCAAACACTAAGAGCTGAAACCGAGGGAAGCAACTTCATTTGTGGGCGTATTTTAGCCGGTGGAATGTGTCAAAAAGAATGCGGCATGTGGATGATCTGATGGAAATTTTGCGATCCTGATGCGCTATGCCCAGCAATAATTTGACCGTTGCTCAAAAGGCCAATAAAACCGCCCCATATCTTGCCGGAAAAGGCGCTCCGTAATCAGGCTTAGCTCATGTCTCATAACAGTTTCGGTCATCTGTTCCGCGTAACAACCTGGGGTGAAAGCCATGGTATTGCGCTTGGTTGTGTCGTGGATGGCTGCCCTCCCGGCATCACATTTACCGAGGCCGAAATTCAATCCTATCTCGATAAGCGCAAGCCGGGTCAGTCAAAATACACGACGCAGCGCCGCGAGCCGGATCAGGTTCGTGTGCTTTCCGGTGTGCTTTTAGGCGACGATGGCGTCACGATGACCACCACTGGCACGCCAATTTCGATGATGATCGAAAACACCGATCAGCGTTCCAAGGATTATGGTGACATTGCACGGCAATATCGTCCGGGCCATGCCGATTATGCCTATGATGTGAAATATGGCATTCGCGATTTTCGCGGTGGTGGACGCTCTTCGGCGCGCGAAACCGCTGCGCGCGTTGCAGCAGGTGCTATTGCGCGTAAGGTTGTTCCGGGTTTGCAGGTGCGTGGCGCGCTGGTCTCGATGGGCGTTCACGACATTGATCGCTCGCGCTGGGACTGGAACGAAGTCGATAACAACCCGTTCTTCACGCCGGATGCGGGTTCGGTCGAGGTATTTGCAGAATATCTTGATGGCATCCGCAAGAACGGCTCGTCCATTGGCGCGATTATTGAAATCGTGGCCGAAGGTGTTCCTGCCGGTATCGGTGCGCCGATCTACGGCAAGCTCGATCAGGACATTGCAAGCTATCTCATGTCGATCAATGCCGTGAAGGGCGTTGAGATTGGCAATGGTTTTGAAGCCGCGCGTCTAACTGGCGAAGAAAATGCCGACGAAATGCGGATTGGTAATGATGGCCAGCCGGTGTTCCTATCCAATCATGCCGGTGGTGTGTTGGGCGGCATTGCAACCGGTGCGCCGGTCGTCTCGCGTTTCGCAGTGAAGCCAACATCGTCGATCCTTACGCCGCGCAAGTCGATTGATGCGCAGGGCAAGGAAGTGGATGTGATGACCAAGGGGCGTCATGATCCTTGCGTGGGCATCCGCGCTGTGCCGATTGGCGAAGCGATGGTCGCTTGTGCCATTGCCGATCATTATCTGCGCCATCGCGGACAGACAGGACGCGTATAAAATATTCAGAGACAAGTTTCAGGAACTTTGGGCCGGTTCTGAGTATGTCGCGGAAAAGTGGGAACCGGTTTTCCGATAACGACATGCGTGAAAGCGAGATACTGAAACTGAGGGACAAAGATTGAGGCTGAAATGAGCTATAATCAGAAACAGGTCGTTGATGCGCTACGCGCTTTTGAACGCGGTGAAATCGTTGTGGTCATGGATGATGATGGACGCGAGAATGAAGGCGATCTGATCGTCGCCGCTGTTCATTGTACGCCGGAAAAGATGGCGTTCATCGTGCGCTATACATCGGGTATCGTTTGCACGCCGATGCCGCGCGAGGAGGCGAAGCGCCTCAATCTGGCGCCGATGGTTGCCGAAAACGAATCGGCTCACACGACTGCTTTTACGGTCACGGTTGATTATCGTCATGGCACCACCACGGGCATCTCTGCTGATGATCGCACGCTCACCGTGCGCAATCTCGCAAACCCGAATGCCGGTGCTTCGGATTTCGTACGTCCGGGCCATATCTTCCCGCTGATCGCGCGCGAAGGCGGCGTTCTGATGCGCTCCGGTCATACCGAGGCAGCAGTTGATCTTTGCAAGCTTGCAAACTTGCCGCCGATTGGCGTGATCTGCGAACTCATCAATGATGATGGCACCGTTATGCGCGGACCTGATGTGACAAGCTTTGCGGAGCAGCATAAGCTGCATCGCGTTACGGTTGCTGATCTTATTGCCTATCGTCAGCGCAAGGAAACTTTAGTTAAGCGCATCGGTGATGCTGCCATCAATACCTGCGCAGGTCCGGCCCATGCCTATACTTATGAGCTTCCATGGGAGCCGATGCAGCATGTGGCCGTTGTCTTTGGTGACATTCGCGACGGCGAAGAAGTGCCTGTGCGCTTGCATCGCGAAGATGTGCTGAGCGATGTGTTCGGCAATGGTGGCAGCAATCTCGACGAGATTATGAAACGCATGGGCAATGAAGGCCGTGGCGTCCTGGTTTATCTGCGTGAAGATTCCGTTGGTGTGCGCTCTGATCATCGCGATGCGCGTGCGCGTGAAGCTTTGCTTGGCGAGCATGAAGCCCATGCGGAAGCTGTGGCGCGTGAAGAAGAGTGGCGTCAGATCGGCCTTGGTGCGCAAATCCTGAAAGATCTCGGCATTACGTCGATTGTGCTGCTGGCTTCGCGTGAGCGGCACTATGTTGGTCTTGAAGGTTTCGGCATCAATATCACGCGCACGGAAATTATCTGACATAGAGTTGTTGGCTAAGGATGCTAGAGGAGCGCAATGACAACACGGCTTTACTGGCATCCGACCTACCTTGAGCATATCGTGCCGCCCGGACATCCCGAGCGGCCTGACCGTATTCGTGCGTTGATGAGCGAGCTGGACGGGCCGGATTTTTACCGTCTCGACCGTGTGGAAGCGCAAATGGCATCCGAAGATGCCATTCTGCTCGCGCATCCCGAAAGCTATGTCGATGAAATTCGTCGGCAGATTCCTGATCCGGTTGATGATGAGGAAGCGCCGCAGCCAATCAACAAGCTCGGTGTCGATACTTATGTAAGTCCCAAAAGCTGGGAGGCGGCGCTTCTGGCAATTGGTGCCGCAACTAACGCAGTCGATGACGTGTTTTCAGGGCAGGCCGATAATGTCTTTGTCGCCTCGCGTCCGCCCGGTCATCATGCTGAGCTTGCAACTGCCATGGGCTTTTGCCTGTTTAACAACGTGGCGATCGCCGCACGTTATGCTCAGCGCAATCATGGTGCGGAGCGCATTGCGATTGTTGACTGGGACGTGCATCACGGCAACGGAACGCAGGATATTTTCAAAGACGATGCGAGCGTTTTGTTCTGCTCGACGCATCAGTTTCCGCTCTTTCCCGGCACAGGCCGCAAAGATGAAGTGGGCGTTGGCAATATCGTCAATGCGCCGCTTTCGCCCAATACCGGCAGTCGCGAATTTCGCGAGGCATTTAATAGTCGTGTATTGCCCGCTTTGGACAACTTCCGGCCAGATTTGATCCTTATTTCAGCTGGCTTCGACGCGCATTTTCGCGATCCTCTTTCCGAGATTAATCTTGATGAAGCGGATTTCGATTGGGCGACCGGCAAGCTCATGGAGCGTGCAGAACGCTTCTGCAATCACCGGCTGGTGAGTGTGCTTGAAGGTGGATATGATCTTGAGGGCTTGTCGCAGTCCGCGTCTTCCCATATTACGCGGCTGTTGAAAGGATAAACCATGGTAACCGAACCGTCCAACACCGACATTGCAGTTATGAGCTTTGAGGACGCCTTGAAGCAGCTTGAGAAGATCGTCGATGCTTTGGAGCGGGGCGATGTGCCGCTTGAAGAATCGATCCGCATCTATGAGCGCGGCGAAGCACTGAAAAAGCATTGCGATACGCTGCTCAAATCTGCGGAAGACAAGGTCGAGAAGATTCGCGTTGGTCGCGATGGCCAGCCTGTAGGCACTGAGCCGCTCGACGCTGAATAAGATCAGTTAAAAAACTTATCTGGATATAAAAATAGCGGCTCTTTTGGAGCCGCTATTTCTTTGTGTCGCATTCGGTCTGACTGGAGGTCGGTAGGCTTTAGCGACGCAAATTTGTTCTAAGCAATATTGCTTAGAACGAGCGCTGGAAGCGAACCATGCCCTGAACCGCGTCTTTGCCCTTGAGCGCAGAATGATCGTCGTTCCACTTGGTGTACGAGATTTCAGGCGTTACAGTAAAGCCAGGTACGAGCGTGTAAGCAACGTTCATGGTGCCTGCAAAACGACCAGCTTCTTCGTAAGCTGCCTGAATGTTGAAGGCGGCCTTCTTGTTGAACTTGTACTTCGCGCCACCCCAGACAGCCCAATCGCCGCCCCATGTGCCGTAGAAGCTGTCAACCTGACGAACGCCAGCGACATAAGTATCGTCAATCGACTTGTAAGCACCCTGTCCCCAGATCGAGAACTGGTCAGTTACGTTTACGTCGAGGCGAACTTTACCCATCCACTTTTCGTTGAGTGCATCGTAAGCAGCGGCACCAGCAATCGAACCCCAATCCTGAGCGTATTTCAGACCGCCAACAACATGTGGCATGTAGTCATCAATCAGCACAGACTTGTTGAAATCACTGTTTGCAGCCTGACCCTGTTCAACTGCGATGATAGCCGAGAAGCCATTGCCACCCTTAAAAGTGTAGCTGATTGCATTGGTGCGGGTGCCGCCTGCCAGAATAACGTCGTCGTTCATGACGTCGCCGAGGTAGCCGGTGAAGGTTACGAATGCCGATTCATCGAGACCAAGGCGAAGGCCGCCGAGCTGGATATAAGCATAGCGAAGCTGGCCGCTTGAGCCTTCTGCTCCGTTGTTCCAGTCAAAGCGTGCATCGGCATAGGTCTTGAGTGTGCCAAGGTCTGTCTCGCTTGCAGTGGACAGACGGAGTTCAAAGCGCGACTTCATATCATAAGTATCGCGTTCGCGCTTAGCCAGGGTTTTTGCGTAAACGTCATCACCGCCCTTGATGTCGTAACGAATATAACCATGGATACGCAGGCAGGTTTCGGTGCCTGGAATGTAGAAGTAGCCAGCGCCGTATGCATCGCAAACGCGAACATATTCTACTGCTTCTGGCTCTGGTGCAACAATCGCGTCAGCAGCCTGCGCAACTGATGCGAACGAAAATACTGCAGCCGAAGCGCAGAGAAAATGCTTAACCCTCATAAGAAACTCCAATAAGTGAGGTGTGACTGGAGCGCTTATAGTGGGGATAAAAAAACAAACAATATCAATTACATGTCATATCAGTGAAGTTTTAATGACTAGGCAACACTGTCTGAAAATAATTCTGACGAAGCTATTTTGATGCTTACTGTTGTTGGTTTGCAACGGCGATGAAGTGCGAAAAAATAATCGTTTCAAAGCTGGCTAATGGAATAGGTGTTTGAAATGAGTGGCGTAAGGCGCAAGTACGCCACTGAGCAGATACGGACCAAGTCCCCACACAAGCGTCCAGCCAGCTGCACCGACGATATTGGCGGCCAGAAAATGCAGCGGCGGCATTTTCATTGAACCGGCGATAATGCCGTTCAACTGTCGTAACAGTACAACGAAGCGCGCAGTGGCAACGACATAAATGCCTTTTGTTTCAAACATCTTTTCAAAATGTTCGAGCCGTTCAGGTGTGATTTTAACGCGACTGCCGTAACGCAGGATCAGCGCACGGCCACCATAACGCCCGATGATGTAACCTGTGCAGTCTCCCAGAACAGCGCCGATAAATACGGCCATTAGCACATGCTCAATATGCAGCGTGCCATTGAGTGCCAGCAGCGAGCAGGCGATCAATGCGCTTTCACCGGGGAGCGGTGCGCCGAAAGATTCAAAATAGACGATGACGAATATGGCAAAAGCGCCATAAGCTGCGATGTAATGTTCGATAAAACCCATCGGCTGTCAGTGCTTCCTAAAGATTGGTAAGAAAAAGGCTCCGGCGTGAACCGGAGCCATAGCACTATAGCGTGTTTTTTAGCCGATGGAACGCTTGCCGGTGATCTTGTGATAGACCCACAGGACAAGGATCGAGCCAATGATTGCAATGATAAGGCTCATTGGGTCGAATGCGCCAGTGACGCCGCGACCAAACAGTGTTGAAGAAAGAACGCCGCCAACGATTGCCCCGACAATGCCCAGTGCAATGTCGAAGAACAGTCCCTGACCACTTTTATTGACAATTTTACTGCCGATGAAGCCGGCAATCAGGCCTAGAATAATCCAACTTATTATAGACATCTAATATCTCCGATTGCGAAAATAAGGTTTTGCATCAGACGTTTAGAAAATTTTCACAATAGTTTCGATTTGGCAAGGTATAATGCTTGTCAAAGGCGAAAACTTATTTCACCTTAACTTATCGCGTGTGAGAAAACCACAGCGACCAACAGGGAGTATCGTGTGATGGGAAGTTATGACGACAATTCCAACAATTCGCCGATCCCCGGCGGCAGCCTTGCCAAGCCGGTTCTGATTGCCCTCGGCGCGCTGCTGGTCGGAAGAATGCTGAAAGGGCATAGTGACGAACCTGAACAGCCGGCATCCATTCCAGACCAATCGGCTCAGCAGGAAGATAATGGCGGTGGGCTACTTGGCGGTATTCTGGGTGGCCTTGGTGGTCTGCTTGGCGGTGCGCTTGCAAGTGGCAGTGCGTCATCTGCGCCCGCAGCCCCCGGTCCGTTGGGTGGCGGTCTTGGCGGTCTTCTGGATCAGCTTAAACAGGCAGGTCTTGGTGATAAGGTCGATTCATGGGTCGGGCAGGGCAGCAATCACCAGATCGAGCCCGGCCAGCTTGGTGATGCGCTCGGCAATAAAACTTTAAGCGAAATCGCAGCCCATGCAGGCATTGATCAGCAGGAACTGCTCAATCAACTCTCGCAAGTGCTTCCGGGCTTGGTGGATAAGCTCACCGCCAATGGACAGGTGCCTGACACGAACGAATTGTCGCGCCTGTTGCACAATCGCTGACACAGCTCTATTTTTGTAAAAATCACGCACCGGCAAACGGCTTGCCGGTGCGCTTTTATTTGGTGGCAGCCCAATGAGCTTTTTTCCCTGTCCTGATCCGGTGCTTGGCGACAAGACCTCCGTTGATGCAATCGAAACGCTGGTTATTCCGCGCACGAGCGATATTGGCGGGCTGGAAGTGCGTCGTGCTTTGCCAACCGTGAAGCGGCGGTTGGTGGGGCCGTTTATCTTCTTTGATCGCATGGGACCGGCAGTGCTGAAGGACGGCGATGCGCTTGACGTGCGTCCGCATCCGCATATCGGGCTTTCTACTGTTACTTATCTGTTTGATGGTCATATCCGCCATCGCGACAGTCTTGGCACGGAAATGGTGATCCGTCCCGGTGACGTCAATCTTATGACGGCGGGGCGTGGTATCGTGCATTCCGAGCGTTCGCCGGAAGAAGAGCGCAATGGCCCACTGGCAATTTCCGGCATACAGACATGGCTGGCTCTGCCTGAGCAATTTGAAGAAACCGATCCGCATTTTTATCACACCAATTCGCCCGATTTGCCGCTGATGGAAGATCGTGAATTTAACGGGCGTTTGATTATTGGCTCGATGCATGGCGTCTCATCGCCGGTCATCCAGCATGCCGAAACGCTTTATGCCGATATTGAAGTGCTGCCCGGCGGGCGCTTTCATATACCGCCAACGACCGAAGAGCGCGCGATCTATACGCTGCGCGGCAATGTTGGCATTGGCGGCGATGTGTTTCCACCAGATCGTTTGCTGGCTTTTCGTCCGGGTGATGATATTGTCGTGCAGGCCGGGTCGGATGGCGCGCATTTTATGCTGTTTGGCGGTGCTGCTCTTGGCTCGAAGCGCTATGTTTGGTGGAATTTCGTGTCGTCGTCCAGAGAGCGCATCGAGCAGGCCAAAGAAGAATGGCGCACCGGGCGCTTCGATATTGTGCCGGGCGATGAAGAAGAATTCATACCTTTGCCTGAATAAATAGGCATGACATGATGTCTCGTCATGTGCATGTGCGCTTCGGTAAGCTTGATCTGCTTCGGTTGCTGCTATACCGACAAATAAAATTCAAACCAGAAACAGGTTGTTTTAATGTCCCGACCCATCACCCCATTGCTCGATAAGGCACCGACACCGGAAGCCCTGCGTGCATTGCCGGAACAGGATTTGCCAAAGCTTGCGGAAGAATTGCGCGCTGAATTGGTCGACGCGGTTTCGACAACGGGCGGGCATCTGGGGGCCGGGCTTGGTGTGGTGGAACTCACCATCGCGCTGCATCACGTCTTTGATACGCCGCATGATCGGATCATTTGGGATGTTGGTCATCAGGCCTATCCGCACAAAATTCTGACCGGACGCCGTGACCGCATCCGCACGCTGCGTCAGGAAAACGGCCTGTCGGGTTTCACCAAGCGCGCTGAAAGTGAATATGATCCGTTTGGCGCGGCGCACTCCTCGACCTCCATTTCTGCTGGTCTTGGCATGGCCGTTGCCGCTGAGCTTTCAGGCGAAAAACGCAACGTGATTGCGGTTATCGGCGATGGTTCGATGTCGGCTGGCATGGCTTATGAAGCCATGAATAATGCCGGTGCGCTTGATGCACGCCTGATCGTCATTCTCAACGACAACGACATGTCGATTGCGCCACCAACCGGTGCCATGAGCGCCTATCTGGCGCGTCTGGTGTCGGGTAAGACCTATCGCAGCGTGCGTGAAGCTGCAAAGCAGGTTGCCAAGAAACTACCGAAATTCTTGCAGGATAAAGCGCGCAAGTCGGAAGAATTTACCCGTGCGTTCTTTACCGGCGGCACGATGTTTGAAGAGCTTGGCTTTTATTATGTCGGGCCGATTGATGGTCACAACCTCGACCATATGCTGCCAATCCTCAAAAACGTGCGTGACACGCAGGACGGCCCTGTGCTGATCCATATGGTGACGCAGAAGGGCAAAGGCTATGCGCCTGCGGAAGCCGCTGCCGACAAATATCACGGCGTCAATAAGTTCGACGTGATTACCGGCAAGCAGTCCAAGCCACCGGCAAATGCGCCAAGCTATACCAAGATTTTTGGCACAAGCCTGATTGAAGAAGCGCGCCACGACGACAAGATCGTAGCCGTCACAGCGGCCATGCCGACTGGCACCGGCCTTGATCTGTTTGGCGAAGTTTTTCCAAAGCGCGTCTTTGATGTCGGCATTGCTGAACAGCACGCAGTTACTTTCGCGGCTGGTCTTGCCTCCGAAGGCTATAAGCCTTTCTGTGCCATTTATTCGACCTTCCTTCAGCGCGGCTATGATCAGGTCGTGCATGATGTGTCGATCCAGAACTTGCCCGTACGTTTTCCGATTGATCGCGCTGGTCTGGTGGGTGCCGATGGTCCGACCCATGCCGGTTCGTTTGACACAGGCTTCCTCGCGGCGCTTCCAGGCTTCGTGGTCATGGCTGCATCCGACGAAGCCGAACTGCGCCATATGGTGCGCACGGCTGCGGAATATGACGAAGGCCCGATTTCCTTCCGCTATCCGCGTGGCGATGGTGTTGGTGTGGAACTGCCGGAGCGTGGCTCGGTGCTTGAAATCGGCAAGGGCCGTATCGTGCGCGAAGGCACCAAGGTGGCGCTTTTGTCATTTGGCACGCGCTTGCAGGAATGCTTGGGCGCTGCCGATGAACTGGCCGCAGCAGGTCTTTCAACAACAGTCGCCGATGCACGTTTTGCCAAGCCGCTTGATCATGACCTCATCCGCCGTCTTGCGCGTGAGCATGAAGTGCTGGTGACCATTGAAGAAGGTGCGGCTGGTGGCTTTGCTGCCCATGTGCTGCAATTCCTTGCAACCGATGGTCTGTTGGATCGCGGCCTGAAGGTGCGCGTGCTGACCCTGCCGGATAGCTATCAGGATCACGCCAAGCCGGAAGTCATGTATGCTAATGCTGGTCTTGACCGCGCTGGTATCGTACACACGGTGTTTGCAGCACTGGGCCGCGAAGAAGTCGCGGCACCGTTCCGCGCGTAAATATGAGCGAGCAATCGACGGATAACCGCCCGCGTCTCGACCAGTTGCTGGTTGATCGCGGCGTGTTCGCTACGCGTTCGCGTGCGCGCGATGCAATCCAGCGTGGCACGGTGAAGGTTGACGGCAAGGCTGTCATCAAACCGGGGCAAAATGTTTTGCGCACGGTTGAATTGAGCGTCGATGATCCGGCCAGCGCCTATGTTTCGCGCGGAGCACTCAAACTGATTGCAGCGCTTGATCACTTCAATCTCGATGTTAAAGGGCTGAATTCGCTTGATATTGGCGCATCGACCGGCGGTTTTACGCAGGTGCTGCTCGAACGCGGCGCTCATCATGTCGTTGCTATCGATGTGGGGCACGATCAGCTGCATCCGACATTGCGCAATGATCCGCGCGTGACCAACAAAGAAGGCGTGAATGCGCGTGCGCTTGATTTCAGCCACCTTGATGGGCGCGATATTGGCTGCGTTGTTTCGGATGTCAGTTTCATCTCGCTGAAACTCGCTTTGCCTCCGGCATTGGCCTTTGCGCAAAAAGATGCTATCTGCGCGCTTCTCGTAAAGCCGCAGTTTGAAGCCGGGCGCGAAGTCATCGGCAAAGGCGGCATTCTGCGTGACCCGAAAGACGGCGAACGCATTGCGGAAGAATTGAAATCATGGCTGGAAACGCAACCCGGTTGGCGAGCGCTGGGCCTTTGCCCGTCGCCCATTGAGGGCGGTGATGGCAATCGTGAATATCTCTTGGCAGGAAAGAAAGACCAATGACGACGCCAGCAACTGGGCAAGTAACAATCCGCTCGATAGGTGCGGGCGGCGATGGCGTCGCCAATCTTCCCGATGGCCAGCTTTTTGTGCCTTTCACGCTGCCGGGCGAAGTGGCCAATGTTGCACGCGACAAGAACCGTGGCACGGTGATGGCGTTGCTTGAAACCTCCAATGAGCGTCAGGATCCTGCGTGCCAGCATTTTGAAGAATGCGGCAGTTGCGCGTTGCAGCATTGGCAGGATGAGCCTTATCGCGCATGGAAGCGCGAGCTGGTCGTCTCCGCTCTCAGGGGACGCGGCCTTGATGTCGAGGTCGCCCCGCTTGTCGCTTGCCAGCCTCAGTCGCGTCGCCGCGCAACATTTGCGGCGCGTAAGACGGAAAAAGGCGTGCTGCTCGGTTTCAATCGTCACCAGAGCCATGAGATTATTGATCTCGTCGAATGCGCCGTCACAGTGCCGGAAATCATCGCGCATCTTGATGACTTGCGCGAAGTGGGTGCGCTGATTGCGCCGGGTTCAAAGCCGTTCAAACTGGCCGCAACCGTAACCGCCTCCGGGCTTGATCTGGCAGCAAGCGGCTGCGGCAAGCTGAGCGATGAGCAGCGTCGGGCGCTGACCGCCCTCATGATGAAAAAGGGCTTTGCCCGCCTTTCGCATGAAGGTGAAATCATCGTCGAACCTAAAAAGCCGATCATCCATTTTGGCAAAGTGCCGGTTCCGGTGCCTCCGGGTTGCTTCCTGCAGGCAACCGTCGAGGCCGAAGAAGCGATGGTCTCGCTGGTTCAGGCGCATCTCGGTAAGGCCAAGCGCGTTGCAGACCTCTTCTGTGGTGTAGGCACATTCGCGCTGCGTATTGCAGAAAAGAGCGCGGTCCACGCGATTGAAAACGATGCGCCAGCTCTCGCTGCCCTTGATCGTGGCGTGCGTCATGTGCAGGGGTTGAAGCCTGTTTCGGTCGAACGGCGCGACCTGTTCCGCCGTCCGCTGATGCCGAAGGAACTGCTGCCTTATGATGCGGTGGTGTTTGATCCGCCGCGCGCGGGTGCTGAAGAGCAGGCACAGGAATTGGCCAAATCTAAAGTTGGCAAGGTGGTTGCCATCTCTTGCAATCCGGTAACGCTGGCTCGCGATCTCGCCATTCTGGTGAAGGGTGGCTATCGCATCACCCGCGTGACACCAATTGACCAGTTCCTCTGGTCGCCACATGTCGAAGCCGTGGCGACACTTGTGAAGAAATAATAGCCTAAGCCAGCGCCCAATCCACTGCTGCTTCCGCATGTAACCGTGTGGTATCAAATACCGGCACGGGGCTATCCTGCTGGCCTATCAGCAGCATGATTTCGGTGCAGCCGAGAATGATCGCTTCTGCGCCGCGCTCAACTAGGCGGTTAATGACCGCGCGGTATTTCTCGCGGGAAACATCGCGCACGTCGCCGACCACCAGTTCCTGATAGATGACGTCATGCACGGTTTTGCGGTCGGCATCGTCGGGTGTGAGAACGTCCAGCCCATATTTTGAAGCGAGGCGGCCTTTGTAGAAATTCTGTTCCATCGTGAAGGCGGTGCCGAGAAGACCAACTTTTGAAAAGCCTGTGGCCTTGATTTTTTCTGCTGTCGGGTCGGCAATATGCACAAGCGGGATTGAGGTAGCGCGTTCAATATCTGCGGCCATTTTATGCATGGTATTGGTGCAGATGAGGATGAAATCCGCGCCGCCTTTTTCAAGGTTTTGCGCTGCTTCAATCATCAGCTTTGTCAGTTCGTCCCATTTGCCCTGATGCTGGAGATGCTCGATTTCAGCAAAATCCATCGACCACATCAGGCTTTTGGCCGAATGCGTGCCGCCGAGTCTTGCGCGGACTTCGCGGTTGATAATGCGGTAATATTCCTGCGAGCTTTCCCAACTCATCCCGCCGATCAGTCCAATCGTTTTCATTTCTGCCTCCCAGATAGAGTTAAGGGCGGATCGCTCCGCCCTTTTGTTCGTTATGCAATCGTTTCAGAGCCGCGATTACATCTTCTCGATGATTTTCGGATCGCCTTCATGCGCACGGCCATTGGCAGCAATGATCGCAGGCACGATGTCTGTTGCCTCATCAATCACCAGTGGCTTTACCTGATGCGCGGTATGAATAAAGCCTTCGGCGGTCATGTGCTCAAGCAGGGTGAGCATTGGCTGCCAGAAATTGTTGATATTGGCGAAAACCATTGGTTTGCGATGCTTGCCAAGCTGCGCCCACGTCATCATTTCCACGATTTCTTCAACCGTGCCGATGCCGCCGGGAAGGGTGACAAAAGCGTCCGACTTCTGGAACATCAGGTGCTTGCGCTCGTGCATGTCGCCAACCACGATCAGCTCGGTCAGTTCCTGCGCTTTCTCTAAGCTTGCTTCCTTGTCGAGCAGGAAGGTCGGGATGATGCCGGTGACTTCACCGCCCGCTTCCATCACACCTTGGGCAACCGCGCCCATAATGCCGCGTGTTCCGCCGCCATAAACAAGGCGAATGCCGTGTTCAGCAAGCGAGCGACCAAGCGTCAGGCCCGCTTCGCGATAGATTGGATTTAAGCCCGTTGAAGAGCCGCAATAAACACAAATGGATCGAATCTGAGACATAATTTCTTGTGCGCTTTTGCGGTTTCAGCGTCAAGCGTCTCAAGCTATAACTGTCGCGAAGCATCAATGAGGCAGGGAGTTTGATATGATGAAGAAGTTGGTTTTGGCTACAGGTTTTTCGCTTGTGGCATCGGGTGCGCTGGCCGGAGAAATTAACATTCCACTGCCCGACGATGTCGAAGTAACGGAAAACTCGGTTCTTTATAAATGCGGTGATCAGAACGTTTCTGCCACCTATTACAATGCCGGTGAAAACTCACTTGTGCAGCTTGAAATGGAAGACGCTTCGGTTCTCGCAGCCAATGTGCTTGCGGGTTCTGGTGCGAAATATGCAGGTGGCGTTTACATCTGGTGGACCAAAGGCGACAGCGCTGATCTCTATAATCTGATGGATGATCCCGATCAGGAAAAGCCAATTAGCTGTAAAGAAGAGTAGTTTTCTTATAATCAGTACCGATAATTTTTGTAATTCGGCTCAACTTCTTGTGAGGCGCATAAAAAAGCGATAAACCCATTGACTAATTTACTCATGTGGGTTTCGGGCCGAAATGCAAAATTACAGATATGGAATTATCGGTATTATTATCGTCCTTATTCTGGGCGGTGGTGCGTATTATTGGAATTCGCTGAAAGAGCAGGGCGCAGCACCGGGTTTGGACATCGCCGCAAAGGCTCCCGAAACGGGCGGCGCGCCTAAGACCGCTGAGACGCAGGCTCCTGTTGCGGTAGCTGAGCCTGAGAAGCCAGCGGAAGCGGCAGCGCAACAATCCGCTGAGCAGAAAGCGCCCGCAGCTTCCCCGGAAGCGCCAAAAGAAGCCAAGGTTCCTGTTTTCGACATTCTTCGTGTCGAAACAGATGGCTCGGTGGTGATCGCGGGTCAGGCCGCTGCCAATGCAGCCGTTGAAATTATTTCGGGTTCAAAAGTGCTGGGAACGGCCAAGGCCGGTGAAAATGGCGATTTTGCTATTGTTCTCGATCAGCCGTTACCACCGGGTGATCATCAGCTTGTGCTGCGCGCAGGCGGTGATGGCGCCAATGTTGCAACCTCGGCGCAGACAGCAATCGTATACGTGCCTGATAACAACAATGGTCAGGTTCTTGCGCTCGTTGAAGAGCCGGGTCAGGCAAGCCGTCTGATCACCAAGCCGGAAGCCCCTGCGCAGCAAGCTGCATCGTCGACGGAAACAGGCGAGCAGGCACCACAGGTAACGGCGCCGGTGGATGCGCCGATTGCCATTGAAGCAGTGGAAATTGAAGGCAGCAAAGTTTTCGTTGCAGGCAAGGCGAAGGGTGGCAGCACTGTTATCGTTAATGCAAACGATATTCTGCTCGGCTCAAGTCCGATTTCACCGGAAGGGCGTTTTCTGGTCCAAAGCCAGAAGCCGCTTGCGGTGGGTGATTACATCATCCGTGCTGATTTGCTGGATGCCAGTGGCCGTGTGATAGCAACCGCACGCGTGCCGTTCCGTCGTGAGGCGGGTGAGAATGTCTCAGCCGTTGCAACGGGCACAGTCAGCCAGAACAGTGCAACGGAAGATGCAGCCGGTGGCACACCATTGCAGAAGGTCGATGGCTCAGTGATCATCCGCAAGGGTGACAATCTCTGGACTATTTCCAAGCGCACTTATGGTCATGGCACCCGCTACACCACCATCTATCTCGCCAATTGTGATCAAATCCGTAATCCGGACCTTATTCTACCGGGGCAGGTTTTTGTGATGCCGCAGCAGCCGCTCGGCGATGATGAAGTGCAGCGCCGCCTGCACGATTCCGCAAACTGATGTAAACGCGTTATCTCCATTTCGTGAACGCAGTGTCCTTTAGAAATGGCACTGCGTAATCTTGCTTTTTTGAGTATAATCGTATATCGTCGATTTACGATGAATATTTCCTTAGACATAATGTCTGACGCAGTTCAGGGCGTGGACGATGAGGATGCTGCGCGCATATATGCAGCGCTTGGCCATTCCGTTCGCATTCACATTCTCCGGCAGCTTATTCTTGAAGATGCCTGCTGCTGCAAAGACATTGTCGGTCGTCTCGACCTTGCGCAGTCCACGGTGTCGCAGCATCTCAAGGTTCTCGTCCAGGCTGGCCTTATCGACTATCGGCCCGACCGCCAGACATCACGCTACAGCGTCAACTGGCAGCAATTGACCAAAATTCGTTCGCATCTTGTAGCCTTCAACAATGGCTGCTGCGAAAAACCTGTCTGATCTGAAAGAAACACCATGAGTTCCCCTAAAACTGTTTCTGCCGATTCCGGCGAAACGCTAAAAACCTTGCGAAATCTGTGGCCCTATATGTGGCCATCTGAGCGCCCCGATCTGCGTATGCGCGTGGTATGGGCGACGTTCTATCTGGTGATTTCCAAGCTCGTGCTGATCCTCGTTCCCTATTTCTTCAAGTGGGTCACAAATGCGCTGAATGGTCAGCTTGATGCAGCCGATTACATTCCGCTGTTTCTCACTGGCGCGGTGATGCTTGTGCTGGCCTATAATGCGGCCAAGATCGTTCAGGCGGGTTTGAACCAGTTGCGCGATGCGCTGTTTGCCAGTGTTGGTCAGCATGCGGTACGCCAGCTTGCCTATAAAACCTTCGTGCATATGCATCAGCTCTCGCTGCGCTTCCATCTGGAGCGGCGCACAGGCGGGCTCTCGCGCGTCATTGAGCGCGGCACTAAGGGCATTGAAACGATTGTCCGTTTCACGATCCTCAACACGCTGCCAACCATTCTGGAATTTGCACTGACGGCGGTTATTTTCGCCTTCGCTTACGGTTTTTCCTATCTGCTCGTCGTGGCTGTTACGGTCGTTGCCTATACGTGGTTCACGATCAAGGCGAGTGACTGGCGCATCAATATTCGCCGCGAGATGAATGACTCCGACACCGATGCCAATACCAAGGCAATCGACTCGCTGCTCAACTTCGAGACGGTCAAATATTTTGGCAATGAGACGATGGAAGCCAAGCGCTTCGATGCGTCGATGGCGCGCTATGAAGATGCGGCAACCAAAACATGGACCTCGCTCGGCTGGCTCAACTTCGGTCAGGCCGTCATTTTCGGCGTCGGTATGGCGATTGTAATGGTGATGTCGGCGCGTGAAGTGCAAGTGGGCACACAGTCGTTGGGTGACTTCGTTTTCATCAACGCAATGCTAATGCAGCTTTCGATTCCACTCAATTTCATTGGCTTCATCTATCGTGAAATCCGTCAAGGTTTGACCGACATTGAGCAGATGTTTGACCTTCTCGATGTGCAGCAGGAAGTGCAGGACAAGCCAACTGCCGAGCCTCTCAGCGTCGATAAGGCCGCGATCCGCTTCAATGATGTGCATTTTGCCTATGATGCCAATCGTCCGATCCTCAAAGGCGTGAGCTTTGAAGTGCCAGCGGGCAAAACTGTGGCGATTGTCGGCCCATCCGGCGCGGGCAAATCCACGATCTCGCGTCTGCTGTTCCGCTTTTATGACGTCCAGTCGGGTTCCGTCACGATTGACGGGCAGGATGTGCGCGAAGTGACACAGGAAAGCTTGCGTAAAGTCATCGGTATGGTGCCGCAGGATACGGTGCTGTTCAACGATACGATTGCCTATAACATTCGTTATGGCCGCACCGATGCCAGCGATCAGGAAGTGGAAAAGGCAGCTGAAATGGCGCAGATTTCCCAGTTCATCAAGCATCTGCCGGAAGGCTATCAGGCGATGGTGGGTGAACGCGGACTGAAGCTTTCGGGTGGCGAAAAGCAGCGCGTGGCTATTGCCCGCACGATCCTGAAAGCACCGCCGATCCTTATACTGGATGAAGCAACGTCGGCGCTGGATACTGCGACAGAACAGGAAATCCAGTCGGCGCTTGATATTGTCAGCCGTGGCCGAACGACGCTGGTGATTGCGCACCGTCTGTCGACTGTGATCAGCGCCGACGAAATCATCGTGCTGAAAGATGGTCTGATTGCCGAGCGTGGCACGCATCGCGATCTGCTCTTGCAGGATGGTCTCTATGCTTCGATGTGGAGCCGTCAGCGCGAAGCGGACGAGGCAGAAGAACGCCTGCGTCAGGTCCGTGAAAGTGATGATATGGGCGTCGTCAGCCGCGGTGTTCCCGCAGCTGAGTAAGGCTCTTTGCAGACATCGAAAATTAAGGCATTGTCAGTCTGGGGGCTGACAATGTCACAGATATTTCGGCAAAAAACATTTTGGAAAAAAACACTCTGGTGGACCTGGAAGGTCTACGAGTTTTTCTGCGTTGCGATTGTAACTATCCTCAGCTTGCGCATTTTGTTTTTGCTCGTTGTCTATTTGACCGACAGTTTTATCTTGCCCAATGGTATGATCGTGAAACGTGAATTTTACGGTTCAATACGACAGAGTCAGAGTAACCTCTATGCATCTGACAGTAAAACGCGTCTTGCAACTCGAATTTCAAGCATGTGCTTTGATGACCGCTATATAAAGGTTCGTAGCTCTGCTGGTCTCCAATTAATCGATGGGGAAACGAACAGACTTATTCCGCTTGCTGACGATGGAGCCGGGAAAGGGGTTGGTCCCTGGGATACACTGATCGGTGACTGTAATGGTTATTACAAAGACTGGGTGTCTCCAAACTTTCTATATGTGACGAACAGAGATCGCCGGGTGCCACGTTGTGATCGACGCAATTTTGATAATCCCAATTTGAAAAATCTTGCATGGTTTGAAAAGCGCCGTTGTCGTTCACACTGATGAAATGCAGCTTTGCAGCCTGATAGAAACCAATTTTTGAATAAGTTATCCCCTTAAGATCTATCGCCATTACCCTCTCAGGAATTGTAATTTGAGAGGGCTCATGAATATATATTTATCGAAGATCAATAAGAGCAGACAGCGGTTGAATGAATTAAGCCGCAGGGAAGCTTTCGGTCACTATATCAAACATGGCAGTGTTCCTCGTGTTTGGAACGAAATTATGGATGCTTCACACACCGAAGAAAAGTTTCTTCGGTATCTGACGCGTTATCATCAAGCTTTGTCACACAAAGCGAATGTTGGTGCTGAGGAGCGGAGCACCACACATTATATTTGGCGTACAAAGCGTGATGGTCGCGTGCGAAGCGAACATGCTGCCAATGACGGCAAATTATTCTCATGGAATGAACGGCCTGTGACTGGCCATCCCGGTGAAGAGTATAATTGCCGATGCATCGCTGAGCCATATGTCGAAGGGGCAACAGAGTATGCAACGCATAATTTTTCATCGAGTCTTGCAGCATCTTATGGTCGCTGGAGTAATTCAGATTTCGTGAAGCATTATTATTATGGGAATGGCCGCCCGGTAACTTTATTGGAAATAGGCCATTTGCGAGAGATTGCAGAACATTATGCTTATCACGATGGAGATGACGGCGCATTTCGTCGGTTGTCAGGGCAGATTGCAAGCAAAGCTCGAGAAGGCGGGATGGGACCATTGTGGTGCTACTTCGGAAATTCTTATAATTTTAAGCCCGTCTTGTTTTCGCATGGATGGAGTAGCGTAATTGGCTATTCTCGGGGAGCTGTTAAAAAACAAGGCGCAATGTTGCTAATTAGTGGTGAAAGTCAATTCTACTTCAAAGATACCTTCAAAGACCCTTTGGATATGGACGATTTCGTGGGTAGAGAAATAGAAGTAGGTGGGACGCCTTACGAAATTACGGGCGAGTGGACAGCAAATTTCGTTGCGCAAGTTTTTACTGACGAGTCGAGAAGCCAGTATTTTCATAAGGGGGGCAAATGATCAGATTTTCGCTGTGGCTGGTATGGAGCGTCTATAAGATCGCCTGTGTTTTTCTGATCTCGGCGGCGATCCTCTTTGCGCTCTTTGTCATTTTCACGCGTTATACGAATTACTGGCCATAAGGCACGATAGGATCACGCGCCCTAACAGCCGTGAATAATTTGCGAAATCGATTTGGATTTTGGACAGGATGAGGTAAAAACGGCCAAACCTAAAGGAAAACCGATGAGCCTGTCTGATACAATCCGTAACACTTTCGTGCCGATCCATCGTGAAGGCTATCCGTTTATCGCGGCGTTTTTCGTGGTTTCGCTCATTCTGGGCTGGCTATGGGAACCGCTTTTCTGGGTTGGCCTCGTGCTGACCATCTGGTGCATTTATTTTTACCGTGACCCTGAGCGCGTGACGCCAATCGCCGATGATTTGGTGATCAGCCCGGCTGATGGCAAAGTATCTTTCGTTGGTCCGGCTGTACCGCCAGCTGAACTTGATCTCGGTGCAGAGCCGCTGATGCGCGTTTCCGTGTTCATGAATGTGTTTTCGGTCCACATCAACCGCGCACCAGTACGCGGCAAGATCGAAAAGATTTTCCACCGCCCGGGCAAGTTCCTCAATGCAGAGCTTGATAAGGCCAGCACTGATAATGAACGCAATTCCGTTCTTATCGACAGTGCAAACGGTAAAGTCGGCGTTGTGCAGATTGCAGGTCTTGTCGCACGCCGTATCGTCTGCTGGTCACGTGAAAGCGACAATCTTTCTGTCGGCGAACGCTTCGGTCTGATCCGTTTTGGCTCACGCGTTGATGTCTATCTGCCAGCGGGTGCATCGGTCCGAGTGGCTATTGGCCAGACAGCCGTGGCGGGTGAAACGGTGCTTGCCGAATTTGGCAGTGAGCGCGCTGAGCCAGTGGTTCGGATCGCCTGAGCCGATGGAAACACCATTCCCACCCTTCGAGCCGAATGGCCGCGTGAATTCATCGCGCGGCCCTAGATTGTCGCAGATACCCCTGCGCATCGTTGTCCCGAATGTCATCACGGTTCTCGCAATTTGTGCGGGCCTTACGGGCATTCGTCTGGCGTTTGAGCACCGCTTCGAGCTTGCGGTGATGATGGTGCTGGTTGCGGCATTTCTCGACGGTGTGGACGGTCGCGTTGCGCGTATGATGAAAGGCTCGTCGAAGTTTGGCGAGCAGATGGATTCACTCGCTGATATCGTCAATTTCGGCGTAGCACCCGCGCTGGTGCTTTATGTCTATGTGCTTGATCAGGCGCGTTCTTTTGGCTGGATTGCAGCACTTCTCTATGCAATTGCCTGCTGCCTGCGCTTGGCGCGTTTCAATGTGATGCTGGAAGACCCGAACCGTCCGCCATGGCAGAGCAATTATTTCATCGGCGTGCCAGCCCCTGCGGGTGCGATGCTGGTGCTGTTGCCGGTATATCTCGGTTTTCTGGGTCTCACGCCAACAAAGGGGCTTGCTTTCGCAGTTGCGGTTTTCACCGTAGCAATTGCTTTCCTGCTGGTCAGCCGTCTGCCGGTCTATAATGGTAAGTCCGCAGGCGGACTTATTCGTCGCGATTTCGTCATGCCGCTGATTTTGCTGGTGGTGATCTATGTGGCTTTCCTGATGAGCTTCACATGGCACACGCTGACGCTGACAGCTCTTGCTTATCTGGCTTTTCTGCCGTTCAGTCTGGTGGCATGGAACAAGCGTGAAGCCGCTGATCGTAATGCTGCGCTCGAAAGCGAGCCATCAGAAGAAGTCTGACGGCAAGGTTTTGCGGATGAAATTCACGCGCTCCTGAACCGTTGATTTCGGCAGGAGCGCGATTTCATATCCAAGCCCGCGATATGTTTCTTCCATCACTTTGAATGTGCGCACGGCTTCATCGAAGTCCTGTTTGCGCTCAGCATCCTGACCAAAAATTGCCTCCCATGGCGGGGCAAGAAACACCGTTCTGTTATATTGAATCGTCGACGCTGCGCGGTGCATATGCTCAGGTACGGGCAGGCCGCAAAGCGTGAGATAGCCGATGACATCCGGCACGCCCCGGTCGAAAAATACCGGGCCTTTTTGCTCAAGTGCAAGGTCGTATGAGCGCATTTCCCATGACAGCATCAGTTCCGCAAATAATGCGCGATCAGCCCATGGCAATGCGTTTCCGCCGATCTTAGACTGATGTTGAATAATGGCGCGCCCTGCTTCGATACTGCGGGCAAAGCCTTGGCTTTCAAGCGCATTAATTAGCGTACTTTTGCCTGATCCGGGACCGCCGCTGATGGCGATAAAGCGTTGCATGTCGTAAGTCATTGTTCCTCCAATAAATTGGGAAAGTAGGTTTCAAAGTAATATCGCTTGGGGAGAGGGCCGCTTTAGAATAGGGCCGAATGGTTCGGCGGGAGCGGAATATTTAAAAAGGATACTTCCGGCCTTGAGGTTATGCAAGGCCGGAAAAACAGTGATTAGGATGGCATATTATAGTCGAGGAATTTATCCTGACGTACGTCGTAAAGCTTTCCTGTAACGTCGAGCTTCGGATCGGCAAGCTGGACGATTTTTTCTGCAACCGACTGCGGTGTCGGCAAAGTCTCAGGGTCTTCGCCCGGCATGGCTTTTGCGCGCATGGCGGTACGGGTCGCACCCGGATTGACCGAGTTGACCTTGAGCTTCATCTGCTTGGTTTCTTCAGCCCAGCTACGTCCCATCACCTCGACAGCAGCCTTGGAAGCGGCATAAGGCGCCCAGAAAGCGCGGCAGGTGTGTGCAACGCCGGATGAGAGCAGAATGGCGCGTCCGGCATCCGATGCGCGCAACAGGGTGTCTGTTGTGCGGATGAGACGCCATACGCTTGTAACGTTCACATTCATGACCTGATCAAAAACTTTAGCTTCAACGTGGCCGATGGGGGAAATCGTGCCAAGAATGCCAGCATTTGCAACCAGAATGTCGAGTTTGCCCCAACGCTCATGAATAGAGCCGCCAAGACGGTCAATCGCTTCCATATCGGTAATATCGAGCGGAACGAGTGTGGCGCTGCCACCGACTTTGCGAATATCGTCGTCGAGTTCTTCCAACCCGCCAACGGTCCGTGCAACGGCAATCACGTGTGCACCGCGCTTTGCCAGTTCTAGCGACAGAAAATAGCCAATACCGCGCGATGCGCCCGTTACCAAGGCCACGCGGCCTGTAAGGTCGATACTCATTATACCCCCAGTGTAATTCTTAGAGATGAAACAGGCGGCCCGTTGAGCCGCCTGCGTGAAGACAATCTATCAGCCGTTTGAGGCAAGGAGTGACAACGTGTGGACGTTGCTTTCGCCTTCCTGATCGAGAAGACGGGTTGGATATTCACCCGTGAAATAGTGATCGGTGAAGGCAGGGGCCTTTGGATCACGAGCTTCGCCGCCAACGGCCTTGTAAAGTCCGTCGATGGTGAGGAATTCCAGCGAATCTGCACCGATATAACGGCACATCGCTTCAAGGCTGTCATATTGGTTCGCCAGCAGCTTATCGCCGTCCGGCGTATCGATACCGTAGAAGTCCGGATGGAAAATCATCGGACTTGCGACGCGGATATGCACTTCCTTAGCACCAGCATCGCGGATCATCTGCACGATCTTGACCGACGTTGTGCCACGCACGATGGAATCATCAACCAGAACCACGCGCTTGCCTTCGATCATCGCACGATTGGCTGAATGCTTGAGCTTAACACCCAGCGCACGAATTTGCTGTGTTGGCTCAATGAAGGTACGGCCGACATAGTGATTGCGGATGATGCCATACTCAAACGGAATGCCGCTGGCCTGCGCAAAACCAAGCGCTGCTGGCGTGCCGCCATCTGGTACAGGGACAACAACATCGGCTTCGATTGGCGATTCTTTTGCCAGTTCCATGCCCATGTTCTTGCGCGCAACATAAACGCTGCGACCGCCAACAACCGAGTCAGGGCGTGCGAAATAGACATATTCAAACAGGCAAAGACGTTCCGGCTGCGGATTTTCGGCCTTGATGCAATCGGTTGTGATCGAGCCATCCTTCTGGATTTCACAGATGATGACTTCGCCATTTTCCACGTCGCGAATATATTTCGCGCCGATAATGTCGAGAGCACAGGTTTCGGAGCAGAAGATTGGCTTGCCGTCGAGTTCACCCATGACGAGGGGGCGAATGCCGACCGGATCGCGTGCCGCAATCAACTTGGTACGGGTCAGAGCGAGCATGGCGTATCCGCCTTCGACCTGACGGATCGCATCGACAAAACGAGCGCTCGACGTCGCCTGACGCGAACGCGCAATCATATGCAACACGACTTCGGTGTCAGAAGTCGCCTGAAAGATTGCGCCCGATGCAATCAGCTGCTTGCGCAGCGTAATGCCATTGGTGAAATTGCCGTTATGCGCAATTGCGATGCCGCCAACTTCCAGTTCTGCGAAAAGCGGCTGCACATTGCGCAGAATCGTTTCGCCGGTGGTGGAATAACGAACGTGGCCGATAGCGCGGTCGCCGGGTAGACGGTTGAGCGTGGAGGCATCGGTGAAGTGATCGCCAACCAGTCCCATGTGCCGTTCCGAATGAAAGCGGCGGTTGTGATAGGAAACGATACCGGCAGCTTCCTGTCCGCGATGCTGAAGCGCGTGCAGACCAAGGGCTGTCAGCGCCGCTGCGTCCTCATGGCCGAGAATACCAAATACACCACACTCTTCATGCAACGTATCATCGTCCAGCATAAAGGAGTTTTCGTCATGCGATTGTTGGGACATCGTCCGCAAGACCTTTCGATTGCGGTTACTAAAAGCAACATTTACAGCAAAAGTCCGCGTTTTAAAAGCGATCCCTTGCATGATGCGCGTTTCAGCCGCTCATATAGGGTAAAACTTTGGCTAAAAACAGATGAAACCGGCAGTTTTGTGCTGCCGGTTTCAAAATAGCTCTCGAAGGTTAGTTTGCAGCCGGTGTGTCGTCCGGTACTGGCTGCTCGGTGGTGTTACCGGCGGGTGCCTGCGGATTCTGACCCGGTTTGAACTGCTGTATGGTTGCTTCAGGATCGGCAGGCAAAAGTTCGACAAGCTGCTGGCCGAACGAGTCGAGCATTGGCTTGGACTTCGCATTGGTGACCCATGCAGGCTGGCCTGTTGGAACAAGCCAGTTGAAGAACAGCATTGCAACGACCACGAGCAGAACGCCGCGTGCAGCGCCGAACAGGAAGCCGAGCGTGCGATCAAGCGCACCGATGCGGCTGTCGATGATGAAATCGGCGATTTTCATTGTGATGAGCGACACAACAATCAGCACCACGAGGAATACTGCGCCAGCTGCTGCAATTTTCGCGATTGTCTCATTGTTGATGTATGGCTGGAGATAAGGCAGCACAGGCTGGTAAAACAGGTAAGCCGCTGCGGCTGCCGCGGCCCATGAAACCAGCGAAAGCACTTCGCGCGAGAAGCCGCGAACCATCGCAAGAATGGCCGAAACCAGTGTTATTCCAAGTAGAATTCCATCAAGTAGCGTAACCGGCATTCTGGGCTGTCCTTAATTGATACGCAGGATGTGTTCACCTGCGGGGCAGTCATACTTTTGATAGATTAACATCGGAAAGTTGACGAAACCTTCCGCAGTTAAATCTCATTAAATTCAATGATCTGCAACCTGATGATTGCAGAACAAGGTCATTTTTTGGCCGGGCCCGATGCAGCAATGCGCACAACGAGGTCCGATAAGGCAGTGGTTTCCACGAGGCTGAAGTTGCGATCTTTCCAAAGATCACTGGTTCCGCCGGGTGCTACCGCCTGTTGAAAGCCGAGCTTTTCAGCTTCTTTCAGTCTCTGTACCGCATGCGAAACCGCACGAACAGCACCAGAAAGGCTGATTTCGCCGAAATAAACACTATCTGCGGGCAGGGCAATACCTGCAATGGACGAAACCAGTGCTGCGGCAACTGCTATGTCAGCCGCTGGCTCGCTGATGCGATAGCCACCCGCCACATTGAGATAAACATCGTGTTGGCCAAAGCGCACGCCGCAATGTGATTCGAGCACTGCGAGGATCATCGCAAGACGGCTTCCGTCCCAGCCTACGACAGCGCGGCGCGGTGTGCCGAGTGACGAGGGGGAAACGAGTGCCTGTATTTCGACCAGAACAGGGCGCGTGCCTTCCATGCCAGCGAAAACGGCAGCACCCGGTGATTTCGCATTGCGTTCGCCGAGGAATAGTTCGGACGGATTGGAGACTTCGCGCAAGCCACCATCTGACATTTCAAACACGCCGATTTCATCGGTCGGGCCGAAGCGGTTTTTTACGGTGCGAAGAATGCGATACTGATGCCCGCCTTCGCCTTCAAAATAGAGGACGCCATCGACCATGTGTTCCACAACACGTGGACCGGCGATCTGGCCTTCTTTGGTGACGTGACCGACAAGAACCACGGCCGCGCCCGTTTGCTTGGCATAGCGGATCATTGCTTGTGCGGAAGAGCGAACCTGTGTGACTGTGCCGGGTGCAGAATCTGCCATGTCGGTCCAGAGCGTCTGGATCGAATCGATGATGACCAGATCGGGACGCTTACCATCGGATACGGTGGCGAGAATGTCTTCGACATTGGTTTCAGCCGCGAGTTCCACGGAAGACGATGCAACGCCCAGACGCTGCGCGCGCAGCCGTATCTGTGCGACGGCTTCTTCGCCTGATACATAGACAATGCGATGTCCATGATTGGCAAGGGCCGCTGCCGCCTGTGTCAGGAGCGTTGATTTACCGATGCCGGGATCACCCCCAATCAGGATCGCTGAGCCACGAACGAAACCACCGCCAGTGACGCGATCAAGTTCGCTGATACCGGAAATGATGCGTGGCGCATCTTCGATTTCGCCTGATAGTGAGGTGAGGGCGACAGCGCGACCTTTACGCTTGGAAAGCATGGAGCCGGGGCCAGACCCGATGCCGCTATTGGTGCCTTCTTCGACGAGCGTATTCCACTCGCCACAACCGTCGCACTTACCCGCCCAGCGCGTATGCACTGCGCCGCAATTTTGACAGATGAACTGAATGCGTGCCTTGGCCATCAGGCACGCCCCTTGAGATCGGAAAAACTATTCATATTGTTTCGGTATTGCGACCAAAAG
This sequence comes from Brucella sp. 21LCYQ03, assembly GCF_023554105.1. Classification (GTDB taxonomy): domain Bacteria; phylum Pseudomonadota; class Alphaproteobacteria; order Rhizobiales; family Rhizobiaceae; genus Brucella. The sequence continues at coordinate 210,577 of NZ_JAMJWE010000004.1, forward strand.
AAACATTCGGATTTATTCATATTGCTCCGGGATATAGGAACCCTCGGCCAAATCTGCAAATCGCGTGAACTCGGACTGGAAGGCGAGTTTAACGGTGCCGGTTGGTCCGTGACGCTGCTTGGCGACGATCACGTCAGCCGTGCCCTTCACTTTTTCAAAGTGCTGCTTCCACTCTTCATACTTCGGATCAAATTCATCACGCGGCTCTAGGTTCTTGACGTAATATTCCTCACGGAACACGAAAAGCACCACGTCGGCGTCCTGCTCAATCGAACCCGATTCACGAAGATCGGAGAGCTGTGGACGCTTGTCTTCACGGCTTTCTACCTGACGTGACAGCTGTGAAAGCGCAATGATCGGAACATTAAGCTCCTTGCCAAGCGCTTTAAGGCCGGTGGTGATTTCGGTGATTTCCTGAACACGATTCTGTGCAGATGCTTTGGAAGAACCCGTCATCAGCTGAATATAGTCGATTACCAGAACATCGAGGCCGCGCTGGCGCTTCAAGCGACGCGCACGCGCAGCCAACTGTGCAATCGAAATACCACCGGTCTGATCGATATAGAGTGGAATTTTCTGCATATGCTGCGAGCAGGCGACCAGCTTTTCAAAATCGGATTCGGTAATATCACCACGACGGATTTTCGATGATGACACTTCTGTCTGCTCGGAAATGATACGCGTTGCGAGCTGCTCCGCCGACATTTCGAGCGAGAAGAAACCGACGACACCGCCATTTTTGGCTTTCATCGAACCGTCGGCCTGCTGGTCTGCTTCATAGGCATTGGCAATGTTGAAAGCGATATTGGTTGCAAGCGAGGTTTTACCCATACCCGGACGACCCGCAAGTACGATCAAGTCGGAAGGCTGCAAACCGCCCATCTTGCCATCAAGCATGTGAATGCCAGTTGATACGCCGGACAGATGACCATCGCGCATGAATGCGGCGTTGGCCATATCTACTGCGGTGGTGACAGCGTCTTTAAACGCCTGAAAACCGCCGTCATAACGGCCCGTTTCAGCGAGTTCAAAAAGGCGACGCTCGGCGTCTTCGATCTGTTCCTGTGGCGCATTATCGACCGGCGCATCATAGGCTACATTGACCATGTCTTCGCCAATGCCGATCAGTGCGCGACGGGTCGCAAGATCATAGATCGCACGGCCATAATCTTCGGCATTGATGATTGTCACGGCTTCTGTCGCAAGACGCGCGACATACTGGAATACGGTCAGATCACCGATCTTGCCTTCGTTCGGCAGGAAGGTCTTCATGGTGACCGGATTGGCCATTTTGCCAACGCGAATAAGGTCGGTCGAAATTTCGTAGATGCGACGATGCAGAGGCTCAAAGAAATGAGTCGACTTGAGAAAGTCTGAAACGCGGTAGAACGCATCATTGTTGATCAAAATTGCGCCCAAAAGCGCCTGTTCTGCTTCAATATTATGAGGTGCTTCACGATAAAGCGCGTCTTTCTGATCACGCGCATCGTCAAGTTTGCGTACCGCCGCTTCCGCCATGTCCGTCCTGCCCTGTATCTGATCTTTTCCAGCTAAACGTGATGTGAGGCCAAACGCAATGCAGCCTCAAGGTGATTCCAGCTGGAAGTCACAAGCTATACCATGATTCACAGGCATCCACAGTTCACGGTTTAATCTTTTGCACGAAGACTTGACGGGTGTCTTTATGCCTTAACCCTTCTTTTTGGCACCTGAGCCTCACTATTGGCACCTTTAGGCGCACTGTCGAGCCGTTTCAGGCGCTTTTCCTCTGTCTCAATATAATTGCGCGTCAGTGGTACGGCGTCCTGACGATGCGCAATTTGAATGTGAAAGACCATCATATTCTGCCAGCGGAATGCGCTTTCTGAGGCGGCCAGATAGAACTCCCACATGCGGCAGAAGCGTTCATCATAAAGCGCTTTTGCTTCGTCGCGCCGTGCCATGAAGGCCAGCCGCCATTCTTTGAGCGTTTCCGCATAATGAAGCCGCAGGATTTCAATGTCGGTGACGTAAAGTCCGGCTTTTTCGATATGCGGAAGCACTTCGGAAAGGGCAGGGATATAGCCGCCCGGGAAAATATATTTGCGAATAAATGGATTGGTTGCGCCGGGTCCATCCGCGCGCCCAATGGCATGGAGCAGAAAGACGCCGTCCTTCTTCAATAGCCGTGCCGCATGTTGGAAATATTCTGCGAAATGTCCAACCCCCACATGCTCGAACATGCCGACGGAAACCAGTCTGTCGAACTCATCATCGATGTTTCGATAGTCGGTGAGCTGAAATTTTGCGCGGTCGGACAGGCCCTCATCCAATGCACGCTGATTAGCAATAGCATGTTGCTCTTCAGACAGCGTGACGCCGGTCACATCGGCTTTGAGAAAGCGGGCGAGGTAAAGCCCCATACCGCCCCAGCCACAACCAATGTCGAGAACCTTGTGGTCCTCTTTGACAAGAAGCTTGGCTGCAATATGCCGCTTCTTCGCAAGCTGCGCTTCTGCAAGCGTTGCATTTGGCGTTTCAAAATAAGCGCAGGAATACTGTTTGTCGGGGTCGAGAAACAGATCATAAAGCGCACCGGAAAGATCGTAGTGGCTTTTGACGTTGCTGGATGAGCGCGCAATGTTGTTCATCTGCTGGAAACGACGGAACAACACGCGGAATTTCCCCGCCGCTTTCATCCAAGGCTCGGTGGCGGCTGTCGGTCCTGTGTTCTCAAAGACGATTTTTAGAAGCGTATAAATATCACCTTCCAGAAAATCGATCTCACCATCCATGAAACATTCAGCGAGTTTCAGTTCTGGGTCGAGAGCAACGGCACGTTCCGCATGGAGCGTGTTGAACCGCATATGGACCGGCTCTCCGGTCGCATCGCCATAGCGATTGCCATTTCCATTTGAATCGGTAACCGTCAGGTCGCCGATTTTAATCATATGCGAAAGTACAGTACGCAGCATTCCATGCATTGGCCCCATCCCCTTTTTAGAGATTGAAGCAAGTGCAACATCCATGCGGTTGCATGGCAGGCGGCCCGTTGCCTTAGAGGCCGCACTGTCATCAGATTTCAGGCAATTCCCATTCGGTCAATTGGCCTATGGCTTATCGCCTGAGCAAACGCGGACGTTTCCGTCGGCACTCTCTCCAATCCAATACTAATATGCAGAATAGGGAGTTTTTCTAATCTGAAAAGAGAAAATGCCCGGCGGAGACCACCGGGCATCATCATTTAAAGTTTACCACCATGGGAATGCCTGTGTTTAGTGCAGGCATTTACTGGCTGAAATACGGCTAATTAAGCCTGATCTTCTGCTTCTTCGTCTTCGTCGAAGATTTCTTCAGCAAGTGGAGCTTCTTCGATACCGTAGATAGCTTCGATCGAGGTCAGGTCTTCACCCTTTGCCTGACGTTCGGCTTCTTCAGTCGAACGAGCGATGTTTACGGAAACCGTAACTTCGACTTCAGGATGCAGGGAGATAACGATTTCATGAATGCCGATTGCCTTGATCGGCTGCTTCAGTTCAACCTGGTTGCGGTGCAGGTTGAAGCCGTTTGCAGTAACGATGTCAGCGATGTCGCGGGTCGAAACCGAACCGTAGAGCTGACCGGTTTCACCAGCCGAGCGAACAACGATGAACGATTCGCCGTTGAGCTTAGCTGCAACTGCTTCAGCTTCGTTCTTGCGCTCAAGGTTCTGAGCTTCGAGCTGTGCGCGCTGGCCTTCGAACTTCTTGCGGTTGGCTTCGTTGGCACGAAGAGCCTTGCCCTGTGGCAGAAGGAAGTTACGGGCAAAGCCGTCCTTAACCTTTACAGTGTCGCCCATCTGACCGAGGCGGGCGATGCGTTCCAGAAGAATAACGTCCATTTGAGTTTCCTTTCGAGATTTAAATATGGATTTACTGGTTGTCGGCTTCTGGCATTTTCGAGATTGGCGCGCCGCGCGATGTATCGAAAAGACCAAAAACCATGAAGACGAAAAGCACGGGTGCGAACAAAATGATCGCAACATAGACAAGCCACAAAGCGACTGGACGCCATGGCTTGCCACGGCTGCGCTGGTGGAACGTTGCAAGCCCGGCGATCATGAAGCCGAAGCTCAGCGCACCCACAACGACAGTTGCGACGAGACCAGCAGCACCCGGCAAAAATGCAACTGCAAGAGCAACTGCAAAAACCAGAAGGGCCGGACGTGGCATGCGCATGGTTGCGGGCCAATCATCACGCGGACGGCGCAGGCGACCGGAAAGTGCTGTCAGACGCAATGCCAGATAAAGATTGCCAATCAGAATTGCGAGGCATGTCGCAGGCTGAATTGCAGGCAGTGCAACCATCAAAAGTGCGCTCACGCTCTGACGCATTTCATCGCTTGCAGTGAATTGCGGGTCAGCGGCTGCAAGACTATCAATCAACGTGTTTGAAAGCTCACGCGCCATATCCGGGCCAAAGCCGATGATGTAGCCAATGATAATGAAGCTCGCGGCAACCATTAGCGCCAGACGGAAAACAATATCCGAAAGCGGATACCAGACCATCACGTCTTTTGGGCCGCCGAGTTCTGATGCAGGACGTGCGAGGCCTGAAAGATAAGCGCCGATTGCCGCTGGTGCATAGCTTGTCAGCGCCATCAGGACGGCGCCGATCGGCGTAGCAACAATGCCGACCGCAATGGTGGCGCAAGCAGCAGCGACAAGCCCTGCGCTCGAACCCCAGCCAAGAGCGGCGACAAAAATTGGTAATGGTGTCAGGAAATACAAAACCACCGCCATACCCGACTGGGCGATAACGCCAGACGACATCAGTGCCGAGGCAAGCCCCGCCAATATGCCGACTCCGATGATGGTTCCGTTGAATTTCATAAATTCGCTGTCCTGCTCCGGCTATTCCGGTTTTGCAGTTAGAGGCTGCGTTCTTTCGCCATCGCCCCAACTTGGGATTTTGAGTGCTCCGGTTGCGCCCATCGCATCCGGGAAGAAACGCAAGGCGACACGAATGTCGCCTTGCGAAAAAGTCTTACTTCACAACGTATGGAAGCAGGCCGAGGAAACGTGCACGCTTGATCGCCTGAGCGAGTTCGCGCTGCTTCTTCTGGCTAACAGCTGTAATACGCGAAGGAACGATCTTGCCGCGTTCCGAAATGTAACGCTGCAGGAGCTTGATGTCCTTGTAGTCGATCTTTGGCGCGTTTGGACCTGTGAATGGGCAGGTCTTGCGACGACGGTGGAAAGGACGACGGGTTGGGATCTGATTGATATCAACCATAATTATGCTCCTTCGCCAGCTTCGTTGTCACGTGGACGACGTGGGCCGCGATCACCGCGATCGCCACGGTCGAAACCGCCTTCGCGTGGACGACGTGGGCCACGGTCATCACCATCGCGTTCACGACGATCGTCGCGGCGCGAAAGCATAGCCGACTGGCCTTCTTCGTGTTCTTCAACGCGGATGGTCATGAAACGAAGAACGTCTTCGTTGATGCGCATCTGGCGTTCCATTTCAGCAACAGCAGCTGCTGGTGCGTCAATGTTTACGAGCGTGTAATACGCCTTGCGATTCTTCTTGATGCGGTAGGTGAGGGGACGAAGACCCCAGTTTTCTACCTTACCAACCTTGCCGCCATTAGCTTCGAGGACACCCTTGTACTGTTCGACGAGAGCGTCGACCTGCTGCTGGGAAATGTCCTGGCGGGCAAGAAGCACATGTTCATAAAGAGCCATTGGCTTTGCCTTTCTTCTGTTACATCACGCTGACACTAACGGCTAAGCCTCTGCGACTTCTCTAAGACCGGAAAACCGGGAAGAAAGGACGCTTGAAGTTAAGACAATCGAGAGCGGAGACACGGGAGGCAGAAGCACTTTAGACTTCCACGACCAACTCAACAAAGTGTTGAAGAACTGGTCGCTCCTCCGTTCAGCCCCCAGCTAATGCCAGCAACGAACGGGCGCTCATTACGTCTTTTTCCCCGGATTTGCAAGTCGTAAAGCCAGCCGAAATCCACAAATGGTTGACTTTTCAACCTGTGTTGGGGCACATCGCATGAAATTGTTCTATAAAAAGAGGCATTCATGGCGGTAGCATTTACATTTCCGGGACAGGGTAGCCAGGCAGTTGGCATGGGTAAAGCCCTTGCTGAACAATTCGCTGAGGCACGCGCTGTTTTCGAGGAAGTGGACGCAGCGTTGGGCGAAAAGCTCTCTAGCGCCATGTTTGAAGGTCCGGAAGACGTTCTGACGCTGACGGCCAATGCACAGCCTGCATTGATGGCTGTTTCCATTGCAACGCTGCGCGTCATGGAAGCTCAGGGCTTTTCGTTGAAAGATAAGGTCGCTTACGTTGCCGGTCATTCGCTCGGCGAATATTCGGCACTATGCGCGGCGGGCACATTTTCGCTGGCCGATACTGCACGTCTTTTGCGCATTCGCGGCAATGCAATGCAGAAAGCTGTTCCGGTTGGTGAAGGCGCAATGGCTGCCATCATCGGTCTGGAACATAGTGATGTTGAAGCCATTTGCGCAGAAGCCAAAGCTTCCGGCTCGGTTCAGATCGCCAATGATAATGGCGGCGGCCAGCTTGTGATCTCCGGCTCGAAGGCTGCGGTTGAACTCGCGGCTTCGCTGGCTTCTGAAAAGGGTGCAAAGCGCGCCATCATGCTACCTGTATCCGCACCGTTCCATTCAACATTGATGGGGCCTGCTGCGGACGCAATGCGTGAAGCTTTGGCTCAAGTTGAAAAGCATAATCCGGTTGTGCCGCTCATCGCCAATGTGCGTGCTGCACCTGTGACCGATGCCAATGAAATCGCTGATTTGCTGGTTGAACAGGTGACAGGTCAGGTCCGCTGGCGCGAAACTGTTGAGTGGTTTGCAGCCAATGGCGTGACAACGCTTTATGAAGTAGGTTCAGGCAAAGTTCTCACGGGTCTTGCGCGCCGCATCTCGAAGGATGTCACCGGCGTGACCGTTGGTTCAGCTGAAGAAATTGCAGCAGCGCTTGCTGCCTTGAATAGCTAAGGGATTCCAGATGTTTGATCTCACTGGCCGCAAGGCTCTCGTAACCGGTGCAACCGGCGGCTTAGGCGAAGCAATTGCGCGCGCTCTTCATGCGCAGGGCGCAATCGTTGGTCTTCACGGCACCCGCGAAGAAAAGCTGAAAGAATTGGCTGCTGAATTGGGCGACCGCACTTTCATCTTCCCGGCCAATCTTTCTGATCGCGAAGCCGTCAAGGCGCTCGGCCAGAAGGCTGAAGAAGAAATGGGCGGCATTGACATTCTCGTCAACAATGCTGGTATCACCCGCGATGGCCTGTTTGTTCGTATGAGCGATGAAGATTGGGATGCGGTTCTTAACGTCAACCTGACATCCGTTTTCAATCTGACGCGCGAATTGACCCATCCAATGATGCGCCGCCGCAAGGGTCGTATCATCAACATCACGTCGATTGTTGGTGTAACGGGTAACCCGGGTCAGGCGAATTATTGCGCTTCCAAGGCTGGTCTGATCGGCTTCTCGAAGTCGCTGGCGCAGGAAATTGCAAGCCGCAACGTGACTGTGAACTGCATTGCTCCGGGCTTTATCGAATCGGCTATGACTGACAAGCTGAATGATAAGCAAAAAGACGCAATCATGGGCAGCATTCCGATGAAGCGTATGGGCGTTGGCAGTGAGATTGCTGCTGCTGTTGTCTATCTCGCGAGTGATGAAGCGGCCTATGTTACAGGTCAGACACTGCACATAAATGGCGGTATGGCGATGATTTAAAAGCCTTGAGAGGGCTCTTAAATCAGTATTTTACGGTATAAAAACTATTAAAGTCGGGTGGTAGAAACCAAAATGCGCTTTGCCTTGCTCAAGAAGCATGGTAATGCGCCCGACGAGAGTTTCGGCATTTCGTTCGCGGGATGCCGTTATCCTGTTCCGCAAGGAATATCCACAGGGTGACTGTCAGGCGAGCAAACTCGTAACTTGGCAGGTGCCTTATAACTTGATTACAATCATGCATACCGCTAACCAATGCGGAGCAAGTAAACAAACAGGTCGAGGGTTCCGACATGAGCGATACCGCAGAGCGCGTCAAGAAAATCGTTGTTGAGCATCTGGGTGTAGATGCCGACAAGGTCACCGAAGGTGCAAGCTTCATCGATGATCTTGGTGCAGACAGCCTCGACACCGTCGAGCTCGTCATGGCTTTCGAAGAAGAATTCGGCGTTGAAATTCCTGATGATGCAGCAGAAACGATCCTCACGGTCGGCGACGCTGTAAAGTTCATCGATAAGGCTTCTGCCTAATCTGAGCTTTTGGGGCTGGGATTCTTTCGAATCCCGGCCCTGCTTGTCTTCAATTTGAAGATACTGACCTGCCCCAGTTTGGCCGCATGGTCATGTGCATATCGCAATCCGATAGCGAGCCGGTAACGAGATTGAGCATCGACCGTATGAGGCGTTTATTGCCTGCGGGATGTCTCCAACGAAATTTATCAAATTTAAGGGGTGGATATGAGGCGTGTCGTCATCACCGGTCTTGGTTTGGTGTCGCCGCTGGCAAGCGGCGTCGAAGAAACCTGGAAGCGTCTGATTGCCGGTGAAAGCGGTGCTCGCCGCGTCACGGAATTTGAAGTTGACGATCTGGCTTGTCAGATCGCATGCCGTATCCCTCTTGGCGATGGTGCCAATGGTACCTTCAATCCTGACCTCCATATGGAGCAGAAGGAACAGCGCAAGGTCGATCCGTTTATCGTTTATGCTGTCGGCGCTGCTGATCAGGCGCTCGACGATGCCAACTGGCATCCTGAAAGCGACGAAGATCAGGTCCGCACCGGCGTTCTGATTGGTTCCGGCATTGGCGGCATCGAAGGCATTGTTGAAGCTGGCTACACGCTGCGCGACAAAGGCCCACGTCGTATTTCTCCGTTCTTTATTCCTGGCCGTCTGATCAATCTGGCTTCCGGCCATGTTTCGATCAAGCACGGACTGCGCGGTCCGAACCATTCGGTTGTTACCGCTTGCGCAACCGGCACGCACGCCATTGGCGATGCTGCCCGCCTGATCGCTTTTGGCGATGCGGACGTGATGGTTGCCGGTGGTACAGAATCGCCGGTCAGCCGTATTTCGCTGGCAGGCTTTGCGGCCTGTAAGGCGCTGTCCACCAAGCGCAATGACGATCCGACTGCAGCTTCGCGCCCTTACGACAATGACCGCGATGGTTTTGTCATGGGTGAAGGTGCCGGCGTTGTCGTGCTTGAAGAGCTGGAACACGCTCTTGCGCGCGGTGCTAAGATTTATGCTGAAGTTGTTGGCTACGGCCTGTCGGGCGATGCTTACCACATCACGGCTCCAACGGAGAGCGGTGAAGGTGCAGAGCGTTGCATGGTTGCAGCGTTGAAGCGTGCAGAGATTACGCCTGACCAGATCGATTACATCAATGCACATGGCACTTCGACCATGGCGGATACGATTGAGCTGGGTGCTGTCGAGCGTGTTGTCGGCGATGCGGCCTCGAAGATTTCCATGTCTTCGACAAAGTCGTCCATTGGTCATCTTTTGGGTGCTGCTGGTGCTGCGGAAGCGATTTTCTCGACGCTGGCAATTCGCGATAATATCGCGCCGCCAACGCTCAATCTTGACAATCCAGCCGTTGAAACCAAGATCGATCTGGTTCCGCACAAGGCGCGTGAACGCAAGATCGACATTGCCTTGTCGAACTCGTTCGGCTTTGGCGGTACAAATGCTTCGCTGGTTCTGCGCCGTTATTCGTAAAATACGGTACGCTGAAAACTAGGCTTATTTAAAAACGCGGGGATTTCTCCGCGTTTTTGTCAAAATATGACCCTATGTCATGTTTAAAATTACCATTTATGTTTAGTGTTGCTCTACAAAATGTAATTGATTTGGATGCCGTTCAGGCGGATCAGAGCAAAAGAGCGCAGACTTGATTTAATCAGATCGGAACGTGCTCTAGAGACGAGGTAGTCGAGTGACGTCAGAGGAAAAGGCGGGAAGCAATTCCGTCCAACAGCCGCCGCAGGATAACACACCATCGTCTGCGACGCCGGAACAGGCCGCGCCCGCTGCGCCCTTTGTGCCAAAATCTGCCTCAGAAGCATTGCGCCCTGAACCCGGTACACCGCCGCCGCGCAAGCGCTCGCGGCATGCGCGCAGCCAAATCGTCGTCTTCATGAATTTTATGTTGTCGTTGCTGGTGCTGGTTTTGCTCGGTGGATCGGCACTGTTTTACTTCGGCAAACTTCAGTTTGATTCTCCCGGGCCGCTGACCGCAGAAACAACGTTTCTGGTGAAGCGCGGCGCCGGTATTTCCGAAGTGTCCAACAGTCTTGAAAATCGCGAGATCGTCAGCGATGCGCGTATTTTCCGTTATGGTATGCGCGCCTATGGTCATGAAAACGATCTGAAGGCTGGCGAATATGCGCTCCCCGCCGGGTCGACCATGCGCGATGTGATGAACATTCTCATCAGCGGCAAGTCGATCATGTATCCGCTGACTATCCCGGAAGGCCTGACCGTTAAGCAGGTGTTTGATCGTATTTCCGCTGATCCGACGCTCGTGGGCGATATGCCGAAGGAAATGCCAGCAGAAGGTGGTCTGTTTACAGATACACTCAATTTTACACGCGGCACCACACGCGAAGAAATCATCAATCGCATGGTTGCTTCGCAGCAGAAGCTGATTGACGATACATGGGCAAAGCGCCGTCCTGATCTGCCGGTTAAGGACAAGAACGAATTCGTGACGCTTGCTTCTATCGTTGAGAAAGAAACGGGCATCGCGTCGGAACGCCCGCATGTGGCTTCGGTTTTCGTCAATCGTTTGAACAAGGGTATGCGTATTCAGTCGGACCCGACCATCATCTATGGTCTGTTCGGCGGTGCGGGCAAGCCGTCTGATCGTCCGATCTTCAAGTCGGATATCGAGAAGCCAACACCATACAACACCTATGTGATCAATGGCCTTCCACCGACACCGATTGCCAATCCGGGTCGTGCTGCGCTTGAAGCGGTTGCCAATCCGTTGGATACGGAAGATCTCTACTTCGTTGCAGACGGAACAGGCGGACACGTCTTTGCCAAGACTTTGCAGGAACACAATGCCAATGTGCGCAAATGGCGTGCCGTTGAGCAGGAACGTAACCAGCAGCAGCAACAAAACACCGCCCAGTAATGGGCGGTTTTATTTCGCGTAAAGGGTAAGAGACATGGCGCTCCAGAGTATGACAGGGTTTGCGCGCCACGCGATACAGTATGGCGCTGCCGATAATGAAGCGCGGATCGTGTGGGAAGTGCGCTCGGTCAATGGGAAGGGACTGGATTTGCGTTTGCGCCTGCCGCAGGGCTTAGAGGGTGCAGAACATGCCATTCGCTCTCTTCAGGCGCGCTATTTCTCGCGTGGCAATTTTCAGGCGAGCCTGAGTGTTGAGCGCGCAGAAGCGCAGGCCGGTTTTTCAATCAATCAGGCAATGCTTGATGAAGTGCTGAAACTTGGCGCTGAGTTGCAAGCCCGTCATGGACTGGCACCAGCAAGCGTTGACGGTATTCTTTCGCTGCGTGGCATCATTGATCAGGCACAGGTAAGCGAAGACGAGAATGCACGCGCTGGCCTTGAAGCGGCCGTTGTTGCGGCCTTTGAAGGTGCGCTGAAAGCGATTGCCGAAGCGCGCACCCATGAAGGCGATTCACTATTCAACATTTTGTCCGGGCATGTCGATACGATTGAGCGTCTGACGCTTGAAGCGCGCAACGATCCATCGCGTAGTATTGATGCCATTCGTGCAAAGCTTGGCACACAGGTTGCACTGCTGATGGAAACCGGGCGCGATCTCGATGAGGCGCGGCTTTATCAGGAAGCGGCGTTTCTTGCGACCAAGGCCGACATTCAGGAAGAGCTGGACCGGCTGGAAACTCATGTCGCATCTGCCCGGAAGCTGCTGTCTGATGGTGGCCCAATTGGGCGCAAGCTTGACTTTCTTTCACAGGAATTTAATCGCGAAGCAAATACGTTGTGTTCAAAATCGAATGCAGCATCGATCACGGCAATTGGCCTTGAGCTAAAAGCGGTCGTCGATCAGTTTCGCGAACAGGTACAGAATCTGGAGTAACGGAAAATGGCCATCTCTTCGGTCGAACATGGCATTGCACGCCGCGGTCTGATGGTGGTGATTTCATCACCGTCTGGTGCTGGCAAATCGACAATTGCGCGGCAATTGCTAAGCGATGCGGATATGAACCTTTCGCTTTCCGTTTCCGTGACCACGCGTGAACGCCGTCCAAGCGAAATTGAAGGTGTGCATTACCACTTCATCACCAAGCGCGAGTTTGAACGTCGCCGTGACAATGACGAGCTGATTGAATGGGCAGAGGTGCACGGCAATTTCTACGGCACGCTGCGCCAGACCGCTGAAGAAGCGCTGGCCGACGGCAAGGATATGCTGTTCGACATCGACTGGCAGGGTGCCGAGCAATTGCAGGCCAAAATGCCGGCGGATGTCGTGTCGATTTTTATTCTGCCGCCAACCATGCGCGAGCTGCAGAACCGTCTTAATCGCCGCGCGGAAGACACCGCAGATGTGATCGAAACCCGCTTGCAGAATGCGCGTTTTGAAATCCAGAAATGGGCGAAATACGACTATATCGTCATCAATGAAGACCTTCAGCGCTCTTATGCGGGCATCAAGGGTATCATCATTGCTGAACGTCTGCGCCGTGATCGCCGTCCGGGACTTTTTGAATTTGTCGAAGGTCTTCTGGAGGAAAACCCGGAAATCTGACACGGTTCAAAGCGCGGGGAGGGCGCGACGTGAGGCCAGTTGTGATCGTTACCGGCGGCGGCAGAGGCATTGGCGCTGCTACCGCAATTCTTTTTGCGCGCGAAGGTTATAACGTCTGCATTAGCTATGTGAGCGATGCAGACGCAGCCGGTGAAACCGTCAAAGCTTGCGAGACCTTCGGTGCCAAAACAATCGCTGTACGAAGCGATGTAGCCAAGCGGCAAGATGTTGCCGATCTATTCGCCACCTGTGACCGTGCGCTCGGCGCACCGCAATGCCTCATCAACAATGCTGGTGTCATCGGGCAAAGCACGCGCATCTCGGGACTTTCCGAAGAAGCACTCGAACAAACATTCAAAACAAATGTCTTTGGCTTGCTCTATTGTACGCAGGAGGCCGCACGCCGCATGTCTACGGCAAATGGCGGTAGCGGCGGCGTTATCATCAATATTTCGTCCGTTGCGGCGGTTCTCGGCAGTCCCGGCGAATATGTGCATTACGCCGCCTCAAAGGGCGCAGTCGAGACCATTTCCATCGGCGCTGGCAAAGAGCTTGCCCCCGAAGGCATTCGTGTAAATGCCATCCGCGTTGGGACAACCAATACGTCCATTCACGCATCGAGTGGTAACCCGGATCGACCCGCAAAAATAGCAGCCATGACACCGATGGGACGCATCGCCGAGCCGGAAGACATTGCACAAACCGCGCTGTGGCTTGCATCTGATAAGTCGGGATTTGTCACTGGAACGGTCATTACAGTTGCGGGTGGGCTGAGCGTCTGATGATTTTGCCGATCAGCCGGTAAAGTTTGCAACAGGATCAGTCGAACCTGATCTTTACCCGATCTGTATCGGCCACCAATTGCCGAAATGCTTCAAGAAATGACTTGCCGCCGAGCGTTGTTAAATCGCGCAGAGCCTCCACATTCCTAAACACCAGTTCACATTCTCCGGGCCATCCGGGGCCGCCCCATTGCACGCCATCCCAGAATGAATCGAGCGTATAGCCAAAGGATTCCGGGTCGAGCACGGGCACTGTGTCGAGATAGCGTTGCCAGAGTTCGTTGGGGGATTTTATGCCGGTGCAGTCGATTTCATAGACCGGCAACATCAGTCGACCAGAATAAGGATTGCATCCACCACAGCCAGCGTGAAGAGTAGCGCAATCATGGTTGCGGCGGCTATCACCATCATACGCTTTTGTCGGGAACGCTTTTCAGGCTGCTTTCCGCTCCAGTCATATGGTGTTTCAGGCATAGTCTCCTCCAGTCAGGTATTTGCAGCGAGTTTGCACTTTATAAGGACTGGATTGCAATACGATTGCCTTCACTATCTGTGATTTCTGCCACAAACCCGTTTTCACCGATCTCAGTTTTGGGAAACAGGACTTCACTGCCTTGTTCTGTCGCCTTTGCGATGACTTGGTCTATGTCGTCAACACTGAGATAGACTATCGCGCCATGGATGGTTGGGACGTAGACTTCACCTTCCGCCAGCGCGCCGCTTGCACCATCTTTGCCTTCCTCAAATGGAAAATAAGCCATGCGGTTGCCGTGGATTTCAACCACGTCTCCAAAGCTGATGCCAAAAACCTCGCTATAGAACGCAATGGAACGTTCGAGTTTCGTCACTGGAATTTCAACATGCGCGATGATGTTCACAAGTGCGCTCCATAACGAGCAGGGGATGCTTCGCTGGCTTTTCGGATCGAGTTGAGAATGCGGCCCCGGATGATGCCGCTGACGGGCCGGATCAGATACCAGTAGGGCGTGAAACGCAGATGGCTTCCACGATCCGGGCAGAAAACCCGAGTTTCCGTCACAAGGCGCGTTTTGCCGCCCTGTTTGGTCACGGTAAAGGCAAGTGCGAGCTTCGCGACGCCCGGCATTCGGAAGACCAGATAATCTTCTGCATTCTCTATTTTATGAAGGCCGAAGTCTGCTTTCCAGAATTGTCCGACCAGCCCATAGACCAATGCTTCCCCCGGTTTATGCTCCAGCATCGTAAACTCATGCAGGCCAAACGGTGGGGCGACGCTGTTTTTCCGTCCACGCAACATTGCGAGCGCACGCATTGGCACTTCGCGCAACGCAATCATGCTGCGGAAAAAAGCGTCCGTTTCGGGCCGGTAGTTCATTGCTGCCTGCAAGACGGTTTCCGGCGAAGCACTGACATTGCAGCCATGCACTTCGCTGAAGCCATAGTCCGGTAGATATTTATCGATCAGTTGCATGAGCAGGCTTTAAACAGCTGTACCGCCGACAGTCACCTGATCCATGCGAAGATGCGGTTGGCCGACGCCGACCGGCACCCACTGTCCACCCTTGCCGCAACTGCCACCACCTAGGTTCAGTTGCAAGTCGTTGCCGATCATAGAAATGCGCTGCATGGCATCCGGGCCGTTGCCGATCAGCATCGCGCCCTTGATGGGAGCGCCGATCTTGCCGTCCTCAATCATATAGGCTTCTGTGCAGCCGAACACGAACTTGCCCGACGTGATATCTACCTGACCGCCGCCAAAAGAAACAGCATAAATGCCCTTCTTCATGGAGGCTATGATCTCTTCCGGCGACTTGTCGCCAGAGAGCATATAGGTGTTAGTCATGCGCGGCATAGGTGCATGTGCGTAGGATTCACGGCGTCCGTTGCCGGTGGCTTCCATGCCCATCAGACGCGCATTTTGCCGGTCCTGCATGTAATTTACGAGCTTGCCATCCTCGATCAGCACTGTGCGATTGGTCGGCGTACCTTCGTCATCAATGGTGAGTGAGCCGCGACGCTCGGAGATTGTGCCGTCATCGACGACGGTTACGCCTTTCGAAGCGACCTGCTGGCCGAGAAGCCCTGCGAAAGCCGACGTCTTCTTACGATTGAAATCGCCTTCAAGACCGTGGCCGACAGCCTCATGCAGCATTACGCCCGGCCAACCATTGCCAAGCACGATATCATAGGTTCCGGCGGGCGCAGGGATGGCCTCGAGATTAACCAGTGCCTGACGAAGCGCTTCATCGGCAACGCTCTGCCAGCTTTCAGTGGTGATAAAGTCTCCAAAGCCTTTACGCCCGCCAAGTGTGTAGTATCCCGATTCTTGTCGGTCACCACTTCCAGCAACGACAGAAACACTCAGGTGCACGATAGGCCGAATATCGCGCACGAAATGACCATCAGCGCGTAGAATTTCGACCTGCTGCCATGATCCGGCGATGGAAACAGAAACCTGCCGCACCTTCGGGTCTTTGGCGCGCAGATAGGCGTCTATCTTCTGCAGAAGCTGCACCTTCGCATCAAAGGTTGGCGAGCCGATTGGGTTCTCGTCGGTATAAAGATGACGATTTGTGCCCGCAGGTGCTGCCGCATAGCGACCGCTATGGCCGCTGAGCGTTGCAGAAACGGCATCCGATGCGCGTTTCAGGGCTGCAACGGACATATCGCCTGCATGAGCATAGCCAATGGCTTCACCTGCTACCGCGCGCAGGCCAAAACCCTGATCCTGATTAAATGAGCCGGTCTTGAGGCGGCCATTGTCAAAGACGAGTGCTTCCGCCTCGCGATATTCCATGAAAAGTTCACCGTCATCGCTGCCTTTAAGGCTCCGCGAGACAAGGCGCTCAATGTCGTCACGGTTTACGTCGAAGCTATCAATCAGGCTTTTCATAAAAATAATCCTGCGGCATGTGTTTGCCACAAGATGTAAGCGCTAAATCGGTTGAGAACAACCTCAGCAATCAATGACGCTGATGATTCAGGTTATGGCGTGCCGAAAATGGTGGTTTTCGAGAACCGGAGCGGAATGTACTTTTGGTACATGAGCACCGGAAGCGCAGAAAAGTGCCATTTGCAGGCCGCCAGAGCGTGAATCAAGGAAGAGCGTCGAAGCCTTCACCAAACGCTGTTAAATCAACCGGAATGCCAACACCTTCTTCCGGTGTCTGGAATACGATGAAGGTTGCAGACTTGCCGTTGCGGAATGTGTTGAGCAACTCATCTTCGAGGATCACTTCTGCATAGCAGCCGTCTTCAAAGCAGCGCACAAAATAAGCGCGGCCAATATCCTTGCCGTCGACGTTCAGGCCGAGACCGTTTGGCAGCAATACGCCGAGTGGTGCAAGAACGCGCAGGATGCGAGCTTTGTTGTCGGCTGTCTTGAGAACAACGACTGAAAGGCCGAGTTCAGGACGCTTGGCTGCAACCACATTCTGAATGAGCGCGCATTGCTCAGTCTTTGCACCGGCTGGCGTGTCACAAAGGATCGCCCATGGACCATGCTGCGACTTCAATGTGCCGCTCTGCTGCGGTGTCGACGGCGACTGACCGGATTCCTGCTGCGCAGTTGGCGCAGGAAGCTGTGCTGGCGTTTGTGCCAGCGATGGCAGTGTCGCAGCCGAAAAAATCAAAGCCGCACCCGTTGCAAGGGTGGCGAGGCGCTGGAAAACCGGGCGGCGGATGGATGGACGGAAAATCATGAAATCTCCAGATCGAATCACCGGGACGTTATCCTCTGAAACACACGGTGAAAAGCTATTGTCGCTTCCGCACCATTGTCGCAGAGGTCCTACCGACATCGCATCTGCGATGCGTCTCCGGCAGTTGCATCCATTATCACGCGGCACGTTAAAGGAAACCTTCCGCTAAATCATGGCTTCATTATGTGATTCTTGGTATTTTCCCAAGTTTTCGAAGGCTTGTGACGCTTTTAAGCAGGATTAATGCGCTTCTGAGATGCGAACTTCTAACGCAGGGCAGCGCGCAAAAATGCCGCACAGGAACATATTCGCCTTCCTTGCGGTGTGCGTTAAGGTGTGGTTTGAACGCTGACGGGGGATACGGCCGTCTGTACGTCCGGCGTCCAGCTCGCAAGAGCAAAAAGGGAGAGAGTTCTGGTGGATAAAATTGTTGCCACAACGAGGGGTGCCGTCGTTGGTGCTGTCGCATTGCTGTGGACAGGCGGTGCCGCTTTAGCGGATCAACCGCGTCCGTGGGAAATGACATTTCAAGCTGCGGCTACGGGAATAGCCGAACAGATTCATTGGTTTGAGCGCTATACGCTCTGGTTCATCGTGCCGATCACCTTGCTTGTTCTGGCACTGCTGATCTGGTGTGTGGTGAAATTTCGCGCCAGCGCAAACCCCGAGCCATCCAAAACCAGCCATAACACGGCAATTGAGGTGATCTGGACCGTTGGTCCGGTGATAATCCTGCTGTTTCTGGCGGTTCCGTCGTTCCAGCTTCTGACCGCGCAATATTCGCCGCAGGATCCAACGCTGACCGTCAAAGCGACAGGTTATCAGTGGTATTGGGGCTACGAATATCAGACGGAAAACCCGGTCAGTTTTGATTCCCTTATTCTTAAAGAGAGCGAACGGGCTGCCGCAGGCAAAGAAAACCTCGCAGTTTATCCGCGTCTTTTGGCTGTCGACAATGAAGTCGTTGTGCCGGTCGGAACGACTGTTCGTCTGCTCGTAACCGCTGCCGATGTTATCCATTCATGGACTATTCCGGCTTTTGGTGTGAAAATGGACGCTATTCCGGGTCGCATAAATGAGGCCTGGTTCAAGGCGGACAAAGAAGGCCTTTATTATGGCCAATGTTCCGAACTTTGTGGCAAGGATCACGCTTATATGCCAATTGCTGTGCGTGTTGTCTCTGATGAGGAATATAACACATGGCTGAGTGCTGCAGCGTCGGATCTTTCGGGTGCCAATAGGGCGCTCCGGGATCAACTTGAAGACAAAGCAAACGATAAAGTAGCTGCGGCGAGCTTTTAAAAGCCCTGTACGCAACACTGTTGAAAGACGGGAGCGAATTCCATGGCTGGCACAGCAGCTCACGAGCATGGAGCCCATGACGACCATAAGCCAAAAGGCTGGGTACGCTGGGTTTACTCGACCAATCATAAAGATATCGGTACGCTGTACCTGATTTTCGCAATCACGGCAGGCATTATCGGCGGCGCATTGTCGATCGCCATGCGCGCGGAATTGCAGGAACCGGGTATTCAGATTTTCCACGGCCTTGCGGCAATGGTTTATGGTGTTGAGGGCGATGCAGCTCTCGATGCCGGCAAGCACATGTTCAATGTGTTCACCTCTATGCACGCGCTGATCATGATCTTCTTCATGGTTATGCCGGCGCTTATCGGCGGTTATGCCAACTGGATGATTCCGCTGATGATCGGCGCGCCGGATATGGCGTTCCCACGTATGAACAACATCTCCTTCTGGCTGCTGCCACCGGCATTGCTGCTGCTGTTGATTTCGCTGTTCATGCCTGCGTCACCGGGCACCTGGGGTGTTGGCGGCGGCTGGACATTGTATCCGCCGCTCTCAACCAGTGGGCAGCCGGGTCCGGCAATCGACTTTGCAATTCTTGCGCTTCATATCGCAGGTGTGTCGTCGATCCTTGGTGCAATTAACTTCATCACCACGATCCTCAACATGCGCGCTCCGGGCATGACGCTGCATAAGATGCCGCTGTTCGCTTGGTCGGTGCTGGTAACAGCATTCCTGTTGCTTCTGTCGCTGCCAGTTCTGGCTGGTGGCATCACGATGCTGCTCACAGACCGTAACTTTGGCACATCATTCTTCGCGCCTGAAGGCGGCGGTGATCCAATTCTCTACCAGCATCTGTTCTGGTTCTTCGGTCATCCGGAAGTTTACATTCTGATCCTGCCGGGGTTTGGTATCGTCAGCCACATCATCTCGACTTTCTCGCGCAAGCCAGTGTTCGGCTATCTCGGCATGGCTTATGCGATGGTTGCAATCGGCGTAGTCGGCTTTGTGGTCTGGGCACACCATATGTATACGGTGGGGCTGTCGCTTGATACGCAGCGCTATTTCGTGTTCGCGACGATGGTTATCGCGGTGCCTACAGGTATTAAGATTTTCTCTTGGATCGCGACCATGTGGGGTGGTTCCATCACCTTCCGCGCACCGATGCTCTGGGCAATTGGCTTCATCTTTCTGTTCACCGTTGGTGGTGTAACGGGTGTGCAGCTTGCCAATGCCGGTCTCGACCGCGCTCTGCACGACACTTATTATGTGGTTGCACACTTCCATTACGTGCTTTCACTGGGTGCTGTGTTCGCAATCTTTGCAGGCTGGTATTACTGGTTCCCGAAGATGAGCGGCTATATGTATGACGAATTCACCGCGAAGCTCCATTTCTGGGTCACCTTCATCGGCGTCAATCTCGTCTTCTTCCCGCAACACTTCCTTGGTCTTGCTGGTATGCCGCGTCGTTATATCGACTACCCGGATGCCTATGCAGGCTGGAACATGGTGTCGTCTTACGGCTCCTATATTTCAGGCTTTGCCGTGCTTATTTTCCTCTACAATGTCTTTGAGGCATTTGCGAAGAAGCGTGAAGCAGGCGCAAACCCATGGGGTCCGGGTGCGACAACACTGGAATGGCAGCTTTCTTCGCCGCCGCCATATCACCAGTGGGAACAGCTGCCACGTATCAAGTAAACTTGCTGAGGGCGAATTTCCGAAAGGGGTTCGCCCACGCATAAAACTATGTTATGTGCAGGCGGCATTCAGTGCCGCGTGCCATTGGCTTGCGGCTGGGAACGGAAATTCCGATAGGAGTGAATGCATTTCCGGGAGGGTACTGTTTATAGAATTGCCGATGTGCGTTCAGGGCCGAACGCAGCTTCGGTTGGTTGAATTCGAGGTTGTAAAAGTTAATGTCTCTGGTGGAAAAAAACACGGTTTCCGATGATGCATTCGCACTCTCCGAGGCGACAGCGCGGGATTACCTTGTACTGCTGAAACCGCGTGTTATGTCGCTGGTGGTGTTTACTGGACTTGTTGGTCTGGTGCTTGCGCCCGGTCACATGAATCCTGTTTTGGCAGCGATCAGCATTCTTTGCATCGCAGTCGGCGCTGGCGCGTCTGGTGCGCTCAATATGTGGTACGATGCCGATATTGACGCGATCATGAAGCGCACAAAAAAGCGCCCGATCCCGGCAGGCGTCATTGCACCCAACCAGGTTCTGGCATTCGGCCTCACACTTTCCGCGTTTTCGGTGCTGACCCTTGGCCTGATGGTCAACTGGCTTTCGGCAGCTTTGCTGGCATTTACGATTTTCTTCTATGCCGTTGTTTACACGATGTGGCTCAAGCGCTCGACGCCGCAAAACATCGTGATTGGTGGCGCTGCTGGCGCATTCCCGCCAATGATCGGTTGGGCCGCGGCCACGGGCGAAGTCACATGGGACAGTGTTGTCCTGTTCATGATCATCTTTCTTTGGACGCCACCACATTTCTGGGCGCTGTCGCTGTTTTCCAGCAACGATTATGAAGCTGCCCGCATCCCAATGATGCCGAATGTGAAGGGCGAATTGTCCACGCGTCGTCAGGCGATGTTCTATGCGGTCATTATGGCGCCGGTCGGTGTGTTGCCTTATCTGATGGGCTTTGCGGGCGTCACCTATGGCGTGATCTCGACACTGCTCGGTCTCGCTTTTGTTTATTATGCATGGCGCATGTGGATGGCAGACAGCGAAACCCAGATGCTTCTTGCAGCGCGCAAACTGTTCCGCTTCTCGCTCATCTATCTTTCAGCGATTTTTGCCGTTCTGCTGTTTGAGGCGTTGACGATGAAGTTGCTGACCGGCTTTGGTATCCTCTGAGGAGATGGAATGGAGAGCGTCGTGACAGAAAAGACAGGGCAGAACCTGCCAACAGAAAAACTGGAACTGATCGTTCCGACGCCTTCGCAGAAAAAAGCACAGCGTAATCGTTCGATTGGTCTGGCGATTGCCCTGCTGTTGTTTGTGGTGCTTGTTTATATCGGCACGGTTGCCAAACTCGGTGCCAATATATTTGCGAGGACGATTTAATCGGCCTCAACTGATCGACTGTTATTCGTTTTCGGGAGGAGAAAATGGTTCAACAGCATGATAGTGACGAAAAGCAGAAGAAGCTGAACCGTTCTAACCGGACGGTGGCGATTGCCTGCGTTTCTTTTTTCGTCTGCATGATTGGTGCGGCCTACGCTTCCGTTCCGCTTTATCGCATTTTCTGTCAGGTGACGGGCTATGGCGGCACGACGCAGCGAGTCGATCAGTATTCGGATACAATCCTTGACCGAACTGTAAAGGTACGTTTCGACGCCAACACGTCGAATGCCTTGCCATGGGATTTCAAGCCGGAACAGCGCGAGATAGAAATTCGCATTGGTGAGACCACGATGGTCAAATACAATGCGCGCAATTTGTTTGATGAGCCAACCTATGGGCGCGCGAGCTTCAATGTCGCGCCGGGCAGGGCAGGGGCTTACTTCAATAAGGTGGAATGCTTCTGCTTTACTGACACGACACTGCAACCGGGCGAAAGCATGGAAATGCCTGTTGTGTTCTTCGTTGATCCTGAAATCGTCAACGATCCAGATTTGAAGGACGTGAAGACAATCACGCTGTCCTATACGTTCTTCCCGATTGATAAGCCGAAGCCTGTTGCGAATGCAAAATTGGCTCCAGCTGTTAATAGCGGAAGCTGACAAAACAGAATGCTTGCGGCACATAATGCCGCAAAGACAAACAAGCAGCACGGCTCTATGTTGTGTGAAGAAGGGAACGGTCTGATCATGCCATTGGCGGACAGGCTGGAATGCATGAGAGAGGGCCCTCACGGGTCGCATGGGGAGAGACATGGCCGACGTTCACGAGAAGAATCACGATTATCATATTCTTGCACCCAGCCCCTGGCCGTTTCTGAGCTCGGTTGGTGCCTTCGTGCTGGCCATTGGTGGCATTGCATGGATGCGATACATCAATGCGGGTGATCTGCCATTCTTTGGCATCAATCTGGCAACGCCTTGGCTATTCTTCATCGGTCTCGCGATCGTTCTTTACTGCATGTATGCATGGTGGGCAGACGCGATCAAAGAAGGTCACGAAGGTCACCATACGCGCGTCGTCGCGTTGCATCTGCGCTATGGCATGATCATGTTCATTGCCTCGGAAGTCATGTTCTTTGCGGCATGGTTTTGGGCATTCTTTGACGTCAGCCTGTTCCCGAATGAAGTGCATCAGGTTCTGCGTGCCGAATTTACCGGCGGTCAGTGGCCTCCAAAGGGTCTTGAGGTTCTCGACCCGCTGCATCTGCCGCTTTACAACACCGTTATCCTGCTGCTGTCGGGCACAACACTGACATGGGCGCATCATGCGCTGCTTCATAAAGACCGGTCAGGCATGATCATTGGTCTGGTCCTGACAGTCGCACTCGGTATCCTGTTCTCCTTTGTGCAGTTCTTTGAATATGCACATGCACCTTTTGAGTTCAAAGATTCGATCTATGGCGCAACTTTCTTCATGGCGACGGGCTTCCACGGCTTCCACGTTATCGTGGGAACGATCTTCCTGCTGGTTATCCTGTTCCGAGCCATGAAGGGGGATTTCACACCGGAGCGCCATTTCGGTTTTGAAGCGGCTGCATGGTACTGGCACTTTGTGGATGTGGTCTGGCTGTTCCTGTTCTGCGCCATTTATGTATGGGGCAGCTGGGGCGCGCCAATGCATGGCGGCTGATCAGCGAATTGGATGAAGTGAGGGGCGGCCTTGGAAACTTGGCCGCCCTTTATTCTTTTCATGTGTGAGGGTGTGATGTCGGACCATCATCTTTATCCGCCGGTCGATCCGGTGAAGAGCGGAATGACAGGCCATTGCCCACGCTGCGGCGAGGGCAAGCTGTTCAACGGTTTTCTGACGCTTGCTCCGCGTTGCAGCGCTTGTGGGCTGGATTACACATTTGCCGATTCCGGCGATGGTCCGGCTGCTTTTGTTATCCTGATCATCGGGTTTATCGTCGTTGGGTCTGCTTTGTGGATGGAGGTCAATTATGGGCCGCCGCTATGGGTGCATTTTCTGCTGTGGGTGCCGTTGGCGATTATTTTAAGTCTTGTTGCTATGCGCAGCATGAAGGGTATTTTGATCAATCTGCAATATCGCAACAAGGCGGCACAGGGCCGTCTGGATGATGGCCAATGAACGAGGCGCAAAAGCCGAAAGCTTTTCCATGGGGTGTGCTGATCGCATCTCTTATCGCATTCGCGATTCTGATTTCACTCGGAACATGGCAGGTTGAGCGGTTGCACTGGAAAGAAGCGCTGCTTGCATCGACGCAGGAGCGTGTGCATGAAGCTCCTTTGCCGCTCGCAGAGATGGAGAAAATCTATCGCGAGGAAGGCACTGTCGAATATCGTCCGGTCACTGTTTCAGGTACTTTTATGCATCAGGGCGAGCGGCATTTTCTGGCGACCTATCAGGGTCAGCCGGGCTTTAACGTTTATACGCCTTTGATGCTCGAAGACGGTCGCTTTGTGCTGATCAATCGCGGTTTTGTGCCTTATGAAAAGAAAGATCAGCAGACACGTCTTGATGGTCAACTCGATGGACCGGTGACAATCACCGGGCTGGCGCGCGATCCACTCACAAGCAAGCCGGGTTATTTTCTGCCGGATAATGATGCGGACAAGAATATTTTTTACTGGAAAGACTGGTCGGCCATGGCTGAAAGCGCGGATATTCCGTCGCTTGATGATGCGGTGCCTTTCTTTATTGATGCTGATAATAAGCCCAATTTCGGCGGTTTACCGATTGGCGGGATCACGATTATCGATTTCCCCAACAACCATCTTCAATATGCTGTGACCTGGTATGGTCTTGCTTTGGCGCTCTTAGGGGTTGTCGTGGCGTGGTTCTGGCGGTATCGAAAGGCTACAAAGACTTGACAAGGGCCTCGTTGAAGCCCAACTCCGGCTTTATGTAATTTGCGCCTCAAGCCGAACCCAGCGAGCACGCTTCATGACCGATAACCGCCCCCCTCTGGAAATACGCCTTTGCGGCCCGCGTGGATTTTGCGCAGGTGTTGACCGGGCTATCCAGATCGTTGTGCTGGCTTTGAAGAAATATGGCGCGCCTGTCTATGTGCGCCACGAAATCGTGCATAATCGCTATGTCGTCGAAGGCTTGCAGTCGCGCGGGGCAATCTTTGTCGAAGAACTCGATGAAATCCCGGCAGAGCATCGCGATCAGCCGGTGGTATTTTCTGCCCATGGCGTGCCGAAATCGGTGCCAGCGGATGCAGAAGCCAAGAACCTGTTTTATCTTGATGCGACATGCCCGTTGGTTTCAAAAGTGCATAAACAGGCCATGCGCCATCAGCGCTTGGGCCGTCATGTGATCTTGATAGGCCATTCGGGCCACCCGGAAGTCATTGGCACAATGGGGCAGTTGCCGGACGGCACGGTCACGCTCATTGAAACGGTCGAAGATGCGCGGGTCATTGAATTTGCAGACCCGGATAATCTCGGCTTTGTCACACAGACGACGCTTTCAGTGGATGATACTGCGGGCATTATTGAAGAATTGCAGCAGCGCTTCCCGAATATGCATGCGGCGGCAGCGGAATCGATTTGCTACGCAACGACCAACCGTCAGGAAGCTGTGCGTCATGCAGCACCCGGTTGCGATCTTTTCCTGATTGTGGGTGCGCCAAACTCCTCCAACTCCAAGCGGCTTGTTGAGGTGGCAGAAAAGGCGGGCGCTGGTATGTCGCTGCTTGTGCAGCGCGCTTCCGAGATTGATTGGGACAAGATTGGCGATATTTCGGTTGTCGGTCTTTCGGCTGGTGCTTCTGCGCCAGAGATTATCGTTGATGAAATCATCGATGCTTTCAAGGCGCGATTCTCGGTCAAAATTGAACTGGCCGAAACGACCGTTGAAACGGAAAACTTTCTGGTCAACCGCGAGATTCGCGATGTTGAGCTGACGGTGCAGGATATGGCATTCGTCAACGGCGAAAACCGGGTCGTCGGAATACCTAAATTTATGCAGGGGAAATAAGCGGCATGGCCGTCTATACAGACATTAACGAAATCGAGCTTGGCGCTTTTCTTGAGCAATATGACATCGGTGCATTGACCTCCTATAAAGGCATTGCAGAGGGTGTCGAGAATACCAATTATCTCCTGCACACCACCACCGGCTCATTCATTCTCACGCTCTATGAGAAGCGCGTGAATCGTGACGACCTGCCGTTTTTCCTTAATCTGATGCAGCATCTTGCAAAGCGTGGTCTCGAATGTCCGCAGCCAGTTGTGCGCCGTGACGGTGCGATGATTGGCGAACTTGCAGGGCGCCCCGCCGCGATCGTGACCTTCCTTGAAGGCATGTGGATGCGTAAGCCAACAGTTGCGCATTGCGAGGAAGTTGGCCGGGGACTGGCCGAGATGCACCTCGCAGGCGAAGATTTTGATATGCGCCGCCGCAATGGCCTGACGCTGCCCGATTGGCGTCCGTTGTGGAACCTATCAAAGGAACGTGCGGACAGTGTCGAGCCGGGTCTGGTTGCAGAAGCGGAAGGCGATCTCGATTATCTTGAAAAGAACTGGCCGTCAGGATTGCCGGAAGGCGTTATCCATGCTGATCTCTTTCAGGATAATGTGTTCTTCCTTGGCGACCGCCTGTCGGGTTTCATCGACTTCTACTTCGCCTGCACGGATATTCTCGCCTATGACGTGGCCGTGTGCCTGAATGCATGGTGCTTTGAGAAAGATTTCTCCTACAATCTGACCAAGGGCGCAGCCCTTCTTCGGGGCTATAACTCGGTGCGACCGCTTTCAGGCGCGGAAATCGAAGCGCTGCCTGTTTTGGCGCGCGGTGCGGCTGTTCGCTTCATGCTGACCCGTCTCTATGACTGGATTAATGTGCCGGAAGGCAGTTTCGTCATGAAGAAAGACCCAATGGAATATGTGCGTCGTATGCGCTTCCATCGTCAGGTCACATCGGCAAGCGAATATGGACTTGAACTGAGTGGGGCTGACGCGTGAAGCATATTGAAGCTTTCACCGACGGCGCATGTTCCGGTAATCCCGGCCCCGGTGGCTGGGGCGCAATCGTGCGCTGGAATGACCATGTGAAAGAGCTGAAGGGTGGTGAAGCCGACACCACCAACAATCGTATGGAGCTGATGGCCGCGATTTCAGCGCTTAACGCGCTCAAAGAGCCATGCGAAGTCGATCTTTATACCGATAGCGTCTACGTGCGTGATGGTATTTCTGGCTGGATTGAGGGCTGGAAGCGCAATGGCTGGAAAACAGCAGCCAAGCAGCCTGTGAAAAATGCCGAGCTGTGGCAGGCGCTGGATGAAGCGCGCAAGCCGCATAAGGTGACATGGCACTGGGTTAAGGGCCATGCTGGCCATCCGGAAAATGAACGTGCTGACGAGCTTGCGCGTGCCGGTATGGAGCCGTTTAAATATAATGGCTACAAATCGCTTCAGGTGAAGTAGTCATTTCCTGATATTTCGATATGAAAAGGCCGCGCTGGAAACCAGCGCGGCCTTTGTGTTTGGAAACAGGTTACTTGCCTTGTTCGAGTTCTGATGGGTCTTTGAGGCGACCCGTCAGCGAGAATGCGAGCAGCGAAGATACCAGCATAACTGCACCAACGATGAACATCGGCATTTCGTAAAGACCAGTCCAGTCCTTGACGAGACCTGTGATGTAAGGTGCTGCGAAGCCTGCAATGTTACCAATCGTGTTGATCAACGCGATACCTGCAGCAGCTGCAGTACCCGTCAGGAAGCGCGATGGAATGGCCCAGAAGTTAGGCAGAGCCGAGAAGATCGCACAAGCTGTGATGGTGATCATCAGGATTGTGGTTGCAGGTGTAGGCATGAACAGCGCTGCTGGAATGGCGAATGCACCAACCAGTGCCGGAATACCAATGTGCCATGGGCGAACGCCACGCTTGGCTGCATCGCGGCTCCAGAAGTAGAGAGCGAATGCGGCTGGCAGGTATGGAATCGCGGTGATCAGACCCTTATCGAACACGTCGAACTTGGTGTTGAACTGCTGTTCAAAGCCGCCAATGATCGTCGGCAGGAAGAAGGCCAGTGCATAAAGGCCGTAGATCAGACCGAAATAAACGATCGACAGAAGCCAGACGCGCTTATCTGTGAGAGCAAGGCCGCTGCGGTGTCCCGGTGCCTTTTCCTTGATCTTTTCTTCCTGAGCGAGAGCGCCATTCAGCCAATCGCGTTCGTCCTTGTTCAGCCATTTGGCGTCATTTGGCGTATCAGGCAGGTAGAAGAAGGTAATAATACCGACCACGATTGCAGGAACTGCAACGCCGAAGAACATGATGCGCCAGCCTTCTAGGCCAAAGGCACCGTGCATAGCGATGAGTTCTGCTGCAAGCGGCGCACCGATCACAGTGGTCAGTGGCTGTGCAAGATAGAACAGTGCCAAAATCTTGTTGCGGTGACGTGAAGGCACCCAGGTCGACAGGAACAGAATAGCACCCGGGAAGAAGCCAGCTTCTGCAACACCCAGCAGGAAGCGCAGAACATAAAGCTCGGTTGCGCTCGAAACCCATGTGAACAGAAGGGCGACGATGCCCCATGTGACCATGATGCGGGCAAGCCATTTGCGCGCGCCAAACTTGTGCAACGCAAGATTGCTTGGAACTTCAAGAATGATGTAGCCGACAAAGAAGATACCGGCTGCAAAACCGAACTGTGCTGCTGTGAGCGCGAGGTCGGTTGTCATCCCGTTCGGACCAGCAAAGGAAATTGCGGTACGATCCAGGAAGTTGATGAAGAACATCAGCGCGATGAACGGGACGAGCCGGATCGAAATTTTCGATATGGCCGACTTTTCAGCGGGCGTCATTACGTGAGATTTTTGCTGCATTGCAGATCCTCCCTGCTAGCATATTAATCGAAGCGAAGGAGCTTGAAGGGGTGTATATCAAAAGATATTGCACATTCCGGCGGCAACTGCGCTTTTAAATAGGCAGATAGCTAATGATTGCGACATGCCGCCGCAAGCGATTTATTAGCAGCGATTTGTGATATAAGCTCACAGGTATGCTCAGGTGCTAACGAGGGTTTCTATGCGGCCACTTCCTTCTTTGAATGCGCTTAAAGCTTTTGAGGCTGTCGCGCGTCATCGTTCAATGACGCGGGCGGCCGAAGAACTTTTTGTGACACATGGTGCAGTTAGCCGCCAGATACGCGCACTTGAAGATACTCTTGGCGTTTTGCTTCTCACCCGCAATGCACGGGTCAGCGATCCAACACCCGAGGGTGCGCGATTGGCCGAAGGTCTTGCCAGTGCTTTTTCAATTATTGAAGCAAGCATTGAGCGGGTAAAGCCCGGGCCGCTGACTTTATCATGCTCTTCATCCATTATGATGGAATGGATTATTCCTCGCATCGGTCGTTTTCATGGGCGCTATCCGAATATCGAACTACAATTTAACACGAATTATGATCGTGTTGATTTCATGCGCGACAAGATTGGTATTGCAATTCGTTCAAGCGTGATTGAACCGCCTGCGGATGCAGTGATCCGCGATATGGGGCGCGAGGAAATCGGGCTTGTATGTGCGCCGTCCTATTTGAAACAGTGCCCGCTGATTGATCCCACGGATTTAGGGCATGCAGCGGTACTAGCCACGCAGACGCGCCCGGAGGCCTTTAAAGACTGGCAGGGGGAAGGAAAAGCAGATTTTCCGACGCCGGAGCCGAAATCCACATTTCATCATTTCTATCTGCTGATACAGGCAGCTTTATGCGGTTTAGGCGTAGCTGTCGTGCCGCATATGTTAGTCGCGCAGCATATAGAATCGGGGCGGCTTGTTGCACCTTTTGGCTTTCGCCCGGGACCACGTCGGATGCTGCTTTGGATCGCACCACATCGGGCAGGACAGCCGGACACACTTGCACTTGAGAAATGGCTGACGCGAGAAATGCGTGCCCCGCTGGAAAAGCAGGGCGCGTTATAGAGCGCATCCCGAAAAGTGTGAAACGGTTTTCGGAAAAGATGCGCGTTAAAGAAGTGGATTATAGCTGTTCGATCAGCGTTGCAGCACCCGAAGTTACAGCCTGTCCAGCCTGTTCTTCGATGTTGAGTGTCTTGACGACGCCGTCTTCAACGATTGCCGAGTAACGCTTCGAGCGAATGCCAAGGCCGCCAGCTGTGGCATCAAGCTCAAGGCCTATTTCCTTGGTGAAAATTGCTGAGCCGTCGGCGAGGAATGTGATCTTGCCTTCGCCGCCGGTGCTCTGTGCCCAGGCACCCATGACGAATGGATCGTTGACCGAAACGACCGCGATTGCGTCCACACCCTTGGAAAGAATGGTATCGCGGTTTTCGAGATAGCCCGGCAGGTGGTTGAGGTTGCAGGTCGGTGTGAAAGCGCCGGGAACTGCGAAAAGAACGACTTTTTTGCCAGCGAAAACTTCATCAGTCGTCACTTCTTTAACGCCATCCGCAGTCTTTACCTTGAATGTTGCTGCGGGAAGCTTGTCACCAACTTTGATCGTCATTGTTTTCTCCTGAGAGTGAGCATCTACCATCTCGGCTCACATATACGAATGGCTGAACTTCAATTGCCATGCATGAAACATGGCGATGACACTTAAGCTGATTGCTTGCTTGCGGACAATTTCAAATTGCTGATTGATGAATTTAATCCAGCCGTACGTGACCGGAGACCGCCTTGCCGTTTTGTACCAGTGTATAATCGATCAGCGAACCATCCGGTACTTTCCCACTAAGCGTAGCAATGAAACGCTTCTGACGCGGGAACCCGTCAGCTTTTGCCTCAGAGAGGCTGAATTGTTCACTTCCGACAAAGAGTTCAGCGGGTGCTTCAAAATCTGGGGCTGAAACTTCAAAAATAGCGTTGTTTTCGTGCCTCTTTGCCGATTTTACACCAAACTCTGTTGTTGCTGGCAATGGCAGGCGGTCGAATGCAGTCTCGACAATCGTGCTTGCAGCGATGGCCTGTGGAGATTGCTCTGACGTTTTTGCATTGAGGGGGAAGTCAAATTCGGCCTGAACCGGAATGCAGATATTCTGGCAGACTCCAAGAAAAGCGTTCCCCTTCAATCGTTCGGTGCCAGGGTTTACGGTGAAAGTGACTGGCAATGAAATTGGATGCTTATAGCCGATGCCGCTTTCATCGCCTGTGCCAAGACTGACCGGTGCAGGAAATTCAATGCGTGCGCTTACACCACCATCAAGGTTGAACTGTGGTGGTACACCGGCATCACCCGGATTGCGCCAGTAAGTTTTCCAGCCAGGATTAAGATCAATCTGCAATGCTCCGCGCAACTCGCCATTTTTGCCAGTTTCTTCAAGAATGATACGAACCTTGCCACCCGGCGTTTCAGTCCATTCGGACGTTGCGCCTTGAGCGGGAGCGATGGCAGCCATAACCAAGGGTAAAATCAAAAAATAGCGTAATTTCATGCGGTGAGATTGATTGAAAATCGTGGTTCTATCAAGGCTAAGTTTATGTTTCATATGATTGCTTAGCTTTTCATGACGAGATTGAAAAATACCGTTGAGAAGATCACTGTGCCCAAAGCAATATGCATCATGAAGGCGATGTTAGAAATGATGCGCATATGCGAATACTCCGGGAAATGATCACTGATTTCATGTGGTGGCGTTGGGTTGTGCCAGAGGTAAAGCGCAAAGCGATAATTGCCGCGTGGCATTGTGAAAATGTAATAAAGATCAGACACATCGCCCGTAGCCTTGGTCATTGAAGGGCTTTGTCTGACAAAATCTATTAGAGCCTGAATCATAATGAATGTAACGATATCAGGCTCTTGCGATGCGCCGGGTGAGCAGGCG
>NZ_JAMJWE010000040.1 GCF_023554105.1 Brucella sp. 21LCYQ03
CCGCGCGGTCGATAAAATTGAGCAGCATGTGCGTGACGCTGAAAAGCGAGGTGCTCGTATCGAAGTCGGAGGTAATCGTATCGGCAGCAATACGCTTTTCTTTGAGCCAACATTGTTGAGTAATGTCTCTGATGATGCTGCAATTATGCATGAGGAAACATTCGGTCCCGTCGCTGCGATTTCCGTTTTTGACGATGAAAATGAAGTTATCGCCCGTGCCAACGCTACGCAATATGGATTGGTCGCTTACGTCGTGACATCGAACGGCGCGCGGCAACTCAGGATGGGACGCGCGCTTGAATATGGAATGATTGCCATCAATCGCGCAAAAATCACCGGCGCGCCAATCCCGTTTGGTGGCTGGAAACAATCTGGTCTTGGTCGCGAAGGCTCTCATGAGGGCATCGAAGCTTTCACTGAACTCAAATATCTCTGCATTGATAGCGCGGCGTAAGAACACTGCGACAGGAAAGGACAAACTCATGTTGAACCAAAGCAACGAACTCACTGCCTGGGATCGCGATCACTTCTTCCATCCGTCGACGCATATGGGAATGCATGCACGTGGTGAAACGCCTACGCGTGTGCTCGAAGGCGGCGAGGGCGTTTATATTTCTGATGTGAATGGTCGTAAAAGTCTTGATGCTTTTGCGGGTCTTTATTGTGTCAATGTCGGCTATGGTCGTACCGAAATTGCGGATGCAATTGCCGAGCAGGCACGCAAGATCGCTTATTATCATGCTTATGTTGGTCATGGTACGGAAGTGTCGATCACATTAGCCAAAATGATTATTGACCGCGCGCCTGAACATATGAGTCGCGTTTATTTTGGCCTTTCAGGCTCTGATGCCAATGAAACCAACATCAAATTGATCTGGTATTATAATAATATTCTCGGACGCCCGGAAAAGAAGAAGATCATTTCGCGTTGGCGTGGTTATCACGGCTCTGGTGTGATGACGGGGAGCATGACCGGGCTTGCGACTTTTCACAATGCATTTGATTTGCCGCGCGCGCCGATCCTGCATACGGAATCGCCCTATTATTTCCGCCGTGAAGATCGATCCATGAGCGAGGAGCAGTTCTCGCAGCATTGTGCTGATAGATTGGAAGAGATGATCCTTGCCGAAGGGCCAGACACAATAGCGGCGTTTATTGGCGAGCCTGTTCTTGGAACAGGTGGAATTGTTCCGCCACCTGCTGGCTACTGGCAGAAGATACAATCCGTTCTTGATCGCTATGATATTCTGCTTGTTGCTGATGAAGTAGTCACAGGCTTTGGTCGTCTTGGCAGTATGTTCGGCTCTGATCACTACGGTATGAAGCCTGATCTGATCACCATCGCCAAGGGGTTGACATCGGCCTATGCACCGCTTTCGGGTTCGATTGTGTCTGACCGCATGTGGCAGGTGTTGGTGCAGGGATCAGACAAGATGGGACCGATTGGTCATGGCTGGACTTATTCGGCACATCCAATCTGTGCGGCTGCCGGCGTTGCTAATCTTAAACTCATCGATGAACTGAAGCTTGTCGAAAATGCAGGCTCCACTGGCGCATATTTCCGTAATGCTTTGCAGGATGCTTTGGGCGGCCATAAGCATGTGGGCGAAGTGCGCGGAGAAGGCTTGATGGCAGCCGTTGAGTTTGTTGAAGATCGTGATGATCGTAAGTTTTTCGATCCATCGCTGAAGATTGGTCCACAGGTTTCCGCAGCTCTTCTCGCGAACGGCGTTATCGCGCGTGCTATGCCTGAGGGTGATATTCTAGGTTTCGCTCCGCCCCTATGCCTCACAAACCAAGAGGCTGATAAAGTGGTCGATGCAACGATGAAGGCTATCGAAGCAGCTTTTTGCTAAACAATATCTGTGTTTCAATAATTATGCACAATCAGTCCTCCCCATCAATCCTAAAGGGGAGGCTATCTATCAGCTATAAGATAATTGTATTTTATAAACACACCTACATTTCAATATTTAATGAAAATTCTTTACCAATGTTAGCTTTTTCAATTCTATTTCAGAGAATTTGTTGTTTAGACCTACGGTCAGAAACATTGGTCCCTTTAAAGCAGGCATGAACTGGCGGACATCAAGCTTTGGCCGAATTGGTGGCACGCACCAATCCACCTTCCGAAAGATTTTGACGTAGAGTCAAGAACAGTCGTGTTTTAACCCGACAGCTTTAGCCGGCTGAGGCTCCAGACCGCCATTCAAAATTACGACATAGGAAGAAATTCTTGCGTTCGAATAGATAAAAATGTCAGCTTATCAGCGAACTGCCCTCGTGGTCTATTTAATATTTATACATCAGCGCCGAGGAAATAATTAATTTGAATCCATAATACTCTAGTCGCAAGTTATTTCATCATGCCTTTTCAAGGCGCCTTATGTCTTCAAGATCTTTCTTGTCACCAACGGCTTTTTTGTGATCAATCAATAATGCTCGACTTAATATTGGCAAAGCGACACCTTCGAGTTCGAAAGGCTCTGCCGTCCGATATGCCTCGTCAAAATTAAGAGCCGGGGCGAAGCTTAGGACGTCGATCTTATGCTCTCCACCCACCTTAAAGTGCCCCACGCTCTGATCTAGCAATTTGACTTTGGCGCATGGGTCTCTTGCCAATTCGCGAATTCCTAAGACCAATCGCTCTATTACGCTGGGATCTGCACCAATAAACAAATCGACATCCTCGGTCTCTCTAGCCGAATAATAATATTGAACAGCGAACCCACCAATCACAACAAAAGGAATATCGATAGCCGTAAGATTTCGTTCAATCCATCTCAATTGATGTGGTTGTATAGCGATACTCGTCTTTTTCATATCATTTCCTCCCTTGAAGCGAGCGAACGACAGCTTTTTTTGAACTGTCCGTTTCTATGTGCCTCCTACACATGAAACCGAACTAGAGATACAGCACCTCGTGAAGTTTGCAAGCAACGACCATTATACAACCAGTACATCTTGACGAATCCTATAATACAACCAATCTAATGCGAAGCTAGGTTTCGCTCCTGATTCGATTGAGGAGTGATCCTGCGGCAGGAAGTGTTTTCCATTTGGGGGCAATAATGGCAAATGCTGTCGTGCCACGCTGGCACGGTGATAATTATCAGTCGCGTTTCTTCTGGATGCATGCTGCTTCCTTGAGAGATCCGCAACGTCCGGACGTCGTTGAAGTGACGTTCGAAGCGGACGGTCCAAAAGCCTTTGACGACGTTGTTGTTCGTTACGATCCAGGGCGACCCAGTATGGGTGCATACCGGATCACGGTCGATTACCATCAGATTAAATGGCACACCGACCATAGCGGTCGGTTCGGATACAAGAACTTAACTGAACCCGAGTTCATCAACGCGAAGAAATTTTCCATCCTCGAGCGTTTGATGCAAGCCAAGGCCAAACCTGACGTAACAAATACGGCTGCTTTTACTTTGGTAACTACCGATTCGTTCGCGGACGGGGATCAATTGGGTGAACTTGTCGCACACGCCGATGGTTCTATACGCATCGATCGGTTGTTTAACAGCAAGACCGATTCAAGTCGAATGGGCGAAGTGCGCAAGTGTTGGCGCGAACACCTTGGCCTTTCTAACGACGGCGAGCTGAAGGACGTCCTGGCTGGGTTTCACATTAAACCGGGGCACATGTCACTTGAAGAGATGCGGGGAAGAGTAAGCGAACGCTTTCGGCTCG
Source organism: Brucella sp. 21LCYQ03 (assembly GCF_023554105.1). Taxonomy (GTDB): domain Bacteria; phylum Pseudomonadota; class Alphaproteobacteria; order Rhizobiales; family Rhizobiaceae; genus Brucella. Next base: position 3,697 of record NZ_JAMJWE010000040.1, read on the forward strand.
TGGGACTGCTCGGTGAGGAAACAGCCTCCGATTTCCGTTATGACGGAGCCGCACAGAATTTGCTTGTGCGCGGTATCAACTCGCTGACGCGTCAAGCGTTTAACCGCCTGTGCATAGAGGAGAATTGGCTTCAACCGGACCTATGCACACCGCGAATGAACGTAGCTCTGCGTTCCTTCGCCCGTGGCTTGACGCCGGCCGACCTACTTGAGGCTCCATCCGAGAATACTTTGTCACTCATCGACCGCTTCGATCAACGACATCTTTTAGCTGGCTTCACATGGACAGCACTCAAGAATGAAATCGTCACTTTTCTCGAAGGGGTTCCGGAACGAGGGAAAAACCTACGCTTGTTTATTGATGCCCACAGTTCGCTGGCCTTTCTCGCGGGATCCGTCCTAGGCTTCAAGTCCGGAGTGGATCTTGAGATCATGCAAAAGGGAAGAGGCGCAAGTTTGATCTGGCATGCCGGCGATGGTCGTGATGGCGCCGATCCAATAATCGCCGAAGAAGTAGTTGGCGACGGAAGGGATATCGCGATATCCGTTGCTATCACCCGGGACACTATCAATGACGTCCGTTCCTACGTTTCGGCAAATCTCCCTTCAGTTGGCAAAATACTACGCGTTCTGCCCACCGGCGGCACAGGACCGCAGTCGATTGCAGGTGGCGCACATGCTGCTCGTATTGCCGACATTGTCGCAGATGCTGTGTCAAAGTCACATCGCCCGGGTGGGACTTCCCACTTTTTCGTTTCAGCTCCTAACGCCTTTTCGTTGCTTCTTGGTCAGCATGCGGAAGCTATGGGGATCTGTGCGCCATATGAGTTCGACTTTGGAGGTCGGGTAGACGGCCTCTATCATCCCACATTCAACATTTGAGGCATTGAAATGGAGCTTCGTCCGCAGTTTGAGCAGTTTCTCCGTGATATCCGCCCCGGTGAGCGCCACAAAGAAGAGTGGAAACGGGGAGCTGGGACACTGCGGGCACGCTTGCTCGCCGATCCCGATTTGTCGCCTCTGATCGTTTCCTCATTCCTGCAAGGGAGTGTGCGTCGCTCGACGGCTGTGCGCCCCACCGGCGGCAAGAGGTCAGATGTAGATGTCGTCATCGTTACGACCATTGATCATACTAAAGAACAGCCATCCGTCGCTATGAAGCGGTTTGAACCGTTTTTGAACAAGAATTACGAAGGGAAGTGGCGGCAGCAGGATCGTTCTTTTGGCATTGAACTTTCATACGTCGACCTTGACCTAGTTGTGACCGCCTTGCCCGATGATGCTGGTAGTCGCCATAGCCTGATGCAGCTCTATCGATCGCAGGCGGTCGAGACGGTAACTACCTTAGAGGACCGCGCTGACTGGAACCTTAGCAAAAACTGGGACCCAAACGCCAGCATGTTCACCGCTTCCAATTTCAATGCAAATGACGCAGTACCTGAGAGCGAATGGAGGCCGCACCCTTTGATGCTTCCGGATCGCGCAGTTAAAGATTGGGGCCCAACGCATCCGCTGGCACAGATTAAATGGGCTGCGGACAAGAACCGCTCATGCAATGGCCATTATATTAACGTGGTGCGTGCGTTGAAGTGGTGGCGTCACGAGCACGCAGCCGACCTACCGAAGTATCCAAAGGGATATCCGCTTGAGCATATGATCGGGTTAGTTCTACCTGATGATACTCAATGTATGGCGGAAGGGGTCACCCTGGCTTTCGAAGGACTGAGGGATACCTTCAATCCATGGGCACAATTGGGTAAGGTGCCGCACCTAGGTGATCACGGGGTCCCTTCGCATAATGTGTTAAAGCGATTGGATATTGAGGATTTCCGCGCCTTTGTGAATGCCGTGACAGTGGCGGCGCGAGAAGCACGCAAGGCACTCGACTCTCAGGACGCTGCTGAAAGTGGCGAGGGATGGCAGAAGTTGTTCGGTAGATCATTCCCTCTTCCAGGGCCGCAAGGCGGCGATCGCACGAGAGGTTTCACACCACCAACGTTTGCGGCCGCGCCGAAGACCGATCGCTTCGCCTGAATTATGAGCATTCCTCAGTCATTAGTATCGGCACTTGAAAATCTACCAGAAGATCCTCGGTTCGAGTTGCTGGATGGCTGGAAGGACCGGGGGAGTACGACTTGGTCTTTTCAATTCCGTGCCCGTCTATCTGTGGAAGCTTCTGATCATATGCCCGATTGGTCGACTTGGCATATGGTGCTTTCAACAGATGGAGCAGATTGGCACATCACGGTATACCCCGACATGCAGGCGGGGATCAGCGGACAGTTTCCCCATCAGGCACTCAACGTTGCAACAGACACCGAGGCTGCATGGCGTTCAGGCGCGCCTTGTCTTGAGCGGCCAGTATCGGCCTTTCATCGTGAAGGTTGGTCCGGTGAGCCCTCCGAATTTGAGGAGCGGTTATACTGGTACATTGGACGACTATTCGCGTGGATCGACGCTGCCGCACAAAATCGACTAATTGATAAGGGTGAGCCCATCGAACTACCCGTTTTACCGAACGCGATCACGCGGACATTGATCGGCTTTTGGGAAGACTCTAACAGTCATGAATGGTGGGCCAATATAGGATCGCAATGGGGATTTGCGAACCTTAGTCGTATTCCAGGCTCGCTTGGCACTAGTGTTGTAGTGGATTTCATGAATGCCCAGCGTGTCAGCATCTGTCGACCGCCTTGGGGACTTGGTATTTCAGCTCCGAACGGCAGCATCGATGCCGTATGGATGGTGATGCCTGTGCTCGCAATCGGTCAACCATGGCGCCTACCATCAACTTGGGAAGAGTTCGCCGCTTTTTGCACCGAAGTGTCTGTTGAGTTGCCGCTCATTATATCAGACGCGGGTGCAGCGCTACGTCGTATCGAGCGCCCCAAAAAAGCGACTACACAGCTACTTCTCGTGGGCTTTCCGATACCAGAGATAAAAGGCGAAGCTGCAAATCGCATGCACTGGATCGCATTTGGTAACATGAAGACCGCACGACGCGCGGATGTACGCCATGGTTTTAGTAATCGAGCTGGTGCACGGCGAATTTGGGATAAGACGCTTGCACTCGAAACGCGGTCGATTTCCTATATACCAACAGCAAACTGGGCTCCTGATCAACTGCGTCGTCGTGGGGAGGCCGAAGCCGATGTTCGTCTTAAATCTATGTTGGTGGTCGGTGGAGGAGCGCTCGGAGGAGCGGTGGTCGAAAACCTTGTTCGTATGGGCGTAAGCGACATTGGAATTGTCGACCCGGATCACCTCACTGTCGGCAACCTTAGTCGCCACGTGCTTAGCATGAACGAGTTAGGATTCAATAAGGCAAATGCATTAGCCAAAAATCTGAACGCAACGATGCCTGACATCAATGTGAGGGCATTCGGCACGAGCTTCCCCCCGAAAGAAGAAAGTGAACGCGAGAAGTTTTATGGTTGGGACGTAATCATAGACTGCACAGGAGAAGACTCCGTGCTTCGCGCAATGGCTGATTTTCCTTGGGACGGGTTGAAGACCTTTATTAGCCTATCAATGACTTGGCGGGCTCGCGGGCTTGTTGCCTTCGCTGATGAGCAAACAGCTTTCCCGGCCATCGAGGCTATAGATCACTTCTTTGATTTCTCTGAAAAGCCCGATAATGATACAATCCGGACCATGGAAGGGATTGGTTGTTGGCACCCTGTGTTTCCGGCGTCTGTTGATGATGTACAGCTCTGGGCAGCTGTAGGAACTAAGTTTATTCGCAGAGCTGTTCTGGAACGGCGGCGAATATGCGAACACTTTGTGCAGGACGAATATGGAGCGATCAAGCGTCATGCCGCCTGATGCTTTGGAATTCAGCGATTCAGAATCTGCATACTCCGTATGGGTGTCATCGAATGCTATTCAATCAATGCTAATTGCTTCCGCCAAAGCGGGGAGATACGAAACGGGTGGGATTCTCATCGGTCGTTACGACTCTGAAGGATGGATAGCAGAAGTTGTGGAGGCTACGGGGATGCCTAAGGGATCGAGTGCCGGTTGGCGGTGGTTCAAAAGAGGTAATGATGGTCTAAAAAACATCCTCCGAGAACGTTGGGCACTCGGCCATCATTATTTGGGTGAATGGCACTTTCATCCCAATGGCACGCCTACACCAAGTAAAGTTGACAATCAGTCTATGTGGAAGATAGCAGCCGACGCTGCATACCAATGTCCGGTACCGTTGCTGCTCATCATAGGCGGGAGCGTACCCGATTCATGGTCTATTTCAGCTTCGGTTTATCTCGAGCGCACACATCTTCGGCTTCGCGCCTAGTCTGCGCCCGACTAGTTATCCTAATATTTGTGACGTATTGCGCGAGGATATCGGTGCGGCATGAAATTACCGAGCTCCTTTCCTCGGTTGAAGCGGTTCCGCTTTCCGCGTGAGATTGTCGCTTATGCAATATGGGCATATCACCGGTTTGCGCTGAGCACGGCTGATGTGGAAAATATTCTTGCAGAGCGTGGTTAATCGTCAGCCGGGAAATAGTCCGCCTTAGGATCAATCTTTTTGGTCCCATTTTGCTCATTGCATTCGCAAAGACCGGCAAGGACCGAATGATAAGTGGCATATGGATGAGGTCGTCATTACGACTGGCGGTAGGAAATTCTGGCTCTGACGCGCAATCGATGCTGACGGTGATGTTCTCGACATTCTGGTTCAGGCGCGCCGCGATAACAAAGCCGCCAGGCGTTTCTTCTTAAGACTGGTCAGGCTATTCGGTTAGCCCCGTGTCGTCGTGACGGACAAGCTGGGCAGCTATGTCAAGCTGGCAATGGTGTCTTCATCGTTCTCGGCAATCAGCGCCAGGAGATCGCGTAGGGCAGTCTTTGTGTCTTCGGTGGACACCGTCGTGTGGAGCTCTTCGACCAATTTTGAAGAAAATGGCTGAACAGGTGTCTCGGTGGTTTCTGGGAATGTGTTTTCCAAGTAGTGGACCCACTTCACGTAATTGCGTGGTTTAGCCCTAATCGAGCAGAGGTGTTGCAGAAATTATGCTTATAAATCTTGGCCTTAGACGTGCACTGCGACGTCGTGGCCGAGTGAACGCAGCGCCTTGCTGGTGCGACCATTTCGTGGTGGATACTTGTCTGGCATCGCCCAGCCAACGATCTCTCCCAAGGCGCTGATTCCGACAAGTTCGATTTTACGCTTCGGATCGACGGTCGCTTCCCACAACCGGTGCGGAACCTCCTCCGCACGGCCGCCGTAGAGAACGTAAAACAGTGTCTCAATCGCGGAGACCCCACCTCTCTTCGGAGCAGCAAATATCTGCCTGGCCAAGGCATCAACCTTCTCGGGGATATTGTAGGTTCGCCCACCCTTAAGCCCGATAAGTCGGTTTGGCGCTCGACGTGCAAAATCACGCGTTGCGTGAACTTTACCGAGGACCTTCACGAACTGGTCCTCGCTCAGGCGCGGAAGATAATCCTCCGAGAACGCTTGCCGAAGGGCAGGCGCTGTCTCGTTGAGCATTTTGTTTTCTCCTACGCTATCTGGCAAAGTCCGCCACCAACGGATTGCCGCTTCCAAAGCAGCATCAGGATCGCTTCGGTTCTTGTGGAAGTGGCTCTCGAAATCAGCCCGTTGGCCATCGAATGTGTTCTGGTAGTAGTGGGCATGCAGAAATTGGTCCGCCTGAGCTCCAAGAGGAGCAGTGGCACCGACCCAAGAGGGTCTGTTACCGTCTTCTGAAATCTTGGAAGAGATATTCCGGATAATCTGAAGAGTACTGTTCCACTCATTGAGAAATGATTGTCTTCGTTTTTCGCCGGCGGTCTTTTCGCTCGATCGTGCGAGCCCAGGAAAATCTGGCACGAGAGTTGTTGAAAGGAAGGTCTCGTCAGCCGGACGCTGCGCTGTCAGACGTCGGCTCAGTTCCTTGTTCCGCTCTGCCATGAGATCGAACAATTCTTGTGTCAGCGGTGCGGCATGGGCCTCGATCTCATCGAAGAATTGCTCTAGTTCAAGATCATGGCCCCCACGAGCCAATTCAGTTTCAGTGAGGAAAACTCCAGCTTCAACATTATTGTACCAAGCGCTCTGCGTGAGGTTTGCCGAGCCGATGTAGGCACCAAAACCGCGCCACCATATGACTTTAGGGTGGAACCGGCGGACAAGCTTGCAGACATAACGCCCCGACCGATGTGTGAGAAAGCGCTCTAGGACATGAATGCTCACAGGGACCTGTTCGTCAAATCGTCCCCAAAATCGGAGCGCAACCTTTTTCTCCCAACACCAATCGAACAGAAGGTCGTTTTGTGTTGCGTATGCAACCGCAGCGTCGACACGTTCGGTCACGTTCTCTGCCTTTAAAAGGATATTGCGAAGATAATTTCCATTTATTCCATTCAGTAGCAATTCCAACGCACTATACTCCCCAACGCGTCATGCTTATACCTTATGCTGCTAAGGGATAAACGATCAAAGGTATCGAGTGAAGCTTCTACTGATATCCTCGGCCACTTCTCGTGTCGGTTGTCGAAATTTATCCGGAAGATCCGCCTAGAGATGGGCCGGAGCCATACCAGTGGGAAAAATGAGTGCAGCGATGCTACTGCAGCGCAGCAGGAAGGAGACCAAAATGACGACTACTTCGCCAGAACCGTTTTCCGAATTGGTCGCTCTACCAGTCAACAAGGCCAAGCTGCTCAACAACACCAGGTGTCCCTATTGTGCAATTGAACTTGATGTGCGAAGCCGGACAAAGGAACATGTGATCGGTCGCCGCTTTGTGCCTAAGGGTAAACTCAATGGTCAGTGGAACCTGATCTTGTACGCGTGTGAGCCTTGTAACAGCCGCAAGGCTAATCTTGAGGACGATATATCGGCAATCACACTTCAGCCGGACATGTGGGGCATCTCCCATCATGGCGAGAACGTCGTCATCGAGGAAGCTCGGCGTAAGGCCTTGAACTCGCTCAGCCGACGTACCAGGAGGCGCGTTGGTGACAGCCACGAGCAACTCAATGTTGAAGCACCAGTTTTCCCAGGTATGACCGCCAAGTTCAATTTTACGGCGCCGCCGCAGATCGATCAAGAACGGGGCTTCGAATTGGCCCGGCTTCAGATGCTGGGATTATATTACATGCAGACCTATAAGGTGGAGGAAAGGCGAGGTCACTGCTGGCCGGGCGGTTTCCATCCTCTGAAATTTGTAACGCAGCGCGATTGGGGCAACGTAACCATGCGGGCGTTCATGAAGGAGATCCACGCCTGGGATCTTAGGCTACATCTCGTCACGGCAGATGGCTTCTTCAAAGCGATGACCCGCCTTCATCCTGCTGGGGACCTTTGGTCATGGGCAGTGGAGTGGAATTACTCGACAAGGCTTGTAGGCTTTTTTGGAGATCGGGAGCGAGCGGAAGCGATCGTTCGCACATGGCCCGCAGAGACGCGGAAGGTCATCTTAGATCGTCCCGGCGAAAGCCTGCATTATAGTAGTGAGATACCGCTTCATGACGATGATGACACCCTTTTCGATCCCGCCGTTGTGGAGGCGCCGTTACGCTGATCCATTGCACCCGATTCGATTCCGGAAGTTGTGTTTCATGTGGTCGTGTCTAAAAAGAGCTGCGAACTGAAGGAAACAAGCATGTGAATGGCTTAGTTCTGTTGATTGCCGCTGAGAACTGACCCAGTTTGGGGTGATATTTCCATTTAGAATTGACCCATG
>NZ_JAMJWE010000400.1 GCF_023554105.1 Brucella sp. 21LCYQ03
GGCCGTAAAAGAAGCGGAGCGGTTGTACACGCTGAATAAGAAATTATATGACGAGAAAGCCATCGGTTCCCAAGATTACCAGAAATCGGTAAATGACTACAATTACCAGAAACAACGTATTGACCTTACTCGGCAAATTCTTAAACAAGATGAGGTATCCAATAACCAAAAGGCTGGCCAAGATCGTAAAACCTACGAACGTACTCAAAGTGCGCTGGAATTGATGCGGCAGAAAGTGGGCGACTTGATCGTACGATCGCCGGTTGACGGGCAATTGACCTCCTTCGATGCGGAGATCGGACAGAATAAAAATTCGGGCGAGCGGCTCGGTCAACTAGATGTGCTGACAGGCTTTAAGGTTCGTGCAGATATTGATGAGCATTATATCAACCGCATCTTCCCAGGCTTGGAAGGTCAATTCACGATCAGTGGCAAACCTTACCGTTTGGAGATTAAGAAAGTATATACACAAGTGAAAGACGGGCGTTTTCAAGTAGATATGGAGTTTGTCGACGAGGTACCTGCCGGTATCCGTAGAGGGCAGACCTTACAAACACGTCTGGC
>NZ_JAMJWE010000401.1 GCF_023554105.1 Brucella sp. 21LCYQ03
CTAATTTTCAAAATCTTAGGCTTCACTTTGTCAGACAAGAACTCTCCTCTAATCATATTGGGCGCGCCGGTATCAAAGAGAAAACGATGCGCTACACCACTCACTTCTGCATACAGAAAGATAAATTGATTTTTAACTTCGAAAGGGATTTCCAGATAAATATCCTTTTGGACGCTTCCGCTTTTAAAAAGAGGGGATTGTGCAAACAGAGATAACCCTGATATACACAATAGCACAAATAGTAAGAAAAATTGGCGCATGGTTAAGCGATTGATCACCCTAATTTAACCAATAATTTGCTGATAATAGCACGGTGCGTAAAGATTTAGCGATCGACGTCGATTTTTTGTAGATTTAACCATTCAATCGATCATATGATGCACAAATTTGCCGCGATTCTACTTATCAGCGTCCTCACGCTGCCGTTAGGCGTATCAGCACAGCTGATGAAAGCCAAGCAACTCTTTACTAAAGCCGACTCTTTACGCGGACAGCTTACTCCATACAGAACCTGTTACGACATCAAATACTATCATTTGGATGTGAAGGTAGATATTGAAAAC
>NZ_JAMJWE010000402.1 GCF_023554105.1 Brucella sp. 21LCYQ03
CACTTTACATGATTTGTTAAAGCGCTTCCAAACTCTAAAATAGTGAAATTGGCCTTTCTATTGATCTTCCCATCCTTTTTAATTTCGCTATCATTCGTGAGAGTAAAATTGCTTTGTCACCTTTTATTTTATACGGGGTGATTTTTCGGTTGAAGTTTGTTTAATAATCATTGTCTTAACTCTGTGTGATTTCAAGTCGATTTCTTCAGTTATAACTTTTCCTCCTGGTGCAACTGAAGTTTATTTATCGTATGATAGTTGGTCGAGAATGCGCGCATTATGTACAAGTCGAGCCGAAAAAACCTTGGTTACCAGTCTTTAGATTGTGGTAATTTGTTAAGATCCCTTTTCATCAATTAAAACCATACAGTCAGATCGTTTAGATCAATTCTCTGTTCGAACATCTTCAAGAGTGCATTTCATTCTGATCTAAAATCAGGTATGACCTGCAGTTAAGATAGATAAGGCATTACATAAAGCGCTAAACTAGCCGATTTCAAAACTGTTATGACGATTCATATACTATTTTACCTTTTTTATAAAGACAGCTTAAGTTCACTTAG
>NZ_JAMJWE010000403.1 GCF_023554105.1 Brucella sp. 21LCYQ03
ATATTTTTTCTAGTATATGCTTTACAGCATCCATGATTTGGTTGATTTAATGCTGCGAATCTTTTGGCGAAATAAAGGCGTCTGGTATGTCGGGTTTATTGCCATCCCGTATCGCACTATAATGTGGTGACAACAATTCTATACCTGCCTCATGAAAGACGTCCATCAAACTTTTGTGCAACTCCGAATAGATCTGAGCCTGTTTGTTAGGATGCTTAGTGTATGCATTGATTTCATAGGTTATGTAAAAATCATCCAGACTGTTTTGCAGCACAAATGGTGCCGGTTCGGCTTCGATCAGTTCTACTTGTAAAGCGGCTTTTTTAGCCAACTCATGCACCACCTGCCAACGTGTTTCGTAAGACATTGTTAAGTTGGTATGTATGATCAGGCCCTTTTCTTGAGAATCCGCGCTGTAGTTAATCGTGTGGCTATTCATGACCTGAGAGTTTGGGACAGAGATAACCTCATTCTTCGTTGTACGAATCCGAGTTACGAGTAGCGATTTTTCAAAAATGTCTCCACTGATATCTCCGATTTTTACACGGTCGCCCAACGAGAA
>NZ_JAMJWE010000404.1 GCF_023554105.1 Brucella sp. 21LCYQ03
AGGATATACCTTCAGGTAAGCTTCTTTATTTTCCGACTTAAAAATACCGACGGCTTGACCTTCCTCCCCTTCCATCTGCACATTTTCTAACGCCACCACGTATAATTCTCCTGATTTGATATTCGGATGTGCCGACACCTCATACAGGTGCTTCGTCACCTGTTCGGAGAATTCATGAAAGGGCATTTTTCCTTCGAAAAAGGCGTGTGCAAAGTGATACACTTCATTAAGCTGCAGATCCTCATTGGAATGAAAGAACCGATACACCTCCTTCGCCTTGGCGAAAGGCTTCATAAAATATTGCATCAGCAAATCCGGCAACACCTCGTCCTGACTAAGATCGATGGGTTTCTCTGATAACACAAAATATTCGTCCCGAGCTTTATTGCCCACACGGTGTATAGATAATTGTTCGAACGTAGCGTCCTGATGGAAAAACATATTTGTTGAAATTTAAAAATTATTATAATGCATACAGCTGGATTGCAGTACGATATGTACTGACATGCGCATCTACGATATGGCGCAAAACGGTTGAATATCCACCACCCATACTCACCTG
>NZ_JAMJWE010000405.1:0-260 GCF_023554105.1 Brucella sp. 21LCYQ03
AGGTACCGCTATTTACTAGTGAATGATGAATTAGGGAAAACCAAAGCATAATGCAATCATTTGCATATCTTAGTGAGGTTGGACTTCTAACCTTTCCTGCAGATTGAACAAACAATCTGTAGAAAACATTGTCCCTAATATATACATCGTAAACTAACCCATGATAACGGAGATTTGTATCATTTTACTATTAATTTTTTTTAATGCGATACTGGCGGTTTCTGAAACGGCCGTATTGGCCAATCGAAAATCCAGATTAA
>NZ_JAMJWE010000405.1:270-561 GCF_023554105.1 Brucella sp. 21LCYQ03
CGCAGCGGCTGTACTTTTACTAAAAAACAATCCCAATCGATTTCTATTGACCATACAAATTGGCATCACCTTAATAGGCATTATGATCGGTGTGGTGAGCAGCGGCAATATTGCCACTTACCTTGCCAACCTTCTGGTCGATATTCCGTGGATAGCACCTTATCATTTCCCTGTAGCCATCGCTTTGATCGTGCTGGCAACTACCTATCTGGCATTGGTAATTGGCGAATTGGTCCCTAAAAGAATGGGCACGGCCAATCCAGAGCGGTATGCCGCGTGGATTGCAAAACC
>NZ_JAMJWE010000406.1 GCF_023554105.1 Brucella sp. 21LCYQ03
CGAGATAAGAAGTGCACATTTCAGTGGCTTCAATACTCCTTTACACTATATTATTATCTTTTAGATCCTGATCTTCCTTTGAAGATTACCTCGTTTTAATACATAGAAATGATAAAACCTTCACATTTCCCCTCCATTCGTGATATCAACATCAAAAATGAAATATTAGCCGGACTCACAGTCGCGATGACTATGATTCCGGAATCGCTCTCCTTCGCCATTCTGGCAGGCCTTTCTCCACTTACCGGATTGTACGCGGCGTTCTTAATGGGATTAGTAACCTCCATATTAGGTGGAAGACCCGGAATGGTTTCCGGCGGAGCCGGTGCTACTGTGGTGACTTTAATCGCGTTAGCCTCAACCCATGGGGTGGAATACCTATTCGGGGCGGTAGTACTCGCAGGTATGCTCCAATTCACCGTCGGATTATTCAAACTGGGAAAGTTTGTACGATTAATTCCACAACCTGTGATGTATGGGTTTCTAAATGGCCTGGCAGTCATTATCTTTCTGGCACAGATCGAGCAGTTTAAGATCCCCGGCAATTCCTCCGTATGGATG
>NZ_JAMJWE010000407.1 GCF_023554105.1 Brucella sp. 21LCYQ03
CTTTGCCACTTCTTGGCCAGTGCTATCGTCCACGATCCGTATATAAGAATTTCTCACCAGTCCATAGTTTTGTCTCCTCACTATCGCATCGTGAATAGTGACCACGAAGGATATTTCCTGTACTCTTTCGTCAACTTTGGATAAATCAATTTGTATACTCTCATCATCTCCATCCGCACTATTGCCACCTGTTGGATCGTCGCCTGTATGATGTAGTGCACCATCGGGAGAATCCGTGTTGCCGTAGAAAATAAAAAAATGTTCAGCGGGGATATGCTGAGATTGGTCAACCATAAATGCGGAAGCGTCTAGGTCAAAATCTTCGCCTGTGCCCTCGTTTGGATCCCAACCAAGACCAATAGTTATCTTAGTGAGTCCTACCTCTATCCGTTGTCCCTTTTGTAGATTAATAGCCATACCTTAATATTTTACTCGTAAAATTTATCTTCTTTTTCCAAACCTCTAGACAGCTCGCTAATCCTTCCCTCTAAACCCAGTTTGGATTTGCTTTCCTATCGTGTTAGTTTAGTTTCGAATCCTTTCGATGTACAAATGTATCCT
>NZ_JAMJWE010000408.1 GCF_023554105.1 Brucella sp. 21LCYQ03
CTTTTAGTTTACCTTGATTTGGAATCTGTATTGTTGTCATCAATTTTGGGATTCATGCAGGGCGTTATTAATGCGTTCGATGTCTTAGGGAGACAGTCTCTCATGGTCTCACTGGTCGACGATAAAAAGGATTTGCCGAATGCCATTGCCTTAAATTCCTCTATTTTTAATGCTGCCCGAATGGTTGGTCCAGCAATAGGGGGGATTTTATTGAGCACATATGGTGAATTATTTTGCTTCGGCGTAAACTTCCTGAGTTTTATTCCGGTGATTATTTGTTTGATGCTTATGCGTGTTACGGAACAGACTTTCACTTACAAAAAAGAAACGACCTGGGAAGGCCTGGTGGAGGGATTTGACTACCTTAGACGTTCGCCGCACATTGCTTCTCTCGTTATTGTACTAACATGTTCTAGTCTTCTGGTGATTCCTTATACCTCGCTGTTGCCTGCGGTAGCGCGTGAGCTCTTTAATGGTGATGAAGCGACGTTCTCTTGGTTCGAAAGTATGGCTGGCTTAGGCGCAATGATCGGTGCTGTAAATATGGCGCGACTTAAGTC
>NZ_JAMJWE010000409.1 GCF_023554105.1 Brucella sp. 21LCYQ03
TAATGGATATCTTATAGACGAAAGTAATGTCGCTGGAATGGCCGCCCAATTAGTGAAACTAATTCGCGACCCGGCGCTGCGAATTCATTTAGGAAAAAATGCCGCACAAATGGCGCATAACTATGCAGAAGACAAAATTATGAATCAATGGTTATCTTTATTCGAAGATGTACTACGCGTGGATAAAGACGAGTTAAAATATAAAAGCGTATAGATTAAATGAGAAAAACCATTGTCATTTCGGCGGTAAATTTAGTGGAAGCAGGTACCTTGACCATTTTAAAAGACTGTCTATCCTATCTTTCAACACTAGCTGTCGATCCAGCATATAGAGTAGTGGCCATCGTGCATGATAAAGAATTAGCCAAGTTTCCAGATATAGAATATATAGAGACGCGCTGGCCGAAGAAACGATGGATAAACCGTTTGTGGTATGAGTATGTAAGTCTAAATTCGATCTCGAAGCAGATTGGAAGCATAGACCTATGGTTCTCCTTACACGATACCAGCCCTAATGTAATAGCCAAACGTCAGGCTGTCTATTGTCACAATACCTATGC
>NZ_JAMJWE010000041.1 GCF_023554105.1 Brucella sp. 21LCYQ03
CGAGCAAAGGAATACACGAAACTTGACCGTGAATAAAAACCCGAACATTAATTAAAAGGCGGGGCAATTCTCAGCGGAAATCAATAACTGAGGACCATTGGGGGAATTCCTTCGTTTAAACTGACGCGAATTTACAGGAAGGAGAGACAAGTTTAAGACGAACGGATTTCTATTGGTTGAATTAAAATTAAAATATTCTTCTACAAACTTCGAAAATTGGCATGAAATTCCGGCTACTGTGGGACGAATCTCTTGAGGCTGGCTAAAATCTACTCATACGTCATGTAGCACCACTTATAATTTGACGGGTCAATGAAGTAAAATTACTAAGCTCGTTTTAACCGACGGAATTTGCGTAAGATAAATTGGAGCGAGATTGTTTGTTTGGCGTCAAATAAGGAAAATTATATATTGTAAGATACAATATTATGTTTTGAAGATGATATCAAAGTATATGAATTCATATCTACGAGTGAATTTTGCAGTTCAGTTTTTGCTACGGGTATTGAAAAGTAGTTAGTCTGACTTGGATGAAAGCGGAAACCTTAACTGGAAATCCGAGGATGTCTGGAATTTTATAAAAGAGAATACGAATTCGGCTTGAGGCAATGGAATAATATATCTGGCCAGCAGGCTTAGTTGTGTTTAAGCAAATCTAACTTGATTTAACTGGATGCACCTATGACCGCTCAATCCAATCCCAATCTGCTTAACGATCTTTCATCTTTTGTAGAGAGAATCACCGACGACATTGAACCGCATCTGATTGATGTGCGCCGAGATATCCATGCTCATCCGGAAACTGGATTTGACGTTGAACGGACCGCGGGCGTGGTTGCGCGCGAACTGGAAAGTTTAGGCATCGAGCACCAGACAGGCATTGGCCGGACTGGCGTTGTCGGTCTGATTAAGGGTGGCCGTCCGGGGCCGACCTTGATTATTCGCGCTGATATGGATGCTCTGCCAATCGAAGAGCAAACGGGACTTCCTTTCGCGAGCCTCCATCCGGGCAAAATGCATGCTTGTGGTCACGACCTGCATACAGCGACACTGATCGGCATTGGTAAGGTTCTGAAAGACATTGCTCCGCGTCTGAGCGGTAATGTGAAGCTGATGTTTCAGCCAGCAGAAGAAACGCAGGAGAGCGGCGCTCGGGCCATGATTGCCGATGGCATTTTGGAAGGCGTTGACTATGCGCTTGGCTTTCATAATCATCCCGATGAACCAACAGGTACATTCACCTTTGTTGAAGGTGTGGCAAACGGTTCATCTGACGAGTTTGATATTACCGTTCATGCGGCTTCCGGCCATGCGGCGCGTCCACATCAGGCCGTAGACCCGATCGTTGCTACAGCGCAGTTGATAACGCAGTTGCAAACAATTGTATCGCGTGAAGTTGATCCAATGCTGGCAGCCGTTCTGACCATTGGTTCGATCCATGGTGGTCACACGCACAACATCATCCCCGATTCAGTATCGATCATGGGAACAGTGCGCTGTCAGGACTGCGAGGCGCGCGACATCATTGAAGCTGCTGTTCGTCGCATTTGTGGCGGGCTGGAAGCATCATTACGCGTGCGTTGTGAAATCAATTATGTGCGCGGTGTTCCATCGATGGTGTCTGATCCCTATCTGATCGAGACGACTGGCGCGGTTATTCGCGAGCATTATGGCGATGTGTTTTTCAAGCGCGGCGGAAGCCTGGGTTCTGAAGACTTTGCCTTGGTTGGCGAACGAGTTCCATCGTTCCAGCTTGGCATTGGTGCCGCACAGGAAGGCCGCGATGACAAGCTGCATAATTCCGATTATCAGCCGGATGAGCGTTCCATTGCCAATGGCGTTGTAGCGCTCTCACTGGCAGCTGCCCGTATTCTCTCATGAAGCAAAAAGGGCGGCTACAAAGCCGCCCTTTTTTGTTAAGCACAGAGATACTGGTTTGATAATGCGTGAATATGGTTGGTGCCAATGCCACAGCAGCCACCAATGATGCCCGCACCGTTTTTGACCCAACGCTGTGCCCATGCACCATAGGCATCCGGATTAAGATCAGCGCGAATTTCGGTGACCGTTGCGTTTGCCTCTTCATCGCCCTGCTGCGATGGAAACGCATTGGCATAAACGCCAATCGGAATATCCTTGCCCAGTTCATCAAAGACCTGTTTTGCCGCAAGAATGGCTGCATCCATAACTTCAGGCATTGCGCAGTTGAAAAGCAGCGCTTCTGCTCCGAGTTCAGCCGCAAGTCGGGCACCGTCAGCGACTGTCTCGCCGGAACGAAGCTGTGCTTCCGTCATGGCTTCTGGAGCAACATCATCGCGCAATGTGTAAGAAATCCAGAGCGGCTTTCCTGTTGAACGAGTGGCTTCATACGCAGCTTTGACCTCGATGAGGCTGCTCTGGGTTTCGGCAAGCCAGAGATCAACGGATGGCGCCAGTCCATCCACCAGCACATTCAGCAATTCACCTGCACGGGCCGGATCGAAAAGCTCCGGTTGATAGGAACCGAAAACGGGTGGCAAAGATCCGGCGACTTTGACTTTACGCGTTGCCGCATCTGCTGCTTCGCGTGCAATCGTACCGGACAGAGCTGCAAGCTTTTGACCATCCGCTGCGAAATGCTCTTCTCCGATGTGAAAAGGAACCACTGCGTAACTGTTAGTGGTAATAACATCGGCACCTGCTGCGATATAACCATCATGCACTTCGCGGACATAGTGCGGAGCTTCGATGAGTGCGAGTGCCGACCATTCCGGCTGACGGAACGGCGCGCCAACGCGCTCCAGTTCACGTCCCATGCCGCCGTCGAGAATGATTGTCTTCTTGCTCATGCTTTTATGTCCTTATTGGTATTCACGATAGTGCGTTCTTCACGCTGTGCAATAATGCCGTCCAGCCATCCGGGGGTCATCTGCGGAACAGATGCGAGAAGCTTTGCCGTGTAATCATCATAGGGCGGGCTGAGCACGTCTGACCTCAAGCCATAACGGACAACTGATCCCCGGTGCATCACGGCAATTTTGTCGGCTATGGCGCGAACAATTGCGAGATCATGTGTGATAAAGAGATAAGAGGTTTCTGTCTCGCTCTGCACACGACGCAACAGTTCCAGAATGCCCTCTGCGACCAAAGGATCAAGAGCCGAAGTTGGTTCATCGCATAGAAGCAGTTTAGGACGCGCAGCAAGCGCACGCGCGATGCAGACGCGCTGTTTCTGACCACCTGAGAGTTCGGCTGGATAGCGCTCGAGAATGCTCTTTGGCAGTTCTATGAGGTCCACCAACTCAGCGACCGATTTGCGCCGTGCATCGCGAGGCATTCCGAAATAGAACTGCAACGGCCTGCTGATTATGTCCGCAATGGTCCGACGTGGGTTAAGCGCCAGATCAGGCAACTGGCTGATCATCTGGATATTACGTAGCGTTTCTTTTGAGCGGCGTTCCAGGCTTGCTGGCAGCACTGCGCCATCAAAACGAATTTCTCCGGCAGTAGGCTCTAAAAGTCCGCTTACGACGCGCGCAAGTGTCGATTTACCGGAACCGGATTCGCCCACGATAGCCAGTGTCTGGCCTTTCGCGAGATCAAGGGTAATGTCGGTGAGTACAGGTGTGGCCGGGTTATAAGCTGCCGAGATGTTTGCAATGGAGAGCAGAGAAGCCGAGCTTTCTGCGCGGCCTTCGATTTCCTTTTGACGAACAGCTACAAGCTGGCGTGTATAATCTTGGCGCGGTGCATCAAAAATTTCGCGCACAGAACCTTGTTCCACCATTTTTCCGTGGCGCAAAACCATGATGTCATCGGCAATCTGCGCCACCACCGCCAGATCATGCGAAATATAAAGTGCCGCTGTTCCTGTCGTTGCGATTGCCTTCTTGATGGCGATCAGCACCTCAATCTGGGTTGTCACATCAAGCGCGGTTGTCGGCTCATCAAATACCACGAGATCAGGACTGGCACAAAGCGCCATTGCGGTCATGGCACGCTGAAGCTGACCGCCCGAGACCTGATGCGGATAGCGCTCGCCAAAATGGTGCGGATCAGGCAGGCCGAGGAGCGCGAACAGTTCAATAGCGCGGGCTTTCGCTTCGCTGCGTTTCATCAGCCCGTGCCAGATGGCGGCTTCTGTCACCTGATCAATCAGTCTATGCGCCGGGTTGAATGCAGCCGCAGCCGATTGAGCGACATAAGCAATGCGGCTGCCTCGCAGTTTCTGCGTGCTTTTGCGGGAGAGTGACAGTACATCTTGCCCGTCGAGCGTAATTGTGCCGCCGGTGATCTCAAGTCCGCCGCGTGCGAAACCAAGGGCGGCAAGACCTATAGTGGATTTGCCAGCGCCGGATTCCCCGATCAGGCCAAGCACGCGGCCTTTTTGCAAGGTCAGATCAACTCCGTCAACGACGAGGCCATCGTCGGAGCTTATCTGAAGACCCGTGATTTTCAGCAATGATTGTGTGTTGGGATTATCCATTGTTTTGCGTGCCTCGCTTGAGGCTGGTCGTGCGCTGTAAAGTCCAGTCGACCACAAAATTCACGCTGATCGCGAGCAAAGCGATTGCGCCTCCCGGAATAAGCGCAGCAAACACGCCGAACATCAGCCCGTCCTTGTTTTCCTTAACCAGACTTCCCCAATCGGCAATCGGCGGCTGAACGCCGAGGCCAAGAAAAGAAAGGGTCGAAAGGAACAGGATGGAAAAGACAAAGCGCAAACCAAATTCTGCCAACAGCGGTGACAGAGCATTGGGCAGAACTTCGTGGAAGATGATCCAGCTTTTGCTTTCGCCGCGCAGTCGCGCGATTTCGATGTAATCGAGCACCACAATATCGGATGCAATGGCGCGGCTAACCCGGAAAACACGGGTTGCTTCCAAAACAGCGATTACTGCAATGAGAATGAAAATACTTTTTGGCAGAACAGCGAGCACGACTAGCGCAAAAATTAGCGTTGGTATTGCCATCAGCAAGTCGTTCCCACGCGAAAGAACCTGATCCGGCCAGCCGCGCGTGAGCGCTGCAAGAAAACCAAGTGGCACACCGATTATAAATGCGAAAATTGTGGCTGCTGCGGCAATCGAAAGCGTTAACCGCGTGCCCCAGATTATGCGTGACAGAAGATCACGACCAATATTATCGGTTCCAAGCAGCGCTTCACGAGAAGGCCCCTGCCACACGCTGCCGACCACTTCCGAAATTGGGTGCGGCGCGAGCCAATCAGCAAAAATTGCAACAAGCACAAAGAAGGCGATGCCGCCAAAACCAATTGCCGCGAGAAGTTGCGAGCTTTTGTTGCGCTTTTTCATCCTGAATGCCTCAGCCGCGGATTGGTCAGAATGACGATCACATCAGCAATAATGTTAAGGCCAATGTAAACGGCTGCAAAAATAAGCCCGCACGCTTGCACGACCGGCACATCGCGTTTGGAAACGTGATCCACCATATATTGACCCATGCCGGGATAAACGAAGATCACTTCAACAACGACCACACCCACAACCAGATAGGCGAGGTTGAGCGCTATGACGTTAATGACGGGTGAGAGTGCATTGGGTAGCGCATGTTTGAGTAGAATGCGCCAGCGCGGCAGACCTTTAAGCTGGGCAGTTTCAATATAGGGCGATGACATGACCGCAAGAAGCGAAGCGCGTGTCATGCGCACCATATGTCCGGTAACAGCGATCACTAGCGTCATGCAGGGCAGGGCGATCGCTGTCAGGCGTTGCCAGCCGCTCATGGAAGGATTTACAATGGCGCTCGATGGTAAAAGACCAAGCGAAATCGCAAAATAGGCGATCAGAATATAGGCCACGAAAAACTCTGGCAGCGATATGGTGCTAAGCGTTGCGATCGCGATCCCACGATCAATCGCAGTTCCTGCATAAAGAACGGAAATGATACCCAGCAACAGCGCAATCGGTATTGCAAACAGCGCGGCCATCGCCGCGAGATAGAGTGTATTAGACAGGCGCGGCGCTATGCTTTTTGCAATGTCCTGCCGGTTGGAATAGCTGCGCCCGAGATCACCCTGAACTGCATTGCCGAGCCACTCGGTATAACGCTGCACAGCCGGTCGCTCTAAGCCCAGCTCTTTGCGGATGTTTTCGACGGCTTGTGGTGTTGCCTGTTGCCCCAGCATTGCAGTGGCCACATCGCCGGGCAAAATTTGTGTTCCGGCAAAGATGACAACTGAAATGGCCCAGAGCAATATGACGCCCAGCAACAAGCGCTTGAAGATCAGTCCTGAAAGCGAACTGCCACGCAAAAAGCCAGCAGAATATCCACGGCCTGAAATTGTGGCTGTCTTGGTATCACGCGAAGACTGGTCTGTTGGCACGTCTGTCATTGGCGGTCCGGAAGTAGGCGGTCAGAACGGGAAAGTGCTGCCGGTGTTACCCGTTCGACACCTCAATGCCAAGACCCTTGTGATAGGCATTCCCCAAAAGCGAAATCGCGGTTGGGGAATGCGATGTTAAGCTGATAACTATCCGTTATGGTCTCTGCTATTCTTCAAGCCAGACTTTTTCAGCCAGACGATAACCGCTCATATCGCCACCACCCGGTACGGAGATATAACCCTTTACCTTGCCACTGGCGGCAGCAAGATTATCGGTAAATACCGGGATCAGCTCTCCGCCATCTTCCACGATCAAGACCTGCATGTCGTGATAAATCTGTTTGCGCTTTGCTTCATCCAGTTCAACACGGGATGCGGCAAGCAATTTGTCAAACGTCTCGTTGCTCCAGCCGGTTTCGTTCCATGGAGCGCCAGTCTGAAGCAGCATCGAAAGCATCGCATCAGCAGTTGGGCGAACTGACCAGTTGGAAGCGACGAATGGCTTTTTCAGCCAGACTTCATCCCAATAGCCATCGGATGGCACGCGCTCGACATCAATCGTGATGCCTGCTTTTGCAGCCGATGCCTGATAAAGCTGTGCCGCATCTGCCGAGCCGGTAAAGCCGTTATCCGAAACGCTGAGTGGAATTGAACCGGAGAAGCCCGACTTCTTCAGATGAAATGCTGCCTTTTCAGGATCATAAGCACGCTGTGGCACATCCTTTGAATAAAGCGGGTTCCATGATGGGATCGGGTGATCGTTGCCAACAGCGCCGGTACCAACCAGCAAACTTTTCTGCAATTCTTCGCGGTCGATTGCATATTTGAGCGCCAGACGCAGATCATTGTTTTTCAACAATTCAGAATCTGTGCGCATCGGGAAGCAATACATCGAGTTTTCTGGCGTGCGTAGTATCTGGATGTCAGGGCGCGCACTCAGATGGCTGACCAAACGCGGTTCGACAGCGTTGACGATATGCGCCTGACCGCTCATCAAGGCCGCCATGCGCGCAGTCGTATCATCCATAGCGATGGTTTCAACGGAATCCACATTGGCACGATCTGGATGCCAGTAGTTTGGATTGCGGCGGGTTAATGCGCGCACGCCGGGCTGGAAATCTTCGAGTATGAATGCGCCGGTGCCAATACCTTTGTCGAAGTCTTCGCCGTCAGGTCCGATCCCTAAATGATAATCGACAAACGCTGCCGGGAAATCGACATTGCCTGCATTGAGCGTAACCGTGACCTCATGCGTGTCAGATGCCACAACATCAGTGACGGCGAGTAGCACGCCTTTGCCGCCGGATTTGGTATCGTCACCACGATGATGATTGAGTGAGTAAACCACATCCTTCGCAGTCAGCTCTTTACCATTGTGGAAAGTCACGCCCTTGCGCAGGCGGAATACCCATTTGCTGGCATCAGCATTGGCTGGTTCCCAGCTTTCCACCAGAGCGCTTGTGAGCTTACCATCAGGGCCAAGTTCCAGCAGCGTGTTAAAGAGCTGGAAACCGACGGTATACATATAAGCCATCGTGTAAGATGCCGGATCCAGATGGTCCGAGCTGGAAGCAGAATGCATAGCAATTACCAGATGCCCGCCTTTTTTGGGCTGTGCATCCTGCGCGCGTGCCTGTGAAGGCAATAGCAATCCTGATGCAGTCATACCTAAACCAGCCGCAACGGCTGCTCCGGCTGACAGGCTAAGAAATTGCCGCCGGGAAGGCTGCAGCGAAATGATCGGGCTTTTCTGGTGGGGCATTTTTACACTTTGACGCTTGATGTGGTGAACATGGCTTATGAGACTTGTTAATCTCATTAGCACGAACCCTAAACAAGCAATAAATAAAATGATTTAGCGCATTAAATAGAATTTAATTCCACCAACATGTGCAATTTGATCATTTAAAAACAGTTTAACAAGGTTTTTAAGGACAATTTATCAGTTTAGCAGGCTGTTGTGACCTGCGTCCCGTTCTCTTGGCAAAATTAACAGCAAATTGGTCTCGTAAGGTCGCTTCACCGACTTATTGCTAGTTTTTTCTTGTAAAGGTCCTAATAAGAGGTATTTAGAATGCATCTTTAAGAGGAGTATCTGATGCGAATTACGACGCACACAGATTACGGCGTCCGTGTTTTGATATCACTTGCAGCAATTAGTGATCGAGTTGTGACAATTGAGGAACTCGCAAAGCGCCACAAAGTATCACGAAATCACCTTATGAAAGTCGTGCAGACGCTCGTCGGACTCGACTTAGTTAAAGGGATTCGTGGCAAAAATGGCGGGTTAATCCTTGCCAAGTCGCCAGAGGATATTCGAATTGGTACGGTTGTGAAATTACTTGAGCCAGATTTGAAGCTCGTAGCTTGTCTTGGCGATGAGCCTGATACCTGTATTTTTAGCGGCTACTGTCGTCTTACGGGGGCGTTTCGCAATGCAGTAAAGGCCTTTTTTTCTGAACTGGATCACCTGACGCTGGCAGACGTAGTTGGTGAACGAAAGACAATAGAAAAAAGACTTAATATTGCTTCGTGACAATTACTCCTATGATTTATTCGCCAAATATATTGTTGTTAATTAAATGAACTTTTTAACAGATGAAGAATACCTGTCTAAGTTACTTCTTTTCAAAGGCGTTAATGCGAAAATTATCGCTGATATAATTGAAGAGTCCACAAAAAAGTCCATTAGGAGGAACGAAATAATTTTCAATCAAGGGTCTGAGAAGAATTACTTCTATGTGCTGATTTTTGGTCGATTGAAAGTTATGCGTGTAGCGTCAGACGGGCAGCAGGTGATCACAAATATGGTTGATCCTGGTGATGTATTTGGGTTCACTTTTTCAAAACGTGATTATTACTCAGGTACGTCGTCAGCAGTGGTCGACAGCGTCGTTCTGCAGTGGCCGACGGATGTGATAAGCAGTTTCTTCATCAGCAATCCGAATATCGCATACAATGCTATGAAGATGATGGAGAGACAACTTCAGACGGCTCATGAGCGGATTCAAGAAATATCGACACAAGGTGTTGAGCAGCGTGTAGCGCGTACTGTTTTGAGACTGATTGATGTTGCCACAGGTATTGACAGCCATTGCCTTGAAATTAACTTTCCCGTTTCGCGACAAGATATTGCTGAGTTGGCCGGCACAACCTTACACACAGTTTCGCGTATTTTAAGCAAATGGCGCACGTTAGGTTGGATCCAAAGTGGAAGACAAAGTCTACAAGTTTTAGACATTTCTTCGATAAGAAAAATCGCCAGGCTGAGAGATTCGAGCAGCAGTCTAACTTGATTTCGACGTCTTCTCGGTTTCGCTATAAAGAAATGCGGTTTTATTTGCAATCTTGAAGCAGATGCTACGTATGAACGAGTGAGTGTAGTCGAAGTCGCATTGTATTAGGCCGTACACTCATAAAATAGAATATTTATTCGAATAAATTGACCTTGCTCCCAAGTTTTATCCAGTTTTGAGTTTGCTCCAGCGGTTTTTGGTTACTGTATTCTGGGCGGTAGCGGCGGGTTGCGGTGCGGAGCCGTTCCGGTTGCGCAGCACCGCATCACGTCGCGGGTTGATTGCCTGAGCGAACT
>NZ_JAMJWE010000410.1 GCF_023554105.1 Brucella sp. 21LCYQ03
TAAAGGAAATTATTCTTGGTCAAGTTGCTGTAGCAGAAATTACAACAGCATATGCTTTTGAGCTATTGTCTCATATGAAAGGCGGTCCTTCTATAGCGGTTTTATTAGATTTGGCCTTAGGAGAGGACGCATCTATCGCGAAGCAAGCTGCTGACGTGTTGAAAACACAAGTATTCCTTTATGATGCGGATACTGATCGCTTGAAAGAAGCTTTCCACGCAGGGAATCCAACCGCCATCGAGATTATTAAGAGCTATGCACAAGCAGAGTTTTTTACCAAGCTTCCTAGCGTTCCAGAAGAAATCAAAATTGTCACGTTTATTGCTGGAGAAGGAGATATCTCCACCGATTTACTTTCGCCAGGAAATCAGGCTCACTCGCGTTCCGATCGGGAGTTGCATGGTAAATGCATGATTACGCCAGAAGCGCAACAACAGATCAAGGATTTGCAAATGCAACATCCAGATAGTAGTGTGATGTTAATTGCTGAAAAAGGTACCATGGGCGTTGGGTCCTCCAGAATGTCTGGCGTGAACAATGTCGCTCTATGGACAGGAAAG
>NZ_JAMJWE010000411.1 GCF_023554105.1 Brucella sp. 21LCYQ03
GTGTTTGCGATTACGTCACTCATACCCAAAAATGAGATGCGATCTTGCAGAAAAGCTTCAACCACTACTTCATTTGCTGCATTTAATACACAGGGCTGATTACCTCCATTTTCCATAGCGGTAAAAGCCAGTTGCAAGTTACGAAACGTTTCCATATCCGGCTTATGAAAATCCAAACATCCGTATTTAGCAAAGTCAAATCGTTCGAAATTGTTACTTGCCCGAACGGGAAAAGTCATCGCGTATTGGATGGGTAGCTTCATATCGGGCAGCCCTAGTTGTGCTTTAATAGAGCCATCTTGAAATTGCACCATAGAATGAATGATGGATTGCGGATGTACGACCACGTCGATTTGATCAGCGTTAAGATCAAACAGCCATTTGGCTTCGATTACTTCCAGTCCTTTATTCATCAGCGAAGCTGAATCAATGGTGATTTTTGCACCCATGCTCCAGTTCGGATGTTTCAGCGCTTGTTCTTTCGTTACTTGCTCGAAGAAAGTACGGTCTTTACCTCGGAATGGGCCTCCTGAAGCCGTAAGGTAAATCTTCTCTACCGG
>NZ_JAMJWE010000412.1 GCF_023554105.1 Brucella sp. 21LCYQ03
CTTTCATGCCACCTTTGAAAGTTACTTTCACCGATTCGGGTATAGGCATCGAAGCCTCTCCTGTCGCCAAGGCTAATGCCACCGTTCCTGAGTCAGCACCGAAAGCTACTCCTTTAGACATTCTGGTATGCGAATCTCCTCCGATAATGATTGCCCATTCATCAATGGTAATGTCATTCAACACCTTATGGATTACATCCGTCATCGCATGATATTCGCCTTTGGGATCACGTGCGGTGATCAAGCCAAATTCGTTCATGAATTTCATCAATTTTGGAATATTTGCCTGTGCTTTTTTATCCCAAACTGATGCCGTATGACAACCGGATTGATACGCTCCGTCTACAATGGGAGAAATAACAGTGGCTGCCATTGCTTCCAACTCTTGCGCCGTCATCAATCCAGTGGTATCTTGTGATCCAACGATATTCACTTGAACACGCACATCTGAGCCTGCATGCAACACTTTCCCTGGCGTAGTACCTACTGCATTTTTGTTAAATATTTTTTCAACTGCGGTTAATCCTTGTCCATCAACAGACACTTCTTTGGAAGCGGCA
>NZ_JAMJWE010000413.1 GCF_023554105.1 Brucella sp. 21LCYQ03
GTCTTTGGTTACCCGACCTTCGGCTCCACTTCCGCTTAACTGATCAAGCTCTTCGAAAGAAATTCCTTCCTCTTGTGCAATACTCCGCACTAATGGCGAGTAAAAACGATCTGAGCTATCCGCTTGTGGTTTTGGCTTAGAATTCGAAGGCGCTGTAGAAGATTCTTCGACCGTCTCTAAATCTGTCAAACCGGGTACATCCTTTACTTCAACCGGGATATCATCTTCATGATTTGTGGAGTGTGACTCGGAATTTTGTTCTTGCTCATCACCTTGACCACTGCTTTCGATTAGGCCAATGACGTCTCCTACCTGTACCACATCACCTTCCTGGAATAGGCGTTCTTTGAGCACGCCCTGTACTGGCGAAGGGACATCTGAATCTACTTTGTCTGTAGCCACTTCCAATACAGACTCGTCTTCCTGAATAGAATCTCCAATTTCCTTTAACCAGTTGGTCACGGTTGCTTCCGTAACACTTTCACCCATTTTTGGAAGAGTAAGTTTATGTAGTGCCATTGTGTACTTTTTTGAAGTGATCTACGAATATAGTCAATATC
>NZ_JAMJWE010000414.1 GCF_023554105.1 Brucella sp. 21LCYQ03
AATGTCGTCAACAATTCCTTAGTAATTTGATAGCGATCTTCGTCGCTTAATGCCGGTTTATCTTTCAAAAAGTGGTTAAGGTAGGTATCTACATAACTATCCGAACGGCGCTTGTCTCGCTCTGTGTAAGCACGTTCATTATTCTTTTGCATGGACAGAATGGCACGAGAAAACTCTGAATCTGTAAAACCAAACTCCTTCACACGATCCAATTCGCGCACAACCGATTTCAAGCCGTCAGACATAGCACCTGGCTTAGCCACAAAAAAGGCAGATAGATTATCCAAGCCACCAATAAAATCACTAATACCGATCCCTGCCTGCAAAAATGGTGGGTTAGCCGACTGCGCCAATTCTCCAAGACGACCGTTAATCATTTCGTTATACACGGATTTGAGCAAGGATCGTCTATAATCTCCAATTGTTTTGACTTCCTCCTCAGGATGTTTTATAAATATCTGTCCGACTGTGTATTGCATTTCTGGGTCGGTCACCACCATAAACTGATTTTTGTTGAGCAAATCAACTGTATACTTCTTCCGATCTTGAGGAGACGATG
>NZ_JAMJWE010000415.1 GCF_023554105.1 Brucella sp. 21LCYQ03
TACCTACCGTAGTATGGCCGGGAATCAAATCATATTGATAAGGAGAACTCCCCAGAGGAACAGTTCTCAGTTCAAGACGCCCGGCATAGTTGTAGGTGTAGTCCTCCTCGATAGGTACCCCATTTTTGCTGTAAAATGCTAGAGCAATATTAATAGTCGGTGCCATAAAGCCGCCTGTTTGTTGGTTGGTGATGCGGGCAGGATCAATACTTCGAGGCATGTAGGCGTGTCCTTGGTGAGATTGATTAGCCGTACTGCGGTTATTCACCCAAAGCGATTCCGGATTGTTTGATCGCTCAGTAACGGCCTGTCGGATACTCATCTGATGGATAGTGCTTTGCTGCGGTCGGGTAATCATGGTGGTAGGGGGTATCCATTTGTACAATGATTTTCCGGCGGCTTGAGCCGTCTCGATCGCTTCCCGACATGCGGTGGCTGCTGCTTGCCACTTCTCCATACTGAGTGCCGCATTAAATAATGGCTGGTTGTCGGCATTTGTGTAGCTCACATAGTCTGAATTACCATTGAAGAGTGGGCTGGCCGCAGTGACCAATATTTC
>NZ_JAMJWE010000416.1 GCF_023554105.1 Brucella sp. 21LCYQ03
GAACAACTGAATTTTAATCCTTTGGATGCTACTAAGATCTGGCCAGAAGATAAAATACCTCCTGTACTAGTTGGTACGATGACACTAAATGCCAATCCTACTAATTACTTTCAACAGGTGGAACAATCCGCGTTTTCTCCTGGCACTTTAGTTCCTGGAATTGAACCTTCTGAAGACAAACTATTGCAAGGCCGTTTATTTTCTTATTTCGACACACAAAGGCACCGCATTGGGGGAAATTTCCAGCAATTACCGGTAAATGCTTCAAAAGCCCCTGTGAAAACTTACAATCAAAATGGTTACATGTCGACTCGTGAGCAGGAAGGTGAAGTAAATTACCAACCCGCAAACAGCCAACCTTCAGTGGCCGATAACAGCAAATTCAAATACTCGCAAAAGCCCCTAGGTAACGCTAGTACGACTCAGCAAAAGATTCCAGTAACTGATGATTTCACACAGGCAGGAGCACTTTATCGTTCCTTTTCTTCAGAGGATCAAGATCACCTGATCAAAAATCTATCAGACGCTTTGCGCGATGTGAAAGACCCGAAAGTGGTTG
>NZ_JAMJWE010000417.1 GCF_023554105.1 Brucella sp. 21LCYQ03
AGTTGCCAAGATTATCGATACAAATCCTGCTGATAGGAATACAAATTTTATTAAATCGTCATTTGAACTAAAAAATGACAATTACTACCACCTTAAGTTACCAAATACAAAGAAAGAAGAAAATCTAAATAGATTTTTTAAAATATTCAAGTCCGTTCCATTTGACGAATTTGAAACTTTTAGCCAAAAAGTTTTAGAAAATATAGAATTTGTTTGGAGCAAAGGGAGTTCTTATGTCCATGTTAAAAAAAGTAGCCAAGAGGCTAAAGAAGATGCTTTTAAAATAATTGATAGTATAGGTTTTGTTTTATTTGAACTCTATGGCGAATCTGTCAAGGAAAATATCTCTGTAGTTTCTGCTTACAGTCGATTTGAAGATGTTTGTACCGGAGTAACTTATGGAATGGATATTTATCCAACAATAGAAGATGCTCAAATCGGATATTATAATTTGCCGACACAGAAGCAAAAGCAAAGAATGATTAACATTGTAGGAGTTTGGAAAGGAGAATGGGGGCTAAACAATAATACTCAAAGTGGAATTCTTGAATTTGTAAA
>NZ_JAMJWE010000418.1 GCF_023554105.1 Brucella sp. 21LCYQ03
AATATGAAAATTAAGATCACGGTAAGCAACGACATCGTCTATATGGATGTACCCGGCCAAAAAAATTATGAAACAATAGCGCAAGGCGATCACTATTTCAAAATCAAAGACCTTACTGGTTTTGCAATCCGTTTTGAAATCGATGAAACCACGGAAAAAGCAACAAAGATTAACTTAATTCAACCAAACGGAACCTTTTCCGCTGCTCGGATAAATGATTAGTTAGATCTTCTGATACGGAACAATCAAATACCCCTCATTCGTAGTTTACAAAATCAAGTAAATTTCTCAAATTAGTGACAATAATACACCTATAAAGACCTGTGTTTACCCCACAAAAACAACAGGCATACTACCTTTTGCAGCTATATTTTTCCTCGCAGGTTAGTCGATAAAAAACTCCTTATTTTTAAAAATAAATTTTCTCAAAACGGAATAAAAACCAGATTTATATTCCAAACGTAGCATTTTTTGTTAATTTTGATCACCACTTGTAAAAAATATAAACTTAGAAAATGAACATCAAGGAGCAGTATAATCAAGCTGTTTCCTTTAACT
>NZ_JAMJWE010000419.1 GCF_023554105.1 Brucella sp. 21LCYQ03
ATTGATCGCTTATGTACTGCTACCGCTCTATTATCGGCTAAATCTAACGTCTATCTATACGTATTTGGAAGAGCGACTGGGACACAAAAGCTATAAAACGGGCGCCATGATTTTTCTGATTTCGCGTACGATAGGATCGGCCTTTCGCTTGTATCTGGTTGCTATTATTTTGCAAAAGTTCATCTTTGACGCCTGGAACGTGCCTTTTGTGGTCACCATTGCAATATGTCTGCTACTGATCTGGTTATATACCAATAAAGGAGGCTTAAAAACCATTATTATCACCGATCTTTTGCAGACTTTTTTCCTGCTGTTGGCGGTGGTGCTGTCCATTTACTTTATGGCAGACGGGTTAGGCATGTCGGTGGTAGCGGCTTTTGAAGCCGTAAAAGAAAGTTCCTATTCTCAGATTTTTGTCTGGGAGGATTTTCTGGGTACACGAAATCATTTCTGGAAACACGTGATCGGAGGCGCTTTTGTTACCATTGCTATGACAGGCCTTGATCAAGACCTGATGCAGAAAAACTTGAGCATGCGTACGATTGGAGAAGCGCAGAA
>NZ_JAMJWE010000042.1 GCF_023554105.1 Brucella sp. 21LCYQ03
CATGGGTCAATTCTAAATGGAAATATCACCCCAAACTGGGTCAGTTCTCAGCGGCAATCAACAATGACGGGTTCCTTGCATTGGATAACTCATTGTTATCATTTGCAAGTCGCACTTCAAACTAGAACCCACCCCGGCTACATAAATCGATCGCATAGTAAATATTATGGAACCAATTTGCTTTTGGGACAAATTATTTCAGTATATGTGCCATAAAAGTCGAACGGGTTTCAATCACAGATCTAATCCTCAATAAGATCTCATGTCGAATACCCATATGATCAAACTCAGTTAGAAGTGCATCGGCTTGTTGTAAGATCTTGGATGACAATTTTGCCATATCATTTTCAAGCAGACGTTGAGCACCACGCGTGTTTGCAACAAGGCTGTGCCAATGCTTAAGGTGAATCGTATCAGCGATGTTGCGCCCACCGATACGCATAGCCAGCTGTTTTGCAAGTTTGGGATATACGGCCGTGCAGACCACATCATATAAGGGTGCCAATTCTGGTGTCTTATCCTTATAAAGTAAAGCGTAATTTTTCCCATGCGCGTCAGCATTGCCGACGAGATAATGAAAAATCAACATTCGTATAAAGTTTAATCGATCAAGAGCCGGGGAGTGCGATGCTGTCGAGATAAGATCAATGCAGCGCTCCGTACCAGGTCCACCTTCGTCTTCATATTTCAATTCGGGCGGGATGCTCAATGCTTGACAAAAGTCCTCTTGGTGAAGTCGTGTGATAATACCGTCCGGAGATAACTTTCGGTCGTAACGTTCCACCAGCAGGAACGAAACATTTGCCCGCGTTTGCATTTGCGCTCGTGCGACGGGCAGCCCTAAGCGTGCAGCAAGTTTCAAACAAAACAATTCATTCTCAACCGTACCTTCCAGCGATTGAATAACTGGTTTTAGAATATGTGTGGTGGGCAAGCCACCTTTAGCGAGCCCTATTTCTTCTCCTCGAATGCAGACGGCCAACTTATCCTGTGCACCAGCAAGGGAAAGTCGCACGCCCTCTTCACCACCCAAAAGTGGACGCTCTCGAAGCTTCCCTATGATTTCGATGAGGCGCTCATCGTTTAGGAGTTCAATACCATTGCTTTCTTCAATCGATAGTGAGTTACCCACATCGAGCAAGGACAATGCGCCAGCGCATTCACCGCCTATAATTTCGAGCAACCCAAATGAATTTCCAGAAGAAATACCTAAGGCACCTGCAAGGCGTTGCCGTGCACTCTCATCAGGCAAAAGTCCTGAAAAGAATGGTCGAACGACATTATCGTTATAAGCATTATCAGACAGCGGCATGCTATACGATATCGCACGAGATTTCGTATCGACAAGGTAGGATTGACTATATCTGAAGTTCAATGCACCATCAATTTCCTGTGAAAGCGTTCCAGCTTTGATTGTGTCAAAGTAGACGTCGAGATGCTTACTCATCGCCCAATATCCCGACGTCCAGTCACTGCTATGCTTAAACCAAGAGTTGAGATGACTTGAAACGCCCGACCAATCTGACAGGTCTCCTTGCCAGCTTCAAGCTCACGAACAAAACGCACCCCTACCCCAACCAACCCAGCGAGTTGTAGCTGTGTTAGTTTCTGCGCTTTACGCTCCTCGCGGATCAGTCGACCTAGTTCCATCACGGTATCTACTGAAATCATTAACATCACCCCTATCGGGATGATTTATAACATAATCACATGAATAATGCTAGAAAAGAACCGATCGGGAATTTTCTAGATCATCACTATTCGCCATATCAGTTTTAATCCCTATCGGGACTTTCGTTATTAATGTAAGCGTGTATTACGACTTATGCCTTTATGGGTCTGATGACCGGAGTCTGGCGCGATGTCTAGGCTTACTATGGCTCTGCAGCTTATCCGTTACGACGACACTTGGCTGACTGAATTGCCTGTGACTTTTATCCAATTCATAAACCGGTCAGCATCCTGTTGTGGCTTGCCTGCTTTGTGCCAATCGCACTCGCAATCTTTATCGCATGGTCTGTTTACATAGGCACGCCAGTCAACAAATTCGGCCTGTTCGTGACGGCGTTGGGCGGTGGCTTCATCAACAATCGACTGTGCAATTTCATCCGAGACCGACGGTTTGAAGCGGTTCTGCGAGCCAGTGATGATTTTATCGCAAGCGTTCGCACGCGTATGGATGAGACAATACAAGGTCGACTTCAGCCGAAATGAGATTGGCTTCGTCAAAATATTCTTCGTCATAAAAAGGCCCCGCGCGCGGGGGCGCAGCGAGGGCCGAGCAGATTTTGAAGCGGGGGCTTCAACCGCTCAAAATGATCATGGCACAATATTGATAAAACGCAATCGGAACACTTTGCTGAAATCGTAAGAGCTCGTTCCAAACAAGTCTCTAAGCCGATGTAGATAGAGGGCTCGTTAATGATTGTGGAAGTCGGGTGCAGGTTAGTATCGTCCAACGAGACAAGCATGAACGTTTTTTATTCGAGCAAGTAACCACCGTACCTATCCAACCTTTTCTGGCTGGGCAAACTTTCAAAAGCTTGAAGAACAGAAGCGATAAGGGCCTGTGCATCTGTCGCAATGCGCAAATCAATGTCTGTTGCCAAAAGGCCCGAAAACAGAATTGTTCTCCAACGCGCACGCGACAGGGCGACGTTCACTTTTGCCATGCGCTGCTCATCTTCGAGGCCATCAATTTCGAGCGGAATACGACCTGTTGGCGTTAACGCAACATTGAGCGAAACTAAGACGTGATCAGCTTCCCTTCCCTGAATGTCCTCGGGCAAACCAACAAAGGCCAATCCGCTGAGATCCGTTTTCTCAAGTGCGGCATTTATCGCATTGAGCTGCTTCTGGCTAAAGGCGACGATACCCAAAGTCGCGCGTTCAGAAGAAAGCCTCTTTGCGGCATTCACTAATGCACGAACCTCAGCTTTGTTAACTCCATCGCGTTTACGTCCCACTCCCACATAATGCAGTTCACTTTGACGCATGCCTCTATTTTGCATTACCAAAGCATTGTCGTAGCTAAAGATATTCGGCCAAGCCATGAGATCGCGGTTACGCGCTCGGTAATGAATTGGCAGATATAACCTAGAAAACCCCAAGGAACGCGCCACGTCGAAGACGGAACCATGGCAACGGACTTGGGCGGGATCTCCGAGAATGACGAGCTGAAACGGGTGATAATCAACACTGGGTTCGAAGCCAAGGCGTGAGGCATCATCGATAATCAGCACATCCGTGAAATCTCCAGACGGCCTTTCAAAATCAGCTTCTAGGACATGCGCGTCTACCCCGGAATTAATACCTGTTGCGCCGAACCCCGATTGCGTTTCAAGTCTCGGGCCGAATATTAAAAAGCGCTTTTCACGAGCCCAGCCTATCGGAAACTTGTGTTCGATGCCTTCGGTCATGAAAGCATGACATCGCTTTTCAATGACATCCAGCGTGTCGGTGCCTGCTATCACTTTCACAGATTTGCCCGCCGCAAGGCAATAATTGATCATTGCTGGGATCATTTGTGTCTTGCCGGTTCCAGCAGCTCCTTCAATGATGAACGAACATCCAGCATCAAGCGTCAATAATGCGCGGCGAAGCTCGTCGTTATAAGACGTCCAAGCAGAGGGATTACACCGACTTTTGTTAAGTTCACCATCGCTGACGATATCGCCAAGACTGTAGAGTTCGACTAGCTCGAGCGATTGATCAACATGAATGCGGGGAGTTATGTGTTGATCCGAGCATTTAAACTTTTTCGACAACGGCAATTCATCATCGATCACTGAACAAGTCTGAGTGGCCGGTTCAATCCCAGCCATTACCGCACCTGACGCCAACGCGTTCGTCAAATAGCTCTTAGTGATCTCATGCCGTCTTTCGTAATATTCATTATCATTAAATCGAGGAGCAACTTCCCCGGATTTGATCGCTTCTATCGAGCCAAAGAAATGATAATTGATCGAGCGTATAAGGTATTGAAAATCGCCTGTCTTTCCAACCAGTCTGAAACTGTCGCCATCGCTCACTCCATCACCCAACAATGCATCCGACTTGAAAAAATGCAAATCCCGGATGCCCGCTAACTTGCGAATACCGCGACATTCCCACGGGTCAAGCAAAACAATCTCATCTTCATCATCGGAAATGATTTCCTCGATAAAAGACCCGGAAGATGGTTGGAAATGAACACCTCGGATGACAATATGCTCCCTTCCATCGGTACACATTAAGCGCGCATATGGATGACCATTCAACAGACTTTTCTTAGCTTTTATCTTCGCTGGATTTTTCTCTAGCCAAGCAATTCCCTCACGGATTGAACGGATCTGGCTTTGAAGTTTTTGAGCTGCATTCTCATATTCCGTCCGCGCTTTATCCAAGCGCAGCTGTAATTTTTCTCTGCGATTTCGTAAAATTGCGCTGTATCGGGTCGGACTTATTTTTTGTCCCCACGGATAAATTTCTTCATTCTGCCGTTTGGCGAAGCGTTTTTTTCTGCGATGATCCTTGTGCCATTGAGCAATTAGTTTTTCATCTGCTTCAATTGCCGCGATCTTTTCAGGCCACTCCTCACGGGCTTTGAAATATGCTTGTCCTTTAATTGTCAGCGCCTTTGCAAGACGCTTATGAAGAGCGTCATTGCGGCGCTTGAATTCTGCTCGCGACAACGTCTTGTGAAATTTTCCCGGAGGGTTTTGCTTTGAGCCATTGTCGACAGGGCCTGACATATGCACTCCTTAAACGATCTTCAAAGCAACAGCGGCTAAGAAATAGGCCGCGGATTAATAAGGGTTCTTCAACGACTTTCGCTGCCATTTTGGCCAAAACATTTCACTGCTCCACATCTGACGCATAGTTTAAAACCAGCTACGCTCACACCGAAATTAATCACGCAAAGTCATCAAAGAGCTTCATTTTGCCGGAATCAGGTCATTATGACAAGAATAAATAGTGGCCATAAATCAATTCGCAAATTATTCGAACTTTTTGCAAAATGCGTATAATTCGTATATTTTACAATTAAATTTAGCCACATTTGCCGGCTTGCACGTCCGCTTAAAATGGTTATGCCGCACATAATCGTTATACAAAATTGTAATTTCTTTCAACTAATGCTAATATCAGTTGGTGATGTATGACGATTTATTATCATCAGTCGGCATATCAGATTATGTTATTCATCGAACCAACTTCTTGAGCAGATTAAATTGCACATAGCCTATTGAACGCGAACAGATTCGGCATGTTAAAAGTTACGGTGAAGATCTTTCCTCATCCTAATCTAGCGTCAAGGAGGCGTAAACGGGCCTCCAGTTGGCTCCAGGCGCCCTATTTGAGCTTAAAATCAAATGCAAAGTCGCAGTTTTTAGTTTTTAAGGGGCTCACCTTCAAAAAAATATCAAATTTTCCAGGATTTTTCAGGTTCAGAGGGCTCAATACCGCAAAAGTGATGCACGCATCGATTTTTGCTATTTGAGGTTGCTTTTTAGTGTTTATGAATACAACTATTACGAGATTGTCTCATAAAAATCCCGCGCTGCCGTTGGCAGCACACTAACGTGTGGCGGGATGTGAAATTATAGCTGCGATAACTTAGAAAGAGAAGAAAATACTTTGTCTCAACTTGGAAGTTCATGTTAGTGTCTTTTGACGATTTTTGGCCCAGATTTTTAGGCGTGAATGAAAAAGTTGGACATGAAGATTGCCGATTGTCGTTCCTGATAGGCAATCGTCTGTTTTTGAATATTTCAGTTTTAAATAGATCGATGAGGACGGATATTAGCATTAGAAAAATGCAGAAAATGAGTTTTTATAATTATGAGATGTGTGCGCTCCGCTCACTTGAATTGCTATTTATTTTTATTTTTGAAGAGTCGATCTGCGATCTCTTGATAGTTAGATTTCCCGAAAAAAGAGAAGAGTAGCGCGCCAGAGAGATTGTTAAAGCGCGCAGTCATTGAACGGTTGGAGTGGAAGATTTGAAGGTTTCAGTTTTGCTGAGGCCAAGGCTTTTGCTCGACCAAAATTACATGGAGTTTTTTAAATGCGAATAATTGGAATGTTTGATCTGCGCGGCAACAGCATCGTGGGTCAAATGGAACTGATCGGCCACACAGTCGATCTGGTATTCTGGCCGCGTGAAAAGAAAAGCGAATTCAGCCCGGATTACGATATTTATAAAAAGAGCTTTATCGTTGGATCTGCCTGGCGACGAAAGACGCTCGATACAGAGCAGAATTATCTCTCCGTCAAATTCGATGATCCCACCTTTGTCGCACCATTTTATGCGCGGCTGCTCGATAAAGATTCCGACGGTAAATTTGCCCTCATCTGGCAGCGCCCCAAGGCCAAGCCTGTTTAAGCTTTTAAGGTTTTCGCTCATATCACCATTGTCATCCGCATTCGTGCGTCTGACCATCCGTCGATAGCATTTCCGCTCATCGACTGCTCTGAGGCAACAAGGCCATTAACTCCGCCGCCTGAACGATCAGGCCGCAGGCCATTCCGCCTCCCGTCCAAAAAGACTGATCGCGCAATCCGCCTAATCTTGTCTGGAGCATCACTGCTTCCAGCATGCTTTCGTGCGCGGTTCGTCAGCACTCAACATCAACATCACTTATGAAATTAACAAGGAAACTTAATGTCCAATTTTAATACGACGACCCAGCTGAAGATCACTTTCGATGCTGGCAACGAGCCGCAATCCGCAAACATGCGCATTGAACTTGGAGAGGCAAGCCTTGTGCTGCCGCTCACCCCTGGGCTTCGCTTTGAGGGTGAAAAACCACTGAGCATCAGCCTGGACTTTCCCAACCATTTTATTCTTAATCAGGAAACAATCGATGCATGTGCTTCGTCAAACTCAGCAATCACCGAAGAAACGTCACACACGAAAGCCTCTGAGAACAAAGCAGACAAAAAGCAATTGCTTCTACCGTCTGCCCGTTCACAGACAGCTTCATCAAAATACCAAACACAATGGCCAGTCATCGGTGGTGATGACCTCATCCTCGACACGGCCGATATTCTGAGTTCAACCGCATTCGCCGAGAAATTCAGCCCCGGCATAAAGAGGGATATCTATATCGCCGGATGCCCTGGCTTAAAGGATCTCAAGAAGCAATTGAGCATTCCTATCTTTAAGATCGGTGAATGTGGCGAAGGTCGAATTGCTGATCGTATCAAGCAGCAGAGCAAAGACCAGTACGGATCTTATTATCAAATTGATGGTGACTGGCCGGTACAAGATGAAGGCTATGATGAATATTCAGCTCTTCAGATCTATTCGCCAGAGACTCTTCACGAGAATAGCCCGGTTCGTGCTTTAACCCGCGGCCTGTCGGTCACCCTCCCCCAAGGCATGAGCCGTCAGCAGTTCAGTGCCGGCTTTCAAAAGCGGCTTGCATCCTGCAGCTGGCTCAAATGGCGAAACACCGAAGATGCCATTGCGCATTTTGAGCGCAAGAATATCAATCAGGATATTATCGATCGCTACACCGATTATGGTGTCGGCGGTCGGACTGACATGACCCAGGCAGTTGAGCTTTACTGCATCCGCAATGAAAACCCAGACGACTGCAAGCGGCTCATCGCTATCATTGAGAATGTCATTCTCGCGCACATGGGATTGATCTAAACAAACAGACAGGCGGCAGATAACTTTCTGCCGCCCGTCGTTTGCAACCGGATAGTATTGCCGCACTGATCGAAAAGCATGCCGCCACCGTATTATGGGAAGGCTGACAGGATGTAGGTAGCCGTTTATTGGGTCATACAGACCACCTAGAGGGCGATTTATCTTTAGTCTTCTGGATTTATCATTCACGCCTCAATCTATGTCATTAAGCATGGAATAAGGACCCCATTTGAGGGGTTATCGGCATCCAAACGGGACCCCTTATTTAAAGGGTAACATGACCTTCGATTTCAATCGGAGGTTTTCTATTGGATGCTTATTGTGGAGACTATTTCGAAGATACGACGTCTTGCTCATGTGCAGGGCAAAACGATCAAAGCGATCTGTCGGGAACTGGGCGTTTCGCGTAAAGTTGTGCGGAGGGTTCTGCGCAGTGAAGAAACTGAGTTCAAATACGAGCGCAGCCGTCAACCACAGCCAAAGCTCGGTCCCTGGCGTAACCATCTTGATGGAATACTGCTAGCTAATGAGGCGAAGGCCTCGCGCGAACGCCTGACACTGATCCGGATATTCGAAGATCTACGCGATCTGGGTTACGCGGGTGGCTATGATACGGTCCGGCGTTATGCACGCTCGTGGTTGAAAGAGCGTGGGGCCGTAACGGCGGAAGCCTATGTACCACTTTATTACGCACCGGGCGAAGCTTACCAGTTCGACTGGAGCCACGAGATTGTTGTTCTGGGCGGTGTGACGACGACCGTGAAGGTTGCGCATGTCCGGCTCTGCCACAGCCGTATGATGTATGTGCGGGCCTATCCGCGCGAGACGCAGGAGATGGTCTTCGACGCCCATGACCGGGCATTCGCCTTTTTTGGCGGGTCCTGCACGCGCGGCATCTACGACAATATGAAGACCGCAGTGGAAACGGTCTTCGTCGGTAAAGAGCGGCAATACAATCGACGCTTTCAGCAAATGTGCAGTCATTTTCTGGTCGAGCCGGTGGCCTGTACACCGGCGTCGGGCTGGGAGAAGGGTCAGGTCGAGAACCAGGTTAATCTGGTCCGGGAACGCTTCTTCACGCCACGGCTACGCTTCAAATCTTACGATGAGTTGAACGGCTGGCTACTGGATAAATGCATCAGCTACGCGCGCGCTCATAAGCATGTCGATCAGACGGAGCGCACGATCTGGGAGGTGTTCGAAGAGGAGAAGGCTCATCTGGTCGGTTATCCCGGCAAGTTCGATGGCTTCCACGCAATACAGGCCTCGATCGGCAAGACCTGCCTCATGCGTTTCGACAACAACAAATATTCGGTGCTATCGACTGCCGTTGGCCGCCCGGCCGAGATACATGCTTATGCCGACCGCATCGTCATACGGCAAAATGGTGTCGAGATCGGCCAGCATGAACGCTGCTTCGGCCGTGGCGAGACGATTTATAATCCATGGCATTATGTTCCGGTCCTGACGCGCAAGCCGGGAGCACTGAGGAACGGTGCACCATTCCTTGATTGGGTCCTGCCAGCCTCCATGGAGCATGTTCGGCGAAAGCTCAAGGCCATGCATGATGGGGACCGGCAGATGGTGTCGATCCTGGAATGTGTCAGTATCGACGGCCTTCCTGCAGTCGAAGCGGCCTGCCAGGAGGCGCTTGATCAAGGCGTATTCTCCGCCGCTGTGATCATCAACATTCTTGCTCGCAAGCGAGACCCACAGCCCGCCGCCATTCTTTCCATCCCCGATGCGCTGCGCCTGACCCATGAGCCTGTGGCAGACTGCGCACGTTATGACAGCCTCAGGAGGGCAAGCTGATATGGATCGATCCCAAATCTTCGACATGATGAGCACGCTGAAGCTTTACGGCATGCGCAGCGCCTATGACGAGATCATGGCCTCTGGCATCAAGCGCCAGCACGAACCACCGCGCATTGTCGGCGACCTGTTGCAGTCGGAGATCGCCGAGAAACAGGCGCGCTCGATTAAATACCAGATCACCGTCGCAAAGCTGCCGCTGGCCAAGGACATCGACGACTTCGACTTTACCAACACGCCGGTCAATGAAGGACTGGTGCGCCAGCTTGCGAGCGGAGCTTTCCTTGCCGAGCAGCACAATATCGTTTTCGTTGGAGGAACTGGCACTGGAAAATCCCATTTGTCCATCGCACTTGCCCGTGCCTTGATCC
>NZ_JAMJWE010000420.1 GCF_023554105.1 Brucella sp. 21LCYQ03
GATAATCTTCTGTTGCAGGTAATGATTATCTTGGCCGGTGTGTTGAAAACTTCCATCATATTTGTGCAAAGTTAGGGATTCTAAGACGTAAAAAATGTGTAATTTTAGGGTTTAATAATTTTGACTATGGAAATAAGAGGAAAAGTTCACGAAATTGGTGGCATTCAGCAAGTAACGGAGTCGTTTAAGAAGAGAGATTTGATCGTTGCTCATGCGGAGAATCCACAGTTTGTGGAATACATACGTTTTGAAGCAACACAGGATCGGGTAAATATCTTTGACAACCTGACAGTGGGAGAGGACATTGAGGTATCATTTAATCTACGTGGACGTCCTTGGACAAATAAAGAAGGGGTTACCACCTACTTCAACTCTTTGGTAGCATGGCGTGTGACGAAATTAGCAGGTACGGCAGCAGCAGCACCGCAGCATAATGTAGGTGATATGCCTCCAGTAGATATCTCCTCTTCTGGCTCGGATGATGACGATTTACCATTCTAAAGAAAGCTATTTCATAAAAAGGCGAATATCACTGGATATTCGCCTTTTTTTTTGTGT
>NZ_JAMJWE010000421.1 GCF_023554105.1 Brucella sp. 21LCYQ03
GCTACTAATTAGAAAATTTAAAAAGGAGAATTGTGCCAAAGGCCCTAATTCCGGCAACTCATAGAAATTGGCGATATAAGGACTTGCGGTATATAATAAGACATAGATGCCCCCGCCTAATAGCACACAAAACCAGAATACGGCATTATAATCTGCTTCCGTAACGTCTTTCTTGATGCTTAATGCACTCACAAAGCCAGATTCTGTCAACGCGGATGCAATCGCAGAGAAAATCGTTAAAATACCCACCAGACCATAATCTTTG
Source organism: Brucella sp. 21LCYQ03 (assembly GCF_023554105.1). Taxonomy (GTDB): domain Bacteria; phylum Pseudomonadota; class Alphaproteobacteria; order Rhizobiales; family Rhizobiaceae; genus Brucella. The sequence continues at coordinate 266 of NZ_JAMJWE010000421.1, forward strand.
GGTTCTAGTATTCGGAGCAATACAACACCAAAGATGGCGGCAATAACCTGTTGCGCACCATTGGATAGGCCGCCCCATAAAAATCCTTTAGCGGCTTTCTTTTTTAAGCTTTCTTCTGGTAAGGGGCTTATTGGATCCATCGCTTAAGCTTGCTACTGATCATCTTTGGGTTTGTTCGACTTAGTCAGCCCAGCCTTAAATCTTGGTTTAAAACCTGCTGGTTTGTTTGTTGTCGTTGGCGGCTCGTCTGTTGACGGCTTATCTTCCTCTGATGAAGGTGATACGGTATTATT
>NZ_JAMJWE010000422.1 GCF_023554105.1 Brucella sp. 21LCYQ03
AAAAGCAGCGTCATCGCGAGGGCACGAAGCGATCTCAACAACAAAAACATTTGTAATTCAAAGATTGCCACAGCGTCATACTTCGGCTTCGCAAGGACGTGATTTAAAGAATCCCATTCGGTTGACCGAATGGGATTCTTTCCGTTTTAGATTAGTTTCCTTCGGAGCTGCCTTGGCGGTCACCCGCGTACCTTGACTTCGTAATGACGAATTTTTTTAAACACTCAACCTCATCTGTTCTGTCGTCATCGCGAGGGCACGAAGCGATCTAAAAACAAATATCTATAGTTAGAAGGTTGCCACAGCGTCATACTTCGGCTTCGCAAGGACGATACACCTGCTAGCAAAAAAAAACGGTGGCTACCCTTTTGGATAACCACCGTTCTCTTATCGCAATACTCAGATCTCAATACTCAAATTTAAGTACTCACATCTAAATACCCACATCTAAAAAAACCTACTGTGCATTCAGGAACATCGATTTTTGGCTGTATAACTCACAGAAGTGAGGGTCATTCAAGTCTTTGATAAAGCGAATGGCTTCACCTGTAGACTTCA
>NZ_JAMJWE010000423.1 GCF_023554105.1 Brucella sp. 21LCYQ03
TTTACAATAGCTGCACAAGAAGCTATTCAGAGTAATTTAGCTTTACTTGTATCGTGTGCGTCCCTCCAAGCAACTTTTGCGGTGCCCTTTCTTCTGCATTTTCTGGCAAGTGGAGCGTGGCACTGGCATTGGCTGGCACGGTGACCGTGTAGGTTACTGTATTATTCTTATTTCGTTTCCATTTTGAGATAATGTTACCGTAGGGCGAACGGTGGCTGACTTCCGAGTGCTCCAATCCTTCGGGAAATAGAGGTCGTAGCAGCGTATGCTTAAAACCAGGCTGCTCTGGATCGGGATGAATGCCTCCTACCGACTTGAAAAACCAACCACCGATCTCACCAAACATCATATGATTGTCGGAAATATCTCGCTCGGCTTCCAAATCCCAATTTTCTAATAAAGTCGTCGCTCCATTGACTACCCACCATCCCCAGGAAGGATAGGTATCCTGCACTGCCACTTTATAAGCCGTAGCACCATAACCATTATCTTTCAAGGCATCGAGCAATGCCTTGGCACCTAATACACCCTCATCCAGATGAAAATTCGTCTCTTCG
>NZ_JAMJWE010000424.1 GCF_023554105.1 Brucella sp. 21LCYQ03
ACTCGAATTTATTTATGATTTGGATGCTTATACAGCCATAGCGGCTACAGCCAAAAAAATGAAGTTGACGTTTCCGCGCGTACACGTTCCTGGTTCCCTTGATACTATTGAGATAGAAGGTCTTTATCACATTTTTTATGAAAAGTCAGTCAACAATGACATTTCATTTGAAAGGCAATGCAATCTATGGTTTCTTACTGGAGCCAATATGGCAGGTAAATCGACCCTAATAAAAGCATTATCTATAGCAATATATCTAACACACATCGGATTGCCAGTCCCTGCTAGATCCATGCATACGCCTGTCTTAGATGGCTTATACACTACCATCAATCTGCCAGACAACTTGGAAGCTGGATACAGCCACTTTTATCATGAAGCGATCCGACTCCGTGACATTATCGATCAATTGGAATCCAACTCCAACTCCTTTATTGTCTTGGATGAGCTCTTTACAGGCACCAATTACCAGGATGCATGTGCGTCAACAAAAAAAGTGGTGCAGTATTTAACGAAGTTGGAAAGACCATTCCTTATTATTTCTTCGCATTTAACAG
>NZ_JAMJWE010000425.1 GCF_023554105.1 Brucella sp. 21LCYQ03
GTATCGAAGTGTACAAAGGCGTCATTCCAGCGCACCTTACCTCAGACGCGCTGGGCGGAGCTGTCAACATAATCACTAAACGGGATCGCCGAAAAGCCATTGACGTTAGTTATAGCTATGGCTCTTTCAATACACATCGGGCGGCATTGAGCGGTAGTTTTACCGATCCGAAGAAAGGATTGCATGTCAATGTCAACTCCTTCTTCAACTATTCGGACAACGACTACCGCATGTATACCAACCCCAAGGCGCGTGTATTTCTGGATGTGGTGAACCGCGATAACCCGAACACGTTTGACACCATTGCTTCGGCAAAGCGTTTTCACGATGCTTACCGCTCTAACATGACGCAGGTAGAAGCTGGATTATCCGGCAAACGTTGGGCGGATGTATTTGTCTTGGGGATGACGTATAATACTGTATACAATGAAGTGCAGACTGGCGCTACGCAACAAAAGGTATATGGCCATGTGCAGGAAACCGGTCAAAGTATTGTTCCTAGTTTACGCTACCGCAAAGAGAATTTATTTACAAGTGGCTTGTCGGCTACAATCTTC
>NZ_JAMJWE010000426.1 GCF_023554105.1 Brucella sp. 21LCYQ03
TATCAAATACAAGTTCAATAGCACGCGCGAAGAAATCTTGGACCGTGCAGTAGCCGCTGTAAAACATGCTAAAAGCCATGTGGAAGACGTAGAATTCTATGCAGAAGATGCCGGCCGTGCCGACCTACCCTATCTGGCACAGATGATCGAAGCCGTTATTGCGGCGGGCGCGACTGTCGTAAATATTCCAGACACCAACGGATATTGTCTGGCCGATCAGTACGGCGCGAAAATCAAGTACCTGAAGGAGCATGTCAAAAACATCGATCAAGCAATCATTTCGGCACATTGCCATAATGATCTGGGTTTGGCTACAGCTAATTCCATTGCCGCTATTCAAAATGGTGCCCGTCAGGTAGAGTGTACGATCAACGGTATTGGCGAACGCGCTGGAAACACCTCTTTGGAAGAAGTAGCGATGATTTTGAAAGTACACGCAGCGCACTTCCCTGGTCTTACCTCTAACATCAACAGCAAGCTTTTTACGGCGATCTCTCAAAAGGTGAGCGCTATGATGCGTATGCCGGTACAACCGAACAAGGCCATAGTCGGTAAA
>NZ_JAMJWE010000427.1 GCF_023554105.1 Brucella sp. 21LCYQ03
AAACTTTCCAAGGCATACCACACGGAGTTCACATTGGTCGCTTTGGAATCGTTGATATAGGTAACGCCGCCAATACACGCCACATGCTCCAAGCGATGCGCAATATTGACATAGGATTGCATACTTTCTTTCATCACGCTATTGCGCAATTGCTGCGCTTTAGCGGCTAATCCTGCTGCAGAATTATTGTATACATTATGCTTACCCTGGAGTGAATGGTTCCCGTTTAGGTATGTTAATAATCAAGTTTCTTTGTTCGTCTATAAATGCTCCCTGTTCTAGGGTGCTGTGTTGTTGTTGTGTAAAGGGCAAAGGCATCGCTAGCGTTTTGTGGCGCTTCAATCCTTTTGCGATCTCCTCGTCGTCTGCGCAGTAGATAAAATAATCTGCAGCTTGCTGATTTTGGATGATGCGGAATTTCGAATCCACATAGGCATCCATATCATAATTGTAGCGATCCAGATGATCCGGCGTAATATTGAGCAGGATAGCGATGTGTGCGCGAAAATGATGCATATCATCCAGCATAAAGCTGGAAAGCTCCAACACATACAC
>NZ_JAMJWE010000428.1:0-221 GCF_023554105.1 Brucella sp. 21LCYQ03
TCGCATACAATGTTAAAATGCAAAGAATAGCTTAAATGTTATTTACTAGAATTCTTGCTTAGTACTCCTATCTCTGGTAGAACTACACCCACCAACCATCCCATATAAGATAAATCCTATTAGCACAACGATTATAGCTTTACCTCCTAGACGAGTGTAAAGTGGCAGCGATAATAACTTATCCTTATTTAAATGGTTTGCCGCTATCAGCGCATCAAACT
>NZ_JAMJWE010000428.1:231-554 GCF_023554105.1 Brucella sp. 21LCYQ03
CAAACTGCTCATCAGAAACATTATAATACCTGCTACTATCTGATGCCATCAATACAAGACGTGGTTCTTTAGTTACCCAAACAGGAATGATCATGGCGATATTAAATTCTTCGTGCAATCTAACAAGTTCTAAATAACCAGTGGACTCCGCAGTCAGATGATTTTCAGCTTTTGGTAAGTGAGCCACTACGTCAAGCTTTTCAATTTTCCCAACTGTAAGTTTTTCCATAGCCAGACCACGTTGCATTCCTAAAGTTATAATAGAGAGAAAAATTATTAATTTCATAAGGCAATCATAAATTGAGACTATTCCTAAAATTCAC
>NZ_JAMJWE010000429.1 GCF_023554105.1 Brucella sp. 21LCYQ03
ATGCAGTAGCCACTGTCGTGGTGGCAAGATGGGAAAAGCAATTAGACACGCAACAACTACATGATTCATTAAATAGCACGACAGCAGAATTGCCGGCCTAAGTCCATTTGAGTATGATACTTTCTTCCAACATTGTCTTTTGGTTAAGAAACGTTAACATTCTCCCTTATATATACTATTTTCTTGGCTGAAACGATTAATAGCTGTAATTTGGAAGCTTCCACGTGCGTAAAGGCACTATTTTTGTTTCCTGTGTCCACGTTGTTATAGAATCAAACCCGTTAATATGTATATTATTTTCCTCATCATTGGGGTTATCATAACTTTTGTCTTAAGCGTCCTCAGCGGAGGAGGTGCCAGTTTGCTGGTCATGCCCATTATCACGGCATTCATAGGTGTTCGGGGTGTGGCTCCGATCATGACTATCGGAATCGCCTGTAGTAGTGTTTCCAAGACATTTTTCTTCTGGAAAGATATTGATTGGCACTTGTTTAAATGGCTTTTCCCTTCCACTGTGATCGGTTCAGTGATCGGCGCGCGGTTACTTGCTGAGG
>NZ_JAMJWE010000043.1 GCF_023554105.1 Brucella sp. 21LCYQ03
GCCCGGTAGCTCGTCAGGCTCATAACCTGAAGGCCGCAGGTTCAAATCCTGCCCCCGCAACCAAAAATCAACAATAATTACAATCACTAAGCCCAAGACACCAGTCCGGGGCCTGTTGTCGTTCTAAACACGTGAGAAACGACGACAAGGATTGCCCGCCATATTCGTTGTGTTTCTGCAACGATGAACGCCCATTGGCAATACGGTGCCGATTTTGCTTATGAATGGCTCGACGGCAACTCCGCCTCTTTGAGCCTTAAACCCGCGAAACTCCAGTTCTCCGAGGTCCAGATTCGGGGCGCACATCAGTTCGATAATCATAAATGCACATCCTTAAAAACTTGAAGTGCATCGCGATTATATTAGTCCTGGTTCTTCCTCGTGGGTCGTACGTACAGTGCAGTTTAAAGTTTCCAGTAATATACGAGCAGATTTGTCAAACTTTGCTCCTTCTTTTCGAAGCCATTCGGTAAATAAACGCACTGGTCGCCTCGTCATGTGGCGAGCCGGGCACACGATCCAGTAGGCCGGAAATTCAACAACATCAAGCGCCTCAGATAGCGGGACAAGTGTTCCGCGTTCCAGATCTTCCTGTGCAAGGGTAAAAGAATCTAACACAACCCCTGCGCCGTCGCGTGCCAATTGTATCGCCATAGATGAGCGGTCAAAACGCAAGGGAGCCTGTTGGCTTGGGGGTTCAATTCCATGAACCAAAAACCAAACATCCCATTGATAGAGTGCTTTTACTGAATGGATTAGTCGAGCCTGTGATAACTGAATTTCCGGCTTATCACTGATGTTGCGTAGTTTGTCTCGATAATCAGGGCTGCACATAGGAAATACGAAATCAGTGATAACGCATTCGGAATGCACCTTTTCCCATGTTCCCGAACCATAACGCAGATCGAGATCGACGATCTCTGTCTCAAAATTGGAAAAGTCTGGCGTCGCATCCACACGCACGCCCCAATCGGGATTATCATCCAGAAAGTTTTTGAGCCGGGGTGTCAACCAGCGTACGGCAAAGCTTGGGCTGGAGCGAATATTCAGCTGCCTGCTGTTATGCTGGCGTAATACCGTTGAACGTGCTCCGCGGATCATTCGGAAGGCTGTCGTCGTAGTTTGAAACAGCATTTCGCCATCGATAGTCAATGTAAGCCGCCGGTTATCACGCCTAAATAATCGTACCCCCCATTGTTCCTCCAATTGCTTGAGCTGCTGACTAACTGCGGCCGTTGACACACTGAGTTCGGCTGCGGCAAGCGACACGCGCCCCGTTCGAGCGACAGCTTCAAAATAGGCAAGCGAATTAAGGTTGGGGTTAATTGGCATTTATGCCTCCCTTACGGCGCCATGGGCGCGTCGCAAAGAAAAAGGGCGCACGACGCATATATTCCATGCGTTCAGCGCGCACCCAATGTCAAGAGATGCCGTTGAGCCGTCGGTATGCGGCGATGACCTGACTGTCGTCGGCAAGGCCATTTCCACTGCCGCTTTCCGATAGAAACATTTGATGGGCCGCCGCCGCGAGTGGCAGCCCCATGTTCACCGAGCGACCAGCAGCAAGAGCGATGCCCAAATCTTTTACGAAAATATCGACGGCGCTCGTTACCGGCGGCTTTTCCATCAGCATGCGCGCGCCCCGGTCCTTCAGCATCCAGCTTGATGCTGCCGAACTGGCAACGATTTTAAGAAGCGTCGCGCTATCAACACCTGCTTTCTCTCCCAGAGCAAGTGCTTCTGCTGCGGCAGTCAAATGAACGCCACACAGTAACTGGTTTATAGCCTTGACTACCGCTCCCTGACCCTGTTCGGGGCCACAATGAAAGAGTTTATCTCCCATCGCACCCAGCACGAGGGCAACCTTATTGTAAGCCTCTTCAGGAGCACCAACCATTATAGTCAGTGTGCCACCTTTTGCGCCAACCACGCCGCCGGATACAGGAGCATCTACAAGCGCCTTGCCCGATGCGGCGACGTCTTCAGCTAGGCGTTTCACATCATCTGGCGGACATGTAGCCATGAGGCAAACATGCGCTCCCAGCGGCAAAGCTGCGAGGGCGCCTTTATCGATCAGGACCGTTCGGGCCTGATCGATATTGACAACCATAAGGATGAGGATGGCTGCGCCTTCACATGCAGTTTGCAGACTGGTGACCTTCTCGCCACCTGCATTCACAAGCGCATCCATTGCCTCTGTCCGCATGTCGAAACCGCGCACACTATACCCGGCCTGCACCAGATTTTGCGCCATGGGAAGCCCCATTGAACCCAGTCCGACAAATGCGATTTTTGTTTTCTCTGCCATGATCATTACCCTTAGTAGATCGTCAGTGCAGGAACATAGGAGATTAATATAAGTGCAGTAGCTGCAACCAGATAGAATGGCCAAAGCTCACGGACGACAGCACCGATTGGTACCCGGGCGATTGCGGCTCCGATGAACAATGTTGTTCCGATTGGCGGTGTAAACAGTCCAATCGAAAGGTTCATACAGATCATCACTCCGAGCTGGATCGGGTCCATGCCGATTGCCTGACCAATGGCCACAAATGTTGGACCAAGCAGAAGTATCGCGGCGGGAAGGTCAAGGAACATTCCTACCACCAGCATAATGACGTTCATCATCAGGATGATCAGGAAAGCAGTTCCCAGAGTGCTTTGTGCCCATTGGGCGACCAGTGTCGGAACACGCTCTGTGATAAGCACATGGCCGACGAGGCTTGAGGCGATGATGACCAGCATCACGATGCCCGTCGTGATAATTGTGCCGACCAGTGCTTGGTAAACGCCTTTGAGGGTCAGGTCGCGATAGATGACAAGGCTGACCATGAGTGCGTAAAAGACTGCAATGACACTGACTTCTGTCGGCGTCGCGATACCCGCACGAAGCAACAGAATAATAAAGAGCGGCATGGCAAGAGCAGGTGCTGCCGAGATGAACAGCTTACCATAGGGTGGGAACTGCGATCTGTCGGTCAGTCTTGGGAATTTGCGGATACGGCCTGAAAGATAACAAGCCACCATCATACCGGCAGCAAGCATCAGACCCGGCAGAATACCTGCTGTGAAGAGTGCTGCAATCGACACATTGGAAATCGTTGAATAGAGGATGAGCGGAATTGATGGTGGGATAAGGCTGGCGATTGTAGCTGAGGATGCTGTTACGGCTGCCGCAAACCCAGCCGGATAGCCTTCGCGCTTCTGCCATGGGATAAGCATGGAACCAAGAGCGGAAGCTTCAGCAACAGCCGAACCGGATACGCCACCAAAAATGGTGGAACCGACAACGGTGACTTGCCCCATGCCACCGTGAAAACGGCCAACAAGAGCTGCGGCAAGTTGCACAAGCCTCTGGCCAAGCGTTCCTGTCATCATCAGCGAGCCTGCGAGGATAAAGAACGGAATAGCCAGCAGTGGGAAACTCTGGGTGGGCTGAAATAGCTTGACCACCGCCAGAACCGTGGGTGTTCCACCGTGCCAGAGGATTGCACTACCTGCTGCGATGATAAGTGCATATCCGACCGGCATTGAAAGCACGAGCAGAACGGCGAAAATGGCGAGCATGATCAGGGTCATGGTACGTGCTCCGGATCGGGTTGGTTAAGGCTCGCAGGATCAGGGGCAAAAGCCGCACGGATAAGGTTAACGACAGACGCAAGTGCAATGCCGCCAAATCCGAACAGAAGTGCACTGTAAGCCCATGCCTGTCCTAGGCCAGTCATCGGAAATACCTGCGCTTTTGTGATGGCTATAACCTGCAAGGAAAGCCAGGCAAGGTAGATGAACGAAACCATGACCATGGCATGGATAGCTATAAGGAGCACACGCAGGTGGCCGATGTTTAGAAAGCCACGAATTGCTTCAGCAGCAATATGTATGCCGCGCTGGGCTGCAACGACAATGCCCCCCATGACAAGCCATGGAAAAAGCAGGTTTGGAACTTCGTTCGGCCAGCCAAGGCCTGATGTTGTGAAATAACGGATGACGACTTCTGCCATCAGCGCGACAAAGATTGAGGTAATGGCGCTGATAGCAACAATGATAGCTACATAATCGAGTATCAGACCGATCACGTTAGCGATGCGCAAGGCGGGAGGGCCCGCCTTCACATCAATCTGGGATGAGTTTGACAGTCCCATTATTTGCCTGCTGCTTCTTTGGCTGCGACGACGATTTCATCGACAAGTTCTGGATACTGACTGCGCCACTTTTCATAGACCGGCTGTGTCGCTTCCACGAATGGAGCCGGGTCAACCTCGTTGAACTTGATGCCCTCGGCCTCTAGTTCACCGCGCAGCGATACTGTCTGCTCGTGAACCAGTTGGCGGTTTAACACGCCCGCTTCCCGCGCGGCATCGCGTACTGCCTGCTGGTCTTCTGGTGACAGTGAATCGAAAATAATTTTCGATGCCAACAGTGGCGTCGATTCATATTTATGGTGGGTCAACGAAATATAGGGCTGCACTTCATGCAGCTTTGATGAGTGGATGTTAATGAGCGGATTTTCCTGTCCGTCAACAACACCCTGCTGCAAAGCTATGTAAAGCTCAGAAAATGCCATTGGCGTTGGTGCAGCGCCAAGTGCAGTAAAAATGTCGACAGTCATTGGATCAGGCGGCGTGCGGATTTTCATGCCTGCGAGATCGGCAGGAACAAGAATCGGCTTTTTCGAGTTGGATGTGTCGCGAATGCCGTTGTTCCACCATGCAAGAACAACGAGACCTTGCGCCTCTGCTGCTGCTGCAATCTTGTCACCGACAGGACCATCCATCACTGCTTCCGCCTGATTGAGGCTCTGGAACAGGAATGGCAAACCAAGCAGAGCTATTTCAGGAACGACCGCAGAGGTTGTGCCCTGCGAATTTGCGGAGAAAGCAATGGTCCCAAGGCGCATATTGGTGATGGTTTCGGCATCGTCGCCAAATTGCGCACTTCCGCCAACTGAAACCTTGAGACGACCGTCTGTCTTTGCTTCGACAAGCTCGCCAAACTTCTGCGATGCTAGGTCTTTTGGGTTGCCCGGATTGGCATTATGCGAAAGCTGGAGTTGTTGTGCATTCGCGGTGCTTGCACAAAGCGACAGCATAACAGCTGCAACGATATTGCGGATATTCATTACTTCCTCCCTGAAAGCGTCAGATATAATTCTGGATGCAACACGATCTGTGCGCATCACACGTCATGCCGAGAACTTCGGCGGTACTCAATAGCCAAGCAGAACTGAAGCCCTCCCAGGCCGTTCGATGTAGACGGCGAGCGTCCTCCACGCTCTTCATCGATTGAACCTGTCTGATCTCCTACGCAACGTCATCTAAGTTTTTCTTAACAACTCGTTCGATTTTCTTAATTGCAGAACAGTGCGAACTGAGTCCAGAACTTGGGTCTGTGGGTGAATGATTGTTTGCCTGCACCGTATGGGAGGAAATATGAACAGCCAAATACCAGCGGCAGAAATGTCGAATATGAGTCTTGCGCGTCGTGCATGGGAAATTCGCCGCAAGGCCGTTCGTATGGGTGAGGTACAGGGACAGGGATATATAGGGCAAGCGCTTGGCATAGCCGATGTACTTGCTGTTTCCTATTTTCATGCTCTCAACTATCGGCGGGAAGACCCAGAATGGGAAGGCCGCGACCGCTTCCTTTTGTCGATCGGACATTATGCCATTGCGCTTTATGCAGCCCTTATAGAGGCCGGAATATTGCCCGAACAGGAGCTGGAAACCTACGGAATGGATGATAGCCGCCTGCCGATGTCCGGTATGGCAGCTTATACTCCTGGTATGGAGATAACCGGCGGTTCTCTTGGACAAGGACTTGGCATCGGCGTTGGCATGGCGCTTGGCCTGAAAGCAAAGAAAAATCCTGCCTTCGTCTACAATCTGATGTCGGATGGTGAACTCGGTGAGGGCTCGACCTGGGAAGCTGCAATGTCCGCAGCACACCACAAGCTCGATAATCTGATTTGTATTGTTGATTTCAATGACCAGCAAGCCGACGGGAAATCGACGGAGATGCTGTGCTCCGAGCCATTAGCTGAAAAATGGACGGCCTTTGGCTGGCATACCCAACGCGTTGATGGCAACGATCTGGATGCTGTTGTCGCGGCATTTGATACCGCACGCACACTTACCGAAGCCCGACCGCGGATGATCATTTGCGATACGCTGATGTGTAAGGGCGTACCTTTCCTCGAAACCCGCGAGATTACGCATTTTGTCCGGGTGGAACCTGAGGAATGGCAGCAGGCTCTGGCCATTCTCGACGCAGACCGGCCGGCCTGAGGGAGGAAAGACAATGAACCACAATACTTATGATCCGCACCGTAAATGGCAACCCCGCACACCACCAAAGCCTGGTCAGGGGGGGCGTACATCCGCAATGATCGCTTCGCTTGCTGCAGAAGGATATGAGACGGTCTCCGCCCCCTTTGGTCAGGCACTGGTCGAAGAAGCGAAAAAGAATGACCGCATTGTCGGACTTACTGCTGATCTAGCCAAATATACCGACCTGCATATTTTTGCGCAGGCATTTCCGGAGCGGTTCTATCAGATGGGTATGGCCGAGCAGGTGATGATTTCGGCTGCTGCCGGGATGGCTCGGGAAGGATTTATTCCTTTTGCCACCACCTACGCCGTCTTCGCTTCGCGCCGCGCCTATGATTTTATCGCAATGGCGATTGCAGAGGAATATCTGCCGGTCAAGATCGTCTGTGCCCTTCCAGGTTTGACGACGGGCTATGGCCCAAGCCATCAGGCAACGGAAGATTTGGCGATCTTTCGCGGACTGCCAAATCTCACCATTGTGGACCCATGCGATGCAATAGACGTGATGGAAGCAGTGTCAGCAATAACAGCGCATAAGGGGCCGGTCTATATGCGCCTGCCAAGGGGCAAGGTGCCTTCAGTTATTCGCAACCACTGCCCTGACTACAAGTTTGAACTTGGTAAGGCAAAGCTTCTTCGTGATGGCACGGACGCGCTGGTCATTGCCTCAGGCTTCATGACGATGCGGGCGCTTGATGCAGCGGTGGAGCTTGAAGAGCAGGGTATCTCGGTTGGCGTGCTACATTGCCCGACAATCAAGCCGCTGGATACCGAAACCATCCTTGCAGAGGCAGGTAAGGGCGGACGACTTGTTGTGACCGCAGAAAATCACACGAAAGTTGGTGGTCTGGGTGAAGCGGTCGCCTCAACTTTGCTGACGAATGGTGTGACGCCTACGTTCCGTATGATCGGTTTGCCGGACCAGTTTCTTGATGCCGGAGCACTTCCAACTCTGCACGATCAATACGGCATTTCAACAGCTTCGATGATCAAACAGATACGCGGCTGGCTCTAACAATCTATCTGACGAATAAGCGCTTCGGCAGGAGGCCGGGCGCGCACATTTAGGGAGAAAACTATGAGTACTGCTCTGCTCGAGGGTAAATTCGCAGTTATTACGGGTGCTGCTTCGCAACGTGGTCTTGGCAAGGCAACAGCCAAGCTTTTTGTACAACATGGCGCAACAGTTGCTATTCTTGATCTGGATGAGTCTGCGGCGCAAGCTGCTGCTGCCGATCTTGGCTCTCAGCATGTTGGTATGGCCTGCAACGTTACTGATCTTGATGCGGTGCAAAAGGTTATTAATGCGCTGGTCGCAAAATGGGGCCAGATTGATATTCTCGTCAACAATGCGGGAATTACCCAGCCGCTGAAGATTATGGAAATCGGCGCAAAGAATTACGATGCCGTTCTTGATGTTAATCTGCGCGGAACGCTCTATTGCAGTCAGGCCGTCATTCCGCATATGCGCAAACGTATGCAGGGTAAGATTGTCAATATGTCGTCTGTTTCTGCTCAGCGCGGTGGCGGTATTTTTGGCGGCCCGCATTATTCAGCTGCCAAAGCAGGTGTTCTTGGTCTCACCAAGGCTATGGCGCGCGAACTGGCTCCTGCCAATGTGCGCGTGAATGCTATTTGTCCAGGATTCATCGCGACTGACATCACCGCGGGCATGCTGACGCCTGACAAACTTGAAGAAATTAAATTGGGAATCCCTATGGGTCGTCCAGGCACAGCAGACGATGTTGCGGGCTGTGCGCTTTTCCTTGCGTCTGACCTTTCCGCCTATGTGACGGGGTCTGAAGTCGATGTGAATGGTGGATCGCTGATCCATTAATAAATATGGCCGGCTTTCGAAATGGGCGCCGGCTTCATCACTATGGGAGGATGGTATGAAAATCGGACTTGGCAGTTATGCCTTCCGCTGGTCGATTGGTATTAAAGATATTCAGCCAGCTAAACCTATGACGGCGATGGACGTGCTCGAAATTGCGCATCAGCATGGCCTTTCTGTTGTACAGTATGCCGATAACCTACCGCTTGATCGTTTAAGTGTTGAAGATCATCTTGCGCTCAAACAACGCGCTGATAATTATGGAATGACGCTGGAACTGGGCACTCAATCCTTCAATGCGGAAGAGCTTGCACGCTATATTCCTATCGGAGAGCGGATCGGATCGAAAATTCTGCGCGTGGCACTCGACGCAGAAGATGCGCTGATCCCGTTGCCGGAACTGGCAGCACAAATCCGCGAATTGCTGCCGGATGGAAAACGTGCAGGCCTTCGCTTCGCGATAGAAAATCACTTTAATTACCCCTCGCCACGTATGGTCGAGCTTCTCGATCTGGTTGCAGATGATGCGCTTGGCGTTTGTCTTGATGTTGCCAATTCGATTTGTGCTGGCGAATGGCCAATGACCACGGTCAAAATGCTGGCACCCTACACCATCAATCTTCACCTCAAGGATTACGAGATAAAACCCGATCCTTATGGTGTCGGCTTTCGTATTCACGGAACACCGCTGGGTGAAGGCAGAGCAGAGATTGAGGAAATTCTGGGTGCCCTGTCGCATTGTCCCGACGATATGAGTGTCATCTTGGAGCACTGGCTTCCACAGAGCGACGATATGCAAGCAACCCGTGAACTTGAGCATGAGTGGCTCAAACGAACTGTAGCCGCTGCTAAGCGCCTTGTTCCGGCTAACTGACAGCTTTTAGAAAGCCAGAAATATGAATGAACAAGTCAAAACGAAAAAGCTGATCAACGCGCCTGAAAACATCATTGCAGAAAT
>NZ_JAMJWE010000430.1 GCF_023554105.1 Brucella sp. 21LCYQ03
GGCATCAGGAATGGCTGGTCAACTGGACGTTCTGGAGTTGGGATGTAGGTGTCAACAGCGTCCATCAGGTTGCGAATTGCGTCTTCGCCGAGTTCCTTCGAGGAATCTTCGAGAGCGGCAAGAGCCGAACCCTTGATGATTGGCACTTCGTCGCCTGGGAAGTCGTACTTCGAGAGAAGTTCACGAACTTCGAGCTCTACGAGTTCGAGAAGTTCAGCATCGTCAACCTGATCGCACTTGTTCAGGAACACAACGATCGCAGGAACGCCAACCTGACGAGCGAGCAGGATGTGCTCACGGGTCTGTGGCATTGGGCCGTCAGCTGCCGAAACAACGAGGATCGCGCCGTCCATCTGAGCAGCACCGGTGATCATGTTCTTAACATAGTCAGCGTGGCCTGGGCAGTCGACGTGTGCGTAGTGACGTGCAGGGGTTTCATATTCAACGTGTGCCGTCGAAATGGTGATACCACGAGCGCGTTCTTCTGGCGCAGCATCGATCTGGTCGTATGCCTTGAATTCACCAAAGAACTTGGTGATCGCTGCGGTCAGCGA
>NZ_JAMJWE010000431.1 GCF_023554105.1 Brucella sp. 21LCYQ03
TGTCATGCTGATGTTGGTACCCGAAGCTTGGGATGGCAATACACAGATGGATCCGTTGAAACGCGCATTTTACGAATACCACGCTACGTTGATGGAACCATGGGATGGTCCTGCTGCACTATGTTTCACCGACGGAAAAATTATCGGCGCCACCTTAGACCGTAATGGATTGCGCCCACTTCGCTATGCGATTACTTCAGACGATCGCGTTGTCGCATCTTCCGAAGCCGGTGCCTTACCCATTCCAGAAGAATTGATCATCGAAAAAGGTAGACAACAGCCGGGAAAAATCTTCGTAGTGGATATGGAAGCAGGACGAGTGCGCACGGACGAAGAGGTCAAGGGAGAATTAGTGCGCCAGCAACCGTACGGCGAATGGCTGGATAACTATAAAATCAAGTTGAAGGAATTAGCGGAACCGCGTGTAACTTTCACCTATTTATCCAAAGAATCTGTCTTCAAATACCAACAATCATTTGGGTATACACGGGAAGATCTAGAAACGATAATCGCCCCAATGGCGCTTACCGGCTATGGGCCAATTGGCTCTATG
>NZ_JAMJWE010000432.1 GCF_023554105.1 Brucella sp. 21LCYQ03
CAGGTGGGTTTACCTTTATTCAAAAATATACGGGATACGTTAGTCCAGGCGTATTAGCCATGTTCTTGCTGGGGATGTTTTGGAAACGAACTACGGGTACGGCAGCGATTGCGGGTCTGTTATCCGGCTTTATGCTTTCCGTATTTTTCAACGAATTTGCCCCTGCAGTATTCGGACCGGAAACCTGGTTGTACACCGCTTTTCAGAATGCGAATGGCAAATATGAAATTCCATTCTTGATTTGTATGGGTTGGGCATTTGTGTTTGCCGTATTGCTGATGATTGTTTTAAGTCTGGCAGGGCCGAAGATCAATCCGAAAGCCTTTGTTATTGACAGCAAAATGTTTAAAGTAGAGCCATCTGTATTAATCCTAATCGTGATTATACTATTGGTAGTTGGCGCATTGTATGTTAAATTCTGGTAGTGATTATCATCACTACCTAACTATTCGAAGGAATAAACTAACGCAATGGCAAAATATTTAGAACAACACCGAGTACTGATCGCCGTAGATTGTATTATTTTCGGGTTCGATGGTGCGGAGCTAAAGCT
>NZ_JAMJWE010000433.1 GCF_023554105.1 Brucella sp. 21LCYQ03
TGATCGACTGCATTTTTACTGGTGAAGATCACCGCAGTATAATCTGTAAAATTGATCTTATCCTTCTTTACATCCTTGCCTGAAACCCCCTCTACGTGAATAAAGGCACGAAAATCCAGCTTTAAATTATATTTTTCCGCAAGCGCGAAATAAGGGGATTTATCATTTTCAGGTCTCGGCAAAGTCACGAGTATGCTTTTTACTTTCTTTGCTCTTTCTACATCAATCTGCATAAATATGAAATTATTTAGTTGCCCAAGGCTCTAATCAGCAATAGGATTGGAGCAATTTCCAAGGTGCAAAGATAAATAATTAAATAGGATATAGAAAAGCGAGTCTGGCCAAATACATTTAAAACTGTTCGTAACACCCTATATACAAACATAATAGATATAGATAATACGAATAGAATTAATATTATATTAAAATAAGCCGTCGGCGAAAGTATAATAAACAGCAAAAATGGTAATAGAAATAATATGCTGTTAAAATATACCAAATAGATAACGGTGATATACTCTCGGATGAGCCGTTGCAAGCCAAAAACAAAGGA
>NZ_JAMJWE010000434.1 GCF_023554105.1 Brucella sp. 21LCYQ03
CATCATATTGGTCGTCCCAATGGTCACTTCCAGCCCTTCTACCTTTGCATTTTTTGTGGTGATCATAATGGCACCGTCCCTTCCGCGAAAGCCATACAGCACCGATGCCGCGGTACCTTTTAGTACGTTGATATTTTCAATGTGCTGTGCAGGAATATCGAACAGCTGAGATTCTACAGGAATACCATCTACGACGATGAGTGGGCTGCGACCACGCAGATTGAAAGTCGGCGCCTGGAAGATTCCCGTCGGGTTGTTTACGATCAAGCCTGCGACTTGTCCCGTTAGCGCAGTACCGATGTTCATCGTTTTGGACTCTTGCAATACTTCGGTATTTACCTCCTGAGTAGCATATCCGAGCTTTCGCTTTTGTTGTTTGATACCGATAGCGGTGACCACAACCTGATCCATTTCATTGAGTGCCGGATCTTTAAGCACTATAATGGCACTGCTCCGCTTACTATTGGAAATGATGATGGCACACTCTTCTTTAGACAACATGCCGACATAACTAACAGTAATACAGTAATTGCTATCAGCCGGGAGATTCTG
>NZ_JAMJWE010000435.1 GCF_023554105.1 Brucella sp. 21LCYQ03
GACGCGCAGGATGCTATGCAAGTCGAGCAATATGACAAAGCTAAAACTATATTGCAAGAGTTGATTCAGAAGAAACCTAAAGATGCAGATAACTACTTTTATCTAGGTCAAATTCATTTGGTGAACGATAAAGTGGATTCCGCAGAAGTAGTGTTTCAACAAGGTGCTGCAAGCAATCCTAAGGACGTGTTAAATACAGTAGGTTTGGGTGCGGTGGAGTTGCAGAAAGGAAATAAATCTGCTGCGGAAACCAAATTCACTCAAGCTACTTCCAACTTAGGTAAGAAAGACTATTTGCCATTATATTTTACAGGACGTGCTTACATTTCTGCACCAACACCTGATTATACTAAGGCTATTGAGTACCTAACACAAGCAAAAGAAAAAAATGCAAAGGATGCAATGATACCTAATGCATTAGGTGATGCTTATGCAGGACTACGCGAAAGTAATCAGGCTTATATTAGCTATCGTGATGCATTGAGCTTAGACGAAAGTCTAATTGCTCCAAAAATTGGTCAAGCAGTGATCTCTCGTTGGGCACAAGCGTAC
>NZ_JAMJWE010000436.1 GCF_023554105.1 Brucella sp. 21LCYQ03
ATCTACATAAGGATTTGGCTATGACGGCGGTATTATATGTTATATTTGCTGGAATTGCCTGGAAAGGGTATCGGGATTGGAAAAACACCTATTTTACATTAGAAAATGCACGCACCTCAACTCCTTAAAATTGCTGTTGTCGGCCCAGAATCTACCGGCAAATCAACGATGGCTAAACAATTGGCCGAACATTGGAATACGGTGTGTGTTCCGGAATATGCACGCTATTACTGTCAGCATCTTAATAATCAGTATACGCTACAGGACGAGTTAAACATGTATTACGGGCAGATCGCCTTAGAGGAATCGCTCATACCTTTGGCAAAAGACAATCTGCTTATCGCAGATACCACGATCATGACCATTAAAATCTGGAGCGATCACCTATTTGGCCATACGCCCGAAGAAGTATTGCGTGAGATCGCGCGGCGCGAATACGATTTCTATCTTATTATGGATATCGATTTACCTTGGGAAGATGATCCTTTGCGTGATTTTCCGGAAGATCGACCACACTTTCTGGAAGTATGGAAAACAGAACTAAATAAACTA
>NZ_JAMJWE010000437.1 GCF_023554105.1 Brucella sp. 21LCYQ03
AGAGTGCTGTTCTATGATGGTTGGTCGGGTTAGATTTCGATAGTAAAATCGTTCGTAAGGAGCCCATCTTAGGGTCACCTGTACATCATTTGTATTTATATCTCGTACTGCCGTAGTAGGATCTCCTGAACTAATTAGTCGGAAGTCTCCTATTGTGCGTCGTCTAATATGACTAAAGGCGGTCTCTACCGAAAAATGATTCCCAAACTCCACCATATGGCGCAAGAGGTATGCAGTTGTCCTGAACCATTTGGTTGGCCTATTTCTTCTAAAGGAATCGAAAAAACTATCGCCTCGCAAAAAACTAGGTTGACGCCCAGGTTCTAGGATATCGTGTTGGATAGAGCCTTCGACATAATGTGCTGGAAAGGTTGCAATATTTCGCCCATCTACAGATATGGCGGTACTCAAGTAATATTTTAGGTCATTGTCGCGGGTGCCGTAGGCTAGATATCCTTCCACATACATCTTCTCGGAAAGCAATGGCGTTGTTCTCCCACCTAATCGAATCCGGTTTCCTTCTATATTATTACGACTATAGGTGTACTCCAA
>NZ_JAMJWE010000438.1 GCF_023554105.1 Brucella sp. 21LCYQ03
CCTGTCACCTCTTTATAATCGTTCTGTATTGTATCTGTTTGAAGGGTATCTACTAAGGAAGAATCTCGTAGTGGAATGGTGTCTTGCGCGGGCCTTAAATTCTGCGCACCTGCCAAAAGGACATTCACAAACAAAAGGATAAGCATACCGAAAAGAGGAGTAGACGCTCTCAAAATAGATTATGAATGTTATTTTTGTATAAAAGTTGATATGTTCGTGGGCAAAAATAGTCAAAAAACCGATACTATGGATGTTTTTAACATTCTTAACGACTCCCATTTTATTGCGGTTTTTAAGGTTAAACGGGCATATTGCTAAACTATAAGACAGATGAGTTTGCTAAAAAATGTTAAATCTTCGACCGGATTAATTTTCCTATCCTGCATCTTATGTGCAGGACTCGTTTACGCAAATGCGAATCCTTCCGAAAATGACGATAATTATGCTGCGGATAATGAAGTGAATAAGCCTTTTTCACTAATTGTTATTGACCCAGGACATGGTGGGGACAAACCGGGAGCACGAGGACGTATTTCTGCAGAAAAAGATGTG
>NZ_JAMJWE010000439.1 GCF_023554105.1 Brucella sp. 21LCYQ03
AGTGGGCACGGGTAGCCAAGGTTTAGCTACCATTGTTGTATAGGTTGAAATGCTCATCGGGATAAAGATATGAAAACTCTACATAAAATCCATCAAAAGAAAAAACGAGACTACCCATTCGGATAGTCTCGTTTTTTATAATAATCGCAGGATCTGCCTAATAGCAGTGCTGAAGATTATGCTTGAATAGAAGGAACACCTACTAATTCATTTGTATCTGCTTCGTAATCGATGCCGTCAACGTGAAAGCCGAACAGACGGAAAAATTCGTCGCGGTACCCGCTAATGTCAGAAATTTCTTCCAGGTTCTCGGTAGAGATTTGCTTCCACAAAGCAGCTACTTCTTCCTGTACATCAGCACGCATTTCCCAATCGTCTACGCGGATACGTCCTTTTTCGTCTAAAGCTGGTGCATGTCCGCTATACAATTGTTCCGCAAAAAGGCGTTGCATTTGTTCAACTGTTCCTTCGTGAATGCCTTTTTCTTTCATCACTTTATACAGCAAAGAAATGTACAAAGGTACTACCGGAATTGCGGAGGTAGACTGTGT
>NZ_JAMJWE010000044.1 GCF_023554105.1 Brucella sp. 21LCYQ03
CCCGATGCACTCAGTGTCTGGGTCCGACCATAGTCTTCTCCGACCTTGCCCGCTTTGAGTTCGGTGGTAGTGATTTGTACCTCGCGTGCGTTAATTCTCAGCGGAAAACTATGTTCAACAGAATGATTCTTGTCATCGGTGACTTTGATGGTGACAGTGCCGTCAAACACGGCTGTCGGCGTGCCGGTGATAAAATTGCCATCTACTTTTAAGCCGGCCGGCAGACCGCTTGCAGACCATGTATAAGGCGCGAAACCACCTGAAACGATCAGCTGCTGGTCATAGAATTCACCGACTGTGCCCACTAAAAATTCACCTGAATTTTTTATTTTTAGTGCCTCAGCAACTGTTATATAAATTGTTTCGTGATCATCATAAAGTACCCCCTTATTTATATATTTGTAAGTAAAAGAACCTGAAATCTCTGGTATCCCCCTTAGATGAATGAATCTTCCATTATTATTAACGTCACTCAGTCCAGTAATCTCAGCACTTTTACCATCACTATACCAATTAGGTTTGCTAAGTGGAGCATAACCACTTTCGGGATAAAATACTTGGTCAACATGCGCGCCCACCATTGTCTTTAATTGATGTACAGTATCAATTGCAAAAGCATTTTCAATAAAAAAAGCATTTTCAATAAAAAAAGCATTGAATATTACGTATATTGATAATAAAAAAACGGAATATATTGTTTTTTTATAAAAAAAGAAAAATACATTTTAAAAATTTTACCCCAAATTTTTATAAATATTATGAAATCGCATAAAGAAAATAAAAAAACTTACCGCTTTTTCCTAATATTTGAATTAGAAATTCTTTAATTACTGCTAATCGAATTTTTATATTTATAAAATTGCAATAAATTGGGTGCATCAATTATTTAGAGAAAGCTATTTTATTGTGAGCAATTTACCCATCGGAGCGTATTTCAATCTGATTGAACATGTTCAGTCTCTAAACACCCAATGGACAACAACAACAACGGAGGGGCTTCTGAAAACCATCCTTCTATTGTAGCTTGTGCGCGTTTAATTTTTGCTGGATTGGCTTGGAGTTATCGTGCGCATAGTTATGTTGGGAACTATTTTCGGCGTTCTGTTTTCGGTTCAGGCGCAAGCAGAGGATGACTGGAAAGCCGTTGAGATCATAAAGCCCTATGCGATTTCAGGTCGAACCGGGCCACAGCTTTATGAATCCATCGGCGAACGCGGCCCCAAAGCGGGCAAATCGCGGGTAATTGCGCATACGACTTTTGTGCTTACCTGGGATCGAAAGTTCGACAATTCAAATAATGGCTGCACGATTATCTCCGCTAAGCCGAAACTGAAAATCACCTATACGCTGCCCAAACCATCACAGAAGCTTGCAACACCAGTGAAAGAAAACTGGGATCGGTTTTATGACGGCATCTATAAGCATGAACTTGTGCATGGCGAAACCGCCAAGGACATGACGCGCGAGATCGTGCGCACGACTGTTGGGCTTTCCATCCCAAACGATCCAAAATGTCAGAAAATACGCCGCGAACTGATCAACCGCATTAATGCTCTGGTCGAAGTTCAGCGTCGGCAGGGGCGGGATTTTGACCGGATTGAAATGGGGTCTGGCGGTAATGTCGAGCAACTCGTTTTGTCACTCGTAAACGGTGGCTAAACACCTGAAAGCGCACTGCAATCAATGAATAAAAATAGAATTCTTCTGGAAGTCTGTGTTGATGATGCGCAAGGCCTGTCGGCGGCGATCAAGGGCGGAGCAGACCGCATTGAGCTTTGCTCTGCGCTCGCAATCGGCGGGCTAACGCCGTCGATTGGCCTCATGCAGCTTGCAGCCAAAGTGCCAATCCCCATTATGGTAATGATCCGGCCCCGCGCAGGCAGCTTTGTCTGGACGGAGGAAGAATTGCAGATCATGGAAGCGGAGATAAAGGCAACGCGAGCGTTCGGTCTCGCGGGCATTGTGATCGGCGCGAATTTGCGCGACGGCAGGCTCGATAAACCAGCGCTGCAACGCCTGTTAGACGCCGCTCAAGAGCTTGATGTGACGCTTCATCGCTCTGTCGACCTCACACCCGATGCGGTGGAGGCAGTTCAGCTCGCTAGAGAACTTGGGATAGACCGTATTTTAAGCTCGGGCGGCAAGAAGAAGGCTGTTGATGGCCTTAACCGGCTATCAACCATGCAGACAGCAGCCGAAGGTGATATTGTTATTATGCCAGGCGCGGGTGTGAATGTCGAAACACTTCCGGTCATCGCCGCAGCAATATCAGACCTGACCGAAATTCATGCATCATGCAGCACACCGGTTGATACGGATCAGATACTTCTCAATTTCGGCTTTGCCATGAAGGGCGCTACACGAACCACGGTCGAGAAAACCATTGAATTACGTGCTGCACTCGATGCGCTGGCCGATAGCGGGCGAACCCCCGGCTAAGTTATTTTCACCTCCAATACGCTTGGCAAAGCAAAATAGAGTTGAAGTAAATTTTCTTTTCAATAAAAAATCACGGTACGAAAAATAGGCTGAAATTGTATCCGCGAACGCGGCGTTCGTGTCACAAGTACCGAAAAGGACGGCGTTCATGACTAAACTGGAAACGAGCCACACCTGGCAGGAAATTCATGCACAGCCGGGCATCTGGCAGGCATGGTCAGCACCTCTTGCCACCCAATCGGCTGAAATCCGTGAATGGATCGCCACTAAACGTATCAAGCGCATCGTTTTCAGCGGCGCAGGCACCTCGGCTTTCATCGGTCAGGCTCTTGCATCGGTCAAGGCTGGCGCAATTTCGCTTAACGCCATTCCAACCACCGACATTGTTTCCAATCCGTCTGAAACGCTGTCTGATGATGGCGAACTGCTCGTCGTACAGTTTGGCCGTAGCGGCAACAGCTCGGAAACCATTGCAACGCTCGACCTGCTGGACGAGCATTTCCCGAAGGCACACCGCCTCAACATCACCTGCAATGGCGAAAGCGCGCTGGCCGTTCGCGCAGCGAAAGGCCCGGGCGAACAGCGCGTGATCGTTCTGCCAGCAGCAACGCACGATCAGGCTTTCGCAATGACGTCGAGCTATACGACAATGCTTTTGTCGGCACTTGCCTGCATTGATGGCGCAGCAGATGTCGCCGACAAGCTTAACAAGCTCTCGGCTGCGGGCGCCAAAGCAATTGCACAGCTTGACGCTACACCTGCGCCACATCCAGACCGCGCAATTTTCCTCGGCTCCGGCGCACTGACCGGCGTTTCGCGCGAAAGCGCGCTCAAGGTTCTGGAGCTGACCGCAGGTCAGGTCATGACCAACTGGGACAGCACGCTCGGCTTCCGTCACGGACCAAAGGCTTCTGTTGTCGGCAATACCCGCGTTGTCGTTTTCATTCACCCGGATCAGCACACCGCGCGCTATGATCGCGACATCGCAGTTGAAATTGCTCAGCAGTTCCCAACAGCGACCGTTACGACTGTTGGTGGCGAAGGCTGTGATCTTGCGCTTGATCTTACCGGCGACAGCCGCTGGGATGCCGTACTTTACGTGCTTCTGGCGCAGGTCTGGTCTGCCCGCTGGTCGGCAGAACTCGATCTCAACATCGACAATCCATTTATTGATCAGGGCAACCTGACACGCGTTGTTTCCGGGGTTAAGATTTACCCCTTTGCAGCATGAAACACGAGGTCAGCATGATCTGCGGCGCCATTGATCTGGGCGGCACCAAAATTGAGGGCCGCCTGTTCGACGCAAATATGGAAACGGTTCTGACACGGCGTATTCCAACGCCTGTCAGCGACTTTGAGGCCTTTATCGATGGGCTTTCGGCGCAGATTCAGTGGCTGACCGAGACGGCGGGCAATCCAAATCTGCCCGTCGGCATCAGCCTGCCGGGCTGGATTGATCCAGCCACCGGCCACGGCTTTGCATCGAATATTCCCATCACTGGTCGCGATGTGGGTGCAGCCCTCACCAAACGTTTCGGGCGCAGCTTTCCGCTCATGAACGACTGCATGGCTTTCGCCTATTCAGAAGCGCATGGCGGTGCAGCCGAAGGCAGCGAAGCGATGATTGGCCTGATTGTCGGCACCGGCATGGGCGCTGGTGTGGTCATCAATGGCGAGATTCCGCCGCGCTATAATGGTCTTGCGCTGGAAATCGGTCACACGGGTATGCCAGCACGCGTTCTGAGCGAGCAGAACCTGCCATTGATCCCTTGCGGCTGCGGCAAAACGGGTTGCATGGAACGCTATGTTTCTGGCACGGGCCTTGCCGATATTTCCAAGATCAAGCTCAATGAGACCATCTCCAATCAGGAACTTACATTGCGCGCGTCCAATGGCGATGCGAACGCTGAAAAAGTTCTTGATGACTGGGCTGATCTGATGGCGGAATCGCTTCTGACCATGCAGCTCGTCATCGATCCGGATTGTTTTGTTCTTGGCGGCGGTCTTTCCAATATGGATGGGGTTACTGAGCGCGTCTCAAAGGCATTTGAAAAGCGCAAGCTCGGCCCTACACGCATACCCGCCGTCAGAATTGCACGTTTCGGTGATAGTTCGGGTGCACGCGGCGTTGCGCTCTACGCACTTAATCATTCTGGAGAAAGCCAATGACCCGTCTTGTCGCCCCTGATTATGTGTTTCTGAATGGGCGGCTTCAGACTGGTCTGGTGGCCGAGATTGGTGCGGCTGGCATCACCCGTCTTCGCCCGCGTAAATCGGATGAAACGCCGGACCTTACGCCGCATGTGCTGATGCCAGCCTGCATCGACCTTCAGGTCAATGGTGCGGGCGGCGTCATGCTGAACTCGGACACCAGTGCAAAGGGCATCGCGCATATCATCTCGACACTACGCAAACTCGGCACTGGCTGGGTTTTGCCGACGCTGATTACCTGCGAGCCCGAGCGCATCATTCAGGCAGCCCATGCAGCAGTTGAATGCAAGGGCATGGATGGTTTCTTCGGCCTGCACATCGAAGGCCCGCATCTAAATCCTGCCCGCAAGGGCACGCATCGCGTTGAATTCATCCGCCCGATGGATGCATCCACACTTGAAGCGCTGAAAATTCTGCGCAAGGCGGATGTGCCTGTCATGCTGACGCTGGCACCGGAAATGGTGCCGGGCGACACCATCCGCGAGATTGCTGATATGGGTGTCGTGGTTTCCGCCGGTCACACCAACGGCACAACGGAACAGGCCCGCGCCGGGCTTGAAGCTGGCATCAGCTGCTTCACCCATCTTTACAACGCCATGCCGCCAATGACATCGCGTGAACCGGGCGTAGTCGGCACTGCGATTGGCAGCCATGCTTTCGTCGGCATTATTGTTGATGGACATCATGTGACATGGGAAATGGTCGGCATCGCATGGCGTGCTCGCCCAAAGCGCGACCGCATGTTCCTTGTATCAGACGCCATGTCGACCATTGGAGGTCCGGATCATTTCGAACTTTACGGCGAACGCATCGAAGTGCGCGATGGTGCACTTGTTAATGCCGCCGGATCGCTTGCAGGCGCGCATATCGATATGGTCGGCTGCCTTGCCAATCTCGTTCAGCATGTCGGCGTGCCGCTTGAAGAAGCCATTCGCGCGGCCTGTGTCGTGCCTGCCGATGTGATGGGCGCAGCTAGCCCGAACCTTGGTGCGGGAACGCCACTGCCAGAAGTTCTTGCTCTCGATAGCAATCTTCAGCGCATTTCTCTCTGAAATTTACCTTATATATGGAGTCCCGTCATGAGCAGCACTCAGACCTTGAGCAAACTTCCTGCCCGTTATGCGAGCGGCGAACGCGGAGGCATCACCTCGATTTGCTCGGCTCATCCTCTGGTTATCGAAGCAGCCCTTCTTGAAGGCATTGCCACCAATACTGACGTTCTGATCGAAGCCACCTGCAATCAGGTCAATCAGGATGGCGGCTATACCGGCATGACACCGGCAGATTTCCGCCGCTTTGTCGAAGAGATTGCAGCGCGTCTCGGATTTGACACCAAGCGGTTGATTTTAGGCGGCGATCACCTCGGCCCAAATCCGTGGAAGCATTTGTCTGCTGAAGAAGCCATGGCCAAGTCCGAAGTGATGATGGATGGCTTTGTGCGTGCAGGCTTCACCAAAATCCACCTCGACACATCCATGGGCTGTGCTGGCGAACCGGTTGCATTGCCTGATGCTGTGACTGCTGAACGTGCAGCACGTCTCGCCAAGGTTGCAGAAAAAGCAGCCGCTGAATCTGGCTTTGATTTGCCTGTTTATATTGTCGGCACGGAAGTTCCGATCCCGGGCGGCGCGATGGAAGAAATCGAAGATCTGGAGCTGACCAAGCCAGATGCAGCCCTTGAAACCATTGCCATTCACCGCAAGGCTTTTGCAGCTCTTGGCTTAGAGGATGCATTCTCGCGCGCCATCGGCGTTGTGGTGCAGCCGGGCGTGGAATTCGGCAATGAAAACGTTGTCTATTACGACAGTGAAAAAGCGACTGCTCTCAGCGGTGTTCTTAACGAAGTCCCGCAGTTTGTCTTTGAAGCCCATTCGACCGACTATCAGCCAGTTGAGGCGCTCTCTGAGCTGGTTCATGATGGCTTTGCCATTCTGAAGGTCGGACCGGGCCTGACGTTTGCCCTGCGTGAAGCACTTTATGGCCTTGATCAGATTGCAGCTTTCCTCGACAAACTGCCGGAAGAAGAGACCGTTCGCGGTAAGCTTGAGAAGCTACTTCTCAACGAGCCCAAGAACTGGGAGAAGTATTATCATGGCGATGCGGAAGAGCTGCGTCTTCAGCGCCATTTCTCCTATAGCGACCGCATTCGCTATTACTGGCCGCATCCGGAAGCCACAGCTGCCGTCAATGCACTGCTCAAGCGTCTTGAAGGTCGCAAAATCCCGGAAACACTGATCAGCCAATATCTCAGCACGCTTTATCCAGCGGTTGCATCCGGCAAGGTTGAAGCCAACCCCCATGCGCTGATGGTGGAAGCCGTTCGCAATGTCATCCGTGTTTACGGGCAAGCGGTCGGTACGCATTCTTAAATGATATGCAGCAAAGCAGGCACTATCCCTGCTTTGCTTTTTTTCGCTGTAAAGCAGCCAGAACGGATCGCTCCGAGCTTAAAAGATAACTATCAAGCTGTTGAACAGCGTTCTCACATGCGCCCGTCTCGAGCAAAGCCAAAAGCTCGCTATTCAATGCAATATATGATTCATGCAGATGCGCTGTATCTTCAAGCTGCGCGAATACCAGACGCAATTCAGCAAGAACCAGATCAAAGCATGAGCTAAGCCTCGGGCTGTCACAAAGCTCCACCATGGCACGGTGAAACTCCATATTGATTGTGCCAACCTGTCGCCAGTTTCCAGCTTTTTGCGCCAGAGCCGCCTGCTCCAGCAGCGCTTTCATGCGCGTCAAAGCTGGGTGTCCGGGCACTGCTACCTGTGCCGCACCTTTCTGGATAACGCGCCGCACCCGGTAAATATCAACAACCGCGCCCTCGTCCGGCGTGGCGACAAATACGCCACGATTGGGAATGTATGTTAGCAAGTTCTGGCTGGTCAGAAGGCGAAAAACTTCGCGCAGCGTATTGCGTGAAATGCCAAATTGCGTTGAAATTTGCTGCTCTGACAACTTGCTTCCGGGTAAAAGCTCACCCGTAATCAACATTTCCCGGATTTTGGCCGCGGTCTGAATCGCTAAAGGCTGATCATCTGCAAGCGAAGGCATTGCGTTCGTCATGAGTATCCTTCAAACTTTCATAATTGGAAACAGCTTTGCGAAAGCACACAAACCATCATCCACCATTTTCCAGCCAATATATGAATTACATATTGTTGAACAATCCATAATGGGTTATTCAACAATAAAGCCTAAAACATATATATTCAACTGGGATAAAAATGGCATCTATCGATCTTAACAGCGATCTCGGAGAAGGTTTTGGACCTTGGCCGATGGGCGA
>NZ_JAMJWE010000440.1 GCF_023554105.1 Brucella sp. 21LCYQ03
AACCATTTTTACGAGAAGTTGCTGCTGCTGAAAAACAAGATGCATACCGAGGCTGCACGCGGCATCGCCGCCGAACGGCACCAGTATATGGAAGGATTTTTGCAACAATTTTATGCAGAATGGGATGGCAAAGCGTAGTATCGTGGTCGATTTAATCTATTCTTAATATCAGATGGTTATATTAGCCACATGAGAGCATTTCTATTATCTATATTCGCCATGACCGTAATTGGATCATCAGCGATGGCGCAAACCAAGGTAATTGCCCATCGTGGAGCCTGGAAAAAGAACGAACTTCCTCAAAATTCTATTGCCTCGTTGCAGCATGCAGCAGAGCTGCAGGTTTGGGGTTCTGAATTCGATGTGCACCTCACCAAAGATGGACAGCTAGTGGTAAACCATGATGCAGATTTCTATGGTATGGATATCGCTGAAGCTACACATGCCGATTTACGCAAAAAAACGCACCCGAACGGTGAACATATCCCGACATTAGAAGAATACCTACGCTTTGGCCTTAAGCAGCAAGGTTTGAAGTTGATTTTGGAGCT
>NZ_JAMJWE010000441.1 GCF_023554105.1 Brucella sp. 21LCYQ03
GAATGAAGCACCAGATTCCAGGTACTGGGTAGAACATCTGATAAACAAGGTTGATTTTAAGAGTGCCGCCGCGTTGCTTCCCCAAAATAGTCGACTCAATTTTGTCGAGATTGGTCCCGGAGCCAGTACATTGGTGGCGGTAAATGACTCACTAAACCTGACAGATTCTTTGCTTCTACGCTCTTTGAACGTCAAGAAAGGTGAGCGTACAGAAGATTATTTCTTCTACGATTCGTTCTGTAAATTATACCAGTCTGGAATAAACATCAAGTGGGATGCCATATTGGAAGGCTATGCGTATCCTAATCGTTTGCCGGGGCAAAAATTTATGCATAAATCGTATTGGATGGCGGGTATTAACGCCGAAAGGCTATCAGAGTTTGCAAATCCTTCGACCGGAGCAACTGTTTACAGGAATGCTGAAAAATGGTTAGACACGGATATTTATAATCTTAGCTGGAAAGAAACTTCGGCACCAACACAGGTACCGCTGTCAAAAGAGTTAAATTGGATACTCATCGGTGAATCCGGAAATTTGACGGAAAATTTGC
>NZ_JAMJWE010000442.1 GCF_023554105.1 Brucella sp. 21LCYQ03
AATGGCAAAGTACGAGCTGATTCCAGAGCAATTGATGCATGAGGGTTTGGCAGGGCACGAGAATTTTTTTGAGCCGGTGATGGCTGATCGGGAAACGCTTTGTTTGGCACATGATCCTCATTATGTGGATCAGCTTCTCGATCTCACGTTGGACCCTAAGATGGTGCGTCGCATTGGCTTAGCCTTATCCGAATCCTTAATTATCCGCGAACGACTATTAGTAGATGGTACTATAAAAGCCTGTCATTACGCACAACAGTACGGCGTGGCATTCAACGGGGCTGGTGGTACACATCACGCGGGGCGTGATTATGGAGAAGGATTTTGCCTGCTCAATGACCAGGCAGTGGCTGCAGCTTATCTTCTTAGTAATCAAAAGGCTAAGCGGATCTTGATGGTAGATCTGGATGTGCACCAAGGAAATGGTACAGCACATATTTTTCGAGATCATCCCGATATTTTTACTTTCTCGATGCACGGAGAGAAGAATTATCCTTTTGTTAAGGAGCAATCGCATAAAGACCTCGGATTGGAAGACGGGATCGGGGATG
>NZ_JAMJWE010000443.1 GCF_023554105.1 Brucella sp. 21LCYQ03
GGTTGATCGAGCCGTTGATGACAAATTGGGAATCCTTGTCTAAGGATATTATGGGTCCGCTGCGGTTTCCAGACAAACCACTGAATTTGGCAGCTTTTGGCTTGCATGCGCTGCAACCCGCCAGTTGGATAGCGCGCCGCTTTCAAACCCAACAGGGCGCTGCGCTCTGGGCAGGAATGGCGGCTCATGGCATTCAGCCATTGAGCAACTGGACTACATCAGCCATTGCGTTGGTGCTTTCGGCTGTAGGTAATAAATACGGCTGGCCAGTACCAATAGGAGGTTCGCAAGCTATTGCGAATGCATTGCTTAGTTATTATCAATCGCTAGGCGGTGAGCTGCAGACCGGTAATTGGATAGATGATATAGCAACCCTACCATCACACAAAGTATTGATTTTGGACATGACACCAAAACAACTGCTTCAGCTCAAAGGTTGCACCTTTTCCAAAAGCTATACCCGACAATTGCAACAGTTTCGGCAGGGAATGGGCGTTTTTAAAATTGATTGGGCACTTTCAGAGAAAACGCCATTTCGGGATCTGCGTTG
>NZ_JAMJWE010000444.1 GCF_023554105.1 Brucella sp. 21LCYQ03
AACTTCCCTGACACCCAATTCTCTTCTGAGTTACCCCTACCCTCTTCTCTGAACTTAGGTATTGCTTTCCCATTAGGCGAAAAAGTGGATATGGCTATTGATGGTTCGATATTGAACTACAGTATTTACAAACAACTGGCCTTCGAATATGAAACCGACCTTATCCCCAACACGGTTTCTGAAAAAAATTACGAGAACGCCTATGCTGGCCGTGTAGGTATCAATTATCAAGTGAGCGACCGCTTGGCACTACGTACAGGTGTAGGCTATGTTCGTACACCGGTACGAGGCGGATTTGTATATCCAGAAACGCCAGATAATGACAGAATGGTCGTTTCGGCAGGTGTTACGTATGACATCTCTCCAAAATGGGAGTTGAATGCGGCCTACGCATTCCAGCATATTCTACCGCGTACAACCACCAACGTGGCGACAGGTTTGAGAGGGCGTTATGAAACTTACATTCATGCGCCAGGCGTTTCACTAAGCTATAAATGGTAAACCCAACAATTATGAAAAAGATTTCTAACAACTATATCATCGCGCTGGC
>NZ_JAMJWE010000445.1 GCF_023554105.1 Brucella sp. 21LCYQ03
ATCTATACCCGTATTTCTTGCTGCCGACAAGCCTCGGTTTTCGTCCAAACGAATCAACTTTACTGGATATTGCAACGCAATTTGACCGGAGCGGTCAGATGAACCGTCATCCACCACTATAATTTCCAGATTCTTGTAGCTCTGTGCAAACATATTTTCCAAACACGATTTGACATACTGCTCCCCGTTAAAAACGGGAATAACAACAGAAATCAAAGGCCCTTGCGTCATATAAGGATATTCTAAATTTATTTATGATAAACGGTCAGCAAGCTCAAACTGCGACTGCTTTGGTAGAATGCTTTCGAATGATTTTTCGATTTCCATCATGGTCTGATCGAAATTCGGCATGTGCTCGTTGTCATTAATACAGACGAGTGAATAAGTTTGCTCTCTGATCGCCTTAATTGCTTTCTTGGATCGAAACAACAACGGAAACATCTTCGTATCTTGATAGGTATTGTAAGCTTCAAAATTAGACTGACAAATCTGCCAGGTTCTGAACAATTCCTGCGTAAAATCTTCCGGCGAGCGAAATTTATGCTCCGAC
>NZ_JAMJWE010000446.1 GCF_023554105.1 Brucella sp. 21LCYQ03
ATGCTGGTAGAGCCACCAGTAAGTTGAACAGGAGCAAAAAGCCTATTATCGTCTTGAACTTGTTATATATTGTAAACTTCATTTTCTATAAAAACGTTTATACGTAATGCGCTACTTAACCTTTAAATCTGATGATGTAAGCTTTCATCCAAAAATGGATGGTGCTTCGGTGCCAAAGCATGTTTGCTAAGCTTAGTAAGTACCAGGAATGTAAACAATCCGGCGAAGCCAATAGCTGTACCTACTTCAATGACACCAAACCCACGATGCGCTTCTACTGTACCTGGCATGATCATGATATAGTAATCTAACCAGTGACCTAAAAGAAGTAAGATAGCCACACACATCATGAATGTTTCTTTACGTTTTGCATCGCGATCCACTAACAATAGCAAAGGTGCTAAAAAGTTGATAACGATACTCAACCAAAACCAAGGTTTGTACTCTGGCTCCCATCTTTTGTAAAAATATACTGTTTCTTCTGGAATGTTTGAGTACCAGATCAACATAAACTGGGCAAACCATACATAAGTCCAGAAGATAGAGAATC
>NZ_JAMJWE010000447.1 GCF_023554105.1 Brucella sp. 21LCYQ03
TCAGCTCTTCACGACTTGATCTTGCCAGGAATATCGCTGGATCGTCTTCATCCACCGTGCGATCTATCAGCGGAACACCGCCGTAACGGCAAAACATGTCAAAATAAAACAAAGCCCGAAAGAAACGTGCTTCCCCTACGTAGCTATTGACTAAAGTCTCACTACCACCTCTGGAGATGACTTGAGGCGCCATTTCTATCAACTTATTGGCCTGATAGATATTGTAATAATTCCGCCTGTAGTTGAGGGTGTCCTGCGCGGGTGCTACCCGAGACCCGTCGCTAATGGTATTATTCCCCGAAATAGGGAATCCATCTGATGACCAGTTATCCTGAGTCACATCTTCTGAAGACAAACCAGGTAATCCTGTATAAAAGAAATTCGCTGCAAGCCTTAAGTTTTCGGGCGTCTCCCAAAAGAATTGGTCTGTCAAAGTAGCTTCTGGCATCCGATCGACACTGCACGACAGCGACATCGAGAGGCCTAAAAACAATATGCTGATATTAAAAATAATTTTTTTCATGATGATGTGAGCTTAGAAGTCAATGTT
>NZ_JAMJWE010000448.1 GCF_023554105.1 Brucella sp. 21LCYQ03
TTTTAAATCCCGCTGGCGACATAACTGCCGTTGAACATCAGCAGGCTGATAATGCTTTTCTTTTTAACCAAACAAAATTAAATATAGACTACAAGGCAAATGCCAATAATCTGGTTAACTATTCCCTGCTATTTGATCCGAATAGTGCACGAAGAACACGATCTATCCATTCTCAGATACAGTAAGATACCACATTATTTCATGAGAAAAATCGGAGATTCAATTATCAGTTTGGTCATCAATTAAGTTACATCACGCGGATATCGAGCAACAAGCTATTGTCTTTTAATGCTTTTCAAGAGGTGGCTGTTAGGGATCTCCAATATGAATTGGATGGCAATCGATCTTTGTTCAATAGTTCGTTGACATTACTTTTCCAGGAAAAGATGATTAGGGAACGTGAATCCGGTGTATTTGCTAAATATACCCATAAAATACATCAGCACATTCTAAGACTCAATACCGGCTACATAAATCAACATAACAGCTTATTTATTGATAACGAAATAAATCAAATGCGGAATAGTCTACTTGATGTATCCATGAATT
>NZ_JAMJWE010000449.1 GCF_023554105.1 Brucella sp. 21LCYQ03
GATTGCAGCTATGCTAGAGGGCATCCGCCCGCTCATGATTGAAGTGCAGGCTCTGGTAAGCCCATCGGCCTATGGCACACCGCAACGGAGCTCTACCGGCTTTGACAATAAGCGCCTTCACATGCTTCTGGCGGTACTCGAAAAACGGTTCGGCTTTCGCCTGGGTACGCAGGATGTATTTTTAAATATTGCTGGCGGCTTGCGCGTGGAGGATCCTGCTATTGATTTGGCCGTCATCGCTGCGCTGATTTCCTCGCAGCAAGACATTCCACTTCCGGGCACTTCGGCCTTTGCCGGAGAAGTGGGTTTATCTGGTGAGATTCGCGCGGTAAATCGTGTGGAACAGCGCATCGCGGAAGCCGAGAAACTGGGTTTTGACGGTATTTTTATTTCGAAGTATAACTTGAAAGGCATTGACCCGAAGAAGTATGCTATCGCGATCCGGCCGGTAGCCAATCTCGACGATGTGTTTCGGTCTTTATTCGGATAACAGCGCTTGAATTCATAGGTTGTTTTTCTGGAATATACTCACTATCTTAGGTTTAGTAT
>NZ_JAMJWE010000045.1 GCF_023554105.1 Brucella sp. 21LCYQ03
GTGTTCCGAGCAGCAATAGATCTCGCAGCAGCCGTTATATTCTGGCTCGGAAAGGAATGAGTCGTGAGCCTAGCCTACCTTGAAAACATTACCCCCTAATTGCCGTTCAATTTCGCTGATGGCTACTTGTGCACGTACGGAATTTCCCGCCTCATCCAATGGCGGTGAAAATGCAGCGATTGCCATTTTTCCGGGAATGACAGCGACAAGTCCGCCGCCGACACCACTCTTTGCGGGCAAGCCAACTGAATATGCCCAATCGCCCGAGGAGGTGTATAAACCTTCCATAATCATCTCGGCGAGCAATGGTGCAACATGCTCCTTTTTAATTATACGCTTTTTGGTGATGGGATTTTTACCACCCGCTGCAAGTGTTGCGCCCATGGTGGCGAGATCGACGCAATCGACGAGTGTAGAGCATTGTCTAGTATAGACATCGACTGCCCGCATTGGGTCGCTATAGCAGGTTCCTGCACTGTATAGTAGCCAGCCAATCGCCCGATTGTGAAAATTTGTATCCTGTTCGGATTTATTGACCTCGTCACTGAGCTGAATTTCTCGTCCGGCAAACTGGCTTTGCATATCGAGAATATTCGACCAGCATTGCTCTGCATCATCGCCTGGAACAAGACTTGCAGCAGCTATCGCCCCTGCATTTACAAGTGGCGAAAGCGGCTTTCCCTCATGTAATTCCAGTGCTTGTACAGAATTAAACGGCATACCCGTAGGGCTATCGCCTAGCTTTTCCTTGACCGCCTTTGGACCGATTTTTTCCATGACCAGAGCAAGTGTAAAAACTTTGGAAATGGATTCAAGTGCGAATTTATAATCAGTATCACCATGTTTGAAGACTTGGCCATCAGCAGTCACGATAGCGACACCAATTAGTTCACTGGGAACTTTGGCCAGAAAAGGAATATAATCAGCGTTGTTTCCACCAGATGTTTGCTTGGCAATTTTGTAAGCAGCGATAACGTTATCTTGAAGATTTAATGACAAATTATACCCCCCAAATTACACTATCAATTTAGGACTTAAACTATGCATAATGAACCTGTGGTGACAATAGCAAATATAATTATTTTCTATTCAATTAACTAATCTGATATTTTTACTTAACTTAGGTTGACATAACGAGCGTACATGAGCGACGAATTAAAATGTAATACATATGGGTAACCATTGAATGGAGGGCTATGTATGACTAAGAAATCTATTTCTGCAAAATACAACGGCTTGGACGATGTATATGCATCATTAGAATTATCCGCTTCTTTGCCTAAGACAAAATTTCCAAAAGAAGAGCGCGATCCACGCAATGTGTTTGCTGCTGTGCGTGACGAGTTGATGCTGGATGGTAATTCGCGTCAGAATCTCGCAACGTTCTGTCAGACATGGGTCGATGAGGAAATTCGCGAGCTGATGGATTTGTCGATCGATAAAAATATGATCGACAAAGACGAATATCCGCAGACAGCAGAGATTGAAGCGCGTTGCGTGCATATGATCGCCGATCTGTGGAATTCACCGGATGCTGAGAATACGCTCGGTTGTTCCACAACCGGTTCATCAGAAGCGGCAATGCTGGGCGGACTGGCGCTCAAGTGGCAATGGCGCAAGAAGCGCGCCGCGGCGGGCCTATCGACGGATAAGCCAAACCTGATTTGTGGCCCTGTACAGATTTGCTGGCATAAATTTGCCCGCTATTTCGATGTCGAGTTGCGAGAAATTCCGCTTGAGGGCGACCGCCTGATCATGAGCCCGGAAGAAGTGCTCAAGCGTGTCGATGAGAACACGATTGGCGTGGTGCCTACGATGGGGGTCACCTTCACCTGCCAATACGAGCCGGTTAAGGCTGTTCATGACGCTTTGGATAAGCTCGAGAAAGAGACAGGCCTGGACATTCCAATCCATGTGGATGGTGCCAGTGGTGGTTTCTTGGCACCTTTCTGTGCGCCTGATATTGAATGGGATTTCCGTCTGCCGCGCGTAAAATCGATCAACACGTCGGGCCATAAATTTGGCCTGGCACCT
Source organism: Brucella sp. 21LCYQ03 (assembly GCF_023554105.1). Classification (GTDB taxonomy): domain Bacteria; phylum Pseudomonadota; class Alphaproteobacteria; order Rhizobiales; family Rhizobiaceae; genus Brucella. Next base: position 2,035 of record NZ_JAMJWE010000045.1, read on the forward strand.
TTGGGTGCGGGTTGGGTTGTCTGGCGTGAAGCACCTGATTTGCCTGAAGAACTGATATTCAATGTGAATTATCTTGGCGGAAATATGCCGACTTTCGCTTTGAACTTCTCGCGTCCCGGCGGGCAGATTATAGCGCAATATTATAATTTCCTGCGTCTGGGACATGAAGGATACGCGAAGATTCACAACGCTTGCTATAAAACGGCGCAATATCTGTCAGACGAGATCGCAAAGCTTGGACCATTTGAGATGATCTTTGATGGTGATAGCCAGAAAGGTATTCCTGCTCTGGCATGGAAGCTGAAAGAGGGTCAGACAATCGGTGGCTACACACTGTACGATGTTGCGGATCGTTTGCGCAGCCGTGGCTGGCAGGTGCCGGCTTATTCAATGCCGGCAGATCGTGAAGACCTTGTGGTGCAGCGTATTCTCGTACGCCATGGCGTCAGCCGTGACCTTGGAAGTCTCTTAATCGACGACCTCAAGCGCAGCCTTGATTATTTCGAAAAACACCCGGTCAGCAAGCCGCTATCGGAAGACGAGGCTGGTGGGTTCAGCCACACTTAAACTTAATCGACGTTCTTTTGATTATTCGCAACTTACTCACGAGATTGATGTTCAATCAGTCTCGTGATCATCTCTATACTGAGGGGACTTACTATGGCGAATACCAAAGCCGCTATTCCGGCTAAACAATTATCGATGATTGGCTTTTTTGCCATTACCGCTTCTATGGTGATGGCCGTTTATGAATATCCAACATTTGCAACATCTGGTTTTAGTCTGGTCTTCTTCCTACTGCTTGGTGGGATTTTATGGTTCATTCCGGTCGGTCTTTGTGCTGCTGAAATGGCAACGGTTGAAGGCTGGGAAGAGGGTGGTGTATTCGCCTGGGTTTCAAACACGCTGGGCGAGCGATGGGGCTTTGCAGCAATCTCATTCTGTTATCTTGAAATTGCCATCGGGTTTCTTCCGATGCTTTACTTCGTGCTTGGTGCCCTCTCCTATATCCTAAGTTGGCCTGCATTGAATGCAGATCCGATCACCAAAACTATCGCCGCTTTGGTTATTCTTTGGGCGCTAGCTTTTACCCAGTTGGGTGGCACAAAGTACACCGCAATCATCGCTAAAGTCGGCTTTTTCGCTGGTATCCTATTGCCCGCAATTATTCTTGCTGCGCTGGCTATCACTTATCTGTCGAGCGGTGCGCCTTTACAGATAGAAATGTCTGCCCAGACATTCTTCCCTGACTTCACACAGGTCGGCACACTAGTCGTATTTGTGGCCTTCATTCTCAGCTATATGGGTGTCGAAGCCTCCGCGACGCACGTTAACGAAATGAAAAATCCGGGCCGTGATTATCCGATGGCCATGTTCCTTTTGATGGCGGCAGCGATCATCCTGAGCTCAATCGGTGGCCTTTCGGTTGCTGCTACCATTCCGTCTAATGAGATCAACCTGTCTTCGGGCGTTGTGCAGACTTTCAGCGCACTGGTGGCGCATTTTGGCCCCGGTTTTGAGTGGACTGTTCGCATTATCGCAGCCTTGCTTCTGCTTGGTGTTCTGGCCGAGATTGCCGCATGGATTGTAGGGCCGTCGCGGGGTATGTTGGTAACAGCTCAGAAGGGGATTCTTCCAACGACGTTTGCTAAAGTTAACAAGAATGGCGTGCCGGTCGCACTCGTTGTAGCACAGCTCATATTAACATCGATTGCGATTATCGTTCTAACAAATACGGGTGGTGGCAGTAATATGTCGTTTCTGATTGCCCTCGCTTTAACGGTGGTAATCTATCTATGCACATACTTCCTGCTATTCCTTGGCTATATCCATCTCATTCGGAAGCAGCCGGAACTCAAGCGTACATTCCGCGTACCTGGTAGTAACGGCTTCAAGATTGGTGTTGCAGTCGTCGGCTTCCTTGTTTCGATCATGGCATTCTTCGTTTCGTTTTACCCACCGACATCCATCGGAGGGGAAACGGCTGATGAGACCTATGTGACGCTACTCGTTGTTTGCTTCCTTGTTGTTCTGGCGATCCCGTTCATCGTCTACGCTCTGCACGATAAGCGCGGTAAGAAGACCAACGTCACTTTGGTGCCAATCAAGCTTCACAATGCACCGGAAGGGCATTTTTTTATGCATCCGCGTGCACGACCTACACATCATATCATTGTCGATGACGGCGTATCCAATTCTAGAAAATAGACGTTTGAAATCGAAATCGAGCGCCTGTCCAAATTCATCAAAAGGACGGGCGCCTTTTTAAATACTGTGATGTCTGAAAACCTGAGAGAGCTGAGCTCGGGCCTCTGGTCACCTCAGCGGCCAACCGGTAAAAGCTCCAATCTACTAGTCACAGAGAAACTCCGTCGTGATCATCTCGACAGTGTAATAAAACAATCAGTCATGTAATTGTAAGGTGGGGATTAGACTAAGCTTACGATTATTATTGAACAATTTGAATAAGAGATTCAAATCCGATCATTATTTGATATGACTTCGTCACTAAATTCAAAGTATGTGAAAATCAGACAATTGGAAAACCCGCCAATTGTATTGACGGGCTTTTTGATATCTTTGGCTATAATTAGAAGGTGCGTTGAAAGCGCACCATTCCCTGCCAGGCATCGTCACCTTTTAGAACTGATTTATTATCATTCCACTTCGTATAGGAAACTTCGGGGGTAATCGTGAAGCCCGGAACGAGCTCGTAAGCAACGTTTGCAGTGGCCGCAAAAGTTTCGGCTTTTTCGTAAGCAAGTTGAAGATTGAAGATGGCTTTATCAGTTGCTTTAAACTGACCTCCACCCCAAACAGCCCAATCACCACCCCACGTACCGTAAAAGCTGTTGACCAGACGAATGCCGCGTGGGTTACCAGACGCATCGTTATACGCGTAAAGGTAGTTGTCCTTGTTGGATTTATATCCACCCATTACCCAAATAGAGAATTGATCGGTGACATTTAAATCGAGGCGGATTTTACCAGCCCAATCTTCGTTGACCGAGTCATATGCTACGACACCAACAATTGATCCCCATCCCTGAGCATATTTCAGACCACCGACAACATGTGGGGTATAATCATCGATCTGACCAGAGATCGTGTATTGCGATCCGTTGGCCAGGTTTGTGTAAGTGCCGTTGTCGGTATCGCTATCCCCACCTTGCTCAACAGCAAGCGTTGCTGAGAAACCGTTTCCTTCAGTAAACGTATAGCTGATAGCATTTGTACGATAGCCCCCTGCAAGAATAACGTCGTCATTGATGACATCGCCGAGGAAACCAGGGAAGGTTACGAAAGCAGATTCATCAAGACCAACACGCAGACCACCGAGCTGAATGTAGCCATAGCGTAATGTACCAGTGTCGCTTGAATCTTTACCATTTTCATACTGAAAGCGAACTTGAGAGAACGTCTTTAACGTTCCGAGTTCAGTTTCAGATGCAGTCGAAAGTTGAAGAGAAAAGCGTGTTAAAAAGTCGTAGGTATCACGACTTCTTTCGTCAAAATCTGTATCAAGCAAGCGGTTAGCACGAGCATTTGAACGCGCATAAACGTTATCGCCGCCAGTTATGTCTGCACGCACAAAGCCATGTAAGCGCAAACAGGTTTCTGTACCTGGAATGTAAAAGTAGCCAACTCCATATGCATCGCAAACGCGCACATACTCCACCGATTCAGGCTCTGGAGCAACAATCGTGTCCGCTGCCAGAGCGCTTGATACTGTGAATATAGCGGCTGTTGAACCCATCATAAGATGCTTAATTAACATTTCGTGTCCCCACCCATTAAAAACAAAAATCAGAATATGCAGTTTATTTTTGCATAGATTTCAATATTTCAAATTAGTTACTTGATAGCAATTAAATTTTACTGCCTCGCTATGTTAAGGTTTCGCCTGAAATTGAGCGCATTATCGATTTCCAGTTGATCCACGCGAGGGCCGAAATTCAATCTAATACCAAAAGCATCGATGGAATAGGTAGGAGTATCACCAAACATACAACTGACTTGAATTTAGACCCAACTCAACATCTTCATAATGTGGATGTCGACTAGAATGTTTTTGGTGTTCTTAAGGGCACTGCTACCTTAACTCTAACGTAAACTCTGGCAGTGATAATGGTGCGATGACTGAACCTCGCGCCTCGCTTTATCGCCGTCATCGTTATCCCGCTGAGATCATTGCGGAAGCAGTATGGCTGTATTTTCGTTTTCCACTGAGCTTTCGGATGGTTGAGGACATGCTGGCTTATCGGGGCATCATCGTTACCCACAAGACATTACACGAATGGGATGAAAAGTTCGGGCGGGCCTATGCCAACAAAATACGCCGCCGTACGTCGCGTCTTGGTGACAAGTGGCACCTGGATGAAGTTGTTATCACCATTAAAGGCAAACGGCATTTTCTCTGGCGCGCCGTTGATCAGGATGGGTTTGTGCTTGAAGTTCTTGTTCAGAAACGCCGCAATACCAAGGCTGCTAAGCGGTTCATGCGCAAACTCTTGTCCGCTCAGGGCTGCTCCCCACGGGTCATGGTCACAGACAAACTCAGGTCTTATGGTGCAGCCAAACGGGAATTAGGTCTGAGTGTTTGTAACCATCGTCAGCATAAGGGTTTAAACAATCGCGGCAAGAATTCGCATCAGCCTATCCGGCGACGCGAGCGGGGCATGAAGCGCTTTAAATCAGCGCGACATGTGCAGAAGTTCACATCCATTCACGATCAAATTTAAAATCTGCGTTACTTCCCACGAACAAATTCAGTTCCGCCGATCACCGCGAATTACGTCAAGCCGCAACTAACATCCGGCGTGAAATCGCATGCCTGAAATCCGCATAATATCAGCATCATAGATAGAATGGCGTTCGTGTTCAGGTTAAAGTAACGGCGCCCTTTTGTGGCATATATCGCGCTTCTATCATCAAATTGGATCGAAAAAGTTCTTGGTGATCATGGAATGCAAGCTGTAACGAAAATTATGGGTTTCCTTCTAACTTGTCTCGCCGTTCGGTTTCTTGCGTCCGGCATCAGTCAGTTTGTTACGGAATTCAGTAAATTATAGCACCCACAGACGCATTATTAATGCCAATCAGGAACCGTCCTCCAGCTGTCCAGACGCCCGTGTCAAGCCACAATGAGTCGCAATTATGTCAGATTCAGTATTATATGTGTCTAATATCCCATCCACACCAAACGCTAAGCTGGTTCATAAACAGATAAAATAGTATAGATTCTCTTTTGAGAAAAAATAACGCGTTGTTTTAAAATAATTATGCTTCTCAATATTTATAAAATTATAGTGCTGTCGATTATTAACGGCATATTTTTACTGATATAAAACTCCCAAAATTCAACTTCTACTTACCGACTTTGAAATTGACAGTCGTCAGTCTCTTCTCCATGCTAATCGCTCGAAAAGTCCCTTTCAGTCGACTTCAGCGGTACGAACGATTGCGCTCGCAAATGTCGAGCTACCGCGATTGTATCTTGTTGTCTCTCCAAACTAAAAAGATAAAGAGTAGCAGCTCCGATTTTCTTTTTTCATCATGCACGCTTAAGAGCCTGTTCCAAAAAGGATTGAGCGATTTCAGTAGGTTATGATTCAATCGGATTGCTTACA
>NZ_JAMJWE010000450.1 GCF_023554105.1 Brucella sp. 21LCYQ03
GCACTGCTTTTGGGTGCAAGTGCTTTTCAATTTGCCGCAACGGTTCCAGATGAAGGCATGTTTCCACTGAGCGATCTTAACCGGGCAGGCCTTAAGAAAGCAGGACTGAAAATTTCAGAAAAAGATATTTATAACCCGGGGAGCATTGGTCTAGTAGATGCGTTGGTTCGTGTCGGCGGTTGTTCCGGCTCCTTCGTATCGGGTCAAGGGCTGATCATCACCAATCATCATTGCGCATTCAGTGCAGTACAGCTAGCCAGCACACCGCAACACAACTATTTAGAAAATGGCTTTGTAGCCCATCAACAGGAGCAGGAAATTGAAGCCAAAGGATTAACCATTCGGATCACAGATTCTTATGAAGATGTTTCCAAAGAGGTTTTGGACGGAGTAAAGGCGATCAGCGATCCATTGCAACGCATCGAGGCCATCAATCAAAAACGACAAGAACTCGCGCGCAAAGCGGAGCAGGCAGACCCGACCATCAAAGCCGAAGTTTCAGAGATGTTTATCGGAAAGAGCTATGTATTGTTTAAGTATAAAACCA
>NZ_JAMJWE010000451.1 GCF_023554105.1 Brucella sp. 21LCYQ03
CTGTTGCTCTTACCTTTTTCGTTGCCATTCCCCGAAGGTTCTGCCAGTAATTCTTCTATATTCATGGTACTACTTTCTGATTAAAAGAACCACGTTTTCTACGTGTTGCGTGTGTGGGAACATGTCTACCGGCTTAATGCGCTCGACTTGATATTTCCCAGAAAGCAACTCAATGTCACGTGCTTGCGTCGCCGCATTACAACTTACATATACGATTTTTGCTGCTTCTACATCCAACAAGCACTTGATTACGTCCGTGTGCATGCCTGCTCTCGGCGGATCCGTGATGATAATATCTGGCTTACCGTGCTCGTTCACAAATGGTATGGTCAGCACATCCTTCATGTCACCAGCGTAGAATTTTGTGTTGTTGATATCGTTAAGTTGCGAGTTGATCTTTGCGTCCTCGATAGCAGATGGTACATATTCTATGCCAATCACTTGGTGTGCATTACGTGCTACAAAGTTGGCGATGGTGCCAGCACCTGTATATAAATCATATACTGTCTCTTTGCCAGTAAGATCGGCAAAATCACGCGTGATTTTA
>NZ_JAMJWE010000452.1 GCF_023554105.1 Brucella sp. 21LCYQ03
ACCAGTCCCCTTGCCCTGGTTGACACTGCGGCCCCCAATGTGCCCAAATGCCGAATTTGGCATTCTGAAACCATTCTGGCGCTTCGTATTGTTGCAGGGAATTCCAATTGGCTTCAAATTTTCCAGTTGCGACAGGTTCTCGCGTCGTATCAACCTTTATGACATTTTTTTGTGCGAGTAATCCTATTGGACTGATACCAAATAAAGCCGCTGTGATGTATAATTTGAGTTTTTTTGTCATGTGATATGGTAGTTTATTAAATCACTTTTAGTTTAGTTGCTAATGTGGAAATAATCGAAATCCACGTATCCACCTGCCTCTTTAGTAGCATAGTTGAATAAGCCAAATCGATATCCCATAAAGTGCGGTATGGTATACATCATCTTCAATGGCGTTCCGATAGGATTCCACGTTTCGCCATCTAGGCTATAAGAGAAATTGGCAATGTCCTTTTTATCGGTAAAATCACAGCTTGCTCTCAGGTAAATTCTGTCCTGGTTTATCGGAATATCGGCGACCTCTTCCGGGTTACCACCGGTGGCATTT
>NZ_JAMJWE010000453.1 GCF_023554105.1 Brucella sp. 21LCYQ03
TGAACAACGGCGTGCTGCCTTAAACCCGCCACTTCACGAAGCCTATGCATCAGAAACAGGCATTACAGCCAAGAGTATTATCCCTAACATAAATGGTATGAAAGCCCCGTTATGGATTAATTTTACTTTAACCGTAATAGTGATTTCAAGCCTATTTTTCGATGTCGTCCCTTCTAGTTTGGTCTTTATGATCGGAACAAGCATAGCGCTTATTCTAAATTATCCGGCGAAAAAGATGCAACTGGATGTTTTACAAAAACATGCTCCGGCAAGTTTGTTGATGGCCATCATCATTGTATCAGCAGGAGTTTTATTGGGCGTATTGAATGGTACGGGCATGTTAGAAGCGATGTCTCACGATTTACTAACCATTCTTCCGGATTCTGCTATTCCACATTTACATCTCATTATCGGATTTTTAGGACTACCCCTTGAATTAATCTTAAGTACAGACGCGACTTATTTTGCACTCTTTCCAGTCATCCTAGAAGTTACCACCCAATACGGAGTGGATCCGCTGACCGCTATGCATGTCATGATGGTCGG
>NZ_JAMJWE010000454.1 GCF_023554105.1 Brucella sp. 21LCYQ03
CAAATTAAACCTGTCTGCTACGATCTCTGTCGCAAAGCGGCGAACACCTTCCTTATCTTCGTAGGTGCGTGTCCGCAACTTACCTTCTATATAAACCAACTTGCCTTTCTTCAGGTATTTAACAGCTAAATCCGCTAACGCGCGCCACAAAACAATGTTGTGCCACTCTGTCTGTTCAATCTTTTTGCCGTCTTTATTATAAAATTCGGAGGTAGCAAGGGGGAAGCTCGCCACAGAAACGTTGCCGTCTAAATAGCGAATTTCGGGATCTTTGCCCAGGTGCCCAACTAGAATAACTTTGTTTACGCTTGCCATATGGATAATTTAGGGTGTTACTTTGGGAAGTTGTCTGTCCGCAAGAAGGAGAAGATCAGCTTATGTTTAGCTAATTTATCTAAATTTTCTGATAATGTGTATATCCAGTTTGTTTTTTTGTTTTTAACCGCAATGTCTTCTGGAAGCAAGTAAAATTGTGCAAAAATATGCTGATGACTAAGCACTTGCTTGATCGGTGCACCCAGCGGAAGGGGTGAGGCAGATTCAAA
>NZ_JAMJWE010000455.1 GCF_023554105.1 Brucella sp. 21LCYQ03
GCGTTTGTGTGTTATTGGTATACAAATCGGCTCCTGCCTTAAATTCACCTTTTAACCAATCATTGAACTGATATCCCAAAGATCCGTTTAATAGGAAACGATCGCGTTGATCTTCGTTGCGATCATTATCTAAGCGCCAGTAGGGGTTGAAAGTGGCTGCCCCGCCTCTGTACCAGATCATCTGGCCGAATTCATTGACATTGTCTTCAAAATCCAGAATATTCAATGATCTAGGCATCATTTGTAAAGCATAAATACTACTCCAGTCACGACCATTAATCGGGCGATTTACTCCTTGTGTATTACTATATTGTACCTTTACATCCGTCGTCCAACGTTCATCAGCACCAAATTTAGTTCCCATCCGAGTTGTTAAATTTGTTCGAGTGAAGCGGTTTGTTGGCAAGATGCTGCGATTGTCAAGCCTGTTAATAGCAGTATAGACACTGGTGTTTCCGTACTGCTGTTGAAATGCCACATTGTGGTTTTGTGTAGTACCATTTTGCAGATAGGCATTCAAATTGTCGCGAGCTGCTAATGCTTCC
>NZ_JAMJWE010000456.1 GCF_023554105.1 Brucella sp. 21LCYQ03
TTCAAAGATCACTTCATCCATCTTCGATCCTGTATCGGTCAGCGCTGTTGCGAGAATGGTCAAAGATCCACCATCTTCTATGTTACGCGCTGCACCAAAGAATCTTTTTGGTTTGTGCAAAGCATTTGCATCAACACCACCAGATAAGATCTTACCTGATGCAGGAGCAACTGTGTTGTACGCACGCGCCAAACGGGTAATGGAATCTAACAAAATCACGACATCATGACCACATTCCACCATGCGCTTTGCTTTCTCCAACACGATATTAGCAATTTTAACGTGGCGATCAGCAGGCTCATCGAATGTGGAAGAAATTACCTCCGCGCGTACACTTCTCGCCATATCAGTCACCTCTTCCGGACGCTCATCAATCAATAAAATGATGAGATAAACTTCAGGGTGATTCTTCGCGATGGCATTAGCCACTTCTTTTAAGAGGTTGGTTTTACCCGTCTTAGGTTGTGCAACGATCAAGCCACGTTGTCCCTTACCAATCGGTGTAAAAAGATGCATAATCCGTGTAGAGTAATTGCCTACACCAA
>NZ_JAMJWE010000457.1 GCF_023554105.1 Brucella sp. 21LCYQ03
GACCGCTGGATAATCTTTCGCTTCCAAATTAGCCATTGCTTTCACTGCCAATGCCGTGTGACGGGTTACTCCACCACGAATGTCTGTACGCTGGTTGGGGCGCACATCTGGCAGGGCAGGCATAGCCTCGTCCATCAACGTGGAGATATGAGCCATCACACCTGCGAAATCTGTAGGCTCCACATTAAACATGTCTGCCGGTACCGAACTAGTTGGGATCAATATCGTTCCCCATAAACGGGCAAGTTGGAGCATTTCAAAGCCTTGCATCACTTTGATTTCGGCAATGTACTGTTGTGCGGTGGCTTCCGGCGCGCCGGCCGCTTGGTACTTCTGAATTTCTTCGATAGCACCTTGCCAATTGATCAGGTCGGTGTACAGATTTAACCAGGTGGAGTTCAGCATCCAGAAATTGCGATCATAACGGAAGTTATCTGCATTAGCAAATAAAGGCTGGTCGCCGAGACCTCCTGCATTGATGTCATCTCCACGAACGCCAATTAACGGCACCGTTTCCCATTCCATGCTATACAAGTCGTTGTATG
>NZ_JAMJWE010000458.1 GCF_023554105.1 Brucella sp. 21LCYQ03
TATTGGTAAATAGCATTCTGCAATAGCGATCATACGCTCTCATAAATTTTGTGAAACTGGTTATTTAAACTAATGAACAAATAAGGTTTCTTAGATCAAATAGACCAGTAAATCAAACCTCACACCTCCATTTTCGCCCTTCTCATCAAATTGGTTTTACTTGAGTTTTCCATAATAAGATTGGGCGACAAAGTATGAGAAAACATTGCCAAAAATTGCCGCGTTATAGATGTTCCAGCTGCCTGTCGGTCTGTTAGGTTCCTGAGCTTGAGATCCAGAAGCTGCTCCATACGCTTTCAAGGCTGGGAAGTAGTTGTTATCAGTTGCATATGGCACTGAAGTCCGTCCGGCTGTTTGTCCAGTTCTCATATTGTTTGCCGTGAAGCCGGTATCTCCGACATAAAATAAATTAAGTTTTTTATGTCGAAACATCGTTACGGAATTATGATTTTCAGCCTTATTTGCGGACCTCCTGGTATATGCGAAAATATTATTCAGGTCTGCTTCTGGAATATTGTCTATTGCTAAAGCCTGCCCTCCATCT
>NZ_JAMJWE010000459.1 GCF_023554105.1 Brucella sp. 21LCYQ03
GGCCTCCGACTTGATTCGATCTCGTTAGCGCGCTTGCGTCGCTTATCACAGATAATTACCTCTGCATTGAAATATTTCGCAAAGGTACGGGCGCGGTAAGAGCCACCCATATCCGGTGAGGCAATGGTGAGGTTCGGTAAGTTCAGTGATTTAATGTAGGGAACGAAAATGATTGCACCATCTAGGTGATCTACTGGGATGTCAAAAAAGCCTTGAATCTGTGCAGCGTGTAAATCCATCGTCATAATACGATGTGCACCAGCAGCCGTGACTAGATTGGCCATCAACTTGGCGCCGATGGCAACGCGTGGTTTGTCTTTACGATCTTGACGTGCGTACCCAAAATAAGGCACTACAGCCGTGATGTAATGAGCAGAAGCACGTTTAGCAGCATCAATCATAAGAAGAAGTTCTACCAGATTGTCGTTAGGCTGATTGGTGGATTGGACGATAAATACGTCGCTACCACGTACAGATTCGTTGTAAAAGGGCTGTATCTCGCCATCGGAAAATTCGGAAACGGTTGCGTCTCCGAGAGGTTTAC
>NZ_JAMJWE010000046.1 GCF_023554105.1 Brucella sp. 21LCYQ03
AGTTCGCTCAGGCAATCAACCCGCGACGTGATGCGGTGCTGCGCAACCGGAACGGCTCCGCACTGCAACCCGCCGCTACCGCCCAGAATACAGTAACCAAAAACCGCTGGAGCGAACTCAAAACTGGATAAAACTTGGGAGCAAGGTCAAAAGCACAAATAGAGCACTGGGCGTCTTCCTGGACGCCCAGTGCTAATACTATAAAATCAGAGCATAATTTCCCTGCAACTATTCCAATTTTAAGCAATCATGCTCTAGGACGTTTTTGAGAGAGATCGGCTTATTATTCGAGATTGCACATTTGCACGTATTTCATCCTGCTTCATCAGACATTGACTGAAAGCTGAATCGCCTGGCTTTAACCCATATCTGGCACAGGCTTGTTCGTCCTTACTTTGGATCTGCTCTGGGCTCTTTAATAATTCACCAAATCCAGGGCCACGAGCACATGCGCCCAGTGGAAGGCAACAAAGAGCCACGAGTAGTATTTTACACATAATCAAATTCCATTATAGAGAATGTTTCAGTGAATTTTTGAATTCATCCACGTATATCGGTATTCCGTAAATAAGTTGAAGAATATAAAATATAATACTAAATAAAGCGATTATCTCTTTTTACTGTTCTCAGTATTTGAGTTGCCATCGAAATTATCGCCAGCTTTTTGCATTATAGTGAGGCCACCATATTCGTTCAAAAACGATGTGAACTTGACATGATCTGCGCAAACTCCGACCTTGTAAGCGGGGTCAATGTCCAAACGGTTAGTTGTTGTTGGAGTAACAACCGACGTTCCTGCACCAAAATAAGCGGTGGTTGAAGGTATATCCGAACAGTTTCCAATGCCTATATAATCTTCAATGAAGCCAGCTCCCAAACCTGAGAGGTAACCTATCGATTTGGGCGTGGCCCAGCTCCCGATCTTTGTTCTGACGTTCGTGATTGTATCTGTAACGTAGCCTTCCCAGAAATTTTCCTGTTCTGTTTCATTTGTCAGAACAGCATTGAAGTTATAAATAGTGCCTATGGAAAAAGGGATATTGACTGTATTGCAAGACACACCGCTACCCCCATCTGCCCCAGCCGAACAGTGCGCTTTGTCGGTCACTCGTCCCTTTTTTCCGAAATAGGAAAAAAGTACGCGTGCCTTGCCGTTACTGTGAGGTTGAATGCCATAGTAAAAGCCTTCGTCATCCTTTGTGGGGTGTTCAAAAGTCGTATACTGAGAATAGTAGAAATTTTCCTCCGTTGGGCCTGAAAGTACCGCAATTGGAAAGTTCAAATTTTTGAACCCGCCCACCGATATATCTTTAACTGAGCGTGTGAAGTTTGTTATGTGAACTGCGTATTGCGGCTCCGGAAAATCTGCATAGGCATAATTGCTCATGAATAAGATCGGAACCAAAGAAAGATTAATAACTTTCATGCTAAATCCTCATTTTAAATATAATATTCATGCTGTTAGCTCTGTATTGATAAAGAGCTGCATCTAAATTTAATATCAGGCGATGCCGTTCGATTTAGCCAGTCGCGGTTGCTGGACTAATAGCAATATTACTAATTTAGAAGGCGTAATTTAGGCGCTATAGGAACGTTGCTTATAAATGCGCTGAGGTGTTTAGCTCGCGTTTTGGGTGCACCCTATAGTGCATTAAGACGGCACGATGAATTGAGTATACCCAAGGTGGACTGCTGAAATCTGGTACTGTATGGTCTGATTTTATAACTTAAACAGACTGGTACAGGCAAATGACCCTAACAGTACCGCAGAAGGATTTAGCCTTTGTCCGCGCTTATCTGCGAGCGTCTACCAGTGAGCAGGATGCATCACGGGCGAGGGGGATGCTGGACACATTTGCTCGCGAGCGTAATCTGACCATCTGTAACTATTACTCAGAGAATGAATCCGGTACGCGGCTTGACCGGCCAGCACTGTTTCGCCTGCTGGATGATTGTTAGTCGGGTGACGTATTGCTGGTGGAAGACGTTGACAGGCTGTCGCGTTTGAAAGAAGACGACTGGCAGCGGTTGAAAACGCTATTGCGTGAACGCCAGATCAAGGTTGTTGCCGTGAATGTACCAACGACATGGCAAAGCCTTTTACCAAGCCATTCAGAGTTTGACGCCCGTATGTTCTGAGCGATCAATGATATGTGGCTGGACATGCTGGCGGCAATTGCACGTCGAGACGACGAGCAACGCCGTGATCGGCAGAAGCAGGGTATAGCTATGGCAAAAGCCGCTGGAAAATATCAGGGGCGCAAGGCTGACATAACGCGATACGAGGTGATTAACCGGATGCTTGCCAGTGGTAATTCGTGGGCGACTGTTCAACAAACGCTTGAATGTAGTCGGACAACGATTAGCAATGCGGTCAAGCAGGCACGACAGTGCGCGGCAAAAGACGAGTAAGGGAAGATATCGGAGTCGTTTGGAGGAGAGGGCTAAAAACTACGCTTAGCCGAAAAGGCCGATAAATTGACGGTTTGCGATACATCTGAGAAGCGTCCTGAGAGAAGACGGTTTTCTGTTACATAACCGGTATCATAATCAAAGCCTTACAAACGGTTCACTCAAACGTATATTTATGCCGCTTTAATGCTCAGAGGCCATTTACCGCGCTTTGGAGGATCGAGATACTAAGCCAGAAACCTTATAAAGCAGGATTTTTTGCACTTACGTTGAGTTAGCCAAAACCGCAATATCGTGTCAACTTGGCTCAATAATATCAACTCCTAAAACAGTGGCTGTAAAAATACCTCTGAACCGCCAAACTCTCGTCTCAATGGCGACCAATTAATTCAGTGTTATTTGTTAGACTCTGAAATGCAATTTTGACTGTTTATTCAATCACATAACAAAATTTCTGTGCAAACTTTGCTGCCTTTGTTTGGATGTATCCAAGTTTAACTAATAGTCCTATTTAATAACTATTGATTGGTGTGTTTATGCTGAGACTTATTATGGTTCTCTGCTGCTCACAGATAGTCTGGGCAGCTTCCGCATCCGAATTCCATAATGAAAAAGGTTCTTACTCAGTAAATTTTCTGCCTGATGCAACTATCGAACAAAAGCGGATGAACAGTTTTCGCCTTTCAGACCAGCAACCTTTGGGACGTTTCGTGGAACAAGGTGAGAAAGTTGAAGTCAACGTCGAAGGGCTGTCGGACGATCTTTTTCTAGCTGCCACAGTAGGTTTCCATCCAATGTGGGATCAATCGACTGATCAACAGGAAGAACCCTTGCATAATGGTAAAGTCAAATTTACTGCCCGGCAAAACGGCCCGTTGTTTTTCAAATTAACATCTGCAAGCGAAGACATTCAAGATGACGCCGATGTTAAGGTGAGCGTCACTGGTGGGATGCCGCTTCCTCTTTATGTTGAAGGACAGACCTCAACGGAAGATTGGAACCGACAGCTCGCCGCCTATGCAAATGCACCTTTCGTTCAGCTTCTTTCCAAACGCAGCATGATTACACTGCCCATGGCCGATCATAATCGTCATCCGATCACTGATCCCCATGCAAGTTTTGAAGCAATCGATAAAATCATCGAGATGGAAGATGAGTTGGCGGGATTTGACAGCAGTACACCACGAGATGTGCCTTCTCCGTTAAGACGTCACTTTTTAGTAGATTTTATGGCACCTGCAGATGCGCCATTTTATATGTATGCTACCGATGAATCTATAGGTTTGCGCCCGAATAGCTTCACAGATTTAACTGATCCGGCTCGATTGGAAAAAGCCTGGGGCATCTGGCATGAATTAGGTCATACATATCAGCAAAAATCATGGACATGGGAAGGTGTTGACGAGGTGACAGTAAATCTGTTTTCTCTTTATGTTCAGGAGAAAAAAGGACAGCTAAGTCGTCTCTCAATCCCCAACGATGACGGTAAAACCCCACGACTAGAGGCTATAGAATACGTCAAAAAGGGCAGCGGAGATTTCATGTCGGCAGGAGAGCCATTCGTAAAGCTCGTTATGTTTGAGCAACTTAAAGATGCCTACGGATGGGATTTATTCACCAAAACTTTCCGATATTATCGCGAACAACCGCAGAGTATTACTGATGCACATCAGGCTGCGGACGCTTTTATCAAAGCGATGTGCCAATTCTCCGGCAATGATCTGCGCCTTATTTTAACAAATGGGGTTTGCACACAACTGAAGGCGCAAACAAGGATATCGAAGCGCTTCAATTCCCAGCACGCGAAGACCTTTGATAGAAGGTAATGTGCGCTACACACTGTAAAGACGCTTTAAGCCGTGCAAGGGGCATCTTTTGCGAGGTTCCCCAGAAGCCCAGACGTTATCTGGATTTCATCGCCTAATGGTCTTGAACGACCACCACAACAAATAACCACTGCTGGCCAATTTGGCCGGCTTGTCGCGAAAACACTGACTTTTTATCGGAAGTAATGCGAGCGGAAAGCGATCAAATGCAGCCGCACGACGATCAGCAAGGCGGTTCAGTATGGAAAATGTGCCAGCTAAGCACGATATTGCATTGCAACTTTTAATTGTATAAATGACTAAATCTCACCTTGGAGTTTGTGATGCTGCAAGGAGCCTTTTATATGCTCATAAGCGCATAAAAGGTGGTGAGATTTGAGTGCGTCCCCCGCTTCTCAAATCTCACCAGCCCCGATTTTAAACACATACACATGATGGCAATTACAATCTATGATTGCGTGTATTAGCATCCTGTCATTGCAGCACGTAATCATAATTCAATGATAGTGTGAGCCGTACTCAATCAACCATTAAACATCAGGGGCAAATGATCTTTCAATGATTATTGTCATTAACTGAGCGTCGGGTGCGGGAGCGTCCGACGCTCTTTTATTTCATCTCAGCCAGATTGTTTTCGACTGCTGCAATGTTGAGTTCGAGTTCGGCTACCTGTTTCAGGAGGCTATTGCTTGGCAGGCCATCACTAATGGCCGCTTCTTCTAAAAGCCGTCGCTGTTCTGTTCGGAGCATTTTTGAGAGAGCGATAAAGCGCTGTTCAAGTGTTTTTGTTGTCGTTGAAGGCATCAGCGTATCCTTGTTCAATCTTTAAACGCCCCGTATTTATCAAATCATATCAGAGTTGGCACTGTAAACTGTAGACAACGCGCGTAATTATTGAACGATGTAGGGTTGGCGGAGGTTTGATGATCGCCTGCGCTTGATGCGCATACAATCATCTACATATGCACCGCCGATATGCATGTGGCTATTGTCAGGTTGCTACACTCACATCAAAATCGAAATGAATACGCTCATAAGGGAATAGAATTCCCTGTTCGCTCTTGTCGATTACACCGGCATTAATCAGCGTTGTCACGTCGCGATGAACGGCTTGTACGTCACGCCCCACACGACGAGCAACTTCTCTAATCGACAAAGCACCCTGACCGGCCAGAGCCTTGACGATTGCAAGGCGGGAAGGGGCAAGCACCCGATGCATGTCATCATAGCTGAGGAAATTTAGGGACGGATCGACGGCCACCGCTTCACCTGTAAGAGCCTGTTGTGCCGCCCGTAAAAACCGTGATTTGGTATCGGCGTGTGATGCAATCCGAACGTTTAATGTGTTCATCGTATTATCCTTTCCATATCGGCTAGAAATGCGTCATAGAGCGCTTCAAGCGAAACAAATTCGATTGGTTCTTCCAGACCGTCAATGTGCCGGTGATCGCCCTTGCCACGCTCATTATCATAGCGCAGGACGCATTCGCCGCTCACAACCAGAGCCAACCGGTATTTGAACGGATAGACACTGCCCAAGACAGGTTCGGGCAGATGCCAGAGTACAACCTCATAAAAGGCCGTTTCACTGATCACTGTTCGGGATTTCTCTAATAGCGTGGCTGTCATGTTGTTGTCTATAACAACGGTAGGAGATGTTGTCAATGGTAACAACACTTATTTTCATACTAAACCATCACAAAGAAACGCTAGCGTAGGAATTCGCCCCTTTCCGCAAGTGATCCCACAGACAGGCAAGGATAAGCGCATGGCTGTTTCTGATCGTTTTGCAGCCGGTGCGCTCTATGAAACTACCCAGCGCATCGAGCGCAGGGTAGTTTCTAACCTCCGCCAACCCCACAGCGTTCAATAATTACGCGGGTTGTCTCCGGTTTCAGCGCCCAATCCTGATGCTTTACCGCAGCGTCCAGCTTTGAAATTGCGCCAGATCGAAATGAACCCGACTTGGCATAGACGCCGCAGCATGGCGGAACGGACGAAAGCCAGCCCAGATTCTGCATAAGGTGATGCGGTCTTGAGGCCAGATGGACAGGCCAGAAGACCAGATGAAAGGGTTTCCCCCTTTCAAACTATCCTCCTCATACGGACAAGACGCCAAGAGGCGTCGTGGTTCTCTCTCTTTGACTGCCAAGGATACTCCAGCCCATCCGGCTGTTGATTGCCGCTGAGAACTGACCCAGTTTGGGGTGATATTTCCATTTAGAATTGACCCATG
>NZ_JAMJWE010000460.1 GCF_023554105.1 Brucella sp. 21LCYQ03
AATCACTGATTAATCTTTTAAAGATAGTTGATGAGAATTACAAACATGATTTCTTTATAAATGCTCCACTTTTATTGACTAACAGCAATAAAGCTATTTTTTACAACGGTTTAGCAAGCTTGTTGAGCGAAAGTGACATTTCTGATATGGTTTTCGCCCTAGATGGTATCATGCATGGAGAACCTCAACGTTATTGGCTTTCGAACAAGGAGCTATTTGATGAGGCTTATAATACAGGAGGTATAGAGCTATTCTCTATGGCCACAGTACCATTTACAGAGCTTAATACTTTAGACGAGCTTTCAAGAATAATGGGTGAACGAGGAAGAAATTTTCAACAGCTCGCTGAATTAAAAAAGAAATTGCCAATCTATTCTTTTGAAAACACCGATTTAGTATTGTTCGCCAATGCCTTGAAAGATAGGCTGACAAAACGAACTTCTCCTATCACTTCCTATCAGGGACTTGAATTTCTTTTCAAATGGTTTAATGAGTTAAAATTATCGTTGAGCTTACCTTTTATACAGAATAAAATATTGATTGA
>NZ_JAMJWE010000461.1 GCF_023554105.1 Brucella sp. 21LCYQ03
ATATCAACTTCATCTATAATGCTGCAATGATGGTATTGATGAATGCTATGTTTTATTTTCGATGAACTAAATGATGCTTTGACTTGATAATGGGCTTAATTTTTCAAATCTTTGTAGTGCATTCTGGCCCCGTAGTTCAACGGATAGAATAGGTGTTTCCTAAACATTAGATAGCAGTTCGATTCTGCTCGGGGCTACAAATTTTTAAAGGAATCGGTCTCTAGCACACGCTTTTCTTTATCCTCTCCTATACCAAGCTTCCGCATTTTTATACATAATCTGTTCAAGATCATCGGTGGAGAAATTATCCGCGATCAATTGTACGTCTTTGTCGGAGAAGGGGACAGCGGCACGTGTGGAGGGTAGGTCGGTACCAAATAATAAGGCGTGTGGATTAATCTGATGGATCTTCTTCATGACCGGAATCGGTTCGAAGTCCGTTCGGCTAAAACCCGTCGCTTTTACTTTTACACCCTGTTCCACCCAATAGTACAGATCATCCAATCCATCTTTTGAAAGCCCTAGATGATCGATAGAGAATTTG
>NZ_JAMJWE010000462.1 GCF_023554105.1 Brucella sp. 21LCYQ03
GCACACTTTTCTACAACAGCCAATCCGAACCTGAGAAAGCGCATATTGTGAATGCATTTAGCTTTGAATTTGGGAAAATCAATTCGCTGGATATCAGAAAGCGTTATTTGGGAATTCTGACTCAAGTAGATGAGGATTTGGTGAAGCAGGTGGCCAATAATTTGGGTTTAGAGGTGCCCAAGGGTTTAGCAGAGGAAACTCTTTTTTATGCCAAACAGAATCATGCAGATTACCCAATCACCCCTAATAAACCTGAAGTGGAAAAATCCGAAGCACTTAGTATGGAATATAAAAAAGTGGAAAGCATTAAAACCCGCAAAGTAGCTATCCTGGTTGCAAATGGTAGCTGCGAAGAATCGATAGAAAAAATCACGCTTCCGTTGGAAGAAGGTGGTGCTACGCCTGTATTGATTGGCCCAAATGTGGGATCGATTACCTCGAAACAAGGTAATGTTATTGCGATTGAGCATAGTTTTCTAACGGAGGCTTCTGTGTTATACGATGCTTTATTCATCCCAAGTGGAGAAGATGCGATTAAAATACT
>NZ_JAMJWE010000463.1 GCF_023554105.1 Brucella sp. 21LCYQ03
GGAATCGACGAATAACGGAGGCGCATGGCTGTATTTTGGAACATACGCACCGCCATATTCAGCTCATCGTAATCCTGCTCTACCGCCATCATGAAGATCATACCGATATTGGCACCGGCAGAGAAGTTTTTACCCTCATTGGTGATAACGAGGCCACGGTACTCTTGCTCTGCCAAGTCGATCGCTTTATTGACCCCCTGAATAACATCGCCGCCGATAGTATTCATCTTTGTATGAAACTCACAGTTGATAATGCCATCGCCGAGATCCGTAATCGTAACGCCAGAGTTCTTCCAGATCGTTTGTTTATCACGAATATTATCCAATACGATTAAATCCTCGGCTCCCGGTATGGGTTGATACGATTTGGATGCAATGTCATAGAAATTTTTGACGCCATCAATGACCTTGTAAAAGTGTTCATTGCCACCGTCCAGCATTTCGTGAACCCAAGAAGCCACCTCGCCCGACTGACCAGGCAACCGCTTCTCTTCGCTCTTAATCTTTTCAATGGTTTCGCGTACGCCTAATGCATCCCACACT
>NZ_JAMJWE010000464.1 GCF_023554105.1 Brucella sp. 21LCYQ03
TAACGTCACCAGCTCTGAAATTCCCATTGGGCAATGGGTAAGTCGCCCAGTTTTGACGAACAGTCGACTTAAGGGATATCGTATTAATCTCTCTCCATAGCTGCCCTTCGCTATCGAATCTCAATTGTGAAATCACAAAGTCTGTACCCACCGCTGCACTCGCATGCCTGATCCTTATAGAGCTTATAAGCCCATTGCGGGAGCTTGTGTAATTATTAACGTAGAACCTGTTGCCTGCACTGGATTGCAAAACTTCGACAGAACCCACTCTGCTGTCACCAATTTCTTTAATAACATCTTCAGAAAGTTTAAGATCACCTAACTTATCATTGATGGTAATTTGCCCCTTTCCTATCTCTTTTACTTCCTTAGACATATATCCTTCTGCAACGGATACCGAGTAGGATAACGACAAATTATTATCTGAAAATTGAGCAGATCCAGAATTGACAGATCCATCCTCATTCAATAGTAAGAAGCCGACATCTAAGCCATCTGCGCTATAGGTGCACAATCCTGCAACATCACCTACGAATCCGATAT
>NZ_JAMJWE010000465.1 GCF_023554105.1 Brucella sp. 21LCYQ03
CAAATCATTTAATATGGTTAGGTGCTCAGCGCGCACCTGCTCCAATGCTTCAAATGGATCTCCTTCTCGGTGGAAGTAGCGATCTACCACTTCAGAGAGTTTATTGGTGGTTTTGCCGATGGCAGAAACCACGACCAATAAGCCATTTACCTTATATGTATCAATGATGGTCGCTACATTTCGGATGTTTTCTGCACTCTTAACGGAAGCCCCACCAAATTTAAATACCTGCATGTATGTTGTTGTGGTTATCGATACGTGTTTTCTATTTCTGCCACGATTTTGCGGCCTTGATCTGTGAGTAAATCCTTCAATTCTTTATACGGTATTTCAATACGTGTAACACCCTCCGACCAAGCCTTTATCTCATAAGGGTTATATTGGAAAACCAAACCTGTTTTACTGAATGCAAAATTATCGGCGAGCGTGAAAATACCTTCATCGAAGAAATACCGACCGGATAATGGGTCATTTGGCGCTAAGCCTTCTGTTGTTCTAAAGTGTGATTCGCCTAAATTGATAAGCTCCTGTTGGCGTTCGGC
>NZ_JAMJWE010000466.1 GCF_023554105.1 Brucella sp. 21LCYQ03
GTGCACTAGAACCACCAACTACAACTACCGCCACATCAGATTGCAAAGCTGCTTGTACCGCTGCCTCGATATCAGACTGCGTAGTGTCTCGAATAGCGGTGCCTTTGGCAAAGATTACATCTGCAGAAGGCACTTTGGCTTTTATCCCATCCAATACCGTCCGGATCACCGCGCGTTCTTGTGGTGCGGTGTAATCGCCCAGCTGGTTGTAAGGCGTATTCGCATTCGGGCCTATTACGGCAATCTTTTTCACTTTCTTTGCCGAGAGTGGTAATACGTTATTTTTATTTTCGAGCAAGACGATTGACTCTTGCGCTGCTTTATGCGATATGGCTACGTGCTTTTTGCTTCTTACCTCACGTCCAGCCTCTCTCGGATCACGATAGGGATTTTCAAACAACCCCATATCAAATTTCAAACGTAACACACGAGCCGCTGCACTATCAATTTTAGCGATATCTATTTTTCCTGATTCGATCGCTGCGATAAGTTCCCCAAACGGGCGTGCACCTAAATCCACGTCCACACCTGCTTCCAGCGCC
>NZ_JAMJWE010000467.1 GCF_023554105.1 Brucella sp. 21LCYQ03
TCGTTAGCCTCTACGAAACAAATATACTAATAATATTAGTAATTTAAGATAGCAACTCTTTCAGGTATTGATGGGTTGTCAGCTGTGATCGATAAGCTTCTGATTCATCTGCTACGTACTCATTGCTCAAATTCTCGTCCAGATATCTAGCTTTTACATTGTCTTTGAGTTGGATACATAGCATATCTTTTAACTGCTTCTTAATGTCCGGATTGGTAATGCGTATGGCCGCTTCGACACGGTGATCCAGATTTCGTGTCATCCAATCGGCAGAAGAAATGAAGATGTGTTCATGCCCAGCATTGTAGAAATACATCACGCGTGCATGTTCCAGGAATTCATCAATAATGCTTATTGCACGGATAGGTTGTTTGAAACGTTTTTGATTTACGGCGCAATAGATTCCGCGTACGATCAAATCAATCTCGACGCCTACTTCTGCAGCTTCGTACAGCTTTTTGATAAGATCTCTGTCGCTCAATGAATTTATCTTAATGATCATATGTCCTTTACGTCCAGCCTGTACTTCTGCAATTTCCTTA
>NZ_JAMJWE010000468.1 GCF_023554105.1 Brucella sp. 21LCYQ03
TACAGGGCGCGATACCGCCCGCTTTTGTAGCGGAAAGCTTAGAGAAGCATGCATCCAAGCAAAACATCGGCGCGCATGAAATCTTTCTAGGCCAAGTGCGTGCCGATGAGATTGACGGACGCAAAGTCGCCGCTATTCAGTATACTAGCTATGAAAGCATGGCATTAACACAAATGGAGGAGATCCGCGAACGGATTTTCAACACCTATGATTTAGTGTGCATGCATGTATATCATAGCTTAGGAGCCGTGCGCGCAGGGCAGTTGTGCTTATTTGTCTTTGCATCCTCCCGACACAGAAACGAGGCGCAGCAAGCCTGTAGAGATATCGTTGAGCTAATCAAAAAGGAGCTTCCTATTTGGGGAGAAGAAATTTTTGAAGACAATAGCAGTCAATGGAAAACAAACACATTTAAATAGCCGGGAATTTAAAAAAAATGGCAGATAAGCCGAATATATGGTCGATATAACATACAAAACATTTAGCCTGCGTAAAGCCATTGCCATGGCCAGAGTAGAAACGTCTAGCCTCGAAACGGTACA
>NZ_JAMJWE010000469.1 GCF_023554105.1 Brucella sp. 21LCYQ03
AAATCTGCCTATGGCAACCTGATGACCGATATCGAAAAACATTATGATAGGGTGTTCGCAGATGCGCCAAAAGAGATGTGGATGAACAATATATATCACGGTGTCAAAACGTTTAATATCGCCAGCTACTTCCAATCTTTTCAAGATGCTATAGCTCAGCAAGCGTCTCCAAAGGCACAACAAGCCCTATTCGATCAAAACATCAACAAATTTAACAAAGGCATTCATGAGCTTTTCGAAGCTTACCATCTGGGGGTAGATCAGCAAATTGCCCGTCACCTCTTCGCGGAAGGCGCAAAAATGCAGGGTGCCAATGCATTAAAATTCTTGCGAGACAATGTTCATGCGCAAAGTGATACAACCGGCGCATGGATTGCTCAATTATTGGCAACCACCAGGCTGAATAATGAAGAAGCTTTTCGTAAAATCACATCTTCACCGGCAAGCATTCTGGCTTACAAGGACGAATTGTTGGATTTGCACCGTGCTGTAGCAGCAGAATACGCTACGTTTAGCTCCGAACAAAAACGTCGAGAAGGTAT
>NZ_JAMJWE010000047.1:0-2500 GCF_023554105.1 Brucella sp. 21LCYQ03
TGGTTGCGGGGGCAGGATTTGAACCTGCGGCCTTCAGGTTATGAGCCTGACGAGCTACCGGGCTGCTCCACCCCGCGTCAAAGAATTACGGGCTTTTGAGCCCGTGAGCGAAGTCAGGCCCCTTTTTTTGAGGGAATGTGCCTGACGAGGTGAGGTCGTTTAAAAATCGATTGATTATCGATTTCAGACCGAACGGGCTGCTCCGAGCCACTCTCATAAAGTCATGTATTCGGTATTTTTCGCGCTTATTGCGTTGAATGTCTGTTTTGTATGGCTTTGAGAAGATGATTTGATTTGTGTGCTTAGCAGACCTGGCAGCGACCTACTCTCCCGTGTCTTAAGACAAAGTACCATTGGCGCTGGAGCGTTTCACGGCCGAGTTCGGAATGGGATCGGGTGCAGCCGCTCCGCCATAACCACCAGGTCGGCGAAGAACACAAATATGAGAAGCTGTTGTCTTTCGTGCAGATATTGATTTGTTTTTTCAGGCGCTGATAAACAATAAGCACGCGACCGCGTGCCGCCAGCATTCTGGCGCGCCGTCCGCAGCGAAGCAGCTTTAGCTGCGACAGCGTGAGGACAAACAATCTATCAAGCTTCGCTTGATGGATATTGTAAATGAGAATGATCAAGTCGATCGAGCTATTAGTACCGGTAAGCTACATGCGTTGCCGCACTTCCACACCCGGCCTATCAACGTGGTAGTCTTCCACGGCTCTGATAGGGAATACTCGTTTTTAGGTGGGTTTCCCGCTTAGATGCCTTCAGCGGTTATCCCGTCCGTATATAGCTACCCTGCTATGCCGTTGGCACGACAACAGGTCCACCAGAGATACGTCCATCCCGGTCCTCTCGTACTAGGGACAGATCCTATCAATATTCCTACACCCACGGCAGATAGGGACCGAACTGTCTCACGACGTTCTGAACCCAACTCACGTACCGCTTTAAATGGCGAACAGCCATACCCTTGGGACCTGCTCCAGCCCCAGGATGCGATGAGTCGACATCGAGGTGCCAAACAACCCCGTCGATATGGACTCTTGGGGGTCATCAGCCTGTTATCCCCGGCGTACCTTTTATCCGTTGAGCGATGGCCCTTCCACGCGGGACCACCGGATCACTATGACCGACTTTCGTCTCTGCTCGACTTGTCAGTCTTGCAGTCAGGCAGGCTTATGCCATTGCACTCGACGAACGATTTCCGACCGTTCTGAGCCTACCATCGCGCGCCTCCGTTACTCTTTAGGAGGCGACCGCCCCAGTCAAACTACCCACCATACACGGTCCTGGACCCGGATAACGGGCCGCAGTTAGACATCCATATAGATAAGGGTGGTATTTCAAGGATGACTCCACCATGGCTGGCGCCACGGCTTCAAAGTCTACCACCTATCCTACACATGTCGACACGAATGCCAGTGTAAAGCTATAGTAAAGGTGCACGGGGTCTTTCCGTCTAACCGCAGGAACCCCGCATCTTCACGGGGAATTCAATTTCACTGAGTCTGCGTTGGAGACAGCGGGGAAGTCGTTACGCCATTCGTGCAGGTCGGAACTTACCCGACAAGGAATTTCGCTACCTTAGGACCGTTATAGTTACGGCCGCCGTTTACTGGGGCTTCAATTCAATGCTTGCACATCTCCTCTTAACCTTCCAGCACCGGGCAGGCGTCAGACCCTATACGTCGTCTTGCGACTTCGCAGAGCCCTGTGTTTTTGGTAAACAGTCGCTACCCCCTGGTCTGTGCCACCCTCATCTAGTTGCCTAAATAAGGGTCACGCTTCTTCCGAAGTTACGCGTGCATTTTGCCGAGTTCCTTCAACGCAGTTCTCTCAAGCGCCTTGGTATTCTCTACCAGTCCACCAGTGTCGGTTTAGGGTACGGTCTATATGCAGGAGCTATTTCCTGGAACCGCTTCGCTGCCAGATCAATCCAATAAGACCTGACAACACACGCAATCCGTCACTACCTGCAGGCCCACGAATATTAACGTGGTTCCCATCGACTACGCCTTTCGGCCTCGCCTTAGGGGCCGGCTAACCCTGCTCAGATTAACTTTAAGCAGGAACCCTTGGACTTTCGGCGAGGGAGTCTCTCACTCCCTTTATCGTTACTCATGTCAGCATTCTCACTTCCGATACCTCCAGGATGTCTCACGACTGTCCCTTCACAGGCTTACGGAACGCTCCGCTACCACGCACATACGTGCATCCACAGCTTCGGTGTATGGCTTTAGCCCCGGTACATTTTCGGCGCAAAGACCCTTATTTAGACCAGTGAGCTGTTACGCTTTCTTTAAATGATGGCTGCTTCTAAGCCAACATCCTGGTTGTTTTGGGATCCTCACATCCTTTCCCACTTAGCCATAACTTAGGGACCTTAGATGGTGGTCAGGGTTGTTGCCCTCTTCACGACGGACGTTAGCACCCGCCGTGTGTCTGCCCAGTAGTACTCCCCGGTATTCGGAGTTTGATTAGGATCAGTAAGACGGTGAGT
>NZ_JAMJWE010000470.1 GCF_023554105.1 Brucella sp. 21LCYQ03
CGTTTGATTGATGTGGAAAATGTTCCGCAGGTGCTTTAAGCCAATTCAAAATATCTAATCGTGTTTGATTTGATAGGGCTTTAAATACTTTCACTCGATCCATATGACAAAGATATATCGACCTTTCCCGATATTCCAATATTATATTTAAACTTTACATTGCTGTGTAGATAGCTGCGAAAAAAGCCCATCTATCGAAGATAGATGGGCTTGACTGTATATTATTGGGTAACGTTAATTACTGCTTTTTCGCCCACCAAAGAGGGGTAAGTACAGCATCTGGTCCACCAAGTGCAGCCACAGCCTGATTATATCCAGCTTCGTTGTTATTACGTAAGGTAGATGGATAGTTTACACGTTGTGGGAAGAACCGCACACTACTCGTCATAAAATTGTTAGCGTTCAAATCGGGCATGGTTATAATAGGTTGCTCGACAGCTGGATTTTCGAAGAATGGCAATCCCAGACGACGATGATCACTCCAGGTTTCCAGTGGCAAATATGGATTTTGCGCAATGAATTTTTGAGTAATAATTTTTGTC
>NZ_JAMJWE010000471.1 GCF_023554105.1 Brucella sp. 21LCYQ03
CAAAGCATTGAATTAGAAACTAATTTGCATGGAATTCTTTACATTCGTGTCGATGCATAAGAATTCCAACGCTACCTTGATTTTTATCTTCATCACTGTGGTGTTGGACTCTACCGGTTTAGGAATTATTATCCCAGTCATGCCAGCCTTGATTCGGGAGCTAATCCACGGTGATATTAGTCAAGCTTCGAGCTATGGTGGATGGTTAACGTTCTGTTACGCCTGTACGCAATTCCTATTTGCTGCTGTATTGGGCAATCTGAGTGATCGTTATGGTCGGCGACCGGTACTGCTCTTCTCTCTATTGGGCTTTGCGATCAACTACGTACTGATAGGCTTTGCGCCCAGCATATTTTGGCTATTTATGGGCCGTCTTGTTGCTGGTATCACAGGCGCTAGTCATACGGTAGCAGCCGCTTACATTGCCGATGTATCGCCTGCGGATAAGAAAGCGCAAAACTTTGGACTAATAGGTGCCGCCTTTGGACTGGGCTTTATTATCGGTCCGGTACTGGGAGGGATTCTCGGTCATTACGGTGCT
>NZ_JAMJWE010000472.1 GCF_023554105.1 Brucella sp. 21LCYQ03
TGTATCGTGACCGACACCTTGTATACCCATCGCAAAAATCGTCGGAAACATGATGGACATGAAAAACGTAATGCCCAACAAAGCATATAGCGTCACCATGCCGCTACCGAAAATCACAACCAAGGTCAATGCGCAGGAGATAATCCCATACGCCGCCAGCAACTTAGCAGGCTGTACAAACTTCATAAAAAAGGAACCGATGAACCGACCGATCATGAATAAGAAACCGGCCACACCTGCATAATACTTGCTTTCCAATCCGCTCATGCCCAACATTTCTTTGGCAAACACCAATAGAAAGCTAAATACGTATACCTGCGCACCGATATAGAAAAATTGGGCAACTATACCCCATCTTACTTGGGTATGTTTTAGCACACCGACAAAGCCGCTGGCCTTGTCGGAAGTTTCTTCCTCTTTGATGTCTGGCAACTTGGTAAAGAAGAATAAGATGGCGACAGCCAGAATAATTCCTCCTAAAATCATATAAGGGCCTTTCACCAACGAAGTTTCTGCTTGTACATAGGCAGATCGAGCTGCT
>NZ_JAMJWE010000473.1 GCF_023554105.1 Brucella sp. 21LCYQ03
CCAAATTGTGATTGGACAATATCTAAAAGAAGATGCCGAACCTATAGCCATCGTAGCAGGATTATCAAAAATTTGGATTGTAAGTCAGGTAAAGGAAAAGGATATCTACCACATCCGTGCGATGGATCAGGTAGAGGTGCAAGTTTCCGGTATACCCGGCAAATCCATCTCTGGAAAAATATTTCACATCAATGAAATGGTGGATGAAGACACCCGAAGCGTCGAAATTTTGATTGAATGTGATAACACCGATCGCACACTCAAACCAGGAATGTACGCTACCGTACACTATAAAGATGTACCTATACAGAGCATAATTATTCCTTCAAAAGCCATATTTCAGCAAGAAGAAAACCAATATGTATTCGTTCAAATCGAAAAGAACAAATACCAGAAACGTAAGGTGGAGACCGCAGATACGACAGATAGTAATGTCGTCATATTATCCGGACTCGAAAATGGCGAGATCATCGTGAATGACGGCGGAATTTATCTGATTAAAGAACAGTAGCATCACCATTATCACATCTAAAATATATTG
>NZ_JAMJWE010000474.1 GCF_023554105.1 Brucella sp. 21LCYQ03
GATTGCTAATAGTTTGCTTCATATCCGAAAATTTTGTCTACTCCAAATTTATTAATATTGTTATTGTAAAAGAATTTTCAGGCTAATTAGTTGAATTTATAACCATTATTACTGAAACGGCGCCGCCCTTAATAATCGAAGAGCTCAATTCTATATCTTTACCGCATCAATCTTATGTAGTGGTTAGTTGCGTAGTACTTACAAGGATTGATTTTTTTTTTAATTCGTTATATATTTAAAAACATATCGATAATCTTATGACCAAATCATTGCTATGGGCTGTAATTATGCTATCAGTTGGATTTAAAGGATGGGCTCAAGAGAGTTTAAATACTCCTGGCAAATCGACAGACTCGTTATCCAATGTATTTACCTTAGGTGAGGTTCAAGTGTTCAAGAATAAGCGAAGTCCCTTATTTAATTCAGTGCCTGCACATCAAATTCAACAATTTGCTAAGAACGATGTGGGTAAGGCCTTGAATCTTTTACCTGGGGTAACATTATCACAAATCGGACCTCGCAATGAAGCATTGATACATG
>NZ_JAMJWE010000475.1 GCF_023554105.1 Brucella sp. 21LCYQ03
AGCCTTCTTCTGGTAACGTATCGGCACCGAAGGATGCGGTGATTGCCTACCTACCACAGCACTTATTGACGCAGGATAATGTGAGCGTATTTGAAGAAACTTTGAAGGCTTTTGACGAGGTGTATAAAATGCAGTCGCAGTTGGAGGAACTGAATGAGCAATTGACGGTGCGGACAGACTACGAGAGTGACTCGTACATGGAGTTGATTGAGCAAGTTTCGGAGCTTAGTGAGCGGTTTTATTCGCTGGAAGAAACCAATTACGACGCCGAAGTGGAAAAGGTGTTGAAGGGATTGGGTTTTGACCGAGCTGATTTTGTACGGCCGACATCTGAATTCTCTGGTGGTTGGCGTATGCGCATTGAGTTAGCTAAAATCCTGCTCAAAAAACCGGATCTTATTTTGCTCGATGGGCCTACCAATCACATGGATATCGAAAGTATTCAATGGTTGGAAGATTTCCTGATTAATTCGGCCAAAGCGGTTGTAGTCATTTCCCATGACCGGGCTTTTGTAGATAATATCACCAATCGTACCATTG
>NZ_JAMJWE010000476.1 GCF_023554105.1 Brucella sp. 21LCYQ03
AATGATGGTAATAATCGCAAAAATTCCTAATAAAAATACCGGAGCGATCAGTTGGAGCAAGGCAATGGTACGGTTTTTTCGATCTGCAAAAAGTGCGAAAGATACTTGATAGCTAAAATCTTGCGTGCTGCTTACATTGATTTCGGATACCACGTTCTGTTTACGTAGCTGCTTCAGTTCGCCCCCGATACGGAACCCTTTCATACTTGGGATAGTACTTCGGTCTCCGGCAGTGATTGGCTCCGGACTATAAATATCCACCTTTCGGTCTCCCGTTAGGTTAACTCTCACCCGATTTACTACAAGGGCATATTCCCAATCGTTCCCTAGTTGAAAGGTTGTCTTGATTTGCTCGAAAACACTATCCATCGTATTGTTAGCCTTAAGATCCAACTCTAAATTATGTAATAGCGTGGCTACTGTATCTTCTAATTCTCGCTTATGGTGGCTTTCCAGGCTATCCAGCAGGTTTAGCTTAGGGTTAATGTGTGCATCGAAGGTGTTTTGTCCGCCTGGATAAAGCTTATCATTACGAATCG
>NZ_JAMJWE010000477.1 GCF_023554105.1 Brucella sp. 21LCYQ03
TAAACTCAGCTCTAAAAACTTCGAATTGAGGGATTTTATCTCTACAGTATATTTAACAGTCTGGTTTTCTGCCAGACCTGTACCGTAGCCGGTCATGGATTTTATCATACGCAAAGGTACACATTGTAAAAATATTAGGCCTCCTTCGAAACAAATAAATCTACCCGTGTACGGTGGTAATCTGCGTAATAGTTATGATAAGGTAGAATCTTCCGTCGCCTTGGGGCCTTTTCGATCCTTGATCATCTGGATAATCGGCGGTACGATAGACAAGCCTATGATAGCAAAAATCACGATGGTAAAATTATCTTTGATCACTGGAAGACCGCCAAAAAAGTAGCCGATAAATAAAAAAGAAGTTACCCATAAAATTGCCCCTACAACATTGTAGGACGCAAATTTTCCATAAGGCATGGATCCTACGCCCGCCACAAATGGCGCAAAGGTTCTGATGATGGGTATGAATCGAGCATAAATGATCGTCTTACCACCATGACGCTGGTAAAATTGCTCGGTACGCTCCAAAGTCGGAGGCCAAG
>NZ_JAMJWE010000478.1 GCF_023554105.1 Brucella sp. 21LCYQ03
TAGGCTAATGGTATCCTGTCTTACTTTTGGAACACTACTAAGCAGCTGCTCCG
The DNA here is from genome assembly GCF_023554105.1 of Brucella sp. 21LCYQ03. Taxonomy (GTDB): domain Bacteria; phylum Pseudomonadota; class Alphaproteobacteria; order Rhizobiales; family Rhizobiaceae; genus Brucella. Next base: position 54 of record NZ_JAMJWE010000478.1, read on the forward strand.
ATGTGGAATAGTGTACTTTAAAGGTGATCGCTGCCACGCCAATAAGTAACAACATCGCTGCTGCTATCGTCCAAGTAGTACTGAGGCGACGCGGCTTCTTATCTTGCACACCCATTTTGCAATGCACTTGCTGCAATATCTCGGCATATTCCCGATCCGTAAGCAGACCCGAATCTTTTTGGTCTACTTCTTCGAAGAATGCTTGTTCTAATTTCGCTTTTACTTTCGCTTCCTCGCGCTCTAGATCTTTCAGAAAAATAGCCTTTTCTTTCTGACTTAATAGTCCCTTCCACAGATCAGCAATACGTCTTCCAATAGGATGTTTCATCATGAGTAAATACACCGATGTACACCGATTGGGGATGCCTATTTACGTTAAGAAATAATGAAGTAATTGTAAATTGAACGTGTATTGTTACAGCAGAAAAAACAGGAGAAATAATGGTCTCATCGGCGAAGAATAATGCTGCATCACATGCATTTTG
>NZ_JAMJWE010000479.1 GCF_023554105.1 Brucella sp. 21LCYQ03
AGGTAATGCCTTGTTTCATGAACAGGCTTTTGGCCATATCTTCCCGTTTCTTCACATCATTATCATGGAGCTTAAGGAAAGACTGCACAAAAGTCTGGTAGTGTTTGCGGACTTCAGTGCCCAGCATTTCGTCATAGACGGAATCCGTAGACATATAATTTGTTAACAAGGTATTTTCCATAGGGGTGATTTATGTAATGAAGATGGGGAGGTCTCTTTCACGATCCACTCGCTGAATTTAATTATACTGGATTTAACACGGATTATTTCAACATTCATGACTATTTCTCTTCATTTTTCTACACCTACGCTTTAATTAGTTCGATTTGGTTAAATTTTTAGCAATATATTTCAAGTGACATTCGGAAATAAAGGCTTCGAACCCACACAAAATCGATTACACAAAGAATAGCTTGCCTTATTTCATTAAAATTACAACCGATATTTATATCAAAGTATAAAATTTATAGAAAATGCTGACAATATTATATTAAATTTATTGCCTACACCTTTCATTATTATCTTCTAAACAGTCATA
>NZ_JAMJWE010000048.1 GCF_023554105.1 Brucella sp. 21LCYQ03
ACCCGTTACAAATCATGAGTAAATACGGATCGGAGCAATGCATCAAGTATTAATAATATTTTTTGTTCGAAAAAATAATTATGATTAATTTTGATAAATTATATTTTTGTAGACGTCTGATAAATGACATAAAAATGTATTTTTTGATTTCATGATATTTTTTTAAAATACTGAAAATATTTTCAGTATTATATACTAAAGTATATGATAAACAAAATTTACTGTGGTTATGGAAAAATTAGAAAACGATACTCCCTCACACAGGACAGCCTTTGCGAGGGAGCCAGAAATTTAACACTTTACTTCTTTTTTAAGAAGTCGGCATGATATTCGTCTGCCATTTTTCGAAGTGAACGACCAATAGCGGCATACTCAAACTCGTTCAAATTAGCGAGTGAAGCACGTCCCGATGGGTGCTGAGTTCCAAAGCCTCTGCCGGGGAGCAAAATAATGCCCGTTTCATCCGCAATTCGGAATAGCAATTCGTTCGCCGTAAACTCCTGCTTCATCCATGCAGCGAACTCTTCGCCATAAAGCTTCTTAGAAATCTTCTCGAGATCGAGAAGGGTATAATAATCAACTGAATTTTCATTATCAGGCATCTCTATGCCCAATTCGGCGTAGAGTGCAGCCTGTCTACGACGAATAACGCGCTTAAGCGTGGCTTTGTAGCTGTCTTGTTCATCCATCAGAGCAAACAGCGAAAACAATACCATCTGAACCTGCTGCGGAGTAGAGAGGCCTGCAGTGTGATTCAATGCCACTGTTCTGCTATCTGCGACCAGCCTATCGATGAATTTTAGCGAAGACACATCCGTTACAATAGAAGAATACCGCCGCTCAAGCGCGTCTTTTGCATCATTAGGCAGCTTAGCGATCGCTGCATCCAGCACATTGTCATGATGCAGCGCGACCGTACCCAAACGCCAACCCGTGGCGCCGAAATACTTTGAATACGAATAGACGAGGATGGTATTGTTGGGACAAATCGCGAAAAGCGATTTAAAATTATCAGCAAACGTGCCGTAAACATCGTCTGTCAGAACGATTAAATCTGGTCGGTCATTCTTCACGATATCAGCAATTCGCTGCAAACTGCGCTCATCGAGCTTCACAGAGGGAGGATTGCTTGGATTGATACAAAAGAAAACTTTAATCGCCGGATCTTTAAGTTTATCAAGCTCGGAATCCGGATACTGCCAATCCGCATCTGGATCTGCGTTGATGGCTACTTCTTCGAGACCATAAGCATCAAGCTTAGGAATTTCGATATAAGGCGTGAACACCGGCATACCAATCGCGACTTTGTCACCCTTTTTCACAAGGTGATTTTTCTTCAACGTGTCAAACACGTAAGTCATCGCGGCTGTGCCGCCTTCGGTCGCGAAAACATCGACATCTTTGCTAGAAATATGCCCGCCAACCATCTCTTTCATAAGATACTGACGAACAATATCTTCACTCACGCGCAGCATTCGCGGTGGAACCGGATAATTACATCCCAGAATGCCCTCTACCATCTCGTGTAGAAATTCGGAGGCAGACAAGCCAAGCTGATCACGAACATAGCTGATCGCGCGCCGTAGAAAGTCAACACCCTCCTGTTCACGGTTGTCGGCCAGGAAGCGCTCAAATCGAGCCTCAATACCTTCAATGCGCGGTAAGCCGCCAACACCTTGCTGCATATAGGAGAAAGAAAGCTCTGACTCTGTTGCGGCAAACAATCCAAGGCGGAAAAAACCACGGCGTGGAAGTGTGGCCAGGAAGTTTGGGTTACCCCGACCTGCATTTAGCATGACCATATCTGTTTTGGTGGATGCCAATTTAATGAGTTCATCCTTAAGTTCAAACGGGCTGAGCTTAGCGAACTGGCTATAGTCGGTCATTGCTTCTCTCCTGAAATTTAAACGAAGGCGACGATCAGCGGCCCAAGCAAAGTTAAGAAAACATTGGCAAGAGCGTAGGTGATAGCGAAAGGTGTGGTAGGGACAGAGTTTCCAGCCTTATCAAGCACTTCGCCAAAAGCGGGATTGGCACTGCGAGAGCCAGTGAGAGCACCCGCAAAGACTGCGACGTTACCGTAACGCAGAATATAACGCCCAACGAGCATCGTGATTATAAGCGGCAAAATCGTCACAATAACGCCTGCGACAAAGATCGACAGCCCACTTTGAACAATAGTAGTTACAGCTTGCTGTCCCGACTGGAGACCAACCACAACCACAAAACCAGCAAGCCCAAGATCGCGCAATAATGTTGATGCGGCGGTTGGCATGTTGCCGAGCGTCATATGTCTGCTTTTAAACCAGCCAAACACCAGGCCAGACATGAGCGCGCCACCACCCGACCCAAGCGTGAGTGGGATAGAACCTATCCGGACGACAGCCAATCCGATGAGCAAACCCACCGCAATGCCCAGGCCGTGGAAAACGAAGTCGGTCTTATCACTCGGAATAACCGCCGGGCCAACGCGGGACGTCAAACGTTGCAGATCTTCCTGCACGCCGTGTACAGTGACAATGTCGCCTGTCTTGATGACCGTGTCATTGGTGAGGTCAATTTTGTTGCCGCCGCGTGTGACATTAAGCACGTAGACACCGTGACGCAAATCACCACTTGCATTCAGAATCTCGGCGACGGTATGGTCAGCAAATTCTTTATTACGAACTACTATGTCTCGGGTCGTTACAACCAGTTCCATGCCTTCGCTGACCGAGACCTCTGTACCGAGCACATCTTCCAAACCTATGATGCCATTACGGCGACCAACGATTAATATCTGATCCCCGGAGATCAGCATGGTGGTCGCTTCTATACCAATGATTTTTCCATTGCGCTTGATCCGTTCGATGGTGACGGCACCACCGCCAATTGTGAGGATTCCACCACTTGTCAGAGCCTCTACGTCGCTGACGGTTTTACCCGCAGCAGCACCAACCTTATAAATACGTCCAACAAGTTCTGGCAGTGCAGGCGCCTCACCGGCACCGTAGACTTTTGCGCCCTTTAACATTTCGGCTTCTGCCTTGAGGGCATCATCGCGAATGCTGCGTTTCATGAACCATGGCAAAATGTTAACGCAGACAATAATCGCGCCAAACGATCCAAAGATGTAAGTGACGGCATAGCCAATAGCCACGTTTGACTGCAAACGTTGCACTTCATCGGCAGCAAGCCCAAGTTTCTCGATTGCAGAACCTGCTGTACCGATAATTGCCGATTGCGTTAAACCGCCTGCGGCAATGCCAGCCGCAATCCCTTTGTCGAGCCCCATGAGCTTTGCCAGGACAATGACCGTCGCGAGGCCACTAATAGCCAGTACAGCGGCCATTATGATTTCGCGTATCGATTGCCGTCCGAGAGAGCGGAAGAATTGCGGGCCACTTTCAAAACCAACCGCATAAATAAACAAAGCGAAAAGCACGGCCTTAATGCCGTTGTCAATTTCTACGCCAACCTGGCTAATTAAAACTGCAGCCAATAATGAGCCTGCTACGCCACCAAGCTGAAACTTGCCGAATTGAAATTTACCAATCCAGTACCCGAATGCCAGTGATAGAAACAACGCGATCTCGGGCGAATGTTTAAGTACATCACTGAGGGCAGACATTATATTTCCTAACCACGAGACGACTAATATCGCCCTTCGATAGATTCTATTATACAAGATTAGAAAAAATAATTCGTGGATGTCCAGAGTTTTTATATGATAATATTAATATACTTAAATTACAATCTTACCAAAAAATATACAAAAGCTTATCAAGCATCACGACTGACCGCTGGGTCAGCCGTGATGTCTAATATGATGTTATCTTTGTAAAATATGTACCGATTAATGTTTTATATCGCCGGTCAGGAATTTCAGTTCGCCAACACTTTTAAACTCTTTGCTGACTTCGCTTACTATGCCATTCTCGATGGTCAAATCTTCAACCAAATTAAGTTTCATCTGATCTGCGCCAGCGGCAAGATTCAAATCCTCGATGTTTACCCAGACAATATTAGGACGCGTCGTTGACTCAAATACATAGCGCTGATTGGTAAGATCAACGACGACTTGCCACAAAGTCTGTGATGCTTCAGGCGCCTCTGGATCTGGAATTCTGTATGGTTGCGCTGCATTGCGCATGACGCTCATCATAGCGGCGACGGCCTGCACTTCGCTTTTGGGTTGCGGCAAGCGACTTACATAATAACTGGCCCTTGCAAACCGATCACTGGCTTTCGTCGAGCCTGGTATAGGTTGTTTTCCGCCAAGGCCGTCAATATTCTTAACTAACTCCAATTGCTGATCATAAGTCGGTGAATTTGTCATTACCCGGTATTCAGCACTGTGATAAACAACCGGCTGCCCAGCAACATATTCTATAATGCATGAGTCTCCGGTAGCATCTTCGAGCGCTAAATGGAGAGCGAGGGGAACGCCGCCTGTCGGATCATCCATTTGCACGACTTGCACATTCGTCGCTTTAACCCAAGCGGTAGCTTCTGCAACAGTAGAGAAATTATCAAGAAAATATTGCAACCATATCGCCTGGCTAAGCTTCGGTCGGCTTCGATCCACTTCGCCGTACTCTGACTCCGCTAACCATAGAATATGACCCGCAAGCCCTGCTTCGTTTAATCCATCAACTGAAATCATATCGAAACAGGTGGCGACCACGCTTCCGTATTTCGAGGTCCATTTCAAATCCCCGTGCACACCATCATTTCTCTCGATGCCTCTAGGTTGAGTCCACAGGTTCGTCATGAGGTCTTTATAAAAATCCATATTTCGACCAGCTATTACTAAGCCGTTATTGTCAGACCAAAGAACTCGCGTGCACATATCAGCCCCCGCACAAGATAGAATTAACGAACAACCTTGACGTAAATTACTTCAATTATTGAATTAATCAATAAGCACAGACCATACCGATCAATGTTTAAGAACTTTAAAGCGGTACACGCACTGAGGATCTGTACGAGTGGATTTGGTAGCTGACTAGGGCGTAGACTTATAAACTTGAACACCAGATACGGACAGCGATGAGTTTGATTGCTGCGAGAAAGTTGCAGGGTTCTTATCATAACGGGTTGCAATGCCGCGATCCTGTTTGACGCGTTTAAAGAAGCGCTCAACCAGATTTCTTTGACGATAAACCCATGGCGAGAACGCGAAGACATCTTTGCGATTGGATTTGGGTGGAATATTGGCCCATATTTTGTTGTCTGCTGCCGTCTTGCGGATGGCGTCGGTTTCGTAAGCTTTATCGGCAAGCAACGTGCGACGTTCTTTGATATTAGCCATAAGACCCGCAGCCTGAGTGCAGTCAGCAACCTGCCCACCAGTCAGGCAAAGATTGATCGGACAGCCTTCTGCATCAACAATTTCGTGGATTTTGCTTGTGAGGCCGCCACGGGAACGTCCCATGAAACCATCATCGGCACCCCCTTTTTTCCTGTGGCTCCATGTTGGTGAACACGGACACAGGTGCTTTCGATCATCACGATGTCGCCATCATAGGCTTGAGATATGGCTTCCAGCAGTCGATCCCAGACACCGGCACGTCGTCAGCGAACGAACCGGTTGTAGCAGGTCGTTGCTATATCATAGCGTTCAGGAATTTCCGACCAGGATGATCCAGTGCGCAAGCGCCACAGAATGCCATTGAGAACCAGACGATCATCAACCCGTGGAACGCCACGAGGTTTGCTCGGCAACAAAGGTGCGATAATTGACCATTCTCGTTCTGTCAGCTCATAGCGGCGACGTGACATCAAACACCTCAAGTTCAGAGGCCTTTGAATCACCGATTTTGACCTTGCCCCGTTGAAATAATCCATATTGAAGTAAGCTCTGGCCCATTGAGAGGACCAGAG
>NZ_JAMJWE010000480.1 GCF_023554105.1 Brucella sp. 21LCYQ03
GAAGCTATAAATAACGACTTGGATATTACTAACGACAATGTAGAAAAGATTAGTTTTAAATACGACTTTCATAATGAAAAGTATAGAGATAGATTAAACCAAGCTTTTAAAAATCATTTTCAGTCATATCACAAAGCCAGTTTATCTTGGGATAATATTTACTGGTGTTTAAGCCAAATAGAACCTAATGAAGACCTTTTAAACCTAACTTATGAACAGTTTATAGAACAACTTAATAAAAAGCAGATTGATAGAAATTCGCTTTATGGCAGAGTGTTTTATGAAATATTTGAGAAGAAATCAAACTTTGCAATTTATAAGCAATTAATAAGGCTGAACCTCTACAACATTTCTGAAAATGTACAAATAATAGGTTTCTATGGTAAATCCCCTTTAACATCTTGTTCTTTCGGTCAAAGATGTACCGCAGTTGTTGTAACTTTGCTTATGACAGGTGTTAAACGATTACTAATTGATGAACCAGAAGCACATTTAGATAATAGATTGATTGCGGAATATTTAGTTGATTTGATTAAAG
>NZ_JAMJWE010000481.1 GCF_023554105.1 Brucella sp. 21LCYQ03
TTTATGCTACTCATTCGCGGTCTGTTTATGCATCAAAAGTAGAAGCTTATTACGATTTTAATTTACGGTTTCCCGTAACGATTAAAAAACATAAACAACTCATTTAAAATTAGTTAATAAAACAAAGGAGAGCTACGGTGTAGTTCTCCTTATTTATTATATAGACTGGATAGTTTCTAGTACGTTATATCAAACCCTTCTCCTTGCAGTACACTGCAAGCTGTTCTAAAGCTTCTTTCATACTATTGAGTCGTTTTTCAACGCTACTTAAACTGCAAGGTTTTAATTGCCGCTGTTTCAAGATAAAGGGTATATTTTTTTGCATTTCTCCTTGATAAAGTAGCGATACGATAGCAATATCTACGGTTGTAAATTCGAAAGAATTTTCCTCACGTATCGCTTGCTTTATCGCGGAAGGTTTATAGCACTTTTGCGCATACACCGTATGAAGAGCTTGCCTAAGATGATCTGCATCATGTCGTGCCTTACGTACGTAACCATCAACCTTCAGGTTTTCGAAAAGATCATCAATAACAC
>NZ_JAMJWE010000482.1 GCF_023554105.1 Brucella sp. 21LCYQ03
AATACAGCTATTGAATAAATATACCGAATTATGCTCGTAAAAACGCACGCTAGTTCTTGTTATGGGATCGATGCCACCAGTATTGGAGTGGAGGTAAACATTACGACGGGCACTAAATATTATATTGTTGGCCTCCCAGATAACGCGGTTAAAGAAAGTTTACAACGTATTGAAAGCGCTATCGCCGCCGTGGGGTGCCGCATGCCGCGCCAGAAAATTGTCGTTAATTTATTCCCTGCAGACATTCGCAAAGAGGGTTCTGCTTACGACCTCTCCATTGCAGTGGCCATTCTAGCAGCATCCAGCCAATTACAACATACGCATCTAAACCAATATACGATCGTAGGCGAATTGTCATTAGACGGTTCGCTACAAGCCATTCGTGGTGCACTATCCATCGCATTACAAGCAAAAAAGGATGGCTTCAACGGTATTATCCTTCCAGCAGCAAACGCGCCGGAAGCCGCAGTGGTCGATGGCTTGGAGGTATATGGCGCTACGCACCTACGCCAAGTGATTAATCACTTGGAAGGGGGA
>NZ_JAMJWE010000483.1 GCF_023554105.1 Brucella sp. 21LCYQ03
ACTAGATTTATATTTCAGGCACTTGCACTCTCCTTATTTGGATTTTCTGCTTGTTCGGACGATGCACCCAATCCTAGTAACGAAGGGGAAAGCGTATACCTTATCCAGACCATGAGTGAGGTTACACAGTTAAAACCAGGCTTTATGAGTAGCTATTTCGATTTCCCTTCGGGAACCATTGTCAACAGCACGCAGCCTACCGCGCGCCAAGGGCAAGCCAATGAAGGATGGCGCACGTACAATGGCCAAGTGTATAAAATGTTTAATGCTAGTTTCGAACGCGGTATTCATAAATTGAATATTACCTCACAAGGCGTAATCTCCTATGGCGCATCGATCCTCACCGGCAACACCATCAACGGTTCTGGAAATTTTGTGATCGAAAACGACAATAAAGGCTATTATTGGGATGGCAACGAGCCCTGGGCAATTCAGACATTCAACCCAGCATCTGTACAACGAACAGGCAAAATCGAGGAAGATTTTGAAGCCAGATTGCGAAGAGAAGATAGTCGCATCACCTTTCAAGGAATCGGA
>NZ_JAMJWE010000484.1 GCF_023554105.1 Brucella sp. 21LCYQ03
GTTGGTGATGGTAGATCTCTCCAAGCAGGAAGGCGTGTGCATCATTGAAAAACCGAATATTTTTGGCAGGTATATGGTATTTTTCATTTAAATACTGCTTTACATCCATTCCCAGAATTGCTTGGTATTTGTACATACCATCCATCTGAGAAACGCCATTCACATAATCAAACGGGCCTGGAATAGAAATTACACAAGCTTGCACTGGGTTTTCCACTAGGCATAATACTTGAGTCAATACCTGATCCCAATCGGTTAAAATAGATGCTCGCGAAGCATTGCTATCTACCTCTCCCTGCACATAGGCCTGCTCATGCAAACACATCGTGTTTTTGTTTATTAAGGCGGCACTGATATGTGTGCCGCCAACATCTATTGCTAAAATTAGTTCTATCTCCATTTGCTTTTATGGTAGCGGATCAAAATTGGTCGCTTTACTTGGATCATACACAGAGACACCTACTTTAGAATCGGCACAACCATAATATAAGAACCATTTAGATTTATAATACGCTAACCCTTGTATGAATACGGTG
>NZ_JAMJWE010000485.1:0-271 GCF_023554105.1 Brucella sp. 21LCYQ03
CATCGTGCGCAGATCTTTCGCAGAATATTTATTTTCACTCCCTTTTTTAGGGTGTATAATGTATTGGTATACTTCGCCAAGACCTGTACTTACGGGAGCCATCTCTGGTGTTCCGATTCCGGCAGGGATGTTTTCCAAGGCCTCTTTCATCCGCTCGTTAATGAGCTGTCGGGCAAAATAGATATCGACTTCTTCTTTAAAAACGACAGTGATCACGGAAAGCCCAAAACGAGATATACTCCTTATCTCTTCAATATCTGGTACATTGGCG
>NZ_JAMJWE010000485.1:281-535 GCF_023554105.1 Brucella sp. 21LCYQ03
AAAGTAACCAGTTGCTCCACTTCCTGACCAGCAAGCGTCGGACATGAAGTGAAAATCTGTACCTGATTATTAGTAATGTCTGGTACCGCATCAATGGGGAGTTTAGTGGCGCTCCACATTCCCCAAATAATAAGAACTAGGGTCATCATTCCGATGATGATCTTATTCTTAATACTAAATCTTATAATACTATCTAACACGATCTGTTTATTTTATGAATGAAATAGTTTGGCTATGTCCAGATCATTCCCAAC
>NZ_JAMJWE010000486.1 GCF_023554105.1 Brucella sp. 21LCYQ03
TCCCCTCTCACAAATTCCATAATATCAATTTCCATCCCGTCTACTACAGGATTAAGAGTTCTACCCATATCAGGGGATTGTAACCAAAATGCAGCCCAATGTCCCATAGATATAGAATCGACTCGAGCTCTGCATTCGTAATAGCCAAACTTCTGTTGAAATTTTCTTTGCGTCCCAATCATACCGGTAAAAGCCGTATCGTTACGCATAAAGTTACTAATAACCAACTCGTTAAGAATCGTATCAATAAACACTGCCTCGCGCACGTTATAAGCCTGCCTTCTTAAACCCAAGCCCCTGTAAGACCACTTTGTGGTATCCAAACTAGAGCCATTGAATTCGTCGCTCCAAACCAACTTGTAACCCTCTGGCGGAAGTGACACCAAAGGCTTGCTATCAAGTCCCACCGAATCTTTTCGGCAAGATGATAGCAGTACACAAAAAATTGACAGATAAAAAATCAGCTTCATTTTACACGATAAACATTGAACAAAGAATTAAACACGCGCTTAGGATGTCGAAATAAGCGATTGAA
>NZ_JAMJWE010000487.1 GCF_023554105.1 Brucella sp. 21LCYQ03
GCCTAAAGCTGTTTTCGATATTTCTTAGTGTCTTAAATTCCATTGCTTCTTGATTTTTATTTGTTCATTAACCTGCCACCGATATTGCCTGCCACCGCACCCGTTCCTGCTCCGGCGATGTTTCCGGTCTTCGATGCCGTCTGATTGACATTGCGCATGAAGTTCCCTGCGCCTCCGGCTTGGATAACCCAACCTGCCACCGTTGGTATGGTGAAATAGCCGACTATCCCAATTATCATGAAGATGATATACACGGTATTGGATGTATCGGGTATATAAGTGGGGTCGGCAAGCATTTCAATATCCCGTTCGATGATAAGGGATTGTATCTTGGCGAGCATGGAGCTGAACATATCGGCGATGGGCAACCACAGGTACACACTGATGTATCGGGTCAGCCATTGCGTAAGTGTGGATTGAAAACCATCCCATACACTTATCGCAAAGGCTATCGGCCCGAGTATGCACAGCACGATAAGAAAGAATGTCCGTATGGTATCTATCACCAGTGCCGATGCTTGGAAAAGTATCTCC
>NZ_JAMJWE010000488.1 GCF_023554105.1 Brucella sp. 21LCYQ03
GATAAGACTTTTCAGGTGATTACGCATCAGGATAATTTTTTCTATGCCGTGTTGCTGATGATGGCTTTTTCATTTCTGATGTACGTATTGATCTTTGGGAAAGGCAAGCAAAATATCTATCATTTGTTGTTGTTGGGTCTTGTGCTAGGTGCCTTGTTTCAGACATTCGGACAATTTTTGCAGATCGTAATAGATCCCAATGAGTTCTCGGTGATCCAGGGATTTATGTTTGTCTCTTTTAATAAGATCAACACCGACCTGCTACTCATCGCTGGCGCAACATTACTTGGAGCACTGCTCTTTGGCCAGCGCTACCTGAAATATTTGGATGTGCTGGCGCTAGGGCGTGAGCACGCGGTGAATCTCGGCCTGAACTATCATAAATTGGTAAAGATTTATATGTTGCTGATCTCCCTTTTGGTATCAGTATCTACCGCGCTGGTCGGCCCGGTTACCTTTCTGGGGATTCTAGTGACTAATCTCACCTACGAATTATTCCAAACCAGAAGACACCGCTATATGGTGTGGCTTT
>NZ_JAMJWE010000489.1 GCF_023554105.1 Brucella sp. 21LCYQ03
CTTCGTATTTCAAATAACGCTGCGCCATCGTACGTACCTTTTCAGCATTCATGCTATGCAACACCTCGGCATAACGGTCGTAGTAGCTTAAATCCAAACCCGACATATGCACTGCTTTAAATTTATCTGCATGCGAAAAGATAGATTCCAAACTGCCTAACATGGCTCCAAGCATATAATTTCGCACTAAATTAATCTCCGTCTCCTCTGCCAAATCATGCTGTAGTGCATTCATTTCTTTTTGAATCTCCTGCATGGCTGCTGCAGTGACCTCCGTACCTACTTGTGTGGAGATGACTAACATACCCGTATGTTCTAAACTTACCAAGGATGAACCAATACCGTAAGTGTACCCTTTATCTTCCCGGATATTTCGCATCAACCTGGATCCGAAATAACCTCCAAACAACGTATTGGCAAATTGCAGTGCTGGAAAGTCGGGATCTGTGCGACGAAGACTTTGCCTACCCAATCTAATGGCAGATTGTACCGCATCTGGTCGATGTTCGTATAGTACCTCTTTATTATACTG
>NZ_JAMJWE010000049.1 GCF_023554105.1 Brucella sp. 21LCYQ03
CATGGGTCAATTCTAAATGGAAATATCACCCCAAACTGGGTCAGTTCTCAGCGGCAATCAACAACAAGGCATAGATGCTGACAATAATGGCGATGACATATCCAGGCATTGTGAAGCGTATCAAGGGTTCCCACCAACGCATTCCCTCTAAAAGGCTATGTGAGCCCTTAAAATGGAGCGCGTAAACAAAACCGTGCATCAGAGTGGCGGAGACAAGGGCGATGCAGGCGGTATGAAACGGGCTGATCTTGTACGCAATTAGGATCATCTCATCAGTTGGGGCGACATTGAGGCTGAGAAACAGCGCCCCCACCAACATCATGAAAAAGCTCATGCAGATATCCGGTTTCGCCTTCATACTCACCGTCTTGCTTTTCCCGCTCTTCCGAGCGCAATCCAAGCTGACTGCGTCCCAGCAGTGCGCCGATACTGGCTGGCACAGACTGCAAAGCAATTTTCGCCACCATTATGCTGATGGTCAACTGGTCATCAATAACGCCCAGAATAAGCAAAATGGCGGCACTTACGGCGATACCCAACCCATAAGCTATTACGGCATCACGCAATGCTTCATGCCAAGTGGCGGTCTTTTCAAAGCCTATCCGTCTGGCGAGCACCCAAAGCAAAGGCAAATTGAGGATACAAAGTATTAGCAGACGCGTGCGATTTACGTATAGGCCGAGTGACCACATTTCCATAGTCATCAACATTGGCAGAGCAAAAAGAAGTGCTCCTGCAACTCCTCGCGCGATACCGATAATAAATTGACTGGCTTTATGGTCCCCAGATTGGCCTGCTGCAATTGCTACCATGAAAAGCCTCCCGCTCCATGTCAGCATTAACGTGTGTTTTAGATACTGGTTCCCGGCTCAGGTCGATGGATCGATAAGTGCCATACCAAACTCTGGACGATAGCGATGTCGCAACTCTAGAGGTGTCTCCCTAATGATCACTTCGAGGGTCGGCCTTACATAACCTTTGACAAAATGGCCGCCCCGCGTGTGCCCGTCTGCCAGACCCAAGACGGCATGCAAATGTGGATTTGGTTTTCCCTTCTCGTCCAGCGTAATATCGCCCATCAAGCTTAAAACCTCGCTTTGAACGTCGACGGGAATATTGACATAAGATTTAGAGCCAAGACCGAAGAAAGCTAAGGTGGCGGTCTTGAACGCGCCGATAGCTGTAACCGAAGCAGCAGAAATATCTTGTTTGATGGCGAAGTCTCTGATCGTCTCAAAAGCTTCCTCATCAGGATCAACGATAAGCATAAAAACACGTTCATCGTCATTTAATAACAGTTTGCTTTGCATAATCTTAATCCCTTTCTCTCCAGTAGAGGGCTACCAACCAAGTGAGCTACCAAAGAAGATATGCAATTTGTCAGCTGACGCGGCGCAGATGACGCCCTTCTTCGATTTCTTCGACGATCTTGTTCACAAATGCGTCAAGATCGTCCGGCGAACGGGATGTGATAATACCTTGATCGACGACAACCTTTTCGTCCGACCACACACCACCGGCATTTCGTACATCTGTCTTAATTGAGCCATAAGAGGTTACATTTCGTCCTCTGATCGCATCTACTTCTATCAATAACCAAGGCGCATGGCATATCGCGGCAACGATTTTGCCAGATTGGGTAAATTCGCGCACGACACGCATGGCGTTTTCATCAGTTCGCAGTTTATCAGGATTAATCTGACCACCCGGCAGAACAAGCGCATCGAAGTCTTCAACATTAACGTCTTCTGCCAAAAGATCGACGTCGATTGAGTCACCCCAATTGGCGTTGTCCCAACTCTTGATCGCACCGCTTTGAATGGAAGCGATTTGTACGTTTGCACCCCGGCGCTGCAGCTCTTCATAGGGAACACGGAGCTCTGAACGTTCATAACCGTCAGTTGCCAGAATAACGATTTTTGCATTTTTTATAGCTGTCATATTTTTGTCCTTTCCAATTTCTGGGTATTTGATCGACGTCGTTTGATGGCAGAAAAATTAGACATCTTAGCTTTTGGATCGATTGAGAATTTCGAGCGAACGGAGCACGCGCCGGACGGGTAAGAAGCTCGTCTGCCGTTTCGTTGGCCATCAAGGGAAAACGGAAAAATCCTGATGTTCTCCAGCGCCGTCGGGTTCGTTTGACACAGCTTGGCTCCTGTTAAACCAACGTAAGCAAAGATGGATTGTTCCGTAAATTGTGCCAGCCCGTCTTTTGAAACTTTGTTTTAGATTGACGCAGCGGGGCTAAATTTGGCTTATCAAGCAAGTAGTTCGAAAGCTCAGAGATTTTAAACAAGCACCAATTCGGGTTGAAGTTATCTCCACGTTTCTTAAGCCATCGCTGGCTAAACACTTTTTTGGCTGGTATTTGAATGCCTCCAGTGCACCGTGAAATGACAGAACATTGCGCGTTGCTAAAATATATGTCTAGTAGTGCACGGACGTGTTTATAGCTTTAAGCTATTGATTTAACCTTATTAATGAGCGGGATACGAATCATGCTGTTGTGTTGCGCTCAAGCGCCTCAGTCTGCCATAAGTTTTTCATGGCTTTCAAAGCATGATGGCTGTTATTTCAATCAATGCAACTGCAACCTCGCCGCGAGACAGCCATGAAAAAAAGCCACAGTTTCACCCGTTCAGGAAGGCTATTGGGCCTTGATTTCGGTGTGGTCATGGGCCTCGCTGCCGCTTTGTTGTTCTTTGCGATCAGCGGAGTTCTGACCTATTTCAATTTTCAGGGTATCCGCGAAGCAAACCAGAAAATAGTTCAGACCCATCAGGCTATTGTCTCCCTGCAAAGCCTTTTCTCAAAGCTGCAGGATGCAGAAACGGGCCAGAGAGGATATCTTTTAACTGGTGAGATCAGTTACCTTGCCCCTTACCAGACAGCGCGCAGCGCGATCGATAACGAAATCGCAAAGGTTGCTGAACGCACCGGCGAAAACTTAGGACAAAGCGAAAGGCTTGATAGTCTCAAGCAGCATGTCAACGCTAAGCTTGGCGAATTGGCCGACGCCATCGCACTCAGAAGAAGCGGCGGATTTGATGCCGCACTCGCTCTGGTTCGCTCTGATCGCGGTAAGCTCGAAATGGATGCTATTCGCGATGGTATTGACGCAATGTCAGAGGTCGAGAACAATGTCCGCAGTGATCGCCTTTCAGAAATGGCAAAGGCTCAGCAACAAGCGCTTATAAGTACGGTTCTTGCAGCAATTCTCGGTATAATTCTTACATTCGTAGTCGGGTACCTCATTCGCAACGCATCCCTTCGTCAATCCCGCGATGAATGGCTGCAGACTGGTGAAATTGGGCTCGCATCGGCAATGATCGGCGATCAGCGAATTGATGAACTGGGGGAAAATATCCTTGACTATCTGACGCAATATACTGGTGCTGTCGCGGGAGCATTTTTCAGCGGTAGTGGTGGCCAATATCGACTGGGTGCTGTTTTCGGCATACCAGACACGAATAGTGTGCCTGAAGCTTTTGCTACACGCCAAGGATTGTTGGGGCAGGCAGCGGCAAAAGGGGATCTAATTCTTCTCAACGATGTTCCAGACGGATATCTTGCCTTTGGATCAGCACTCGGCAGGGACAAACCCCGGCATCTCGTCATTATTCCAGCGGCCTTAAATGGCACGGTCAACTCAGTGATAGAGCTTGGTTTTCTTGAACGAGTAGACGAAAAAGTGCTGACGCTGTTGAACAGGGCTGCTGAAACAATCGCGGAGAGCGTTCAAGCTGCAGCTTATCGTGATGAGTTGCAGAATTTGCTCGAGGAGACACAGCAACAGTCTGAAGAGTTGCAGGCTCAGGGCGAAGAGCTTCGAGTTTCCAATGAGGAGCTCGAAGAACAAAGCCGGGTCTTGAAAGAATCGCAGTCGCGGCTCGAACAACAACAAGCTGAACTTGAGCAAACTAACAGCCAACTCGAAGAGCAAGCGAACCAGCTCGAACTACAGCGCAGTGATCTGGAACGTGCCCACGCGTCGGTGCAAATGAAAGCCGAAGAACTGGAACGCTCCAGCCAGTATAAATCTGATTTTTTGGCGAACATGTCGCACGAGCTGCGTACCCCCTTAGAGCCTGAATCATAATGAATGTAACGATATCAGGCTCTTGCGATGCGCCGGGTGAGCAGGCG
>NZ_JAMJWE010000490.1 GCF_023554105.1 Brucella sp. 21LCYQ03
TTGGTCTTTCCTTTGGTCACAAGGCTTTCTATATCGGCAAGGCTCAACGGCACTCCGCACACGGTACGGAATTGAAGCCAGTTGCAAGCCTCATCGGGGCATTTTACAACCTTGTTCCAAATCAATAGCTGACGGCTCTTGCATTTGGGGCAGGTCAGTTCGGGTTGTTTTTCATTGGCAATGCCAGTGTCCAAAAGTTCCCGTGTAATGGAAGTGGCATAGGCTTCCATTTCACGGTGAAAAGCACTTACATCCGTCTCGTTGTTTTCGATTTTCTGCAATGCCATTTCCCATTCGGCGGTCATGGCTACATCGGCAATCTTTTTGCCCTGTACTGCCCCGTAAACCTGCAATCCCTTATGGGTAGGGATTAGGGATTTCTTTTCACGCCGAATATAATCCTTTTTAAAGAGCGTTTCTATAATGGAGGCTCTTGTGGCAGGTGTACCGATGCCGATGTCTTTTAAGGCTTTCCGTTCGTCCTCGTTGTCAATTTCCTTTCCGGCATTTTCCATTGCGGACAACAGACCTG
>NZ_JAMJWE010000491.1 GCF_023554105.1 Brucella sp. 21LCYQ03
TGGTACGGCACAACCACGCTATACCTTGGGTTGGAACAATAATTTTCAATACCGCGGTTTTGCGTTAACTGGTATGTTTCAAGGCGTATTTGGTCATCAGATCATGAATGCTACACGTGCTCGCCATTCTAATGTGGTCGGTAATGCGGGGCAAAAAAATGTCTTGGCTAGCGTGTTTGAAACCGAACGGATGACAGATATCAATGCCCATTATCTATCTGATCGCTATTTGGAGAACGGTGATTACCTACGTTTGGCTTACTTGACGTTGGCTTATCAAATTCCTACCAGTGGCACTTCAATCAAAAACCTGCGCGTATATGCTACTGTAAATAATGTATTCACACTCACCGGATATAAGGGTGTAGATCCTGAAGTGGATCTAGGCGGTTTGATGCCCGGTATCGATAATCGCCAAACTTATCCGCGTACTCGCACCTGGATGTTTGGTCTAAACTTTAACTTATAATCTGAATCAATCATGAAATTATCTTTCTATACTTTTATTATATCCAGTGCATTAGGTACGGCT
>NZ_JAMJWE010000492.1 GCF_023554105.1 Brucella sp. 21LCYQ03
TAACGATCGTCAACAATCGTTTTGTAAATGTTCGGGGTATACCGGAACGTTACAATCAGGTTATGCTGAATAATGCTATAGCTCCTAGCACGGAAGTAGATAGACGTACATTTTCATTTGACTTAATTCCAAGCAATGTCCTGGAGCGGATGATGATCTACAAATCAGGATCTGCAGACAATCCAGGAGATTTTGCTGGAGGCCTAATTAAGGTGTATACGAATAGCGCTAGCGGCGAGAATTTTACGACTTTTAACGTCGGATCAAATCTTCGCGCAAATACTACCTTTCAACCTTATCGATTTAACAGGACATCCTCAACTGATTTCTTAGGCTTCGATGGAGGCGAACGGGCATTGCCAGGAGCTGTACCAACGGAGAATATGCGCGGTCTTCCAGTTAATGACCCCTTGCGCACTGATGTTCCCAAATCATTTAATAATGACCTATCTTACCAGTCTCGGACTGCCCTACCTGATTTTAATTTTGGAGTAGGCCTGGGTAGAACATGGGATCTCCGGAATGGTCGTC
>NZ_JAMJWE010000493.1 GCF_023554105.1 Brucella sp. 21LCYQ03
GCGTTTCAGATCAAAGAAACGCTGATCTTCAAACGCCAGTTCGGTACGGCGCTCTTTGCGGATAATATCCATCGTCAAGTTGGAAATGCTATTTGCCGGGAAACCTGCGCGCTCCCGTAATGTATTGATATACATGGTAGCAGGACCTGTTTCGCCCAATTCAAAAGCGGCTTCGGCAGCATTCAGATAGATTTCGCCCATGCGATACCAAGGCCACCAGTTGCTGGCAGAGATACCGGGCGCACTAGCTCCTGATGCATCACTCACCATCTTCCTGAGATAGAATCCGGTATTACTCACATCCTGTTGATTGTCTGCAGGACCATCAAAACCGGTCCACAACCCGCCATCTGGCGCGTAACTATCTCCTAATCGTGCTGTCGTGCGCAAGTCGTAGCCTCCATCTTGCCACACGGCTAC
This sequence comes from Brucella sp. 21LCYQ03, assembly GCF_023554105.1. Lineage (GTDB taxonomy): Bacteria > Pseudomonadota > Alphaproteobacteria > Rhizobiales > Rhizobiaceae > Brucella. The sequence continues at coordinate 421 of NZ_JAMJWE010000493.1, forward strand.
ACCGGCTTGTATACTGGTATTGCGTCCTTTGAACGTCGTGCCTGCATAGATCACCGTACCGTAAAGCCGTCCATCTTTGTTGGCAAAGATATCAGCAGGATTAGCATAGAC
>NZ_JAMJWE010000494.1 GCF_023554105.1 Brucella sp. 21LCYQ03
CCGATGATTTCAACAATAAGTTTAAACCCATTTTTTAAAATATTCGATTATGAAAAAGCAACAGCAAAACCAACCTAAAAAGGTACTGCGCATAGCCCGATATAAGTCGGTTTTTTTAAGACCGACCGGAGTTGTCGCAAGGTGCGGAAAGTCAGTGTACATCTGCCCCGACTTCCACAAGAAATTATCCCGCATCGTCTGTATTATCGGAGAGGGAGAAATTACGCTTACCGATTACCTGCACAGTGTATTGAAACACCACTTTGAGGATTTCGGCGAGGAAATAAATACAATCCATGCCCGAAACCAAAAGCCAATATTATAGCTATGGAAACATTGATTGTAATATGCCTTATCATCGTCATTATCCTTTTGCTGAAAGATAAGGTGGTCATCCATAAGAACGTCCGCAGGGAAATAAAGCCGGAAAAGAAAAGCCCCGACCTGCCGGATATTATGGGGCTTCCCAAGCCTGTGGAACGCCACACCTTGCCACCGGATGCCACAAAGAGACAATCGGGCGAACGTGAC
>NZ_JAMJWE010000495.1 GCF_023554105.1 Brucella sp. 21LCYQ03
AGTGATCTTTAATCAAAAAATATTCCAATTCCTCGATTAAGCTAAATATAGCATTTATGTCTTGTTTAATTTTTAAAGTACTGCAAAAATGACAGGGATATTGTTATCCGGCTAAATTACGCTGCACATAGTCATAGCTCTTCTTTATGCTTTCGAATTTGTCGGGCATGTAAATTTCATCTTGTTCTACAAAAGCATATTTCAAACCTGACTGCTCATCAAAACGGATGATATTCGCAAAATCAATACTTCCTGATCCTACTTCTGTGTATTTGATTTGTTTGAAGATTTCTTCCAGTTGCATCGGCTCCCGTTTACCAGTACGTGGATTGGCTTGTGGTACTTCCAGTGGGTCGCTAAAATTACGATCCATATCTTTGATATGCCACATTGGAAATCTGTTAGGATATTTTTCAAAGTATGTTTGTGGTTTTTCACCGGCTTTTACGGTCCAATAAATATCCAGCTCAAAGTCTACGAGTTCCGGGTCGGTAAAAGCAATCAGAATATCCAATCCTTTGGTGCCATTG
>NZ_JAMJWE010000496.1 GCF_023554105.1 Brucella sp. 21LCYQ03
CCAAGTTCGTGATCGGCAGTACCGTATTGGCGGTGTTATTATACAAATCTTGCCCCAGGGCGCCATTGAAATTAGCAGTCAGTGTGAATCGTTTATACATTACATCCGTGCTGAAACCCACCAGTACATTAGGGTTTGGGTTGCCCACGTATAGCATAGAGAAGCCATCGTCGGTATAGGTAGAAAACCCTTCCGGGCTTAAGCCTAAGTACTCTCTCGTCATCATGGCATACATTGGAAGCCCTGATTGAATGACCTCCACGGTAGCACCCGATACGCCCTGACCGCTCAATGCACCTGTTAGGATGACGTTGTTCATATTGCTTACATCATTTCTCAATAGCGTTAGGTTTCCGCCCACATTCCAGGTTAAGTGCTCTTTTTGGAGCAGTGTAGAATGCAAAGCAAGCTCAATACCTTGATTACGCACTATGCCATCGAGGTTACTCCAGATGATTGGTGCATCGGGAGCATTCGGGTAGAGTGGAATCGTCGGAAACAACAAATCTGTCGTTTTCTTTTGGAATACG
>NZ_JAMJWE010000497.1 GCF_023554105.1 Brucella sp. 21LCYQ03
CAGACAAATGAGACAGCCCCGTTTGATGCACGCTAATATCTTGATCTGAGTAATAGCCTTCAATATCTTCTCGAAATGGGAATGAATTTTTGGGGCGAAGACCAAAAGCTATGGACACAGACCACTGATCACTCCAAGTTGTCTCATAACCAACATTATAACTACGTAAACCCAGCGGTAATAGATTAACTTTTACCACCTGCGTTTCAAATAGACGGTCTTGTCCGTATACATACGGAACAGTGGAGAGAGTAAATAAAATTATCATCAGTTGATGACACGATTTACTAAAGAATCTGCTAAGTATAGACATTCAGGTATTTTGTCAAAAAAGGGAAAAACAAATATATCTAAATTTTGCGGGAACTACTATATTTTGTCAATAGTAATGTCCCTTTGATTTTCTTTTCCAGTAAAATATCTCAACTGTTGTTCAATAAATGTCTGACGGTCTAGTGTAGGGCGTTGTATCAAAATATTTTTCTTGATAGACTGTTGTAATTCGGTATTATGTATAAATCGGTCAATGT
>NZ_JAMJWE010000498.1 GCF_023554105.1 Brucella sp. 21LCYQ03
AAATTAGGGTCGGCAATAAAATACGGAGCGCTGACCATGGCCGGAGAAGGAGAAGTATGCGGTGGTATTGTGATGATGCTCAAGGGTGGAAATTCTTCCGACGTAATCAAGACGGTAAAGCAAAAGGTCTTCGAAATACAGCAAACTTTACCAGAAGGCATCAAAATAGAACCATTTTTGGACAGAACCAAGATGGTAGACAATGCCATTAGCACAGTCCAAACAAATTTATTGGAGGGCGCTTTGATCGTGGTATTGGTACTCGTGCTGTTTCTGGGCAATTTCAGGGCTGGGGTCATTGTCGCTTCGGTCATTCCACTTTCCCTACTCTTCGCCATTACCATGATGAATATCTTTGGTGTTAGTGGAAATCTGATGAGCCTAGGTGCCTTAGACTTCGGGTTGATTGTGGATGGTGCTGTGATTATTGTCGAAGCCATTCTTCATCATCTGCACTTTTCAAAAAAATACATAGGCGTCGATAGATTATCGCAAAGTGAATTAAATGAAGAAGTATCCACATCTGCCTC
>NZ_JAMJWE010000499.1 GCF_023554105.1 Brucella sp. 21LCYQ03
GGCAAGAAACATCACCCGAACCCACTTTGGTTCTATGCCGAAGTAATGTCCTAGTCCACTACATACACCGCCTAAGATCTTGTCATCCGGATCCTTCATTAATTTTTTAGCAAAATAAGTAGGCTCATTGATCGGTGCCTGCTGCTCTTGCTCTTCATTCGCCTTTTCGGCATCGGCAGTACTTGGAGCTTCTTCATCCTCGCCCACTAGGCCAGCTTCAAAATCACTCACACGCCCCATCTGCCCGATGACCTGGTTGACGTCATCAATACCGATCACCTCTTTCTTACCGGAGTGGATGCGTTCTGAAAACATTTCAGCAATCCGATTCTCAATATCTTCTAAAATTTCTTTGCTGTCCTCCGAACGGCCAAAGTGCCGTTTGATATCGATCATGTAGGAACGCAATATCTCGTAGGCATCCTCCTCAATGTGGAAAACGATGCTGTTTATGTTGATGATTATAGTTTTATTCATTGCCTTAGGGTTTTTAATATCTTGTTGTCACTTACTTAAATCGTTCTATGCT